>CBDCLC010000002.1:0-115768 GCA_965218595.1 Acidobacteriaceae bacterium | reverse complement strand
CCGGACGGGGTTCTTCTTTGGCAACCCGGAGTTTCTGCGCTACAACGCGACGGCCAACCTGGCGCCCTACCGCATCGCGCTCTCCCTGTGGCACCGTCTGCTGCACCTGACGGCGCACATGAACCTGTGGGTGCCGACCTCGCTCACCGTTCTGGTTGCGCTCCTTCTGCCGCGGCGGCCGGGACCCGCGGGCAGACCGCTTCCCCGAGCCGTGCTCACCGGCATCGCGGTGGTTCTGCTGGCGAACTGGGCTGAGTTCTCGGTGCTCGGTGGAGCCCTGCTGACGCGCTATCTGCTGCCCATGTACCCCCTTGTGCTGCTGCTGTGCGTCACCGTGTGGCAGCAGCGTCTGCGCCTGTGGCCGGTGCTCGCGGCGGGGAGCCTGGCTGCGTTCGTCATCGGCATTTTTTACAACCCGCCGTACGCCTTTGCGCCCGAGGACAACCTCACCTACCGCGACATGATCGTTCTGCACCGCAGCGCGGTTCGCCTGATCGATCGACGGTATCCCGGGGCGACGGTGCTGACGGCGTGGCCCGCCTCGGCCGAGCTCGAACGTCCGGAGCTCGGGTACACAGACCATCCCGTGCGCACGGTGATCCTCCAGAACTTCTCCGCGTCGGAGATCGCGCGGGCCTCCGCCGAGGCTGGCAGCTACAACACCGCGCTCCTGTTTTCGACCAAGTGGGCCCCACCGCCCGGAGCGACCGATCTCGGTCGCGGGCACCGCGCGGAGGACGCCCGATACTTTGACTTCCATCACGATCTGCTTCCGTCCGAGGTCGCCTCCGATCTGCACGGAACGGTGGTCTGGCAGCAGCGCCGGCAGGAGGAGTGGGCGGCCGTCCTGCGCTTCCCGGGCGCGGCTCCGGGCACGGTTCCGGGCGCGGCTCTGGGCACGGTTCCGGGCCCGGCTTTGGGCACGGCTCCGGGCGCGGCTCTGGGCACGGTTCCGGGCCCGGCTTTGGGCACGGCTCCGGGCGCGGCTCTGGGCACGGTTCCGGGCCCGGCTTTGGGCACGGCTCCGGGCGCGGCTCCGGGCCCGGCTTTGGGCCGCTGACCGGCGCATATACTCACATCTGTGATTTTGTCGCGACCGACGCTTCGCTCCGCCGCTCTGATCGCCTCCCTGCTCGCCGTGCCCCTTGGCTCCCGACCGGCGCAGGCAGAGCTCCGCAGCCGGTCGCAGACTCAGACTCCGTCGCAGACGCCGGGCCCGTCGCAGACCCAGGCCCCGTCGCAGACCCAGGCCCCGTCGCAGACCCAGGCCCCGTCGCAGACCCAGGACCCGTCACCGACCCGGGCGGCATCGGTTGGTAGCGCGGACGGCCCTCCGCACGAGGCGGTGGGCGGCCGCGTGGTGCTGGTGCTGCCGTTTGAAAATCGCTCCGGGCAGACCGCGCTCGATTGGGTGGGCGAGTCGTTTCCGTACACGCTCGACCAGCGCTTCTCTTCTGCCGGATTTCTCGCCATCAGCCGCGAGGACCGGCAGTTCGCGCTCGATCACCTGGGCCTGCCCGAGACCTTTGAGCCCAGCCGCGCCACCACCATCCGCCTCGCACAGACCCTGGACGCCAACTTCGTGGTGATCGGACACTTCACCGTCCAGAACGGCCGCATCGCGGTGGAGGCGCAGCTGCTCGACATCGACCGCCTCCGGATGTCGCCACCGATCGCCGACTCCAGCCAGCTCTCGCACCTGCTGGAGGTCGAAGATGCGCTCGCATGGAAGATCGCCCGGGCCATGGATCCGCACTTCAATGTGGCGCAGCAGACCTTTCTCTCGGCCTCCGCCGGGTTGAAGCTGAGTGCTTTTGAGAACTACATCCGCGGCGTCGGCGCGACGCAGCCGGAGGAGCGGGAGCACCGGCTGGAGCTCGCCATTCAGGAGATGCCGGGCTACAGCGCGGCGCTCCTGGCGCTGGGCAAGGCGCAGTACCGCGCCCAAAAGTACGATGAAGCCGCCGCCACCCTGGCCAGAGTTCCCGCCGGCGACCGGCACGCGCTCGAGGCGGGCTTTTTTCTGGGTCTCGCCCGCTTCAATGCGGCAAAGTATGCCGAGGCCGAAAAGGCCTTTGCCGCGGTCGCGAGCCGGCTGCCGCTGCCGGAGGTGGTCAACGACCAGGGGGTCGCCGCCGCGCGCCAGGGGCAGGATGCGGCGGCGCTGTTTCAGCGGGCGACCAATGCTGATCCGAACGACCCGGACTACCACTACAACCTGGCGGTTGCGCTTCTGCGCCGCGGCGAATCTGCAACCGCGGAGAAGCAGCTGGCGGAGACGCTTCGCCTGAAGCCCGGCGACTACGAGGCCAGGCAGCTGCTGGCGCGCGCTCCCCAGGGCAAGGCCGCCGTAGGAGACAGCAACGGCGGGTTCCAGGCCATCGCGCGCATCCGGCGCTCCTTCTCCGAAGCGCCGTTTCTCCAGGCCGCCTTTCAGCTGGACCAGATGCGCGCCGAGCGCATGGACGGCCTGCCCCCGGCGGAGCGCGCCTCCGGCTACACCGCGACCGGCGCGGAGTACCTGCAGCAGGGCCTGCTGCCCGAGGCCGAGCACGAGTTCGGCAACGCCATCGCCGCCGACCCTTCGAGCGCCGCCGCGCACGCCGGCCTGGCGCGCGTCCGGGAGCTGAGCGGAAGCCCGGCCGAGGCCCGCGCGGAGGCCCAAGCCTCCCTCAAGCTCAAACCCAACGCCGCCGCCTACCTTGTGCTCTCGCGCCTGGAGCTGAGTGGCGGAGATCTGCGGGCCGCGGCCGCCGATGTGGGCCGAGCCCTGGAGATCGAGCCCGGCAATACCGCCGCTCAGGGAATGCGGCAGGCGATCGCCCGCCAGGGTCAGGCAATCCGATGAGCCCGCTCCGTCTGCGGCCCCGTCTCGGGCCCCGCCTCCTCCTCCTTTTGCTGCTCCCGCTGTGGGCCCTCCTTCCCCTCCCCACCCGCGCCGAAGCTCCACAGACGGCTCCGCCCGCACGGCTCTCGCCCGCGCAGATGCGGCCGGTGCCGGACCCCGACGGAGGGGATGCCCGCCGGGACTGGAGATCCGAGCTGCGGCAGAGGCTGCGGCAGCCTGACACCGCCATCGCTCTCCTGATCGTTGGACTTCTGCTGATCTTTCTCGAGTTCAACCTGCCCGGAGCCATCCTCCCCGGAGCAGCGGGGCTGCTGCTGGTGCTGTTCGCTCTCTACGGCCTGTCCATGCTGCCGATCAATCCCGTGGCGGGTGTCCTTCTGCTGCTCGCCTTTGCGCTGTTTCCCCTGGAAGCAAAGGCCGGGGGACACGGCGCGCTGGCCGCCACCGGAACCGCGCTTCTGGTGTTTGCGCTGCTGCACCTGGTGCGGGTGAGCTCCGGCCAGAGCGGCGTGCACCTGCCGGTGGCGCTCGCGCTCGGCATCAGCTTTGGGCTCATCACCGCGGTTCTGGCCTTCTTTGCCGCCCGGGCGCGCCGGGGCAAGCGCCTCCTGGGCGATGCCGCGCTCGTCGGCTCGGCTGCCATCGCGCAGACCGCCCTCGACCCGGCAGGCACGGTCGAGGTCCGGGGAGAGCTGTGGGAGGCGCGCCTGCCCGCGGGGCAGAGCCTGGCCGCAGGCGCCGCGGTGACGGTGCAGGGGCGCGATGGCCTGCTGCTTCTGGTTGAAGCCGCCCCGCCCGCGCCGGCCAGCAGCCAGGTGCTGCGAGTAGACTAGAAGGCAGTCAAAACCCATGACTGTACGCTGTGCCAGGAGCTTTCCCTGAATGTGGATTCACTCTCTCCGGTCGCCGAAGCGGCTCGCCGCCGTCGTTTCGCTTGTCTGTTTCAGCCCGGCTCTCTTCGCTCAGGCGGTGCCAAAGACGCCGCTGCAACGCCAGCTGGATCGCGTGGACTTCGCCATCAACGGCGTCGGCGAGTTCTCAAAGTCGGTCCGCGGAACCAACTACCAGGGCGTCACCTTTACCCAGAAGCCGTCGAACACCCTGGGCGCGCTCGTCACCCTGCGGTACACGGCCCGGCCGCTGATCGGCTTTGAGTTCAACTACGGCTACGCCCGGTATACCGAGCACATGAGCAACTACTCCCCGCTGGCGCCGACGCTGACGGGCGACTATCTTCCGGGCGGCGCCCAGACCAGGGCGTCCGAGGTGACCTTCGGCTACGTCGCGCACGGTCCCGATCTCCTCAGCCTCCACACCTTCGCCTCGGTCGGCGTTGGCAGCTTCATCTTCACCCCGACCACCCTCGGCGGACAGGGTCTGCCGCAGCAGGTGCGCGCGCTCTACTACTACGACGTCGGGGTCGACCATCCGGTGCTCGGCAGCGACCACTTCGGCGTGCGCGCGCAGTTCCGGCAGAAGTTCTACACCGCTCCGGACTTCGGACAGAACTACCTGACCATTCGCAAACAGAGCTTCACCACCGAGCCGGGGATCGGGTTCTATGTCAAGTTCTAGCGCAGTTCCGCTGACTCAGTGGCCTGCAGAAGTTGGACCCATACCAGTTTCGCTGCGGAACTCTGGCGCGGGCAGCGTCCGCTTCGCTCTCGATCTTCAAAGGAACTGCCACAGCCCTCACCCGGCGCCAGGCGTCCGGACGCAACCACAGGACGGCCACCCATGAGCACCTCGCTTCCCATTCTTCTCGGCGTCGCCATCGTCCTGCTCTACCTCTTCTCCTGCATCAACGTGCTGAAGGAGTATGAGCGGGGCGTCATCTTCCAGCTTGGCCGCGTGCGCTCCACCCCCCGCGGACCGGGGCTCATCTTTGTGCTCAAGCCCATGGAGCAGATGGTGCGCGTCAGCCTGCGGCAGGAGGCAATGGAGGTCCCGCCGCAGGACGTGATCACGCGCGACAACGTCACGCTCAAGGTCAACGCCGTCATCACGCTGCGCGTCGTCGATCCCACGCGCGCCGTCATCGAGGTCTCGAACTACGTCTACCAGACCTCGCAGTTTGCCCAGACGACGCTTCGCTCCGTGCTTGGCGAGGTCGATCTGGACCAGCTGCTGGCCCACCGCGAGGCGCTGAACCAGCGCATCCAGACCATGATCGACGGCCACACGGCGCCGTTCGGCATCAAGGTGGTCTCGGTCGAGGTCAAGCAGGTCGACCTGCCCGAATCCATGCTGCGCGCCATGGCCCGCCAGGCCGAGGCCGAGCGCGAACGCCGCGCCAAGATCATCCATGCCGAAGGCGAGTACGACGCCGCAACCAAGCTGGTCGAGGCCGCCCAGCTGATGGCCACCCAGCCCATGACCCTGCAGCTGCGCTATCTGCAGACCCTGACCGAGATCGGCGTCGAAAAGAACACCACCGTCGTTTTTCCGCTGCCGATGGAGCTGATGAACCTGCTGAACCGCTCTGCTACCCCGTCCCCCAACCCACCGGCGCAGCCGGCCCCCGTGAGCTCCAGCGATGAGCCGACCCTACAGTAACGACGATCTCGGGGACCTTGAGGACCTTCACGAGCCACCTCCGGCCGATCGTGAGATCTCGCTCGGCACCGGCGCCATCCTCGGCATCTTTCTGGCCCTGGTGCTGGTCTGCGGAGCCTTCTTCGGCCTTGGTTACTCGCTCGGCCACCGCAACACACCCGCGACGACGGCCGAGGCGGAGCCTTCCCCGCCGGTCACCACGACAACCGCCGGCAGCAGCAGGCCGATGACGGCAGACTCCACCGGGCCGGCCGAACGCCCCTCCGGCACCCCCGCCCTGCCCACGGTCAGTCCCAGGGCGCTGCCGCTGCACGCGCGGGAGCTCCCCGCCGATCAGGCAGCCGAGCACCACGCCCAAGCCGCAGCCCCGGCCGGGGAGCGTCCCGTCGCGGCGACGGCGCCCACCCCCGCTGGCAGTGGATCTTTTTACGTCCAGATCTCCGCCGTCTCGCACCCGGAGGACGCCCAAACCCTGGTCACGGCGCTGAAGCACCGCGGCTACGAGGCGCAGATCCGGCACGTGCCGCAGGACGCTCTTCTTCACGTGCAGATCGGCCCTTACGGCACCCGGAAGGACGCCGAGGCCGCGCGACAGCATCTGATCGCCGACGGCTACAACGCTATTCTGAAGTAGATCCGCGTGGCTGCATCCCTGGCGGCAGCGCGCCGGCGACCGAGGCGTACACCGCCTGCATCAGGTCCTCGCGCGACGCAAACGATGCGGCCTCGATTACCGGCAGGAACTCGACCCTCACCACCCCTGGGCGAATGCGATAGCTCCCCTTGGGCAGCGCCCGTTCGGTCCCGGAGATCGCGACGGGGACGATGGGGGCATCGTTCTCGCGCGCCAGAAAAAACGGTCCCTTCTTGAAGGTGCCCAGCCGGCCGTCGGGCGATCGTGTGCCCTCGGGGAAGACCACGATGTGCAGACCCGATCGCAGCGCGCGTCCGGCCTCCGCCATCGTCTCCCGCGCGGCATCGCGGCGGCTGCCCCGCTCGACCGGGATAAATCCGCCGAGCTTCATCGCCTGCCCCAGCAGCGGGATGCGCATCAGCTCTTTCTTGAGCAGGATCACCATGCGTCCGGGAACGCGCGGCAGAAGCACGGGCGGGTCCAGGTCCGAGCAGTGATTGCTCATAAACACGCAGGCGCGCCCCGGCGGAACGTGCTCCAGCCCCCTCAGCAGCACCCGCACCCCCGCGGCCCGCGCGCCCAGCGCCGCCACCCGCATGCTGGCGCGGTAGAGCCAGCCGACATCTCCGGACAGCAGCGTGTACGGCACACCAAACAGGCCGACCGGGATGCCCAGGCTAAGGTACACAAACAACAGCTTCAACGTGGCAAACATGAGAGGACCTGTGGAGGGTGCTGCACAGAATGTGTGTCGCCGAAAGCGCCCCGTCCGCTGGGAGAGAGCGCGAGCGTCTCCCTATCGGAACCGGGCGATCCAGTAGGCAAACAGAAGCAGAACCAGCGTTCCCGCGGCGAAGGTAACCTTTTGCCGGCCAAGGTACCTTTGCCGGCCAGCCGTCATCCGCGGAACCAGGGGCGGCCCGAGCCCCAGGCCTGAGAGAAATCCTCCAAGGTGGGCGAAGTTGTCGATCCGGATGAAGTTGGTAAAGTTTGCGCCGAGCCCGATCACCAGGTTGAGGACGGCGAACTGCACCACCGACTTCCTCAGACGAGCGAGCTCCGCTGCGGGGATCGGCAGCTGCTTGTTCGAGAGCAGAACGATCAGGATGCCGGCGATGCCGAAGACCGCTCCCGAGGCCCCTGCACCGATCGAGAACAGGCCGGAAGGATCGTGGCGGATCAGCGCCCAGAGGATGTTGCAGGCGAGCGACAGCAGATTTCCGGCGATACCCGTCAGCAGGTACACCGCGACTAGGCCCCACGGTCCCAGCAGCGGCTCTCCCAGTAGGCCGAGGTTCCAGAGACACCACATATTGGTCGCGATGTGGATGAGCCCGACATGCACAAAGGTCGCCGTCAGCAGGCGCCACCACTGCCCGGCAAACAGGATGAGCTGCGGATCGGTCGCACCGAAGCGGACCAGTTGATTTGGCGTCGGATCGGTGATCGAGACGCCATGGAGCAGCATCCAGACAAACACCAGGCAGTTGATCGCGACCAGAACGTTGGTCGCCGGGCTCGAAAGCCGGCGGCGCGGCGGTGGAGGCGCCAGCGGACCCTGCGGTCCCCTGGCCTCCAGGCGCTCGCCCTCGAAGTTGGGGAGCTCCTGTCCGGTGGGCGGAAGGACCTCGCCCTCCGGCTGGTAGGGAGATGTGGCGGACATCAGAGGTCTGCGGCGCGGCTAGGCAGCGTTGCGATGGAAGCGGTCGCGCAGCGCTTCCAGCGTTTGGGGCGGCAGCTTCTGCTGCACAAGGCCGCCGAGAAATCCGGGAACCGGGGTCGCGATGGCAACCAGAACCCAAAGCAGCACCGAAAAGACGAGGCCCGCGATCGCCACCGCCTGGAGCGAGATGGCGATGGCCGTGTGGTGGAGCTCGACATGGATGCGGGCGATGTGGGTAAGGACCTCCAGCCGGTGCATCACGACCGAGGCGAGCAGAAATGCGGCGATCGACAGCGTCGACACGGACAGCAGAAGCAGGTCAATGGTGCGGGCGATGCCCTGCCGCCGGCGGCACTGCGAACACTCCGCCAGGTGCTGCTCGTAGTCGGTGCGCATGTCCGGGGAGATGCCCGAGATGTCGTATCGCCAGCCGGAAAGAATGCTGCCGACCACGGGGTCCGTGCAGTGGGTGGAGCGCGACGGAAATGGAAGGGTGGGCACCGGGAAGCGATCTCGACTCGTATTCTACGGCTTTTCATGCCAGGAGAGAAGCGGTGTGTTGCTTCGCGGGGAACCGGCCCCGAGCTCCGTCCCGTTTTGGACGGCCGCAGATGTGTTCGGCGCCGGTCAAAGCTCGACCGGCTCGGTCGGAACGTCCTGCCGCGCCAGCAGGATGCGATTGCCGAGCAGAGGAAGCCGATCGCCGATCGCCTGCTCGGCCGCCATGCGGGCCAGGTCCGGCAGGTTGTTCGACTCCGAAAGGTGGGCCAGAATGACCGTGTGCGCCCCGCCGTCGTAGTCGTGCTCGAGGAACTCGGCGGCCGCCAAATTGGACAGGTGGCCCACGCGGGAGAGCACGCGCTGCTTGACCGACCAGGGGTAGGGACCGTCCTTGAGCATCTCGAGATCGTGATTGGACTCCAGCAGAAGCACATCCACCTCCCTCAGGGCGGACTTCACGTTGGGTGGCATGTAGCCGAGATCGGTCGCGATCGCCACCCGAAGACCTTCGGAGCGAAAGACAAATCCGCAGGGGTCGGCGGCGTCATGCGGAATGGTGAAGGGGCAGATCTGGATGTCGCCGATCGAAAATTCGCTGCCTGCCCGGAAGTACTCGACCGCCGGAAGGTAGGTGGGGTCCGCCTTGCTCGCCGGACGGCGCGGCTCGCCCGCAGTGTCCGGCTCCGCTTCCGCCTCGAGACCGATCTCGAACTCGGGCGCCGCCTCCACCTCCGCGTCGCTCCGGAGCTCGTGCCGTTCGGCGGTTGGCCTGCCCGGCTGGGCCTCGATCGCAGGGGCGAGGGCGGGCGCGTAGGTGGGTCGACCGGCCGCGGCCGCCGAGCGTTCAGCCCGCTCCTCCCGCTCCCGGGCCAGCTTGCTCAGCCACTGCGCGTACGTGGTCGTCGTTCGCGGCGTCACCGTGCGAACCCAGGCACGGTGCGTCCCCTCGGTCAGAAAGACCGGCAGGCAGAGACGCCGCGCCAGGGTCGCGAGGCCCGCGACATGGTCCTGGTGTTCATGGGTGATCAGGATGGCCGAGAGCAGCGCAGGGTCCTCCCCGGCGAGCGCCATGCGCCGCAGCAGCTCCCGGCAGGAGAGCCCCGCGTCGACAAGGATGCGGGTGCGCCCGGAGGCCACGACGGCGCTGTTGCCCTTGGATCCGGAGGCGAGAACCGTCATGCGCATCTGGTTAACATACGCCAGCCGGCAGGCGTTCGGAAGCATCTGCGCGGGTGCTTCCGGGACGTTCGGGCGCGGGTGGGCAGAAGCTCTCCCGAAATGGAACGGGGCGTTCGCGATCCCTCGCTTTTCTTACCAGAAACAGGAAACCCGTGGGGTAGATTGAGATCTGCGACCCCGACGGCCGCCAGCGCGCTGGCGGAGGGAGTGGCGCGCGACTTCAGGGACAACCGGGGGAGACTGGCGGGATGGGGCGCACTGGAAGCAGGTGGAATGGTGGGCTCGGGGTGCTTGTGGTGCTTGCCATTCTGGTCGCCGCCGGTCTGCTTCACTACGGCGGCCGCAAGGGCGAGGACCTCTACTCCTCCTACGCCGGCTGCCGGCTGATGGTGACGGGCGAGACCGGGCATCTGTTCCAGCATGACCCGGCGATGTTCTCTTCGGTCGGACCCGATGCGGTCTGGGAGCGGATCGCCGCCGAGGGCGGATATCGCGGCGGCATGCACCCCTACGTGCAGACCCCCCTGTGGGCCTACGTGCTGCAGCCGCTCTGCTTCCGGCCGGGATACCTCCGCTTCGTGCACCTCTTTGCCGTTGCGTTGATGCTGAGCTTCGCCGCCATGCTGTGGCTGGTGGCGCGCTTCTGGGCGCCCATGTTCCTTTATCCGCTGCCGATGGCGCTTGTTGCCGTGGGACTCTGGTTTTCTGAGCCGTTTGGCTATGCCATGCTGCTGATGCAGACCCACATCCTGTTTCTTCTGCTCAGTGTCGCGGGCCTGATTCTGGCCAGCCGGCGACGGCCCGTGCTGGCCGGTCTTCTGGTCGCCCTGGCCGCGGCGGTGAAGCTGACCCCCATCTTTCTGGTGCTCTACTGGATGGCTCGGCGCCGATGGCTGGCCGCCGGGGCCGCCCTGGGGTGGTCGGCCGGCCTCTGGCTCCTCACCGTCGCGCTCACCGGACGGCAGCTGATGGCCGCCTACCTGGCCGACCTCGGCCGCGTCTCCCATGTTCTGCTCGTCTCGCAGAACAGCCAATCCTTTGCCGCCTGGCTGATGGGCCGCTTCTATTCCCGCCCGGAGTACGACGTGCTGCACAGCTTTGCCCTGCCGGCCGCGGTTCGGATCGGGTCACTTCTGCTGCTCATCCTTTCGACCGTTCTTGGCGGCCTGCTCGACCGTGCGCGAGAGCGGCGTTTGACGGGGCCGGCCATCCCTCCGCTCGGCGCCGGCATGGCCCTGGTCGCGGCGACGATCTTTGCCCCCATCGCCTGGAGCCACTACTTCATTGTGCTCGTCATTCCGGTGATGCTGCTCCTCGAGGAGGTCCGCGACCGGCTCGGGCGTCGAGCTCCCGCCCGGTACGCCCTGCTCGCAGCCGTCGCTGTGGCCGTCGCCCTGAATCTGAAGCCGCTCTCGACGGACGTGGTTGCCGGGTACATCGGCCGATGGGCTGTTCTCAGGAGCCAGTTTGACTCGGGCGCGCTCTTCCTCGTGGCCCTCGGGGCGGCGGCCTGGCTCAGCCTGCGGCACAGCCGCCAGACGAGGCTCCCCGACGTCCGGCCGAATGCATCGGCGGTGCTGACCTGACGGATGGGGGCCGACCGTGCCGGACGGAACAGCCCGGCCCAAGCAGACGGTCCGGGCAGAAGGTGAAGCCGGGCAGCTTACGGCAGTTCTCCTGAAGGTGCAGTTTTCCTCAAGGTGCAGTTCTCCTGAAGGGGTAGAGCAGAGCCAACGCTGCCCGCGCCAGTCTTTCCCCAGAAAACCTGGCGTACGTCCAGGTTTGACCAGCCACTGCATCGGCAGAACTGCTCCTGGGAAGCTCTTACTAACTGTTGCGGCTGGGAAAGAAACGGAGATTCCCTGCGGGAATGACAACCAAATCAACGGCCTAATTCGAGCTTTTCTAGACGGAGTCGCGCACCGGGGCCAGGAAGTTGACCGTCGAGCGCATCACCACCCCGTCCCTCTGGTTGAAGGTCGTCGTCTGCGAACGAATAATCCCGTAGGTGGGCCGCGACTTCGACCGCCGCACGTCGAGGATCTCGGCCTCGGTCCGCAGCGTATCCCCTGGGCGCACCGGCTCGGTCCAACGGATCTCCTCGACCCCGGCGCCAATCATGCCGCCAAAGACATTGATTGATTGCACGCGCAGACGCATCACGATCGCGGCGGTCAGCCATCCCGAGGCGGCCAGACCTTTGAAGAACGAGCTCTCCCCGGCGGCCTGATCGATGTGAAACGGCTGCGGATCATACTTCTGGCCAAACTCCTGGATCTCTTCCGCTGTGACCTTATAGCCGCCGACGGATTGGAACCTCTGACCAGGGTAAAAATCTTCGAAAAACAATGGGTCGGGCACGGAGACGCTCCTTGGGACACCTCCCAAAGTGTACGGGAAAGGGGACGGCCTCCGGCGGATCAGAGCGGTGGAAACGCCAGAAGCAGGACCGAAACATTGTCTCTGCCGCCGCGCTCGTTGGCCGCGTGAACAAGCGTCTGGCAGGCGATCTGGAGATCCAGCGGCAGCTTGAGATTGTTCGGGGCGACGGTGATCGAGGGCACCTCCCGGGTCAGGATGGCGGCGATCTCGGCGTCGGTCAGCTCGCCGGTCAGCCCATCGGAGGCGAGAAGGTATAGATCGTTCGGCTCCGGACGGTAGCTCTGGATGTCCGGCTCAACATGGCTGTGGACGCCGACGGCCCGGGTGAGATAGTTGCGCATGGGCGAAAACGCAGCCTGTTCCGGGGTGATGCGCCCGGCACGCAGCTGTTCGTTCACATAGGAGTGGTCATGCGAGAGCTGGTGCAGAGCTCCCTTGCGCAGACGGTAGCATCGGCTGTCCCCCACGTTGGCAAGAAACAGCGAGGGTGGTCCGGAGTTCCGCAGGAGCGTCGACCGCGGCACGGCGCGGCGTTCGACGAAGTTCGGCGCCGTGTGCAGCAGGCCGATCAGGGTCGTGCCCATGCCGTGCAGTGCGGGAACCGCCGCGGCCTCCTCAAGGACGGCCTGGTTGGCGGCCAGGATGGCGGCGTGGAGGCGCGTCTGCGGGTTGTGCTGCGGATCGTTCGAGAGGGTATTTGCCGGAATCCGGCGCGATCCGGACGGCGAGTTGCGCGGAGCCGTCAGGACGTTCAGGAACCGTTCGCAGGCCAGTTGGCTGGCGACCTCGCCGCCGGGCGATCCGCCCATGCCATCGCAGATGACGTACAGGCCGGAGGCGACGTCGACCGCCCAGGCATCCTCGTTGTGGCTGCGGACGCGGCCCGGGTGCGAGAGTGCGGCATGGATGGGGTGTCCAGTAAACACGGGTCTCACTCCAGCAGCGATCTTCGCATGGCTGCCGGGCTGGGAGGAAGAGAACAAAGGTGTTAGAGGGAACTCCCAGGCCGGCCGGACGTGTGCTCTGCGGCGACAACCTGCCGTTGCTGCGGACGCTTCCGAGCGGCTCGGCCGCTCTGATCTATGTCGATCCGCCCTTCAACACCGGTCACCGCCAGCAGCGGCAGCGGATGCGCGTGGTCGAGGATGCGGCGGGCGACCGGACCGGCTTTGGCGGCCGCCGCTACCGCACCGAGCCGGCCGCCGGCAGCTCCGCCGCTTACCAGGACCGCTTTCCGGACTACCTGGGCTTTCTTCGGCCGCGCCTGGCGGAGGCGCACCGTGTGCTCACCCCCACCGGCAGCCTGTTTTTTCACATCGACCCGCGCGAGGTGCATTACTGCAAGGTGATGCTGGACGAGATCTTTGGGCGGATCTGCTTTCAGAACGAGATCATCTGGGCCTATGACTACGGCGCCCGGCCGCTCCGGAGATGGCCGGCCAAGCACGACAATCTGCTCTGGTACACGCGCGATCCCGACCGCTACACCTTTCACCTGGAAGGGAGCGATCGCATCCCCTACATGGCTCCGGGCCTGGTGGGTGCGGCCAAGGCGGCGCGCGGCAAGACTCCTACCGATGTGTGGTGGCACACGATCGTGAGCCCGACCGGCCGGGAGAAGACCGGCTACCCCACGCAGAAGCCGCTTGGACTGCTTGAGCGCATCGTTCGGGTCCACTCCGAGCCCGGCGATCTCCTGCTCGACTTCTTTGCCGGCAGCGGCACGGCGGGCGAGGCGGCGGCGCGCAACGGTCTGCAGTTCCTCTTGATCGACGAGAGCCCGGAGGCCGAGCGGGTCATGCGGCAGCGGCTCGCAAAATATCTATAGGGCAGCGGCCGCCCTGGATCGCCGGCAACTCCTGAGCGTCTAATACCTATGACGATTGAGAGATTGGCGCGGCGTTGGTTGCTTCTGGCGGCAGCGGCGATTCTGGGGCTGAGCCCGGTCGCAGGCAGATCGCAGAGCGTGCACGTGAACTGGCGGGAGCGCGCCCCGTTTAGCGACTTTCGCACCTTCCAGGTGATGCCTTCGAAGCCCGATCCGGCCTCGGCCGATCCCTTCTGGACGCAATATGTCCCGCACTACCTGACGAGCGCGCTGGAGAGCAAGGGTTTGAATCCGGCTCAGCCGGGGCGAACTCCGGACCTCAAGGCCGTCTTCCACTTCCAGACGCAGCAGGTGATCGACCGGCGCACCACCGGCGATGGCTTCGGATGGGGTGGCGGACCGTGGGGTGGGTGGGGCGGCTGGGGCGGTTGGGGAGGCTGGGGCGGACCCGAGATCGCCACTACCCGCGAGGTGCCGCGTACCCTGGGAATCCTGACCGTCGACCTGGTTCAGACGCGCGACAACCAGATCGTGTGGCGGGGGCAGGCGACCGAAGACAACGTCGCGGAGAGCCACCATGGCGACGAAAACCAGGTGTGGAAGTCCATTGGCAAGATGTTTGAGCACTACCCGCCGAAGCATGGCGAGTAGCCGCACCGTACACCCGCGGGCAGGATGCCCCAGTCTCCTCCGGGGCGAAGTAGACTGGGGGCATGCGATATCTGCTCGCGCTGCTGGCGTTGGCCGGCCTGTACGTCAGCGTTCTTGCGCTTCGGGTGCATAACCAGGACCCCGCCACGGCGCCGCCCTGCGCGGTGACGGAGCGCTTCGACTGCGGAACGGTGAACCACTCCCGGTTCGCCGTCTTTCCCCCCACCACCTTTGGAGAGGGCGGAAAGAGCGGCGTTCACGTACCGGTGGCGGTCCTGGGCATCGCGGGCTACGGCCTGATGGCCGCGGCGGCTCTGTTGGGCCGCATGGGCGTGCTTCTGATCCTGGCGGAGGTGGGCTTCTTCTTTGCCGCCATGCTGACCTACCTGGAGGCCTACGTCATCCAGAAGTGGTGTATCTACTGCCTGTGGTCGCAGGGCATCGTTGCGACGATTCTGCTGCTGACCACCGCGGTCGTGACCACGCGATGGTGGTCGGTCCGGCGATCAGCCGCTCGCACCCGGTCTGTCCATGTGGCCTAAGCTGCTGATGCAGTTTGTGCCGCAGATCCTCGATCTGCTGCCGCAGGTGAAGCGTCTTCTGCCCGTGGCGGATCGCTTCTTCAGTGCCAATGCGGCGCAGGAGAAGGCGCTGGCGGCGATGTCGGACGGGGTGCAGGGATCGTTGGGCCAGGTCGCCCGCGCCCACATCGAACTGGCTCAACGGCTGGACGAGTTTGCCGTCCACGTGGGCGAGATCGGCACCGAGGCCAGGCGCGCGCGCATGGCGGCGGAGTTGGCGCAGAGCCGCGCCGAGGTGCTCGAACGGCAGGTCGCCGGGCTCCGGAAGATGGTCGCCGGCGTGCTCGCGCTGCTGGTGGTGGTGGCCCTTCTGGCGGTCGCCCTGCTGGTTCGCGGACGGTAGCCTGGCGGGCTCGCAGACCCGGTGTCCGCACCGACCGGGATCCGTGCGGCGAGCGTAAAATAAAGGTATGGGCATGACGCAGGATGAGGCGCTCGACTGCTTTCGCAGCGACGATCTGATTGGCATCGGCATGGAGGCGGACGCGGTGCGGCGGCGCCTGCATCCTGAGGGCACGGTCTCCTACATCATCGACCGCAACATCAACTACACCAACTTCTGCACGGAATACTGCACCTTTTGCGCGTTCTACCGGCCGCTCAAGGGCAAGCTGGCGGCCGAGGGGTATCTGCTCGATCGCGAGACCATCTATGCCAAGATCGCCGAGACCGAGGAGATGGGCGGCACCGGCGTGCTCATGCAGGGCGGCATCCACCCGGACCTGAAGATCGACTGGTTCGAGTCGCTGTTTCGCGGCATCAAGGAGCAGTTTCCCGCCATCTGGCTGCACTGCCTGTCGGCCTCCGAGATCCTGGCAATCGCCGAGTACTCGGAGATCTCGCTCGACGAGACCATCCGTCGCCTGCGCGACGCCGGGCTCGACTCCATCCCGGGCGGTGGTGCCGAGATCCTCGATGACGAGGTGCGCCATAGGATCGCGCGGCTCAAGTGCCGCACCGAAGACTGGGTGAGCGTCCACCGCACGGCCCACCAGCTTGGCATGCGCACCACCGCCACCATGATGTTCGGCGTCGGCGAGACTCTGCAGCAGCGCGTCAACCACTTCGAGGTGATCCGGCGATTGCAGGAGGAGACGGGCGGCTTTACCGCGTTTATCCCGTGGAGTTTTCAGCCGAACAACACCGCCCTGGGCGGCCGCGGATGGGAGGAGGCGACCTCCGTCGAGTACCTGAAGACGCTTGCCATCAGCCGCCTGTACCTCGACACCATTGATAACGTTCAGGCCAGCTGGGTCACGCAGGGCTTGAAGGTGCTGCAGATGGGGCTGCGATTTGGCGGCAATGACGTCGGTTCGGTGATGCTGGAGGAGAACGTCGTCAAGGCGGCCGGCACCTCGAACTGCACGACAGAAGAGGAGCTGCGGAGGATCATCCGCGACGCCGGCTTCCGTCCCGTGCAGCGGGATACGCTCTACCGGACGATGTTTTTGAACTAGAACCCCGGCGGCAGCCGCCTCTGGTCAGGAATGCCGGACTTTATGCCGGGCCGGGTTCGCGCCGGTCGTTTGTTGTCGACTCCCGCAGGAAATCTGCGTTGTTTGGAGCCGCAAGAGCTTCCTTGGAGCTTCCTTCGAGCCGATTTCCTGATGCTGTGGTCTCCGCAAATCGGGTGGAGGGAACCCACATCTCAGAGGCGAGATGTGGGGCACCCGCACCCTTGACCCCGCAGGAACCCACATCTCAGAGGCGAGATGTGGGGCACCCGCACCCTTGGACCCCGCAGGGAACCCACATCTCAGAGGCGAGATGTGGGGCACCCGCACCCTCAGAACCGCACTCTCAGACCCGCACCTCAGACCCCCACTGTTGGACTCGACCCGCACCCTCCGAATATTCAGAGTGTGGACCAACCATCCCGTGGGTGGGTGATTCGTCCTTTTCTGATGTCAGGGTGACCGGGTGCCCCACGTCTCGCTTTTGAGACGTGGGTTCAGGGTCTTCGCCTGATTCGAATCTGATTGCGGTCAGAACAGAGGATCTACATCTTCAGAAAAACTGCTTCAGGGGATCTCTGATCAAGTCCGCCTGGAGGGAAAGTGTCCAGCCCTTGTTGTCCTCCCCGCAAGGAATCTGCGTTCGTTTCCCATCCGCAACAGTTGATCAGAGCTTCCCTGAAGTTGCACCTGCGCCTCCGGTTCCCTTCCGATCACTTCCACTGCACCCCCGGGTAGAGGCTGGGAAGCCGGAACCCGCGGTAGGCATAGCCGCCATCCACGCGCATGTGCCAGACCGTCTGCGGAGTGTCGGTCGGTGTCACCTCAAAGATGTCCGAACCTCCGTTGATGCCCGCCAGGTCGTACTCTATGTTGCCGTTCGCCAGCAGATCGGTGTTGCCGCCGAAGAAGTTGTACAGGCTGGTGGGCAGGATCTGGTGAAAGGTGAGGCGTGCGGTCCGGGCTCCCTCGTCGATTGCGAAGACCGGGATGGTGCTGTAGTGGCACGGCGGAGCACCTTTGGTGTCACATGTGACACCGGCCGGAAACATGCGGTCGTTGCCGTTATCCATCAGACCCAGCGAGAAGTTGCCCGAGCTGTTGGTGGAGAACAGGGATGGGAAGTGCTGCGCGTACTGCCAATCCGTCGACTCCGTCCCGTTGATGAGGGCGAAGTCGCCGCCGTTGCCGAGACGCCAAAGAATATCGCCCTGACCAGCGCCGTTTCTGTAGTCGATCTTGATGACCCAGTTCTGGTGCCGCAGGGAGAGCAGAATCGCACCATCGTCCGGTGAGTAGACGATCGCATTGCTGTGGGTCCAGTCCGGGAAGCTCATGGGGTGGCGATTGACGTCGAGATGGTCGAACGTATTCCAGACCCAGACCGGGTTGAAGTTCTCATCCAGGTCGATCACCACATCCCCGAGAACAGCCGTCATTCCCGGGTAGCCCGGCAGATCGGTGAAGTTCTTCAGGGTGTTGGAGAGGATCAGCGTGTGGCCGTTCGGCAGCGGCGTGACCTCGTGGTGGAACTGCTCCAGCTTCAGGTTGTAGCCGGCCGCCTGCAGACGCTGTGTCAACTGGTCGGCGGCCACCTGACGGACGATGTTGCCGGCCAGATCCACCTCCCGGATCGCGACGATCACGTTGGGAAAGACCGGTCCGCCGTCGAGCGGATGCGACGACCCCTGGCCGATGTTCATGACGAAGTCGCCGTTCGCCATCAGCTTGGCGCCCTCTACGGTGAACCCGCCAAAATCATTCGGGACCAGGTAGCTCCAGATCTCCCTTCCCTGGAGATCCGTCGCGACGATGCCCAGCGCCGAGCCGGAGATCATGGAAAGCTGCTCCACACCAGCCTGCGGCGACAGACCTGACGGCGTGTCCACGTGGAAGGATGGAAGGCTGGATGGCGCGTGGGCGGTAAAGGTGTGGTCGGCATCGGTCGCGGTCACGCCGTTCTTCAGCTGGACCGTAGCCTGCATATGATAGGTGGTGCTGTCCAGCATGCCTGCCACCAGGATCGTCACCGGTCCGGGGGAGTCGAGGGTACGGGTTGAGGTGGTGTAGCCATAGCTGGTGTCCTGGCCGAAGTTGACGGTGACCGTTCCGGGAAACGGCAGATCGACGGTATAGGCCGCGACCTGCGCGTTGGTCGAGGCTATGACCGTTCCTTCGGTCAGCTTGCGCGCACGACCGCTGAGCAGGACGGGCTCCACATCGCCATGCAGGAGGTCGCGACCAACGTACAGGATGGCGGTGCGCTGCGTGGCAGGAATGTCGGCCGGCAGAAATTTGACCCACAGATTGCAGCTCGCTCCCGGTTCCAGCGATCCGCTGCAGCTGCCTTCTCCGTTCGGATCGACGCTGAAGCCGGGGTCTCCCTTGATCCCGGTCTGAATGGCGACTGCGGCCTGTCCCGGGTTGTGAACTCGTGTGACCATGGCGGTCCGCGGACTTCCAATGAAGTTCGGCCCGAAGCTAAAGGCCTGCCGGCTCAGGCGAAGGCGCTCCGGCTGCTTTATCGACGGCAGAGGGGTCCCGGCGCGAGCAGCAGTTCCGCCGGCGAGGGTTAACAGAGCAATCAGGATGGTGGCGGGATTTCTCATTGTGCCTCCAGAAAACAGGTTGGGATCAGAGCTCTTGCCGCGCGCGACGGAACCGGATCGATAGGGTCGGCGGCAGAAAACGAGGTGAAGCGTGACTCATGTGGTAACCATCCTCTCGAAACGAGGGAGTGGAAACACCACCTTTGGAGGATGGGGGTCCAGACGGTCCGGCACGGAAATTGCAAAAGGGTTCAGGCCGCCTGCTCAGAGGCGTCATTCTGCGCCAGGGGTAGCTCCGTTCTTCTTTGACCAGACACATCTTTGGAGGAATCCTTGCTGAAGCGAGTGGGGGGCTGTGTGGAGGTGCAGAGCCGTGGCAGCAGCGGATAGAAGACGCCCGCGCAGACCGCTGCGGCTCAATGGCATTCCAGCTTCCGTCCCGCGGCGTGATATACACACTTCCATGTCAATCCAATCTGCTGTTTCGGCGGGCTTCGGCGCGATTGCCCTTCTGTTTGCGACGGCTCCTGCAGCCCTGGCGCAGCAGACCCACACCCTGCTCGCCACGCCCAAGACCGTCGCCTGGGGGTACTACTCCCAGGCAGCCAGGCCGGCCCTGACGGTGCATTCCGGAGACACGGTCGTGATGCAGACGCTGTCGACCTGCGGATCGCCCGATCGGCTGGAGAAGGAGGGGGTCGCGCCGGCCGAGATCCCCCAGGATGTCCGCGATATCTACGCGAACTACCCTGCTGACGAGAAGGGTCCGGGCGGCCACATCCTGACCGGGCCGGTGGCGATTGCGGAGGCTGAGCCGGGCGATGTGCTGGAGGTCCGTATCCAGAAGATCACGGTCGATGTGCCGTGGGCGTGCAACGGCTTCGGCGCTGGCCGAGGATTTCTCCCCGACGACTTCCCCTACTCCGGTCGAGAATCATCCCCTTGAATCTGAAGGAGATGACGGCCAGCTTCGCACCCGGGGTCACGCTTCCGCTCCACCCGTTCTTCGGTTCCATGGGCATCGCTCCGGCGACCGGCGGCAAGTACAACTCCGCCCCGCCCTGGATGCATGCGGGCAACATCGACAACAAGGAGATGGTGGCCGGGACGACGCTGTTTATCCCCGTCAACTCCAGGGGCGCGAACTTTGAGGCAGGCGACGGCCACGCCGGCCAGGGCAATGGCGAGGTGGACATCACCGCCCTCGAGACGCAGCTGACCGGGACCTTTCAGTTCATCGTGCACAAGCCTTCGGCGGGGAGCTCCCCCCTGCTGTGGCCGCGCGCGGAGACCCCGTCGGCGTACATTGCCATGGGATTTTCGCCGGACCTGAAGTCCGCGACCGAGATGGCGGTGCGCAACATGGTCGCGTTTCTCTCCGCACCGCCTTCGCCGGGCGGGCCAAAGCTGCCGAAGCTGAGCCGCGACGACGCGTACGCTCTGGTCTCGGTGGCCTGCGACGTCGACATTACCCAGCTGGTGGACACGAACTCCGGTGTCCATGTCATCTGTCCGAAGGGTATCTTTGGGTCACACTGACGGCCGCCGGGAAGCTTTAACGCCCATGCAACAAAGCGCCGGGGGTTGTGTCTAATGAGGTGGGACCGGATCGCATCCTGTCCCACTCGGAGCTCGGCACAGTTTGCGGCGTTGCCGCAAAGGATCGGACCGGTGCTCTGGAGGGGGTTGAGCCTTGAACATCTTTGGGACACTTCGCACAACGGTAGGCTCGGCGCTGCTGGCCGGAGCTCTGGCCATCGTTCCGGCAACCGCGCACGCCAACGTCTTCGTCTCGGTGGGCATTGCTCCTCCGCCCATCCCGGTCTATGAGCAGCCGCCGATCCCGGCGGAGGGCTACGTCTGGACCCCTGGATACTGGGCCTACGGGGACGAGGGCTACACCTGGGTGGACGGCGCGTGGGTTCTGCCCCCCTACACCAATGCGCTCTGGACCCCGGGCTACTGGGGCTACGCGGATACGGGGTACCTCTGGAATCCGGGCTACTGGGGCTACAACGTCGGCTACTACGGCGGCATCAACTACGGCTTCGGGTACTTCGGCACCGGCTTTTACGGCGGCTACTGGGGCGGCGGGCACTTCTTCTACAACCGGGCCTACTGCAACTATGGCCGCGGCTTCGGCGGACGGTACATCTACGATCGCGCCTACGCGGGTTACGACAACCGCTTCGGCGGGTCAAGCTACGTCCGGACGGCGGGCTATGGCGGCAGTCGCTTCTCCGGCGTGAACGGCCGTGAGTTCGGCGCACGCGCCGGCTACAGTAACGGCTTCGGCCACGGATACAGCAACGGGGCCCAGCGCGGATACGAAAACGGCGTCCAGCGCGGCTACAGCAACGGCGTCCAGCGTGGATACGAGAACGGCGTCCAGCGCGGCTATACCAACGGCGCGGAACGTGGATACGCCAATGGATCGCAGCGCGGCTACCAGAACGGCGCGCAGCGCGGATACAGCAACGGCGCGGAACGCGGATACTCCAATGGGCTGCAGCGCGGGTACAGCAACGGCACAACGCAGGGCTACGCCAGTGGGTCCCAGCGCGGCTACAGCTACGGGGGCAGCCGGACCCAGGGAGCTGGCAACTCCTACGCGGGTCGCGGTGCTTCCGCGGGGTCGTACGGCGGCGGAGAGCGCGCCTACGCTGGCGGCAGCTCCTACGCGGTGCGCGGCGAGAGCATGGGCGGCGGGCAGGCACGGTCCTACGGTGGTGGCGGACAGGCGCGGTCCTATAGCGGCGGTGGCAGCTTCGGCGGCGGGCAGCGCGGCTTCTCCGGCGGCGGCAATCACGGCGGAGGCGGTGGCAATCACGGCGGAGGCGGCGGACGCCGCTGATTCCGGACGGTAGTCGGCGCTCAGGCCCGGCCCGGGCTGTGTCTTTCAACCTGCGGCAGGCTGATCTCGCGAACCATCGCGACGATCTGCCGCAGGGCATCCGGCCGGGCCAGCCCGCGAGCGGCAAGCGACATCTGCCGCAGGCGCGGGCCGTCGTTTAGCAGTTCACGGAGTTCCCCGAGCAGCCGATCCGGGCTCATGGCTGCCTCGGGCAACATGGCGGCCGCTCCCGCGCTCGCAAAAGCCTCCGCGTTGCGGGTCTGGTGGTCGTCCGCTGCTCGCGGAAACGGCACCAGCAGCGACGGTTTTCCGGCGGCGGCCAGCTCCGCGACCGAGCTGCCGCTGCGGCACAGAACCAGGCTGGCCTGGGCGAACTGTGCCGGCATGTCCTCAAGAAAAGCGCTCACACGCCACCTGCCGGGATCCACTCCCGTGCTTCGGTAGGCGGTCTCCGTCGCCTCGAGGTGGCGCGCCCCCGCCTGGTGCAGCACCGTCAGTCCGGGAACCGCTGCCATCAGCTGCTCCAGGACCTCTGGCATGGCGCGGTTGAGTGCCTGGGCTCCCTGGCTGCCGCCGAAGACGAGCAGGTGCGGCGGTGCGTTGGCTGGACGGTCGGGGAGGGCGAAGAACTCTCCCCGCACGGGAACGCCGGTCACTTGGGCGTTGCGGAAGTAGCGGCGGCTTTCCTCGAAGGCGACCGCCGCCGCCGTCACGCGCCGGCCCACGATGCGGTTTGCCAGCCCCGGAGCGGCGTTGGGCTCATAGGCCAGGGTGGGGATGCGGAGCAGGACGGCCGCCATCATGGCGGGACCGCTGGCGTAACCGCCCACACCGACCACCGCCTGCGGCCGGAAGCTCCGCAGGAGGGCCACGCATCGGGTGACGCCTCGGGGCAACGCCGAAAGAGTCCGCACCCGCGTCGCCAGGGAGACGTTCTTGAGCATGCCGGCCTCGATCAGGTCCAGCGGAAAGCCGGCCTCGGGCACCAGCCTTGTCTCCATGCCGCGAGCCGTGCCGACAAAGCGAACCTCGGCTGCGTAGCGGTCGCGCAGCTCGCGTCCAATCGCCAGCGCCGGAATGACATGACCGCCAGTGCCTCCACCGGCGATAAGGACTCGCAAAGGGATCAGCTCCTGGCATTCCTGGGCTCGGACGTCGGTCTCGCGTCGCTGCGACCCGCTGCGACGCGACACCGGGCCAGACAGCTGGGAGCCTGCCTCAATCAATCTCTCGGGTCACATTCAGCAGCACGCCCATGCTGGCGAGCGTGATAAAGACGCTGGTTCCGCCGGAGGAGATAAACGGCAGGGGGATGCCCTTGGTCGGCAGCAGGGCCAGCACTACGCTGATGTTGAAGAAGGCCTGGATCAGCACCGCCGTGGTCAGGCCAAAGGCGAGGAAGCGGGCGAATGGGTCGGTCGAGAGAAAGGCCGCGCGCAGACCGCGATACCCGAGAACGACGAAGAGACCGACGATGCAGAGCGCTCCGATGAGGCCGAGTTCTTCGCAGACGTTTGCAAAGATAAAGTCGGTGTGCGGCTCGGGCAGGTAAAAGAGCTTCTGCCGGCCCTCCATCAGGCCGAGGCCGCGGATGCCGCCCGTGCCAACGGCGATGAGCGACTGCAGGATGTGAAATCCGGTGCCGCGGGGGTCGGCCTCAGGGTTGACAAAGGCCAGCATGCGAGCGCGCCGCCACTTCACAAAGAACAGCATGAAGTACAGCACTGGAGCGGCGGCCGCAAAGGCGATGGCGAAGAACTTCTTCTGCGCTCCCGCGAGATACAGCATCAGCATCATGACCGCGCCGCACACCAGCGCCGTTCCCAGGTCGGGCTCCTTGAGGATGAGCAGGATAAACAGCAGTGGCGGCGCGACGGCCCGCAGAATCGTGCTCCTGTAGTCGTCCATGGCATGGATGCGGGTCTGGAGGAAGTAGGCGAGAAACAGCACAACGATCGGCTTGGCGATCTCCGATGGCTGCAGCGTCACGCCGGCCACGCGGATCCAGCGATGCGCCCCGTTCATGCCGCTCATGACAAAGACGGCCGACAGCAGGACGACGGTGATGGCGACGGCCGGAAACACGACCTTCGGACTGTTGTAGCGGCGGTAGTCGACCTGCATCAGCAGGGACATGGCGACGAGCCCCAGAAAGGCCCAGAACGCCTGCCGGATGACGTAGCTGTAGGGTGAGCCGAGCGTCGCCTGCGCCAGGACGGCGGAGGCGGAGAAGACCTCCACCAGGCCGAAGAGCACCAGCAGAAGCACGGTGCCGAACATCCACTTATCAACCCCGACGCGCTTCGCCATACCCCACCACCTGCTGTGCCTGTGTGCTGCTAGAGCGCCTGGACCAACTCCCGAAAGGTGCGCCCGCGGTGTTCATAGTTTTCAAACTGGTCGAAGCTCGAGCAGGCCGGGGCCAGAAGCACGACGTCGCCCGGAACGGCCGCCCGTGAGGCCTCGGCGACAGCAACGGCGAGCGTGCCCGCCCCCTCCATCTTCACGACTTCGCCCAGCTGCCGGGTGATCTTTTCAGCCGCCGAACCTATGGTGTAAACAGCCTTCACCCGCTCGGCCAGCAACGTCCGCATCTCCGCATAGTCGGAGTCCTTGTCCTTGCCGCCGAGGATCAGGTGCACCCCCCCGGGAAAGGAGGCGACGGCCTTGAGCGCCGCATCCACGTTGGTCGCCTTGGAGTCGTTATAGAAGGCGACGCCATTCCAGGTGCGCACCATCTCCAGCCGGTGCTCGACTCCCGCAAACTGCCCGACAGCCTCCCGAATCGTCTCCGGCGGGATCCCCGCCAGGCGGGCGATCGCCGCTGCCGCGAGAACGTTTTCGAGGTTGTGCGCGCCGCGCAGCCGCACCTCACCGACAGGCATGACCGGCTCGGCTGCCCCGCCCTCCCGGCCCATCCAGACGATGCTCTCGCCGTGCACAAAGGCACCCTGCTTCACCGGCCGCCGGGGCGAGAACCAGAAGACCTGCGCCCTTGTCTTTCCGGCGAGCATCTGCGTGGCCTTGTCTTCGGCGTTGAGCACCAGGAAGTCCTCTGGCTCCTGCTGCCCGGTGATCCGCGCCTTCGCGGCGGCGTAGTTCGCAAAGCTGCCGTGCCGGTCCAGGTGGTCGGGCGTCAGGTTCAGCACAGCCGCAACCCTCGGCCGGAACTCGGAGACGGTCTCCAGCTGGAACGAGGAGACCTCGAGCACATTCCAGCCGTCTGGCCGGCTCTCCGCAACGAGATCGACGACGGGCCGGCCGATGTTTCCACCCACGAGCGTCGGAATCGCGGCGCCGCGGAAGATCTCGCCCACAATCGTCGTCGTGGTGGTCTTGCCGTTCGATCCGGTGATGGCGGCGGTCTGCCCCTGGAGAAACCGGTACGCCAGCTCCAGCTCCCCAAGAACGGGAACACCGAAGGACCGCGCCTGCTGCAACTCCGGTGTGTCGGCCGGCACGCCCGGCGAGACGACGATCAAGTCCTGCTTGCGAAAGGTGAGCAGACCGTGCCCGCCGGTCTCGACCATGATGCCGGCGTCCAACAGGGCGGGGATCTCGCGGGCCAGGGCGGCCGCGCTGCGGGCATCGCTCACCGTCACCCGCGCACCGCGCTCACGCAGAAATCCAGCAGCCGCGATCCCCGATCTTCCCAGGCCGACCACCAGCACCCGCTTGTGCTTCAACTCCAGCAACGACATGGGAACAGCTTAGCCGATCCGTGCACCGGAGTAGGAGACGACGCAGAACGCCGTACCCAGCTCCGGTGCTCGCGCGGCCGTGCCGAGGATCTACGCGGTGACCGGTTTGCCGGCCTCCTGGAAGACCTCGATCAGCTTGTCGTTGAAGGCCGAAAGATCAGCTGGCTTGCGGCTGGTCACCAGGTTGCCGTCTTCGACCACCTCGCGATCCACCCAGGTGGCTCCGGCGTTCTTGAGGTCGGTTCGCAGCGAGGGCCAGGAGGTCAGGGTGCGTCCGCGCACCACGTCCGCTTCAATCATCGTCCAGGCGGCGTGGCAGATGGCTCCCACCGGCTTGCCGGCCGTAAAGAAGCTCTTCACAAAGGCTACGGCCTTCGGATCCATACGCAGCTTGTCCGGGTTCATGGCACCGCCCGGCAGGACCAGCGCGTCGTAGGTGTCCGCGTTAGCCTCTTCCAGTTTGGTGTCGACCTCCACCTTGGTGCCCCAGTCGGTCTCGTTCCAGGCCCGGATGGTGTGGGACTTAACGCCCGCCTCCGGAGCAACAACCTCCACCGTCGCACCGGCGTTCTGCAACGCCTCGCGTGGCTTGATCAGCTCCGCCTGCTCAAACCCCTCCGTCGCCAGGATGGCAACACGCCGTCCAGTCAGCGGACCAGACTTCTTCTCTCCATCGGAAAACAGACTCATCGGTCTCACTCCTCTGCCCGGCGCCTTCACAGCCCGGCTGGTAGGTAAGACATCGCAAACGGGTGCCCGCGTTGCAGGGTTCGGACCTGTCCATCGCAGACCGCTTTCACATCACGGGAGGAGCCTCGATGCCCATGTACCCCAGCGCCCGGGTGAGCTCGCGCTCAACGACCGCCGCCGTCGCCAGAAGAAGCGATCGCCGCGCCGGTTCGGTCTCGTGCAGCACATGGTGGCGATGGTAGAAGTTGTTGAACTGCTGCGCCAGCTGAAAGCTGTAGCGCGCCAGGTGGGCGGGCTCCGCGGTCGTGATCGCCTGATCGAGAACGCTCGTCAGCTTTGCGGCAAGCAGCCAGGTCTCCCAGATGGAGGTGCCCTCGTCCCCGGACAGCCGCGCCTGGAGCTCCTCGCGTGGCAGGCTGAGCAGAGCCGCGAGGGCACCGGCGGCCGTCAGCCCGGCCTTGCGCAGGATGTTGCCCGCGCGCACGACCGCATACTGCACGTACGGCCCGGTCTCGCCCTCAAACGAGAGTGCGTCGCGAAAGTCAAAGGCGATCACGGTGTTGCGCGTGAAGCGCAGCATAAAGAAGCGCAGCGCACCCACCGCAATCTGCGTGGCGATGGAGAGACGCTCGCCGGCAGGGAGCTCCGGATGCCGGCCGTCGACCTCCCTTCCCGCCGCCGCAATCAACCGGTCCATCAGGTCGTCGGCCTTGACGCCAAAGCCCTTTCGCCCGCTCACCTCCAGGTAAGGCCGGGCCTGGTCCTCGGCGGAGACCGTATAACCCAGGTCCATCGCGCAGCGCGGGGTCAACGCCACCATCTCGTAGGAGAGGTGCGTGTAGCGGTCGGCGGCTTCAGCGAACCCCATCCCGCGCAGAGCGGCGACGACGTTGCTCTGCGGATCGTTCTGCCGCGAATCGATCACGTTATAGATCGCGTCCGCCTTGCCGAAGCTGGGGTGGCCGTCGCCGGGCCGGTTCGGCACCGGGGTCGAGATCCAGCAGGTGTGGCTTGGATACTCAAAGAACGGTGCGTAGCCGAAGTCCTTGCCGGGCAGCAGGCCGAACTTCCACAGGTGGTACGCGATGTCCTTGCCGACGTAGGTGACGGTGCCGTTCGATCGCACGATCACCTTGGCCTCCTCGTCCGGCAGGCCATCGGAGCCGGCCGCGGTGTCCGCTCCGGGCCGTCGCATGACGTAGCAGCCCTGGTTCTTGCCCGTCTGCTCGAGGTACAGCACGCCGCGCTCGAGCATCAGCGTGCGCGCGGAGTCCCAGAAGCGCAGCGTCAGGATCTCGCTCTCGCGCGGCAGAAAGTCGTACTCGATGCCCAGCCGCTGCATCGTCACCAGATGACTTCGCAGCACATGCGTCGAGACCAGGTCCGCAATCTCCGCCGTCTCGTTGCCCCCTTCTTCAAGCGCGTGGAGCGTGTCCATCCGGATCTGCCTGCGCGCCTCCGTCTCCTGGGGGTCCGCGGTGTACCAGCGCGAAACCTCGGCGTAGAGATCCCAGAAGTAGTAGTCGACCCGCCGGTTGGTCTCCATCAGCTCGATCAGCAGCTCGCGGACGCGGTCGAGCCGCATGCCCCCGAGATGCACGAGGCCGACGACAATATCCGCCACCTGCACGCCGGTGTTGTCGATATAATTCTGCACACCGGTCTCCCAGCCCGTCTTATAGGCGTCCGGCCGCAGCAGGCGCTGAAAGGTGTCGCCGAGGATGGCGTTGCGGAGATGGCCGACATGCGCCGCCTTGTTGGGGTTGATGCTGGTGTGCTCCACCAGGCGAAAGCCCGGTCCACCCAGGTCGGCGTGCTCGTCCGCTGCTACCTGCCGCACAAAGGCTGCGCGGTCGAGCTGCAGGTTCAGGTAGCCCGCGCCGGCCGGCTCCACGTGGCTGAGCAGCGGAAAGGACGTGGGGTCGGCGGCGATAGCCTCCGCCATCGCGGTCGCCAGCTCCGCGGCGATGGCTCGGGGCGCCTTGCGCAGACGCTTTGCGAGCTCGAAGGCAACCGGCAGCGCCATCTCGCCCATGGCGATACTGGGCGGCTGCTCGACCACGATGTTGGGGAGCTCGGCTGCGTAGCGATGGAGAAGCAGCGCCTGGATGCGCTCCACGAGCGACTGTTGAACCGTTCGGTACATGGGGAAGAGACACCTGGAGCGCTGAGCCGGGCTTTGCCTCAGCGGCTGACCACAAGTCTACGTGAGCCGGGCTGCGGAGCTACGGCAGCTCGGCCGGCAGCCGCTCCACATCTTCGAGCAGCGGACGGTGCGGCGGCGTGCGAAACCGGTGCAGAAGAAAGATCAGTCCACCCGCCCCGGTCACCGACACCAGCAGCCACGCGTGCAGCGCCAGACCAAAGATCGCCGCGCGAGAAGGGTTCGCGCCATGCGAGACCAGCGATGCCTTGACCGCCAGCTCAAACGGCCCGATCGCTCCGGGAGAGCTCGGAATCAGGTACGACAGATTGGCAAACGAGACCGCGAGCCAGGCGGCAACCCGTCCAACGCTTAGCCCCACCAGCGCCAGCGCCGAAACGTAGATCAGCCCTTCGCAGGCCCAGATCACCGCCGACTGCACCAGCAGCAGCACCGAACCCGCGATGCCGATGCGATTGATCGCGTCGAGCGCCAGCAGCACCCACTCCTCCAGCTTGGCGACCCGGGCGTTGCCGCTATGCCGCGCGAAGAGGGCTCGCGCGCGCGGTTCGATCGCTGGCGCGCCGAATAACAGCAACAGCAGACCGGCCGCGCTGACCGCGAGCGAGATGTTCGCCGCCAGACGGTAGTTGTGGGTGGCAATGCTGCCCATAGTGGCGGTAAACAGCAGCGCCAGCGTAAAGATGTCGAGCAGCTTCTCCAGAATGACCGTGCTCAGGATGACCGAGGGCGAGGTGCCGAGGTCGCCGGCATAGGTAAAGACGCGCATGATGTCGCCAATGCGTAGCGGAAGGATGTTGTTGGCCGCGAGCGAGGTCATCAGCACCCGCGCGCAGGTGGTGAAGCGCGCCCCCGTGCCGGCCAGCATCCGGTGCCAGCGCACGCAGCGCAGCGTGTAACTTGCCACGGTAAACAGCACCACGCCGGCGATCCAGGCCAGGTGCTCAAAGTGGAGCGAGCGGATCTGCGCGACCTGGATGCCGCGAAAGGTGTACCAGAGAAAGAAGGCACTAATCAGCAGCCCGGGAAGGGTCTTAAGGAGGCTGCGCCCGCGGGACGAGCTCATCCTGCGAGACGAAGAACGGCACAGATCTGGACTGCGAACCAGAGCGGCGAGGTGAGGTGGATGGGCACACTCAGATTGTAAGCTGCCAGGCTCCTCCCTCCCATCCCCCAAATGCGGCAGCACATCGGATGGCAGGAGGCCGCCGCGTGCTCGCGAGGGAAGCTCGGCCTCAGTTTGCGCCAGGTTGCGCCTGGGCCGGGGCAGTGTCTGCCAGCTTCAGAACGACGCTGTCGCTATCCTTCTGGTCCACCTTGCTGTAGAACTCCCGGAGCGCCGGGTACTGAGCAGGCGGAAAGATGATCTCTCCCAGCACAAAGTCCCGCCGGACGGTGAAGCTGGTCGGCGACTGCTCCGTGGTGAGGCCATAGGCCGCCTGGTGCCCGAGCTCGTACCTGCCCACGGCGGGCAGCGACTCCACGGCAAATCCGGGAGGGAAGTTGATGCGAAGCGCGTCCCGCACCATCCGGGGATACTCCAGGTCGACCGCCACCTCGCGCCTGCTCCTGGTGAAGTGCGCCTGGTTGTTGGCAAGAAACAGGTCCACGGGCAGCAGAAGACGCCTTCCCGTCGAGGTCCCGGGCAGGCCCTTGACCTCAAAGGTTGCGATCAGCGGCTGCTCATAGTTCTCGAGATTGGCGGTCGCGACCAGCTTGACCTCCAGGGTTCGAGGCAGCAGAGCCTCCACGCTCTCACGCATCTGCCGCTTGAAGCTCTCGTCGTCGCCCTCGAGCGAAGCCTGACGCCACATCAGGGCAGGCGCTCCGGTGTACCTCATGCTGACGGTGCCGTGCACGGCACCGTGCTCATCCATAGTCAGATTCGCGGTGCGTTCGGTGCTCGACGCGCGGTAGGACTCCGCCGGGGCGCCCGCCAGGACGACGCCCGCCTCGGTCTCTCGCACCCCATTCGCCAGGGTGTGCTTCCAGGCGAGCTGTCCATAGGGGCAGAAGCGCGAGCCGGGATCGAAGAAGACCTCTTTCCCGTCCACATTCACGATCGCCAGGATGTCGTCGAACTGGGCGAAGCTGAGATACCCTGGGAAAAACAGGTGCTGATCCCGGTCCGTCACGGCCATGGCGTAGGCCTTGAAGCCCTCCGCCCGCGCCATGGCGAGAAAGAGCTCCGCCAGCTGATTGCTGCTGCCACGCTTGCGGGCAAGCACGTCATCGGTGCTCTCGAGCTTCCGCTCGCCTTCGGCCCGGTCCTCCGAGGCGGAGTGATCGCGTGTGAAGTCCGTGTTCTCCAGGCGCTGGACCGCGGCATACAGCTTCCGCAGCTTCGCATCCGGTGTGTCGCCCGGGGAGACCAGCTCCGCAGCGGCTGCCTTGACGCCGGCTCCCGGCCCGATAAACCGGTCCTGCTGCCTGGCCCAGTACGCCCCCTCCTTGCGCCAGAACTCATTGGCCGACGCAAACGGCGTGTAGTAGAACATCACCCGGTAGGAGAGCGACGCGATGGGGGGCATCGCCTCCTCGCGCGGCTGGGGAGCGATGTCCCCGACGTCCAGATCCAGAAGGAGTTGCCCATCGTGTCCGCCAATCGCCGGAAGCTGCGTCTGCTTGACAGACACGCCAGGGGGCAGGATCGGGGCCCAGGCGATGGTGCTGGCAATCCTGCCGCGTTCATCGGTGATGATGAGATTCTGGTTGGTCGGGCGCCACTGGAAATGAGCTTTGCGGGTGTACAGGTCGGACTGCACCACCCACTGCGGCGGGTTCAGGAAGTAATCTTCCCAACGCAGCTTGTAGCGGTACTCCAGGATGCTGCCCACCTCGACGTCCGGCAGAGTGAAGACCTTTGCCATGTATCTCTGACCGCCCTCCCGGACGATCAGCTTGCTGTACGGCTTGCCCGTGAAGGGGATCACCGTGCCGTCCGGGTGAATGGTGCGCCCCGCCACGTCGGTGTAGTTCAGGCGCTGGCCGGTCCCGGCAAGATACCGCAGCTCCACGTTGGCGCGGTCCTTGCCTGCCTCGTTCAGGACCTTTAGCCGCACGTAGACGCTGTACATGTGCAGCTGGTCCTCGGTCGTCTCTTCACGAAACAGGTACACCGCCGGCGCGCCAGGCACCTGCGGTTGCGCGGTCATGTGAAGCTCCTCCGGCGTGGGCTGCATCCACTGCTCTGCCCGAGCGGTATCGGCGGCGGCGATCCAAAGGGCGGCACACATCAGGCCGGCATGGACGGCGTGCCTGGCAAGACGGACCGGAAGCTGGAAGAGAAAGAATTTCATGTCGGGACTCGTTCTGCGGTGAATCATCTTGGCTCTTACTTGGGCTTCAGCACGGCGCTGCTCTGCTCATCGGCTTCGATCAGACCCGCAAGCCGCTGGACCTCCGGGTAACGGCTTGCGGGCAGGCTCAGCTGACGCACGGTGTAGGTGCGGGTGTAGTGCAGCGTTCCGTCCCGGATCTCGGTCTTGCTCTCGTAGGCGGCAAAGTCCGCGTCGAACTTCGTTGGCTGCGGAAGCTCATCGGCGGTGTATCCGGGTGGAAGCTGAACGGCAAAGTCGTCCCGCGCGGTCATCGTCTGCTCCAGATCGATGGGAACCGACCGCGCCTTGCGATCGACCTCCAGATCGTCCGAGCCAAGAACACGCGGCCGAAGAAGAAGCAGCGATCCCATGCTGCGGCCATAGCGCGGCACGGCAAGGTGGAAGGTGGTGGTCAGGTCCTGGTGGAGCGCCTCCACGTTCTTCGCCTCGAAGCCGGAGATGTTGAAGCTGGTGAAGTCCTGCCGCAGGAGGCCGTCCAGAAAGTCGTTCTGCTGCTGCTGGTCCGCGCCGGCATAGAGGCTGCGGCGGTGCTCCGCAACGTCGCCGAACCGCTCCTCCGTCACCTCGCCGGTCAGAGTTCCATCAGCCGCAAGCAGGAGCTTCGCGGAGCGCTCGATCGTGTTGAGATCGGGCGACAAAACCGGCAAACGCAGGATCTGGCTACCGTCCCCCTCCATCAGCAGACCGTAACTGCCCTGGAGGTTGTGCTCCAGCTGGCCGAAGGGCGTCTTGTCCCACGTCGGATCAAAGATGAGGTAGCGCCGGCCGGAGTCCGCAGTGACGACGCTGTGCAACTTGGGCGAGGTGTAGCCGGCCGGGATCTCGATGGCCGCGATCATGTGGTCGGCCCGCGTCGAGGGAGCGTCCGGGTCGATCGCGCCTCGGCTGGTATCGACCATCAGAAGCGCCGCATGGACCCCCACGGAGGAGAGCATAGCTGTCAACAGCGCTGCCTTGTCCTTGCAGTCGCCGTAGCGATTCCGAAATATCTCGCTCGCTGCGTGCGGCTGGAAGCCGCCGATGCCCATCTCGATGGCAAAGTAGCGCACCTGATTCTGCACCCAGCTGGCGACCGCCTCCGTCCTGTCGTAGAAGCCGGTCTTGCCCTCCACCAGCGAAGTGGCCGTGGCCGCGATCTCCGGGGACGCGGCGAGACGGTCGCCTTCGAGCCCGCGGTACCACTCCCCGATGCTCTTCCAGCTCGCCAGGTCGCCACGCTCCGCTCCCGGACCGGCGTAGTGGATCGTCAGCCGGCCGGCGAGCGCCGATTCGGCGGGCCGCAGTGGAACCCCGTCGAGATCAATTCCGGCAACCTGGTTCTGCTCCCATCGCCAGCGGTTGTGCTCAAGGTCGGCCGGACTGCCTTTGATGTGGTGCGCCCAGACCGCGCCGTAGGTATAGCCCGGCGGCAGCTCCAGGGTGAAGCTCTGGCGCAAACGCGGAAGCTCTCCTTCAAACTCCCATGTCGTCTCCTGGAGGTAGGGCCGGCACCTCCGTTCGTACTCGTAAGCCACCAGGCCGCCCGGATCGCGCCCCGGCGCCCTGGCCAGCTTCGCTCGCAGATCGGAGTACAGGCTGCCCTGACCGGGAAATCCGATCTCCAGGATCTCGCTGTCCTTCATGGAGTACTCGTGTCCATCGGGCCCAATACTCCAGATCTCCAGGCTGGACAGCTTCCGGTCCTTGTCGAATGGCACAAACACGGTCGCCTCGTCGCGCCCCTGGGGCCGAAGGATCTTCACCACACGCCGGCGGTGCTCCATGGCCGATCCGTCCGGGGCGACGGCGTAGGTCGTCTCATCGAGCAGCACCACCGCCCGAGTCTCGGACGGGTAGGCCGGCAGATGCTGCGCTGCTGCCGCGTGCACCCAATTCGGGAGACTGGGCGCGCGTCCGGCAAATGCCAGGTGAGAAAGGAAGAGAACGGAACAGAGCAAGACAGATGCGCCCAGAACTCTGCCCCGTCTGTACGCCGTGCTCCGCCTCAAAGCCGTGGCTCCTGGCGACGGCCGCTGCTGGCCGTCACGTTTGCCAAAATACCTCGCTCGCGCGGCGTGAGCAAGAGGAAAGTAGCGGCTCCGGCGCTGGGGGTAATGCCACAAAAGTGCTAGCCGTTACACCCCGTGCACAGCGCTCCTACGGAACGCGCAGCGGCCGGAAGCCGGACACAGGAAACAGGCCAGTGGGGTAGTCCTCGGTCGGCACCTGCTGGCGGAAGAGGTACCGGACAAAGAACCCGCCGCTCACGGTGTTGTAGTTGTTCGTATTATTCGCAGAAAGAAATCCGCCCGTGTACCAGTGATCCGCGATGCGGTAGGCTCCCTCTGAATTGAGGGCATAGTTCAGACCCGTGTTGCTGTTGACCGCGTACTGCGGATTGCCGACTGTGCTTCCGCTTGCCGGGTTGAGCGGGAAGTAGGGTGCGGCATCTTCCTGAAAGACCTGTAGCCCCACATTGCCGGTGACGGTGTAGTGGAAGTCCGTCTTGTAGTAGCCGTTGTAGGTGACCGGAACGGAGGCCAGGAAGTAAACATTGGGGCTGAAGTATCCGCCGTTGCCAAACGAGAGTCCGCGCTCGTTATGGTCGTAGTGCATGGCAAAGAAGTTGCCACCCACGTTCAGGCTGCCATACCCCGGCCAGCGCTTGACCTGGAAGTAGGCCCCCATCCCGCCCTCGTACTTCTTGTTATCCAGGACGTTGTAGCCGGTGAGCGTTCCGCCGTCTCCTGTTAGATACAGTCCCGAGCGCTGATTGCCGATGTCGATCCGGGCACCGCCGGTGGTGGAGATGACGCCGCCCCAGATCGTTCCGCTGTTGAGAGCGGTGATGGTTCCGGGATCGCGAATGCCCGCATAGGAGAGCTGCGTGTCCTTGACATTGTCGCGATTCGCAAACAGGGTGAGGTGTTTTCCAGCCGGACGCCACTGGAAGCGACCGGTCACGTTACGCACCAGAAACTCATACGGCGTGTAGCCGACTGCAACTCCGAGGTTTGCCGTCGTGAGCTGCAGCTCCCCGCCCACACCGCTTGCGAACTGTTGGGTAGGCGTCGCGATCGCGTCGGTGCTCAGGGTGCCGATCACCGGGGGAGTTGCTCCCCCCGCGCGAACGTTCGCAGCAGCCGCGGTGTCGATCAGACCTGCATTCAGAAAGACAGGTTGAGCCACCACGGTCGCGCGCACCGACTTGCCAAGCACGGCCGAAGCCTCCACCGGGGCCTCAATGTCCACAAGGCGGTCCAGACCGGCGGTCCCGCTCCGGTAACGGCCGCTGCCCGAGCCTCCCAGCCAGGCGCTGTAGCTCGCCTCAAGCGTCGCCAACTCCAGCTCGGTCTGCTGTCGTTGTGACAGCGGCATCGGCACCACGGCGGCGTGCGGGTCAAATGATCCGCGAAGGGGTGGCACCGCTTTCGCCACCAGATCCGCGTCGGTCGGTGGCGTTCCCTCCGGAGCGGCCGGAAGCAGGGCCGGATAGGTCTGGGTGGAAAGAGGCTGCTGTGCGGCGGGGTAGCTGAGCGATGGCAGATGCCCCTGGTCGTAGCTGGTGGGTGCGCTCGGGGCGGCCGCCGGTGCGGAGCGACGGATCCTTCGCCGTACCGTCCGCGAGGGAACGCCAGGTGGAGCGACATCCGGCTGCGGATACTGCTGCGCCGAAGCATCGCCACCGTTGGTTCCGACGTTCCGCTTGTACTGCATATTGTGCATGGTGAGCGTGTTGCTGCCGTCGTCCAGGGAACGCATCGAGCCGGCCTGGCCACCCTGTCGCTTGCTCGCGTTCGGGACGTAGCGGGCGGTCGGAAGCACGTCGGTGATCTCCTGTTGAGCCGCATCGGACGGAGCGACCTCCCGGCCCAGCTGTACCGGCACCGGCGACGGGCTGTAACCGCCTCCCGTAAGCGGCGGCGCATAGGGCGCCAGGTTCGCGATCACCTGGGGCTGCGCGCGACGAAGGCTCGCCGCATCGGGTGGAGCGAGGGCCGGCAGATCCGGAGATCGGAACGCCGGAAGAGCGGCGGGGGACTCCGGAGCCGGGCTCGCGGCAAACTGCGGACCAACATCAACCGGCTGGAAGCCCTGCCCCTGCGCGGAGGTCGACCTCGTCAGCGGCGGCAACGCAACCGGCTGAACGACCGGCGGAGCTGCCGCGGCATACTGCGGCTGTTCCCGCGAGAGCTCAATCGCGCGTGGCTGCCCCTGCGGTACAGACGTGGCCGCCATCGAAGGGAGCGTCACCGGGGCGATTGGTGCAGCTGCTCCGGCGTACGGTGTCAGCGCCTGATCCGGCAGAGTCGAGCCGGTCGCCATGGAGGACAGCGCCTGCTGAGGAACGGCCGCATACCCGGAAGCCAGATCGGTTGGTCTGGGTGTCACCGGGAGTGCCTGAAGGCCGGTCGCAGGATAGGACGGGAGGTCTGGCGGGAGCTGCGCGGCCTGGGCCGGGATTTGGGTCGGGATCTGGATCGGGATTTGCGTCTGGGTGGAGGCCTGGATTGGGAAGGACTGAGTTGGGGAAGGCTGGACCGGAAATGGTTGCGGCAGGTCCGGCCCCGGCTGGGCTGCAGAGGCCTGCGGCACATAGTCTCGCAACGTTCCCGCCGTCGACCCGCGTCTCCCCTGAGCCGGCCGCGCCTGCGGATTGCTCATATAGGACGGAACGGCAGCGGCAGCCCCGGGAAGCTCGACCGGCGCCTGGCCAGACAGATTCCCGTAACTGGGCAGATACGGGCGGGAGATCTCGGCGCTCAGCGCCTCCGGATCGAGCTGGCCCTCCGCGGGGGCGCTCAGCAGAGCTGCCAGATCCTGTGGCTGCGCGGCGTTCGGCAGGCGGGCTGTGATGGCCGGCTGGCTCAGCTCGCTGGCCAGCTCCGCGCCGGGATCGCCGGGCGGAAGCGCTGCCAGGGAGGCCCGGTAGTAGTCGCTCGCGCGGCCGCTGTTGCCGCGAGCCTCTTCAAACTTGGCCCCGAGCATCAGCATCTGCGCGTCGCGGGGGTAGCTATCCAGGCCATACCGGAGCCACACCTCGGCTGATTTCGCATCGCCCGCGGCCAGGGCCGCCCCGACCGCCGCCTTGTAGTCCGCCGCGGTCGCGGCTGTCATGTCCTGAGAGCGGAAGATCTGCACCGCCTGCCGTGGAAGTCCGGCGCGCGCATAACCCGAGGCGAGCGCCCGCAGCACGCCCGGATTCTGCGGAAAGGACTTGGCGGCGGCGTTCAGGATCGCGAGCGAGCGCTTGCCATCGCCGCTGGCTGCGGCCTGGTTGGCACGACGCACCGCCCAGCTGGCCCAGATCGTCTGCACCGCGCGGCGCTGCTCGTCGCTCAGATCCGGACGTCCGCCCAGCAGCATCAGCTGCCGGTACAGCCCGGCGTCGTTTTGCCCGTTGAACAGCAGCCAGGCATCCTGGATATCGACGTCCGCTGGCGCCAGGGTGTGCTGCACGTTGTAGTGCTGCTGCACCCGATTGATAAAGACCATCGCCTGCGCCGGCTGCCCGATCGCGTTGTAGACCGAGCCCACGGTCTGCAGGTAGTCGACGTCGTTTTCCAGCTGCGCCCGCAGGGAAGCCGGGATCTGCTGGATCTCCGTCAGCGCCTCCCTGTCACGGCCGGCGGTATGGAGGACGGACAGCAGACCTTTCCAGGCGTCGGGACTCTCCGGGTTCTCCGCGAGCACCTGCCGGTAGATGGGAAAGGCTCGCTGCGGCATGTTGCGCGCCAGATACGTTCCCGCGAGTTGGAGCTCCAGGCCGGCGGGTGGTCTCTGGTTGGCGGCCGTCTGCTGGCTGACGGCACGCTCCAGGATCTGCTGCGCAACCTCCTGCCGATTCCCTTCCTGGTAGACCGCGGCCACGGTGGACTCAAATCCGCCGTCGCGCATGGCGGTCTGGTAGATCGCCGGCGGCATGCTCTGCAGCGTCTGCACCGCCTGCTCGTCGCGTCGCATGGCATGTTCCACGCGCACCAGGCCCATCCATGCCGGGGCGTTGGACATGTCGGCTGCGAGCACCTGCCGATAGAGCCCGGCGGCCTGATCCAGACGATTGGCCTGCTGCAGCAGGTTGGCATACTGCAGCTGCGCCTCGACCTTCAGGCCGCCGGCGTTTGCCGGAAACGGGAGGTCAAGCGCACTGCTGAGCGTGCGCTGCGCATCCACGTCGCGACCGACGGCGGAGTACGCGGACGCAAGGGTGCGCAGGAAGTCGGGATCGTGCATGAGCTGCGATCGCATCGCGGGCGGAATGCGGCGCTCGGTCAGCAGCGCCTGGGGCGCTGTTCCCGAGGCGAACTGAGCCATAAACAGGCCGCGCCACGCCGCCAGGTCGGATGGCTTCTGCCTGGTCAATCGGTCGAAGACCTCCGCAGCGGCTTTCGGCTGCTGCGCCTTCAGAAGGGTGCCACCCAGACCGCCGAGCGCCTCCGGGCTGTTGGGTCGAAGGCTCAGCGCCGCCTGGTACTGCTGTTCCGCGGCAGGGAGATCGTTCTCATTCAGCGCGGTCGCGCCCTCGCCCATGGTGAACCAGAACTTGGCCGTGGCGAGCGCGGCGTCGAGCCCCGCACCATGGTCTCCGTTCTGCTTGGCCTGCTCCAGAAACGAGAGAGCTCCTCCAAAGTTGCTCTGCTGCATGCGGACATAACCCATGCCGGCGAGCGCGCTGGCGCTCTCTGGATCGGCCGCGAGAACCTCCCGGAAGTGCTGCTCAGCCTCGTCGAAGCGCTTTGCGTTCAGCGACTGGTAGGCCTGCTGCAGCTCCTTGCCCGCCACGCGCTGCGCCGCTCTTTCCGGCTGAGTTTCGGCCAGGGGGGCGCCCTCTGCCGCCGCGGACTTCGGCCGGGCGGCGCGCGCGGGTGGCAGCTTGGGCTGATCCTGCAGCAGCTGCGTCAGCTGCGGGTCGTTGTGCTTGCTCAGGTAGGCGCGAATCTCAGGCCCGGAGGCGGGGTTGGCCGCATCCCACACCAGCGACTGCCGTATCGCCTCGACGGCCTGCTGGTCTCCGGGATGACGGCCAAGGATCCTGCGTCCCTCCTCCCGGGTCTTTGGGTTGTAGGTCAGAATGCGGCCAAGCGCGATGCTGTACCGCGGGTCCGCCGGGTACTTCGCTGCGAGTGCCCGCAGACCGGCGATCGCGTGCGGTCTGCTCTCCTCGGTCGCGGCTTCGGTCTCGTAGTACGCGAGCGCCCAGTTTCCCGGCGGAGGGCTGTTGCCGAAGACCTTGCGATAGACCGTCATCGCCTGCGCATACTGGCCGGCCTGGGCGAACTTGCCGGCCTCCGCCAGCTCAGCGTCGTGGTTCTGCTTGGCCGCAAGGCTCTCCGCGCGGGCGATCTCCGGACTCCTGGGGTCAAGGGAGCGGAGCTTTTCGAGGTAGGTCCTGGCCAGAGCGGCGTTGCCGCTCAGCTTTGCGGCGCGCGCCAGACCTCCCAGGGCTTCCGTATTGTCCGGGTCTGAGAGCAGGACCTGCTGCCAGCTCTGGGCCGCCATCTCCATCCGGCCGCGCACCTCCAGAGCATGTGCCTTCCCCAGCAGCGCTGCTGTAGCCGCCGCATTCACCTGGCCGATGGCGGAGCCATCGAGCATCGCTGCTGCCAGGAGGCAGGCAACGGCACCAAGCCGGGATACGCGAACTCGTCTCATGGAACGCAGATGCACCGTGCCCTCCGTGAGCACCTTACTGGTGACTCAGGGAGAGATTACCTTGTTTGCTTACCTTTGTACCGCACATTGTGGACCTTTGTGAGTACTACTTTTGGGTAATTGGGAACTTTGGATTACTTCAGCGCCAGCGAGGGACCAGCCGACCTTCGCGATCGAAGCGATACCGCCCCTCGGCCCAACCGGAGCCAAAGAGGGTGAGGTTCTGGTCGTAGTACAGCCCTTCACGGCCGATCAGCCCGGTTTGCGGGTCTCGCAGGGCAGACACACGATCCATCTGGACCTTCTGCTGGGCACGCATCCCCTTGGCTGCAAGGAACGGCGCCACTGCGGCAGAAAAGCCCGCCGGGGCCTCGGGGTTCAGGACCTCTCCGATGGCAGAGACCGCCAGGGGCGGGGTCAGTGCCTGTTTCAGGTACTCCGCCATGCCTCGCGTCGCGTCCAGCATGGCACGCAGGCCAGGTGTGTCCCTGTCTGACATGCCGAGCCAAAGGTACACCCGGATGGCGTCGTAGCTCCCCACGGCAGCGGCGTTCTTTCCGGGCGATGAGATCTGCGCCGGGGCGAGGGCTGGCCGAACCGTTCCGCCCGAGGAAGCAACCCAGTCCATGGCAAAGCCGTCTGCGGCCCTCAGCATGGGTGTCAGAGATTGGAGCACATCAGCCCAGGGGCCGCCGGGCACCACTCGACCGAGACGGAGCAGGAGCGGTGGTGGAAGGTAACTCGGGTTGAGGACCCAGGTGGAACCATCGGGATGAAATCCCGTGGAGCCTGGCAGCAGGGTCCGTCCGAGGGCGGGAACGGTGGCCACCTCGGTCTGAGCGATGCGCGCCGCCATCAGCTGGCCGAGCTTCTCGTATCGCGGTTCACGCCACAGACGGCCTGCTTCCAGGAGGGAGTACGCCATCCACAGGTCGGCGTCCGAAGCCGAGTTCGGGTCCAGCACCTTCCAGCTTCCGTCCGGGCTCCGGCCCCAGCTCCAGGCCGGCAGGCGAAGCGTCAGATCGCCACCGGCAAGATTCGCCTCGGTCCAGGCGAGGATCTGGTCAAAGTGTGTCCGGTCGTTCGCAACGAGCGCGAAGAACATGGCGTACGCCTCGCCCTCGCTGGTCGTCCGGTCGCCTGCGCTGTGATCGACGACGCGACCCTGCCCATCCAGGACCTGCCGGGTGTAGTGCTCCCACAGAGGCCAGTTCTGCTGCTCGGCGCGGCATCCGCCCAGCAGCAGAAAGCAGGCGAGAACCCCCGTCAGCAGAGTCCGCAGAGGGGGCCGGGGCCGGGCCCGGATCGAGGCGAAATTGGGTCGCATGCCGTTATTGATTCCCCTGCAGCCGTGCCCGCGCCCGCCGCCGGAGCAGCGCGCGGAGAATGGTCGCCAGAAGAAAGCAGACCAGTATGCCGCCGATCACGATCAGCCAGGGGTACTCCGAGAACAGGATGTTGAAGTGGCGCCAGAGGGAGAGCGAACCCACCTTGTAGACATCGTTGCCGATGCGGTAGGAGACGAAGCGGCTGCCGTGCAGCACACTGACGGACTGTGCGATATCGGAGGACTGCGAGCTCTTGAGGAAGACCGACAGAAAGTTCGAGATCGCGGCCTTGTCGCGCACCGCCAGGAGAACCACCGAACGGTTCGATCCGCTCGGCCACTCGACGCCTTCGACAAGAGCGTCGGGCAGACCGCCCGCCGTCTCCAGTTGCCCGGACTGCACATGGTCCGAGGAGCGAACCTTCCACCAGGCGTGTTGCAGCGGAGCGAAGAAGCCCTGTGTGTCCTGGATGTGCAGACCGCTGCCATCCACCGTCACCGGCAGCGATGGGCTCAGGCGCCCGATGGCCGGCTGGTCCTCCACCGTACCGAGCACCAGGTAGTCCTTGCTGCCGTCGGTGCGCATGCCGTCGGCGTTGGTCACGCTCACGTTCAGCACGGGATATCCGGTCTGCGCGCCGAAATGGCCCATCAGGGTCAGGTAAAGTTCGATCTCGCTCGGTGTGGGCGTGTCGGGCAGCACCACGGCGGTGTCCGCAAGATCTGCCTTGCGCGTGAACGGGTATCCCGCATTGGCAAAGAGCTCCAAATTGGGGAGAACCGCCCAGTGCGGAATGTTGCGAATGTCCAAGTAGGAGTCTTTGAGGATAGCCCCCTGCAGGTTGTAGGGCGCCGTATCCATGCACCGGCCCTTTTTCGCGAACAGGAAGATGAAGCGCATGGCCAGAGAGTTCGAGAACGGCCGCATGTTGACGACCGGGACCGGCACCACGGTCTCGAGCTTCGCCGAGGCCTTGTCCGTGTGGGGCATCGGCGTCGAGCTGACGTAAGCGTCGTTCATGTAGACCTGCAGCGAACTCTCGTTCGAGATGGGGATGCCGTTATAGCGGTAGCCCATGTGGAAGGAGAGGTCTTGATCCTGCTGGTTGCCGTAGTAGAGATCCGGTGGAAGCCGCATGTAGGCCCGTACCGGAACTGCACCGTCGCCCTGCAGGTCGCCGGTCTGCGCAATGTCGCCGAGGTGTGTGATGTGGTCTGTGCTGAGCCAGCGCGGAGCATCGTCCGGCTGCCGCGGGTTGGGCGGCTTCAGCCCCGTGATGCGCGCCTGATCGCCCTGAAACAGGTCTCGCTGAAGTGTGAGCGCCATGGCTGCCGTCACCAGGTCGTCGGGGGTGTCGCCCGTGACGACCAGCAGCTTGGAGTACGGATCCTGAGGGTTGGTTCGCATGGCCACCACCGGACCCGAGCTGGCGGTCATGCTCAGGCTGGGTGGAAGGTCCGAGGCATTCTCCCCGATCACAATGGCGTTGCCCTTGGGAATGGTGCCGAAGGAGATCGGGAAACGCGCCGGCCGGAAGTCCGTGAGCATGCCGAACCAAGACGCGATCATGCCCGCGGCCTGCAGCGCCTTCGGCGAGGGTGGCGCAAGAAAGACGATGGGGATGATGGGGTGGAGATTGACGGACGCGTCGTAGAACGGCAACGGCAGCAGCTTGAGGTCGTTCTGCAGCGGCAGCAGCGCACCGGCCAATTCGATGGTCGAGGTGGTGTCGACATGGCTCCACAGGGTGGAGTTGGACGGGTCCTCGCACTGCAGGATGTAGTGCCCGACAAACTCAAACGAGAGCTCGTTGTTGCGGACCAGAAGCTCGGCCGGCATGGTCAGCGTCGCTTCCAGCATGGCGCTGTTTTCAGTGCGCACCAGCACCACACCGGGCTGGTCGGCGACGGCGGATCGCTCCGGCGCTCCCTCGCCGGCGTTCGGGACCGGCTGCGTCGTGACGGGCAGAGTCGCGAACAGGGTTCCGTTCAGGCTGACCTTGAGATGGCTCAAGCTCGGGATCAACCCTGGCGAGAAGTGGTAGCGCAGGTGCATGGTGGCGGTCTTCACAACCTGGGTCTGCGGAACCGCGAAGTAGACGGAGTGGTAGGCGTCCACACCGCGCAGAACGATCGTGTCCGGCACCCCGATGTCGGCGAGGGTGAAGACCTGGTCGAACTCCCCCGGGGCGACCGATGGTGCGGCGGCGGATGGGGCGGCCGCGGAGTAGCCGGCCAGCATGCCCGCTCCGCTGCCACCTACGCCGGCAGCTCCGGTGGTGGGTGGCGGCTGCATGGCTCCTGCTGTGGAAGCTGCCTGCGGCGAAAGCCCGAGGGCCGCACTGGAGAGCAGCAGAAGCAGAAGGATCACGGGAGCGGCGCTCGTGGCTGCAAGTCGTCCCTTTGCAGCTGCTTTCTTCTTCTTCTTGCGTGGGTTCTGCTCGAGCAGGGACTGCCCTGTCTGCCACAGACCGGTCAACGAGAGCCGCAGGATGCGAGCCAGGCTGCGCAGCGGACGGTCGACCTCCCGGGTCTCACCCCATCCGAGCCAGGTGTCCGCGCGTGAGTAGAGCACCATGGTGAGCGCTTCGTCTTCCTGAAGCGTCAGCGTGGCGAACTGCGCGCGCAGCACGTTGCCGGTGGTCGCGACCACGGTCGCCGGAAGAATGGTGGTGCCGTCGAGCACAGGAAATTCGAGCCGGATTGATTCGCCCGCCGCCAGTACCACCTCGCGATTGAGCCGCAGCGCGACGCCACCACTCGACATGTCGGAGGTAACTGCCTCGAAGCTGGTTCCGTTGGGCAGCAGCACCTTGGCCGGCACCGCCATGTTGATGCGCACGGTCTGCCGGCGCTGCTGGCTTTCCCGCGCAACTGCTGTCGCGACCCCAAGAATGCAGATGTTGAAGACCGTCCAGATCAGGTTCATCACGATGGTGCCGAGGTGGTCGGCGTCCCACATATTGGCCGGGACGTTGAGCGGCCACGGCAGCGATCCGCCGGGGAAGTGGAAGTAACGAGGGATGGCTGCAAGGATGCCCGCGACGTTGATTCCGATGAGCAGCAGGTAGGGCTGCGCGATGCGTGTGTCAAAAAAGCTCTTGTTGACGACGCCTCCCTTGGCGGTGACGTTGAAGCTGCCCAGCTTGGGGTTCAGCATGGCCAGGATGGTGGGAAGAAAGATGTATGGCGACAGAACGGTCTCGTAGACCTCATTCCAGAAGGAGTGCCGGTGCTGGCCCTGGATGCGGGAGTTGGTCATCGAGGAGAGCACCAGGTGCGGAAAGGCGTACGCCAGGATCGCCGCCCAGTAGCCCGGAACGTTGACGTGCCCGAGCAGCAGATAGATCAGCGGAGCCGTGAGGAAGATGAGCCGCGGAAAGGCGTACAGGAAGTGCGACATGGCGTTGAAGTAGCACAGCCGCTGCGCCGGCTTGAGGCCGCGCGCGAAGAGCGGATTGTCGGTGCGCATGATCTGGATCATGCCGCGCGCCCATCGGATGCGCTGCTTGACGTGGCCGCTGAGGCGCTCGGTCGCCAGGCCCGCCGCCTGCGGAATGTTGATGTAAGCCGTGTTCCAGCCGTTCATCTGCATGCGCAGCGAGGTGTGGGCGTCTTCCGTCACGGTTTCGACCGCGATGCCGCCGATCTCCATCAGCGCGGTGCGGCGCAGGATCGCGCAGGAGCCGCAGAAGAACGTCGCATTCCAGAAGTCGTTTCCGTCCTGCACGATGCCGTAGAACAGCTCGCCTTCGTTCGGGATGATGCGGAACTGGTGGAGATTGCGCTCAAACGGATCGGGCGAGTAGAAGTGGTGCGGCGTCTGCAGCATGCCGAGCTTGGTGTCGCGCAAAAACCAGCCGAGCGTGACCTGCAGAAACGATCGCGTGGGCACGTGATCGCAGTCGAAGATGGCCACAAAGGGTGAGTCCAGCCGCTCGAGCGCGCGATTGATGTTGCCGGCCTTGGCGTGCTTGTTATCGTCGCGCGTCATGTAGCCGATGCCCGACTCTTCGCAGAAGGTGCGGAACTCCTCCCGCTTGCCATCGTCGAGGATGTAGACGTTCAGCTTGTCGGCTGGCCAGTCGATGTTGAGCGCGGCAAACGCCGTGTAGCGGACGACGCTGAGCGGTTCGTTATAGCTGGGGATCAGAAGATCGACCGATGGCCAGTTCTGCGGATCGTCGGGCAGCGGCACGGGCGTGCGCCGCAGCGGCCACAGCGTCTGCAGATATCCCAGAGCCAGAATGATGAAGGCGTAGACCTCGGCACCGACCAATAGCCAGATGAAAAAAGCGTCCAGCCAGCTCCAAACGTTGCCTGGATTGAGGAAGAACTTGACCGTGGTGGCCGTGCGCCAGAAGCCGTAGCGAAAAGTTGAAAAGCAGGAGGCCAGCATCAAGGTGAGCGTGACCAGGTAGGAGCTCGAGCTGCGGTCCATCCAGACCGCGATGAGGATGATGGCCAGGCCCAGAATGCTCTGCTGCGGCCAGGTAAGATCCATGACGCCGGTGAAGATGAGAAAAACCACTCCTGCCCCGATGACCAGATACCGGAGAAGCCGCGCGATCGGATGATCGCCGGATTCGAACTCCCGCCACAGGCTGGTTGGGCTCACCGTTCACTCCAGCGCACGTTGCGAAAGCCGGCGGCTGCCGGGGCTGCTTGCGAGCGCAGCCAGTTTGCCACATGGAGGTAGTCCTCCGCGACTGGCGCATCGGGCGAGTAGTCGATCACCGTCATGCCCTCCGCAAGTGCCTCGCTGATGGCCGGAGCGCGCCGGATCACAAAGGGCAGCAGCTTGTCGCCGAGCTGACGCCGCAAAACCTCCCGCACATCCAGGTGCAGCGGAAGCGAGGCGTCGAAGTGATTGAGAAGGTAGGCGATCGAGACCGGCCGGCCCTCCGCGTTCGTCACTCCGGCAAAGAGCTTGTTGACCATCTCCAGGCTGATGACCGAGTTCATGTCGGGAGCGACCGGGACCAGGATGGTGGGATTGTTTGCGGCGAGGCCACGCACCAGCCAGCCGGAGTTCGGGTTGAGGTCGAGAAGAACACGATGCATGCCGCGGGAGTTGGTGACAATCTCCTCGGCGAGAGCGCGCTCCGCCTCTTCATCGTTCACGCGGCCGTCCACGCCGTAGCTGACCAGGTAGATGGGTGCATCCGTGCTGCCGCTGGGCGGGGAGAAGGTTCGCACCGTTCCCTGCCGCAGTTCGCTGGCCCCGAAGTAGAACGGCAGCAGACCGTGGGAGGTGGTGTCGGTCAGCAGAACCTTTTCGCCGAGCGCCGAAAGCGACCGGCCGAGCGTGGCCGCGAGCGATGTCTTGCCCACACCTCCGGCGAGCGAGAAGACGGCCAGCACTGGCGTGCGAATCTCCTTCTGCCGCACCGGGGCGGGTTCGGCGGAGCGCTGCCCGGGCTGCTCGAAGACTCCCTTCAGGGCATACCAGCGCGAGGCGACACGCTCCCGCGACTGCTGCAGGGTGTCGGCGACGGAGGTCTGCGGAGCCGGGGGCATCGGGGCTGCCGGCCGGACGGACTCAGCCGCTTCGTAGATCCAGGCGGGGCCGGTTGCCGGTTCGGCAACGGCAGCGGCCGGTCGCGGAGCTGAGACCAGCTCCGCCGGTGGCATCGAGCGATGGCTCAGGTCAGGCTGGCTGGCGTAGTGTTCTGCGTACGTTGGCGGGTAGTACCCTTCGGCCTCGTGCCGGACGAAGGCGGTGCGGGTACCGGAACCAGAGCGGGACCGGGGATGCGGGCTCGGCGCGGCGACCGGCTGACGAGGTTCCCTCTGCGGGAGCGAGGCCGTCGTCCGGGGAGCGTAGCCGTGAACCTCCGCGGAGGTGTGCGGAGAGAGGGACCGCGCTTCTGAACCCGCGGTGGGGTACGACGGTTCGGCTCCTGCCTGCGGTCGTGACTCGGAGTAGCCAGGCGCAGCCGATGTGATGGAGTGGGCATGCTCCATAGTCCTCCGGTCCCACTCGGGACCGGCATCGAGATCGGGGTTGCGGAAGATCCGGCGGACGCCGGAGGCTTCGTCGGGGCGGTACCCGCGTGCGCGGTGGGTCGCGGCAGACGGGGTCTCGGGCCTTTGTGACGTGCCGTGGGCCGGCGCCAGGCTACGGGTCGGCTCGGGGAAGTGTTCCGATTCCACCTCCACGCGGCGAATGGGTGTTGGCTGCGCCTCGTCCGACATAATGTAGCTCCTCGAAGGGGTGATTCGAACCGGATCCGCGCGAAGGGCAGGCAGAGCTCCGACAGATCGCTGGGCGTAGCTCTCGATGGTGGAAGGCGACGGGACCGGCGTGTAAGGATCGGAGATCTGGCCGGGCAGATCGGGGCTGTTCTCGGCGTCCGATCGCACGGCACTGCGGCGGTCTGGGCCGTTGTACTGCGCGGCCTGTCGCTCGGCTGCGGTGTGCGCCTCGGCGATCTCGCGCTCCTCCCTTCGGACCGACAGCTCCGCCGCAGCCGCAGCTTCGGCGCGCCGGGCGGCCTCGATCCGTTCCGCATGCGCCAGCCGGGCGGCGTTTGAGCCCTCGCGCCGGGCCTGCTCCCGCGCACCCGAGACGGCCGGCTGGCGGCTCACCTCGGAGGATGCCTGACGGGCCAGCTGTTCTGCTTCAAGCGCGGCCGCTTCCGCCTCGGCCTGCGCTTCCAGCTCACCCTGCCGAGCCTGTTCTGCGGCGCGGTGCCGTAGCTGCGCACGGTACTCCCTCCGGGAGGCCGAAAAGTCGCGGTACTTGGCGCCGTGGAGGTTGGCCCACGAGTACAGAACCGCCACATCCTCGGGGGTCTCAGCTCCCGGCAGATCCTCCATCAGGCGGTCCCTGCTACGCGTCTCCATGGCTGACGATCCTGGTGTTCAAAGCTTCCTGCGGCGGCCCGGAACTCCCCTCCGGAGGCGCTGCTTCGCGCTCCCCCAGGGCGGTCCCTCGCGTGCAATTAGGCTGAGGCTACGTTCCGTCCCGGGGCAAGTCAATCACCCGTCATGCCACTTAAGTGGCACATCCTGAACGGGCTACGGCGTTTCCGGAGCTCCGTTCCGCGGCGTCCGAAGCCGCGCCCCACCGTCATCCCGGGAGGTCTCGCCAGCTTTCGCAGTCGCCTGGCGATGCGCCCGCGGGCGAGGAGGAGGCTTTGTTTTGCGGTCAAAGGGCCAGCGGATTCGGCTCCGCGCGGGACCGCCCCGCTGTGCTAACGTGAATGGCGGAGAGCGTGTAGCTCAGTTGGTAGAGCATCGCCCTTTTAAGGCGTTGGTCCTGGGTTCGAGCCCCAGCGCGCTCACCATTCTTCTCCCCTATAAGTTGTGCAGCAGCCGGCTCGGCGAGAGGCTCAGGAGGTCGGTTTCGCGGGCGCGGGCAGAACCGCGCAGAAGTCCCCGCTGAAGCGTTGCGCATAGGCGCTGACCAGCTGCTCGACGCGCTCTGCTGACTCCGACCGCACAATCAGACCCGCGTGGTGCGGCTTTCGCAGCCGCCAGACGACCTCCGGATCGCGATACGCGGCCAGATCGGGCTGCTGCTGCTTTGCCAGGCAGATGACGCTTCCCGCGAAGCCGGGGTGCAGCTCCGGCAGACGGTAACGCTCCCCGCGGATCGCCGCCGCCTCGATGCGCGCCCACTCCACCCAGGGGTTAAGTCCGCGCGCAAACTCGACCACCTCGGCGATGTAGGCACCGCCCACACGGGCCGCCGTCTCCAGAAACAGGAACGAGCCATCCGCGTGCGAGCGGATGAACTCCGTATGGCTGACGCCGTCGCGCAGGCCGAGCGCCCGCAGAACCTCGGTGTGCATCGCCGTGAGCGAGCGTGCCTCGGCGGAGGCAGGGTCGAGCGATCGCGTGGAGAAGACGCCGCCCGAGTGCATGGTCTCGATCGGCGGCTGGCCGTACCGGAACGGCGCGGCAAAGAGCACCTCGCCCGCGGCCGTGATGCCCTCGACGTGAAAGATGTCGCCCGGGATGAAGCGCTCCAGGAGGTAGTTGGTCTGCTCGTCCCCGAGCTCGTCGAGCGTCCGCCACAACTGGTCTTCCCCGTCGATGCGCACGATACCGATGGCGGAGGCGTTGGTGCGCGGCTTCAGCAGCCACGGGCCCTCTGTTTCGCGAAAGAAGCTGTGGATCTCCCCCGCGTTGAAGACGCCGGTAAACTCCGGCACGGGCACGCCTCCAGCATGGGCCGCCTGCCGCATGGCAAGCTTGTCGCGAAAAAAACGCGTCGGGCTCTGCCCCATGCCGGGCAGCCGCATGTGCTCACGAATCAGCGCGGCCGATTCAAGGTCGAACTCGTCCAGTGGAACGACGCGCTCGATCTTTCGCTCCCGGGCGATCCGCGCGATGCGTCGCAGCACCTGCTCGGGGGTCTGCCCCTCCGGCATGGTCTCGAACCAGGAGATCGCCTCCCAGGGCCAGTCGGCCTCCCGCAGCTTGTCGACCGTGAGAAAGATCACTTCGAGCCCGAGGTGGGCCGCTTCGCGCAGAAAGCTCTGGCCTTTTTCGTAGGTGCTGATGCACAGGATCGCTGGACGTGTCTGTGGGGAATCCGTCAAGGTCTCTCTCCCTCCGATGCCCGGCGGGTTCGCTGAAGGCGGGTAGCGCGGGCCTTGAGCCCGCAATGGCCATCGCCCGGCAACCTGGGACTTCGCCCCAGGCTAAATTAGCGCGGGCCTTCCGCCCGTGCGGGCGGACCCTCTACACCCTCAGCAAATCTTCCGTTACTTTACCGGCTCCTCGGCAAAGGTCTGTCGCACGCCCTCTTCGAGTGGGGTAAACGGGGCGGTGTAGCCCGCCTCGCGCAGACCGCGAACATCCGCCTCCGTGTAGTGCTGGTATCGATTCTTGAGGTCGCCAGGAAACGGGATGAACTCGATGCGGCCTTCGCCGTGGACGCGCATCAGCGCCTCGGCGACTGCCTTGAAGGTCCGGGCCTCGCCGGTTCCGGCGTTGACGACCGCCTGCACCGGCTGCCTCGGGCTCCCGGGCAGAAGGCCGCCAAAGAACAGGTTGACCCGCGCGAGATCCTTGACAAAGACGAAGTCGCGCCGCTGCTCGCCATCGCCGTAGCCGCCCGAGCCCTCAAACATCCGGATCGCGCCGGTGTCCAGCAGCTGCCGCGTGAAGTGGTGCAGGACGCTCGCCATGCGGCCCTTGTGCCCCTCGCGCGGGCCGTAGACGTTGAAGTAGCGCAGACCGACGACGGTGGACTGCATCCCTGGCATCAGCCGCCGGACGTAGTTGTCGAAGACCAGCTTGGAGTAGCCGTAGACGTTGAGCGGCCGCTCATTGGCCGGATCGGGCGCAAACTCCGGGCTGGCTCCGTAGACCGCCGCGGTCGAGGCGTACACAAACGGGATCCGCCGGTCGAGCGCGAAGTGCAGCAGCTCCTTGGAGTACGTGAAGTTGTTGTCCATCATGTACCGGCCGTCATCCTCGAGCGTGTTCGAGCACGCGCCCTGGTGCAGAATGGCGCGGATCTCCGAGTTCGCGAATCGGCCCGCCGCCAGGCTCGCGCGAAACTCGCGCTTGTCCATGTAGTCGGCAAACTCGGCTCCGAGCAGGTTCAGGAACTTGGGGCCGCTGCCGCTGGGCGCGGGCGCAAGATTGTCGACCACCAGGACGTCCCGATCGCCCTGCGCATTCAGGACATGAACCAGGTTGCTGCCGATGAAACCCGCGCCGCCGGTGACGATAATCACTGCCCTGCCTCCCTGCTGGTCGGAGCGGCCGCAGCCTCGCCGGTGAGCTTGCGCACGATGTGCGTGGTGGAAAAGCCCTCGACGGTGGGCACGATCTCCACCCGGCCGCCGGCGGCCAGAACGTCCTCATGCCCCACGACGGTCTCGACCGTGTAATCGCCGCCCTTGACCAGAACATCCGGCCGCAGCGCGCGGATCAGCGTGAGCGGCGTGTCCTCGCCGAACAGCACCACGGCGTCGACCGCTGCCAGCGCGGCCATCACCCGAGCGCGTTCCCGCTCCCCGACGATGGGCCGCGACGGCCCTTTGAGCCGCGAGACCGAGGCGTCCGCGTTCAGCCCCAGCACCAGCTTGGAGCCGAAGCGTCGGCAGTCTTCCAGCAGCTGGATGTGGCCGACGTGCAGCAGATCAAAGCAGCCGTTGGTAAAGACGATGGTCTCGCCTGCGGCGCGCCACTCCGCCACCCGCGCCGCCACCCGGTCGCCATCGAGCACCTTCTCCGCCGCGCTCAGCTGGGTGCTCGGCGTCAGCTCGCGGATCAGCTCGTGCTGCGCAATCGGCACCGTTCCCACCTTGCCCACCACGATGCCCGCGGCCACGTTGGCCAGGTCGACCGCCGTTCGCACCGGAAGGCCGCCGGCCAGACCCGCGGTCAGCGTCGCGATGACGGTGTCGCCCGCGCCCGAAACGTCGAAGACCTCGCGCGCCCGCGCCGGCGAGGTGTAAACGCCGTCACGATCGATAACGCTGATGCCGCGCTCGCTGCGCGTGACGGTCAGGAACTCGAGCCCGTTCTCTGCCACCAGGCCACGAGCCTCGCGCAGAAGATCGTCCGTGCGGTGCGCCGGAACGCCCGTGGCCAGCGAAAGCTCCTGGAGGTTGGGGCAGATGGAGGTCGCTCCGCGATACCGTCCGAAGTGCGGCGTCTTGGGGTCCACCAGCACCGGCTTTCCGGCCGCGCGCGCAGTCGAGATCACCCGCTCGCACAGCTCCGGCGTCAGCGTGCCCTTGGCATAGTCCGAGAGGATGACCGCGTTGACCTTTGGCAGCAGGTCCATGACGCGTTCCAGCAGGCGATCCGTCTCCTCGACCGGAGGCAGCTCACGGCTCTCGATATCCAGCCGCAGAAGCTGCTGGGTCCGGCCCACGATGCGCGTCTTCGAGATGGTCGGCAGCGAGCTGGAGACCACGCCGACCGTATCCACGCCGGCGTGCTCCAGCAGACTCGCGAGCTCCGCCTGCTCGTTGTCCGCGCCCCAGAAGCCAGCCAGAAAGCTTTCGCAGCCCAGGCCGGCCAGGTTCATGGCGACGTTGGCCGCGCCGCCCGCGCGCTCGTAGCGCTGGGCATGCCGGATCACCGGCACCGGCGCCTCGGGCGAGATCCGTTCCACCTCGCCATGCACGTAGCGGTCGAGCATGACGTCGCCCACCACCAGAACGCGCAGCTGCCGGAATCCGCCCTCCAGCAGGTTGAGCACCGCATGTACGTCCGCGAGCATCAGGTCCGTCTCCCCCTGGCGATTGCCAGAGCTATCATCGCATCTCCCCGCGCGGCTCGAGCTCCGGGTCCCCTGTCGCTCTTCCCAGCGCGGAGCGTACCGCTGCGACGACCTCTCCCACTGAGATAGAGGTGAGGCAGCGCTTCTGCTCGAACAGGCAGGTCTCGAGCCCGCACCCCCAGCAGGAGACCTGGTGGTAGACGACGCGGTGCTGCCGGCCGTAGGGAAACCACACACGGGGCTTGTTGCGCGCGGCAAAGACCGCCACGCAGGGGGTCTGGACGGCCGCCGCCAGGTGCATGGGACCGCTGTCGTGGCCCAGAAACAGCTGTGCCCGGGCAAAGACGGCCGCACTCTCGCGCGGCGTCAGCCTGCCGCACAGGTTGAGCACCGGTGCGGTGGACCGATCGCGCCAGAGCTCGGCGGCGGCTTCGCTGGCGGCACTTTCTTCCGCGGCGCCGCACAGTGCCAACGCATGCTCCGGCATATCCCTGGCCAGCTCGCCCAGCAGGGCGCGCCAGTTGGTCGCGCCCCAGTCCTTGGCCTGCACCTTGGTGCCCACGCTGACCGCCAGCAGGGGCCGTTTGCCGGCGGGCGCCGTCACCTCCGCCGCCCGGGCGTGCTCGGCCGCGGTCAGGCCCAGGTCCCAGGCGGCGGGCGAACGGAGGTCGATCGAACCCAGAGCGGCGAGGTTTCTGACCAGCCGCTCGCCTTCCGGCTCCCAGAAGCCGCCGTCCTCCTCCACCCAGCGGTTCTGCTGCATGCTCTCCGTCACCGGGACGCCAATCTGCCGGCGGATGCCGCACATGCGAAAGAACGCCGCATCCCGACGGGCCGAGCGCACCCCGCGCGGAGCTCCCAGGTAGACCAGCACCTCCGGCCGCCATCGCCGTAGCTGCCACCAAAGACGCGCGAGCTCGCGCGGGCTCCTGGTTCCCACCGAGTACCGGAAGTAGCCGGAGACCAGACCGGTGAATTCGAGGATGGCCGCCGCCGGGGGCGCCTTGCTGTGAACGGGATCGTTGGTCAGCAGGCGTCGCTCCGCCCCCGGAAAGGCGCGCTCCACCAGGCGCAGCGCCGGCATGGCCACCAGCGTGTCGCCAAGGCTTCCCAGCCGGTAGATCAGCACTCGCTGTGGTTGGTTCGGCATGGTCCGCCTCCTAGTCTGCGGCCATCCCGTCCGCCGGGCAAGCGTGCGCCCGCGCACCAGGGCAAGCCCGGGTCGCAGGAGTGCTGATAGAGTCAGGAACGAAACCGCGACCCGGATCGTAACCGGACCGCATCCGGACTGCATCCCGACCCCAGGCCCCACCCGACTGCGCCATGACCGACCCGCAACAGATCACCGCCGCCATCCGGCAGATGCACGACGAACGCACCGCGGCCTGGCATACGGAACCGCTGCCCGGGACGCTTCCGGACTCGCTGCTCGGACTTGTCGAACAGCAGCACCTGACCAACTTCCTGCTGTGGCATGAGGAGGACCGCGCCCGCAGCCCGCGTGCAAGCGATGCCGAGATCGCAGCGGTGAAGCGCAACATCGACCGGGTGAACCAGCGGCGCAACGACCTGACGGAGGGGATCGACGAGCTGCTGCTGGCGGAGTTCGCTCCCCAGAACTCCGCGGCGACCCTCTCCTCCGAGACCCCCGGCATGATGATCGACCGGCTCTCCATCCTGTCGCTCAAGCTGTTTCACCTGCGGGAAGAGGCGGAGCGGGCCTCGGCCGGCGACGGTCTGCGCGCCCGCAACCGGGCCCGGCATGAGATCCTGACGGTCCAGCGCGAGGACCTCGCCGTGTGCTTTGCTGAACTGCTCGCCGGAGCCATCGAGGGCACGCGCCGCTTCAAGCTGTACCGGCAGATGAAGATGTACAACGACCCCGATCTGAACCCGGCTATCTATAATGATGAGGCCAATCACCCGTGAGCTCCTGCGCAGGCCTGGCGAGACCTCCATTCGCCGCGGCTCGGACCGGAGACCGCAGCTCGCCGCCGGCCGACTCTCCGCTCTCCCTACCATGCCCCGTCCGGGGAGTTGACCTCACCGCTCCATGCCGGTATAAAGGCCGACGAGCGACCGGCTCCCGGCCGGACTCACCCTCGAACCGCTACCCGTAAGGAGCGCCTCCGGCGAAAACACCCATGGCTCAGACAAAGTCCGCAAATGCCTCCCCCATTCGCAAGTCTCCGCGCGTCCTCGCCGGCACCATCGCTCCCGCGCAGGACGCCAGCCGTGCCGAGGCGCTGTCGCACTACGAAGCCGCGCTTCGGCTGATGCAGGACGGGAAGTACGATCAGGCCCACAAAGCCTTCGATCAAATGCTGGAGTCGAGCCCGCCGGAGCTGGCCGACCGCATCCGCATGTACATCAGCGCCTGTCTTCTGCAGGTTTCCAAGGGAAAGACGGACTTCCAGAGCAACGAGGAACAGTACGACTACGCCATCTCGCTTCTGAACGACGGGCACTTCGAGGATGCGCGCCAGCAGTTCCAGCAGATTCTGGAGCAGAACCGGAGCGCCGACTTCGCGTTCTACGGCCTGGCGGTGCTGGCCAGCATCACCGGCGACACCCACACCTGCCTGGAACACCTGACCGAGGCGATTCGGCAGAACCCGCGAAATCGCATTCAGGCGCGCTCGGATTCGGACTTCCAGGATATGGCGGACGACCCGCGGTTTACCGAGCTGCTCTATCCCGAGGTCTGAACCGGCCCGAGGTCTGAGCCGGGACGCGTCGAGAAGGTCGCGCGCTGCGTCAGCCCACCCGTCCACAGCCGCCGCGTGTCCTAAAATAGGCTGGTTGAGGAAAGGAAGCGTGCGCCAGTGCCGGTGATCGACTCGGCCCCATCCAGCGAACGCACCATCCGCGTCGTGGCCATCGGCGGCGGCACCGGACTTTCCACGCTGCTGCGGGGCTTGAAGCTCTATGTCGCTCGTCCCTCGGACGGCCGGCCTGAGTTGGACGAGCCTCGACCCGGCGATGGGGAGGCGCCACCCCTGATCCGCGAGCTGACGGCGGTGGTCACGGTGACCGACGACGGCGGCTCCTCCGGCCGGCTGCGCGAAGATATGAAGATGCTGCCCCCGGGCGACGTGCGCAACTGCATGGTGGCGCTCTCCGAGGATGAGCATCTGCTGTCCAAGCTCTTTCGGTACCGGTTTCGCCAGGGCGAGCTCGACGGCCACAGCTTCGGAAACCTGTTTGTCGCCGCTCTGACCGAGATCACCGGAGACTTCGCGCAGGCGGTCCAGATGTCGTCGCAGATCCTTGCCGCGCGCGGCCGCATCTTTCCCGCGACCAATACCAACGTCACGCTGGCGGCGACCATGCGGGATGGATCGCTGGTGCGCGGTGAGACAAACATCACCGCAAGTAACCTGCGCATCTCCGAGCTGATGCTTGAGCCTGCCCTGGCCGAGCCGCTGCCGGAGACGCTTGAGGCCATTGCCGCAGCGGACCTGATCACGCTCGGCCCCGGATCGCTCTACACCTCGCTCGTCACCAATCTGCTGGTGCGCGGCATCCCGGAGGCGCTCGCCGCCAGCAAAGCCACCCGCGTCTACATCTGCAATCTCATGACGCAGGCCAACGAGTCGCTCGACCTGACCGCCTCCCAGCACATTGAGACGATTCTCCGGCACGCCCGCGGACGCATCTTCGACTTCGCCCTCATCAATACGGCACCGATCTCCCCCAGCCGGCTGGAACAGTACGCCCGTGAGGGCCAGAGTCCGATCGAGCCCGACCTCGACCGCGTTCGCGCGCTGGGGGTGGAGCCCATCACCGGAGACTTCGTCCACGAGGGCGACGTGCTTCGCCACGACTACGACCGGGTGACCGAGGCCCTGCTCCGGATCGGCTTTCGCGAACGGCGCCGCCGCCCTAGGCCACCCGGCGGCGAGATCCACCGGCAGGCGGAGCCCGAGGCCGATGGACGGCAGCTGCAACCCGAGCAGTCGCTGCCCCATTAGGGGGGTTCTTCCAGCCAGAGCTCTGCTCCTTTGTTGTGATTCGCTTGTTGTCATTCCCGGAGGGGATCTGCGTCTGTTCCGATCCGCACCTTGTCCCGAGGTACTCATCAGGGCGGTTCAGCCGACGGCGTTTTAGCGTGGGCCTTCAGCCCGCAGTTTTGCGAGTTGTCGGGGAACCTCCGGCAAGCGGCCGCCGGGCCGCCAGATTGGAGCTGTCCGGAGCCTGGGGCCCCGCCTCAGGATGGGGCACCCACGGCCGGACGGATGCGCAGCCATCGCGGCCGCGGCGCCGGTTGGGTGGCTGCCGCTACCCTCCGATCGACACCAGCTCCGGAGTGGCCGGCTCCCCTTCCACGGTCCGCTTCAGCTGCCCGCAGGCCGCATAGATGTCTCGACCACGCGGGCGCCGCACGTAGGTCGGGATGCCGCCGGCGATCAGCTGCGCCTGGAAACGCGCCACATCGGACGCTGCCGGCTGCGCATACGGGATGCCCGGGCCGGGGTTCCACGCGATCAGGTTGACCTTGGACCGGATTCCGCGGAGCAGCTCCAGCACCTCACGCGCGTGCTCCGGCTGGTCGTTGACGCCGCCCAGCAGAACGTACTCAAAGGTGATCCACTCGCGGGTCCGCAGCGGAATGATCGCGACCGCCTCCAGCAGCTGCCCAATCTTCCATTTGCGCGTGATCGGCATCACCTGCTCGCGAATCCGGTCGTTTGGCGCATTCAGGCTCAGCGCCAGCTTGGGCCGGACGGGCTCCGCGGCAAAGGCCCGGATGGCCGGCTCGATGCCCGAGGTCGAGACCGTCATGCGCGACTCCGGGATGCCGATGTTGCCGGCCAGCAGCCGCACGGCGTCCATAAACTCCGCGTAGTTCAGGAACGGCTCCCCCATGCCCATAAACACCAGGTTGATGCGGTTGCGGCCGACCGCGACCGCGTGCCGGTTCAGCACCGCGACCACCTGTCCGGCGATCTCGCCCGCCGACAGATTGCGCCGGATGCCGAGCTTCGCCGTCAGGCAGAACTGGCAGTTTACGGCGCAGCCCACCTGGCTCGACACACAGATGGTGGCGCGCCGGTAGGTGCCCGCGGCCTCCTCCTCCGCGCCGGCCTCGGAGCCGTCACCGCGCTCCCCGCCGTCGCCGTCCGGCATCCAGACCGTCTCCACCGTCTCGCCGTCCGCCATTTGAAGCAGGTAGCGCTCCGTTCCGTCGACCGAGCGGGTGGCCTGCACGATCTCCGGCAGACCCACGTGCCAGCCGGCCGCCTCCATCTGCGATCGCAGATCGGCCGGAAGCGCCGTCACCTCCTCCAGACTGGTGACCCGCTGACGGTAAAGCGCATCGCCGAGCTGCACGGCACGGTAGCGCTTCTGCCCGAGCTCCGCCATGATGCCGGCGAGCTGCTCGCGGCTGGCGCCAAAGAGAGCTCCGGAGCGCAGTCCGCGCTCCACCCCCGGCTTCCCTTCCCGCTCGACCTGAGTGGACTGCCCTGCCATCCATCCTCCACCGTTCAGTGTATCGCCCGCACCCGCCGCCGGGCAGCAGCTATGAAAGAATGGATCTTTGAAGGAGCCGCATGTCCTCAACCCTGACCGCACCGATCTCCGCCGCCGGCAGCACCCCGCCCCGCAATCTCCGCAAGACCGTTCTTCCCAACGGCCTGACCGTGCTGACCGAACAGATGCCGCACGTTCGCAGCGTCAGCATGGGCGTGTGGATCGGAGCCGGATCGCGCGACGAGGCCGCGCCGGAGAACGGTCTCTCCCACTTTGTCGAGCACATGGTCTTTAAAGGGACAACCACCCGCGACGCCCGGCAGATCGCCCGCGAGGTCGACACCATCGGCGGCAACCTGGACGCATTTACCGGCAAGGAGACCGTCTGCTTCAACATCAAGGTGCTCGATGAGAACCTGGCACCGGCGCTCGATGTGCTCTCCGACCTTGTTCTGCACCCCACCTTTCACCCGGAGGACATCGTTCGCGAGCAGGGCGTGATTCTGGAAGAGATCAAGATGGACGAGGACAACCCTGACTACCTGGTGCACGAGATCTTTACCCAAAGGTTCTGGAAGGGGGCGGCTCTCGGCCGGCCGATCCTTGGAACCGTGAAGAGCGTCTCCTCCTTCGACCAGCGAAGTGTCTTCGACTTCCACGCCGGCACCTTTACGCCGCGCAAGATGGTGTTTTCGGCGGCCGGCAACCTCGATCACGACGATCTGCTGGATCGCATCGAGGCGCACTTCTCTTCGCTCCCATCGTCCTCCGCCGCCGGCGCGGCCGCCCCCACGCCGGTTCCCAACCCGCACATCACGCTCCGGAGAAAGAAATCGCTCGAGCAGGTGCAGCTCTGCCTGGGGGTGCCCGCGCCTCCGGTCGACGACCCGGACCGCTATGGCGTGTATCTGCTGAACACGATCCTGGGCGGAGGCATGAGCTCCCGGCTGTTTCAGAGCATTCGCGAAGACCAGGGACTGGCCTACTCCATCTACTCCGAGATGAACCCCTTCCGCGACACCGGCTCGCTCTCCATCTACGCCGGCACCTCCGTCGACAAGACAGAAAAGCTGCTGCGGCTCACCCTCGAAGAGCTCCGGCGTCTGAAAAACGAGGAGGTCGCTGCTGCCGAGTTGAGGCGTGCCAAGGATCAGCTCAAGAGCAACATCGTCATCGGCCTTGAAAGCTCGGGCAGTCGCATGTCCAACCTGGCCCGCCAGCAGATGTACTTTGGCCGCTTCTTTGCCATCGACGAGATCGTCGAGGCCATCGACGCGGTGACGGTGGGCGACATCCGCCGCCTGGCCGGGGAGCTCTTCCGCCCCGAGCAGATGGCTCTGACTCTGCTCGGCAATCTCGGGGCGATGTCAATCACCCGCGAGGATCTGGCCTGCTAGCCGGCGCTTTGCTAGAGTCGGAACCGTGCCACATGCGCCGCAACCCTGTCGCAAGGAAAGATATGAACACCAGACCTGCCACAGCCACAGCCCGTCGCACCCACACCGAGCAGGGCTTCACCCTGATCGAACTTCTGATCGTGATGTCGGTGATGCTGATCCTGATGACCCTTGCCATCCCACAGATGCTGAAGCTGACCAAGCAGTCGCACCAGACCTCCGCGCTCGCCTCGATGCACGCGATCAACGAGGCGGAGCTGCAGTACAGCTCGGAGTACCCGACCAACGGCTTCGCCTGCTCGCTCTCCGCGCTTGGCGGCAAGACCAGCGCCGGCGCGCCCACGCCGCAGTCCGCGCAGCTGCTTCCGGACGATCTCGCCTCCGGCAACAAGGCCGGCTATGCCTTTGCCATCTCCGGCTGCAACAAGGTGTCGGTCAACAACCAGGACCAGTACACCTCCTACCAGGTCACCGCCGTGCCCAACTCGGTCGGCCACTCCGGCGACCGCGGCTTCTGCTCGGATGAGAACGGGCAGGTACGCTACGATCCGCAGGGCGGCACCAACTGCACCCAGCCGGTCCAGTGAGGCAGGGGGTAGCGATTTCGGCGTTGGCAGCCGGCCTGCTCGCGGCGCCGTTGCTGCCCGCGCAGCAGCCTAAGCCGGCAGCGGTTGCTGTGGACTCGATCCTGCACACGGTCGACCAACACTACAACCACCTCGCCACCCTGAAGGCGCACTACACGGAGCACTACACCGGCCTCGGGATGGATCGCACCGAGACCGGAACGCTGCTGCTGAAGAAGCCCGGACGAATGCGATGGAACTCCTCCACCCCGGCAGGAAAGGTCTTTGTTCTGGATGGCAAGTACGCCTGGAGCTACACGCCAGGCGATGCGCAGGCGCAGCGCGTCTCTGCAAAAAAGCTGGATGACCTCCGGTCCCCACTTCGATTTCTGCTCGGCCACACCGAGCTGCGGCGCGAACTGGGGGGCATCACCGTTATCCCGGCAGGTTCGCTCCTGCGTATCTCCGGTGCCCCGCGGGGGATGCAGCAGCGCGTCAAGAGCCTGACCCTGCTGGTGACCCCCGCGGGCGTGATCCAGTCGCTTGAGATCGAGGAGATCGACGGGGCGACGACGGAGTTCACCTTCTCGGACGTGGAGGAGGGCCTCCCCGTTCCGAACTCGGAGTTCACCTTTACCCCACCCGCGGGAGTGGCGGTCGTGGACGGTCCGCCGCCGGTCTAGTCTGTATCCACACACAGCCAAACATGTTGTTCTCGACCGGAACAAGACGGTTTCTCGTCTCGTGAGCGGAGCGACTCCTGTATTTTGCCGCAGATGGACAGAACTCCAGTCGCCAGGGCGAAATACAGGGGTCTCTCCACTTCGCTGCGCTCCGGTCGAGATGACAAAACGTATGTGTCGGTATGGGCCCTGAGGGCAGCGTGGGCCTCATTTGTTGTCCTTCCCGGAGGGAATCTGCGTTCTTCCCGGGCCGCAAGTATGTCATTCAGAGCGTCTCTACCCCACCGTCACCTTGCCGGTCTCCCCGATGTCGACCTTGCCGCCCGTCACCGCTGCGGCCACGTACTTTACGCCCCGCACCAGGCTGCTCGACGAGGCCGCCCAGTACTGCGCTTCGGTCACGTCCACCCGCAGCACCGAGATGGACGGGTCCTCCTCGCCCTCCGGAAACCAGGCCTTGTACATGGAGTTCCACAGCTCGTGGATCTTGTTTTTGTCCTTGCTGACGTACGCCTTGCCCTTGATCGAGACGAACTTGGAGTCGTCCGCGTCCGCGTACAGCAGGGAGACATGGCTGTCGTCGCGAATCTCATGCACCTTGCCGGAGTCCCCGCGCGTGAGAAACCAGATGCTGCCGTCGAACTCCGTCTTTTGCGTCGCCATCGGCCGGCTGTCGAATGAACCGTCGGCGGCCGCGGTCGTCATCATGCAGATGCGAATGTCCTTGACGAGCTCGTTGATCTTTTTCAGGCCTTCGGGTCCGCTCAGGTGCTTCTCCTCGCTCATCTACCCCTCCATTGAATCGTTTTGACCGTTGGATGCGGCCCATCCCGGCCACGATGGTTGCCGTCCAGGCACACTCCAAATCGGGCTTTCCTTCTGTCCTTAACGCCCCTTTCCGGCGTACCCGTTAAACTGGAGGGGAGCATCTCCGGCAGGGGATGCGCTGGAAAGGAAGGCCTCCCCTTGAACACCACCGCACTCACCCCTCTGTCCACCGCAGAACTCTTCGACCGTGTCGATCAGGCTGACCCGCGGGTTGCCGTCTTCGACTGCGACGGCACGCTGTGGTCGGGCGACGCCGGATCGAGCTTTATGCGCTGGTCGATGGAGACGGGCCTGGTCTCGCGATGGACCTCCGACTTTGTCGAGGATCGCTACCGCGGATATCTGCGGGGCGAGGTCTCCGAGGCCCAGATCTGCGGGGAGATGGTGCAGATGTACCGGGGCCTCCGCGTGAGCGAGCTTCGGTCCGCGGCACGCACCTTCTTCCGCGAGCACATCGAGCCGCACATCTTTCCCGAAATGCTCGCATTGGTTCACCGCCTTCAGACCCGCGGCGTGTCCATCTGGGCCGTCAGCTCGACGAACAGCTGGGTTATTGAGGAGGGTGTCACCCCTTTCGGCATCGCGCCGGACCACGTGCTGGCCGCCTGCGTCCGCTGCGAACAGGGGGTGGCGACGGAGCTGTTGGAGGCCGTTCCGACCGACGAGGCCAAGGTGGAGGCGCTGGTCCGGGCCGGTGTGGCAGCTCCTGATGCGGTCTTCGGGAACTCGGTCCACGACGCTGCCATGCTCGCGATCGCGCGCGTGGCATTCCCCATAAACCCCTCTCCGGCGCTGGTGGAGCGCAGCGCCCGCGAGGGCTGGCCGGTGTACTTTCCGGCCTCCGTCGCTCCCCCGGCCGTCGCCGTCTGAGGCCCTTTGGCGCGCTCGCCCGTCTAACGGGAGAGAGATGAAAGATCCTATCCGCAAGCTGGATGCGCCCATCGGATCGATGCAGAAGCAGGTGCGCTTCGTCGTAGCGGCCCTGATCCTGCGCGAAAACCAGGCCGCCAGCCCCGGGGCGGAGACCGAAATCCTGGTCTGCCAGCGCCGGCCCGACCAGCCGATGAGCCTGAAGTGGGAGTTCCCCGGCGGCAAAATCGAGCCCGGCGAGAGCTCGGAAGACGCCCTTGTGCGCGAGCTGAACGAGGAGCTCGGCATCGAGGCGACCATCGGCCGCCGCGTCGCCCGCACGCGCCACCGGTACCGCAGCGGCGGTGCCGTGGACCTGCAGTTCTTCGTGGTGACGGAGTTCCGCGGGACGCTCGAAAACCGCATCTTCAACGACCTGCGCTGGTCGCCCCTGACCCTGCTGCCGGAGTACGACTTCCTGGCCGCCGACCTGCGGCTGGTCCGCGACCTTGCCACCGGCAAGCTCCTGTAAGGATCACCCGCGCAGGCTGGTCCAAAGAAACGCAAACGACAGAAGGGTGACCACGCCCACCGTTGTCCAGGAGACCGCGTTGACCCACGTGGAGTTGGTATGGCGTCCCATCAGATCCTTCTTCTGGATCAGCCGCAGCATGTACACCAGAACCACCGGCAGAAGAAGGCCGTTGAGCACCTGCGACAGGATGATGACGCGCACCAGAGGAAAGTTGGGGATCAGCACCACCGCCGCTCCCAGCACGATCAGCAGGCTGTACAGCCAATAAAAGAGCTTGGCCTCCCGATAGCTCCGGTCAAGGCCGCTCTCGAAGCCCAGCCCCTCGCATACCGTGTAGGCGGTCGACAGCGGCAGGATGGACGCCGCAAACAGCGACGCATTGAACAGCCCGGCGGCAAACAGGATAAAGCCGTACTGGCCGGCGAGCGGCTTCATGGCCTCGGCCGCATCCGAGGCGTCCGAGATGTTGCGCATACCGTGAACGTAGAGCGTCGCCGCGCAGGCCACGACAATAAACCAGGCCACGACATCGGTGAAGATGGAGCCGACGATCACGTCCAGCCGCGACGCCGGCAGGTCCTTCTCGGTGATGCCCTTTTCGACGATCGACGACTGGAGATAGAACTGCATCCAGGGCGCGATCGTGGTTCCCACCAGGGCCACGGTCATGTAGAGGTAATCGCGGTCGTGCCAGGCTCGCAGCGGCGGCAGCTTGACCGTCTCGACGGCCGCCAGGTGCCAGTCAGGGCCGCTCAACACACCGGCAACAATGTAGGCGATGTAGAAGACGCTGGCGATGAGAAAGATCTTTTCGACGCTCTTGTAGTCGCCTTTGACTACAAGGAACCACACCAGAAGGGCGCAGACCGGAACGCTGATGTACTTGGAGACGTGAAACAGCTCCATGCTTCCGGCGATGCCTGAGAACTCCGCGATGACGTTGCCGAAGTTGACGACGACCAGCAGGATCATGATGACGAACGTGACCCGGAAGCCGAACTCCTCGCGGATGAGGTCGCTCAGCCCCTTTCCGGTCACCGCGCCCATGCGCGCGCACATCTCCTGCACGATGATCAGCGCCAGCGTGACCGGGATCATCGTCCACAGCAGCGTATACCCGAACTGCGCCCCCGCCTGCGAGTAGGTGAGGATGCCGGCAGCGTCGTTGTCCACGTTGGCCGTGATGAAGCCGGGGCCAAGCACGGCAAAGAACACCAGCAGCCGAATTCGCCATCGCCGCCACATGGGGGAAGTCACCTCTCCTTCGGAGCGTACGTCTCGCCCGGGGCGAAGCTCTCCTCTTCGCAGAGTAACCCACGACCGCGTCGCGGACCCACGGGACTGCCTCACACGAGATTGCGCCGGGCCCGATCGCGGGTGCTTCCCAATGCGGGGGCCCATTTATGCACGTCTTCTGCGCATGAGTGGGCCGCCACGGACCCTTCCTGCGCGCCTCCATCCAGGCCCGCTCCTTCACGATGGGACCGTGATGCATGGGGCACCCCGTTCCCGATCGCCTAATGCTGTGGCTTTTCCCTCCTTGTGGCCCGGGCATCGATGATCTGGCGGAGCCTATCGACGATGAGCTCCACCTGCCGGTCGTTGTGATAGCCGTCGCGCACCGCGCGCGCATGCCCTGCTGCCGCGATGCGGTCTCGCGCGGCGGCATCGGGCAGGTATCGCCGGATGGCTGCCAGACACTCCTCGTATCCCGTGAAGAAGACGGCCTCCTCCCCTTCGCGAAAGCGTTGGAGATGGCCGGCGGAGCGCTCCGCCAGCAGAAATCCGCCGCAGCCCGCGATCTCAAAGCTTTTGTGCACAAACTCGTCCTGGTTGGAGTGCGTGATGAAGCTCAGGTTGATGCGCGATCGCCAGATCGCCTCGCGGTACTGCTCCCGGTAGAGCTCGCCTTCGCGGTACAGCCGAAGGAAGTTTTCCGGGCTCAGCGCGCGCCGCCAGGTCCGTTCGTTGCCCGAGATCGCCACCTGGAAGCCGCCCTCTCCCGACAGCCGCGACAGGGTCTCCGCTCGATCGTCGTAAGGTGTGCCGATGAACGACACTTCGCGGTCGCGGTCGGCGTCCGACCAGCCCGGCGGCGGGGGAAACTGCAGCGTCGGCTCATACGCTGTCTGGATCTTGATCACGTCGCGGGCACCGCGCGCAAGGTAGTCGGCGATGTTTTTATCCCGCTGCACCACGTGGAGGTCGAAGTATGGGATGTCCTTCATGTACAGCCGCCAGCCTGGGTCCTGCCGCGTTCCGAACGGGTTGTCGATCATGTAGCTGACGGCGGTGATCCCCAGGGCCTGGATGCCCTGGAGCGTTCGCGGCCGCAGCTGCAGCAGCTTGTCGGCCCACAGCACATCGGGCCGCAGCCGGCGCGCCGTGGCCAGCAGGTCGCGATTGAGCCGGCTGACGCCCGGCCCCAGCATCACGCGGCTGACGATGTTGCGCGCAAGCGGCCACCGCTCGTTGTACTCGAAGGCGTTGAACGGAACGACCTCGTGCCCGAGGCGCTCGAGCGCCCACAGACGATAGAGCGAAGTGTCGTTCGGCGAGAGCCCCGCGGCGTACAGAATCTTCATGCCGCCCCGCCGCTTCGCATCAGCGCCGCTCCCGCAGGAGGGCGATCACCTGCTCGGCATGGACGACGCCGACCATGACCTCGTCCTCATCCACCACGGGCAGCGATCGGAGGTTGTACTTGTCAAAGGTCTCCGCCACCTTGCGGGCGGGCGCGTCCACCGGGCAGCTCAGCAGGTGGCCTTGAGGAAGCTGCCCCAGGCTCCGGTGCGGGTCCGCCAGCAGCAGTTGCACCAGCGAGACCATTCCGGCCAGCCGGCCCGTCTCGTCCAACAGGTAGATGTCGGTGATCGCCTCGGGATCGCCCTCAAAGGTCGCCAGCGCCTCCCTGGCTTCGCTGGCCGTAGCCTGCGGTCCAAGCGCAATGTACTCCGTCGTCATCCGGCCGGCGGCGGAGTCGCCTTTGAACTCCAGCAGATCCTCGACCTCCTGCCGCTCCTCCGGCTCCATGCCCTGCAGAATGCGTTCGGAGTCGGCCTCCGGCATTCCGGAGAGCAGGTCCGCTGCGGCGCCAGGGTCCATCTCCTCGACGATGTCGGCGACCCGTTCGGAGTCGATCGCGGCCAGCAGTGCCTGCTGCAGCCTGGGCTCGATCTCCTCCAGCGTCTCGGCCGCGACCTCCTCGTCCAGACTGCGGAACAGCGCCTGGCGCTCGGGCGGCGCCAGCTCCTCCAGAATGTCCGCAAGGTCGGAGGGATGCATCTTCAGCAGCCGGTCCTGCTCGATCTTCAGACGCACCCGTCGCGCCGGGTCGCGGTCAATCAGGTCGACGAAGTCCCAGGGGATGACGTTTGCCGGAAAACGCTCCGCTACCGGCCGGATGACGCCCGCCGGAAGTCCCTTGAGCAGCCGCCAGATCGCGCCGCGAGGACCGACCTCGACCTCCTGGATGCGAAGCACCGTTCCCGCCCCGGCGTCCCTGCGCTCCCACAGGAGGTTGACGTCATTGACTCGCACCACCTTGTGCCCGTGGACGTCGATGATCTGCTGGTCAAGCACGTCGCGCTCCAGCAGCAGATACTGCTCCTCCGTTCCTTCGCCGCCGGCCGGCGCGATCTCGCCCGCCAGCTCCAGCGTCCCTTCGCCGGGATAGCGAAGCGCGCTCACAGGGCAGAGCCCCCCGCCTGAGAGCAGCAGCGCCGACACCACAAACGGGCTCTCCTGCGGCAAAACGCCGAGCTCGCGCACCCGTCCCAGGCTCTTTCCCGCCCGGTCCAGAACCGTGGCTCCCAGCAGCGCGGAGGCGCTGGTGCGCAGCCCCGCGTGCGCGTGGGTCGCCGCGGACTCCTGCTGGACCTGGGTCGGCATCGGGACGCTCCTTTCAGACTGTACACGCCTGCTGGATGCAAGGAAGAGATGGTGGCCGGCGGCCGGCTGTGTGGTCCGGGGCGCCTGTTTTCCTTGACATTCCGCCATCCGGCAAGCACACTGCCATCATTGTCGGACAGACACTAGATCTCTGCGGGGGAGATCCGCAAACCGTCCCCTGCCCACGAAGGAACGCCTTGGGAGATCCCACGACAAGCCGGCTCTCCTTCACGCTTGAGTCCACACTCGAGAGCGTCAACAAGGTGGAACACGCCGCCGAAGAGTTTGCGGTTCGCGCCGGCTTCGACGAAGAGGCCGTGCCCAACATCGCCATGGCCGTCCGCGAGGCCGCCGTGAACGCCGTCATCCACGGCAACAGCTACGATCGCTCCAAACACATCACCGTCTCCTTTGAGGCGACCGCCTCGGCGATGATCGTCCATGTCGCGGACGAGGGGCCGGGGCTCGATCCAGAGACCCTTCCCGACCCGCTTGCACCGGAGAACATCCTGCGCGGCTCCGGTCGCGGCATCTTTCTGATCCGCGCCTTTATGGATGAGGTACACTTTCGCCAGTTACAGCCCGGGACTGACATCATCTTGACCAAACAAAGGACTTCGGCCGCACCGAAGATCGAAGGAGAGCACAGCTCATGAGCATGAAGATCAAGACACGCCAGGTGGACGGAGTCACCATTCTGGACCTGAGTGGACGCATCACCCTGGGGGAGGGCAGCGTTACCGTGCGCGACGCGGTGCGCGATGCCCTGGCCAAGGGGTCGAACAAGATCCTGCTCAACCTTGGCGACATCAGCTACATCGACAGCTCGGGACTTGGCGAACTGGTCAGCGCGTACACCACCGTCAAGAACGCCGGCGGCGAGATGAAGCTGCTGAACCTGACCAAAAAGGTCCAGGATCTTCTCCAGATCACCAAGCTCTACACCGTCTTCGATGTCAAGGACGACGAAGCGGCGGCGGTCGCCTCCTTCACCAGGTAAGGCGCCTCCGGAGCAACAAAAAAGGCCGTCGATCGCTCGACGGCCTTTGTCATGGACCACAGGACGCGCCCTACTTGCTGAAGTCCACCTTGGGCGCCACGCTGTTCTCCGGATTGCCCTTGAAGTATTCGTCCCGGTAGTGAAATCCGGCCATGTTGGCCCAGATGCTGTTGGGAAACTGCCGGACGTACACGTTGTAGTCTTCGAGCGTTCGGTTGTACCGCTGACGCTCGACGGCGATGCGATTCTCCGTCCCGGCAAGCTCATCCTCGAGCCGCATAAACTGCTCGTTGCCCTTCAGGTTGGGGTACTGCTCCTGCAGCCGGAAGAACGGTCCCAGCGCCACATCGAGCTTGGTGTTGGCGTCGATGCGGGCCGCCTGCGTGGGCGCCCCCAGAACCCCGGCACGGGCGTTGGCGATGTTGGTCAGGATCGTCGACTCTTCAGAGACGTAGCCCTTGACGGAGGCCACGAGGTTCGGGATCAGGTCCAGCCGCCGCTGCTGCACAATGTTCACCTGCGAGTAGGCGCGGTCGACGTCCTCGTTCTTTTGCACCAGGGTATTTTTTGCCCCGATGTAGCTGCCAAAACCGAGCAGCACCACTACAACAATCACCGCCAGGATGCCCAGCCCTACCCAAACTCCTCGCTTCATACGCCTCCTTTAGACCTGCTTCCGCCACTCTTCTGGCCTCCGCGTGCGCGGCCGTTCCGGTCGTTACTCTAACACCCCGCGGCTGACGGTCTGACCTGGCAAATAGGTGGTATCGGTCGATACAGCCTAGAAGTCTCCGCTTGCGCCACCGCCGCCGGAGCTGCCACCGCCGAAGCCGCCAAATCCGCCGCCGCCATCGCCGCCCCCGCCGAAGCCGCCACCGCCAAAGCCACCCCCGCCCCGAGGTCCCCGGCCGCCAAAGCCGCCGCCCATGAAGTTGCCGAGCAGAAACCACAGCAGACCCCGGCCGCCGCCGCGAAACAGCACAAACAGGATAAAGATGCCGATGGCGCCGTAGACGAGCGCCTGCCCGAAGCCTCCCGAATCCTGCTGCTGCCGAGGCTGCCCTTGCGGCTCGAGCGACCCGCTTCCCGTCGGCGTCAGCTGCACCCCGGCGTCCTTCGCGATGATGTTGGCGATCTGCGTCACGCCCAGCGTCACGGCGGCGTTGTAGTCGCCGCGGGCCGCATCCGGCACCATGGATCGGCCGATATCGCCCACCTTGGCGTCGTTCAGGATGCCCTCGAGCCCGTAGCCGACCTCGATACGGCCGTGCCGGGGCTGCATCTCCAGGATCATCAGGACGCCCCGGTCGGTGCCCTTGGTCCCGACCTTCCACTTGTCTTCGAGCTCGGTCGCAAACTCTTCGATCGACTGGTCGTCGTCGATCGTCTTGACGGTGACGACGGCGATCTGCGCGTGCGCCTGGTGGTCCACCTGAAGGCACAGCCGGTCCAGCCGCTGCTCGACCGCCGGCGACAGCACGCCCGCGAAGTCGTTGACGTAGCCGGTCGGCGCCGGCAGGTCGCTGACCTTCTCGGCCGACGCCGCGGCCCAGCCGCAGACCAGCAGCAGAACAACCCACCCAGAGCGCAGTCGCTTCCTCATCACTGCCCTATCCTACGCTGCGACCGAGCTCCGGGTTCCCTGTCACTTCGGAAGAGGAGCGCTCTTCCCGCTTGCCCCGGCCGATGACGCTCACGTAGACTCAGGGGCACTGCCGAAGCAACAGTGGGCGGTTAGCTCAGTTGGTTAGAGCGCCTGCCTTACAAGCAGGATGTCGGGGGTTCGAGTCCCTCACTGCCCACCAAACCTCTTCGGCGCGTGGCTCTTCAAGCCGGCATGGCTCCGGCCTGCTCCAGGTCCTTCTTCATCCCCGTCCAGCTCACCGCGCTTGACTGCTCGGCGGTCGGCTCTCCTCGCCAGTGCGTCTCCAGGCTGACGCCGTTTGAGAATCCGATCCCCTTGAGCGCGCGGAACTGCGCCACCCAGTCCACGTAGCCCTTGTCGACCGGCGACCAGACGATCTTGCCTGCATCGTTTTTGACGGCGTTCTTGACGTGGCAGTGGTGAATGCGGTCCTTCGGCAGCGCATCCCATCCCCCGGGAAAGGCGTCGAGCTCACCCCGCATCACCGCGTTGCCCGGGTCCCAGTTGAGCGCCAGGTTGCGTGAAGGGATAGCGGCGAGCGTCGCCGCCGACTCACGGCCGGTGGCGGTGTTGCACTCAAACTCGTTTTCGAGCAGAAGAAGAACGCCCTGGGACTTCGCCTTCTCCGCGGCTTTTTGCAGGGTTTCGTTGATGGCCTTCCGGTAGGGAGCGACGTTGTCGATCCGCCAAAAGTCGAAGCAGCGCACCTTGTCGGTCTTGAACTGCTTCGCCAGCGAGATCGAGCGCTCCAGCACCTCGTCCTGCTGGCGGAAGTCCTTCTCGTCCGCGCCATGGAGGTCTTGCTTGGACGCGTACTGCGACCGGGGCGCGCCGGGCCAGTTCACCTTGTAGAGCGGACTGGCGATGTCGGTCACCCGCAGCTGGTACTTCGCCAGGATCTTCTGCGCCTCGGCGATCTGATCGTCGGAGATCTTCTGCAGGTTTTTTCCCCACATGCCGCGCAGCTCCACCCACTGCAGACCATACTGCTTCGCAATGACGTAGCAGGCGTGGTCGAAGTCGTCCGAGATCTCGTCCGAGATGACGGCGACCTTGAACTCCGAGCCAGCGGCAAAGCTTTGCACGGGATAAGCCAGAAGAGCGGCCGCGGAGGCCGAACCTGCGACAAACTGTCGTCGTGAATATCCGTTCATTCCATCACTCCTTCCCCGCGCATTGCGGGTCCAAGCCCCTCCACCATACGCCCCGCCGCGAAGCTCTGTCACCGGCAGCCGCAGGTTAGAAGCTGATACGTGCCGAGGCCTGCAGCGTCCTTCCGCCGCCCACGCCATTGACGCTGCCCTGCCCGCTGCCGAGCGTGCCCGTGACCCGGCCAAAGTTGCTGGCGCCCAGCGTGCCCGTGTTGGGGTTGGCAAACTGCGGCGTATTGCTCAGCTGGAAGGCCTCGATGCGCGTCTCCAGCGCCGACTCGCGGAAGAGGGGGAAGCTCTTGAACAGCGAGACGTTGTCCTGGATAAAGCCGGGGCCGTAGAACTGGTTGCGGCCGGTGTTGCCCACGGTGACGCCCTGCGGCTGCCCAAAGGCGGTGGGGTCAAACCAGTTGCGGTTCGGCCCGATGCTGTGCAGAACGCGGAACGGCCCCACCAGGTTCGCCGTCTGGGTCGTCCCGGGGGTGTTCAGGGTTCCGCCCGCCGCGTTCACCGTGAACGGATTGCCGGTCACAGCCGAGATGATCGCCGAGAGCTTCCACCCGCCCAGCACCTGGGCGCCCACCCCGGAGGCGAGATATCGGTGGCCGCGACCGACGGGAAGCTCGTAGGTCAGGCTCTGTTCGAAGTTCAGCCGCCGGTCAAAGTCGGCCGGAGCATAGTTGCGCCGGAGATTCGAGTAGAACAGCAGGCCGCCGTCGTCGTCGCTCTGGTAGTTCAGCGCCTTGCCCCAGGTAAAGGCCGTGGTGAACGAGAGTCCCTTGGACGGCCGCCTGGTGAGCTGTGCCTGCAGAGACTGGTAGTTGGAGGAGAAGCCGAGAAAGTCCGTGGTCACACCGGCCGTCTTGCCAAACCGGATGTTGAGCGGCTCGCCCGCGACACCGGCGCCCAGCGTGGTCGGCAGATTGATGTTCTGGCTGACCGGCATGTGCACGCCGTGGTTGCCGACGTACGCGATCTGCAGCGAGATGCCGCCCGGCAGCGCCTGCTGCACCGCGACGTTGAAGGACTCGACATACGGGTTGTGATAGTCCAGCGGGATGACGATGTAGGACTGATTCAGCGGCGCCGTCAGAATACCGCTGGCCGGAATGGCGATGGGAACGGGCGCCGGGAAGCCTGCCTGAAAGGTCGCGACGGCGCCGTTCGCCAGCAACGCCGGCCCATAGGTGTAGGAGGGCTGGTAGCTGTTGTTGGCGCGCACCGGGTAGTTGTAGGCGTAGTTGTTATCCGGGAACGGCATGTAGCTGATGCCGAAGCCGCCTCGGATCACCGTCTGCTCGGTCGCGCGGAAGGAGAAGCCCGTCCGCGGAGCGAAGTACTTGTACTGCGTCTTCTGTCCCAGGTTGGACGGATTGTTGCCCAGGCCCGCGATTACCAACTGGTTGGTCGTGGGGTCGTAGTTCGAAAAACCGCCCGCGATCTTGGGCGTGGCAGGCGGATAGAACTCCCACCGCACGCCAAGGTCGACCGTCAGCCTGGAGCTGGCCTGCCACTTGTCCGCCGCATACGCGAACAGCCAGGTCTGCCGGTAGGCGGGAAAGAAGGTGGTCAGGTCGCGGCCGGTCTGGTTGGGCAGGTCCAGAAGAAAGCTGGCGATATCGTTTGCGACGTTGGTCCGCGCGCCCACGGTCGAGGTCTGGGTTTCGCCAAAGGTGAACGCGCCCCGCGGGCTGAAGCTCTGGCCCTGCAGCAGATCGTCGCGCACGCGGCGGACGTCCACGCCGAACTTGAGGGTGTGATTGCGGATGACCTTGGTCCAGTTGTTGATCGCGTCGATGTTGGCCTCGGCGCGAACCCACGGCATCGACGCCGAGTAGCCGAAGGCCGGACCGGAGAAGTTTCCGATGGTGATGCCGGCCTGCCCGCTGGTGAACGGACTGATGTTGACGCCGGGGATTCCGATCGTGGTGGCGTCGTTCGATCCGTAGTCGCTCGGCTGGGCGTCGTTGCGCAGGTGGGCCACGCCGACGCGCACCTCTGTCAGCAGCGTCGGGGAGAAGACGTGGTTGTAGTTGACCCCCGTGCTGTACGCCGTCTGGTTGCCGTTGCCCTGAAATCCGCCGCCCGCCGGACCACCCAGAAACGATCCGAAGGCCGCCTCCTGAAAGGTCTTCACACGCTGGTAGCTAAACCGCCCGCTCAGGTGGTTGCGCTCGTTGATGCTGTAGTCGCTCTTGATGTCGTAGCTGTCGGTCGTCTTGCGGAACGGCAGGTTGACGACGTAGTTGTTGGTCGGCGCCGCCAACAGGGCCTGGTTCCGGTTTGGCTTGGGGAGCCGGTTCAGCAGAGCGAGCGAGACCGGGTTCACTCGGCCGATCGGGATCTGGTTGTTCGCGAACGGCGTGCGGTTCGCCCCCTTGCTGTCGCCCGTGTTCGGGTCGTAGATCTGCCCGGTTCCATTGGCTGCGTTGAGCGGCGCGCTGAGGTCGATAAAGCCCGCGGCATTCGGCGTGTAGAAGGCCTGCGGAACGATGGTGAAGGTGTTGGAGATCGCCTCATGATCGACCGTGCGCAGGTAGTCGCCAAACAGAAAGAGCCGGTCCTTGAGGATGGGCCCGCCCAGGCTGCCGCCGAAGTAGTTGTAGGAGAGGTGACCCAGGGGACCGCCGAAGTAGGAGCGCGCATTAACCGCGCTGTTCTGGATGAACTCAAACGCCGATCCGTGCACGGCGTTGGTGCCGGACTTCAGCGTCACGTTGGTGACGGCGCCGATCGCGCGTCCGAGCTCGGCCTCGAAGTTGTTGGTGGAGATATCGACCGACTGAATGGCCTCCGCCGGAGGGATGATGATCTGCAGCAGACCGGTGCGCTCGTCATCGTCGATGCCCTCGATCTGGTAGAGATTGCCCATGCGCGGGATGCCGTTCGCCTGCGTTTGCAGAGCGCTCTGCGCGTTGAAGAACTGCGAGTGCTGAAAGGTCGCGGGCGTCGTTCCGGGCACGAGATTGAGCAGCGTCTGGAAGTTGCGGTTGGTGCCCAGCGGCAGGTCTTCCACCTGCTGCTGCACGATCTTGGTGCTGATGTCGGCACGGTCGGTCTGCAGCAGCGCCGGCGCGGTCGTCACCAGCACCGTCTCGGAGATGCTGCCCGTCGCCAGCGCGAGGTCCACGCGAACGGTGCTGTTGGTCAGCAGCTGGATGTTCTCGCGGGTCTGCTTCTTGAAGCCGCTCACCGTCGCGGTCACGCTGTACAGGCCCGGCGGCATCTCCGGCAGCGTGTAGTTGCCGCTCTCGTTGCTTGTCGTCTGCCGCGTGACGCCGGTCTGCGTCTGCACCGCCGTGATGGCAGCGTTGGGCAGGCTGGCGCCGGTGGGGTCGGTGACGGTTCCGACCAGCGTTCCGTTGACGGTCTGGGCGACTCCGCGGCCCAACAGGAGAGCGAAGGAGATGCTCAGGGCACACACATACGGTCGAAGACGCATTCGGCCTCCCATTCAGATGAGACGACAAACCTGGACTGTTACAGAACAGCGAACAACCTACGCACGGCTCACGCCGTAGTCAAGAGGAAAGATCAGAGATGATCCATCTTGCGGGCCGTGCGCCTGCCTAGGCGATGCTGTGCTGCTCGCCGATAGCAACCACGAAGTAGTTCGCCGGAACACTGCCGATGTTTTTGAGGCTGTGGAGCACGCCCGACGCCGTGAAGATGACACCGCCCGGTTCAACCACGCCCTCCTGTCCATCGCTCATCACCTGGAGCCTGCCTTCGCGGATCAGCAGAAACTCGGAGTGGGTGTGGCGGTGCGGCTTGTGCGGCATCTCGCCGGGTGGAAGCGTGGTCTCGTGCACCTCCACGAACTCGCCCGTCTTCAACGTGCCGTGGATCACGGGCCGGCTGGCTCCGCCCGCAGGTGTTGGGTGAACGGGCAGATGGTCGAAGGCGAAGATCTCCGAGTGGAGCAGCCGCGGATCGGAGCTCGCGTCGCCAGCCGAAGGTGCCGGTGTCGCCGGCACTGCCTGCTGCGCCTGGAGCGCGCCCCCGCCCGTGGCCGCAAGGGCGGCAATCGCTACCAGCAGATCGCGCCGTGTCGGGTTGATGTCAGCCATGGCTCGTCTCCCCCACCTTTGCCAGCACGCCGCGCATGAACCGGAAGCTGGAGGTCACACCAGGCATGGGGTCTTCGGCGTGCACCTCGTACTCCAGATCGACAAAGCCCTGGTAGTTCTCCGCGGCAAGCGCCTCGAAGATCTGTCGCACCGGCATCCTGCCCTCGCCCACGGCCACCTGGCTCGCCTTGTCGTGGAAGTCGGTCAGGTCTTTCATGTGGACGTTGAACAGCCGCGGACCGACTGCCCGGATCGCCTCCACCACACCCACGCCCGCGCGCACGCAGTGGCCCACGTCGATGCAGCAGCCCATGCGCGGGTCCATGTTCTTGACCGCGGCGAGCACGTCCAGCGGCGACTTCCAGATCTTGTCCTCCGGCCCGTGGTTGTGGATCGCGAGCCGAATGTCGTACTGCTTCACGAACGTCTCGATCTTGGGCAGCAGCTCCGGTGCCGGGTCGCCGGCGACGATGACCTTGACTCCGGCCCGCCTGGCGTAGTCGAACTTCGACCGGATGTCCGCGTCGTCGTCCTTCGGAAAATAGATCGCACCCACCGCATGCAGCCGGATGCCGGCCGTGCGATAGGCTGCCAGCGCCGCCGCCTCCGCGGCCGGCTCCATCGGCAGGTGGTCCTTGACGTCCTTCGCGTTGAGGGCCGTGATGCCCAGCTGCTTCATCGAGCCGATCATCTGCTCGCGGCTGAAGTCGCGAAAGGTATAGCTGGCCAGGCCGAGCTTGATCGGCGATTCGCCGGTGTTCTGCGCCAAGCCGTATCTGCCGCGGCAAACCGCCACTCCCAAGCCCACCAGAGCGCCCGACCGGAGAAATCCGCGCCGACTTTCCTGTGTTTGTGTTTCCATGCGATCGACTCCCCAGAGCGCTCTAGACGTGCGGCGCCCAGCCCTTCTCGTAGTCGCGGTTCCAGCCCTTCATGGCCTCCGGATCGTTCTGAATCTTGCCGTCGGAGGGGTCGAGCTTCAGCTCGCGATTGACCTCCCAGGCGATGTTGGAGAGCTGCAGCATGGTCACGGCGACGTTGCCGACCGCGACCGGAGCGTTGAGTTTGGTGCCCTTCTGCACTCCGGCGATGAAGTTCGCGAAGTGGAGGTCCGTCATCGAATCCGTGCCCACCAGGTCGGTCGACGAGGTCGTCTGCCCCACCTTGTACTCGCTCGTCTTCTTGCCCTTCCAGTCGTAGATCTCGTAGCCGTCGCGATCCACAAGCACCGTCCCGGTCGTACCCATGATGGTCGATCCGCGGTCGCGATCGTAGTACTTCATGCCCTGGCAGCTCTTGTTCTCCCACGAGATCATCTGGTCGGGGTAGGTGAAGCTGGTCAGAAGCGTGTCGTAGAACTGCCAGTCGTCCTTCCACTGGTAGCGTCCTCCGGAGGCAGTCACCCGTTCCGGCAGATTGGTCCCCATCGCCCATCGGCAGACGTCGATCTCGTGGGTGCCGTTGTTGAGCGCCTCGCCCGTGCCCCACTTGCGGAACCAGTGCCAGTTGTAGGGCTGCACATTGTCGGTGTACTGCTGCCGCGGAGCCGGGCCCTGCCACAGATCCCAGTCAAGCTGCTCGGGCACGGGCGCCGGTTTGCCGTGGCCGATGGACTTGCGCACGTTGCTGTACCAAGCCTTGGCGAAGTACGGCCGGCCGATGAGGCCGTTGTGGATTTTGTCCACAATCTCGATGGTGTGGGGCGAGGAGCGCTGCTGGGTTCCCATCTGCACCAGCTTGCCGTGCTTCTTCTGCGACTCCACCAGCATCGCGCCCTCGCCCGGGTTGTGGCTGCAGGGCTTCTCGACGTACACGTTCTTGCCCGCCTGGAGGGCCAGCATGGCCATGGGCGCGTGCCAGTGGTCGGGGGTCGCGATGGTGATCGCGTCAATCTCCTTCAAGGCCAGAACCTTGCGAAAGTCCTGTTCGGTCGCAGGAGCTTCGCCCATGGTCTGCTCGGTCTTGCCGGCAAACCGCTTCAGGATGTTGCGGTCCACGTCGCACACGTGCGAGATGCGCGCGTTCGCCTTGTTTGCCTTGAGCGCGGCAAGATGCGCGTACGCCCGGCTGTTCAGGCCGATGACCGCAAAGTTCAGGCGGTCGTTGGCACCGCGGATCTGCCCATAGCTTCGTGCGGTCGAAGCGACGGCCAGACCTGCCGCTCCATACGCAACCGTGTCCAAAAACTCCCGACGTGTCAGCATGCTCCTCCTTGGTCGGGCGCCATCATAGTCCCTGCCTACCAGAGAGCGCCACATAAACATCGTGATGCAGTCTCCGCAAGGCTTTGCCACACCCCGGAAAGGTCGCTCGCCCCATGCACGATTCGGAAACACCCGCGAACCCGCTGGTCAGGTTCTTCAAAGACAATGGCCTTTCCCTCTCCTTTCTTGGCCTGTATCTGCTCTGCGGTATCGGGCAGAGCCTGACGGGCGTCCGATCCTTTAACGACGACCGGCTTCAGCACCACCTCCCCGGAGTCAACCTGCGGCACTTCCTGACGACCGGCACCTTTCTCGATGGAGTCTTCGTGAACTGGCAGGCAGCTCTGCTGCAGCTGTTCGTGCTGGTGCTGTTCGGTTCGCTGCTCTTCCAAAGGGGCGGCACCCACTCGCGCAAGCAGGAGGACGAGGCCGGCCATCAGGACGAAGACAAAAAACCACACCCGCCGCGGAGCTGGATCTTTCGCCACTCCCTTTCGCTCGCCTTTCTTGTCCTCTTCCTCCTCTCCTTTGCTCTGCACGTGGTCTACGGCGCTGTCGCGAACAACGAAGAACGCCTTCTGACGCGCGACGCGCCCCAGGCCATCGGCACCTTCTTTGCTTCGGCCAAGTTCTGGAGCTCCACCCTCTCCTGCTGGCAGGCTGAGTTCTTCGCCATCTTTGCGTATGTGATCCTGAGTATCTTTCTTCGGCAGCAGAACTCCCCGGAGTCCAAGCCGGAAGACTCGTCCGACAAGGAGACCGGCGAAAGCAACAAGTAGGTTGCCCATCAGACGTCGGCCGTGGGCAGCCGGGCGAGCATGCGGGCCGCTTCAGGAAATCCTTGCACGCTCAGCTCCCACCCGACATCCAAGGTGGAATGAGATCTCCGCGTGCAAGCCGCTTTCTGCCCGTCGCCGCTGCGCTACTGCTTCTGGTGCCGTTCTCCGCCCATTGTTTTGCGGCGCCCGTTCCGGCGAACCGGCCCATCCGCGTCGCCATCGTCGGCCTGGTGCACGGCCACGTTCTGGGCTTCCTTGGCGCCCTGCCGAAGAACAGCAACGCCACCCTGGTCGCCATCGTCGAACCCGACCAGGCACTGGCGCATCGCTATGCCGAGCGCTTCCATCTCGATCCCAAGCTCTTCTTCACCGATCTGGAACCGATGCTCACGCAGGTTCATCCCGACGCCGTGCTGGTCTACACCACCATCAAGGACCATCGCCGCGTGATCGAGGCCGCCGCCCGCCACGGCATCTCGTCCATGGTCGAAAAGCCGCTCTCCACCACGCTTGAAGACGCCATCGCCATCCGCGACGCCGCGCAGAAGAACCACGTCGAGGTGCTGGTGAACTACGAGACCACCTGGTACTCGAGCAACGCGGAGGCCATCGCCGAGGCGCGCGATGGCAAGCTCGGCGCCATCCACAAGGTGGTCGTGCACGATGGGCACCAGGGACCGAAGGAGATCGGCGTCGGCCCGGAGTGGCTGCCCTGGCTCACTGACCCGGTTCTGAACGGTGCCGGCGCCCTGTTCGACTTCGGCTGCTACGGTGCCGACCTGATGACCGTGCTGATGAAAGGCGAACTGCCCACCAGCGTCACCGCCGTGACCCAGACCGACAAACCTGAGATCTACCCCAAGGTGGATGACGACGCCACCGTCATCCTCCGCTACCCCAAGACACAGGCCGTGCTGATGCCCTCCTGGGACTGGACCTTTGCCCGCAAGGACATGGAGGTCTACGGCGTCAAAGGGTACGTGATCACGGTGGGTCCGGACCACCTGCGCGTGCGCTACGCCGAGCGCGATCCGGAGAGCCCGGTCACCGCGCCGCCGCTGCCACCAGACCGGCGAGATTCGCTCGACTACTTGGCGGCCGTGCTCCGTGGCAAGCTTCAGCCGGGCGACGATCTGTCCTCCCTGCCAACAAACCTGAAGGTGATGCAGATCCTGGATGCCGCGCTGCGCTCCGCCAAGACCGGCCGAACCGTCCAGATTACGCCGCTGCCGCGATAACTCTTCAGCGCGTATTAATGCAGCTTTGAGATACTCAACCCGGGCGTGCTTCTGTACCGGGCCCAGCCCTGGAGCTTTCATGATCAAGTTTTTCGCCCTCACATCGACGGCTGCCCTGGCTGCCACCCTGTGCGTTTCCGCCCCGCTCGCCCGTGCGCAGGGCTCCGGACCCTACCATGTGAGCGACCACTGGAAGATCGGCGGCGACGGCGGCTGGGACTACCTGACGGTCGACTCTTCGGCGCACCGGCTCTACGTCACCCACGGTCCGCGCGTCGAGGTACTCGACACTGAAACCGGCAAGCCGGTAGGCGCCATCACGGGCCTGCAGGGCACGCACGGTGTTGCGCTCGATCCTGAGGGCAGGTTCGGCTACATCAGCGACGGCCGCGCCAACGCCGTCGTGGTCTTCGACCGCAAGAGCCTGGAAAAGATCGCCTCGATCCCGGCCGGCACCAACCCCGACGGCATCGCCTACGAGCCCACCACCAAGACCGTCTGGGCGTTCAACGGCCGCAGCAAGGACGTTACGGTCATCGACACGGCCTCGCGCAAGGTGCTGGCCACTATCGCCCTCCCTGGCAAGCCCGAGTTCCCCGAGGCCGACGGCAAGGGAAACGTCTACGACAACATCGAGGACAAGAGCGAGATCGTCCGGCTCGACGCCAAGGGCCTGAAGCTGACTGCCACCTGGCCGCTGGCCGGCTGCGAGTCGCCCTCCGGCATGGCCATCGATACCGCCGCCCGTCACCTCTTCTCGGTCTGCGACGGCAAGGTGATGGCCGTGGTCGACGCGGACACGGGCAAGGTGATCGCCACGCCGACCATTGGCGAGGGGCCGGACGCCGCCCGCTTCGATCCAAAGTACAACCTGGCCTTCTCCTCGAACGGCGGGGGCTCGCTGACCGTGGTCGACACCTCGAAGAGTGGCTTTCCCGTCGTCGAGCAGCTGCCAACAGCCCGCAGCGCCCGCACCATGGCCCTGGATACCGAGACCGGCCGCATCTATCTGTCGTCGGCCGAGTTCGGCCCCCGGCCCGCCGCGACTCCGGAGAACCCACGCCCGCGGCCGTCCATCGTCCCCGGCAGCTTCACCATCCTGGTCGTCTCCCGCTGAGCCCCGCCCATACCGCCTCCGTGGTATGGGCGTTGCTTCCGGGCCCCCGTACGCTGGACCGACCATGGCTGCCACACTGATTCCCGGATCCGTCTTTCTGCTGCATGCAAACCGTCTCCGCACCCGCCGTCTGGAAGCGTTGGCCCAATCCCTCCGCCACAACAATGCCGCAACCGCGGCAAAGAAGCCGGCGACCCCTGTGCCGGTGCGCGCCAGCCGCCTCAATCCCCTGAATCACCTGAGCAGCCGCCGTCCATGATCCGGTTCTGGTCGGGCTCCTATCCGCTTGACGCCCGTCACCGGTCAGCCACCCGAGGGTTCGCATCCTGCGGGCCCAGGCTTCCGGCGTGCGCGGTAGGATGGCAACGGGAGCGCTTCCTGTCCATGCCCGCTCGTCTCATCGTTAACGCCGACGACTTCGGCCTCACCCCGGGCATCAATCGGGCCGTTGAGGAGTTGTTCCGCGCCGGCGCGCTAAGCTCCGCCACGCTGATGGCGACCGGCCCAGCCTTTGACGACGCCGTCGCCATCGCGCATCGCAACCCCGGTCTGGGCGTCGGCTGCCACCTGGTGTTTGCCGATGGCGTCCCCGTTCTGCCACCGGCCGAGATCCCGAGCCTCCACGGCCCGGACCGCACCCAGTTCCGCCCCTCGCTCGGCCACTTCGTCGCGGCGGCTTCGCGCGGAGCCATCGCCCCGGAGCACATCACCCGCGAGGCCATCGCGCAGATCCGGCGTCTCCAGCAGGCCGGCCTCCATGTCACCCACGTCGATACCCACAAGCACACGCACCTGTTTCCCGGCGTCCTGCGGCAGATCCTCATCGCTCTCGAAGCCACGGGAGTGCCGGCCCTGCGCAACCCCTTTGAGCCCGCGTGGGCCCATGCCCTTGGCCACGGCGGCAGGCTGCGGCGCACACAGCTGACGGCGCTGCGGCGGCTTGGCACCCGATTTCACGCGCTCGGCAACCCCGCCGTGCACACCACGGGCGGAACCATCGGCATCGCCGCCACCGGACACCTGGACCTCGCCGCCCTCGACGCTCTGCTGGACGCTGTGCCCGCGACGGGAACCTTCGAGCTCGTCTGCCACCCCGGCTACCACGATGCGGAGCTCGACCAGGTGCGGACGCGCCTGCGATCGTCCCGCGAGACCGAACTCCGTGCCCTGCTCGCCTCCATTCCGGAACGCTGCCGCCGGCCGGGAGCGCCGGCGCTGGTCAGCTTCGCCGCCCTTGCGCCACAACCCGCCGGCTAGATCGGAGTCGCCGCCATGATGACCTCCGACCGCCCGCGCCGCCGCATCGGCATCACCTGCTACCCCACCTACGGCGGCTCCGGCGTGGTGGCAACCGAGCTCGGCATCGAGCTCGCCGCCCGCGGCCACGAGATCCACTTCATCACCTATTCGCAGCCGTTTCGCCTCTCCGGCCGCGAGGCCAACATTCACTTCCACGAGGTCGAGGTCTCGAACTACCCGCTCTTTCAGCACCCTCCGTACGACCTCGCGCTGGCCACGCGCATGGCCGAGGTCGCGGAGTTCTATTCGCTCGATCTCCTCCACGTCCACTACGCCATCCCGCACTCGGTCTCCGCTCTGCTCGCCCGGCAGATGCTGGAGGCGAAGCCCGCCACAGCCGGCGGCCGGCGACTGCCCTTCATCACCACGCTGCACGGCACCGACATCACCCTGGTCGGGCTCGATCGCTCCTACCTGCCCATCACTCGCTTCGGCATCGAGCAGTCCGACGGCGTCACCGCCATCTCCGAGCACCTGCGGGAGCGCACCGTCGACGCCTTCGGCATCACCCGGCCGATCGAGGTGATCTACAACTTCGTCAACTGCGACCTGTACCGCCGCGATCCTGAGCTCGTCGCCAGCATGCGTCCGCGCTTCGCCGCTCCGGAAGAAAAACTGCTGGTGCATCTTTCGAACTTCCGCCCGGTCAAGCGCGTCCCGGACGTCATCGAGGTCTTTGCCCGGGTCGCCCGCGCCCTGCCTGCCCGGCTGATGCTGATCGGCGATGGACCGGATCGTTCCGCCGCCGAGCAGCTGGCGCTGCGCCTCGGCGTCCACACCCGCATCGACTTCCTGGGCAAGCAGGACAACGTCCACCAGCTGCTTCCACTCGCCGACCTGATGCTGCTTCCCTCCGAGATGGAGAGCTTCGGTCTGGCCGCGCTCGAGGCCATGGCCTGCTCGGTGCCGGCCATCAGCACCCGCGTCGGCGGCGTCCCCGAACTGATCGACCACGGTCGCTCCGGCCTCCTCTTCCCTATCGGCGACGTGGAAGGCATGGCCGGCGCCGCCATCGAGCTCCTGGCCAACCCCGAGCACCTCGCCACGATGGCCGCCGCCGCCCGGCGCACCGCGCAGGATCGCTTCTGCACCACCCGCATCATCCCGCACTACGAACGCTTCTACGAACAGGTCCTCGCCCGCAACACACCGTAGCGCCGCCCTGGCAGTGGAGGGAACCCACATCTCAGAGGCGAGATGTGGGGCACCCGCACCTTCAGACCCGCATGGGAACCCACATCTCAGAGGCGAGATGTGGGGCACCCATTGTATTGGTGGGTGATTCGTCCTTTCCCCATGCCGCAGTGACAGGGTGCCCCACGTCTCGATCTTGAGACGTGGGTCAAGAAAAGACCTCCAGCCTCCCAGAAAAGAGTTGACCTTCCTGTCACGTGTCAGATATTTTTATCGCGTGAAACAGAACACCACAGGGCCGGAGGGAGATCATCTGCTGACGGTGCTTTCGGCGCTGGCCAGTCCGCACAGGCTTCGGATCCTCGCGGCACTGCGATCCGGTGGACGCAACTACGTCAGTCAGCTGGCACGGGAGCTCGGCATCAGCCGTCCGCTGCTGCACCTTCACCTCCAGAAACTGGAGGACGCCGGCCTGGTCAGCAGCCGGATGGAGCTTTCCAAAGACGGCAAGGCTCTCAACTACTTCGAAGTCCAGAGCTTCCGCTTCGAACTCACGCCCGCTGCCATCGCCGAAGCGGTCAAGTCTCTCACGGCAAAATCTGAAATTTAGAGGTTTCCATGTTCCGATACGTCCTGTTTTCCATCCTTACCGCCGTCTTTTATGTCTCGTTTGCTGCGGCCGTTGTGTTCCTCCTGGCACGGTATGTCTCAACCATCCGGCAGCAGGGAAGAATGCGTTTCGGCCAGGACGAGGCGTATCGCGACATGGCCGCGAAGGGCCTGGTCGCCCAGACCGAAGCAGCCGCGGCGCTCGGATCCTTGAGCACGGCCGTCGCGGAGATTCAGTCACGGCTGGCAACGATCAAACACATTCTCAAGCAGGTGGAGTGATCAGGGACTCTTTGGCCGGCTCCCGGAGTCCGCTAAAAGCCGCCGGGATGGGGCAGGTTCCAGTGCCGTGTCACGGCGAGGATGCGGAGAGTGAAACAGGCGACCGCCCCCAGAGTGAGCGATGGGACGCGGGGGACGCGCATGCCGAGCAGGACCACAGCGACGGCGGCGCCGGCCAGGGCGGCGGTGGCGTAGACATCCGCCCGCAAAATCATGGGGACGCGATTGAGCAGAAGATCGCGGATGGCTCCGCCACCCACCCCGGTGATGCCGCCCATCATCACGGCGAGCAGCGGGTGGATGCGGAACTCGAGTGCCTTGTCGGCGCCGGAGACGGCGAACAGGGCGAGACCGCCCGCATCCAGCACGGTGACGAGCATGCCTGGAACCCTCTGGAAGAGCGCATAGCCTGCCAGGACGGCGGCTCCCCCGGCGAGCGCGACCGCCGGATACCGCCAGTCGCGGATGGCCCTCGGGGGCGTGTCGCCGATGAGCAGATCGCGGACGATGCCGCCCCCAAGCGCGCTGGCAAAGGCCACGATGAAGATGCCGAGAACATCGAGGTGATTGACCACCGCGGTCGATCCGCCCTCAAGCGCGACCAGCAGCGTGGCCAGCAGATCCACAACAAGAAGCGTGGCATCGGCAAGGCGCGCTCTGCGTTCACGTACGGCAATCCTGGGCATGGGTGCCCCTATCGTACATGCGGCGCTGCACGAGATCTGTGCTCCCACCGGGACAGCGCGCAATGCGTTCCGGACCGGCCGGCGGGATCACGTAGAATCTCGTAAACGGGTGAGGTGAGAGATCTGCGCTCTGCAACGGACATGCTGGGCACGTGGACGGACATGCTGGGCACGTGGACGCACATGCTGGGCACGTGGCTTTCGCTGTCGCCGCACGGCCTCGGGCACTATTGGCGGTCGCACTACGGCGACACGACCTTTGAGCACCTTTACCGCTGGAACGCCTTCGATACCGCGCTTCTGATTCCGTACTTCATCGTCATGCTGATCCTGGCGTTTTACGGCATCCACCGTTACCAGCTGGTGTGGCTCTACTTCCGCAACAAAAAGAAGGAAGCGCGCGGATCGGAGCCGCCGGCGCGCTGGCCCGAGGGCCAGTTGCCCGCGGTGACGATCCAGCTGCCGATCTTCAACGAGCAGTTCGTGGTCGACCGCCTCATCGATGCGATCTGCCGTCTGGACTACCCGCGCGACCGCTTCGAGATCCAGCTGCTCGACGACTCCACCGATGAGACACAGCGGGTGGCCCGCGGCATCGTCGAGCGCTACGCCGCCGGATTTGGCGACCTGCCGCCGCAGCCGATTCACTACCTCCATCGGACCAACCGGCACGGCTACAAGGCAGGTGCGCTTGACGCCGGTCTCGAGACTGCCACCGGCGAGTTTGTGGCTATCTTTGACGCCGACTTTGTTCCGCCGCACGACTGGCTGATGCAGGTCATCCACCACTTTGCCGAGCCGGAGGTCGGCATGGTGCAGACGCGGTGGACCCATCTGAACCGCGACTACAGCTTTCTGTCGCAGGTCGAGGCCATTCTGCTGGACGGGCACTTTGTTCTGGAGCACGGCGGCCGGTCGCGCGCAGGCGTCTTCTTCAACTTCAACGGGACCGCGGGCATGTGGCGCCGGCGCGTGATCGGCGAGGCCGGCGGATGGCAGCACGACACCCTGACCGAAGACACCGACCTGAGCTACAGGGCGCAGCTCATCGGCTGGAAGTTCAAGTACCTGCAGGATGTGGAGTGCCCGGCCGAGCTGCCGATCGAGATGACCGCCTTCAAGACCCAGCAGGCGCGCTGGGCGAAGGGCCTTATCCAGACCGGCAAGAAAATCCTGCCGCGGGTGCTGAAGAGCGACGCACCCTGGCACACCAAGCTCGAAGCCTGGTATCACCTGACCGCCAACATCAGCTATCCACTGATGATTGTGCTGAGCGTTCTGTTGATGCCGGCGATGGTGATCCGCAGCTGGCAGGGCTACCTCCAGATGATGCTGATCGATCTGCCGCTCTTCTTTGCCAGCACCATGTCGGTCTCCACCTTCTACCTGGTCAGCCAGAAGGAGCTGCACCCGAAGAGCTGGTGGCGGTCGCTGCCGTACATTCCGTTCGTCATGGCCTTGGGCGGCGTGGGGCTGACGATCTCGAACACCAAGGCGGTTCTGGAAGCGCTCTTCGGCATCAAGAGCGCCTTTGCCCGCACGCCCAAGTACCGCGTGCAGGAGAAGGGCGAGAAAAGCCAAGCCAAGGTCTATCGCAAGCGTCTGGGCGTGATGCCATGGATCGAACTTCTGATTGGCGCGTACTTCGCCTGGACCGTCTGGTATGCGGTCTCGACCGAGAACTTTTTCACTGTGCCCTTTCTTCTGCTCTTTGTCTGGGGGTACTGGTACACCGCGCTTCTGAGCCTTCTGGAAGGGCGATTCGAGCGCGGCGGGCAGACCGCCGGGCAGGAGATGCACGAGAAGCCCTATCCCGCAGGTATATAGGCTAGAGTCAGGAAGGGAGAGGGCCGCGCGCCGATGCACGAGAGGCTGATCGTCGGGGTGTCTTCCGTTGTCCTGCTGCTTCCGGTCGCGGGGCTGGCGATGTGCTGGCGAAGCTTTCTCCGGAGGCCATATGCCAGCCGAAGACGCCGGATTTCGGCGGCCAGCGGTCTCGCCGTCGGCAGCTTTGCGGTCGTCTTTGCCGCGCTTCTTCCGCTTCTGGCCATGCTGCCCGTGCACGGTGGCGAGATCGCGGTGGCCCTTGCAGGAGCCGGCATGGCCGCAGCGATGACCGCCTGTCCGCTGGCCATCGCTCTTCTGGCGTTTGGGTTGGGACGGGAACGCTGGCTGGGGATCGGGTGTGTGCTGCTCGCGCTCCTGGCCGATCTCCTGATGCTGGTCGGAACGCAGGGCTGACGCCTGCAGAGAGGAGCCTCCTGTGCTGGGCATGGTCGTCGCCGCCGGAGTCGGGCTTGCGCTGGGGTATACGCTCGTCGCCGCCATCGCGCTTGTGGTCACGATGGGCGTGACCTCCGCGATGCCCCGTTTTGTGATTCGGGATCACCGGATTCGCGGCGGCTACAAATGGCTGCAGGATCTGCTGTGGACCCTTGCCGTGGCCGCAGGCGGATTTGTGGCGGGAAGCATTGCCTCAGCCCCGAACCTCGCCTGGCTGACGGGCGCCGCGCTCGCGGCAGGGCTCGTGTATGTGCTCTGGAAGAACTCGTGGGAGGCGCAGCAGCGCGGCCTTCCGCACCAGATTCTTATCAGCCTGCTCACCTGCGCGGGCGTCGCGGTTGGGGTCTTTTACCGTCTCCGCTGATCCGACTGTGTTTACGCCCACGGCCTGAGAACGGTCAGCAGGGCAAACGCGACATACACCGCCACCAGCACCGCTCCACCCACCCGGCCTAGGCCGCCGCGCAGCCAGGAGAGCGCGAGTGCCAGCACCGTCATGCCGGCCAGCCACCAGACGGCGAGGGCCGCTCCACTCGAGAGCGGTACCAGGCCAAGCAGCAGCGCCGGCACAGCCACCCCGGCGACCAGGTTCAGGGTATTGCTGTTCAGCGCCTCGCTCAGCACCGCCGATCCGCGGCCACGCATCGCGAGCAGCACGGAGGTGACGATGTTGGGAATGCCGGTCAGCGTCGCCAGAATAATGGTGCCGGTCACAGCGCCTGGGATGTGCCAGCGTTGGCCCAGAAGCACCGCGGAGTGCACCATGCCGATGCTGGCCAGAACGATGCTCACCAGCGCCGGAATGATTCCGAGTGAGTCGGCGTAGCTGGGCTGCGGAGCCATCTCCGACTCGGTGGCATCCTTGTCCGCATCCGTCACGGTCTCGAGCACCGCCAGCCCCACTCCGAAGCGGGAGGCGAAGTGCGTCAGTCGCTCCGGGGAGATCGATACCGCCACAACGTACGGCAGAAAGATGGCCAGGGTCAGGCCCAGGCCCCACGCCGCGGGCAGAATCCGGTAAAGCTGCAACATCGTCACTGCCAAGATGGAGAGGGCGACGGCTCCGTTCAGAAGCAGCGTCGGCCGCGCCACCTTCACGCGGCCGGACGCCAGCGCTCCGACCCCAAGCAGCGCGGCGAGATTGAAGATGTTGGAGCCGAGCACGATGCCGAGCCCCAGGTCATGCTCTCCGCCGCGAAGTGCCGTGATGGCGGAGGAGATCTCCGGCGCGTCGGAGCCGAGCGCCGCCACGATGCCGAGCAGCGACTGCGACATCTGTAGCGAGGTGCCCACCTGCTTGAGCCGGCGCGACAGAACGACGCTGGCGACGATGGTAAGCGCCAGGCTGCTCAGAAACAGAAGAATGGCTTCCGTGGTGGACAAGGAGAGAGCTCCTCAGAAAATCTCGGGTGTCTTCAGAAGGATGCAAGGTCAAGGCTTTCGGGGGACGGCTCCGAAAGACGATTCACCCGAACTCCTTTGCACAGGAGATGGTGTGCACCAAAAGCAACGGGCCTGGCCGAGGCCAGACCCGTGCGGAGGAGCACCTTCGGTGGGTCAGAAGCGAACACCGAAGGTGACCGGGATGTAGCCCGTCCGTGCATTGGCGGGTGGATAGAGGCTCACAACCGAGTTCGCACTGGCGCTGTTGAAGACCTCCACATAACGAGCCTCGGCAAAGAAACGCTCACCGGCAAAACGGGAAGGCTTGTAGGTGAAGCCGATGCCGCCGTTGATGCCTCCAGCGTTGTTCGAGTAGTGGTCAAATACCTGGTTCGTCGCAACCTGGTAGCAGCCGTAGTAGGGGTCACAGTAGGTCCCGACAGAGGGAATGGTGAAGTTCACCACCTTGCGGTAGAAGCCGCCACCCACCACAACGTAGGCGCTGCTCTTGTCCGACTCATGGAAGGTGTAGGTCGGATTCAGTGTGAGGGACCACAGATGCGTGTTGCCGTCGAGACCGGAGATCTCCTGGGTAGGATCGCCAGTCTGATCCAGGATGTACTGGTTATAGAGGTCCTGCTGGCTGTTTAGCACACGGCCCTGAATGCCGAAGTGGTCGTAGTTGTACTCCGCCATCACGCCGAACCTGCGGTTGAAGTTGATGCCCGCGCCGCCCTTGAAGCCGTAGCTGAGGTTGGTGCGGCGGCCGGTTGCGCCGGTCGGAAGGGTGAACCCCCCACCTGCGACAAAGGCGAGGCGGTTCGATCCATCGGCGTTGTGCAGCTTGTCGGAGTACCGTGGGCGACCGTAGCGACGGCGGCGCATCGGGGGCTGGGCCTCGCCGGAGCCTTCCGGACTCAGGCTGAAGCGCTCCGCGCTGACCGCGTCTGAGGAGACGGCGCTGCTGCTGTAATTCAGATCCGGTGTGGAAAGGTCGAGCGTGGCCCTGCTCTCCGCTGCAAAGTTGATGGCCGGTGCGGCGGTGGGAGAGGCGGCCGCAACCGGCTGGGCGACTGGAGCAGCCATAGCAGCCGTGGCGCAAAGCACGGTCGCTCCGGCAGCATGGGCAAAGAAGCGATGGAATCGAAGGGTCTTTAGCATCTGCGTTGATAGCTCCTGGTGGCTGCGGGACAAGTTCCCAGTACGTTCATGGGCTTGAACCCCAAACTTTCGTCCATGTTGTTCTTGTAAGACGTTCGGAATGCGGAAAGAGATGAACGGATTCGCTCGCCCGTGTGCGGCAGGAGCAAAAAGCGCCCTCCCGTTGAGAGGGGAGGGCGCTTCCGGACCGCGATTCTGGCTCGGACCTTAGTGGATGTCGAACTGCTCAGGGTGCAGCGCCGGATCGGATTTGACCAGGATAGTCTTGCCGACCAGCTCTTCCATCTCCTGCAGCCACTTGGTCCCGGGCGATTTGAGCTGCTTGACCACCTCCGGATTGACTCGCAGCATCACATCCCCGCGATCGAGGTGCTTCTGCATCTTGCGCATCTCGATGTAGATGTCGTTGCAGACGGTCACGGGCGACTTGGTCATGCCGGTTCCCTGGCAGACCTCGCACGGTGCCGAGAGGGTCCGCTCCAGGCTCTGCTTCACCCGCTTCCGGGTGATCGCGACCAGGCCGAAGTCGTTGAACTGCAGCACCTTCGAGGGAGCCCTGTCCTTTTTGAGCTCATCCTCAAGCGCCGCCATCACCCGGTTGCGGTTCTTGCGCTCATCCATGTCGATGAAGTCAATGATGATGATGCCGCCCAGGTCGCGCAAACGGATCTGCCGCACGATCTCCGGAATGGCATCGAGGTTGGTCTTGACGATGGTGTCCTCCAGCCGCGCCGTCTTGCCGACGTACTTGCCGGTATTGATGTCGATCGCGACCAGGGCTTCGGTCTGGTTGATCACGATCGATCCGCCGGACTTGAGCCACACCTTGGATCGCAGGGCCTTGTTGATCTCCTCCGCGATGCCGAACTGTTCAAACAGCGGCGTGTCCTTGGTGTAGAGCTTGACCCGCCGGATGAGCGACGGCTGAAAGCGCTGCAGGAAGCGCAGCACCCGCTCGTACTCGGTCTCGGTATCGACCCAGATGGCCGAGAAGTGGTCGGTGACCTGATCGCGCAGGATGCGCTCGACCAGGTTGAGGTCGTGGTAGATCAGCGCCGGCGACTTCGAGGACTCGGAGCGCTGCTTGATGTCCGCCCAGAGATTCAGAAGGAACCGCAGATCGGAGCGCAGCTCCTCTTCGGTCGCTCCGGCGGCGGCGGTGCGCACGATAAACCCGCCGGCGGCCTCGCCTTTTTCCGAGAGCAGGATCTCCTTCAGCCGGCGGCGCTCGCCGTCGGAGTCGATCTTGCGGGAGACACCGGTGTGATTCACGGTCGGCATAAAGACCAGAAACCGGCCCGGAAGAGCGATGTGGGAGGTGATGCGCGCACCTTTTTTGGCGATCGGCTCCTTGGCAATCTGCACCAGAACCTCCTGCCCGGGCTTCAGCAGGTCGCTGATGGCCGGCAGGTTGGTCGCCTGCATGGAATGCCGTCCGTCCCGCCGCCCCTGCCGTCCGCCCCGATCTCCGCCGCCGCCTCCGTTTGCGCGGTCAGAGTCGCCGTTCCGGCCACGATCCCGGTCACGCCGGTTGCCGCGTCGGCCGCCTTCGCCAGAGCGTCCCTCATTGCCCTCCCGCGGCTGGCCAAGCGGCTCGGAGTCGTGCGCCACCGCGCCAAACGACGCCTCGGAGGTATCGGTCAATTCGGCCGGCACCCGATCATCGTCCGAGATGGCGACATCGCCGGAAGCGAGATCCTCCGCCTCCTCATCGCCCTGAGCGTAGGTCTGAGCGTAAGCCTCGTCGTAGGCCGCATCCTCTTCTTCAAGGACCTCGCCCTCCTCAAGCTCCCCCGGATCGTCGGGCCGAGTCATCTGGTCGATCGACATCTCGCGGATCAGCGTCGCGAGGTCGGCCGTGCCCTCCAGGGTCTCCTCCTCGGTCAGGTCGTCGGCTGATCCGGCCAGCACGTGCGGCTGATCGACCTCATCCTCGTCCATCAACTCCTCTTCGAGCGCGCCGTCTCCCGGGGCAAAGCGATAGGTCCCGTCGGGCTCGTCCGATGAGGTCGCCTCGGACTCCCCTTCCGCCTCTGCAGGCAGGACCACCGCACCGTCCGGCTCGGAGGCGGCGCGGTTATGCTCCAGGATGGCAGTCTCATGCTCCATGGGATCGGCGGGGTGCGAGAGCTCCTGCGCCGGGCTGGCCACAGGGGGCTCGGAGAGCATCTCGCCAGCCGCCGTCACGGAGGTCAACTCGTGATCTGTCGTCTCCCCTGCTGCGCCCTGCAGCATGTGGAGCGGCGTTCCGGGCTGCGGCGTGATGCTGTGAGCAGGGGACAGCTGCGTCGGCAGCGGCTCGTCGGCCTCCGCCCCAGGTTCGGAGACCTGGGCTTCGGAGACCTGGGCTTCGGAAACCGTCTGCGGCGCCACGACCGGCTCCGCGGCCAGATCTTCAGTCCGATCAGACGACGCCTCCTCGACCGGCGACCCGCCCTGGCGGTACTCCGCGGGTGGGTTGGGATCGAAGCGCAGCGAGGCCGAGCCTTCCTCCGGCTCGTACTCTGTTGGGGAGCGGTCGGCCGCGACCGGATCGCTCTCGTGCAATATCTCGGAGGGCGGCAACTCACCCAGGTGAGCGACCTCGGCCACCTCCGGCCGCTGGCTCGCCACCGGATCGACGCTCACGCCGCTCTCATCCAAGGTGATCGTCGGTTCTGCCTGGCTCGCCTCCGGCATGGCAGGCGCCGCGGGCTCGGTTCGGCCGCGATCGGATCGCCGCTCAGGTTGCCGCTCTGATCGCGGCTCTGGGCGCGACGGGGACTGGCTGGCAGCCATGGAGCCGGAGCGCGGCCGCAGGGTCTCCCCGGGAAGAACCGCTCCGCCGTCCCAGGCTCCGGTCAGGCTGTACTCGGTCGAGGGTCTGACGGGCGAAACGGACTCGGGGGCGGAGGAGGACGCCGGCTGCTGCGAGTCCGGGCGATACTTCGCCAGCGTCTCGCCAGGCAGAACGATCGGCTCGGCCGCAGGGTCGCCGGCGTCTCCGGCGGTGTCTCCCCCGTAAGGAGCGCGTGAGGAGTAGGAGGAGTCTCGCGATGGCCGGCGATCGCGGTCGCGGCCACCACGGCCTCGGCCCCGATCCCGGTCGCCCCGGCCACGCCGGGGTTCCCGGTCACCCGCCTGGCCGATCTCGGCAGCGCCATATACGGTGGAAAGGCCCGACTCTTCAAGGCTGGACTCTTCGAGGCTGGATGTGATCTGCGACTCATTCTCCAGGTCGAAGTGGCCGGCTGCCTCCGCGGGCAAGATGTCGAGAGCATCGGTCTGATCGAAGTTTCCCGCCGGGTAAAGCGTTCCGGGCTCGTTCGCGAGGTTTCCCGGAGGTCCTGCCTCCCCGGTCAGGCCGCCTTCGACCGGAAGGAGATCCGGGGAGCCGGCTCCCCGGCCGCGACGCCGGCCACGCCGGCCGCGCCATCGTCGACTGCCGTCCGCGCCCGGTGCCCCTTCGCCCACACTGCCGGCCCCGAGCTCGTCGCGGTCTCCTGGACCGGCGTTGGGAGCTCCAAACGACACCTCATCGGCGGGCAGCTCCGCTGCGGGCCGGGGCTCCACGGCCGGTGCGCCCAGGGAACGATCCCGGTTGCCAGGCCTTTCCCCACCGCCGGAACGCCGGCGGTCGCGACGGTCGCCCCGGTCCGGTCGATCGTTGCCGCCGCCCTCGGCGCTCTCGGTGGGCCGACCCGTCTCAGTCCGCCGGGCGCCGTCGCCCTGGCGCTCCCGGCCGCCTCCGCGCGAGGCGCCGTCCGAGTCGAAGTCCGCGGAGTCGCCCGCTTCCTCCATGAAATCAGTGATGTACAGGAAGGCGTCCCGCTCCAGGCCGATGTCCACAAAGGAGGATTGCATCCCCGGCAGCACCCGGGTAACGCGCCCGTTGTAGATCGATCCGGCAAGCGTGTACTCGTTTTCACGCTCGTAGTAGATCTCGGTGAGGTCGTCATTTTCGACGATGGCAAGCCGCGTCTCGTGCGGCGTGGAGGAGATATAGATCTCTTTCGACATGGTTCTCTGCTCTTTCTGCCCGTCCCGGAGAGGGATCGGGCGGACAGGCAGGTCAGAGATCACGGAAGCGCGCGGCCCGGGGGCTAGGCGCGAACGGCTCCGAAGACCGGGCGGGTTCCATGGGCGAAGGCTCGGGAGACGATGGCTGGCGCGCCTGCGAACAGCTCAGGAAACCCGAAACGTCGAAACGAGGCGGGCCGGGCGGCGCTTGAGAGATCGACGAAACGAGAACACGCGGGAGCTGATGGGGCGCAAGCGGAGTTTGTGACCACAATCGTCTCGCAGCTGCGAGACGGGGCCGTTTGCCTTCCGGTTGCGAACATTCCCTGGAACCTGCCCGGCCAACGGAGCTTCAGTGATCTCGGGCCGGCCGGCCTTTTCTTCTAAAAATCTGTCGCCGCTGCTGGCGATGAGAGCCAAGGGAGCGGAGCCTGGACGAAAGGTCACCCTGACCCCTGGCGATCCTGTCCCAGAAGTAGTATTGCACCCTTGCCGCTGCAAACGCCAGAGTGTAGCGAAGCCGAAGCGTCCGCCGGGAGCAAATACTTTCCCTCCGGAGCTAAAGTTCGCGGAAGAAAGGCCGATAAGGCTCCCATGAGCAGCTTGGACAGAGGAGCAGGGGCCGTGTGGCCGATGAGCAGCAACATGGCTGAGATCGAGGAGAAGCGCGCTCCTTCTGTGCAGAGGGAGCCGCTATGGCGGCTGTTCCTCGTGCTCTCCACCCTTCTGACCGGGCTGCACCTGGCCTTCGCCCTCTTCTCTTCCCCGTCGCCGCGCGTTTCGAACTGGGTTCAGCTTGCGGCTGCCCTGCTGGTGACAGCTGCCTGCTGGGTGCAGGCCCGCAACACACCCGCGGGATACCTCCGCAGTATCTGGGTGCAGCTCATTGCACTCTTCAGCCTGTGGAGCGTGGGCCAGGCCTGTTACCTGTCTTCGCTGCTCCTTCCCGGGCTCAAGCAGCTCCAGGCAAGCTCGGACGGCTTCTTCCTGCTCTTTGGTCTCGGCCTTCTGCTCGTGACCTCGAACTCCCCCCGAAAGACCGCGGGCGACTCTCGCGACCCGGTCGAGTGGTCTGATCTCGCGCAAGGGTGCCTGGGGCTGAGCGCCCTCTACTTTCTCGTCTTCGCCCGCCCGGCGGAGCTTCCGCTCGACGTGGCCTACAACATCCAAAGTGCACTTCTGCTGTTCGCCTACCTGCTCCGCTTCCTGGTGTCGCGAGGTCACGGCGACCGCCGCATCTTTCGCGATCTCCTTCTCTTCGTTGCCATCTACGGCGTGTGCACATGGGCGGGGTGGATTGCCGGCCGGCGTGGGCTGGGCGTGGGAACGGTCGGTGACCTGTTCTGGGACCTGCCGTTTCTGATCTTTGCGCCGGTGGTGATGCGGCGACGAAGCGCTCCGCCGCGTGGCGAGCCTGCCGACCCCGCAGTTGCTGAGAGCAGCCTTTCCCGCAACATCCGCTGCCTGAGCTCGATCGGTCTGACCGGCATCGCGATCGCCGCGTCGGGCGCTCTCGGCCTGCGACGACCCCTTCCGGGAAGCATCCTGATGGCACTGGCGATCCTGCTCTTCGTGGTGCGCACCTCCACCCGCGAACGGCAGCTCGAGAAGGCTCACCTGGGCTTGAAGGAGCAGGTCCTCTTTGATCCGCTCACCGGTCTCGCGAGCCGCGTTCTTCTCATGCAGGAGCTGACGGTGGCGCTCGCCCGAGCGCGGCAGAGACCCTTCGGCGAGGTAGCCATCCTGTTTATCGACCTTGACCGCTTCAAGATCATCAACGACAGCCTTGGATATGCCTTTGGAAACCGACTTCTGGTCGAGGTCACACGTTTGCTGCGATCCACCATCCGGCCAGGCGACCTGCTCGCCCGCCTGGGCAGCGATGAGTTTGTGCTGCTGCTGCGGGAGGTCGGAAGCGAACGGCCCGCGATGGCGGTGGCGGAACGGATTGTCACGGTCCTGCAGGCTCCGATCACGCTGGACGGGCGAGTGACGTACATCACCTCCAGCGTCGGTGTTGCCGTCGCAGCCGAGATGACCTCGGCGGAGGAGATGGTGCGGCATGCCGACTGCGCCATGTACGAGGCCAAACGCTCCGGGAAGAACTCGGCCCGGCTCTTTGCTCCCTCCATGCTGGCCAAGACCAGCAAGGGCCTGGAGCTGGAGACCGATCTCCGGCAGGCCCTGCAGGACGGCTCCATCCACGCGTGGTATCAGCCCATCTACTCCCTCGCTGGCGACCGGGTGTACGGCTTTGAGGCTCTGGTGCGATGGCAGCACCCCGACCGCGGCCTGATCTCCCCGGCCGACTTCATCTCGATCGCCGAAGACACCGGGCTTGTGCTCGACCTCGGGCGCCAGATGCTCGATCAGGCCTGCCACCGCATGCGGGAGTGGAACGAGCGCTTCCAGTCCAGGCTGAGCGTCAGCGTCAATATCTCTGCACGGCAGTTCGCCGACCCCCGGCTGCTGGATACGATTCTTGGGAGCCTGCGCCGCAGCGGGCTGGCGCCGGAGCTGTTGAAGCTCGAGATCACCGAATCGGTGCTGCTCAATGACCCGCAGGCGGCGATGGAGGTGCTACGCTCCGCCCGCGAACTCGGCATCCAGATCTGCCTCGACGACTTCGGCACCGGGTACTCTTCGCTGAGTTACCTGCTGGACTTTCCCTTCGACGTGGTCAAGATCGACCGCAGCTTCGTCAAGAACATGGAACAGGACCGTCGCCGTATGGAGGTCGTCCGCACCATCATCGATCTCGCCCGGCAGCTTGAAAAGCAGGTCATTGCCGAGGGCGTAGAGACCGGCGGCGAACTGGACTGCCTCCGCGATCTCCGATGCGAGCTGGTCCAGGGCTACCTCTACTCAAAGCCACTGCCTCCGGAGCAGATGACCAGCCTGCTCGCTGCAGACCCAACCCCGGCATCGATCCGGGAGGTTCATCAGGTGCAACTGGTCAGGCCGTTGTTTGCCGGTGCCTGAGCCCGCGGGGAGCTCCGCCACACTCCTGTCCGGCCCACCTGTCTGACCCTCAGTTGACGAAGCGGCGCATGCGGATGTTCATCACAATGCCCAGCGACAGGAAGGTAAACAGGACTGACGATCCACCGTAGCTCATCAGCGGCAAGGGGATGCCGGTGACCGGCATCAGTCCCACCACCATTCCAACGTTGACCGCGATCTGGAAGATCACCACGGCCACCACCCCCATCGTGATCAGGCTTCCTGGCACATCGGACGCAGTCTGCGCATTCTGGACCAGCCGCATCAGAACCAGGAAGTAGAGCAGAAGGACGCCGATGGCTCCCACAAAGCCATGCTCCTCACAGAACGCCGCAAAGATAAAGTCGGTGTACGGGATGGGCAGGAAATCCCCCTGCGTCTGCGTTCCGCGGTTGGCCCCTTTGCCCCAGATACCGCCCGAGCCGACAGCAATCAGAGACTGACGAATCTGATACCCCGATCCACGAGGGTCCGAGTCGGAGTCCAGAAACGAGGTCAACCGCGCCTTTTGGTACGGCTTCAGCAGCTTCCCGGTCTTCCAGGCGACCCCGCCCACCATCAAAAAGGCGAGCAGAAGGATGCCGGCCTGCTTGACCCGGAGGCCGCCAAAGAAGAGGCCGCAGAGCAGAATCGGAAGGTACGTCAGGGCCGTTCCCAGGTCGGGCTGCTTGAGCACCAGCAGCATGGGCACGCCCACAAGCGCAAAGGCTTTCCCGATATCGGTCCACGTAAGCTCGCGACCGCTGAGTGACCAGAAGAAGCGGGCCACCGCAACGATCAGCACCAGCTTGACCCACTCCGAGGGCTGAAAGTGCGCTCCACCCGGCAGCTTGATCCACCGCCGCCCGCCCAGCACCTTTGTCCCAAAGGCGAGCACGGCAACGAGAGCACCGATCGACACGGCATACGCAGGCGTCGCAAACTCGATCAGCCGGTGGTAGTCGATCACCGACATCGCAAACATCAGAGCGATGCCTACGGCCAGAAATCCGATCTGCTTGGTGTCGAAGCCATGGAACTTTGTGTGGGCCGTCGCGGACTTGATCTCCAGCACGCTGATGACCGACAGCAGCAACACGAATCCGAACAAGATCCAATCGAAGTCGCGGAAGGAGGAGAGGCGAAACATCGGTCCTCCTCAGTTTACGCGGCCGGTCAGCTTTCTCCCATGAGCCCGGAGCCCGGCAGCTTACCTCCCTGCAGCTCCGCCGGCCGGCTTTGCCGCCTCGGATCGCCATTTGTCGGTCAGCTGGTGATCGGAGAGCGCCTTGACAAACACGCCACCTACCACGCTGCGCGCCTGAAAGCCGACCTGCTTGCCGGTCTTGGTGTCGTACCAGTCGGTCATGGGAACCCGGCTCGGGGTCTCGTTGGTCCATGTATAGATCGGGTCGACGATCGCGTCAAACGCCCTGCGATTGTCCGCCAGGGTCGCCGTCCACAGCTGCCAGTCGAGCTTGGTATAGTCGGCCCGGCTGTCGAGCGGCAGGCCGTACCGGTTCAGCTTGGTCAAATAAAAGCTGATCTCGGAGTCGCGCACCGACTTGGGAAACAGGTTGTAGTCGAGCACCTTGTCCCAGACCAGGTTGTACTTCTGGCTCCACGTGCCCGGGGAGTTGTAGGCCAGCTTGTAGTGGTCGCCTTCCTTGTCCATGTCGATCCACTTCCGGGCATACTCGTGCGCGGTCCTGGAGTACTTCCGCGCGACGTCGTCCTTGTGCAGCAGGCGGGCGAGATCGGCATAGGCCTCGAGCGCGTCGATCGCCTTCAGGGCGAGGTTGGCGTTGTGGGTCACGTGCCCGGCGAAGTCGTCCGTGGTCAGCTGCTTCTCGGGATCGAGCCCATGCTGCTTCAGGTACTCCGCCCACCGCGTCAGCGTGGGCCAGTACTGCGCCGCCAGCCGGGTGTCGGGTTTGCCGTTGGCCGAGAGCGCCCGCGCGACTGCGTCGGCCATCAGCAGCATGTTGCCGGACTCTTCGACCGGCATCTGGTTCTCTTCGGTCTTCTCCCCTCCGCCATAGGTTTGCCCGTTCGCCAGCGGATAAGTGCCCAGATCGTGCGGCGCAAAGGGAAAGCGCCAGTGATTGGGCAGCGACGAGTACTCGAGCAGCGGACGGATCTCGGCTTCCAGCAGCACCGGATTCAGAAACAGGAACATCGGCGAGGCAGGATACAGCACGTCCACCGTGCCGATGCTGCCGTTCGAGAAGTTCTCCTTGCCAAAGACCAGCGGCTGGCCGTCGGCATCGGCAACAAAGCCGTGCGCGGCCCACGCCTGCCGGTACGCCAGCGTGCAGATCCAGGCGTAGTGCGCCCCGGCGGCGCGCGTCAGATCGTCCAGAAGATCGTGGTCCAGCTTGTTGCCGCGGGCGTCCAGGGTCTCGTAGTCGTGCGCTGCCTCATCCAGCATGGCGTCGACGGTCTTTCCGTTGCGCTGCCACCAGGGCCGCAGATTGCGCTCCAGGTACTGAATGGCGTAGCCCTCGGTGTAGGAGACCAGAACGTGCCGCGAAACCGGCGAGGTGCCCACCTGGCCCATCGGCAGCTCCACCGCCAGCTGCGGGGCGGAGCCATTGGCGAACACCGGACCGTCCATCGCGTCGCTGTCCGGCAGCTGACCCTTCTGGGCGAAGTCTTCGGCGGCGTTCTCGGCAATCGCGAGGGTTGAGCTCTCGTCCTTCGGAACCGAAAGGTGAAAGTAGCCCCAGTCGATGCGCAGGTTGTCGCCCGAGCGGTTCAGCACCCGCTGGTCGCGCGATCCGACCGAAAGCACGTGCTGCGCCGCGGTCTCGTTGCGCGAGTAGACCACCTGCTCGCCGGAGTCGTTGACCGCCAGGAGCGGGCTCGCCGTCAACAGGACCTCGACCGCGTGCTGCGCGCTGTCGGTCGCGTGCGCAGTCCAGGTGAGGTAGGTCACGGGACGGGAGAGGATGTCCAGGTCGGAGAGAATGGTCGGCGTGAAGAACGCCAGCTCGAGCTCGACGCCGCCCGCTTGAAAGGTGTAGCGCGTGTGCGTCATGGTGACGCGGAGCGCCGTCTGCTGCATCGCGGGCACGTCGCGCATGCGACCCATGAAGCGGAAGGGGTGCCCGTCGATGCGGGCCACGCCCAGCAGCGGCTGGGGCGTACCGGTCCAGTGCCGGGTCTCGGAGTCCGTGAGTTCATTGGTGTCGGACCAGATGGAAAAGTACGGATTGTGGGTGATCAGAGGAACGGCCGGCGGCCGCTCCGTTGCCGGCTGCTGCGCGGCGGGCTGCTGCTGGGCGACGAGGCCGGCGCAGAAAAGAACGGGCAAAAGGGCGCGTAGGGCAAGGCGTGAGAGAGTCACGGCGAAGGCTCCGGTCTGTAATCGCTTTCAGCCGACGATCATACCTTACGGCAGATTCGCTGTGCCGAAGGGTCGAAGCCGGTGCGCCATGCGCCAGCTTCGCTCAAAGGAACCGGCCTGCACGCGCCTTTGCGTCGCCGGAACGCCGCGAGATCTGCTCGGAGACGGCGAAGCCCGACCCGCGGGTCTGACCGCCCGGGCGCGCCGCTACCCGGGAAAGTGGCAGCGCCTGAGCAGATCGGCGAAGCGCGGGTCCGAGCGCAGCGGGTCCCACTTGGGGTCGATCGTCAGAAAGGCCAGATGGACATCGTGGGCGTCGAAGGCGCGGTCGAGCCAGCGGAACGCCAGCTCCGTCTCCCGCAGACCGGCGTATATCAGCGCCCGGGCGTAGGGCGGAACGAAGCGCGTGCGGGCCACCTCGTCCAGGGTGGCGAGCACCTCGGCGGCCTCCCTCCGGCGGTCCAGGCGCGCCAGCAGGTAGCCACGAACCGAGAGCGCCTTGGAGTTGCCGCCGCTGAGACGAGCCGATTCGTTCAGGGTTTCGAGCGCTGCCTCCTGCTCCCCGGCTTCGATCTGAGCCTGCGCCAGCTGGAAGTGGCCGATCCAGAACTCTGGGTCAAGAACGATGGCTTCGCGCGCGAACTGCACGGCCGCCGGCAGGTCTCGGGCGGCAAACGCGACCTGCGAGGAGAGCGCGCGATGCATGGCGCTGAGCGGGTCCAGTTCGCGCGCCCGGCGGATGGACGCCGCGGCCTCCTCATGCCGGCGGAGGTGCATCAGCACGATGCCGAGCATCCGTTGCGCAAAGGCGTAGCTCGCGTCCAGGGTCAACGCCTTGCGGTAGGCCGCCTCCGCACGGGACCAGTGCCAGCCGAGCCAGAAGCAGAAGAAGCCAAGCGAGGTTTGCGACTCCGCCAGCTCCGGGCCGGAGCGAATGGCGTTCATGGCCGCCGCCTCGGCGCGCGGCAGAAGCTCCTTTGCAGAGACGTCCCCGGTGACCGGGCTCGAGCACAGCGCGTCGGTAATGCCCGACCAGGCCAGCGCGTAGTCCGGATCGAGCGCGGTGGCGCGGGTGTAGAACTCGATCGCCTTGCGCGTCGTCGCGGGCGTGAACTGGTTCCAGAAGTACCGGCCACGCAGGTACAGATCATAGGCCTCGGGGTTGCGGGTGTGGCGGCTCTCGATCGCCAGGAGACGCCCCGGGGACAGGTGGAGCCGCACCTGTTCCGCAATGGCCGCGGCGAGCTCGCGCTGCAGCGCCAGAAGGCTGCTGGGCCGGCTGTCGAAGCTGGCCGACCAGATGCCCCGCTCCCCGGCTACGCGGATGAGCTTGGCGGTGATCCGGAGGTGCTGACCTTCGGCTCGCACCGAGCCCTCGATCAGATAGGCCGCGCCCAGCTCGGCGCCGATCTCCGCCAGCGACTTCGCCGTGTTGCGGTAGCGCATGACGGTGGTTCGGCCGATGACGCTGAAGCGGCCAGGGTCGATCTGCCCCAGCGTGGCGATCGTCTCCTCGGTCAGACCGTCGGCCAGGTAATCGCGCTCGGCGCCGGCGCCCAGGTTGCTGAACGGCAGCACGGCGATGCCAATCTGCCCCTCGTCGGCCGGTCGGGGGCTCCCTTCTCTACCACCGAGTCGCACCTCCGCCGTGAAGCAGTAGCCCCGGCCCGGAATGGTGGCGATGTAGCGGTTCTCTCCCCGCGTCTCCCCGAGCGCGCGCCGCAGAGCGGAGATGGTCTGGTTCAGGTTGTTCTCTTCCACCACGGTGTCGGGCCAGATCAGATGCAGCATCTCCGTCTTGGCCAGCACCTCGCCGCGACGGCGAATCAGCAGCAGAAGGGTGTCGAAGCCCTTGGCGGTGAGCGACACCGGTCCGGCAGCCGCGCCGCCGCCGCCGCCGCGCGTGAGAGAGCGCCGTCCGGCATCGACCCGAAAGCCTTCGAACTCGAAGATCTGCGGTGCTGTACTCATGGCTGGGACCCGGGAAGCCTCAGGATATTTCAGAAACCTTCAGATTGCCCCAAAGACTTGTGATGGCCCGTGGGCCGAAGGTAGCTCCACCGGCCGCCGGGCAATTCGATGCGCGGCAGGGCCATACAAGGAGAAGCTCCCATGCACACACCCACACTCAAACTGGCCGGCGCGCTCGCGCTCGTGGCCGCACTTCCCCACGTCACCGGTTGCAGCTCCGCGATCCCCGACCTCCCCCCGGTCAAGGCGGCGGAGACTCCCTCGCTGGCCGGCACCTGGAGAGTGACCATCAGCCTCCAGGACTGTGCTGGTGGAACCCCGGCCGGCAAGCCATTCGAGTCTCTGCTGACCTTTGTTCCGGGCGGAGCCCTGATGGAGTCCACCTCGAACTCCATGTTCTTCCCGGCGCTGCGCGGACCGGGGCAGGGCAGCTGGAGCAGCACCGGCGACCGCACGTATACGGCCTCCACCGTCGCCCACATCACGGTGAACGGCGCGCTGACCAAGATCCAGACCATCACCCAGCCGATGATCCAAATGGATACCGACAACACCTTCCAGACCCCGTCGGCCACCATCCGGTTCTTCGCGCCCGACGGCACCCCGCTCAGCAGCGGCTGCGCCGTGGCGAGCGGGAGACGGTACGGGACGGATGGTGCGATCTGAGGCGACCCCGCCATAAAGCGGGGCAGAAGGACTCTGCCCCGCTCGAACGGAAGCTAAATGACCTAGAGTGTAGCGACATATAGCAAGGAGGTGTCATCTCGACCGGAACGAGATGGCATTCCATCTCGTGGAGTGGAGAGACCCCTGTATTCTGCTGCGGAGGCACACAACTTCCAGTCGCCTGGCCAGAATACAGGGGTCTCTCCACTTCGCTGCGCTGCGGTCGAGATGACAAGTGGTATGTGTCGATACAGCCCAAGTTGCAACTCGGGCCTGGGTTCGTGATCAGTGCGGAGGAAACGCTGGAGTAGCTCCTGGCAAGTGGGGCTCATCGCAGCTCTGCCCAGTTTTGGATCTTTCCCGCGGGCCGGAAACAAACGTTTGCCCAGCAGACTGGCTGAAGGGCTCGTCACAGCGGCTGAAGAGCTGGCCAAAGCCATACAAGCCGATCTCCCAGTGGGCACCGGGATCTTCAATGCAACCTTGCTGGCTCGGATCAGATTCAATGACCCACATACTGGGGACCCGGGCCCTTGCCGCCTCTGCGATGACCTCCTCGATCGTCGGGGCGGCGAGTTGAAATCGCAAGCTGCCGATGGACATAGGAGGGCCGGCCCAGGCATAACCTTGCGGGCTACAACCCGTTGCGAGTCGAACATAGAACTCCAGCAAGGGAATGAGTGAAGAAAGCGAGTCTCCCTTGAAATCGACCGACTCGAACTGCAGTAGGAGCACCCGGTTGTAAACGTGTCGACTGGAGACCACGAGCAAAGCACCATGGTTCCGGATCTCGTAAGGCTCCGGTCCTCTTAGAATCCGTTCGGCGACATCCCGCACTGTGGAGTCGTTCAAGGCCAGATCCATGGGACGCTGCAAAGGACGGACTGAATCGACCTCGACCAGAACCGAAGTTTGGGTCTGTGCGCCAAGCCTGGCCAGAGCCGCCAGCCTGGAGTAGCCATGCACCTCAAAGTGAGCTACAGAGCGGTTCCCGGGTGCCACGGTCTGAGTGGAAGCCGAAGTCGCCACAAGGAGCAAGAGCATGCCGGACCAGATCCACATGCCGGGTTAGACACCGCATCGCGGGATCCGGAGCCGGACGCTCTATCGTGAAGATTGGGTGCCGGGAGAGGCTGGGGCCGGGGCAGCCGCCGCCACCTCCCGGAGATTGCCCGCGCGGGTGCGCTGCTTTTCGACGTACACGTCGATGACCTGGGCGGCGAGCTTGGCGGCGTTGGCGCCCCAGTCGCCGTTCTCCCACAGCACCGCGACGACGATGTCGGGGTTGCGGCGCGGGGCCATGCCGACGAACCAGGCGTTCGGGACCGTGTGGTGGCCGCCGCCCGAGCGCGCGAGCGCGTCGTGGCTCATCACCTGCGCGGTGCCCGTCTTGCCGGCGAAGTCGATGCCGTCCAGGTGCGACGCATAGGCGGTGCCGCCCGGGCCGGTGGTCGCGGCCATGGCGTCGGTGATGATCTGCCAGTTCTCGGGCGTCATGGGCACAGCCCGGTCGCCGGAGCCGTTGAAGGTCTCGTGAACCGCCTGGAGCTCGGACGGCGGCACCTCGGCCGGGAAGACGACGTGCGGCCGGTGGAGCACGCCGCCCGAGGCGACGCCCCCGATAGCGCGCGCCAGCTGCAGCGGTGTGGCGGCGATGGCGCCCTGCCCGATGCCGACCGAGATGGTCTCGCCGGCGTACCACTTCTCGTGATAATTGCGCAGCTTCCAGGCGGTCGAGGGCATGGTGCCCGACGCCTCGTCCGGCAGATCGATGCCGGTGCGCTGGCCAAACCCGAGCTCGGTCGCGTAGCGCGCGATGGTGTCAATGCCGAGCCGGTTCGCCAGCGTGTAGTAGAAGGTGTCGCACGACCACGGGATGGCGTGATAGATATCCACCATGCCGTGGCGTTTGTCGCACTTGAAGTAATGCCCATAGAAGCTGGCGCCGCCGTTGCACATCACGTGCATGGTCTGGGCGACCTTCTCCTCGAGCCCAGCGACCGACATGATGATCTTGAAGGTGGAGCCCGGCGCCAGCTGCGCCTGCGTGACCTTGTCGAGCAGAGGGTGGTCGGGGTTCGACAGGATCTGGTTCCAGTAGGTCCTGGTCAGGTGGCCGGAGAACTGGTTGGGATCAAAGGTCGGGCGGGAGGCCAGGGCCAGCACCTCGCCGGTGTGGGGGTCAAGCGCCACGATCGCCCCCACCTTGCCTTCGAGCGCCTTTTCGGCCGCGCGCTGGATATCAAGATCGATGGTCAGGCGCAGGTCCTGCCCCGGCTGCGCCAGCGTCTGGCCCACCTCGCCCAGCTCCTTGCCGTGGGAGTTGACGACGATGTCGCGGGAGCCATCCACGCCGCGCAGGATGGCGTCGTAGGTCTCCTCCACGCCCGATCGCCCGACCACGTCGCCGGGGTCGTACATGGCGTAGCGGGTGTCGTTGAGCATCTGCTCGGAGACCTCGCCGACATATCCAATCAGGTGCGCGGCGAAGCCGTCGCGCGGATACAGACGGCGCTGTTCGTCACGCGTCTCGAGCTCAGGCAGCTCATCGCGGTGCGCGGCCAGAAACGCCTGCTCGTCGGGGTTGATGTCCTGCTTCAGGGGAATGGACTGGAACTTGGGTGTGGCGGCGAAGCGCGCCAGCGTCGCCTCCAGCTGGTCCATGGGGAGATGGAGTCCGGCCGAGATCCTCGGGAGGTCGGCCCGCACGTCGTGCGAGCTGTCGCGCAGGAGGTAGCAGGTGACCGAAGGGTAGTTGTCGACGATCAGCCGGCCTTCGCGATCGAAGAGCCGGCCACGCGGCGCGTGGATCGGGATCTTGCGGATGCGGTTGGCCTCGGCCAGAACACGGTAGTTGGCTGCGCCCAGGATCTGCAGCCGCCACAGACCGGCGGCCAGCACCGCCAGGATGGCAAAGATGATGTACTGTGCCGCGTGGAGCTTGCCGGCAGGCAGCTTTTCTTCCCGCGCGCCGCGGTACTGATGGCTCGAGGACGACGTCCAGTCGAGCAGCGGGTCGGCGGCGGAGCCGGAGGGGAGCTCGGGATCGAACGCGCCCGGACCGACGGCATTCGGGGTCGATTCACCTGGCTGCGGTCTGGAGTCTTCGGGGAGCATCGCTTCCGCTAGTTTAGACCGCTGCCGTAAAGAAAAGAGAGTGCCCTCGAACGGGGCTGTCGCGGCTTGTTGGAAGGGGAGTAGCGCGGGCCTTCAGCCCGCAATGGCTGATTGCCCGGGAACCTGGGGCTTCGCCCCAGGCTAGAGTAGCGCGGGCCTTCAGCCCGCAATGCGATCACCTCCACCTGAGATGGGATCCTCTCCCTTCTTCAGATCGGCCGGGGCGGGTTCTACTCCGTGCGCTTGGTTCGGTCGAGCAGGGCAAACACCGGCAGGGCCACGGCGGTGTTCAGGGTGGCGCTCAGCAGCTCACGAGGCCACAGCAGGTGGAAGTTCGGCATGCCCAACAGATGACGGAAGATCAGGAAGATGAGAAGCGAGTTCAGCAGCGAAAACACGAAGTTCATCACCAGCCGTGTCGTCAGCGCCTCCACGTCCACCTGCAGGCCGATCGAAGCGGCGATATAGCCGATCAGCGTTTTGCTCACTCCGTTGACGCCGATCGGCTGCCCGGCCAGCGCGTCCTGCAGGAGACCGATCGCCGCGCCGGTCAGCGCGCCCGCGACCGGCGATCGCCGTGAGACGGCGAAGAACACCGTCATGAGCAGAGGGAGATCGAGGAGCGCCAGGTGGTAGTTGATGCGGGGCAGAAGCGACCCGAGCACGATGGCGGCAAACGGCACCAGCACCGTGACGACAGGGTGGAAGCTGTGCTCTTCGAGCTCGCGACGCGAGGTGTAGCTGTGGGTGGTCATGGTCGGCCTGGGCGCGTGGTAGGGCTCCGTCCATCATCGCGGATGCGGAGCTTGTTGTGGAGTGACCGGTGCTGCTCCTTCCGGGCAAGAACCGTGCAGTGGTGGGCCGAACGATGCACGCTGCGCGGCTGCTCACCGCTTCAGGGCTGGTGCGGCGCGTGGCTGCCGCCGGGTGTCAGGGTGGAGGCGGGCGGGCTCGCGCCGGGGCTGTAGCGATCGGTGTGCACCGTCGGCGGCGGCCTCGGAACGGCGCCTCCGGGGGTCTTGTCCGCCCCGGGAGCGGACTTTCCGGCCGTGGCTATGGCAGCCCGCCCATCCGCCGCGCCCGTGCCGGCTTTGCCCTGCCCGGTCTCCTCCAGGCCAGGCAGGCGGTCGGCGACGATCTCGGCAGCCGACCGTGCGGCGGCGGCCTGGTCAGCGGCGGCCTCGGCTGCGGCCGACTCCGCAGCTGCCTTCTCCGCGGCAGCGCGGGCGGCTGCGGAGGTGGCCGCATCCGCCGCCAGCTCGTGTTGGGCTTCAGGCGGAAGATGCGGCTCGGTTCCCGTGATCACCAGCACCTCGTCGATCTGCAGCAGGTTGGCAGCCGGCTTCACCCGGATCGTCGTGTAGGGCTGGTGCGCCGGATCGGGCGCGACCGATTCGATCGTGCCGACCGGCAGACCGCGCGGAAACACCTGGTCTCCCCCCGAGGTCAGCACCGGCTCGCCCGGCCGGATGCGATCGTCCGGCGTGAGATTGTTGATGAGCACCCGGCCGCCGGCGGCTCCGTGGAGGATCGCCCGAATCCGCGTATTGGCCAGGATCACCCCGGCACCCGACGTTTGATCGCTGATGAGCAGCACCGCGGCGGTGTGCGGCGCGGTGGCCGGAAAGACCTCGCGAATCTTGCCGACGATGCCTTCGGGCGTGATGACCGGCATGTCCGCTCGCAGACCGTCGGCCGAGCCCTTGTTGAGGTACAGCACCCGCGAGCTCTCGCTGCCGCTGCTGCCAATCACCTCCGCAGCGACGGTCGAGGCGATGTAGTGCTGCTGAAAGGCGAGCAGCGCCTGCAGTCGCTGACCCTGCAGCGCATCCTCGGCGAGCGCAGCCTGCCGTAGCTTCAGATCGCCGATCTGCCGGCGCAGGCCGCTGTTCTGCTGCCGCACTCCGCGCAGGTCCAGGTAGTTGCTCCAAACGGAGACTACGCCATGCCCCACGGCGAAGGTCGCCCGCTCGAAAGGGCTGACGGCGCCCGCGACCCAGGAGCGCGCAACCGCCACCGGCCGGCCGTCCGGCGCGCCGGATTGCACCGGTCGCCGGATCTGAATCCCGAGCCCGACGATCTGCACCACAAGCAGAAGCACCAGCACCAGAACGTTGCGAAATCGGAAGAGGAAGTCCATCGGGCCTCCGTTCCATTATCCCGCGCCGGCTGCCGTTCCGCAGGCGAGGACGCAGGTGTGGGCTCCGGGCAGTCACAGCCGACAACGCAATGCCCTGGGCAGTACGACCCTTAGGCAAACAGGCTGCTATCTCGATCGGAACAGATGTTTTTTTTTCTCGTGGAGCGAAAAACCGGTCGAGATGACAGATCGTGTATGTCGATACAGCCTAGAAGCGCTGCATCTGCTCGCCTGCTTCCTCCTCGGCCTCGAGCTTCTTCTCCTGGTAGTGCCCGATGTGCTGGTACACCTCGTCGGGGAACTTCAGATTGCGGTACAGGTTGCCGCAGTCCGGGTCGTCCGGGCTCGGCAGAATCGGAAAATCCTGCTCGCGCTGCCACTCCAGAATGCGGTCGCGCTTCGGCGGGTTGTAGTCGCGGCCTTCCACCTGCCGCAGCATCAGGCGAGCCTGCTCGTCGGAGAAGTCACGATCCTGGGTCATGCGCCGCAACACCTCATCATGGGGGAGGAAGTGTCGCGCCACCATCGCAAAGACCAGCCGGCCGTAGTGCCCGATGTCCTTGCCGGCGTCGAGCGAGTCCAGAAGGTGCGCCATCATCGAATCCTTGCGCAGCTCGGCAACCCCGTCCTCGGCCGACATCTCATCGCGCCCGGCTGCGTGCCGGTGCTCGTCCGAGCGATCCACCTGAGGCTGGGCCTCGCCGTGTTCGCGGGCCGACGCCGTACTTGGAGTCGGCGGCGACTTCAGGTCGCTGTTGCGAACCTCGGGGATGGGGTGCGTCCCCTCGGCCTCGGGAGATCCCTCCGGGGAACCCGGGTGGGCCGCAGCCTTCCGGAGCTTCGCCACCTCCGCCTCCGCGCGCTCGGCGCGTTCGTTGGCCTCCCGCAGCGCGTCGGCCTGCTCATCCCGCATCTCCGGCTTGTCCAGCACAATCTCCCGTTCCGCCATGGCATTTACTCCGTGCGCAGAGCTTACTTCGCTCTTTCTTCGCTGCACAATCTGACGCCCGGTCGATCTCCTTCGTTGCCTCAGTCGTCGGACAGAAGCTCCATGACCCCGGCGACCGTACCCGTCACCCGCAGGATGGCACGGCTCCCTGGCCGAAGCACGCCCTGGGCGACGCAGCCATCCAGGAAGGCCAGCAGCGAATCGTAGAAGCCGTTGGTGTTCAGCAGCAGCACCGGCTTCCGGTGCAGCCCGATCGTCTGCCAGGCCAGCACCTCGAACATCTCCTCCATCGTCCCGTAGCCGCCCGGCAGGATCACAAACGCATCGGCGCGCTCGCCCATCAGCGCCTTGCGGGTGTGCATCGTGTCGACGACGTGGAGTTCGGTCAGGCCGTGGCTCGCGACCTCCTTGTCGACCAGCACCTGCGGAATCACCCCGACGACGCGTCCTCCCGCGCGGAGGCAGGCCCCTGCGACGGCGTGCATCAGGCCGACCTGCGCGCCGCCGTAGATCAGCCCCACGCCGCGCCCGGCCAGCGCCCGGCCCAGCTCCGCCGCGGCGGCGGCAAAGGCCGGGTCCGTACCCAACGCGCTCGCGCAGAACACCGCTACATTCCGGATCTCCATAGCTTCCAGCTTACCCGGCTGTGGATTCCCCGGGTCGCCGGCCCACGCCGCTTCCCCGCCGCAAGGCTTAAACTGGTCTCTGGAGCTCCCACCGAACCGTGCAAGATCTTCTCGCCAAGATGAACCCGCAGCAGGCGCTCGGCATCACCACCGTCGACGGACCGGTGCTTCTGCTGGCCGGCGCCGGCAGTGGCAAGACCCGCGTCATCACGCACCGTATCGCGTGGCTGATCGAGCAGCGGGGCGCGAGCCCGGACAGCATCCTGGCCGTCACCTTCACCAACAAGGCCGCCAAGGAGATGGCCGAGCGCGTCGAGAAGATCCTGGGCCACTCCTCGCTGGCGCAGCCCACGCTCGCGACCTTTCACTCGTTCTGCGTGCGCGTCCTGCGCCGTGACATCGAGGCCCTGCGGGTGAACGGCAAGGGGCTCACCCGCACCTTTGCTATCTACGACGAGACCGATCAGCAGGCGGTGGTGAAATCCGCTCTCAAGCGCCTGGGCATCGACGACAAGCAGCTGAAGCCGCGGGTCGCCCTCGGCCGCATCTCCTGGGCCAAGAACCACATGATCGACCCCCAGGAGTACTTCCTCGCCAGCACCAACCCGATCGAGGAGAAGATCGCGCACATCTTCGAGATCTACCGCAAGGAGCTGGGGAAGGCGAACGCGCTCGACTTCGACGACCTGCTGCTCGAAACCGTACGCCTGCTCAAATCCGACGCCACCGTCCGCGAGCGCTACAACCGCCGCTATCGCTACGTCATGATCGACGAGTACCAGGACACCAACCGCCCGCAGTACGAGCTGATGAAGCTGCTCGCCGGCCCGGAGAGCAACATCTGCGTCGTGGGCGATGAGGACCAGTCGATCTACTCCTGGCGCGGCGCCGACATCCGCAACATCCTGGATTTTGAGAAGGACTTTCCGGCCGTCACGACCATCCGCCTGGAGCAGAACTACCGCTCGACCGGCGTCATCCTCGAAGGCGCCTCGGCCGTGGTCGCGCAGAACACGCAGAGGAAGGGCAAGAATCTGTGGACCGCGCGCGAGGGCGGCTCGCTGATCGGCTCCTACGAGGCGCCGGACGGCGAGAACGAGGCGCTGTTTATCGCCGATCGCGTGCAGCGCTACCTGCGTGAAGCTGGCCAGAACGAGATCGAGCCACCGCGCTGCGCCGTGCTCTACCGCACCAACTCGCAGTCGCGTCTGGTCGAGGAGGCGCTGCGCCGCTACGGCATCAAGTACCACATGGTCGGGGGCTTCTCCTTCTACGACCGCGCCGAGGTCAAGGACATCCTCAGCTACATGAAGCTGGTGAGCAACCCGCACGACTCGATCGCGCTCGCGCGGGTGATCAACTCGCCCGCCCGCGGCATCGGCAAGACCACCATGGAGACGCTCGAACGCATGGCGCTCTCGACCGGCACCAGCACCTGGGACGCGATTGCCGCTGCGCTCGAGAACCGCCTCCTGCCGGCGCGCGCGCTGTCCGCGCTCGGTGGCTTCCGGCGCCTGATCGAGGACGCTCGCGCCATGCTCGGCCCGGGCTTTGCCGAAAAACTCACCGGCGATGTGGGCGGCGAAGCGGGCGCGGATAACTCGTTTGACCCCGCGGCTCTCGGCGCGGAGCCGGAAGAGGACGATACCTCCTTCGAGTTCGGGGCCGACGATCCGCCAGCCGAGACCGGGGCCGACCCGGTCACTGGCACCGGCTTCGACACCTCGTTCAACTTCGGCTTCGACTTCGGCCCGGGCGAGGAGATCTCGACCTTGACGGCGGAGAACGCCTCCGACAGCGACGCGGCGCACGGCCTCGACGCCGCCAGCTTCAACCCGTTTGCGCCGGTCGTGCTCCCGGCAAACAACGCCGCCGAGACCCGCCGCAACCGGGAGGAGGTCGCTGCCGCCGAAGCCGCGGCCCAGCCGGAGCCGCCCGCCTTCCGCAGCCCCGGCGACCCTGCCACGCTGCCCGAGCTGATCAAGTTCCTCAACGACCGCTCCGGCTACCTCCGGGCGCTGGAAGACGAGGCCACGCCCGAGTCCTTCTCCCGCATTGAGAACCTGAAGGAGCTTGCCAACGCCGCGCAGGATGCGCAGCAGCGCGGAGAGACGCTGCATGAGTTTCTCGACCACGCCGCCCTGATCTCGGACGCGGACAGCTACTCGGCCGAGGCGCGTGTGACGCTGATGACGCTCCACGCGGCCAAGGGTCTCGAGTTCCCGCTGGTCTTTCTCGCCGGCATGGAGGAGGGCCTGTTTCCGCACTCGCGCACGCTCACCGACCCCACCGGTCTCGAAGAAGAGCGCCGCCTCTGCTACGTCGGCATGACGCGCGCCATGGACACGCTGGTGCTGACCCGCGCGCGCTACCGCCGTCGCTACGGCAGCGATATGCCGGAGGCGTCGGTCGCCTCGCGCTTTCTCGAGGAGGTGCCGGGCCGGCTGGTCGAAGACCTGGGCAGTCCGCCGGCCAGCCCGCGCTTCGGCTCGGGCGACGAGCACGGTGCGGGCTTTCGCGGCCGTGCCTACGCCACACCCTACCCGCGCGCCGGGCAGAGCGGCGATCGTGCGTGGAGCTACGAGGACGACAACCAGGACCAGAACCGCGAAGGGAACGACGTTCCGGAGTACCTGAAGCGCACCCGCGTTCTGGGCGGCTCCGGAACCTCGGCGAAGCCCGGCTCGCTCGACAACGTTGCCAGCTTCTTTGCCGCGCGCGGACAGAAGGCACCCGGCGCACGTCCGGGGGGCCGCCCCAAACTGGACGTTCCCGCCCCCACCGGCCGCACCGGCCTGACCAAGGGAACCCGCGTCCGCCACCCGAAGTATGGCGAAGGTCTGATCGCCCAGCGCGAAGGCGATGGGGAGGACGCGAAGATTACAGTACAATTTCATCTGCACGGCGTGAAAAAGCTGGTGGAAAAGTTCGCCCAGCTGGAGCGCCTCTGACCTCTCTGCACCTCGCAGCACCACTCTGAACGTTGAAAGTTTGAGAACACCTCACCCCCATGGCAAATACCAAGAGCATCACCGACACCGAAGAGCGCAAAAAGCTCAAGCGCGCCGCCCGCAAGAAGGCCGCGCCCAAAGCCAAGCGCACCACGCCGCGTGGATCCAGCAAGCAGAAGGTCAAAAAGGCTTCGCGCGGGCAGAGCAAGCGATAGGCTCTTCCGCACCACCCCTCGCGCCCTGAGAGGTCCCGCGAACGCCGCAGGCCTTCCCCTCAGGGCGCCGGTGTCTGTCCCTTCCGCCGCGCCCAATGTCCCCTGCGCCGCGGCAAACTACCCCTCCCCGCCACTTTGTTCCGAGGAGTCACGGCCCTGGGCAGACAGATCTTCGCCAGGAAGTCCATCGACAAGCTGATCGCCGAGTCCGAGCGCCCCGAGACCGCGCTCCGCAAGACGCTCGGCCCAGTCAGCCTAACCGCGCTGGGCATCGGTGCCGTGATCGGCTCGGGCATCTTTACCGTCATCGGCACCGCCATCGGCGGCAACCCGTCCGAGACCACCACCTGGGCCGAGTCGCCGGTCGTCGACCTCGTCATCGGCTGGCTCCATCACACCTCGGGCGCGGTCGCCGGCCGGCCCGGCGCCGGCCCCGCGCTCGCGATCTCCATGCTGCTGGTCGCCATCGTCTGCGGGCTCACCGGGCTCTGCTATGCGGAGCTCGCCAGCATGATCCCCATCGCCGGCTCCGCCTACACCTACACCTACGCCACCCTGGGCGAGCTGGTCGCCTGGATCATCGGTTGGGATCTCATCCTCGAGTACGCGTTCTCAAACATGAGCGTTTCGGTCGGCTTTGCCGCGCACCTGGTCGATCTGCTCGACTGGCTGGGCATCCACCTGAACCCAAAGTGGCTCTCGCCGGCCTATCTGCCGCTGGGTCTGCAGGACTTCCAGGGCCACGACATCTTCAAGCCCGGATGGCACGCCGGCTTCGACATCCCCGCGTTCCTTGTCGTCCTTCTGCTCACCGTCGTCCTAGTTCGCGGCATTCAGGAGTCCGCCCGCACCAACAACATCATGGTGCTGATCAAGATCGGCGCCATCCTGGTGTTTGTCTTTGCCGGGCTCTCCTTTATTCACCCTGGCAACTACCACCCTTTCTCGCCCAACGGATGGTCCGGCATTCTGGCCGGCGGCTCCATCATCTTCTTTACCTACATCGGCTTCGATTCCATCTCAACTGCCAGCGAAGAGTGCAAGCACCCGCAACGCGATGTGCCCATCGGCATCCTGGCAACCCTGATCATCTGCACCATCCTGTACATCGGCGTGGCCGTCATCCTCACCGGCCTGGTGCCCTGGCAGTCGGTCGCGGGCGACGCCGCGCCGGTCGTCAACGCGCTCAAACGCGTCAGCCAGGAGCCCGGGGCGCACATTCTCCACTGGGTGCGGCTGGCCGTTCTGCTGGGCGCCATCATCGGCATGATCTCGTCGATCCTGGTCTTTCAGCTGGGGCAGGCGCGGGTCTGGTACGCCATGAGCCGCGACCGCCTTCTGCCGGCCGCCTTTTCGCGCGTCCACCCGCGCTTCCGCACGCCGGCCTTTGCTACCTGGGTCGCCGGTGTGCTGGTGGCGATTCCCTCGGGCGTCTTTGACGTCGGCACCTTTGCCGTGATGTCCAACATCGGGACGCTGTTCGCGTTTGTGCTGGTCTCGATCGGCGTGCTGGCACTGCGGCACCTTGAACCCGACCGGCGGCGCGGCTTTCGGGTACCCTTTGGCCCGGTGGTCCCGGTGCTGAGCGTGCTCTTCTGCATTCTTCTGATGGCCGGCCTGCCCGCCATCACCTGGATCCGCTTCTTCGTCTGGCTGCTGATCGGCCTCGGCGTGTACTTCTTCTACAGCCGCCGGCGCAGCGAGTTTTACCGCAACTCCTGACCGGCTGCCGGGGTACTTCGGGCGGTTCTCCTGTGGGAGTAGATCACGCCTGTGTGCGCTTTGCGTCGTCTGCGGTGGCGGTCTGGAGAGCACTTCCCCACAGGATCCAGATCTCTCGTCCGATCACCCGTCAACTCGACCGGAGGACGCATTCTTTGCGTCCGTAGTGGAGAGACCCCTGTATTTCGCGATCACAACAAGCGAAATACAGGGGTCTCTCCGCTCCGCTTTGCTCCGGTCGAGATGACACCGGTCGTCAGTGCGCTGCCTGGCATGCGTCGCACGGGCAATCTGACCCCGCCCTATCCCTGTTCGCCCCCGCTCTGCGCCTGGGCCGACGGGCCGGGACGCAGGCCCAGCCGCAGGAACTCCGGCTCCTTCGCCGCCGGCTTGCCCATCAGCGTGCGAATCCAGGCGCGGCCGACGCCGAGAAACAGGCCGATCACGATCGCCGCCAGCCCCAACGCGCCACTCAGATAGGCGATCGAGACCAGAAGGCTGGCCGTCTTGCGCACCTCCACGTGAAACTCGGGCGGCATCTGCTTGTTCCAGGTCACGATGCTGCGCAGATGGGTGTTCTCGACCAGCCCGGCCGCGGCCGCCTGCGGGAAGCCCGTCGCCAGGATCACCAGCGGCCCTTCTCGCCGCAGCTTCGCCGTGCCCGCGCGCTCGCCGGCAGCGTTCAGCGTGGCGGCGATGGCTCGTCCGCGATCGCCCGCGATCTCCGGCGTCGGGTAGAGCAGCAGCGTCAGCGTGCCCGGCCTGCCTGACAAGCCACCGGCATAGTTCGCCGTGACGACCTCGGCCGCCTTGGCGAATCCCAGGATATCGGCCGGCAGCGTCCCACCCATCGAACCGTAGCTCTTCGGACCCAGGGCATAGCGCACGCTGTCACGGTCCAGCCCCTCCGCGGGCAGAAGCGTTGGCAAGAGGGGAGGCAGACCGCGGGGGCCGCCGATCTTGGGCAGCGTCGCCTCAAGCGCGCGGAGATCGCCTACCTGCGTACCGGCGACCGGCGAGGCCAGCACCAGCGTGTCGCCTGCGTAGAACAGCGCCTCACCATCGCCCACGGCGGACTCGCGCCCCAGGCTCTCCCCGCGACGCATTCCCGGCCGCAGCTCCAGCGTCAGCGCGGAAAAGGCCCCGGTGGCGTCTGCAAACTCCATCGCCTCCACATGCAGCGTCCGGCCGCCTCGGACGTAGTCGCGCGTCACCACGCGGCGCTCCCCGGCCTCCTTCAACGCATCCGCTCCCGCGTCCTCGAGCGTGCGGTGCGGCGGGGCGGCAGACCCCTCGGCCTCCGCCGACTTCCACTGCCCGAAGCTCCCCGGCAGCAGCGGGGTGGGCGGCTCCACCAGGGTGGTGGCCTGCGCCGCCGCCAGCCCGGAGACACCCAGTGCCACGGCCGCGGTCGCCGCCCCTCGCCGCCAGTTCCCAAGCGATTTCGCCCCCAAAAGCCTCATACTGCGCAGACTACCACCAGGGGCAGATGGTTAGCCAAGCGCCTCCCGGGGCTCGCAGACCGCCCCTCACGCGACCGCGTCAGCCGCTTGCCGGAGCCGCCGATTGGCAGTCAGTGACTCGCCCGGGCCACCGTCTCCCGGGGCGTGGCTCCCACGCCCGCCCGCTCGGACGCGACCGGCTGCTCCGCGCTCAGGCCCTGTTGATACCGGGCAACGCCGCGATACAGACTCTCGGCCACCCGCTCCCGGTACTCCGGCCGCCGCAGCAGGCTCGCATCCCGGGGGTTGGTCACAAACGAGATCTCCGCCAGGATCGACGGCATGTTGGCCCCGATCAGCACGACAAAAGGAGCCTTTTTGACGCCGCGATCCCGCAGACCGTCGTTGCCGCGCGCCAGACCGGCGTACAGGCTGCTCTCCACATCCGAAGCAAACTCCCGGCTCTCGGCGATCTTGTCCTTCAGAGCGATCTTTTTGACCAGGTCGCTGAGCTGGTGCACCGATTGGTCACTCACCGCGTTCTCCCGAGCCGCCACGGTCAGCGCCCGCGGGTCGGAGGTGAAGTTCAGGTAGTAGGTCTCGACCCCGCGCGCCGACGCCTCCGGCGACGAGTTGGCGTGGATCGACAGAAACAGGTCCGCCTGTGCCTTGTTGGCGATCGCCGTGCGCGTCTCGAGCGGAACAAAGGTATCGTCCGAGCGGGTATAGATTACCTCCGCGCCCAGCCGCTGGTGCAGCAGTTTGCCCAGCCGCAGCGCCACGTCCAGCACCACGTCCTTCTCCTCCAGGCCGTCCACACCGATCGTTCCCGAGTCGTGTCCGCCGTGTCCGGCGTCGATGACGATGCGTCCGATCTTCAGCCCCAGCGCCCGCACCAGCGAGGTCTGTCCGTCGGCGGTCGGCACCGCCGCGCGCGCCGGCGAGGCTGGATCGGAGGCAAGACTGCCACCGGACGCGAGCGCCGCACCTCGGCCCCGCCCGGCCCGCCGGCTGCGCTTGCCGGCAGCCACCGTCGGCTCCGGAGCGGGCGGTTCGCCAGAGCTCGGACGCCCCCCGGCGGCTGAGGCTTCCGCCGGCTCCCGGCCGGTCGCGTTCTCCTCCCGCTGCCCTGCCACCGGCTCCCTGCCCGCCGGCCGGCGCTCCACCACCGCCGCGATCGGCTGCGAACCCGGTGCGGCCGTCGCCTCCACCCTGCCCGGCTGCTGGCTGACGCGCGCCACCTCGGCCGTCGTGCCCATGGCGGGCAGAACCACCGTGTTCGGTACCGGTCGCGCCGGGGTGGCGCGGATCACCGTGGCAGTGGCCGGCGGCGGCACCCCCACACCCTCGTTCGCGGCGGCCACCGCCGTCTCGGCGCGCACCTCCGCGCTCCGCTCCTTCGCACCCGGCTTGCCGCCGTGGATGTCAATAATCAGGCGGTAGGGGTTGGGCAGCAGAAACGCCGAGTACTCGGTCACGTCGTTCACATCCAGCACCACGCGCGTCATGTCGTTGCGAAACTGCGCCGCTCGGATGCGCTTCAGAAATCCGTCGTCGGTCACGGCAAAGCTCTTGCCCACCAGCTCCGGTGCCAGCCGCGTCCCGTGGAGGTCGAAGTAGATGCGGTCCGGCCCGGTGACGC
>CBDCLC010000001.1:0-1502815 GCA_965218595.1 Acidobacteriaceae bacterium | reverse complement strand
GGCGTCTGGGGCCTCGGCGGCCTGGCGTTTGTGGATTCGGCGTTCTTTCCCATTCCGCCGACCATGGACTTGATCGTCGTCGGCTATGTGGCGGAGAACCCCACGCGGCTTCTGCTTTATGTCTTTGCGGCGGCGCTCGGATCGGCCATCGGCAGCCTGGTTCCGTACTTCATCGGCCGCGCCGGCGGCGAGCTGTTTCTGCTGAAACGCATCAACCGGGAGCGGTATGAACGCCTTCGCGATCGCTTCGCGCGGCAGGAATTCTTCATGATCGCGGTGCCCGCCATGATTCCGCCACCCATGCCGCTCAAGCTCTTTGAGTTTGCCGCCGGCGTCTTCGAGATGCGGCCGGTGCTCTTTGTCACCGCCATGTTTGCCGGAAAGTTCGTGCGGTTTCTGACGTTTGCCATCATTACCCGGCTGTATGGCCCGGCGATCGTCCACACCGTCACCCGCACCTTTCACCGGCACCTCGGGCTGGTGCTGGCCGGGTTGGGCGTGCTGCTGGTGGTGCTGGCCACCTGGGTGCTGCGGCGGCTCTTTGACCGGAGACGCGGAACCAGCTTTCCGGTGGAGGAGAGCTGAAACAGCTCTGCTGTCTGGTTTGTCACGCCCGCAGGAATTTGCGTTTGTTTCCGAGCCGCGAATGGGATCGCGAAGTCCTTCTCAGGGCAGGGTTCAGACGATGGTATCTAACGCGGGCCTTCAGCCCGCAGATCGAGGTTGCGCCGGGCACCTGGGGCTTCGCCCCAGGCTAAGGTAGCGCGGGCCTCCGGCCCGCAGTTTCGCGGCTGCTCCGGATCGGACTGGCCGGGATTTGGCGAGCTTCGATGAATGTCTGCTCGTCCCAACAGTTCTGCCATTTTGTTTTGTCATTCCCGCAGGGAATCTGCGCTTCTTCCCGAGCCACAACTCGTCGCGAGATGCTCATGGGACCCTTCTCGGGACGATTCAGCCCAGGGACGAACGCGGGCCTTCAGCCCGCAGACTGGGGTTGCATCGGCACCTGGGGCTTCGCCCCAGGCTAAGGTAGCGCGGACCTCCGGCCCGCAGATCGGGGTTGCATCGGATCGGACAGGTCGGAAGTTGGCGAGCTTCCGATGAATGTGTGCTCGTCCCAACAGTTCTGCCATTTTGTTTGTCCTTCCCGCAGGGAATCTGCGCTTCTTCCCGAGCCACAACTCGTCGCGAGAATGCTCATCAGACCCTTCTCGGGACGATTCAGCCCAGGGACGAACGCGGGCCTTCAGCCAGCAGATCGAGGTTGCTCCCGATGCCTGGGGCTTCGCCCAGGCTGAAGTAGCGCGGACCTTCAGCCCATAGATCGGAGCTGCTCCCTGTACCTGGGGCTTCACCCCAGGCTGAAGTAGCGCGGGCCTTCAGCCCGTAGATCGGAGCTGCTCCCTGTGCCTGGGGCTTCACCCCAGGCTGAAGTAGCGTGGGCCTTCAGCCCGCTTCAGAGCCACCGCTCGAGACCCGCCCGCATGGCACAGGCATTGATTTCCCGCAGCTCGGCGCCGTCTGCAATCCCGACCATCTGGTCTGGCGGCGCCTGTGCATCCGGAGGCACTCCGCGTCTCCAGAGCCGCTTCCCTTACGCTTCAGCCATCTCCGCTACGCCAGGGGAGCTCCGCCAGTCCGGGCGTCGCGCACCGAGCCGGAGAGGCTGCGGGCAAGAGCCGGAACTCCGAAGAGCGCACCGACTGTGAGCCCGGTGGAAATCAGGTCGTTCGCGTAGAACGGGATCGCCGCGACGTAGCACGCGCCCAGGCCCGCGGCCGTGTGCGGGTACATCGCTCCGCCAGCCCAGACCATCCCGTTGCTCAGCACAAAGAACGAGGTCGAGGTGGTGAGGGCGGCGGCCGTCACCCGGCCGAAGGAGGCCCGCCGCGCCAGCACCTGGTGGCCAAACAGGCATACGGCCGCGTACCACGCCCAGGTGACCACGTAGGCCGAGGGGTGAAACGCGAAGCCGTAGGCGTGCACCGTCAGGTAGTAGTCCGTGGCCGCCAGCGCCAGAACAGCGCCGACGGTCTGCCACCGGCTCTGGCGCGCACCAAAGAAGAGCAGGCTGCCACCGACAGCAGTGAAGTTCAGCCCGACCAGGCCGAAGGCGTGAGGCAGAATGCGACTCAGAACAGCGAACAGAAGAACCAGGTAAGCGGCCATGTGCGGAAAGCTCCAGTTTGGGGGCGGCGGGCGACAGCCCCAAAACATCATTGTCCCGTCTTGGCGGGAGCGGGTCAACCGGAGGCGTCTTCACCGCTTCTGAACCACTCCGTCGAACCGCAGCTCCACGGTCCGGTTCCCCCCATCGAGAAAGGCGGTCCCGCTGAGCGGAGGGCTCTCTCGCCCGTGCGAAAGGGGGGTGTCGTACAGGAAGCGGAGGTCGCGATAGAGCACCGTGTGAGCGGTTCCGCGCGGCGCGTCCGCGGGCGCCGGGACCTCGGAGACGACGGGGTAGCTCGACCAGTCGAGGTACACCCGCCCCAGCAGCGTGCGATCGGCTGCCAGCACGGCCGCCGTCCGGGGTGGCTTGTAGAAGCGGTCCTCCTGCTCGGAGGTCGAGGCCAGATCGCGCAGCGTATCGACGGAGGCCATCTGGAAGAACTCCGGCGCTTCGACCGCTGTGCTCCAGTGAAACGGATTTCCCGGGTAGGGGCTGGCCTCCACGCGCAGGAGCTCGACCGAGCCGTAATCAGCCCCCATCGCGAGCCGCTCGGCACGGCCGTGCTCGTACCACCGCACCTCCCACATCACCAGGACGCCCACCAGCGCGGCCATCGCCCAGCCCTGTCCGCGGTAGAGCGGACGGCGCGCTCCGATCTCGCTGTTGATGAGCCCAAACAGCACCGGCGCCAGCAGGCCCAGGGCCAGCAGCAGCAGCATGACGGGCTCCACGATGAAGACGAACGAACCGGCGTACCAGCGCGGGTTGAAGGGAAAGAATGGCCGCAGACCGTAGTTGTTGGTCCAGTCCAGGAAGAGGTGGCTCAGCAGGGCAAACAGCGCAAAAAGATAGAGGAGGCCCCAGCGCTCGGGGGCGAGGGTCCGCCCCTTCGCGTCCTCGGCCGGCCGGGGACCGGATCGGTGCGCGCGCCATCGGCTCCACCCCCACACCAGGCCGAGCAGCACCGCGGCCTCGAACGGCAGTCCCAGAAAGGTATGGGTCCAGCCGCGGTGGTGTTCGAAGCCAACGATGGGACCGCCGGCGCTCCAGACCACATCGAGGTCCGGCATCTCTGCCGCGAGCGTCATGGTGGCCGTGGCGTAGGCAGCCCTGCGGTGGAAGCCTGTACGCGCCAGACACGCGCCTGTGAGCAGGTGAGTTACGGGATCCATCGCCGCCAGTTTGCCATAAAGAGGAGCATACCGCCCGCGCTCCTATAATCCACGCCATATGCGTTCCGAGGAGCTCTCCACCGAGGCCCACATCGCGGCCCCGATCGCGGCCCAGGTCGAAGACCCGATTGCGACCCAGGCCGAAGACCTGCGCGAGCAGCTGCGCCACCATGAACACCTGTACTACGTGCTCGACGCCCCGGAGCTGACCGACGCGCAGTACGACGGCCTGATGAACCAGCTGAAGGCGATCGAGGCCGATCACCCGGAGCTGGTCTCGCCGGACTCGCCCTCGCAGCGCGTCGGCGGCAAGCCCCGCGAGGGCTTTCAGAAGACGCCGCATTCGCGGCCGATGCTCTCGCTCGACAACGCCTACAACGAGACCGAGCTGCGCGCCTGGGATGCGCGGGTGCGCGAGTCGCTGCCCGGTTCAGAGACGGTCCGCTACGTCTGCGAGCTGAAGCTGGACGGGCTCTCGCTGGCGCTGCACTTCTCGCCTGGAGACGGCGGCGGAGCCCGGCTGCAGCGCGGCCTGACCCGCGGCGACGGATCGGTCGGCGAGGACGTGACCGGCAACGTGCGCACCATCCGGTCCGTTCCTTTGAGCATCGCTGCGGCGAAGCTTCGCGCCGCAGGCATCCCGGCGGAGTTTGAGGTTCGGGGCGAAGTCGTGCTCTCACATGCGGCCTTTGCCAGGCTGAACGCGGAGCGCGAAGCAGCCGGCCAGGCCCCCGCGGCCAACCCGCGCAACGCAGCCGCGGGTACCATCCGCACGCTGGAGCCGAACATCGTGGCGCAGCGGCGGCTGGACTTCTACGCCTACTTCCTCCTGTCGCCGGCGGGCGAACCACTTCTGCCGCAGCAGTCAGACGCTCTGTCTGCCCTGGCCGGCTGCGGATTTCGCGTCAACCCACACCATCGCACCGTCGAGGACATCGACGCGGTCTGGCAGTTCATCGAGGAAGCCGAGCCTCTGCGCGAGACACTTGGCTATGAGATCGACGGCGTCGTCATTAAGCTCGACTCGGTCGCCGGGCAGCGGCGGCTCGGCTACACCGGCAAGGCGCCTCGCTGGGCCATCGCCTACAAGTTCGCCGCGCGCGCCGGCATCACCCGGGTTGAAGATGTGATCTTCGGCGTGGGCCGCACCGGCAAGGTGACGCCGGTCGCGGTGCTGGCTCCGGTGCCCATTGGCGGCACCACCGTCTCCCGCGCCACGCTGCACAACGCCGATGAGATTGCCCGGCTGGGCGTGCGCCTGGGCGACTTCGTGCAGGTGGAGCGCGGCGGCGACGTCATCCCCAAGATCGTCTCGGTGGTGGACGATGCGGCGCACCCGCGCGGCACCCGCGAGATCGCGTTCCCCACGCTCTGCCCGGAGTGCGGCAGCGCCCTGGTGCGCGCCGAGGGCGAGGTCGACTGGCGATGCGTTGACACCAGCTGTCCGGCGCGGCTGCGGGAGGAGCTGCTGCACTTTGCCGCTCGCGGCGTCATGAACATCGAGGGGCTGGGCGATGCGATGGTGGCGCAGCTGCTGGAGCCGCGCGGTCCTGAAGGGCAGCCGCTGGTGCGCAGCCTGGCCGACCTTTACACCCTGAGCAAGCCGCAGCTGGTGGCGCTCGATCGCTTGGGAGCGAAGTCCGCCCAGGCGCTGCTCGACGAGATCGAGCGCTCGCGGCAGGCGCCGCTGGCGCGCCTTCTGCTGGGTCTCGGCATCCGCTTCGTGGGCGAGCGCACGGCCGATCTGCTGGCCTCGCACTTCGGTTCCATGGACGCTCTCGAGCAGGCCACGGCAGAGGAGCTCGAGGCGGTCAACGAGGTCGGTCCGCGCGTCGCGCAGGCCATTGTGGAGTTCTTCGCGGAGCCACGCAACCGTGCGCTGGTCGACCGCCTGCGTCAGCTAGGACTGCAGTTCACGGCCGAAAAGCGTGTGACGAGCTCCGCTCTGGAGGGCCTGACCTTTGTTCTGACCGGGACGCTGCCGACCCTCACGCGCGAGACGGCGAAGGAGCGGATCGAGGCCGCCGGCGGGCGCGTCTCGGGCTCTGTTTCGAAGAAGACCAGCTACGTCGTCGCCGGGGAGGAGGCGGGCTCCAAGCTGGATAAGGCCACCTCGCTGGGCGTGCCGGTGCTGGACGAAGCGGGGCTGCTGAAGCTGCTCGGGGAGTGACAAGCTTCTGCGATTGTCTTCGAGCCGGTGGACGCGCTTGCTCCGATAGCAGCTCGGAAGGAAACGCAGATTCCCTGCGGGAATGACAACAAACGATCAGCAACTCTTGTTGCAGGCAGGTTCGATCAGAGCTTCCCCAACCTGTTCGCATAATCTGTCGTTCTCGATTTTGAGGGCTGACAGCCCGATGCATCATAGCCGGAGGCGCGAGCCCCAGGTGCGGATCCACTAAGGATTTCAGGGCTGAACGCCCGACCCAGAAACTCAGGACGACACCTGCGGGGAACCGACCTAGCCTCGACCGCCTCGCTTGGACTCTCCCACGCGCCTTCGCAGAAGCACCGGAGAAAACGTCGCAAGAAACGCCAGCAGGAGCATCCCGCCCAGGCTCCTCCCGGTGTGCACCACGGCAAACACAGCCCATCCGGTCAGCACCCAGAAGGCCATGTTCGCCGAGGCCGCCAGATAGACCCAGTCCGAGAAGCGATGCTGATCGCGAACGAAGTCCATCTCGCCCAGGCGGCGGTCCGGCTCGCCCGGACGCATGGTGCGGCGCAGCAGAACCACCGGCAGGAGATTGACAGCGAGCACCAGGGCGGTCCACAGCAGCGCCGCGCCGACGTCGCCAGGCTCGCGCGGAAATCGAGGCTCCACCCACCAGGTCACGGCAAGCGTCAGCAGGACGTTCGCGGTCGCCCCGGCGTTGACCGCGACCGGAAAGTGAGCCATGTCACCGAGCCGGTTCATCTCATCCAGACGCTTTGCGGTCGCGGGCACATCGGTCCGCATCTCTTCCGTCATCAGATACCTCGCTCCGAGCGCGACCGGCGACAGGGCATTCCCCTGCAGTCTACAGTGGCTGGAAGGAGAGGAGTTCCCTCTCCGGGCGAGTGTGGCGTCTGCGCCCGCAACCGCGTCTGCAGCTGCCTGGAGGCCCCATGACCGATCCTTCCCCACGCCCCGACCTGCCGGAGCCCGCCCCCGACGCCGAATCGGTGTGGAGCTATCCACGCCCGCCGCGGCTGGAGCCAAGCCCGCGCCACCTCCGCATCGTTCACGCAGGGGTTTTGATCGCTGACACCACGCGCTCCCTGCGGGTGCTCGAAACCAGCCATCCGCCGGTCTTCTACATCCCTGCCTCCGATATCCAGATGCAGTATCTGCGGCCTTCCTCGCGGAATGGCAGCTTCTGCGAGTGGAAGGGCGTGGCGGCTTACTGGAATCTCGACCTGCGTGACCTCCAGGGTCACTCGCAGAGTTCGCCGGTGGCGGGCGTTGCCTGGAGCTATCCCAATCCTTCCCGCAGCTTCCGTCCTCTCGCCGACTTCCTGGCGTTCTACGCGAGCAGGCTGGACGAGTGCACGGTCGATGGCGAACGCGTGGCCGCACAGCCAGGGGACTTCTACGGCGGCTGGATCACCTCGCACGTCAAGGGCCCGTTCAAAGGCGCACCGGGCACGATGGGCTGGTGAGGACGGGCGGCTGCTGGCGGATGTTAGCCAGTCTCTACCAGCGAAATCATTCCAGGCCTGCAGAGTTGACGTGGGCTTCAGCCCGCACTCCCGAGTGGCCGAGCAACCTGGGCTTCGCGCCAGGCTAACGACTAACGCGGGCCTCTAGTCCCTGGGGTTGTATCGACATGTACTGCGATGGCCTCGATCCCGAATCGACTTCGCCGATCAGGTCTGCGGCGGCTTGCCCGGCGCGGCTGGCGCCGGGGCCGTGTCCTGCGGCTCGCCCTCGGGCAGCGGAGTTGAGGGCGGCTCAGCCGAGTTCTTCGGCGGGGCAGGGACGGCTGCCGGCTCCTCTGGCACCTCCTCATCCGTCTCCGGCTTCGACGCGGGCAGGGCGTCTTCGCCAACTGCCGGGGAGACCGGCAGCACTCGCTTCGGAGCTCCGCCTGTGGCGAACGCCTCATTGGGCTTGCCCGCGATCGCCGCCCGCATGAACTCGATCCAGATGGGCAGCGCCGCCCGGGCACCGGTCTCTTTTTCGCCCAGCGACTGCCGGTCGTCGTAGCCGATCCACGTGCCGCAGGTCACCGACGGGGAGAAGCCCATAAACCAGGCGTCCGTGTAGTTGTTCGTCGTGCCCGTCTTTCCCCCGAGCGCGTGGTGCAGCTGCCCGGCTGAGGCTCCTGTGCCCACCCGCACCACCGCCTCCAGCAGCTGCATCATCTGCCGCGCCGTCTCGACCGAGATCACCTCCGTCACCTTGGGCGCCTTTTCGTCGAGCGGCAGGCCGTCCGCCTGCGTCACCTTGCGGATGGTGTGCGGCTCAATGCGAATGCCGTCGTTGGGAAAGACGCTATACGCGCCCACCTGCTCGGCCAGCGAGATCTCGCCGGAGCCCAGGGCGACCGGTAGGTACGCGGGCAGCTTGCTCGTGACGCCAAAGCGGTGCGCCACCTCGATCACCTTGCGAATGCCCACACGCGCCGCGAGCTTCAGTGCCGGGATGTTGCGCGATTCGGCGAAGGCGTCGATCAGGCTCATGGTGCCGCGGTAGTTTGCCTCATAGTTGTGGGGCGTGTAGGGACCGCCCGGCGTGGCAAAGGTAGTCGGGCCATCGACGATGGTGTCGTATGGCTTGGCCCCGTCCTCAAACGCAGCGGTGTAGACGTACGGCTTGAAGGACGATCCCACCTGCCGCTCGGCCTGGGTCGCCCGGTTGAACTGCGACGTGGCGAAGTCGCGGCCGCCCACCATCACCAGCACCTCACCGTCGGCGTTGTTGACCGCCATCAGCGAGGCCTGGGCGCCGGAGTCCTGCTGGAGCGACGCCCGCACGGTTCCGTTCGGCGCGACCGAGTCGATGCGGACATACACCAGGTCACCCGGCCGGAGAAACCGCCGCGGATCGGTGAACTGCGTCCAGATCCAGTCCTGGGGCGTCAGCACCACGTCCCTGGCGCCGAGCTTCACCGTCGCGCTCCCCCGGTCGACCGCCGTCACCAGCCCGTGGAGGTAGCTGCCTTTTTCGATCGACTGCCCCCAGTCCGCGTGGCGGTAGGTCTGCGGGTCCAGCCCCTGGTCGACGATATTGGGCAGAGACCCCTTCCAGCCCTTGTGCCGCTCATAGGCCGCCACCCCGTTCAGCACCGCCGCGTTGGCCACCCGCTGGAGGTCGAGATCGAGCGTGGTATACACCTTCAGCCCCGCCCCGTGCACCTCCTCGACGCCATACTGCCGCTCCAGCTGCCGCCGCACCTCCTCGACGAAGTACGGCGCCTCGCTGTTGGCCGGAGCTTCGATATGCAGACCCAGGGGAGCGGCCCGGGCGACCATCTCCTGGCTCCGTGTGATCTTGCCGTCGGCCAGCATCTCGCTCAGCACGAGATTGCGGCGGCGCAGCGCACGCTCCGGGTACTTGATGGGCGAGTACGCCTCCGGTCCCTTGGGCAGGGCAGCCAGAAGCGCCGCCTCCGGCAGCGTCAGGTCGCGCACATGTTTGCTGAAGAAGAACTCCGATCCGGCCTCGAATCCGTAGGTCCCGTGCCCCAGGTAGATCTGGTTGGCGTAGAGCCCAAAGATCTGGTTCTTGGTAAACCGGCGCTCGATCTGGACGGAAAGAAAGATCTCCTGCAGCTTGCGGCCATACGTCTTCTCGGACGACAGAAACAGGTTGCGCGCCAGCTGCATGGTCAGGGTGGAGGCGCCCTGCGCCCGTCCCCGCGCGTGGAGGTCGCGCCAGGCGGCCCCCACGGCGCGCACCAGGTTCACCCCCCAGTTGCTCTCAAAGCTCTTGTCCTCGATCGAGAGGATCGCCTGTCGCAGCACGGGCGGAAACTGCGTGTACGGCACAACCACGCGCCGCTCCAGAGCAAACGACCCAAAGACCTTGCCATGGATGTCGTAGAGTTCGGTCGTCGTATTCGGCCGGTAGCGGGCCAGGTCGTCCATCTGCGGCAGATCGATGGAGTACACCAGCACCAGGCCAAAGAGCGCCCCAAACAGCGCGGACATCCCTAGCAGAAGCAGAAAGATCGCCCGCGAGGCGGCCCGCTGCCGCGAGGGCCGCAACCACACCACACGAACCCTGCGCTGCCACCATGGGCGCGGCTTCAGCTCCGGCCCGGTTCCCTGTCCAAACAACGTCGGCACAGCCACCTATCTTACCCGCGCCGGCGGGGAGAGAACCAACCCATTTTGCTGCCCATCCGCGCGGTCGGGGACGATCGGAATCCGTGAGTGGTTCGTTTCCTCCTGAGTAGCAGGGTGCCCCACGTCTCGAACCTGAGACGTGGGTTCAGGTTCCGCGTGCCTTGGAACTCGGGGCCGTCTCAGGAGATGGGAAACTGCCCAGACCGGACTCGACGGGCTGGATTGGGCCCGGGGGGGGGCCTGGAGGTCGGGGGAACCCACATCTCAAAGGCGAGATGTGGGGCACCCTGTGTCTGAGGTTTATCCGAGGATGTGAGCCACCCGCTCTCGCGAGTGAATGGTACGTCAACCTCCTGAACCAAAGTGGCAGGGGTGCCCCACGTCTCGAACCTGAGACGTGGGTTCAGGGTCTGGTTGTGCCTTGGAACTCGGGGCCGTCTCAGGAGATGGGAAACTGCCCAAGCACGGCGGCTCGACAGGCTGGATTGGGCCCGGGTGGTGGAGCCCTGGAGGTCCGGGGAACCCACATCTCAAAGACGAGATGTGGGGCACCCTCAATCGGGTTTATCCGAGCGTTGGAGGCGCCCGCTCCCGCGAGTGAATGGTTCGTCAACTCCTGAACCAAAGTGGCAGGGGTGCCCCACGTCTCGAACCTGAGACGTGGGTTCAGGGTCTCAGTGTGCTTCGAGACTCGGGCGGTCTCAGGAGACGGGACACTGCTCAAAGACCGGGTTCGACGGGCTGGATTGGGCCCGGGTGGTGGGACCCTGGAGGTCGGGGGGAACCCACATCTCAAAAGCGAGATGTGGGGCACCCTCAATTGGGTGATTACCCGAGGATGTGGGGCACCCAGAACTGGGTGATTAGCTAAGTATGTGGGGCACACGATCTGGTGAGTCAGGCGGCTTTGCTCTTCAGCAGATCCAGGGCCTTCGACAGCTGCTCATCGACCGCGACGGCAGGTTTGGCCGGCGCGGCGGGAGTCGCTGCCCCGCTGGCGGCGGCGTCCTCGTCGACCGCTCCATCGTCCTGGCTGTCCGCGGAGGACGCGACCAACGTGCCCGGCGTCACACCGTCGTCCTGGAGCTTCTTGCCCGAAGGGGATTCGTACTTCGCCACGGAAAGAATCAGGGCGCCGCCATCCGGTAGATCAAAGGTCTTCTGCTGGGTTCCGTCGCCAAAGGTGTGCTCGCCCACCAGGTCGGCGCGTTTGTTGTCCTGCAGCGCCGCCGCCACCAGCTCGCCCGGACCTGCCGTGCCGCGGTTGACCAGCACCGCCATCGGCGCAGTCACGTCAATCGCCTTGGCCGGGTCGGCCGTGAACACCTGCTTCGGCACCCGCTGGCCTTCCAGCTCCGCAATGGAGCCGGACTTCAGGAAAAAGTTCGCCAGGCGGATCGCCTGCGCCATGTCGCCCGAGGCAACATCCCGCAGATCCAGCAGCACCTTCTTATTGCCAGCCCTGCCCATGCCCTTCAGCTTGCTTTCCACCTGCCCGACGTGCTCGCGGTCCAGAACGATGGGCTTCAAATACAAGATGGACGAGTTCTCGTACATCGTCTCGCCAGTCGTCGGCACAGCCACCACCGTGCGGGTCAACTCAATGGTATCGGGCGCCGCCTTGCGCGGCTTCACTACCGCCAGCGACAGCTTCGACCCCGGCTTCCCCTGCAGCATGAGCTGAATCATCGCCAGCGAAAGCTCCCGCGTGTCCTGCCCGCCGATCGCCTCGAGCACATCCCCATCGTTCAGATCCGCCTTGTCCGCCGGACTCCCCGGAATCACCGAGACCACGGTCGCGTAGCCGAACCGCTTGGACACGTTGATGCCGACCTGCGCATCGCCAGGCTTGCCTTCCTTGTACGTCTTGTAGTCGGCCGGCGAAAGATAGCTTGAGTCTGCATCGAGCGACTCGAGCAGACCGTGCAACGCCCCGTTGGTCACCTTCGGGATGTTGGGATCGACCACGTAATCCGACTGGATGTGCCGCAGCACCTCGCTATAGACATTGATCTGGCGATAGGCTCCGTCGTCTCCGGCCGAAGCGGCGGAGACCCCGCTCGAGTTCACCCCGAGAAACACCGCAACAACCAGGACGACCGAGAAGGCGAGCAGCAGAATCTTCCAAACCTTGTGCATGCGTAGATCGACCCTCCCAGGCAACGCGACGCGGCGGCAGTGATTAGACGTGCGCGGTAAAGAAAATGATACTCTCGCCGAAGCCGCCGGGCCGAGCCGGTGAGGTGACACTTTGGTGGCGGTGAGTGGAATCGAACCACTGACCTACGGGTTATGAGTCCGTCGCTCTAACCATCTGAGCTACACCGCCTGGGTGGCGACCTCCGCCGGAAAGCGGGCCACAGGGAGGGCCGTCTGCAAAGGATGCCTGGCCTGGCGACCGCAGAGGCACAACAGTTCCCCATGATACCGGATTCGCTCCAACCCGGAAAGCCGCAGATTCCCGTGCTCGGTGTGATCCCCGCGCGGCTGGCTTCCACCCGGCTTCCCCGCAAGGTACTTCGCCCGGTCGCCGGCCGGCCGCTGCTGGAGTGGGTCTACCGCGCCGCGCTCGCCTGTCCGCAGCTCGACGGCATTGTGGTCGCGACCGACAGCGAGGAGGTGGCGGCCCTGTGCCGGCAGAGCCGCTGGCCTTTCCTGCTCACCTCCCCCGATCTCCCCAGCGGCACCGATCGGCTCCACGCCGTTGCCCGGCAGATCGACGCCGGCATCTACGTCAACATTCAGGGCGATGAGCCGCTGCTGAGCCCGGCTCACATCGCCGCTCTGCTGCGTCCCTTTGCCGCTCCGCACGTGGATGTCACGACGCTGTCGGTTCCCTGCCGGCCCGACGACCTCGACAATCCCAACGCGGTCAAGGTGGTCACGGCGCACGACGGTCGCGCACTTTACTTCTCCCGGGCGACCATCCCCTTCAACCGTGACGGCCCCTTTGCCCGTGACGGCCCCTTTGCCCGTGATGGCATAGAGCCGCGCCGCCGCAAACACCTGGGCCTTTACGCCTACCGTCGCGGCGCGCTTGAACGCTTTCCCCAGCTGCGGCCGAGCGCACTGGAAGCCGCCGAGCGGCTCGAACAGCTGCGCTGGCTCGAGAACGGCCTCGCCGTCTATGTCGAGGAGGTCGAGGAGGACACCATCGGCGTCGACACGCTGCAGGATCTCCAGGCAGTCGAACCGATCCTGCGGCAGCGGCAGATCGCTGAGCCGGCCTCGCCAGGGCAGTAGATCCATATCTTTCGCGCGCCCTCGGCGGGATGCGCGCGGATACCTGGCTTGTAGGAGCTACTTTCTCAGGTTAGTAACGGTACTACCAGGGTGAGTTACTGCGACTGCGCCAGAAAGCTGAAAGCCGTCTTCACAGGAAGACGGCTCTTAGCTCGCAGCCCGGGAGTAGCTGTTTCAGGCGATAGGTCGTGCGTGCTCCGACTTACAGGCCAAAGCGCCGGCGCGCGGCTCCGAACAGGCCGAGAGCTCCGGTGCCCAGCAGAGCCAGGGTTCCGGGCTCTGGAACAGGGGACGTGCCGCCCGTCTCGGTAATGCTGATCGGCGCGACCTGCGAGACGATGTTGCCGCTGACGCGCTGCAGCTCCTCACTGGCGGAGAAGTAGAGGTTCACTGCGGCTCCGTTCGCCAGCGAATACGAAACTCCAAGAAAGTCGAAGTAATTGCCGCGATTGCCGTTACCCGCCACACCCGGAAAGTAGAGCAGATTGTCGGCGCCGTCGAAGGGGGAGAGCCCAGTGATGGCACGATCAACTCCGTTGCCGGTATCCGTGGTTCCGGTAACTCCCGTGATCAGGAACTGGTTCTTGACTCCTGTGGGGTTGGCCGTAAAGGTTCCCATTCCCGAGAAGGTCGCGCCCGAGAAGGAGAAGTCAAATGTGTCAGCCTGAGAAGCGGCAGGAAACGCCAGGGCAGCGAGCAGAGCGACAGAAGAAAGCAGACGGTGCATAGGAGACCTCGGAGAGATAAGGTACGCCAAGCAGCATGGCAGAAGCCAAAGTCAGATACAACCTAGAAGAATTTGCCAATTCCTATGCAATAGTTTGCGCGGCTCAATGCCGTGCCATCCCTGTCAAACCTCAAGGGATCGCTTTCTGCGGCAGTGCAATAATGCGCCATGTCTTCCCTTCCCTCTCTTTCCTCGGTCTCGCGGCGTCGTCTCCTTGCCCTGTGTGCCAGCGCCGGCCTGGGCCAGACCCTGTTTCCCGGGGCTCTGTTGGCGCTCGCGGGAGCTCCGGCTGTGACCGGCTCCAACGCTCCCCAGGGCGACCTGCTGGCCTCCCTTGCCGGCGTCTCCGGGGAGGATCCGTCCCAGTTCGCGAAGATCACCCCGGAGATGATCGAGGCCGCGGCAGCCATCGCCGGTCTCCGGTTCAGCGACGAGCAGAAGAAGACGATGATTGATGGGCTCACCGGACAGCGCGAGTCGATCGCCACCATCCGCAAGCTCCATCTGCCCAACGCCGTCGCGCCTGCATTCAACTTCGATCCCGTTCCCCCGGGCGTGACGCTCGAGACGGCGCGCCGGCCCATAGAGATCAGCGCGGCCACGGGGCTGCCGAAGCTCGACGCGGCGGCCGAGGCGCTGGGCTCCGAATCGGTCGCCGCTGGATCCGTCTCTGCGGGCCAGTCCGCTGAGGATGAGCTTGCCTTTGCCACCCTGCGCGATCTGGCGGAGCTTCTGCGCACCCGCAAGCTCCGCAGTGTCGACCTGACAAAGCTCTACCTCGGCCGGCTGCGGAAATACGATCCTCTTCTGCACTTCGTGATCACACTCACAGAGCAGCGCGCGCTCGACGGGGCTGCGGCGGCGGACCGTCAGATCGCCGCGGGAGGGTATCGCGGTCCGCTGCACGGAGTTCCCTGGGGCGCCAAGGACCTGCTCGCGGTCAAGGGCTACCCCACCACCTGGGGTGCGGCGGGCTTTGAAAAGCAGAGCTTCGACGGCGATGCAGCCGTGGTGGAACGGCTCGACGCCGCCGGTGCCGTCCTTCTGGCGAAGCTGACCCTGGGTGCGCTGGCGCAGGGCGATCTTTGGTTTGGCGGACGCACGCGCAACCCATGGAACCCCCGGCAGGGATCAAGCGGATCCTCGGCCGGTGTGGCCAGCGCCGTCGCGGCCGGCTGCGTCGGCTTCGGCATCGGAACCGAGACCCTGGGCTCCATCTCCTCCCCGTCGACCCGCTGCGGCGCCACCGGTCTGCGCCCCAGCTTCGGCCTGGTGCCGCGCACGGGTGCCATGGCGCTCTCCTGGTCCATGGACAAGATCGGCCCCATCTGCCGCGCCGTCGAGGACTGCGCCATCGTGCTCAGCGCCATCTACGGCCCCGACGGGCACGACCGCTCGGTGCAGCCGGCCGCCTTCAACTGGAACGCGGAGCTGGACTGGAAGGGGCTGCGGATCGGATACCTCAAAGCTGCCTTCGAGAAGCCGTCGCCGCCCGTCGCGCGCAAGCCGCCGGAGACCATGAAGGGCAAGGAGCTCGACGAGTTCAACACCCGCACCCGGCGGCAGCAGGGCTTCTTCGAGCGCCGCGTCTACGATTCGCGCTTTGACGCGGCTGCACTTGAGACGCTGCGCCGCATGGGGGTCCGGCTGATTCCGGTGGAGCTGCCCAAACTGCCCTACGGCGAGATGGTTCCGGTGCTTGAAGCTGAAGGTGCGGCTGCCTTCGATGAGCTTACCCGCAGCGGCCGCGACCAGCTCCTGAACGGACAGGAGCCGTACGACTGGCCCAACAGCTTCCGCGTCGCGCGCCTTTATCCCGCGGTCGATTACGTGCAGGCGATGCGCGCGCGCAGCCTGGCCATTGAAGCGCTGCACCGGATGTTTGCCGAAGCTGATGTCATCGTGACGCCGACCGGCGGGCCGCAGCTGGTCGCGACCAATCTGACCGGCATCCCCGCCGTCATTCTGCCCAATGGCCTGCGCGGGCCCGACGCTCCGCCCCCGCTGCATGATGTCGACGGTGCGGTCGACAACGCCGGCGGCCCGGGAACTCCCGTCAGCATCACCTTTCTTGGCCAGCTCTACGGCGAGGCCAGGCTGCTGGCGTTCGCCCGCGCCTACCAGCAGGCCGCCGGCTTTGAGCATCTCCACCCCAGGCTCCCCTGAGCCTCAGCCCATGTGGCGCACCGTCATCTGCGGAATGCGCGTGTTCGCGGGCTGGGTGCAGGCAAACAGGATGGCCTCGGCCACGCTCGCCGGGTCCATCATGCTGGATGCGGCGATCCCTTCCGCGGTGCGTCCCCGGCCCAGCGCGAACTCGCTCTTGACGCCGCCGGGGCAAAGCACACCCACGCGGATGCCGTGCGGCCGCAGCTCCGCATCGAGCGACTGCGACAGGCCCACCTGCGCAAACTTGGTGGCGGAGTAGACCGCCTCGTTGGCCGTGCCCTGCAGACCGGCAACGGAGGAGATAAATAGGAGAGTGCCCGAGCGCCGCGGCACCATCTCCCGGACCGCACGCCGGCTGAACAGAAATCCCGACCGCAGATTGGTGCGCAGGAGATCGTCGAAATCGGCGGCCGAGGTTTCGAGCAGCGATTTGTAACTGCCGGCTCCGGCGTTGTTGATCAGCAGATCAATCTGCCCGAAGCGTTCGAGCGCCAGCCCGACCGCAGCCTCCGCCGTCTGCTCCGCACCCGCATCGCCCGCGTGCCACACCGCCTCGCCGCCTTCTGAGACGATCTGGTCGGCGAGAGATTGCAGGCGGTTCTCGCGGCGCGCCGTCGCCACCACACGCGCTCCTTCGCGGGCGAACAGCAGCGCCGTCGCCTGGCCAATCCCGGAGCTCGCACCGGTAATCAGCGCCACCTGTCCTCTCAACCGCGCGGCCATGCTGGACATCTTGCTGCGGATGCTATCACTGGCGCGGGGCAAGCAGCGACAATGAAGCCTGATGACAGAGCAGGACGACAAGCCGGCGCCGCTGCTCCAGGCGCTTCACCTAGTGAAGGAGTACCCTCGCGGGCACGGTCGCGTCCGTGTCGTCGACGATGTTTCGCTCACTCTCCGCGCGGGGGAGACGCTGGGGCTCGTGGGCGAATCCGGCTCCGGCAAGAGCACCGTGGCACGGCTGATGTTGCGCCTGCTCGAACCCACGGCGGGTCAGGTGCTGTTTGAGGGCGAAGACCTGCTGGCAAAGACTCCCCGCGCCATGCGGCGTCTGCGACAAAGGATGCAGATCGTCTTCCAGGATCCCTTCTCCGCGCTGGACCCGCGCATGCGCGTTCGCTCCATCCTGGCGGAGCCCTTTGCCATCCACGGCATCGGCTCGCACCTTGGCGACCAGACCGGCGACCCAACCGCCGACCAGACCGGCGATCCCGATGTGAGGTCGCGCGCAGGCCGGCGCCGCTGGCTCGAAACGCGTCTCCTGGCCATGCTGGCCGAGGTCGGTCTCGAGGGCTCCGCGCTCGACCGCTTTCCCCATGAGTTCAGCGGGGGGCAGCGGCAAAGGATCAACATCGCCCGCGCGCTCGCGCTGAAGCCCAGCCTGATTGTGCTCGATGAGCCGGTAAGCGCGCTCGATGTCTCGGTCGGTGCGCAGGTCATCAACCTGCTGCGGGATCTGCAGCGTGCGCACGGCCTGGCGTACCTGTTTATCTCGCACTCCGTGCCGCTGGTCCGCTACCTGTGCGATCGCGTGGCCGTCATGCAGGCCGGCGTACTGGTTGAGGAGGGAGACGTCCTTCAGGTGTGCGAGCATCCCCGCGAGCCCTACACCCGGCGTCTCGTCGCCGCCACGCCAAAGCTGCCGGTCGTCAGCCCCTAGGCTGCATCGACATATACGTTTTGTCATCTCGACCGGACCCTGAGCGTAGCCGAAGGGGAAGTGGAGAGACCCCTGTATTTCGCCCTGGCGACTGGAAGTTCTGTTCCTCTGCGGCAAAACCACATGGGCCTCTCCGCTCCCCGAGACAAGAAACCGTCTCGTTCCGGTCGAGGGAGCAACCTGTTTGGCTGTCTGTCGATACAGCCTAGCGGTGCTGCACGCGCGAGTTGCCGACGGAAAGGCCAATGAAGCAGACAAAGGTGTAGGCCACCAGGTCGCCCAGGTAAAACATCGCCGACCAGATGCCGGCCCGGCCTCCGGCAACGGGGCTTCCGAACAGATTGGCAAACAGCGCCCCCGGCAGGTTGGCGGTGTCCGACAGCAACGGCGTCAGGGAAGCGCCGCGGAAGATCGTATCCATATTGGCGGCAAGCAGGGTCAGGCACAGCCCCAGAAACAGGCTCAGGGCAAACCGCTGCATCCCGGGCGTCCGTTGCATTGGCATCGTCGCTCCTTTCCTGCGGAGGGAAACGGGGAGGACCGCTGGAACTGCTTGCCGTCTATGCTGCCACGCTCCGCCAAGGTGCGCCACCCTTTTCTTCCGCCATCTGTCCCCGCGAATGGCAGCCGTGCCATCCCGGTCCGTCTGCACCGCTAGAATGGTGGCAGCATGTTCCTTTCCCACAGCCTGCACTGGCGGTTTGCCTGGCTGGTGCTGGCCAGCTTTGTGGCCGGCATCATGAATGCCATGGCAGGCGGTGGCTCGTTTCTGTCGTTTCCCGCGATGCTGGGCATGGGCGTGCTTCCCGTTCAGGCCAACGCCACCAACACGGTGGCGCTGTGGCCGGGGCAGCTCACCAGCCTGGCCACTCTGCGGGGCGATCTCCGCCGGGACCTCTTTCCCGCTGTCGCGCTCAGCTCCATCCTGGGTGGCACGACCGGGGCTCTGGTGCTGCTCAACACGCGTCAGCGAACCTTTCTCCACCTCATTCCGTGGCTTCTGCTCTCGGGTGCGCTGATCTTCGGCATCAGCGGGCCGGTCTCGGGCGCCCTTCGGCGGCGGGCACGTTCTGAGGGGAAGAGCGTAGCGCAGGACCGGCCGCTGCCAGCCGTGCCGGTCTTTCTGTCGCTGCTGCCCATCTGTTTTTACATCGGCTACTTCGGCGCGGGCGGCGGGTTCCTCATCATGACGGTGCTGGCGCTCTTTGGCCTGGAACAGATGCACGTGCTCAACGCGATGAAGATAGCCGCCGCGTGCCTGTCGAACCTCTGCGCCATCTTCACGTTTATCCTGCGCGGCGCGATCGAGTGGCGTTTCTGCCTGGTGTCGATGGTCTTTGCCGGCGCCGGAGGCTACCTGGGCGCACGCTTTGCCCGGCGCACCAATCCCCGCCTGCTGCGCGCCATCGTGGTCGTGACCGGCTGCGTGATCGCCGCCTATTTCTTTCGGAGAGAAGCATGACCCTTCCCGCGCACTCCTCCTCCCCTGCGGAGCTGGTCGGCTTCTGTGCCGCCTTCTGCACCACCGTTGCCTTTGTTCCGCAGCTTCTGCGCGTCATCCGGCTGCGCTCGGCGCGCGACATCTCGCTGCCGACCTTTCTGCTGTTTTCGGTCGGCGTTCTGCTGTGGCTGGTGTACGGCCTGCACACGGGCTCGCGGCCGGTCATTGTCTCGAACGCCGCCACGCTCGTGCTCAGCGTCAGCATTCTGGTGCTGAAGCTGCGCTTCGACCGGCAGGCGCTCGACGAGGTCCGCCCATGAGCCACGAGATCCGCATCGTTCGCGGAGACCAGGTGCCGGCGCAGGAGCAGCCGCTGACACGCGAGGCCGTGACCCCGGCCAGGGTGCGCGTCAAAAAGACCGAAGGCGATGGCGTCGAGATCACCTGGGCCGACGGCCGCCACAGCGCCTTTCCCTTCCCCTTCCTGCGCTATGCCTGCCCGTGCGCCACCTGCGAGGAGGAACGCGAAGCAGCCGGCCGACCCGCCGGCGAGCCACCGCCGCGCAAGGTGGAGGTTTTTGCCCTTTACCAGGCTCCGCCTCGCCCCGTCGAGGTCACGCCCGTGGGCCGGTACGCCCTGCAGTTTCAATGGAACGATGGCCACACCAGCGGAATTTATAGCTGGGAGTACCTGCGCCGGCTCCATGAACGGAGCTCCGGAACGGCCGCGGCCCAGCAGCTGGAGGAGAGATCGTGACCCCGAACGCAGCCCCGAATGTAGCCCCACCCGCCCGCTCCGTCGCCTCCCTGCAGGAGCGCCTCCTGCCCCTTACCCGGCGGCTCGCGTCGCATCCGCTCTACCGCTCCTTCCGCACGCTCGAAGACCTTCACCTGTTCATGGAAAGCCACGTCTTTGCCGTGTGGGACTTCATGAGCCTGCTGAAGTCGCTGCAGCGCGGTCTGACCTGCGTCGACACACCATGGCTGCCCACCCCTCACGCAGGGACGCGCCGTCTTATCAACGAGATCGTTCTCGGCGAGGAGAGCGATACCTACCGTGGCGAGCCGGCCAGCCACTTCGAGCTTTACCTGCGCGCTATGCGGGAGAGCGGCGCGTCCACGACCGCGATCGACGCCCTGATCCGCCATCTGCGACAGGGCACCACGCTTGAAGCTGCTCTGCAAAACCCCGAGATTCCTTCGGCCGCGCGCCGCTTTGTTCAATCGACCTTCGCCATCATTGGCAGTGGGCATCTCCCGGCGATCGCCGCCGCTTTCACCTTCTCCCGCGAAGACCTCATCCCCGAGATGTTTCGAGGCTTCCTCCGCGATCAGGACATGCGGTTGGAGGGAAAGCTGGAGCTGTTCCGCTGGTATCTTGATCGCCACATCGAGGTCGACGGCGAAGAGCACGGGCCCATGGCGCTGCAGATGGTTCGTGAGCTCTGCGGCGACGATCCTGATCGATGGAAATCAGCGGAACGGGCCGCAACCGCCGCTCTCGAGGCCCGGCTGGAGCTGTGGGACGCCATCACCGCGAGCCTGCAAGGCAATCGCGACGCCACGACCTAGGCTGTATCGACATGTAGCCAGACAGGTTGTCCTCTCGACCGGAACGAGACGGTTTCTCGTCCCATGGAGCGGAGAGACCCTCGTTTCGTGCCGCATCAGGACAGAACTTCCAGTCGCCAGGGCGAAATACAGGGGTCTCTCCACTTCCCCTTCGGCTACGCTCAGGGTCCGGTCGAGATGACAAAAGGTATATGCCGGTACAGCCAAGGAGCTCTGATCAAAGATCTTGGCTGGGTAAAAACCGCAGATTCCCTTCGGGAATGACAACGAAGAGCAGGCCGCTTCTACAACAAAGAGCAGAGATCTTCTGCAAGCGGACTGATCGCAGGCTCCCCAGACTCTCAGTACTGCCAGCTCTTCGTATCGGCGCCCGCAGGCGCGGTGGCCAGCATGTGCCTGGTCATCTGCGGAAGCACGCGCTGGGTCCAGTTGGCGTTGTTCTCTGCCATGGTGTACTCGGAGGGGCCGCCGGTGTAGCAGTGCGGCTCGCCCGGGCCGTACTGAAACTCGGCGTCCGAGTGCGGGTGGCGCGTCGCGTCGAGGCTCTTCTGCAGCAGGTGCACGGCGTTGTTGAGGAAGTAGGTGTCGCCGTCGCCCACCGCGATGTGAATCTTGCCCTCGAGCTTCGGTCCCAGGGTGGTCCAGTCGCGCTGCAGCACGGCGTTCAGATCGTAATGATCGTGCCAGTACGCAACCACCTGCTTGTCGATGGCCCCCGTCAACGGATCGATCACCACGGCGGGGTAGCCATCCGGACCCACGGGCGAGAAGACCGCCTGCCAGATGTTCCACTGCTCGGTCGACCGGCCGTGCGTTCCCAGCACGTACTCGAAGCGGAACTCGGGGCCGGTGTTGGCGAGGATGGAGCCGTCCGGCTTGCGATCCCCGGCGATGGGGATCTCGCCAAACGGACCGCGCCGCACAAAGGCGTTCGTGTCGGTGTAGAGATCGACGTTCTGGTAGGCGTGGAAGTCGACCGGATCGGGGCAGGCGGCCCAGGTGCCGTTGTAAAGGTCGGGGTAGAAGACCTGCGTTGCCAGCGCCTCCCAACCGCCGGTCGAGCCGCCAAAGGTGGCCCGCGCCCAGCCCTGCCCGATGCCGCGAAAGCGACGCTCGATCTCCGGGATCAGCTCCTCGTTGATCGCCGCGCCGTACGGCCCCACGTTGGCGGAGTCGACCACATAGGAGTCGTCATAGTACGGGTTGGCGTTCTGGACGTAGAGCAGAAGCACATGGGGCAGCCGGCCATCGGTCCAGTCCTCAAAGAACTGGTGCGCCCGCTGCTGGCGCGCCAGCTCGCTGCCCTTGAGCCCCGGCGCGGGTGGCTGGCTGCGGAACTCCGAAGGTCCGATCGCCGGGCGGTAGTGGTCCTGGTAGACGACCAGCGGGTAGTGCGCGCTGGGGTGCTCGGCAAAGCCCTCGGGCAGCAGCACCCAGGCGCCCAGATACATGTCGCGACCCCAGAAGCGGCTCAGCTTTTCGCTGCGGAAGCGCACCCACCTCAGGTACGGGGCCGCGCCAGGGTCCTTCGCCAGCAGCACGGCCGGGTCCTCGTCCGTGCCCGCGACCGGCGGGATGGTTTTGCTGAGCGTCAGGCGCACCGGCTCTTTGGAGGCCGGGTCGAGGTGCATCCGCACCGGTTCGTTGTAGGCGTTGCCGGGCTTGCGGTTCCAGTGCTGGCCCTCACCCTGGTCCGGCGGCAGCATCAACGTCTTTCCGGAGGCCAGGTGGAACGGCTCATACCGATTGAAAACCGCCTGCAGGAGGTAGTCGCCCGCAGGCAGGGCCGCCAGGTTGGGCAGCGGGTAGCCGACGGTCGCCGCGTCGATCACCAGCGGCTTGCCGGGAGCGAGATCGGCCGCGTCCACCCCGAAGCCCTGCGCCGAGGTGTAGATCTCCGACATCTGAAATCGCGGCTCGACGGCCTTCTCCCCTGCGGTCGGCACCCGCGCGATGACGAGCACCAGATGGCCGTTCAGGGGCGTCTGCGACGGGACCGTCACCTCGATGCGGAGCGGTAACTGTGCAGAGAGCACGGCCGCGGAGACGCAGAACAGCGACAGCATGGCATAGCGGCGCATCAGAGCCTTTCCTCGGATGGGATACGGCAAGGCTACCGCGAAATGGGAGGGACCGGGGACCGATCTGAGACGAGGCTCTACCGCCCGCCCCGAAACAGCAGCGGAGCGAAGTGGATGAGGTTGTCGCGCCAGACGTACGACACGTGGGCTCCGGGCGTCTCCACCTCGGTCACCGGCAGACCCTCGGACCGGAGCTGCGCCGCCAGTCTCCGGTTCGCCTGAAGCAGACCGTCGTCGGTGCCGCAGGCGATCCACAGCAGCCGCAGGTCCGCCGTCTTTGGTGTCAGCACGGGAATCTCCTTCACCGGATCAACGAGGTGGACGGCGGCCGAGAAGCCCCCGATGGAGGCGAACTGCCCAGTATGGTTAAGACCGATGGTCAGCGACTCCAGACCGCCCATGGAGAGGCCGGCGATGGCGCGGTCTTCCCGCCGGGCAGAGACGCTGTATTCGCGCTCGACCCGCGGCAGCACCTCCGTTAGCAGGGCGCGGGAGAAGAGCGCCGTGTTGCGATCGACGATCGGCTTCTGCTTCCAGATCTCACCCAGCGTGCCGTTCACGAAGCTCATCTCGCCGTAGCCGAGCGGCATGACGACGATCATCGGCCGAATCCTGCCCTGAGCCAGCAGGTTGTCGAGGATGCGGTCGGCCTGCAGGGTCGTGGTCCACGTATCCACCACATTCGACCAGCCGTGAAGCAGATACAGCACCGGGTACCTGGTCTTCGCGCGCCGGTCGTATCCGGGCGGCGTCCACACCAGGTACTCGCTCTGATTCGCCTGCAGGCCCCGAACAACGGCAGTGGTGTAGCGGTGCCGGTGCAGCTCGCCATGGGGCACGGCCTGCAGGTCCCACAGCTGGGGACCGTCGCCGGGTACCTCGGCCTCGTCGCCGCGGTAGACCAGGTTGGGGGTAATGCCGAGGAGGTTGTTGGGATCGAACTGCGGCCGGCCGTCGACGTCGAAGCGGTAGGAGTAGATCTCGGGAGCGAGCGGCGGTGTGGTGAAGATCCACACGCCGTTTGCGCCCTTTGCCATCGGAATGGGCTTCGCGGCTGTGTCGATGTTCAGCTCGACCCTGCTGGCGGAGGGGTCCACGTAACGAAAGGTCAGGCTGCGATCCGGATTGGCCTGATGCGAGAGCAGCAGCGGCGGAGTCTGACCATGCAGCAGGGGGGAAGCGGCCAGCAGACCCAGGAGTAGCCACTGCCTCATCGGCACGGGCTTACTTGATCACTTCTTCCGTCTTCGGCGTGACCGTGTGGGCCGTCTCGCCGGGCCGGCGGACATCTTCATCGATGCCCTTCATGCCGTCCTTGAAGCCCTTGAGTCCTTCGCCCAGACCCTTGCCGAGCTCGGGAAGCTTTTTGCCTCCGAACAGCACGAGCACGACCACGGCAATGACGATCAGATGTGTCGGTGTAAATAGTTCGCCCATCGCGGAACTCTCCCTTGAGCGGCCTCTGAAGCGCCTTGCGCCAGGGCGACTCTCGCCATCCATTGTCGCACAGTGCCGTCCCTGTTGTTTACGCCGGCGGTGGCGGGGCAGATGGCCGCCAGACGTTATATCTTGGAAGCTGTCGCAAACTTTTCTGGCGGCGAAGTTGCACGAGGAAAGATCACCCCTTTGACCAAGATGTCTCGACGCATGCCCGGCCGCATGGCCGCCGCCTCCTCCTCCCTTCGGCGATGGACGGGAGCTCTGTGCGGAGCCGCCTTCCTGCTTCTCGGCACAGGCGCCGCCCTGGCGCAGAACGGCCGCCTCAACCCGCCGCAGCGCGTGACCTACGACAACCGCTTTGAGGTGTACACCGGCGCCAGCTTCATGAACTTCCAGGCAGGGCAGAACCTGCCCAAGCGCATGAACCTGGGCGGACCGGAGGTGATGGCGACCTATTGGCTCGGCGACCACCTGGGCGTCGCGGCGGACTACCGCTTCGAGGTGGGCACAACGCCGGTGTTTCCCGTGCCGGGCTTTCACCGCGTGACGGTGTACCAGCAGATCTTCATGGGCGGCGTCCAGTACCGCGGTCCCAAGGGCCGATACGCCGCCATCGACTACCACGCGCTCGCCGGCGCCTCGCACGGCACCTTCGACTCTTCCCTCAAGAACTACCCTGGTGCAACGCCATACACCGCCAGCGACCTGGGGCTGTACACCAACCGCACCAAGCCGTTTTATGCGCTCGGCGGCAGTGTGGACTTCAACTACAAAAAGAACATCGGCATCCGCCTGCAGCCGGACCTGATCCTGGAGCACTACGGAACGGAGCTGCGGGAGTTTGTCGCTGTCTCGGGTGGCGTGGTCTTCCGCCTGGGACACCGGTAGGCGGGTGGGCTTCGCGAACCACAGCATCAGGAACTGCGGGGTGCCCCATTCATCACGGTTTTATCGTGACGAGTGGGCCTGGGAGCCGCCTGACCGTGCCCGCCTGAATGAACTGGAACCCCACTCATGCGCGATGAAGCTGCGCATGAATGGGGCACTCCAAACCTCGTCAGAAGGTGTTCTGCATGAACTCCGGTGAGACCGGGTTCTCGTAGACGGAGTAGTCCCGCGTCACCACCGTCAGGCCGGTCGGTGAGACGAAGTACTTCTTGCGGTCCTCGTTCTGGTCGTACCCGATCACGGTTCCGTCCGGGATGTGAACGTCGCGATCAATGATGGCGTGCCGGATGCGGCAGTGCCGGCCGATGTTGACGTGCGAGAAGATTACCGACGAGTCCACATCCGCGTAGGAGTTGACTCGCACATCGTGCGACAGCACCGACGACCGCACCACGGCACCCGAGACGATCGAACCCGAGCTGATGATGGAGTTGATCGCCATGCCGGTACGTCCCGGCTCGCCAAAGACAAACTTCGCCGGCGGGTACTGGTAGGAGCGTGTGCGCATGGGCCAACTTTTGTCATACAGGTTGAAGGTTGGGCTGACGCCAGCCACATCCATGTTGGCCTCGTAGTAGGCATCCAGCGTGCCCACATCGCGCCAGTAGAGTGCCTGCTGCTTGTTCTCGTCGACGAAGTTGAAGGCCTGTACCCTGTACCGTCCAAGCAGCGCCGGAAGGATGTTGTGGCCGAAGTCGTGCTTCGACTCCGGAACCTCGGCATCGCGCATCAGCTCGGGCAGCAGGACATCGGTATTGAACAGGTAGATGCCCATCGAGGCGTCGACCCTGTCGGGGTTGAACGGCGAGCGGACGTCAGTCTCCTTCGGCTTTTCGATGAAGCCCGTCACCTCACCGTTCCTTGCGACCTCGACCACGCCGAACTGGGAGACCTCGTCCGGGTTGATGGGTAGCGTCGCGATGGTCACGTCGGCCCCCGTTTCGCAGTGATGCTGCATCATCAGGCCGTAGTTCATCTTGTAGATGTGGTCGCCGGAGAGGATGAGGACGTACTTCGGCTCCTCGGCGCCGATCGAGTAGATATTCTGGTAGACCGCGTCCGCGGTACCCGTGTACCAGTTCTTCGAGACCCGCTGCATGGGTGGGAGGATCTCGATAAACTCCCGCAACTCCTGGGCCACGACCGAGCCCCAGCCCTCGCGGATGTGCCGGTTGAGCGAGAGCGCCTTGTACTGCGTCATGATGTACACATGACGGAGGTCGGAGTTGATGCAGTTGGAGAGCGTGATGTCGATGATGCGGTACTGTCCGGCAAAGGGTACAGCCGGCTTCGCCCGATCGCGCGTCAGGGGAAAAAGACGCTCCCCGGCTCCCCCGGCAAGCAAGACGCCAAGCGTATCTCTCATCCCCTTTCACCTCGATCATTAGAATTCCGGATCACGGATCATGTCTGCGGGCTAGAACAGCCACACCCGTACGATGCACAAAACAAATGCCGTGACCGGCCGACAGGGTCCGCAAACCGACTCCGGCGGGTCGGCCGCCGAGGGCCCAGACTGTCCCGAACTCTTGGTGCTTCCCAAGCGTCCTCTTGCGAGGCGCTAACTCCCTGGTGGCGACGGATCAGCTACTGGTGCCCGAGCCTTCGTCGAAGTCGTGCCCCGGAACGGCGATGCGCAGCGACTTCAGAAAGCTGAGGTCGTTGCTGGTGAAGGGACCGCTGACGGTCGCCTCCCGAGCCTCCTCGCCTTCCTCCTGCCCGTCTTCCTCCTCGGCATCGACCTCGTTCAGGCCGATCGTCGCCTCCAGCATCAGCAGGACATCGAACCCCTGCTCGCGGATGTTCCGAACGACCACAGCGATGTCCTCCGACTCGGAGACCGACTCATGAATCGCCTCGCCCAGCTTCTGGATCAGGTGTTTGACCTTCTGATTCAATGCCCCCTCCGGTCGCTTCCGTCTGACTAACATCAGCTTGCAGCGGCTCGTCCAGCCCTGCCCCTCCGGTGAAGCGGATCTGAGCGAGCGCCCTGCCTAAACGATACGCCGGACCAACCCCCGGTCGCAACGCCGATTCCCGTCCGCCTTCCGTGTCGTGGAGCTCAGGCGGTGGTGTGATGATCTGCCCAGGCCTCTTCCAGCCGGTGCGCCATCTCTTCGACCGGTTCGCGACGCTTGGTTCCCCACACGATAAAGCCCGCCGCAGCGGCACAGACCCCTCCCAGAACCCACAAAAACTGCTTCATCTCTCTCGTTCTCCTTCGGCCTGCGTCTTCGACCAGCTAACAGTTCGGTTTGGATGCAAGACGCTGCGATGACGTCGGGGGTGATCTCGCATACACTGACAAACGTATGGATTCGGTGCGGTTCGGACGAGCGCTCGGCCTTGGCGCCCGCAATGCGGCGAAGACGCTGGTGACGGCGGTGGACGCCGCATCAGCTCCCTCCCCTTCCAGATCGAGGCAGCCTGCGCCCAGTTCTTCAGCGCGACCGCCCGCCCACCAGCCATCAGGCAGGGTCGCGGGTGAAACGGCCGCCGGGACGCTGCGACGGGCCCGCTCCACCCCCCGCGACCTCCGTCGTGGCGGCCAGCGCGCTGGAGCGGCGATGTGGGGTCCCTTCGCCCGGCTCTCCGGTGTGCTTTGGCTGGAGCTCACGGGCGTCTTTTTCGGCCTGTTCGCCCTTTCGGCCGGTGTCGGCGCCTGGAAGCTGCGATCCGCCTGGCAGGCTTCGACCGCCGATCCTGCTGCCCACGCTCACTTTCTGCTGGCGGTCGGCATCGCCGTCCTGTTTGGCTACTTCTGCCTTTCCAGCTTCGTTCGCGCCCGCCGCCGGGAGCGCCGTCGCTGAGCGTCGGAGGCGCCGCCGCCGACTGCATCCGAGAGGAGATGAGCCTTCGCTCCTCCCTCGCCCGGTCTCGAGCCTTTCCCGGGATCGCTTTACTCGTGCTGACACTGGCCTGGGCGGCTCCGTGCCGCGCGGCATCGGCTTCGCCGGCTCTCCCGGACGGCGGCCGCATCCCCGACCTACACGGCACGACGCTCGCCGGGCAGCCGGTGGACCTGCCGAAGATGCTTGCCGGCCGGCCAGCCGTTCTGATCCTCGGCTTTAGCCGCGACGCCCAGGCGGAGGCGACCGCCTGGGGCAAGCGCCTGGCGGTCGACTTCTACGCGAGCCCGGACGTCCTCTACTATGAGCTGCCGATGCTCGGCGGCGTGCCTCGCTTGATGCGGGGCTTTGTGATGCACGAGATTGCCAAGGAGGTCTCCGATCGCGGAAAGGCGCACTTCGTTCCCGTGGTGAACGACGAGGCCCGTTGGCGCCAACTGGCGCACGTCAGGTCGGATCGGGAGGCGTATGTCCTTCTGGTGGATGGGCAGGGGGAGGTGCGCTGGGTCACCTCCGGCGCGCTCACAGAAGATGGCTACAAGACGCTGCGCAGCGACCTGGACGAGATACGCGCGAGCTCCCCCCGGCCGTAGCCGCCCGGTGTACCCTTAAGCTCTGGAGCCGCTCCGGATGCGCCTCCCAAATGCCTGTTCGGGAGAGCGATTCGCATGGCCACGACCACTACCCTCCAGCTCCGCACCACCGCTTTGAACGCCGCTCATCGCGCCGCCCGCGCCAAAATGGTCGACTTCGGCGGATGGGATATGCCGGTCGAGTACTCGGGGCTGATCGCCGAGCACATGGCCGTTCGCACCGCCGTGGGGCTGTTCGACGTCTCGCACATGGGCGACATCCAGCTGCGCGGGCCGGGGTCGCTCGCCGCCGTGCAGCAGCTGTGTATGAACGACGCCTCCCGGCTGGCCGTGGGGCAGGCGCAGTACTCCGCCATGCTGACGCCCGAGGGCACGTTTGTCGACGACGTGGTGGTGCATAAGCTGAGCGACAACGACTACCTGATCGTCATCAACGCCGGAACCCGCGAGAAGGATGTGGAGTGGGTGCGGCGGCAGATCGGCGCGATGCCTTCGGTTCACGTCAACGACTTTTCGGACTTCTACACCCAGCTGGCGATCCAGGGGCCGCGTGCCGCCGAGACGCTGCAGAAGCTGACCGACACCGACCTGAGCGGGATCCGGAACTACTGGTTCACCTGGGGCAAGGTGTGTGGGCTCTATAACGTGATGATCGCGCGCACCGGATACACCGGCGAGGACGGCTTCGAGATCTACATTCCCTCGGACGTCGCGACGAGCGAGCGGGTGTGGAACGAGATCCTGGCAGCCGGTGCCGAGTTCGGTATCCTGCCCTGCGGCCTGGGCGCTCGCAACACACTGCGGCTGGAGGCCGCGATGGCGCTCTACGGCCACGAGATCTCGGACCGGATCGATGCGCTCGAGGCCGGTCTGGGCCGCTACGCCAAGCTGGACAAGCCAGGCTTTGTCGGCAAGGACGCCCTGCTCGCCATCCAGCAGGCGGGCGGCCCGGAGCGCAAGCTGGTCGGCTTGGAGATGGTGGAGCGCGGCATCGCCCGGGACGGATATCCGGTGTGCGCGGCCTCCGGCGAGCGCATCGGCGTCGTCACCAGCGGCTCCCCCGCGCCATTTCTCAAGAAAAACATCGCCATGGCTTACGTGCCGGTTGCCAGCTCTGCGGTTGACACCGAGCTCGCGGTCGAGATCCGCGGGCAGCAGGTGAAGGCGCGGGTGGTGCCGCTGCCCTTCTACAAACGGCCGAAGAAGACGGCTTAGGCTATGTCGACATGTACTTTCTGTCATCTCGACCGGAGCGCAGCGAAGGGGAGAGACCTCTGTATTCTGGCCCTGGCGACCCTGGAGTTCTGTGCCTCCGCAGCAAAATACAGGGGTCTCTCCGCTCCACGAGATGGAAAGCCATCTCGTTCCGGTCGAGATGGCACCCTACTTGCTAATCTCGATACAACCTAGGGGAGGTCCACTTCGCTTCCCGTCTGAACTCTGACCAGATTAGAAAAAGTTCTGGTTATACTTTAAGTGGAGGACACCCACGTGGGAACATGGCAGGTCCAGCAGGCGAAGGCCCACCTGAGTGAGCTGCTCGAGGAGGCAGCGGCCGGAGTTCCGCAGATCATCACGCGTCATGGCGCGGAGCGGGCGGTTGTTCTTTCGATTGCGGACTACCGTGCGCTCAGGGCTCCTGTTTCCGCGCAATCCACAGCCGGTAAGCCTTTGTATCGCGACTTCAAGGATTGGCTCCTGAACGGTCCCGAGCTCGACGACGACGACCCATTCTTTGAAGCGCTTAAGCGCGATCCGGAGGACACGGGCAGGAACTTCGAGTTTGAGTGAGCAGAGAGGGTATCTGCTGGATACCAACGTCATCTCGGAGTTGCGCCATCCACTTCGGAGGAAGAACGTCGAGCAACTGATCCGGAAGCAGCCCGCCCACACTCTCTACCTCAGTGTGCTCACGGTGGGTGAACTCCAGAGAGGACTCAGCAAGCTGAAGCGCAAAGAAGGGGTCCGCTCCGCAAAGCTCGCCTGGTGGATCGACGACATCATCAGCTCGTTTGGCGATCGCATCCTTCCGGTCGACCTGCGGATCTCGACCACGTGGGCCGGGATCTCCGCCGCCAGAACCCTTCCCGCGATCGACGCGCTCCTGGCCGCCACGGCGATCGTTCACGGCCTCACCCTGGTCACTCGCAACACAAGAGATGTTGAGGACACGGGTGCCAGCCTGCTGAATCCTTGGCTGCCCTGAACGACTCTCTGGTCGCCCGGCGGAGCCTGGCAACTATCCTCTACAATTCTTCTGGAGAGACTCGAGATCCGATGCCCTACCCCCAGAATCATCGCTACACCAAGGAACATGAGTGGATCGCCGTCGACGGCGGCACCGGCCGCATCGGCATCACCGACTACGCGCAGAGCTCGCTCGGCGACATTGTGTTTGTCGAAATGCCCAAGGTCGGTGAGGAGATCCAGGCCGGCTCGACCTTTGGATCGGTTGAGAGCGTCAAGGCGGTCAGCGACCTGTACGCCCCGGTGACCGGCACCGTGACCGAGGTGAACGAGGCGCTGATCGACGCGCCCGAGACGATCAACGCCGACGCCAACGGAACCTGGCTGATCCGCATCGAGCTGACCGACCCGCTCGAGGCCGCGAGCCTGATGGACGCCGGCGCCTACGAGAGCTTTATCGCCGAAGAGACCGGCCACTAAAAAGCCAACCGGCCGCCTGCGCGACGGCAGAAACGGAGCACGATGCGCTACCTGCCCAAGAGTCCCTCCGACCGGACGGCGATGCTCTCCGAGATCGGCGTCGACGGCATCGACGACCTGTTCTCTACCATCCCGGCCGAGTTTCAGCTGCGGCGCGACCTCCGCATCCCCCGCGGGCACGGCGAAAGCGAGATCATCGACCGGTTTCGCGAGTTTGCGGCTGCAAACGCGGCCGGCTACTCGAGCTTTCTCGGCGCCGGAGTCTACCGCCACTACCGCCCGGTGCTGATCGATACGGTCGTCTCGCGCGGCGAGTTCCTGACCAGCTACACGCCGTACCAGCCGGAGATCGCGCAGGGCACGCTGCAGGCGATGTTTGAGTTTCAGACCATGATCTGCGAGCTGACCGGCATGGAGATCGCCAACGCCAGCATGTACGACGGCTCGACCGGCGCGGCCGAGGCCATCATGATGGCGGTGCGCGTCACCGGCCGCAACGGTGCCGTGGTCGCCCGCAGCGTCCATCCGGAGTACCGCGAGGTGATCGGCACCTACGCCCTGCACCAGGGGATCCCGACGACCGAGGTGGGGTACGACCGCGCAACCGGCCGGATCGATCTCGACGCGCTCGACCGCGCTATCGGCAGCGACACCGCCTGCGTTCTGATCCAGTCGCCCAACTTTTTTGGCAACGTGGAGGACGTCGGCGCCATCGCCGAGATGGCGCACAGCCGGGGCGCGCTTCTGATCGTTTCGATCGCGGAGGCGGTCTCGCTGGGCATCGTGCGGCCGCCGGCGGAGGCCGACATCGTCTCGCTCGAGGCGCAGAGCTTTGGCGTCGCGCTCTCCTACGGCGGACCGTACTGCGGCGTGCTCGCCTGCAAGGAGAAGTTTCTGCGCCAGATGCCCGGCCGGCTGGTGGGCGAGACCAAGGACATGGACGGCAAGCGCGGCTTTGTGCTCACGCTTTCGACCCGCGAGCAGCACATCCGTCGCGAAAAGGCCACCTCCAACATCTGCACCAACCAGGCACTTGTCGCCATGATGGTGACGGTCTTCCTGACCGTCTACGGCAAAGAGGGTCTGCGCGAGCTGGCCGAACATAACCTGGCCAAGGCGGCGTTTCTCGCCGACCAGCTGAGCGGATCGGGAGCGAAGCGGTTGTTTCCAGGAGCCCCGGTCTTCAACGAGTTTGCCGTCGATCTGCCCGACGACGCCGAGCAGGTCAACGCCGGTCTGCTGCAGGAAAAGATCATCGGCGGGGTTCCGCTGGCGCGGTGGTATCCGGAGCTCGGCCCGAAAGCTGCGCTGTGGTGCGCGACCGAGACGACCACGCGCGCCGAGATCGATACCGCCGTTGCGGCCGTGGGAGCTCTGGTGCCGGAGGCGGCAGGTTCGGAGCGTCGATGAAAGGCATGCGGGCGAGCACGGCGGCCGGGGCGACGATCGCGATCGCGCTGCTGACCGCGGCTGCGGCCGTGGGCTGCAATGGCAACGGCCCGACCGATGTCGTCCAGACCGAGCTGCGAAGTCCGGATGGCGTGCGGGCGGCGTATGTGGTCATGCGCTCCCAAAAGCCCGCCCACCAGCCGCGACAGCAGCGGGAGTATCTGCTGGTGCTGCCCACCAACGACCTGCCGCTGAACCGCGCGGACCTGACCCAGGTGGCGCCCATGGAGGCGACCGGACTCTACGGTCTGCGCCTGGAGTGGCCGGCCGCGGACGAGGTGCGGCTCGTCTGCGACGACTGCGGTCTGCCCCAGGGCAGGGTCCTGCGGCAGGCGGACCACGTGGGCGCGGTCAAGGTGGTGTACTCCGGCTTCGGAAAGGCACCGGCACATGGCTGAAGGCAGAGGAGGCGGAATGAGCGACTTACATGACTATCAGGTGATGGTGACGTGGACGGGAAACACCGGCACAGGCACCACCGGCTATGCGGACTATAGCCGCGCGTTCGAGCTGGAGGCGGAGGGCAAGCACGCGATCGCCGGCTCCTCCGACCCGGCGTTTCGCGGCGACAGCGGCCGCTGGAACCCGGAACAGATGCTCGTGGGCAGCTTGAGCGCGTGCCACAAGCTGTGGTTTCTGCACCTCGCGGCTGTGGCAGGTGTGGTCGTCACCGGCTATGTCGACCACGCCGAGGGCACGATGCGCACCACGCCAGGCGCAGAGACCGGCCGCTTCGAGCAGGTGACGCTGCGGCCCGAGGTGACGGTGGCGGCCAGCTCGGACCCCACACTCGTCCCCGCGCTGCATGAGGACGCCCACCGTCGCTGCTTCATCGCCAACTCGGTGAACTTCCCGGTACGCTGCCAGCCGGTGACGCACGCCGGAAACGAAGCGGCGGCCGAAACGGTGATGCATGGACATTAGCGCCATCGAAGGCGAGGAGCTCGAAGCCGTCGAGTTCGTCGAGGACTACCTCCAGCTACGCTTCGAGGGACCGCTGCTGACCTTTTATGAGTGGCCCAGCGTTCTGCTCGAGGAGTTCTCGCTCTCCTTCGGCGAGCCCGGCTACCGCGATGCGCTGTGCGCGCTGATCGGCGAAGAGGTGCAGGAGGCTGTGCTCGAGGACGGCAGCTCGCTCACGGTGAAGCTGGGCAACGGCGCCGTCGTCGCTCTGAGCCTGCGCGAAGAGGACCTGACCGGGCAGGACGCCGGGGCGTACTCGGAGACCGGATCGGCGGCAGATATGGTGGAGTTCTGAGGAAAGACTATGTCGATTTGGTCCCCCAACGGCAAGTGGATGAAAGGAGCATGGATCACCTACCTGCTTGCGGTCTGCGGGGTGTTCTGTGCATGGGGCTGGCGGCCAGAGATCGAACCTGTTCATCCGACGGTGGCCTATGCCATCATCTTTGGTCCTCTGCTCCTCCTTATGATTTTGCAGCACCTCAAGGACAGCGCCGAATCCGAAGCTCGGCATGCTGAGTGGGACAGGAAGCGGCAAGAGCAGGATGCCACTTGGCAAGAGCAGCAAGTCAAGTGGCAAGAGCGGGATGCAAAGTGGCGTAGGGATTGGCAAGAGCAGGATGAAAGGCGTCGCAGCGAGCGGCAAGAGCAGGAGGAGCTCCGACGGAAGCGGCAAATGATACAGGAGATGCAATGCAAGCTAGTGGATTTGTTGGAGCTCCCGTGAAGGCCACCACCCACGTCAACCAGAACGAGGGCCTGATCTTCGAAAAGTCCTCCCCGGGCAAGAAGGCCTATCGCATGGCCGAGCTCGATGTCCCGCCGGTCGACGCCGCTTCCCTGCTGGGCGACTCCGTTCGACAGGACCTCGGTGTCATGCCCGAGCTCTCCGAGATCGAGATCGTTCGGCACTTCACCCGGCTTTCGACCTGGAACTACGCCATCGACCTGGGCATGTATCCGCTGGGCTCCTGCACCATGAAGTACAACGGCCGGGTCAACGAGCTGGTCAGCCGCCTTGAAGGCATCGCCGAAGCCCACCCCTACCAGCCCGAGTCGCTCTCGCAAGGCGTCCTCGGCATCATGCGCACGCTTGAAGACGCCCTGATCGAGATCACCGGCATGGACGCGATCACGCTGCAGCCAGCGGCGGGCGCGCACGGGGAGTTCACCGGCATTCTGATGGTCCGCGCCTACCATGAGGCGCAGGGCAACGCCCGCAAGAAGGTGATCGTGCCCGACTCCGCGCACGGCACCAATCCGGCGACGGCGGCCGTGGTCGGCTACCAGGTCGCCAACCTCAAATCCAATGCGCAGGGCATGGTCGACCTCGCCGAACTCGAACGCATGGTCGACGAGGACACCGCGGCCCTGATGCTCACCAACCCCTCGACCATCGGCGTCTTTGAGTCCGACATCGCGCGCATCGCGGAGATCCTGCACCGCAAAGGCGCTCTGCTTTACATGGACGGCGCCAACATGAACGCGCTGGTCGGCAAGGCGCGGCCCGGCGACTTCGGCGTCGATGTGATGCACCTGAACCTCCATAAGACCTTTTCGACCCCGCACGGCGGTGGTGGACCGGGCTCAGGGCCGGTCGCCTGCAAGAAGATTCTGGAGCCGTTTCTGCCCACACCGGTGGTCGTCACGCGCCCGGACGGATCGCTGGGCCTCAGCTACGACCGCCCGCAGACGGTCGGCCGCGTCCGCATGTTCTACGGCAACTTCGGCATGTTTGTCCGCGCGCTCGCCTACATCCTGGCCAACGGTCCCGACGGCCTGCGCCAGACCACCGAAGACGCCGTTCTGAATGCCAACTACATCCGCGCCAGGCTTGAAGGCACCTTTGACCTTCCGTTCAAGACGCGGTCGCTGCACGAGGTCGTCTTCTCCGACCGTCTGCAGGCCAAAAATGGCGTCAAGACCGGCGACATGGGCAAGCGCCTGATCGACTACGGCTTCCACGCCTATACCACGTCGTTCCCTCTGGTGGTGCAGGGCGCGATGATGATCGAGCCGACCGAGAGCGAGAGCCGCGAGGAGCTCGACCTGCTGATCGACGCCCTGCGGCAGATCGCGCGCGAAGCCGCGGAGAATCCGGAGCTCGTCCGCACGGCGCCCCACACCACGCGTCTGCGCCGCCTGGATGAGACCGCCGCCGCCCGCAAGCCGGTGCTGCGATGGAAGGCGCCCGCGGCCGCCACACCGGTCACCCCGGATACGGCCGCCAAGGAGTGGTAACGCCCTCCCGGGAGATTCGGTCCCCACTCATCACGATGAGACCGTGATGAATGGGGCACCCTCAAACTCTGGAATCCTCGAAGGGTGTTCTTGAAACAAGACGGGTGCCCCATTCACGCGCAGCTCCATCGCGCGTGAGTGGGCCGTCACCCCCGAAGGGTGTCTTTGAATAGGGTTGGGCCCCTCACCCACTCATCACGATGGAACCGCGATGAAAGGGGCACCCTCAAACTCTCGAATCCTCGAAGGCTGTCCTTGAAACAAGATGGGTGCCCCATTCACGCGCAGTTTCATCGCGCGTGAGTGGGCCGTCACCGACCCACTGTCACCCGTTCGCCTCGCCCGATCTCCCGTTGAACAAACCTCCCGGCAGCCGGATCCCCAGCACCAGGTCGTCATGCACCGTCGTGCCCACCGTAAACTGCCGCGTGCCCACCTGCCGCAGGCCGTGGCGGGCATAGAAGCTCTGCGCCGCATGATTCTGGCCGTAGACCCCCAGCAGAAGTCTCCGCGCGCCCATCGCGTGTGCCCGATCCATGCCCCACCGCAGCAGGGCACCGCCCGCGCCCGCACCCTGAAAGCGGTGGAGCATGTAGATTCGCTTCAGCTCCAGGTCGCCGGGCTCGAGCGTGACCGGCAGATCGGGCTCCGACAGCACGGCGTATCCCACGGGAGCCCCTCCCGGCTCGGCTTCGATCACACAGCACGCAGCCCCCGGCGACCCGAGCCATTCCGCATACTTCGCCGGGGAGTGCTGGTGCTCGCAGTGCAGAAGGATGTCCGCTCCATCGAGCACACCGGCATAGGTCTCGAGCATCGTCGCCGACCCGACCAGCGCAAGCGCCTCGGCGTCGCCGGGGCCACACTCCCGCAATCGCCACTTGGGCGGTGGTGTCTCGATCTCCATCCCTCCACTCTAATTCCGCCTGCGGGGTGTCTACTTCGCGGAGAACGCGAGCACCTGGATCGAGTACGGCGGAACGGTGTGCTCGAAGCTCGCGCCGGAGATCGGGATCTGCGACTTCGCCGGGACGATGCGCTGCGGGTCAGCGATGCTGTTGGTCTCGGTAGGGTCGCGGCCGGAGAGCGTCACCAGCGTTGCCTCGCCACTGACGTGCGACGCGCCTGCGAGATCGATCTGAACCGGCTGCGGGTTGGAGGTGGCGTTGACCAGCTTCAACGCGACCGTTCCCTTGCCGGGGTCGTTGGTGACGGAGTAGAAGATCCGGTCGGGCGCACCGGAGATCGCCGACTGCGGCACGGAGGTGCCCAGGTACTCGGCAAACATGGCCTGCGCATAGTAGGAAGGCGAGCCGTAGCTCGACATGGCGTCGTAGCCGATCAGGTCGGACTCCCACTGCATGCCGCCCGGGTTGACGTTGACAAAGAGCGGAGCGTACGAGGCCAGGATAATGATGTCGCTGTTGCGTTCCATTCCCGTCATCCACGCGGCGTCTCCGAGCGCCGCGCCGAAGTTCGAGGTAGGCTCGCCCTCGCGCGTGGCCCACTCGCCGATAAAGATCTTCGGCCCGTTGCGGTCGGTGGTGTCGTACTTGTGGGTCTTCTTGAAGATCTCGGCCGCGCGCAGGTAGTAGTGGTCGTCGAGAAGGTCCGGCTTCATGCGCTTCAGCGCGGCGGTTGCGATGAGCTGCAGCTGCGGATACTTCGCCTTGATCGCCTTGTAGAACTGCGCGTACCGGCCCTCATAGCTGCCCGAGCGATCAAACCAGTCCTCGTTGCCGATCTCCACATACCGGAGCGGAAACGGCTTGGGGTGGCCCAGCTTTGCCCTCACCGCGCCCCACTTTGTCTCCGTGCCTCCGGTGACGAACTCCAGCTCGTCCATGGCGTCGTCGACAAACGGCTGCAACGGTGGTCCTGGATTAATGTGGGTTCCCCTCAGGGAGTAGCCGGCATAGACCGCCAGCACCGGCTGGATGCCGAGGTCCTCGGTCCATTCCAGGAACTCCATCAACCCCAGGCCGTCGCTGGAGGCGTAGCGCCACGGGCTGGGGTGGCCGGGCCGGTCGACCAGCGGACCGATGGTCTCCTTGCAGTTGTAGCGCTGCTCCACCGTGTCGCCTTCCAGATAGTTGCCGCCGGGCAGGCGCAGAAACGTTGGGTGCATGGCCGCGAGCTTCTCCATCAGGTCCACACGGTTGCCGTTGGCGCGGTCCTTGTAGGTGGGCGGAAACAGGGACACAAGATCCACCCACAGCTTGCCCGGCCGGGTGACGGTCAGCTCGAGGTGATGGGCCGACGACGGCTTGAGCTGCGCGTCCGTCCTCAGGGTGTACTCGTAGCGCTTCCAGGCCGTGGTGGGCTCGGCGGTGGTCGTGGAGGCGACAATCTTTCCGGTGTTGTTGTCGACCAGGCTGGCTGTGATGGGGCCGAGGCCGGCCGCCCCGGCCCTGGCGTAGAACGAGCCGTGGTAGGTGGTGTCCGGCCGGAGAGCCATGCCCCACCAGCCCTCGTTCAGCACGCCCGCCGGGCTTCCCGGGCCGGCTTGCTTCACCTCCAGGGCCAGGCTGGACCGCAGCGCGTCGCTCGGACCCTCATTCGGGTCCACCTGCATCGAAGCTTCGGAGTCGCCCCCCTGCACCAGGTACCAGTGCTCGTCATGCTCCGCAAAGATGCGATTGCGCACCATCTCGGCATACAGGCCGCCGTCGTAGGAGTAGTTGATCTCCTCTGTCATCAGGCCATAGAGCGTCGGGCTGACGGCGTGCAGCGGCTTCGCCAGATCGATCGTCAGCTTCGCCTGACCTGACTGTTCCCCCGCCCCCGGCTGCTGGGCTGCAACGAAAATGCCCGGCAGCAGCGTGGCAACGAGCAGGGCGTTTGTCAGAGATCGCATCATGGTGTGTTTCCCTCTCCTTCAGTGACTTACGCGGTGTAAACGGTTTCCGCAAGCCAGCCTAGCCTTCTCCTCCAGCTTCGGGCAAGCCCGGCGTTTGCCTGCGGCCTGGCGCAGGGCCTCAGCCGCGTCCATGCGCCGTCGTCTGGTTACCTCCGTTCCACTTTTCTTTCCCGTTCGCCTGTTGCTGTGGCAGATTCTGCCGATGAGCTCAGAGACTGGTGCCCTTTGCTCTCGCGTCCCAAGGCGGGCAAGGCACCAGGGATCAGGAGTGTCGCCCATCGTGAGCGTCCGAGCCCATCTTCGCATCCTGTCTCTCAGTTGCGCCGTCATCGTCGCGTCTCTCAGCCTCGCCGTTCCTGTTGCGGCACGACGGCCGTGGTGGAAGGACCAGCAACGGCTGAAACGGCCGCCGCCCGCCTGCCTGCCGGCTCGCCCCCCACGCGATGCCAAGCTGGACGCCGCTCCGGAAGGTTCCGCGCGAGGAAAGGACCCGTAACCCTCACCGGCTGCAGGCACGTCGTAGAATCAGGCATCCATGGAGGTGATATGAGGAACTCTGTCTGGCTTCGACCTGCCCGCTACCTCCCGGCGGTTCTTCCGCTTCTGATGGCGGCCTGCCACTCTGCCTCGGCGCCAACGCCGGAGAACCTGACCAAGGGCATCAGCAAGTACCTGGCCGATCACCCGGACTGCCTGTACAAGACCGCCCTGCGATTCCCGTATGAGACCTCGGCGAAGCCGGAGATCGCACAGCTGAACGCCCTTGTCGGAGCCAAGCTGCTCGATCGCGGAACGGAGCCGGCGATCCACGTCGATCGCTACACTGTCACGGACTACGGCACCAAGTCGGCTCCGCGCTTCTGCTACGGCTACCGCCACGTGACCGGAATCGAGAGCTCCACCCCTCCAGCAAAGGCGGCCGACGGCTTCTCCGAGTCCGAGGTTGCCTACCGCTACGAGATGCGCGATGTGCCGGTCTGGGCCAGGGCGGCCGAGGTCGAAAAGGCGTACCCCGAGATGGCGCATCGGGTAGCCGGGAGCAACACAGCAAAGATCACGCTCGCCCAGACCGCAGTGGGGTGGCAGGTGCCGCAGTGAAGCGGAGGAGAGGAGCGAAAGCCGCGTGTCAGAAGACAGGCATCTTGGGAGCGTTGCGAATGCCGAGCACGTTGAAGTCCTTCAGGCGGCTCTTGATGACATAGATCAGTCGATTGTTCCCGTTGGGGTCGGTCGGCATCATGAAAAAACCCGTCCCAAGCACGTGGTCGTGCGTGTTGCTGATGAGCCCCTCGATCGCCTCACCATCATGAAAGCGCACCCGCACCCAGAGACCCTCCATCACGGGCGCGTTCTCGTGGAAGTGCAACGCGCGATGGTTGCCATCGCCATCAAAGGTCCGGACGAAGAAGACCGCTTTGGCGTCCGCAGTGCGGATCTCCCGCACCTCCTGGCTGTTGGGCATCGTCAGCCGAATCACGTCGAGAGGTTGCTCCGGCGCATTGCGCACCAACTGCTCGACCGAGCCGAGCTCGGTTGCGTCGGCAAATCCGCGCACGGCATGATCCTCAAAGCGAACAACCAGCTTGTAGGGCACCGGGTTTGCCGGTTCAGCCTCAGGGCCTAGGCCGCGCCCGGCGGAGACAGGTCGTACTGCTTGATCTTGTACAGCAGAGCCTTGTAGCTGATCTGCAGATCGTTTGCTGCCGCCTTCCGATTCCATCCAACTCCCTCCAGAACCTGCTGAATCGCGGTCGCCTCGGCCTCGCCCTTCAGGCTTCGCACCATCTGCTTCAACCCGCCGCTCCCGGTGTGGTCACCGCCCGCGGCTCCCGCGCTCGAAGCCGCAGCTCCGTCGCCTCTGTCCGGCTGAAGTTCGTCGAGGATGGCCTGTTGCTCCCCGAGCACCAGGTAGCGATTGACGACGTTTTCGAGCTCGCGGATGTTGCCCGGCCAGCTGTATTCGCACAGACCGGTGATCAGCTCGGTTGAAAACGGAAGCACCGCCCGGCCATAGCGTTTGGCGGCCTTGCGCATGAAGTAGTCGGCCAGCACGGGAATCTCTTCCTTGCGATTGCGCAGCGCCGGGATACTGAGAGTGAATCCGTTCAGGCGGTAGTAGAGGTCCTCGCGAAAGGTCTTCTGCGCCATGGCCTCTTTCATGTTGATGTTGGTCGCCGCAATCACGCGCACGTCGACCTTCATGGGAGAGCGGCTCCCGAGCCGTGAAAAACTGCCGTCCTGCAGCACCTGAAGCAGCTTGGCCTGCAGTATGGCAGGCATCTCGCCGATCTCATCGAGAAAGATGGTGCCGCCGCTGCAGATCTCGAACTTTCCGGGTTTGGTCTTGATCGCCCCGGTAAAGGCCCCCTGCTCGTATCCGAAGAGCTCGCTTTCGAGCAGGTCGGCGGGAACGGCCGCGCAGTTGACCTTAAGAAAGGTGTGCTGGCTGCGCGACGACATCTTGTGCGTGAACAGCGCCAGGATCTCCTTGCCGGTGCCGCTTTCACCCAGGATGAGCACCGGGATGTCGGCACGGGCGACAAGCGACGCCTGCTGTTCGAGCTCGCGCATCCGCTTGCTCGATCGCACAAAGGAGTGCGTCTCCGTCAGCGGCACCTCCTTCGGGACATCGCCCGTGGACTTGCGGTCGGCGAGCGCAAGCTGCTCTTCAATTGCCACCTCGACATCGCTTCCGAGGAAGGGCTTCATCAGAATGCCCCGAACTCCAAGCCGGATGACAATCTCCAGATCCTTCAGTTCAGCCGAACAGGAAAGAACCACAACCGGGAGTTGCGGACGCATGCTGCGCAGACGGGTCAGCAGAGGAGTGGGGTCGCGCATCGTCTGCAGCGCCACCAGCAGCAGTTCGGGCTCGTTGCCGCTTTCCAGGCGACCAAACATCGCGCTCTCCTCGGAGAACAGCTGCAGGCTGTACCGGTTCTCCAAGGTGGATCGCAGGTATTCCAGCACGGACACGTCCGGCTCCAGGATCATCACCTGCGCCTTGGAGTTCACAGGTCGTGTGCTGGGGGGCGAGAACGACAAGGTAGATGACATAGGTTCCTCAGGTGCTGGCCGATTCGCAATCCAAGACTTGCCTTCTGCAGAGACCCAAGACTTGCCTTCTGCGAAGACCAGGATCTGTGCTTCAAGTTGCGGCGGTGGAGGTCCGTCTCTTGAGCCTGGGGAGCTCGCGTGCGGACCCTCGAAGATTCTAGCTGGCGGTCCTGGGGAAAGAAATAAAAATGTTCAACATTTTGCCGACAAAAGATGGAAACTTTTACCACTTGTGGCGACGTCCTATGACACGGATGGGTTACTGGTTCGGCAAGCGGAACGACTGTGCCTGGTGGGCAGCGGCCGCACACCCCCTTAAATGGCCCGGCTGTGTGGAAACTGGCTTCGAAACTGACCAACTCGCCGTCCGGAGACCGAAGTAGGATGAAAACACGAAAGGCAAACGATGTCTCAACTTCAGACAGTGTTCGGATTGGCTGTTCACGTGCAGGTTGAAGAGCACTGCACCTTGCGCTGACTCGCTGCATGACTCTTCTTTCAGGAAAAAACCTTGGTTAATACATCCAGTTCGATCTCGTCTCAACTCCCGCCCCTCGACATTCTTTTCGGCAAGACGCCAGCCATGCAGTCGGTGAGAAACAAGCTCGAGCGTGTCGCCGAGACCGACGTTCCCGTACTTCTGCAGGGGGAAAGTGGAACGGGGAAGGAGATCTGCGTCCGACTTCTTCATGGGCTGTCCATGCGCTCTCGGGGAAGTCTGGTCAAGGTAAGCTGCCCGGCCATTCCGCACTCGCTGCTCGAGACCGAGCTCTTCGGTTACGAGCGAGGGGCTTTCACGGGAGCCCTGATGACGAAGCTGGGCCGCGTGGAACAGGCTCACCTCGGAACACTTTTTCTCGACGAGGTCGGAAGCCTCGATCTCGCGGTGCAATCCAAGCTGTTGCAGGTCCTGCAGGACGGTACCTTCGTGCGGGTGGGCGGGCATGAGCCCCGATCGATCGAGACTCGGCTGGTCTCAGTCGCGAACGCAGATCTTCGCACTCAGGTCGAAGAGGGGACCTTTCGCCTGGACTTCCTGTACCGAATCAACGCGGTGACGATCAATCTGCCACCGTTGCGGCAGCGAATCGCCGACCTCCCGGTGCTGATCGATCACTTTATCGAGCACTACGCAAGAATGTTCCACCAGACGCCGGAGCTGCTCTCAAAGAGTGCCGTCCGCCTGATGCAGGGATACCACTGGCCGGGCAACATCCGTCAGCTGGAAAACCTCATCCGCAGCTACGTCCTTATCGGCAGCGAAGAGGCCCTGGTTGCGGAGCTCGTGCCGGAAGAGTCGCGCAATGGCATTCGCACGGAGATCGACCTGAGCGAACCGGTTTCGCTCAAGCGGATCACCAAGAAGGCAACCCAGGACCTGGAGCGCCAGATTATCCTCAAAGTGCTGCAGGCGAACAGCTGGAACCGGCAGAAGACGGCGAAGTGGCTGCAGATGAGCTACCGCTCCCTACTCTACAAGCTGAGCGAGGTGGGCATGCCGGACGTCCCTCCCCGTCCGATCCGCATGCCACAGGTCGCCAAGCAGGATGGCGAGCCTACCATGCGAGCCCTTCGTCCGATCCTCACAAGAAACCGGGTCTTCTGACCGATCACAGGCCGGGGGGCGCTGCGCCGCGGTCCCAATGCCTGTCACAGGCCAATCTCTCTGACGTGGCGCTCAGCAGATCCCATCGATCTATTGGGCGCCGCGCCGGCGGAGAATAGTCTTGACCGTCTCAAACATGATCAGAAGATCGAGACCAAGCGACATGTGCTTAATGTAGTAGAGGTCGTACTCGAGCTTTTCCCGTGTCTCGGCAAGTGTGGCGCCATAGCCGTAGCGGACCTGAGCCCACCCCGTGAGGCCAGGGCGAATGATGTGCCGCAGCTCAAAGTACGGGATCTGCTCCACAAGCCAGGGCACAAACTCAGGCCGCTCCGGACGAGGCCCGACAAAGCCCATGTCGCCTCGTAGCACATTCCAGAGCTGGGGAACCTCATCGATCCTGGTTTTGCGCAGAAACATGCCGATGCGGGTGACGCGCGGATCATTTTTTGTCGCCCACTTCGCTCCAGAAACCTCCGCATCCGTCCGCATGGTGCGGAACTTGACGACGGCAAAGGGTCGGCCGCCCATGCCTACCCGGGTCTGTCTGAAGAAGATCGGTCCGGGCGAGGAGAGCCGGACCAGGAGCATGACAATGGGCAGGAATGGAGCGAAGAGCAGAAGTCCGAGGGCAGCGGCCATCGTCGAGGCCACGCGTCGCGTGATCTGCTGCGACGGCCTGACACGAAAGCCTTCGCTGTAGATGAAGTTGCTAGGGCGGAGGCCGTCCAACTGCAGCTTTCCAGAAAGTCGCTCCAGCAGCGATCCCGCTTCCTCGATCACCACGCCATCGAAGCGCAGCTTCAGCAGTTCACGGACAGGGAGCGCTCCGCGCCGGTCCTGCATGGCTACGATGACGCGGTCCACCTTTGGCTTCGGTCCTCGCAGCGACTCCAGAAGATTGCCAAACGCTTCGCGGTTCTCCGTCTGGCCGGCGACCGGCTCTTCCCAGCCGATGACCGACATGCCTGCGTCGCGGCGAGTTTCAAGCATCTGCACAATCGTCTGAGCCCGCTCTCCGCCGCCGAGTACGAAGACACGCTCGCGAAAGGCTCCGCGGCCAAGGATCCATTCATAGGCACTGCGCCATGCGACCAGAGCCGCCGTGAGGAAGGCCAGGCCAAGAAGAAGCACATAGTGCGCGATATCGGCCGCGGGAAAGAGATAGGTGATTCCCGAGAGGAGAAACGACAGAAAGCCGAGCACCAGCAGAAGACGAAAGTAGATCTCCCATCGCTCGGAGATGCGCTGTGGCTCGTACAGGTCGAAGTAGTACGAACAGAGTAAAGTCAGGGCCGTCAGAAACAGGATTTTCAGCGCGCCATACTCGTAGCTCAAGACGAGGTAGGTAGCCGGACCCATCACCAGAGCCGTCGCCAGCAGGAAGGAACCGCTGACGATGAGGGCCTCGCAGACCAGAAGAACGATGGTTCGGGTTGGATAATAAACGTTAAAGAGACGAATCATGACGTTGGCTCTGTGACTTAGCTCTCCCTGACCCGTGCGTCATCATTATCGTACCCGTAATAGCCCGCCAGCTTCGGCGGATTCGTGACGGCATTCAGAACGAATCCAAGCAGATTGGCGGCCTTCAGTTCAGCCTGAGCGCGCTGGGCGACGGTAAAGTCCGTCACGCCCGAACGGGCTACCAGCAGCACCGCGTCAGTGGACCGCGACAGGTTCACAGCGTCCGAGACCGGCAGCACTGGCGAGGAGTCGACGATGATCCAGTCGAACAGGGTCGCCGCCGCTTCGAGCAGATCGCCGAAGCGTGGGCTTCCCGAAAGGTCGGCAGCGCGATCACCCCCGTCACCCCCGGGGATCAGCGTTAGATTGGCAAAGCCGGAGAGATGCTTGAAACCTGCTGTCGTCTCCGGATCCGGACGCTGCATCACCGCCGTCATCTCGACGCGACCGGCAAGATAGTCCGCCAGACCCGGTTCGGCCGTTGTTCCAAGCAGCTGATGCAAGGTGTGACGCCGCATATCGCCGTCGATCAGAAGCACCTTGCTGTTCTTGTTGCGAGCCAGACTGACAGCAAGATTGGCGGCGATGAAGCTCTTGCCCTCCTGCGGCACACCGCTGCTGATGAGGATCGACTTCATCGGCTTCAGGTCGCGGAGCTCATGAATTCTGGATCGCAGGCTGCGGAACTGCTCGACCGCCGAGCCCCGTTCTTCGAGGGCCGGCAGGCGATTCAGGTCGGGGTTCCAGGTCTCGGTCGGGATTGCGTTCAGATCAAGGCGCGTGTGCAGCGATGGTCCCTGTCCGGAACGGAGGGGATCGTAGAGTTCTTCTTCGAGAACCTGATCCGCCAGAGCGGCGGCGCGAGCGTGAAAGCCGCGGAGTTCTCCGTGGTCGGACGCCGTCTCAGAGCGACGTGCCGGGATGTTCTCTGACTCTGCTTTTTGCAGCGCTTCGTAGATGCGACTCATCGTTCCCGCCTTCCAGTGAGTTCAGTGCTACCGCCCGCGGCAAAAGCCGGAGTCTCCCCTGCCGCCGTGCGCTGCGGCATGCCGGGTGCTCCATTCATCGCTGCCGGTGAGATCAGAAAAGGCTGCGCTTCCAGCTCCAGCTCGCCTGCGACACCCTCAATGACCTTGGGTGGAATCTGTTTCAGCTGTTCCACATACCCGACAATCAGGGCATGTTCGCAGAGCAGATTAATGATGCGGGGGATGCCCCGGCTATACCGATGCACCAGGTCGAGCGTCTCCGGCGTAAACAGGGACCAGGTGGCGCCCGCGATACGCAGCCGCTCTGCGACATAGGAGCGGGTCTGCGACTCCGTGAGAGGCTGGGTTCGGCACCAGAGCGCCACCCTTTGACGAAGCTGCCGCACGGAGGGATGACGCAGCTTCTCTTCGAGCTCGGGCTGACCTGAAAGCACGATCTGCAGCAGCTTTTCGGAGCTGGTCTCCAGATTCGTCAGGAGCCGGATCTCCTCCAGAAGCTCCCAGGAGAGGTTCTGCGCCTCGTCTACGACGACCACGCAGGTGTCCTGCATCCGGTATCGCTCAATTAGCCATCGGTTGAGCTGTAGAAGCATCCCGGATTTGGTTCGGTTGGTCGGAACCAGGCCAAAGTCCGAAAGAACAAACTCGAGGAAGTCGAGCGGTTCCAGCAGAGGATTGAAGACAAACGAGGTGGAGATGCGCCGGGACTGCATCGACCCGAGCGCGCGGCGGAGCAGGGTCGTCTTTCCGGTACCGACCTCCCCGGTGAGCACCGTGAACCCCTTTCGGGCGGAGATGCCGTACTCCAGGCAGGCAAGCGCCTCCCGTGTGTGGGGCATCATGTACAAAAACCGCGGGTCCGGACTGGTTCCGAAGGGACTGGCTTCGAGTTTGTAGAAGCTGTTGTACATGATCTACGCTCCTGCCTTCAGTGGGGTCCGACCGCTGGGAGAGCTCCTTCGCCCACGCAGGCGGGAGAGCACTCCGCCAGATCCTGAAGCTCCACTGCCCGAAAGCGAGATGACGCCAAGGGTTGGCAGCTTGGTAAAGGCCCACAGGTCCTGCTCGCTGCGGATGGCGGTATCCCGAAACTCCAGAAGCGCAATGATGCCGAGGCCCACCAGGAGCCCAAAGGCCAGACCACCGGCAGCAAAGACGCTTCGCTTGGGAGAGGTAGGCTCCTCCGGCAGGTTCGGCTCATCCGTAATGCGGAACTGCTCTCCCTGCTGCTGATGCTCCAGGTTGACCGCCATGCGGGCCTGTTCGCTTTGCCGCAGCAGCGTGTCGTAGGAGTCTTTGGTGGTCTGGTAGTCCCGCGTAATGGCTTTGAATTGCTCCTGAACCAGCGGACTGGACGAGATACGGTCCTGATAGGTTCGGATCTGCCCCTGTATCTGGGCCTGCTCCCGCTTCTTGGAAGCGATTCCCTGATCCATAGCCCGAATGGAAGCTCTCAGCTGCTGCATGGCCAGGGGTTCGGATCGCGGCGCCGAGTTTACCGGGCCAGAGGATACGGGGGCTGGGGGAGCCGGCTTCGCCAGCTGCTCGCGCAGCTCCTTGATCTTGCGGCGAACCGCGATCACGTCCGGGTAATCATCGGTATAGCGATTGGTCAGCTCCGCCTCCTGGGCCAGGAGCTGTTGCAACTGCAACTGCTGGGTCTGCGGAGCGACCCGCTGTTCTCCAGGCACTACACTTGGCAGCTCGCGTGCTTGCTGGGAGAGCAGCGCCTCCGTATAGCTGCGGTCCTGCTCCATGCGGCCGAGCGCCTGGGTGGAGGCGTCCAGCTGGGAGTTGAGGCTCTGCAGCATGTTCAGGTTGCCCCCATCCTCACCCGGAAGGCGACCGACATACTCCTGCTGAAACTTGGCCAGCTTGGCATCCTGATCGTCCAGGTTTCGTTTGGCGGCGTTCAGCTGATCGCGAAGGAAGTTGGTTGTGCCCTGGGCGGAGTTCTCCCGATCCTGCAGATTCTGGTTGATGAACAGCGAGGTAATGTCTCCGCAGACCAGCTGCGCGGTGTGGGGATCGGAGGCCTGATACGAGATGTAGAACCCTGGCAGACCGCCCGAGCGGGCGATATCGGACTGGATGGTCTTGATGCCGATGTTCTTTCGTGTGGCATCAATCCGCTCGTCCATGGTCATGTGACTGGTGCCGAACAGGTTGTACTTTTCGATGATCGGCTGAAGCCGGGAGCGGCTCAGGATCTGCTCGCGCATGGAGGCGAGACGCGCGTTCAAGTCCTCCGAAACAACTGGCTTGACGTAGGTGTCGGGAACCTTCTGCTGCTCAATCAGGACGAGCGTCTGTGAGACATACTGTGGCGAGAGCAGAAATGAGATCGCATACGCGGCGATCGGGAAGACGATCGCGGGGATCAGTATGATCCAACCGCGCCGCTTCAGAATGGTGAGATAGTCAGCGCGTGTGAGAGGCCGGTGACCAAGCATGGGTGAACTCCTTAGAACTGCCCGAGCCGAGTCGCTCGCGGGCTGAAGGTAACGCCTACACCAAAGACGTTCGATAAGCCGCTGAGCGCCGCGGCGTTGAGGTGAAGCGAGTTGTCAAAGGACTGCTCCTGCGCGGTGTAGCTGGCGAACCCGGAAAGATTGCTGGTGAAGCGGTGCGAGACCTGGGCGCCGGTGTAGGAGCTGTTGACGGTGCCGGTAAGCAGGTACTGGGCAAGCAGGGGATTCTGTGCCACGCTGACGTCGCCTCCCTGGGCCAGCCCGTCGCTGTGAAAGTAGACCTGGCTGAGACTGAAGGACCAATCTCGTCCGAACTCGCGCTGGTACACCGCCTGGACGCTGGTGGAGAGCGCTCCGGCCTGCACGCCAGAGCCGCCGTTAATGCCGCGGGTGAAGTGAACTCCTGTGCTTGAGTGACCGCGACTGTAGGTCACGCCAGCGTTCGCGGCGAAGTTGAGCTGGGACGGAATAGCCAGCGACCCGGAGCCATTGATCCACAGCGGTCCACCGGACGCATCGGCCGTCAGATTCCTGGAGACGCGGCGGTTCAGACCTATGTTTACACCGCGACTAATAAAGGAGTATGACCCTGGGAAGCTGAAGATGCTGTACGTGGCGCTGATCGATCCGGTGTCTCGGACGTCGATCTCGCGGTTGAGCGAGACAGCGCTCACCAGGCTGTTGTTGTCCAGGCCGAAGCCGTCGCCGAGGTACCGAAGAATGCCGTAGCTCACCGATCCGCTGAGCGAGGTTCGCGGCGTCAGGGTGCGGCTGACCTGACCGGCGACCAGATTGCTGATGCGATTCAGGTTCGTGGTCAGAACGGTCTGCGCAGGCACTTCGCCCGTAAAGACGGGTGTCGATCCCAGGTCGCCGCTGCCAGGAATACCCGCAAGGCCAAGCGTGGGAGAGGATGGCAGGTAACTGACCGAGTCCGCGACATTGAAGTTCCACATGCCCCGGAGCAAGCCCTGAGAGAGGGTGAGGCTCTGGTAGGGTTGCGTGGACTGATTGGCTTGATTGCTGATCAGCACGCCTCCCGCGTAGACCGCATTGAACGGCCGGTCCACACTCTTCGAGGTGTAAACCAGATCGCCCGACAGACTGGTGGTGTAGTACAAGTCGCTGTTCTGCCCGTATCCCGTCGAGACGATTTCTGAGGCGCTGATGCCGTATCCGAGCTGCCCGTCGATGCTCGGAAGTACGCGACGAAACGAGGACGGCGCGGGGGTTGCCACCGACGCAGTCGGAGTCGCCTGTCCAAAGGCGAGGGAGGCAGCGGCCAGGAGCAGGGATGCAACGCAGACGCGAGTTGTAAGTCGACGAATCATGGGACTACGATCGTGTCGCCTGGTTTGAGCGGGATATCCTGGGAGCTGTCACCCTTCAGCGCTTTCTTGTAATTGAACGGGATCTTCTGCTGATGCGCACCATCTGCCCGAAGAATATAGATGTGCTTGGAATTGGCGAAGGTGGACAGACCGCCGGCGGCGGCGATGGCCTGCAGCGGAGTCATCTCATAGGCGAGGCTCAGCGGACCAACACGCGCCACCTCGCCGACCAGGAAGACCTTGCGGCTATTGACCGCTGTCACAAGGACGGAGACGATCGGGTCCTGGATGTACTTCTTGAGGCGCTCCGAGATTCTGCCGGAGAGCTGCATGGGAGTCAGTCCCGCTGCGGTGACGTCGTTCAGCAGCACCATGGAGATCTTGCCGTCGGGGCGAACGGGGATCGATCCGGAGAGGGTTGGCTCCTTCCAGACGGTAACCTGCAGGACATCTTCCGGTCCTATGATGTAGGTGGCGCTATCGACGCCGGGGGCCTTTTGCGAGAGAGTTCCCATGTTGGTGGCTGGTATGGTGGGGGAGGTCTCGGGCTTCCCGTCCGCACCCGCCTGCGGGCTGACAGGATCGCTGATGCCGGACGGGAGAGGTGCAGGTGTGGACGCCTGGGGAGCGGGAGCCATGTCCTGCGCGGGAGCATTTGGAACCGCCGGCGGCGGTGTGCCGGAGCTCTGCGCCCGGCCGTTCGCGGCCAGCAGCAGCGTGGCCAGGCTGAACTGGATGACACAAGCAGAGAGCCGGGAGGTACGAAAAGGTCTCGTGGCGAGCCTCGGACCCGGAAGATTGCAGCCGATGGTGTTCAGGTTCATGGTTTGATTTCCTGTTCCAGCCGAATCAGACATGCCGGCCGGTCTATGCAGCATCCTGCGCTCCGGCATCCCTTCCTTGCACTCGACCCGTGGTGGTCCAAGTATAGGGTCTGTCGGCCGCAGTGTACTGCCGAAAAGCTACAACTAAAGTGTGCCAAACGGTTGCACATTCCCCAATGAATGCGTAATCGCCGGAGTTATACTTCCGTTCTGACACGTCCCCGCCACCCTTGTTGTGCGCGAAGGCTGTGAGCAGGCCGGCAACACAGGCCGAGGAAATGAACGCGATGGCATCATCGATTGGCGAACTCCGGTCTGTCGCTCCCACCGTGGCCGACCCTCTCTCTTCCTCTGTGCGGCCGGCGGCGCGAGATAGCTGGTTCCGTAAACGATCGTCCTACCAGGTCTGGCTTCCCGCGGCTGTCCTTCTGGCGCTGGTGGTGGTGCTCTACCTGCGAATCAGCTTCAAGCTGGTTGAGGACTGGTATGAGATCCCGGACTTTTCCCATGGTTTTCTGGTCCCGTTCTTCTCCATCTTTCTGATCTGGGATAAACGCAAAATCCTCCAGGCCACCCCGGTGCGGCAGAGCTGGGCCGGCGTGCCCCTGGTTGTGCTGGCGCTCTTTATCTTCTTTGTCGGGGTCTACGGCGCAGAGTTGTTCTCGTCGCGCATCTCCTTCATCCTGCTCACCTGCGGTCTGATCTGGACGTTTCTGGGCCGGCAGATGCTTCGGGAGCTGTTGTTCCCGATCGCCGTGCTCATCCTGGCCATACCCTTGCCGGCCATCCTCTTCAATCGCATCACCTTTCCTCTGCAGTTGTTGGCTTCGCAGCTGGCCAGCAACATCCTTCCCATGCTGGGTGTTCCTGTTCTGCGGGAGGGCAACGTGATCGAGCTGCCGGCGATGAAGCTGGAGGTGGCCGAAGCCTGCAGCGGCATTCGCTCGTTGATGAGCCTGTTTACGCTGTCGGTTTTTTACGGCTACTTCACGGAGAAGACGAATCAGCGGCGTTGGCTTCTGGCGCTGGCAAGCATCCCCATTGCGGTCGCGGCCAATGTGGCTCGCATCGTCGGAACCGGTCTCTGCGTCCAGTATTGGGATTCCTCGAAGGCAGTCGGCTTCTTCCATGAGTTCTCGGGCTGGCTTATGTTTCTGGTCTCGCTGGGATGTCTCTATCTGGTGCATGCAGCGATGAAGCTCATTCCGTACAGAAAGCCGGTGACCTCGTGAGACTCGGCGCGCGTTACTTCGTCGTTCTGGCGCTTCTGCTGGGAGCGGCCGGGGTGCTTCTCTCACGAGGGGACGTTGACCGGGTTCCCGCCAGCGTTCCCCTGGCACAGCTTCCGGAGACGATCGGGAACTGGCACGCCCGGGATATCCCGATCGGCGACGATGTGCTGGCCATCCTCGGCAAGGGCGACTTCCTGAACCGTATCTACAGCTACGGCTCGGGGAACGCGGCAGATCAGCAGGGGATGCCGATCAGCCTGTTTATCGGGTATTTTGCGACGCAGAGGACGGGGCAGGCCATTCACTCTCCCCAGAACTGTCTTCCGGGAGCGGGCTGGACCTTTGAGTCCTCGGCCTACCGCCAGATCAAGGATGACACCGGGAAGACCTTCCATGTTGGCGAGTACGTGATCGCCAATGCCAATGAGAAGCAGTTCGTTCTCTACTGGTACCAGGCGCATGGCCGCAGCATCCCCAACGAATATGTCTCCAAGGCCTACATGGTGGCGGATGCCATGCGCATGAACCGCACCGACGGAGCCATCGTCCGGGTGATTACCCCGATTTCGACCAACGAGACCCAGGCTGATGCGCGAGCGCGAGCGGTCAAGTTTACGGCGCAACTGGCTCCCATGCTGCCGCGCTTCATCCCCAACTAGCGACGAGCGGCGCCCATCGCGAGTTCCTCGCTTTCATACTTACACCCAGATCGACACAGAAGCATCGAGAACCAAGCTACGGAAGGAAGTTCTGCCATGACGCAACGTACTTCGCACAATGTAGTTCTGACCGCGGTCGCGACCGCCCTGGTGGGCAGTTCGCTCGCTCTTTCCGGCTGCCATCGTGACCCGAATGTACAGAAGCACAAGTATCTGGAGAGCGGCGAAAACTACCTCAAGGACGGCAAGTACAAGGAAGCGTCGATCCAGTTCTCGAATGCGATCCGTGTGGACAAGAACTTCGCCGAGGCGCACTACCAGCTGGCGACGACGTACCTGAAGATGGGCTCTCCGATGCCGGCCTACGCGGAGCTCTCGCGCACCGTGGCACTCGACCCCAGAAACCTCAAGGCGCGCATCGATCTTGGCAACCTGCTGCTCGCGGGCAAGCAGCCCGTCCGGGCGGAAGAGCAGGCAAAGGCGGTGCTCTCGCAGGACAGCAGAAACGGCGACGCGTACGCGCTTCTGGCCAGCGTCTCCGCGTCCAGGGGAGATCGCCAGCAGGCGATCGAACAGATTCAGCAGGCACTCGCAATCGACCCGAACAAAGCGTCGTACCACACCGAACTGGGACTTCTGCAGCTTGGCCAGACACCGGATACGACGGAGGCCATGGACCAGATTCGCAAGGCGGTGGCGCTCGACCCAAAGAACGTCACCAGTCACCTGGTGCTGGCCTCCCTGCTCGAGAAGAAGGGTGATCTGCAGGGGGCGCTCGAACAGGAGAAGGCGGCGGTCGCCAACGATCCGAAGAACGTCAACGCGCGCGCCAGCCTGGCGCAGCTCTACTTCCGGCAGGGCGACAAGGCAAATGCCGAACAGGTGCTGCACCAGGCGGCCGAGGACCTGCCATCCGATCCCATCGCATCGCAGCTGCTCGAGGCCTACTACCTTCAGACAGGACAGGCTGACCGGGCCGAGGGTGTCTACGCCGACCTGGTCTCGAAGCATTCGAAGAGCATCCCGCTCAAGCTGGCCTACGCCCGCATTCTGCTGGCCAAGGGTAACTTCAGCAAAGCTCAGGAGATTGGCACGGAGCTGGCCAAGACCGATAGCTCAGACGCCCAGGTGGCTACGCTGAATGCCACGCTTCTGATGCATGACGGAAAGACGAACGACGCGGTCGAGCTGCTGCGGAAGGCCGCCAAGGACAACCCGCAGAGCCTCCCCCTCAAGCTGGCACTGGGCCGCGCGGCCATTGCAAAGGGCGACCTGAACCTGGCACAGCAGAGCTTCTCCGATGCCACCCAGCTGAACCCGTCCAATCTGGAGGCCATTCAGGGCAAGGCGCAGATCGCCATCCGGCGCAACGACACCGACGGCCTGGAGCAGCTGGGGGAGCAGGTCGTCACCGCGCACCCTGGGATGACGATCGGGTATCTCTGGCGGGGCATGGCGGAGGGCAATCAGCAGCAGTTTGACAAGGCAGCATCCGACTTTCAGCAGGTCATCAAGCTGGACCCGAAGAACTCCGCGGCCTACCTGGAACTGGCGTTGGTGAAGATCAATCAGAAGCAGCCGGCCGCGGCGAAACCGCTCCTCGAGCAGGCCCTTGCCCTCAACCCGGGGATGACCCGCGCACTTTCCATGCTGGTCAGCATGGATTTGAGCGAGAAGCAGCCGGCCAAGGCCATCGACCGCATCCAGGCTCAGATGGCCAGGGCTCCGCAGGATGGCGGCCTGTATACGCTGCTTTCGCAGGTGCAGATGCAGAGCGGCAACAGCTCCGCGGCACTGGAGTCAGCGCAGAAGGCCATGCAGATGAATCCTTCCGACGCAGGCGCGGTGATGGCGTATTCGCGTGCCCAGATCGCCACCGGCGACACCGGCAAGGCGATCGCGTCCTGGCAGCAGTATCTGAAGGCTCACCCCGGCAATGCGCAGGTCAACACGATTCTGGGCTCGCTCGAACAGTCGCAGGGCGACCGGGAGAAGGCAATGGCGTACTACAAGGACGCGCTGCAGATTCAGCCCGATCAGCCGGTCGCCAACAACAATCTGGCATACCTCATGCTCGAATCGGGTCAGGATCTGAACCTTGCCCTGTCGCTCGCCCAATCGGCCCATCGCAGTCTGCCCGACGCCCCCAGCACGACCGACACGCTGGCCTGGGTGTACTACCAGAAAGGGACCTATGCCTCGGCACGCGACCTGCTGGAGGAGGCGGTCAAGAGCGCTCCCAACGATGCGGCCATCCAATATCACCTTGGCATGACATACCGGAAGCTCTCGGACGAGACCAACGCGGAGCTTCACCTGAAGAAGGCGGCGACGCTGGCACCAAACTCCGAACCAGGCCAGGCCGCCCAGAAGGCTTTGGCAGAGCACGGCTGAGCACTTCGAGCAGCACGGAGTCCGGCTGCGGGATCGTCAGTTGACAGGAAGGGAGTTGCTCGGTTGGAGCAGCTCCCTTCGCCTCTGAATCATTGTCGCGGCTCGGGAACAAACGCAAATTCCTGCGGGAATGACGACCAGAAGACAAGGGCTCTCGTTGGACGAGGATTGTTGAGAGGCTCATGGGAGAGGACCGCCGGACGCTCGGCCCGCCCGCGAAGGCCGGCAGCCCACCCTCAGGTCTGCCGGCCTTTGTGAGCCTGGCTCAGTAGCAGATCGACGGATTGACCGATCTCCCAAGGCCAGCGCCCGTAACAAACATGTCAATGGCCTGCGGCGTGGTATCGGCAGCACCGAGGTTTGGGGCGTCAAGTCGTGGGACGGCGATGCCGAGCGACGGGAGATAGCTGAAGCGCGCCGGCATCTCGCAGGTGGCGCGCGGCGCCGGATCGCCCGCTGGCTCGGGCACGGCAAGCAGACCGGATCCCGTGTCAAACGGCTGAGCCGCGACCGTCAGCAGATGGCCACCGTCAAATCCTGGCAGATGCGATGCGAGGTTCTGCGCTCCCTGGTACGGCAGCCCCGAGTCAGTCCATCCCGTCCCGGGACCCCCGTTCATGTTGTCCGTTCCCCAGCCTTGCGGCAGCAGGTTCAGACCCGCCGTGGCGATGAAGCCGGAGCTGGTGTTCCAGGAGAAGGTCGCCGCACTGTCACGGTCGAGCCACAGCAGATTGTCAAACAGCTGCACGTTGCCGAACTCCACCTGCGGCATGGCATCGCCGGCGGCCGCACTGGTGTCGAACATCGCCCAGGGCTGGGCCGAACACCCGGAGCAGAGGTTGCGGAGGTAGGTGTTGTGATACCAGAAGAGCGATCCCGTCCGGGCGCCTTCACCGCCGGAGCCGTCCTCGGAGAACCGCACCGGCGCAACCGAGGTGCTGTCCTGGAGGTAGTTGCCGTACACAAACTGCGTGTGCGCAACCTCCTGCTCGGCGGCAACCTGGTCGGCGGGGTAGCTTCCGTCATCCACCGGGCTGCTCAGCGGTGCCGCAAACGACAGGAAGGGCAGAGCGTCGTGCACATCCACCAGATCCAGCTGCCGCACGGCGCCATCCCCGAAGTAGTTGTACCGAATCACATCCCCGATGCCGCGGGATTTGAGATCGGCTCCCCGGGCCCCCGGCTCGTAGCTGTCAAAGCGGTTGAACTGGACGACCTCACCCCAGGCTTCGAGCGAGAGCTGCTGGCCGGCATCCGAGCCCGGCACACCGTTGCCGTGAAAGTGATTCCCCTCCCACAGCGTGTTCAGGTCGGCTGCTCCCCATCCGTTGCTACCCACCCACGCACTGTGTCCACCCGAAGAGCAGTGGCTCAGGTCGTTGCCGATGATCGAGATGCCCGAACCTTCGGTGATGGCCACACAGGCTGACTGATCGGTCCAGTGCCCAAGTGTGCCGTCGGTCCCGAGATATCCGCTGTTGGCGACAACGTTGCGGATCTGCAGGCCCTCGATCGTCACATTGCTGGGACCGCGGAGGTTCGGCCAGGTGGCGGCGAAGTCGTTGTTGTGCACGGTCACGACCCCGCCCGGCGCCCCGTTTGCCCCGAGTACGCCCACAGCCTTGCTTCCGTCCAGGATCGGCAGGTTTCCGAACCGGTCGGGAACGCCGCAGAGACGAATCGGCTGGTCCGTTGTGCCCCGAGCCGCAATCTGCAGGAACTCGTGGTACTCCGTGGGATGCGCTCCGGTGGTGTCCTGGTTGAAGATCCGGATGGTGCTGCCGGGCCCGAGGGAGGCCAGGGGCACAGATCCAATGGTCGAGAACGGAAGCGATGGACCAACGTCGAAGACGCCGCCCTGCAGATCCGGATCGACCGAGCAGTCGACAGGTTCGGTGCCGAGCGGGGTCACGCTGTAGGGCATCGTGTCGCCGGTGATGAACAGAATGGCCGTCGCGGTCTGGCGCGGATCGGCTACGCTTGTGGCGGTGATGTAGTATCGGCCGCGCCTGGTCGCCGTGAAGACCGTGTCACGCAGGCCGGTGTCCAACAGGCGGCCGTCGCCACCCTGCGGCTGGGAGGCCAGGCTCCAGCGGACCTCCGTGTCCGTGCTGCCAACGATCAGGCTCTGCAGATCGGCTGTTTGCCCGCTGTAGAGCATCCGGTATCCGGGAAGCACGCTGATCTGCACGGTGGGATTGCAGACATTGATGGTCACGTCCGAGACCTTGGACGGATCGTCCGCCGCCTGCGCCTCAACGGTGAACTGCGTTCCGGAGCTGATGCTGTTCTTGCCATACTGGCAGGAGCTGCCACTGGGCGGAGCCGTGAGATCGACCCACGGACCTGTCACAGCGGAGACGGTCGCCGAGCCTCGCACAACGCTCCACCGCACCTGGTTTGTCGTGCCGTTGGTCACCGTGGCAAAGAGCCGGCGGGTGGATCCGGGGATCAGGTTGAATCCATACGGCGGCTCGGCGACCGAGATCGCGACAGCCGATGGAGCGGAGTTGACCGTCAGGGTGGAGCTTCCAGCTGCGGAAGCCGCAAACACGCCGTCGCCCGAGTAGGCCGCCGCGACCGTGTAGGCACCGGGGCTCATACCGGGGATGGAGACCGAAGCAACGCCGGACGCGAGCGAAGCTTGCAACCGGCTGCCATTCACCGAGAACGCGACGGTTCCCGTGGGAACGAGGCCATTGACTGCAGCGGCGGTCACGGAGATCACAGCAGGCTGTCCAGCGGGAAGCGGGTTGGGCGTGACCGCCAGGCTGAACTGAGGTGTCAGCGTGGATGGGCCCGGGGCCGGAGCCGGAGGCGGGGCGGACCCGCCGTAGACCAGCGCTCCGATGGTGCCTGGCCCCGACCGCGGAGTGCCGTTGAAGTCCGAGGTGAGCCCGGGAATGGTGATGCCCTGCCCGATCGCATTGGTGCTCGCAGAGGTCAGGGCGAAGTTGACCGCATCGAAGGCCGTCTCAGGAAGTGGCGTGTTGCCCGTGAAGACTGGCTCTCCGGCCAGATGAGGATCGCCACAGCTGCTGCCAGGCTCCGCCGGACAGCTGTAGGTGTTGTAGTAGATATTGTGGTCGCGCGCGGCAAAGCGAGACTGCGCACCGGACTCCGTGCCCATCCCCGACGGCGGCAGACCGGTGTACCGGTAGGCGTTGATCGGGTAAGGATAGCCGACCATCAGGTTGTTCTGATACACGATGTTCGGAGTGTTGCAGTCATTGGTCAGCGCGCTGACAAAGCTGTCTGTACACTCGCCTGTCTCGAGCATGGCGTCGCCGGTGTATCCAACGAAGCTGTTGTTCTGGAAGATATAACTTCCGCCACCGGCGTTATCGCCGCGCTGCACCATAATCACCGCCGCCGAAGCACGGCAGAAGTCAGAGAGCTCCGCGTTGTAGCCTGCCGGTGCGCCCGGCATATCCGCCGAAAGCCGCTTGCAGTTGGTCAGAAAAAGATTGTTGCGAACGACGGTGCTGGCCATCGGACCAAGCTTCAGCTGCTGGCCCATGTTGCCGTAGAAACTGGAGTTCGTGACGGTGATATTTGCGCCCCGGTCGTGCAGCAGATCGAGACCATCCTGGGTGTTATAGCGAAAGGTGGAGTGGTCGACGTTGAAGTTGATCTGATCGTCATTGGTGCCGACCGCGTCGCCATACCCACCATTGCCGTCGTCGTAACAGAAGACAGCTGGAAAGGCGTGAGTGATCGGGTACTCCTCGATGCAGCCGTTGCCTTCAAACAGCACCGAAGTCCAGTTCATCTGGCCGTTGACGCTGTGGTGGCCCAGGCCATCGTCGAAGTTCCACCCGGCGCTGCCGTTGAAGGCGATGCGGACCCGGTTGGCGTTGATCACCCCGCCCACCGGGCCCGAGATGCCGTTGCTGCGGAAGCCATGGATGTCAAGATCCTGCAGCGTGATGTCGTGGGTGTTGTTGTCGGTCAGAATGCCCGACTTCGCCAGATCGTCGGCCAGCGTGCCGGTGCAGGACGACGGGTGGCGGTCGCCCATGACGGAGCACTGGGAATGATCGGTGATGTCGAAGCACTGCACCTGCACATCATGGGTTCCGCGCAGGTCAAAGACGGCGTTCACCGTATATCCGCCGTACAGCTGGGTTTTGGCGCTACAACTGGCGTAGTTTTCGCCCAGCAGACGGGTTGGTTGAGCGTCCGTACCCGGTGGCGGTGCGGGAATAAACGAGTTATCTGACGCGCAGCCATTGGAAAATGCCGGGCAGTCGGCCGAGGTGCTGCCGCCGATGCGGTACGGGCCACCCCGCATAAGAACCGTATCGCCGCCGGAGATGATCCAGCTGTAGGGCTGATTGCCGCCGGTGCTGTAGAGGTATCGCGGATCGTTCAGGGCACAGTTGCGATTGGATCCGCTGCCCGGGTAAGCCGCATCCGTCTTTCCGTTGCACTGCCCCTGGGGATTGTCTGGAGAGAAGCGGCTTCCGCCATCGGGGCGAACGTACCAGGTGGTGGCGAGTGCTGGCAAGGTGAGCAGCATCAGGAGCGAGAGCACAAAGGTCTTCATCATCTTCCGTGGTTCAAAGGGATCAGGCCCGGGGGGCATGGAAACAAAACGGGGCGGACGGCAAGAGAGTGGACTTGCGACTTCCCCGCGCGAACGGCAGGGTAAGTTCAATCCACTTCAGAAGGAGGCACTCCGCCACCACGGGAGCTGCACATGGTGCGAGCACATGCCTTGATAAGAAAAGAATGGCGCAGTACAGGGAAAAAAAGGGAGACAGGTGGGTAAGAACGAACGACTTCAGATATCACTGGTACGCCACATCTTCCTAGATCGAGTTAGGAAAGATCAAGGCAGTAAGTCGCCAGATGAATGGCGAAGTAAGTCCAAACAAGAGGAGCCAGGTGAAGATCCAGTATGCCATAAGGCGAGGTTTTCGCAAGTTCGGAGCTGCCCGATTCAACGAATCTTCTTGTTTGCTTCGATAGCGGTTCCTCGCCATAACATCGGATGGACAAAAGAGCAAACGTAAGTCACCAGATAAATCGAAACACGGGACAAATTGTCAGTCATGAGTCGACGCAATCGAAGAGCCCGAAGTACCGTTACCTAAGTCGAAGATCTCCTTCGCGAAGAGGACACGTTTGGCACTCACTTCGACTTAGCGTGCGCGATGGCGCTCTCGTACAAGCGGAGATAACTTCGGATCATCCGGTCGCAGGAGAACTCGGTCTGCACTCGCTGCCGCGCAGCGCTCCCGAGCCGTCTCTGCAGCTCCTTGTCGGAGAGGACCTGGCAGATCGCGGACGCCAGGGCGCCTGCGTCATCGGGTGCGACGAGCAGGCCCGAGACTCCGTTCTCGATCGCCGCAGGCACCTCGCCGACGGTGGTCGCCACGATGGCTCGTCCGCTCGCCATCGCCTCCAGCAGAAGAATGGGCAGACCCTCCTGGCGGGAGGCGGAGACGACCACATCGAGCGACGCGAGGAGATTGGGGATGTCATCGCGGCGGCCAAGGAACCGAACGCGATCGGCGATGCCCAGCTCAGCCGCAAGCCGCTCCAGCGGCTCCCTCTCCGGGCCGGTGCCGACCACCACAAAGCTGGCGGACGGCAGCTGCCGAAGCACCTCCGCGGCGGCGCGAAGAAAGACATCGACGTTCTTTTCGCGGGAAAGGCGGCCAACGATTCCGGCAACGGGAGCTCCGGTCTGTTCCAGGCTGGGGGTGGCGCTGTCGAAGGGAGCCGTGTCGATGCCGTTGTGAATCATGGCGATCTTCTCCGGGGGGACTCCGCCGCTCCGCACGATCAATGCAATCTCGGTCGAAGCGGTGGCGACCCGATCGAAGCTCCGCAGCGCCATCCGGTCCAGGAGGTTGTACAGCGGCAGCATCCGGCCGGTGCCGTGCCAGCCATGACAGGTGGAGACCAGGGGCACGCCTCTTCCCCGCAGAGCTGCCCAGGCGTAGAGGTCGGCCTTGTATCCGTGGGCGTGCACCACATTGGGTTCGAAGCGCGCGACCACCGACCGCAGCTGAGGCAGAACCGCGCGGTCCAGGGGTCCGCGGCACGGCAGAAGCGCCGCGGGCAGCTGCCGTTTCGCAGCTTCATGGTAGATCTGGACGCCGGCCGGGCTGCCGTTATCGAAGACACTCAGGAAGCTGGCATGAGGTTGCGCCTCGAAGGCCCATGCCAGCTCCAGCACCACCGCCTCCGCACCGTACATGCCACCGCTGCTGATGATCTGCAGCACTCTCATTTGGCGGCTGCTCCTGCCTCGGCGGAGTCGCGGTCCTCGTGGTTGAGGATGCCCCACAGACGGGCGTACAGCCGGTCGCCGAGCAGGTTCTTTGCGATCTCCTTCGCCTGGGCGCTTCGTTGAAGCCGGTGGAGCAGGCGGCGGTCTCCCTCGAACAGGTGGTGGAGAAACTCGATCGTGACGTCGCCGCGCAGGTTCAGGCGGCCAATCACCGGGGCGTCCGGGTTGGGCTCGGGCCGCGGCGCGGAGGTAAACACCTGGGTGTAGCCCGCCTCCTGGCAGGCGTCAAAGACCCGGCGATCGGCCCGTCCGCCGGGCAGCGACATTGTGGTGACCGGGCAGCCGAGGCGATCTTCAAGCAGCACGCGGGGCGGTTCGAGCTGCTGCCTGAGCTCCCCTGGCGAGCAGTGCGTGAGCAGGCGGTGCGACCATCCGTGAGCGCCGATCCGGTGGCCTGCGGAGTGGAGGGCGCGGACTCCTGCCCAGTCCATGAACCCGGGTCGGGTGCCGGTCCAGCCGGCGGTGATAAAGAAGTGGGCGTGTAGGCCGTGGCGCGCCAGAGCGGGTGCGGCCAGGTGGACGTCCGAGGCGTGGCCATCGTCAAAGGTGATCTCCGGCACCAGGCCGGTTGCGCCGGTCCGCCGCAGCTGCGCCAAGAAGCCCAAGTGCTGCTCCAGCCGGTCCAGCGCAATGGCATAGGTGTAGTCGCTGCCCGCGGAACGCACCTCGTGGTAGAGGAGGAAGAGGCGTTCCTGACGGGACGAATCTGGCGTTGCAGCGCCCGGGGGTGCATCCGGTGAGGAGCCCGGCAGGCTGGCGGAGGGGGCGGGTTGGCTCATGGCGGAAGGAGGCACGTGCCCCACCATTTTAGGTGGTTGCCCCCTGCCGGACACTGCAACCTTTGGGGCAGGAGCTCCCACCCTCGAAGCGGGGCCCATCGGTCTATACTCGGGACGGCATGCCCAGGGTCTCGGTCGTCATTCCCACCTACAACTGCGCGCACTACCTGGCTCAGGCCGTCGACAGTGCCCTGGCGCAGACCTACACCGACCGTGAGGTCATCGTGGTCGATGACGGCTCGACCGATGCCACGGCCGAGGTGGCCGGCCGCTTCGGCTCGGAGATCACCTACATCCGGCAGCCGAACCGGGGCCTTCCCGCGGCGCGAAACCGGGCGATTACCGCCTCAACGGGCGATCTGATTGCGCTGCTCGACTCCGACGACTGGTGGGAGCCGGAGAAGCTGGCCAGGCAGGTGGAGCGGCTCGACCGCGACCCCGAGACGGCGCTGGTCTACACCGATCTCCGGGTGATCTACGACAACGGCGCGGTGCTGCCGTCGTTTCTGGCGAGCCGGCCGCTCGCGGGCGATGGCTATGTCTTCACCAGGCTGACCGAGAGCTCCTTTATCCTGCCCTCGACCGTGCTGTTCCGGCGATCGTGCCTGGACGAGGTGGGTTTGTTCGACGAGAGCATGCGGTCCCACGAGGACCTGGAGCTTTGGCTGCGCCTCAGCCGTAGATTTCCGGTCGCGCTTATCCCGGAGCCGTTGACCAACCGGCGGCAGGGCACGCAGAACATGACCGCGGATGCCGGCCTGCGCACGGAGTATGGGGTGACCGTGTGCGAGCGGGCGCTCGGCATTCCGGGGCTCAGCCCGGCGGAGCGGGAGGCGGTCGAGCGCAAGCTGGGCCGGGAGCACGGCGAGCGGGCCTACTATCTGCTGGGGGAGGGCCGTGGCCGGGAGTGCCGGGCCAGCCTCGCCGCGGCCCGGCAGCATGGCATCGGGGGGCGCCGGATATGGCGCATGTGGCTGCTCAGCCTTGTGCCGTCCGGGCTTCTGGCCTGGGGACGACGGGCACTTCGCGGCCGAGCACGCGATAGCTGACGGCCTCCAGCCGGCGCGCGCGGCTTTCCCAGTCGAAGCTCTCCCGCGCCCGCCGGAGCCCGGCCAGGCCCATGCGCGCGCGCAGCGCGGGATCGTTCAGCAGCGAGAGGAGGGCGGTGCGCAGCTCCTCATCGTTCGCCACCAGGAACCCGGTCTCGCCATCGGCAACCGCCTCGGCGGTGCCTCCGGAACGGCCGCCGATGACCGGCTTGCCGGCGGCGTTCGCCTCCAGGAAGACCATCCCGAAGCCCTCCACGTCGCCCGCCTCCGCGGTGTTGGGCATTGCGGCGACGTCCGCCAGGGCGTAGTGGGCGTTTAGCCGATCGTCCGGCACGTAACCCGCGAAGACCACCCGGCCGGCCAGGCCCAGGTCGGCGGCGGCAGCACGCAGCTCCGCCTCCATTGGCCCCCGCCCGGCGATCAGGTACCGGACCGTCGGAGTCTCGCCGCGCAGCGCAGCCAGCGCCTGGAGAACCCGGAGGTGCCCCTTGCGGCTGGCCAGCCGGGCGACGGTGACGACGACGAGCTCATCCGCAGGGAGGCCGTAGCGCTCCCGAAGCGACGGGTCGGGCTCCGCGGGAAAGAACGTCGTGGGGTCGAGGCCCGGGGTGATCTTCACCACCTTGCTCTCCGGAATGCCAATGCGACGGAGGTTCTCGACCGCAAACTCCCCATTCGCAACGACCATGTCGGCCGTCCGGTAGATCAGGTTGCGGAGCCGCGGCTGAAACCGGCGCTGGTCGGTCAAGGTGATGTCCTCGCCGTGGCAGTAGGCAACCAGCGGGATGCGGAGGAGGCGTTTGAGCAGCACACCGGTGATGCCGGAGGGGTAAAGGTCGCCGCAGTGCAAGACGTCCGGCCGCCTCCGCAGAACGGCCGCGATACTCTGGAGCATGGGTCGGACCACCCGGGGAAGATCGCGGTAGCTGTGTCCCGGCAGGGGGTCGAAGCGGCGTTCGATGCGCAGATTGGGAGTCTGTTCGCGCCCGTCGAACTCCTTCCAGCCCTCCACCCTGCCGGTGAGGACCGTGACCTGGTGCCCCAGGCCGGCCAGACGCCGAAACAGGTTGTGGTAGAAGAAGCGCGAGCCTCCGGCGTGGGGCAGGTAGGAGTCTGCGAGCAGCGTGATCCGCATGGGCTGCGCGGCAGGAGCCGCAGAGACGGGGCTCACAGCGGCTGCTCGTAAGGCAAAAGGCTGGTCTGATCGGCCGAGTCGGGCGGCAGAGCCGCACCTGCACCGGAGACGAGCATGGACTCGTCGATTGCCGCGATCGAGGCAGGGGAAGGCTCAACCAGCGTCCGTCGGCGGCGGCGCGCCTGCAGCGCCCGCAGCAGCTGCGTGGCCTCCCCGCGAAAGACCAGGCCTGCCGAGACCGCATAGACAGGAAGGGTGAGCAGCACCTCGGCAAAGAACAGCAGCAGCGAGTGCACCGGCAAAAACCGGTCGACGGCAGCGCTGGCGGCGGCAAAGGGAACGGCGCACAGGGTGATCTTGAACCACCCCTCCCACAGGTATTTGCGAATCGGGACGCCCATGGCGCGCTTCACCTGCCGCGGCCAGAACAGCAGATGGATGACACCCATGGAGATGGCGGTGCCCCAGGCGACGCCGTAGACGCCCAGTCTGCGGACGAGGATCAGGCTGAGCCCCAGGTTCAGCGCCGCCTCCACGGTGGCCCACTTTGCCACCGGTCTGTGCTGGTTGGTGGCGAACATGATGGCGCCCGCCGTCAGATTGGCGACGGTGAAGAACTGGCTGATCAGCAGAATCTGAATGACCGTTCCCGAGATCTCGCTGTACTGCGGTCCCATCCACAGCCCGACAAAGGTCTTGCCCCGGAACAGGAGCGTGAGGCTGATGGGCAGGGCCAGCGCGAGCGTGGCCTGGGTGCCGCGCATCAGAAAGCGCTCAAGCTGCTCCCGCTTGCCCTCCGCCTCCAGATTGCTCGCGAGCGGGACAAAGGTCGTTGACAGTGCGGTGACGACCTGCCCGGCGTACTGGATCAGGCTGCCACCGATGGAGTAGGCGGTGACCAGGCCGACCGAGAGAAACGCGCCGACCACCAGGTTGTCGGTGTTAAAGACGATCTGTCCCGCGATGATGATGATGAACATGACAAAGGAGTAAGACCAGATCATCTTGAGGGTCTCGACCTCCGGCCTGCCGAGACGGACACGCGCGGGAGCATAGAGCCGGAGCGTCAGAACGCAGGTCACGACGGCGGCCATCGCGACGACGGTGAACTCCCAGACCGCCAGCGACTTGAGCCCACCGCCGGAACGGAGGATGTAGAGCACGCCGCCGGCACGCGCGACCGTCTGCACCATGGTGATGGAGCTGAGCAGATCGAAGCGGTGGATGGCGGAGAGAACGGCTCCGAAGACGCCGGCAACCAGGGTCAGGGCCACCCCCACCGCACTGAGAAGCACGGTAATCTGCGCGGCCCGGCGCAGCTGCTGTGGGATGGGAAAGAAGTGGGGAAAGGCCGCGGCCAGCGCGAAGCCGAGCAGCGCCACCGCCACGGCGATCAGCAGACGGAACCACAGCGCGGCACCAATCGCTCTGCTGGCCGCCATGCCGTCCTTCTCGGCATCCGCCTTCGAAACGTAGCGGATGACCGCCGTGCGCAGTCCCAGGTCGAGCAGGTTCAGATACGCCACCGTCGACATCGCCAGGATCCACACGCCATACACGGTTGAGCCGAGAGTGCGCACAATGAACGGCGTCAGAAAAAAGGGAACAACCATCCCGACCGCGGTGGCGCCCCAGTTCATCAGGACGTTGGTGGCAAAGCGCTTGGTATTGGTGGTGGGCATCGTCTGGGGTAGGGGGCCGCTGCGGTCAGATCGAGTCTAGCAGCGGCACCCTCGCCAGAAGCCTCGTTTGTGACCGTTTCCATCCCTGGCGCGTAGCACTTCTGTGGCACGGACGAGTCGTCTCCATGCCCTATCATGAGGGGGAGGCTGGAGGCCGATGAGGCTGCTGTTCTGGATCTGCTTTTTCCTGGTGCTGTACGCCTACGTCGGCTACGCCGTGGTGCTCGCGGTCGAGCGTCGGCTGCGTCGCCGGCCGGTGCTGCGGCAGCGGATTGAGCCTCGGGTCTCGATCATCCTGGCGGCTCGCAACGAAGCAGCCCGTCTGCCGGCGAAGCTGGCGAATCTGGCCGAGCTGAACTACCCGCGCGAGCGGATGGAGATCATCGTAGCCTCTGACGCCTCCACCGACGGAACAGCGGAGCTGCTGCGCCAGCGCGAACCTGAAGTGACCCCGGTCATTCTGCTGGAGCCCGGCGGCAAGGCCGTCGCTCTGAACGAGGCGGTCCTTCGCGCGACCGGTGAGGTGCTGGTGTTTCTGGATGTGCGGCAGATGATTGGCCGGAGCGCCGTCTCCGAGCTGGTCTCCGCCTTTGCTGATCCGGAGGTCGGCGCTGTCAGTGGCGAACTGCTGCTCGAAACGGAGACAGGCGAGCCTTCTTCCGAGGCGCTCGGCATCTACTGGAAGATCGAAAAGACCATCCGCAAGCTGGAGTCCGCGACGGGATCAACCGTCGGCGTGACCGGCGCCATCTATGCCATGCGCCGGGAGCTCTGGACCGGCATTCCGCCCGGAACCATTCTTGACGATGTGTACGTTCCCATGAGCGTGGCGCGGCAGGGCCGCCGGGTGGTCTTTTTGCCGAGCGCGGTCGCGCGGGACCGGATCTTTGTCGAGAAGGGCAAGGAGTTCTCTCGCAAGGTGCGCACCCTGACCGGAAACTACCAGCTGCTGCGGCTCGCACCCTGGCTGCTGGGTCCGGCCAATCCACTGCTGTTCCGCTTCGTCAGCCATAAGCTCTGCAGGCTTCTGGTGCCGCTGCTTCTGGTGCTCATGCTGCTTGCCTCGGCCACGGCTCCGGGCGGCCTGTACACGTTGCTCTTTCTTTTGCAGGTGCTGGTCTATTTGATGGCTCTGGCAGGCCTTCTTTCGCCGGGCGCGCGCAGGTTCAAACCGGTCGGAATCGCCGGGACATTTGTCATGTTGAACGTCGCCGCCGCACTGGCCTTTTACAATTTCATCACGGACAGAAACCGGGTCTGGGTCTAGCTTCGTCTGCACGGTAGCGGAGCTCGCTCGGGGCGAGCCCGCGGGAAGTTTGGGAGAGTTCGTTGGGACTGGGGATCGGGCACTACATTCCGTTGGTCGCCTACCTGGGTTTCTGGGTCATGACCCTGGTCTGCTTCTTCGGGGAGCCGCTCTACGGGCTCTACTATGCCATTCCCTTTCTGCCGTACCGCACCATGCGCGACCACTTCGGCGATTGGCCGCTCGGCGACAACGTCCTGACCATCCTGGTGCTCGCCATCATCCTCGGGGCATTGCTGAAAGGTAAGCACCTGGCCAGGTCGAAGCTCTACATGACCTGGCTCATCTTCGGAATCTACCTCTATCTCTCCCTGTGGCTGGGCACTCTGCTGGGCTACGGCCCCGCGCCCATCTGGACCTCCAACCAGAACTTCGCCACCTGGAAGGACTACATGTTGCTGCCGCTGCTGCTGGTGGCGGCGGGGCTCGTCATCGAGGAGCGCAAGCACATCCGCATGGTGGTGCTGCTGACGGGAGCCGGGCTGCTCTTTATCGACCGCGCCGCGCTGATGGACAGCCTTTCGCGCTCGTGGAGCCACTTCGACGAGGACAAGCGGGACGGCGGCCCACTGGGCTTTGCCGGGGTCAACGGCCTGGCCGCTTATCTTGTCCAGGGCGCCCTGTTCTTTTGGGGATTTCTGCAGTTTGTGAAGCGCAGGAAGGCGAAGCTGATTGCCTTCGGCCTGGTAGCTCTCAGCCTTCTAGCCGCAATGTACTGCTTTTCGCGCGCAGGCTACATCGGCATCGTCGTTGGCGTATTTATCCTGGGGCTGCTCAAGGATCGCAAGCTGCTGGTGGTTCTCGCTCTGTTTCTGGTCACGTGGCAGACGGTGGTGCCGCGGGCAGTTAGTGAGCGGGTCAACATGACGCAGAACTCAAACGGCCAGCTCGAGGCCTCCGCCCAGGAGCGTGTCGGGCTGTGGGAGGAGGCAAAGGCCGAGTTCGCGGCCTCGCCCGTCTTCGGCGAGGGCTACGCCACCTACCAGCTGCGGGACCACTACGGCGGCCTGCGCGACACCCACAACTGGTATGTCAAGGTGCTGGTCGAGACCGGCCTGATCGGCATGATCTTTGCCGTGCTCCTGCTGCAGCAGATGCTGTCGCTCTCCTGGCGCCTGTTCCGCAGGACCTCGGACCCGCTCTATCGCGGTCTGGGGCTGGGACTGTTTCTGCTTACGATGGCGGCCATTGAGCTGAACCTGTTTGGCGACCGGTGGACGTATGTCGAGATCAATGGCATCACGTGGGTGCTGATGGGGGCCGCGGCCCGGGCGCTCCAGCTAAGCCAGAGCCCCGCCTCCGCCTCCGAGGTTCTCGAGCAGCCGGAGGCAGAGCCGGCGGCTGCGGCGGCCAGCGCCAATCCATATCTCGTGTACCGGTGATCGAAGAGATGTCCGCTGCCCGATGCGTGGCGCAGGCAGGCCGGCGAGCATGAGCCTGCTTCGCCAGCTCTGTCCGGGACCGCCGGGCGCCGCCGCTCCGGACTCCCGGCCCCACGTGCTTCTGGTGCTTGACCAGATGATGGAGACGATCGGCGGCGGGGAGCGCATTGCGCTGCGGTTGGCAGATCTGCTGCCAGCGCGCGGCTACCGGGTCTCGCTGCTGTCGTTCCACGCCCATCCGGCAAGCGCCTGCCTGCGCGACCCCCCGTGCCCGGTGTATGTGCTGCCGATCCAGCGAGTCTATGACGCTACCGCTCTCCGCGCAGCCTGGGAGCTCAGCCGCTTGATTGACCGGCAACAGGTCCGCATTGTTCAGACATTTTTTGAAAGCTCCGACCTGTGGGGTGGGCTGGTGACGAAGCTGGGCTCCGATGCCAGGCTGATCTGGAGCCGGCGCGACATGGGTATCCTTCGCACGCGCAAGCACTGGATCGGATATCGCCTGCTGGCCGGGCTGCCGGATGCCGTCATGGCAGTCTCGGAGCAGGTACGGCAGCACGTCATCGAGCAGGATGGGGTCGACCCCGCCCGGGTCGAGACGATCTACAACGGACTCGACCTGGCGCAGTGGCCGGCCGAGCCTCGCGTTTCGGAAGAACCGGACCGGCGAGTCATCGTGTCAGTCGGCAACCTGCGCCGCGTGAAGGGGCACGATGTGCTGCTCGAAGCAGCGGCCCGCGTGGTGGCGGAGCTGCCGGAGGTCTCCTTCAAGATCGCCGGCGGTGTGCTCGATCCGGCGTATCTCGAGACCCTGCAACGGCGCATCGCGGAGCTTGGTCTCCAGGAACACTTCCACCTTGTGGGCAGCCTGAGTGATCCGCGTGAGTTCCTTGCCCGCGCCGACATCTTTGTCCTGCCATCGCGCAGCGAGGGCTTCTCGAACGCGATTGTCGAGGCGATGGCGGCCGGTTTGCCGGTGGTGGCGACCGATGTGGGCGGCAACGCCGAAGCCGTCGAGAACGGCGTCAGCGGCTTGATCGTGCCGCCGGAGCAGCCTCAGGCGCTGGCCGAGGCTCTGCTATTGCTGCTGCGAGATCCGGCAGCGGCGCGAGCCATGGGCGCGGAGGGCAAGCGCCTGGTGGCCCGGAACTTCACCACCGAGGCCATGATGGACCGCGTTACCGCGACCTACCAGCGACTGCTCACGTAGAACAGCTTCCCTGGCCTCAGGCGGTGTGTTGTCCAGGCGGTTTGTTGTCATTCCCGCAGGGAATCTGCGTTTCTTTTGCGGGAAGCAACCGATCATCAGCTACGTCAGCAGCGAACCAGGTTCTCGGCCTTCATGCCTTTGGTCGCGTTGCGGCTGTCAACCACCAGCTGCGAGCTGCGGACGATCTCCGGGTAGTCGTAGTCCGAGTGATCGGTCACGATCAGAACGCAGTCGTACTGGCCCAGGTTGTCGAGCGGCGTCGAGCTCATGTTCAGGTTGTAGTGCCGTCCGCGTCCGACCGTTGGGTGGTAGGGGTCGTTGTAGAGCACCTCGGCACCCTCGGCGCGCAGCAGCTCGATAATGGTCAGCGAGGGTGACTCGCGCAGATCGTCGATGTCTTTCTTGTAGGACATCCCGAGCATAAGGATGCGCGATCCGTTGAGTGGCTTCTTCTGCCCGTTCAGAGCGCGCGCGACCTGTTGCACGACAAACTCCGGCATGGCCTCGTTCACCTCGCCCGCCAGCTCGATGAAGCGCGTGTTGAAGTCGTACTCCTTCGCCTTCCAGCTCAGGTAGAACGGGTCGATGGGGATGCAGTGTCCGCCCAGGCCCGGGCCGGGGTAGAAGGGATGAAATCCGAAGGGCTTGGTGGCGGCCGCGTCGATGACCTCCCAGATATCGACACCCATGCGCAGGGACAACACCTTCAACTCGTTCACCAGGGCGATGTTGACGCAGCGATAGATGTTTTCGAGCAGCTTGGTCATCTCCGCGGCACGGGTGGTGGAGACGCGCACGGCGCGGGTAAAGATGGCCTCGTAGAGCGCGGCGGCCAGTTCGGTCGCGGTCTCCTCATGGCCGCCGACGACCTTGGGGATGTCGCGGCGGGCGACGGTGTCGTTGCCCGGGTCCTCGCGCTCCGGCGAAAAGGCGACGTAGAAGATGCCAGACTCCGCCGGCTTGTCGCCGCTCTGCACCTTGAGGCCGTGCTTGTTGCCGGCCTCGAGCAGCGGAATCAGCAGGTCTTCGGTCGTGCCGGGATAGGTGGTGCTCTCGAGCACCACCAGCTGCCCTTCTTCGAGCCACGGCGCGACCGCCTTTGCGGTGTTTTCGATGTAGCTTAGATCGGGCTCGCGATGGCCCGTCAGCGGGGTCGGAACGCAAAGAATGATGACGTCCTGCTCGCTCAGTTTGCTGAACTCGACGGTGGCGCGAAAGCCGTGCTCGAGCGCGCTCTGGATCTCGGTCTGCGGGATGCGGAAGATATAGGATCGGCCCGCCTGCAGGTCGTCCACCTTTCGGGTGTCGATGTCGAAGCCTGTGACAGCGAAGCCCGCCTCCGAGAGCAGAAGCGAAAGCGGCAGACCGACATAGCCTAGGCCGATCACGCCCACCCTGGCGGTGCGTGCGTGAAGCCGGTCAAGGCGTTGCTGGGCAACTTGGGGCAGGGCGGCGGTGACGGTGGTCGACATAGCGGCTATTATTGCACCGCCCAGCCGCGCGGAAGGGGCTCCCGGTCTGCCACCTTCGCGGTATTTGCACCGGTGGTTTCCCTGTGAATCGCCGGAATTGTCAGGGCAGCTGCCACGGAAGTTGCAGATTTCTCCTCTGCCCACCTTGCGCCAGCTTTTACACTGGGGTTCGACACAGGCTGCAGCGCGGTGGCTCGATCCGGTTCCGAACCGGTGCCGAGCGACCCGGCGCGGCAGCCGCGGAAGAGGCTTCTATGGCAAAGTACCTGATCACCGGCATCGCCGGATTTATCGGCTCCTCGATCGCCCGGGCGCTTGTCGCCGAGGGGCACGACGTCCGCGGAGTCGACAACCTGTCGACCGGCAAGCTCGAAAATCTGGATGAGATTCGCCGATCGATCGACCTTCGGATCGTCGACATCCGGGACCCCGAGGCCATGCGTGACGCCTGCCAGGGCGTGGAGTTCATCACGCATCAGGCGGCGCTGGCGTCCGTGCCCCGGTCGGTCAAGGATCCGCTGAGCTCGCATGAATCCAACGTCAACGGCACGCTGACGCTGCTGCTGGCGGCGCGCGATGCCGGGGTGCGCCGCATCGTCTATGCCGCCTCGTCCTCCGCGTATGGCGACCAGCCGACCCAGCCCAAGCACGAGGAGATGCTGCCTGCCCCCCTGTCTCCCTATGCGGTGCAGAAGCTCACCTGCGAGTACTACATCCAGGCCTTCTGCAAGGTGTACGGCATGGAGGGCATCTGCCTGCGCTACTTCAACATCTTTGGCCCGCGGCAGGCGGCGGACTCGCCCTACTCCGGCGTGATCGCGCAGTTCATCTTCCGCATGATGGCCGGGGAGACGCCGACGATCAACGGCGACGGTCTGACCAGCCGCGACTTCACCTTTATCGAGAACGCCGTGAACGCAAATCTGCTGGGCTTCCGGGCACCCCGGGAGGTGGCAAACGGTCGCGTCTTCAACGTGGGAACCGGCCACAGTCACACCCTTAACGACCTCTACACCGCGCTTGCCGGTATCCTCGACTTTCCGCACCCACCCAACTATGGCCCCACGCGCGCTGGCGACGTGCAGCACTCGCTCGCGAGCGTGGACCGTGCCCGCGGGGAGCTGGGCTACCGGCCGATGGAGGACTTCCGGCGCGGTCTCGAGATCACCGCGGAGTGGTACCTTGCCGAACGCAGCAAGCCCGTCGCGGAGGTCGCGCACGTCTGAGTGACGACGGTCGGCACAGGCCCGCACAGGCCGTACGGGGCAAGGGCAAAGGACCGCATACGGTATTCTCCTCAGGGATGGCGGAGGAGTTTGGTTGATTTCGGTGCTCATCCTGACGCGGGACGAGGAACGGGACCTCCCCGGCTGCCTGGCCTCGGTGGCGTGGTCGGACGACGTTCACGTCCTCGACTCGTTCTCTTCGGACACCACGGTGAGCCTTGCGGAGGCGAGCGGAGCGACCGTTCACCAGCGCGTCTTTGATAACTGGGCCGCCCACCAGAACTGGGCGCTGCGTCATATCCCGTTCCGGCATCCATGGCTGTTTTACCTGGACGCCGACGAGCGGGTGACCCCGGAGCTCCGTTCGAGTCTGCAGTCTGCGGTGGAGCAGCCCCAAGGAAACGTCGCCTTCCGCGTTCAGCGCCGCGACTTCTTTGCCGGCACCTGGCTGAAGCATGTGCAGAGCTCGCCGTTTTACCTCCGGCTCTTTCGCCCGGAGAGGCTTCGCTACGAGCGCCTGGTCAACCCCGTCTCCCTCGTGGATGGGCCGGCCGGAGCGGTTTTCGGCTACCTGGACCACTTCCCGTTCAGCAAGGGCATCAGCCACTGGATCAGCCGGCACAACAACTACTCGACGCTTGAGGCGAGGGAGATTGCGGCGGCCCGGGAGCACGCGGCAGCCGGCGCACGCCGGTTTCGCCTCCGGTCGGCCTTCTTTGAGCGGGACTTCCACGCGAGGCGCTTCCACCAGAAGGAACTCTTTTACCGCCTGCCCGGCCGTCCGCTCGTCAAGTTTCTTCTGCTCTACCTCGGCAAACGAGGGTTTCTGGATGGATCGGCGGGGCTTCAGTACGCCCTGTTGCAGTCCATCTACGAGTACTTCATCGTGGTGAAGACGCGCGAACTCGAACGCGGCGGCGAACGCGAGATGCCCGAAGGCCGTGTCTAAGGGTCACCGCGAAACGGAAGGCTGTAGGAGCTAATGGGGGAGATGGTGCGCCCGAGACGATTCGAACGTCTGACCTACAGCTTCGGAGGCTGCCGCTCTATCCAGCTGAGCTACGGGCGCGTCCTCATAGGGTAGCATGGCAACGGAGCTGTCCGAGAGGGCGATGCCGGGGGGATTGAGGTCTCGCCGCGACCGCCTTGGGCGGCAGCGTCCCACCCGTATCCACTGCAGTCCGCTCCGAGCGGCACGAAAGCGAGATCCATCCCCATGCGAGCCTTCCGCCTGACTTCCCTTCTCTGTGCCGCTGCTCTGGCCGCCTGCCCGAACCTGGTGTCCGCGCAGGCGCCTCAGGGCACCTCGCCCACGGTTCCTGCGCGGTCGGGTGCCAGCAAGCCGCTGCCCAGCCCGCCCGCGACGGCCAGCGTCACGCTCGACGGCAAGCCGATCGTGATTCGCTACAGCGCTCCCTCGACCCGCGGGCGCAAGATCGTGGGAGGTCTCGTGCCCTATAGCAAGGTGTGGCGGACGGGCGCAAACCCAGCAACCACGCTCGTGACGCAGGTGAACCTGAAGATCGGCACAATTAACGTTCCCGCCGGGACCTACACGCTCTACACGCTGCCGGGCGAGAGCACGTGGATGCTGATCGTCAACAAGCAGACCGGCCAGTGGGGCACCGTCTACAACCAGGAGCAGGACCTGGGACGCACGCCGCTGACCTCCAACCCCCTGGCGAGCCCGCAGGAGTCGATGTCGATCTCGTTCGAACACACCCACGGCAAGACGACCGAGCTGCACATCCGCTGGGAGAAGACCGACGAGTACGTCACGGTGACAGCAGAGTAGACCGGGCGCGCGCGTTGCGCGTGCCGAACCCGGACGGAAGGTCCGGCGGTTCGTCAGCCCCTGCGGAGACGCCGGAGGAGGCCGTCCGTCAGGTGGGAGCGCGTGAGCTCGAGGACGGCAAGGGCGAGACCCGCCCAGAGCGCTCCGCCGCCCAGCAGCAGAACCAGCGCGCCCAGGTGCGTGGAGGTCACTGGCACCACCTGGCGCAGCGCGAACAGGCCACCCGAGCTGACGAGCGCGGCCAGGGCGGCACGGCCAAGCTCGCTCCGGTCCAGCCCAAACAGCGGCACCAAAGATCGCCGGTGTGCCAGGACGGCGAGCATCAGCGTTTGGGCCAGAATGGCGCAGTCCGAGGCCCAGGCCAGGCCAAGGACACCGAAGCGGCGGTTCAGCCACCAGTACACCGGCAGCGACGTCAGGGTGATGAGCGTTCCGCCGATCATGGGCGCGCGTGTCTCCCCGGCGGCGTAGAAGGCGCGCGCATAGATCGCCTGCGAGGCCCACATTGGCAGGGAGACGGCAAAGATGGCGAAGTACGCCGCGGTCGCGGCCGCGTCGGCGCCCGTGAAGGCTCCGCCTCGCAGCAGCAGGTCGACCGTTGGACGGGCGAGGCCAAACATGGCGGCGGCAAGCAGAAGGGCGAAGCAGGCGATGCGCGAGACCGACCGGTTGACGGCGGCGGCGAAGTCCGCAAACTGGTTGCGTGAGTAGAGCGAGGCAAAGAACGGCAGCGACGCCGCCCCGGCGGCCTGCCCGATGACGGCCATGGGCGCGGTAAACAGGCGCTTGGCCACCAGCAGCCGGCTGATCTCGCCGGTGGAGTGTTTGGCAAACCAGGTCAGGATGTAGTTGTCCAGAAAGACAACGGAGACACCGAGCATGAGCGGCAGCGACATGCGCACCCACTCGCGCAGGCCCTGGTCGCGCAGATCGAGCACCGGTCGGTAGCGCATGCCGGACCGGTAGGCCGCGTAGCCGTTGACGAGGAATGGGCCGGCGATTGCGCCGGCGAGCGCTCCCCAGGCCAGCGACCGGATACCCAGCCTGTGCGCCAGCAGGACGCCGCCGCCGATGATGCCGGCCGTGTAGACCAGCGGCGAGATCGCCTGGTAGGTGAACTGTTTTCGCACCAGCGCGACCGCCGCCAGAACGCCGCCGGCGAAGAAGAAGAGCTGCGCTGGCAGCAGAATGCGCGTCATCGTGGTGGAAAGCGCGGCCTCCGCGGGGTTTCCCTTGAAGAACAGCGACGTGTAGAGGGGAGCGGCCACCTCCGCGATCAGAATGGCGCTGCCAAGCACCAGAAGCATAGTGTTAAGGATGACGGAGAGCGCGCGTTCCCCCGCCGCGAGCTCGCCACGTTCGCGGTACCGGCTCAGGATGGTGACAAACGAGATGGACGCGGCGCCACCGACCAGCAGGTAGTTGATCAGGTCCGGCAGCTGAAAGGCGACGTTGTAGGCATCGGTTGCGGCGCCGGCTCCGAAGACATGCGCAATGTACTTGTCGCGCACCAGGCCGATCACGCGCGAGATCAGGGCGAAGGCACCCAGCAGAAGAGTGGCCGAAGTGGCTGTGTGCTGGTGCGACGGCCGCAGAAACGACAGGGGACCGCGCCGCGGAATCGGCACCTCGGGCTCCGGGATGGCGGCGATGCCGGACGTCTGCGACGGCGAAGGAGCGGGACGGGACCCGGAGCTGAAGCTGAAACCGGACAAGTGGGTCTTTCCAGGACGAGGCGTTGGTGACGGAGCGGGCGTGCGAAGGACGGGTCAGACCGGACGGCGCCGGAGCCCCGCCGCGACTATCTTACCCTCAGCCCATCTCTCACTCTGCGGCCTGGCATCGCAACCGGGGATCAGCCCCGGGTCGAAGCCGACGGGCGCTCGCCCCCTCGCTCCACCCGCCGGCCGTGGGCCTGCCTGGTGTGGGCGGGAAGCGACAGACCGGCAACGGAGAAGCTGACCATCTGGCGCTGGTTGCAGCGGAGGCAACGGACGGGGTATCGGAGGGACAAGATTTGCTTTACGTCCGCCACGCGCAGGCGGGACCGTCGGAACTCCCGTCCGACGCAGAACTGGCACTGCACGGGAAGTCCCGCGCTGTGGGCGTGTCCGAGGGCAGTCTCTTCGCGGTTGGGCTGCGGCTCCATGGCGGAGTGCGGCATGGCTCGACCTCCTCGCCCGCTATTCGAACTCCGGTGCGGCTGCCCGGAGGTCGAACAGGTTCTCCGTGAGTGTATCGCCCGGGGCTGGGTTCCGCCGCGCCCGGGATCCTGCGGGTTGCGAAAAGATGCCGTGGAGCTCCGCCAGCTCCATCCGGATCTGCAGCAGCGCTCTCCGGTCGGCGGGGAGCTTCGCCTCCGGGACCGCGGCGTCCGCAGGCTCGATCGCGAGGCGGAGCTGCGTCGCATCGGGACCCGGAGGTCCACTCAGGTGCTGGCGCGCTCCCGGAATGGTGTAGCCCTGCTCGTAGAGAAGCGACCGGATGCGAAGCGCGGTTTCCAAATCGCGGCGCCGGAACAGCCGCTGCCCGGTGCTGCCCTTGAGCGGCCGCAGCTGGGGAAACTCGCCCTCCCAGAAGCGCAGAACCGAAGGCGCCACCGAGCACAGACGCGCGGCCTCGCCGATGCGGAAGTACAGCTTGTCGGGGATGGGAGCCAGGCTGCCTCTATCGACGGCCTCAGCTGCCTTGTGCTGCGCCATGGAGACGCTCCGGTAAGCCCCCGTGCGCGCCGTGCGCCCAACCATGGCGTCCGACCTGCGCCCGGGTGGCTTCAGTATAGGCGTCCAGCGGAGGGATGCGGAACCGCGCGCCCGCCGCCGGCGTACCCTTTCCTGGCAACGGCCGGCAAGGACTGACGGGCCGCGGGCAGAGGGGGTGTCATGACGAATCGAAGCGTCTTCAGCGTCGCTAAGGTGGGCAGGGGAAGGCCGGCAGCCGTGATCCTGGCCGCGGCTATCACACTCGCATGCGGGAGCGGATGCCGCATCAGCTCCCATGGGCATTCGGGCGACAACAACGTGGATGTGGCGACACCGTTTGGTGGCGTCGACATCAAGACCAACGATGCAGCCCGGCGCGCCACAGTGGGCCTGCCGCAGTACCCGGGAGCCACCCCCGTGCACGACGACCACAACACGGGTGCAGCCGATATCGACATGAGCTTCGGCAGCTTTCATCTGCGGGTGAAGGCCCTGAGCTACCGCACACCGGACAGCCCGGAGAAGGTGATGAGTTTCTACCGCGACGCCCTCCGCCGTTACGGCGATGTGATCGAGTGCCACTATGGCCGCCCGGTCGGCACCCCCACGCGGACCGCCGAAGGGCTCAGCTGCGACCCCAGCGACTTCGGCGATCACCAGCACCATGATGGGAAGGAGTTTGAGCTGAAGACCGGCTCCGAGAAGCACCAGCACCTGGTCACGATCGAACACGAGGGTGGCGGGACCAAGTTTGCCATCGTCGCCCTGGACCTGCCGGGGGGAAGCCACGGCGGGGACGGAACGGGGGAGCAGACGGAGTAGATCTCCCCCCGCCTGCCCATGCGCGGACCGGCGAAGCCCGCGCCGCCGCCCTCTGGTTTGCCGCAAAGGGAGCGGTGCGCTACCGTCTTAAGGATGCCCCGAGACTGCCATCGCTGCGGAGAGGAGCTGCCTCCGCCCGCCTCCGCCGCGGGTGCGTTCTGCCCGCACTGCGGAGCCCCGCAGCTGCAGATCTCCGAGGATCGCGTGCAGGACGCCGAGGCTTCGGAGGCGACCACCGGACATCTGCCGCCACCGCGGCCACGGCGCATCGCCTGGCCGAGCGCCATGCGCTACTCGGTGGCGGTGGCGCTGGCCGGCGCGGCGCTCTGGCTGCTGGGTCTGCGCTTCCCTGCCCTGAGCCTGCTTTCGTGGCCGCTCGTGATCAGCGGATCGGTAGTCGTGCTCGGCCTGTATCAGCGGCGGCAGCCGGCTGTGCGCATCAACGCCGGCATCGGAGCGCAGATCGGACTCTTCTTCGGCGTGGTGCTCGATGTCTTTCTAGCCGCCGGACTGGCCATCGCCGGTCTTATCGCTCGCTTTGTCACTCATCGCATGGGCGCGCTGGACGCGGAGATCGCTGCCGGCATGAAGACGCAGATCGACCAGGCAATCCGCACCAACTCCGCTCCGCCCGAGGCGGTGCACTACCTGCAGACGGCGGAGTTCCGCACCGTCATCATCCTGATGACGCTTGCCTTTGTTGGCGTGCTGCTGGCGGCTCTGGCCACGCTCGGAGGTGCGGTCAGCGGCATGCTGAGCCAGCGGCGGCAGACCGCGCGGTAAGCCCCCGGGGAGCCGCCGCTGCCCTGCTATCATCAGCCCAAGCGCTATGACCGACAGCAGCCCACAGCTCCCACACGCCAGCCTCCGCCAGAAGGGCCGGCTCATGTCGGCGTCGGAGATCGACCGGACGCTGGTCCGCCTGGCCCACGAGATCGTGGAAAAAAACGACGGGGTCGGCAACCTTGGCCTGGTCGGCATCAAGCGCCGGGGGGTGCCGCTGGCGAAGCGGCTCGGAGCTCTGCTGGAGACGATTGAAAAGCACCCGGTCGACACCGGCGTGCTCGACATCAGCTTCTACCGCGATGACCTGTCGACCGACGGTCCCCGGCCCCAGGTCCGACCCGGCGAGATCGGCTTCGACGTCAACGGCCGGGATGTGCTGCTGATCGACGACGTGCTCTACACCGGCCGTACCATCCGGGCCGCACTCGATGCGCTCTTCGACCATGGCCGGCCCCGCAGCGTGCAGCTGTTGGTGCTGATCGACCGGGGTCACCGCGAGCTGCCGATCCAATCCACCTTTACCGGCCGCAATGTCCCGACCGCCAGCCGCGAGATCATCGAGGTCAAGCTGCGCGAGATCGACGGGGACGAGCAGGTGCTGCTGGTCGAGCTGGTCGATGCGATCGACGAGACGGCTCCCGGGGAAGTCCGGTCGTCGAAGTAGGGGGCGCGATGCTCCTCTCGTCCGCGCCGGCCGCCGGCAGCCTTCTCAGCGTCTCGGAGCTCTCCCCAGCCGACGTCACCCACATCCTGGAGCAGACCTCCGCCATCGAGGCGATGCCGCCCCAGACGCGTGCGGAGCTGCTGCGCGGCCGCCGCGTCGCCCTTCTCTTCTACGAGTCCAGCACCCGGACGCGCACCAGCTTCGAGCTGGCCGCGAAGTCGCTCGGCGCGACCACCACGCTGGTCAGCGACAAGAGCTCTTCGATCGAAAAAGGCGAAAGCCTGAAGGACACCGGTCTGACCCTTCGCGCGCTCGGAGCGGAGGCGATTATCCTGCGCCACAACAGCTCGGGCGCCTCCAATCTGCTGGCCCGCGCCACCGGTCTGCCGGTGCTCAACGCCGGGGACGGAACGCACGAGCACCCTTCGCAGGCCCTGCTCGATCTCCGCACCATGCTGTCGCGGCTGCCCGGTCGCGACCCGCTGGGGCGTGGCGGAGCAGGGGCGCTCCATGGCGTCACCGTCGCCATCATCGGCGATATTCTGCACAGCCGCGTCGCGCGGTCGAATGCGCTTCTGCTGCCGAAGATGGGTGCGGAGGTCATCCTGTGCGGCCCCGAGCCGCTGCTTCCGGCCGAGGCCGCCGCTATCGGCCCCGGTCTGCGCATCGAGCGCGATCTTCGCCAGGCACTCGCGGAAGCCGACGTTCTGATGACCCTGCGCATCCAGCGGGAACGGCTGACCGGTCTCCACATCGACCTCGGGGAGTACACGGCGGAGTTCCAGATCAACCGCGAGCGCCTGACCGAGGCGCGCCCGGGAGTGCTGGTGATGCACCCCGGACCGATGATTCGCGGCCTGGAGATCACCGGCGAGGTCGCCGACGGACCACACTCGGCGATCGAAGATCAGGTGCGGCACGGCCTGGCCGTCCGGTCGGCGTTGCTGACACGCGCCCTGACGGTCCACGAACGGAAGCGTGCCCAGTGACGGATCGGCTGATCGTCAACGGTCTTCTGGTCGACCCCGCCGAGTCGATCGAGGCCTCCCGCGACCTGCTTCTGCATGATGGCCGCATCGCCGCCATCGATCTGCCGGGCGCCTTCGGCCGGATGGACGGGGCCGAGCGCATCGACGCAGCGGGCTGTGTCGTGGCGCCGGGGCTGATCGATGTTCACGTGCACCTGCGCGAGCCCGGGCAGACCGAGAAGGAGACGATTCGGTCCGGCACCCGGGCGGCGGCAGCGGGTGGCTTCACCACCGTCGTGGCCATGCCCAACACCCTGCCGGTGACCGATTCGGTCGAGACACTGAAGTGGGTGCTCGCGCCAGAACGCGGCGCCGCGGTTCGCGTTCTGGCGATGCCCGCCGTCACCTGCGGCAGCCTGGGTCTCGAGCTGACGGACCTGCCGGCGCTTGCCGCGGCAGGGGCGGTCGGCTTTACCGACGACGGCAAACCGGTGCTGGGAGACCGCATCATGCGGTCGGCGCTGGTGGCGGCCGCCCGGGTGGGCCGGCCGCTGTCGCAGCACGCCGAGGACACGCGTCTGTCCAACGGCTCCTCCGGCGTCAACGCGGGCGCGCTGGCCTTTCGGCTGGGGCTGTCCGGGATGCCGGTCGAGGCCGAAACGGCGATCGTGCGCCGCGATCTCGGCCTGCTGCGCGAGATCGAGCGGAGCGAAGCTCTGCGGCCCCGCCTCCATGTCCAGCATGTGTCGACGGCCGCCGCCATCGACCTCATCCGGCAGGCCAAGCGCGATGGGCTGAACGTGACCTGCGAGGCCACGCCGCACCATTTCACCCTGACCGAAGCGGCGGTCGAGGGGTACGACACCCATGCCAAGATGAATCCACCGCTGCGACGCGAGGCCGACCGTTTGGCGGTGATCGAGGGACTTCGCGACGGCACCATCGACATGATTGCGACCGACCATGCGCCGCACGCAAGCCATGAAAAAGAGGTGGAGTTTGCCCGCGCACCCAACGGCATCACCGGGCTCGAGACCGCTCTGGGGCTGGCACTGCGGGTGCTCGGCCAGCGGGGAGGTCTGCCGCTCGCCCGCATCGTCGCCGCCATGACCAGCAACCCGGCAGCCCTCCTTCGTCGAGGCGATGCGTCGCCGGCCGGGGAGCAGGCGCCGAACACGCTTCCGGACACGCTTCCGGGCACGGTTCCGGAGCTGCCCCTGGGCACGCTGCGTGTCGGAAGCGCCGCCGACGTCGTGATCTTTGACCCCGGCGCGGTCTGGCGGTACGACCCCGGAAGGAGCCTGTCGCGCTCCGGCAACACACCCTTCGCCGGAGCGGCGATGCTCGGTCGGGTGCAGGCCACCCTCTTCGGCGGCGAGGTCGTCTTCCGTCAGCCGGACGCGATCCGCAACTGACGCCAGGATGCGCCGCGTTGAATTTCGGGAGCCTCCGATCAAACCCGCTGGAGGCAAAAGCCCTATTCTTTTGCTGTCATTCCCGCAGGGAATCTGCGTTTATCTCCGAATCGCAATATCCAATCAGAGCTTGCTGGGAGCTTTTGCACGAAGGTGTAGCTCGCGATTTCAGGGCTGAAAGCCCGACGTGTTCCAGCCCGGGGCGCAAGCGCCAAACATCGATCCATCAAAGCTTTCAGCGCTGAAGGCCCGATATAGCCGCTCGGGGCTACACCTGTAGAAAACCGCTCTACGCCTCGCTTCGCGTCACCGCCCGAACCGCGTCCTTCAGCAGGTGCGACACATCCGCTGGTCCGAAGCCGGCGGGCCACGCCAGCGCGTGCGCCTCGCGCACCGGCATTCGCAGGGTGACCCGGGTACCGCGGCCCGGACGACTGACCACCTCCACCGAGGCCGCGCCTCCGTAGAGCACCTCCATGCGCTCGCGCACGTTGCGCATGCCCACACCCGAGCCTCCCCGGCCGAAGCTGCCTGCCTGCAGACCGCTGCTCTGCGTCCCGGATCCCGAAAGGCCGTTCGGAGCCGCTCGATCCGGCTCCATGCCCACGCCGTCATCCTCCACCTCAACCAGCAGCGTGCCTTCGGGGGTGATGCGGCTGCGCAGCGTCACCGTTCCGCCGCCGATGCGCGGTTCCAGACCGTGCTTGATCGAGTTCTCGATGAGCGGCTGCAGCAGCATGCTGGGCACCACGGCGTCCAGCGTCTCGGGTGCCAGCTCCTTCACCACGCGCAGCTTGGAGCCGAAGCGCACCACCTCGATACCCAGGTAGTCGTCGGTAAAGGCGAGCTCCTCGCTGAGCGGCACAAAGGCGTCGCGCTCCTTCAGCAGCGCACGCAGGATGTTGGCCAGCTTGCCGATCATCTCGCGCGCGAGCTCAGGCTCCACCCGGATGAGCGACGTGATGGAGTTCAGGGTATTGAACAGGAAATGCGGATTGATCTGCCGCTGCAGGGCGTCAAGCCGCGCCTCCAGCAGCAGACGCCCCTGCTCCTCCAGGCGGCGCTCGATGCGAATCGCGTTCCAGATCTTCAGCGGAATGCCGACCACGATCGGCGCCGAGGCGCAGATGGCCAGCTCCACCAGCCAGCGGTTGGACCACAGCGCAAACAGCCGTCGCGGATGGAAGCGCGACACCATGCTGACGCCGAACTGCATGGCCGTGATCAGCAGCAGAAGAATGATCTGCCGGTCGAACTGCGGCCGGCGCAGCGTGCGCGTGACCCAGCGATACAGGCTGAGATCGATCATTGGCGAGAACGACCACACGTCCTCCGCGCTCGCGAAGCGGCGAAAGAGCACCGCCACACCCGCGACCACAAGATTGACCGGAAGCGCCCAGAACTCGTGATGCAGCACCGCCGGCAGAGCCAGCACCGCCGCGCCTCCCAGAGCCGCCAGCGGGTCCAGCAGAAGCCCGAGCAGGATGGCGATCTCGAAGGAAAGATCCGCCGCCAGGAAGTTGGGCACACGCACACGCACCCACACGCCGAGCGTCATGGGAACGTCGATCATCGCCAGGAGACCGAGCGTCTGCCGGGGGGTGCGGCGCGGCGTCAGCAGCAGGTCCTTGAAGGTCGTGGAGCGCGCAAGGGAGCTCGATACGGCCGCCGCGACGCCGAGCTCGATCAGCAGCGTGATGAGGATCAGCGTGGAGTTGTGCGGAGCCGTCACCCCACTACTTTACCCCCGCGCCCTGGCCGCTTCCTCCCCCAAAGCCTGCCTGCTTGGACCGGAGCACGGGTGCACGCACTCGTCTTTCGTCAAGCGTGGCCTGCGCGATCCGATGTGGCCCACTGCCGTCCGATGTGGCCCGCAGACGTTCGACCTGGTCTGCGGCACCGCACGCGAATCGGCGTGGACCTTTCCGGGAACTGGCTCGCCCCGTCCTCCGCTGCTGACACGGAGGTTTGCGAGTCCTTTGCTGGCCTTCGGAATCCTATACTTCAGTCATGCCCCTCACGAAGGTTCAGAAGGTTGCCGATGCCGACTTCCCCACCCGTTGGGGGCACTTCCGGATCCTCGGCTTCGAAGGCACCGTCACGGATGCCGAGCCCTGCAACCCCGCCGTTCCCGCGCCATCGGTGCGCACCGAAGGAGCGGTGGCGCTGGTGATGGGCGACCTCCATGCCGCGCCGCCCATCGTGCGCATCCACTCGCAGTGCCTCACCGGGGATGTCTTCCACTCTCTCCGGTGCGACTGCCGCCAGCAGCTCGAACTCGCCCTCGCCACCATCGCCGAGGCTGGCCGCGGCATTCTTCTTTACGAGCAGCAGGAGGGCCGGGGCATCGGCCTGATGGCGAAGCTTCGAGCCTACGAGCTGCAGGATCGCGGCCGCGACACCATCGAGGCCAATCTTGAGCTTGGCTACGCCGCCGACTGCCGCCGCTTCGAGCTGCCGGCCGAGATGCTGCACCTGCTTGGCGTGCCCGCCGTGCGCCTGATGACCAACAACCCGGAAAAGGTCGCGGCTCTTGAACAACACGGGATCCGCGTCGTCGAGCGACTTTCCGCGGTCGTTCCCGAATCGAGCCACAACGCACTCTACCTTGAGACCAAGCGCGAAAAGATGGGGCACCTGGTCGGCTGATTCCGATGACCGCTGCTGAGCCGCGCGTGAGATCTCCTCAGTACCACTCCTTCAGTTTTGGCCACACCTGCTCAAGCGTCCACCCGCGCGGCTGCTCGCATACATAGATCGGCCTCTGCTCGTAGGGCTCGGTCCAGGGGTCCGGCTTCCATGGCACCTCTCGCACGCTGCGGAACTCGCGCTCGTCGGTGGCGCGGCTGTCGCCGTAGATCACCATCACTTCGCCGGTATGGCCGCGCGGCCCCCAAAACCAGAAGTTCTGGTGCCCGGAGATCGCCGCCGGCACATCCGGGCGGTAGACGTTGACCGCGCTCGCTCCGCCGTAGTTCGTCGTGTAGATCACGGCACGGGCCCGCTGCTCCGGTGGCAGCGCCCAGTAGGCTCCGGCCAGGGCGTCGGCCTTCTGCTTCCATCCCCGCATATCCGCGAAGTACTGCGGCAGAGCGGCGTGATCAAAGGTCTGGGTTTCCGCTGTCTTCCGGCCCAGCCAGCGCGTGTAGGCGACATACTGCTCCGGCGGCAGCACCGGCAGGGCAAGCGGCAGCGCAAGGGCCGCCATCAGCAGCAACAGCACCGCGTACCCTGGAGCCAGAACGCGCCGCTGCCAGCTCCGGGTGAGCCATCCATCCCACGCCACCCCGCCCGCCGCCAACAGGATGGGGAACGCCGGTGCCAGGTAGTAGTCCTTCGCGTGCATCCCGATCATCATCGGCAGATACAGCGAAAACATGAGGCCAAAGGCGCGAAATCTTTTTGCTGCCTTGCCAAACAGCAGCCACGCCCAGCCCGCACCCCACAGCAGCAGCCCCACAGGATTCTCGACCTGCACCTGATTGGCCAGAAACGCCACCGGCCCGAGATGAATGTTTTTGTCACCCACGGCGTCGTTCTGGAGCCAGACGAGCGTCGGCCAACCGCGATGCATCTCCCACAGGAGGTTGGGCGCGGCCAGCAGAAGCGCGACCGCCGTTCCGACCAGCACCCACCGGCTGCGCAGCAGACCGCGCTGCGGGCTCAGAGCCAGCCCGGCAAGCATCGTCCCCAGGAAGAAGGCGATGTTCCACTTGTTCTCCAGCCCCAGCCCGGCCAGTGCGCCGATCTCCAGCCAGAGCGCAGCGGCCGGCGGCTGCCAGTCGCGCTGGCCCGCCGCCCGCCCGCGAAGCAGAATCGCCAGCAGCACCGCGATGCCAACCCAGAAGACGGGCTCCCAGACGTTCATCGACAGGTTGCCGCCCACCCCCAGGAGGATGGGCGAGCACAGCACCCCCAGCATCGCCAACGACTGCGCCAGTCGCCGCCCGCCCATGGCCCACGCCAGCAGCCCCGTCAGCCCGACTGCCAGGCCAGCCGCGATGGACGGCAGCAGCCGAAAGAGCGGGAGCGAGTGAAGCCCAAACAGCAGCTCCGCCACCCGCGCCTGCACCGCAACCAGCGGCGGCTGATCCAGATACCCCCACGCCAGGTGGCGTCCGCAGACGATGTAGTAGAGCTCGTCGCGAAAGAGGCCGTAACCGGCCCGCTCGGCCAACAGGTTGCAAACCACGTGCAGCAGAATTTTGACCGCGGCAAAGCAGGCGGCCAGCCGCAGCGCCTGCCGCAGCGAGCCGCATTCGCCGATCCCCTCCCTGTCTGCCGCAAGCTCTCCCAATGCAACTCGCCTTTCCCCAGCGTCTACGTGCCGCGGTCGGCGACGGTTCCGGCGACGGTGGAACTTTCTTGCCTTGGGCGGTCACCTGGGCGAACAGGCGCGGACGTGAAGCACCTCAGCTCGACTCCGATCCTCCGCCTGCCGCCGCCATCGCCCGCACCACCTTGGCCGTCGTCACCATCTGCCCCACATGCCTCTGGGTGTGCTCCGCGCAGTGGATGAGCAGGCCGGCGACGGTGGACGGAAGCTTGAGCCGGCCGACGCCCCGGGCTTCGCCGTAAAGCTCCGGACGGAACGCCCGGACGCGATCGATCGCTCGCTCGATCCCCGAGCGAAACTCCGCCATCACCGCGGCGGCCGTCTCTCCGCTCTCGGCCTCCGTCTGCAGGCTCGCCATCTGGGCGGCGCCGAGCGCGCGACCCTCCGCATAGCGCAGCAGCCGGTCGAGCGACCGTGCCGTGTGCCGCAGATGAAACGCGACCGAGGGCAGGCCCAGCGGACGGGCGTGCGTCTCCTCGTCCGGCAGGCTGGCCGCCCATCGCTCGGCATCCTCCGCTGCCTGCTCGAGCGCGTGCACCACCGCGCGCCGCAGCTCGTCCAGCTCCCCGTGCGTCCCCCGCATCCATGGCTCACGATCCATCACAGCCCCTTCTCCCTGCGGAACTCACGCACCACCACCGCGACGTCGCGATGCTGACCGTCCACCGCGTCGTTCATCGCCTGCATCTCCTCGGCCGTCACCTTTCCTGCCAGCCGGTTGGCCGCCACGCCGATCTCCGGATGCGCCCGGAGCGCGTCCTCCCGGATCAACGGCACTGCCTGGTACGGAGGAAAGAAGTGCTTGTTGTCGGCAAGCGCCACCAGGCCGAGCGCCCGGATGGGACCGTCGGTCGAGTTCCCCGCCACCATGTCCACCTGCTTCGACGCCATGGCGCGGTAGAGCAGGCCCAGGTCCATCACGCGCGGAGGTCCTTCGAAGTGCAGGCCGTACGCGGCCTCAAGCCCATGGAGGCCGTCCGGCCGCTCCTCAAACTCATACCCCACCCCCAGCCGCATCTCCCCCGCGTGCGGAACCGCGTCCGAGATCGTCTTCAATCTCCACCGCTGCGCCTCGTCGCGGCGAACGACCATGGCAAAGGTGTCCTCAAACCCGAGCCCCGGCTCCACCTTCACCTGGTATCGCTGCGCGTAGAGCCGGGTGACCGTCGCCAGCACCCGGGCGGCGTCGCGGTCGAGCGGCTGCTTCAGGATCGCCGTCAGCGCCGTCCCGGTGTACTCCACGTATCCGTCGATGCGCCCGCTCACCAGCGCCTGCTGGCAGATGTAGCTGCCCGCAAGGTAGAAACGCCGGTCCACCCGCTGCCTTGAAATGGCCTCGATCTCCTGCGCGAGGAGCTCGCCCAGCACCACCTGCTCGGTAAAGTTCTTGGCCCCGATGGTAATGCGGGAAGATCGTGGCGGGGCGCAGCCGGCCAGCACCAGCAGGATGGTCGCAGCCGCCCAACCCGCAGCAGCATGTCGACCGGCCCATCGACCTCTCATCGGCGCACCGTCAACCGCTTCTCGGCCAGCCCGAGCAGGCCGTCGGCCGCAAGCGCCAGAAGCGCCGCAGGCACAGCTCCGGCGAGCACCAGGCCGTTGTCGACCGATGCCACGCCGCGAAAGATCAGCTCGCCCAGACCGCCCGCACCGATGGCCGCGGCGATGGTCGCCACGCCAACGCAGGTCACGGTCGCCGTTCGCAGACCGGCCAGGATCACGCTTGCGGCCATCGGCAGCTCCACCTTGCGCAGGCGCTGCCAGCTGGTCATGCCCATGGCATTTGCGACGTCGATCAGGGCGGCATCCACGCTTCCGATACCCGCATAGGTGTTGCGCAGAATCGGCAGAAGCGCGTACCCGGTGAGCGCCAGGATCGCCAGCCGCGCCGCGTTGTCGCCCAGCCACGGCACCGGCAGCAGAAGGCCAAACAGGGCCAGGCTGGGCACAGTCTGGACGATGTTGGCAAACGCGATCACGGGTCTGGCCAGCGACTGCCTGCGCGTCAGAAGGACACCCAGGGGAAGACCGATGCCGGCCGCCAGCAGCATGGCAAAGCCGGTCAGCCACAGATGCTCAAACGTCAATCGGCCGATCTCGTACCCGTGCTGATGAAGAAACTTTGCCGCAGCGTCCAAAACCGTCGCTCCCCGCCAATTGCTCACCGCGCCATCTCAGCTCGCGCGGTGCACCGCCTGGACATACCCCTTCACCTGCGGCTGCTCGCTCGCCATGACCTCGTCCGCGGGCAGGTCCGCCACCGCGCGCCCGGCTTCCAGCAAAACCACGCGGTCCGCGAGAAAGAGCGCCTCGTCGAGATCGTGGGTCACGATCAGCACCGTCTTTCGCACCCGTTCCAGCAGATCGCGCAGCATGCTCTGCATCTCCGACCTCGTGATGGGGTCAAGCGCGCCAAAGGGTTCGTCCATCAGCAGCACCTTTGGGTCATTCGCCAGGGCGCGCGCCAGCCCCAGCCGCTGCCGCTGCCCGCCCGACATCTGCCAGGGGTACCGGCGCCGCATGCCGTCGAAGTCCAGACCCACCATGCCAAACAGATCGCGGGCTCGGTCGGCGATCTCCGCCTTCGACCGCCCTTGCAGCTCCAGCGCCATGCCGGCGTTGCGCTCGGCGGTCATCTGGGGAAACAGCCCGGTCTCCTGAATGACGTACCCGATGCTTCTCCGCAGCTCGATGGGGTCACTCGCCTGCACCTTGGCGCCGGCGACCCAAACCTCGCCACCGGTCGGCCGCACCAGACCGTTGACCGTGCGCAGCAGTGTCGTCTTGCCCGAGCCGCTCCGACCCAGCAGAGCGGTCGTCGAACCCTCGGCCAGATCGAGGCTGAGCTCGTGCAGCAACGCCCGGCCATCCGGCAGACACAGGCTGACGCGGTCGAAGCTGACGCCACCGCGGTCCGAGTCAGCCATGCGCACCTCGCCCCTGCAGATCCATGATCAGCCGTGGTTACAAACTCAGCCTGCGGCGACCGGTGACGGTGACAGATCCGCCAGGCCTACACCGCCGCCGAAGGATCCGCCTGCGGCTCGTCCATCGCAGCCACCTGCTCCGCACCCGCGGTCGAGGTGAACGCCGGTGCCGCGGCAGCAATCTCGGCCCCGCCCGGCTGCCCCTTCACCCGCACCACCGTGATCTTGTCGAAGCCTTCCTTGAAGCTCGGCGGCCGCAGCCGTTCGGCCATCTTGTGCATCACCTCGTCGGTCACCTGGCGGTCGCGCTTGGAGTTCCGCTCGAGACACACCGCCAGCGGCACATCGAAGAACACCGCCTGCACCTCGTATCCGAAGCTCTTCGCCATCTTGATCCACTGCCGCCGCTCGTGCGCGCTCAGGTTGGTCGCGTCCACATAGTTCCACGGCATCTTGGCGATCAACCGCGCGCGCAGGAGGCTGCGGAGAGTGGAAAAAACCAGCCCCTGGTAGCGCTGTTCCGTGATGTCGTCGAACAGGATCGATCGCAGCATGTCGCTCGACAGCGGAAGGACGCCGCGACGCTTGTACCAGGTGGTCTTGCCCGATCCTGGCAGGCCGATCGTCAGCACCACGTAGCCCTTGGGCGAACGCGCCGCCACCGGCTCGGCCGGGGGCGTCGAAGGGTTCTCCGGCTGCGTCTCCACAATCACCTTGCGCTCGCCGGTCGCGGGCGAAAACGGCGGCTCGGCGCTCCCGGGGTCGCCTTCGGGGGCGAGCATGGCAATCGGCTCGGCAAAGACGGGCGTGGGCTCCTGCACCGGCTCGACCGGCGTGTTTTCAGGCGCTGCCGCCGCCGCGGGCGCCTCCGGCCTGGGCGCGGGCGCGTCCGGGTAGTTCGGCCGCAACGGTGCCGGCTGATTGGTCGGGATCTCCTGCCCGATCTTGCCCGTCGACTCCGATTCGTTCGGGCCTCGCTTGGAACGTCGTCTCATTGTGTCGCGCATCCATTGGCGCACCTGGCGCATGGTTCGCTTGTAACACACGCCCAAAGCGCCCGCAAACGTGCCCATCCGGTCGGCCCGTCCCGCGGTAGGAGGCTTCTTCTCTGCCCGGCGAGACGGCATCAGCCCCTACACGGGCGCGGGTGCGCCCGTACAATAGGGGAGACAGACCCACGTCGGACCACCCAGGAGCTTTCAGACGCATGGCAGTCAAGGTAGGCATCAACGGGTTTGGCCGCATCGGCCGCAATCTCTTTCGTTCGGCGCTCGGCACCCCCGAGATCGAGTTCGTCGCGGTCAACGACCTCACAACACCCGCGACCCTGGCCCACCTGCTGAAGTACGACTCCATCCTTGGCAACCTGCCGAACGCCGTCTCGGCCGATGCCGACTCCATCACCGTCGACGGCAGGCGCATGCAGGTCTTTGCCGAACGCGACCCGGCGAAGCTTGACTGGGCCTCGACCGGTGCGGAGATCGTCGTCGAATCCACCGGCTTCTTTACCGACGCGACCAGGGCCAAAGCCCACCTGGGGGGAGCCGCCAGCGACGGAAAGACGTCCGTGAAGAAGGTCATCATCTCCGCGCCCGCGACCAACGAGGACCTGACGGTTGTGCTCGGCGTCAACGAGGAGAAGTACGATGCTGCCCGGCACAACGTCATCTCGAACGCCAGCTGCACCACCAACTGCCTCGCTCCCGTGGTGAAGGTGCTGAACGACACCTTTGGCATCCAGTCCGGCATCATGACGACCGTGCACAGCTATACGAACGACCAGGTGGTGCTGGACGCTCCACACAAGGACCTGCGCCGCGCCCGTGCCGCCTCGCTGTCGATGATTCCGTCCTCGACCGGCGCCGCAAAGGCGCTCAAGCTCGTTATTCCGGAGATGGATGGCAAGCTCGACGGCTTCGCCATCCGCGTCCCGACGCCCACTGTCTCGGTCGTCGACCTGACCGTGGTCGCAGAAAAACCGGTGACGGCCGCAACGGTCAACGCCGCTCTCAAGGCGGCGGCCGAGGGCCCGATGAAGGGCATCCTGGGCTACACCGAAGAGGAGCTCGTCTCCTCCGACTTCCGCGGCAACCCGCTCTCGTCGATCGTTGATTCCAAGCTCACCAAGACCATTCAGAACAGCGTCAAAGTCATCTCCTGGTACGACAATGAGTGGGGCTACGCCTCCCGAGTCAAGGACCTGATCCTGTTTCTGGTGCACAAGGGCCTGTAGCGACAAGCAGGGCCTTTTCTCCGAAGGCGATGAGTCCCTCCGCGGGCGCGCTCCGTGCGGAGGTTGAGCTCTGGCGTGAGGGATGTGGAACGAACCCGTCCTTGCGCCGACCTCCGCGCTCCGGCAGGGTCCGTCCCGGCGTTAGAATGAAGCCGCATGGCTACCCAAGAGACGCTCGCGCCCGCCCCGGACTCCGACCTCCTTCCCTTTCGCAACGAGCCGTTTACTGACTTCACCCAGCCCGGCAATCGCCAGGCCATGGAGCAGGCACTCGACCGGGTGAGGCAGGAGCTGGGCCGCGAGTACGACATGGTGCTTGGTGGGAAGCGTCTGCGCACGCCCGGTAAGATCGTCTCGCACAATCCGGCGCGGCCAGCCGAGGTCATCGGCGTGCACCAGCGGTCGACTCTGGACCAGGTCGAGCCCGCGATGGATGCGGCGCAGGGGGCGTTCGCCACGTGGAGCAGGACGCCCGTCGAAGACAGGATCGGAGTTCTGCTGCGGGTCGCGGCGCTGGTCCGCGAGCGGAAGTTCGAGCTCTGCGCCTGGTTGATCTTCGAGGTCGGCAAGAACTGGGCGGAGGCCGATGCCGACGTGGGCGAGACCATCGACTTCCTGGAGTTCTACGCGCGCGAAGCACACCGGCTCCACCACGCGACAACACCGATCCAGTTTCCGAACGAGCGCAACCAGCTGCGCTACGTTCCGCTCGGCGTCGGAGCCGTGATTCCGCCGTGGAACTTTCCCCTGGCCATCATGGCCGGCATGACGATGGCCGCCGTCGTCACGGGCAACACCGTCATTCTGAAGCCGTCGGTCGATGCCCCGACGATCGCCGCGCGCTTCTTCGCTCTGCTGGAGGAAGCCGGCATGCCTGAGGGTGTCGTCACCCTCTGCCAGGGGGAGGGACCGGAGTTTGGCAGCGCCCTTGTTGCGCACCCGCAGACCCGTTTCATCGCCTTTACCGGGTCGAAGGCCGTGGGCCTGACCATTCACGAGAGCGCCGCGCACACCCAGCCGGGACAGATCTTCATCAAGCGCACCATTCTTGAGATGGGCGGAAAGGATGCCATCCTGGTCGCCGGCGATGCCGATCTCGAGGACGCCGTCGCCGGCGTGGCGGCGAGCGCCTTCGGCTTCAACGGGCAGAAGTGCTCCGCCTGCTCCCGGGCGATCGTCGACGAGAGCCTCTACGACACCTTTTGCGAACGCCTGCGCGAGCGGGTCGAAGCCATGGCCGTTGGCGATCCGGCCGGCAACTTCCCGGTGGGACCGGTGATCAGCGAGCGTTCCTACCGAAAGGTGCTCGAATACCTCGACATCGCGCGTGGTGAGGGACGCCTGCTTACCGGTGGCGCACCAGTCCCCAACGCCGAGGGCGGGTACTACATCCAGCCCACCGTTGTCGTCGATGCCGCCCCGGACGCCCGGGTCGCGCAGGAGGAGATCTTCGGCCCCGTTCTCACCGTGATCCGGTCCAGCGGCCTCGACGACGCCCTCCGCATCGCGAACGGAACCGAGTACGGTCTGACGGGCGCGATCTACAGCCACTCGCGGGAGACCCTCGATCGGGCTCGCGAAGAGTTCCACGTCGGCAACCTCTACCTGAACCGCAAATGCACGGGCGCCATGGTGGGAGCGCACCCCTTTGGCGGCTTCAACATGAGCGGGACTGATTCCAAGGCCGGTGGTCCGGACTACCTGCTGCTATTCACGCAGGCCAAGAGCATCGCCGAAAAGATGGGCCCGGCCTCTCCAGCTCTTGACAAGCAGGAGCGGCGGATGGGGCTGTAGGGCGGCAGTCTCTGCGGTCCGCTCCCGCAGGCCGATCAACGCTTCTGCCGCGATCGCACGGACCTCCTCCGTAGGTGGCCTGGGGGCCTGATCCGGAATCGGACCGGTCTACGCCGACCGCATCTGGATCAGCTCCCCCGCCTTGGCCGCGGCCTCGGCCAGCACCTGGTGGTGGATGGTGAAGAGCGCCAGCTCCAGCCGGTCCGAGACGCCCGTCTTGTCGTAGATGCCGCGCAGGTAGTTCTTGATGACCTGCTCCTTGGTCCCGAGCTGCGCGGCGATGTCCTTGTTCTTGCAGCCCTGGACGATGAGGGCCACAATCTGCATCTCCTTGGGGGTGAGACGGTCGCGCACCCGCGCGCCGACGGTGTCGCTGGACGGCAGGGTGGTCACATTGGCGCGGTGCACATAGCGCTGCCCGCGACCCACGCGGCGGACACAGTCCACAAGCTCCGCGCCACCGATGCTGCGGCAGACCGCGCCATGCAGCCGGGCTGAAATATCGTCCGCAATCTCTTCCGAGTTCTCGAGGATCATGATGGGCCGGCCATTGTTGAGCTTGGTCTGGGCCAGAAGCCCGCTGACGTCGCCTTCGATGGTGGACGAGAAGAGCACGGTGGCTCCATGGAAGGCATCAATCGCGGTACGCAGCTTGGCGGCGTCATCGCACTGCGCCACGATGCGGATATCGTCTTCAAGAGCCAGGACGCGAGCCGCGCCCGCGCGAAAGATAGCCTGGTTATCGGCAAGGATCAGTCGGTTCATCTTCGTATCTCATCTCCTCTTGCGGAACCTGCCCGCACCGGTCTTATCGGCAGCTCTCTCAAGGGGTGGGCGAATGTGGCGAAATAGGACACGTTTACGAGACTGCGTCGAAGAGGTTACGTCGGTCCCGATGCTCTGGATTCCCGCTTCCTGAAACTATGGGGAAGCTCTCCCCATCGAATGCTATGACCGGATATGGGCTGATAGGCTTAACCCGCCCTCGCTCGCATGCGGAAAGGAACCATGGCGAAACCCACCCTGCTGGCCATCGACGACGACTCCGCTGTGCTGGAAGCGGTGGTGCAGGATCTGCGCCGGCAGTATGGCTCGAAGTACCGTATCGTCCGGGCAGCCTCGGGAGCGATGGCGATGGACGTCTGCCGCCAGCTGAAGGACCGCAACGAGACCGTGGCGCTGTTTCTCTCCGACCAGCGGATGCCCGGGATGTCCGGAGTCGAGTTCCTGCAGCAGGCGACGACCCTGTTTCCCGACGCCAAGCGGGTTCTGCTGACCGCCTACGCGGACACGGAGGCGGCCATCCGGGCCATCAATGCGGCCAAGATTCACTATTACCTCAACAAGCCCTGGGATCCTCCGGAGCAGAAGCTCTATCCGGTGCTCGACGATCTGCTCGAGCAGTGGAATCAGGGTGCTGATCCGCCCTTCGACGGCATCCGCGTGATCGGCCTGCGATGGTCGCCTGAGGATCACGTCATCCGCGACTTCCTTGCGCGCAACCGCATTCCCTTCCGGTGGCTGACCCCGGAGCGGGGACCGGAGGCACAGGCGCTTCTGCGCGAAAAAGGACTGGAGGAGGCGCGGCTGCCCGTGGTTGTCCTGCCCGACGGATCGGCTCTGGTCGACCCCTCGACCAGCGAACTGGCGAAGCGCGTGGGGCTGAAGACGCAGGCCCAGCAGGAGTTTTACGACGTGGTCGTCATCGGCGCGGGCCCGGCAGGCCTGGCCGCCGGGGTCTATGGAGCGTCCGAAGGTCTGCGCACGCTGGTCGTCGAGGCCGACGCCCCCGGCGGCCAGGCGGGATCGAGCTCCCGCATCGAAAATTACCTGGGATTTCCAGCGGGTCTGAGTGGCGAAGAGCTGGGCAAGCGGGCCTTTCTGCAGGCGACACGCCTGGGGGCGGAGTTCCTGACCCAACGCGTGACCTCCATCCGAACCGAGAACGGATACCACATCCTCGGGATGGCGGATGACCGCGAGGTGACGTGCAATGTCTGTGTGATCGCCACAGGTGTCTCCTATTGCCGGCTCGACGTCCCCGGGGAGGACCACTTCTACGGGGCTGGCGTCTACTACGGCGCCTCGCAGACGGAGGCGAGCACATGTGCGGAGGAGCAGGTGTACATCGTCGGCGGCGCGAACTCGGCCGGACAGGCCGCCATGCACTTTGCCAGCTATGCCTCCGAAGTGCGCATGCTGGTGCGCGCCGAATCGCTCGCCAAGAGCATGTCGCGATATCTGATCGACCAGATCGAGGCGACCCCGAACATTGTCGTCGAGACGGGGACCGAGGTCGCCGGCTTTGGCGGCGATGGCCACCTGGAGTGCCTGCGGGTGAAGACTCCGGCTGGCGAGGAGAGTCGCTCGGCCAATTCGCTGTTCATCTTCATCGGCGCCGCGCCCAAAACCGGCTGGCTGCCCCCCGAGATCGCCGTGGACCGCAAGGGATTTGTTCTGGCCGGGCCGGACCTGAAGACCCAAACGGCCGCAAACTGGCCGCTCAAACGCGATCCCTACCTCCTGGAGACCAGCGTACCCGGCATCTTTGTGGCGGGCGATGTGCGCTACAGCTCCGTCAAGCGCTGTGCCTCGGCGGTCGGAGACGGTTCGATCGCCATCCAGTTTGTCCACCAGTACCTTGCCACGCTGTAGATCTGAGGCCGGGGGCCTGAAAGAGGGAACGCCGTGCACGTCGACCACCGAGAGGACCGGAGCCGCAAGACCTCGCTAGACGAACTGAAGCGGGTGCCTCTGCTCCGCGGCCTGCGGGAAGACCAGCTCATGTGTCTTGCGGGCGCGCGCACGGTTGAGTTCAGCGCGGGCGAGCTCGTCATTCCGCAGGGTTCGATCTCCAATGAGTTCTGGCTGCTGGTGCGCGGACAGCTGGACGTCCTTCGCGAGGAGGATGGGCCGGACTCCCCCGCGATCGCCACGCTTGAAACCGACGTCAGCTTCGGCGAGTTCTCGCTGCTTTCGGGGCTGCCCAACACGGTCAGTCTGCGAGCGCGTGTGCCTTCGGAGCTGATCCGGCTCGGTGCCGAGGACTTTTGGACGATGATGTCGCTTTGCCCGGCCGTCCGCAGGGGCGTTCTGGGCAACATGGCCACGCGCCTGCGAAAGATGCAGAACTCCACCATCCAGCAGGAGAAGATGGCCACGCTTGGCACCATGGCCGCCGGCCTGATGCATGAGCTCAACAACCCGGGCACCGCGGCCAAGCGGGCCACCTCGCAACTGCGGGAGACGCTTCTGAGCATGCAGCGCATCTCGACCGGCTTGCGGCGCATGGCGCTCTCCGCGGAACAGCAGAGCTGCCTTGAAGAGCTGCAGGCGGAGGCCCTGGCGGCGGCTCCCTCCGTTCTGACCGGCTCGCTCGAGCAGACGGATGCGGAGGAAGCTCTGGCCGAATGGATCGAGCAGCGCGGTCTCCCGAATGGATGGGAGGTCGCGCCCACCCTGGTCGCGGCCGGTATGACGGCGGAGCACCTCGAGTGCGCCGCCGAGTTCTTTCCCACCGAGGCACTGAACGAGGTGCTGGCCTGGATCTCGGCGCTCAGCTCCAGTCTGCGGCTGGTGACCACGGTCGAAGAGTCGATCGGCCGTGTCTCCGATCTGGTGCACGCGGTGAAGCACTACGCCTTTGAGGGCCGCGGTCAGAAGCGAACGGTCGACGTCAACGAGTCCATCCGGGCGACGCTGCTGATGCTGGGGCACAAGATCCGGGAAAAAAACGTCACCATCGTCAAGCATCTGGACCCCTCCGTGCCGGCCATCGAGAGCTCGACCTCTGGCCTGAACCAGATCTGGACCAACCTGCTCGACAACGCCCTCGACGCGAGCCATCCGGGCGGACACATCGCCGTCGAGACCAGCCGCGAAGGTGACGGGGGAGACGCCGTGGTCATCCGCATCTCGGACGATGGGGGAGGCATCCCGCAGGAGTGCCAAGCCCACATCTTTGAACCCTTCTTCACCACCAAGGACGCCGGCACCGGAACCGGTCTTGGCCTGGGCATCGTACACCGCATCGTCGAGCTCTCGGGCGGCACCATCCGGTTCACCTCGAGCGCTGGAACGACCGAGTTCCTCGTCCGGCTGCCTGCGACGCGGCAGTAGATCTGCGCCTTCGGGGCTGCCAGGGGTCGTGTCTCGATCCCCACGATATAGTGTTGGGTGGAGACCCGCGCCTTGCCGCTTACGCCGTTTCACATCGCCTTTCCGGTCGATGACCTCGATGCCGCTCGCCGGTTTTACGGCCACACCCTGGCCTGCCCCGAAGGCCGCAGCACGGCCCAGTGGATCGACTTCGACCTGTTCGGTCACCAGATCGTCGCGCACCTGAAGCCCACCTCCGCGCAGATGGGCGTGGAGCACCGCAACCCGGTTGACGGGCACGACGTGCCAATTCCGCACTTTGGCGTGGTTCTGCGCATGGACCAGTGGAGCGCGCTGGCAGATCGGCTGCGGGCCGCCGGAACGGAGTTCATCATCGAGCCCTACCTCCGCTTCCAGGGCGAGGTGGGCGAACAGGCGACCATGTTTTTTCTGGACCCGGCGGGCAATGCCCTTGAGTTCAAGGCATTCGCCGACATGAGTCAGATCTTCGCCAAATGAGCCCCGAGACCGAGGAACCCCGAACCATGCAGAAAGACCGAGCGGCCGCAACCGGCGAGCCGACGTGGACCGAAGCCGACCTCCGCGACCGCATCGCCAGCCTGGAGCCCTGGTTTCACAATCTGCGCTTGAACGGCGTGGAGACTGCTCCGGGACACTTTCTCGGAGACTACCCTAGCGTGAAGTTTGCCGGCTTCCGCGGCGCCCTTCCGGAGGATCTTTCCGGCAAAACGGTGCTCGACATCGGCTGCAACGCCGGCTTCTACTCGCTCGAGATGAAGCGTCGCGGGGCCGATCGGGTCGTCGGCATCGACGACGACGCGCGCATCCTCGAACAGGCGCGATTTGCTGCCGGCGTGGAGGGGCTCGCGGTCGAGTACCGCCAGATGTCGGTGTGGGAGATCGGCGCGCTCGGCGAACGGTTCGACCTCGTCATCTTTATGGGGGTGCTCTACCACCTGCGGTATCCCCTGCTGGCGCTGGATCTGATTCATGAGCACGTCGCGAAGGACCTGCTGCTGTTCCAAAGCATGCAGCGCGGCAGCCGCGACCTGATGGAGATCGCCAGGGACTACGACTTCAACGAGCAGGAGTTCTTCAACGAGTGGAGCCTACCCCAAGCTGCACTTCATTGAACAGAGCTACAGCGGCGACGCCACGAACTGGTGGGTGCCGAACCGCGCCTGCGCCGAGGCCATGCTGCGCACCTCCGGCTTCTCCATCCTGGCGCACCCGGAGGAGGAGGTCTACCTGTGCCGGCGCGAGCCGGTGCAGCACTGGCAGTCGCGGCCAAACGTGGTGCCGCTCGACCTCCGGCCGCGGTGAATAGCAGCTCCCCTGCCCTGCTCGCGGCTCCGGTGGACCTGCTCGACCGGGGATACGGCCTGCTGCGGCAGCGCCAGCTCCCTGAGGCGATCGAAGAGTTCAACCGGGCGGAGATCGCCGGAGCCGACCCGGACAGCTGTGCCGGAGCTCGCTGGCACGCGTGGATGCTGCTGGGCGAGATGGAGCGCGCATGGTGCGAGAGCGATGCCATCCGCCGCCGCGGCCGACCCGACCCGCACCGCTTCTGGCAGGGCACCCGCCCCGCTGGCCGACGCGTCACGGTGCGCTCGCTCCACGGCTTCGGCGATGCCGTGCAGAACCTGCGATTTCTGCCCGCGCTGCAGGCGGAGGCCGCGGAGGTCACGCTGCAGGTGGCGCCTCCGCTGCTCCGCCTGGCGCGGTGCTTCGCCGGAGCCGACCGGGTGATCTCCTGGGGTGACGGGACGACGGAGCCGCCCTTCGATCTCCAGATGGAGATCACGGAGCTGCCCTATCTGCTGCGGTGCACCTCGGCACACCTGCGCCGGGGCGCCTCGCCCTATCTCAGACTTCCTCCCGCGATCCTCGCCTCAGCGGGACTGCCGGAGCGCCAGGAACAGCCGCGGGTGGGCCTGGTGTGGCAGAGCAGCGGGTGGGATGCGGCGCGTTCCGTTCCCATGCTCCTTCTTGAGGATTTGCTGCGAACCAGTGGGGTGGAGCTTTGGAGCCTGCAGACGGCCGCGGACAACGGACCCTGGAAAGAGGCCACCCGCAGGCTGAATCTTCCCCCGCGAGCCGCGGGCGAGGGCCCGGTCGAGCAGACGGCCGCCGCGATCGCCGGGATGGACCTCCTGATCACCGTCGACACCTTTGCCGCGCACTTGGCCGGAGCCCTGGGGGTGCCCACGTGGCTGCTGCTGCGCGCGAAGGCGGACTGGCGCTGGGGCATCGACCCCCATCGCTCGCTCTGGTATCCCTCGCTCCGGCTCTTCCGGCAGCGGGTGGAGGGTGCCTGGGAGCCGGTCATTCAGCAAGTCGCAGCTGGGCTGCGGGAGTGGATTGAAACACGGGAGTGACACGGATGCAGCGGACCTGGGACGGCTATGACGCCTACCTCTTCGATATCGACGGCACCCTTCTGCACTGCACGGATGCCGTGCACTACTTCGGCTTCTGCGAGGTGCTCTCCGGCATCGCCGGCCGGCCGTTGAACCTCGATGGCGTGGTCGCGCAGGGCAATGTGGACCCCGGCATCCTCCGCGATGCCTTCGAGCTCGCCGGGGTTCCCGCCCTGCAGTGGAGGCCACGCCTGCCGGAGCTTGAGGAGCAGCTGGCGCGCTTTGTGGAACAACATCAGGGTGAGCTCTGCGTCGAGGTGCTGCCCGGGGTGCGCGAGGTGATCGGGCACCTGCACGGTCGCGGCGCCAAGGTGGGGGTCGCCACCGGAAATCTGGAGCGGATCGGCTGGGCCAAGCTCGCGCGCTGCGGTCTGCGCGAGCTCTTCGACTTCGGCGGCTTCAGCAACGGCACCGACTGGCGCCGCGACATGATCGCCCAGGCCGTCGAGACGGCGCGCAGGGTAGCCGGCCGGGAGGCCTCCCTCTGCGTCGTCGGTGACACGCCCTCCGACATCCGCGCCGCCCGGGAGAACGGCCTGGACGTCATCGCGGTGGCCACCGGCATCTTCTCGCGGCAGGAGCTCGCGGAAGCGGGGCCGGACCTGCTCCTCGACACCCTGCAGGACCTTCTGCAGCCGGCGGAGACAGGTGTCTCCGCAGGCGGGTAAAGCAGACTTCCAGACCGGCACGTCCTCAGCTGCTCGTCCGAACCCGGGACAACTCTACGATCCGGCTCCATCCTGCGATCCGGCCGCACCCTGGGTACCGGCCTTGCCGGAACCCCCGCCACCGGCGCCGGGAGAGGCGTTGCGGAGGATCGCGGCAAAGGTCTGCGGGTCCAGCGAGGCGCCGCCGACCAGGGCACCATCGATCTCCGGCTGCGCCATCAGCGCGGCCACGTTCTCCGGCTTCACGGAGCCGCCGTACAGGATGCGAATGCCGTCGGCGATTCCCGCCCCAAAGCGCTTCTGGAGGTCGGCCCGGATGATGCCGTGGGTCTCATTGGCGACCTCCGGCGTAGCGGTCGAGCCGGTGCCGATGGCCCAGATCGGCTCGTAGGCGACGATCAGAAGGTGCGCCTTGTCGTGGGGGAAGTTGGCCAGGGCGGCTCCCATCTGGGCCATCAGGGTGTCGGCCGTGTAACCCTCCTGGCGATCGGAGAGCATCTCGCCCAGGCAGAGGACCGGCGTCAAAGCGTGGTTGCAGGCGGCCTTTACCTTCAGGTTCACGTGCTCGTAGCTCTCGTTGGCGTAGAGACGGCGTTCGGAGTGGCCGAGCAGCACATGGGTGGCGCCGATGGAGGTCAGCATGGTCGGCGAGGTTTGGCCGGTGTAGGGGCCTTCACTCAGCCAGTGCATGGTCTGCGCTCCGGCGTGCAGCGGCGTTCCGCGGATGGCATCGATCACCGCCGCAAGCGAGGTGGCGGTGGGAAAAAGAACGATCTCGCTGGCGGGCAGGCCATCGAGTGCGGGCAGCAGGTCGTTGATGAATCCGACCGACTCCCGCGGGTTCTTGTGCATCTTCCAGTTGGCGGCGATCACAGGCTGGCGCATGGTGGGCTTCAGTATCCCATCTGGTCGGGTTGGCAGGCGAGTGGGAGGTGAGGCCGCGATCCGGCACCGGTTCCGGCCGGTGCCGCGAGGTCCGGCGGGCTGCTCGTCTCATGGTCCGGGAGGAGCAAGATCAGCGGTCGGTCAGCGCCGCGACCCCCGGAAGCGTCTTGCCCTCGAGAAACTCGAGCGAGGCTCCGCCGCCGGTCGAGATGTGGCTGATCCGGCCGGCGACCCCCGCCTTCTGCACCGCGGAGACAGAATCACCGCCACCGACGATGGTGGTGGCATGGTCGTTGGCGGCCACGGCCTCGGCAATCGCATTGGTTCCGGCCGCGAACGCCGGCATCTCAAAGACGCCCATTGGCCCATTCCAGACGACGGTGTTGGCGCCCAGGATCTCGCGGGTGAACAGATCCACGGTCTCCGGTCCGATATCGAGTGCCATCCGGTCTGCCGGGAACGGCCCATCGCCCGCGAAGACCTCGGTCGCCGCGTCGTTTGCAAACCGGTCCGCGAGCACGTGATCGACCGGCAGCAGAAGACGGACGTTGTTCTCCTCAGCCTTGGCAAGAGCGGCCCTGGCAACATCGATCTTGTCGGTCTCGACAAGCGATTTGCCGGTGCTCTGGCCCCGCGCGTTGAGAAAGGTGTAGGCCATGGCGCCGCCGATCAGGATGGCATCCGCCTTTCCGAGCAGGTTGTCGATCACCTCGATCTTGTCTGAGACCTTGGCTCCCCCGAGGATGGCGACATAGGGCTTGACCGGGTCGGTCACGGCCTTTCCCAGGTACGCGAGCTCGCGTTCCAGCAGAAGTCCGGCGGCCGACCTGCCGCCGTTTCGGGCGACATGGTGGATAATGCCCTCGGTCGAGGCGTGGGCGCGGTGCGCTGAACCGAAGGCGTCGTTGACGTAGAGGTCGCAAAGCGCGGCGAGCTGGTGGGCGAAGACCGGGTCGTTCGCCTCCTCCCCCGGATGGAACCGCAGATTTTCGAGCAGCAGCGTCTGGCCGGATTCGAGCTTGCCGGCGAGCTCGTGCGCGAGCTCCCCAACACAGTCCGGTGAGAAGGCCACGTTCTCCGATGGTCCCAGGATGTGGTCGAGCAGCTCGCGGAGACGATCGACCACTGGCCGCAGGCTGAGCGCCGGGACCACCTCCCCTTTGGGCCGGCCCAGGTGCGAGCAGAGGATGACCTTGGCCTGGTGACGCAGGGCGTACTCAATCGTAGGAATGGTCTCGCGAATGCGGGTGTCGTCGAGAATCTCACCCGTGCCGGTCGTGGTGTCGAACGCGAGCGGAACATTGAAATCCACGCGGATAAGCACGCGTTGGTCGCGAAGGTCGAGGTCGCGGATGGAGAGCTTGGGCATACCTGCTAGGAGGGCAAAGTGGTCGCGGGGGATGGCTGGGGCGCCGCCTGCCGTATGCTGATCGGAAGCCCGGAGGGACGGTGGATGTGTTTTTCAGCGACGGCCAACTTTGTAGGAAGCGGTGTGCTGGCTACCATCGGCGTCGTCACGCTGCGCGAGGTGAAGCACCGGCGCGAGCTGCTGTTTGCGGCGCTGCCGACCCTGTTTGCCGTGCACCAGTTCATCGAAGGCTTCGTCTGGCTGGGGCTGGATGGCATTCTGCCCGAATCCGTCGTGCATGACGCGGGCGCGGCCTTTATGCTGTATGCGCAGGGCCTGCTGCCTCTGCTGCTGCCCCTGAGCGTGCTTCTGTTTGAGCGGACGCGCCCGCGCCGCAGACGCATGCTGCCGTTCGCCGTGCTGGGCGGTGGCCTGACGCTCTACATCCTGTGGGCGCTCACGGCCTTCTCCACCCAAGTGGGCATGCGCGACCACAGCATCGTTTATTCCAACCCGGCAACAAACAATGGCTGGGTTGCTGTCTTGTATGTCGTCGCGACCTGCGGTTCGCTGTTCTTCTCCGAGATCCGGGCCATGGTGTGGTTCGGGGTGGCAAACCTTGTCATTCTGCTGATCACGATGGCCGTGAAGCGCTACGCCTTTACGTCGGTATGGTGCGCCTATGCGGCACTGGCGAGCGTCATGATCCTTGTGAGTTTCTGGCGCAGCCGGAGAGCCCGGCCCTACCGGTACTCCCCAGCCTGAGCCGCAGCGGGCGGCCACCCTGCCCGAGGTGGAGCTATGGTCGGCGAAGCAGAGAGTCACCCCGCCTCCGGGCCTCCAGCGGCAGACTGCGAGAGGTTTCAGCGTATCCCGTTGCGGATCAGCCGACCTCGGTCAGCTCTTCGGTCTGCTTCGACATCTGCGCGGTCCGGTCCAGCTTGTCCCAGGCGAACGGCTTGCCGTCGATCGCGCGCTTGATGGTCTTGAGCAGCACCAGCGAGAACAGCTGCCGGTAGGAGAAGCGCTGGATCCAGATGTGCGCGAGCAGCCAGGCGTCGCCGCGGCTGGCCGGGTGTTTGCGCTCGAGCGCAAAGGCGAGCGCGGAGGCGGCAAAGTCGATGATCATGAAGCCAAGGAAGTAGATCAGAAGGCGGTAAAGGCTGCCGGGCGAGGTGGACTCGGGATGGAAGTGCAGATCGATGAAGTAGTGCAGGATACCGGCGACAAACATGAGGTCGATCAGCGGTGAGACCAGCGGCAGCAGAATCTGAAAGATGACGATGTTGGGAAGGGCGAACAGACCCATGGCCCGCCGGCGCCGGATGGCTCCGCGGTGCTTGAAGACCGCCTGCAGGATGCCGAACGACCATCGGAAGCGCTGGCGCATCAGGCCATTGGCATCGACCGGAGCCTCGGTAAAGGCGAGCGCCTGGTCCTCGTAGATCACCTCGTAGCCCTGTTCGAGCAGGTTCATCGTCAGGTCGGCGTCTTCGGCCACCGTGTTGGAGTGGTAGCCCTCGGCGGCCTTGACGGCTGCGGTGCGCCAGGCGCCGATCGCTCCCGGCACCACCATGACGACGTTGAAGAGGTCGAGCGCGCGCCGCTCGAAGTTCTGGCTGGTGATGTACTCGAGCGCCTGCCATCGCGTCCACAGGTTCACGCGGTTACCGACCTTGGCGTTTCCAGCCACGGCGCCGATCTTCGGGTTGGCGAAGTGGCAGACCAGGCGGGCGATGGCATCGTGCGCGATCACGCCGTCGGCGTCGATGCCGACGTAGATCTCCTCCTCCGTGTGACGCAGCGCAAAGTTGAGCGCCTCGGCCTTGCCGCCGTTCGGCTTGGTCAGCAGCGTCAGCCGGCCCGAGTCCAGTTCCCTGCCGTACGTATCGCGCACCTCGCGCACGGTGCCGTCCCGGGAGCCGTCGTCGATCACCACGATGCGCAGGTTTTTGTAGCTCGACATCATCACCGAGCGAATGGTGCGCGCGATCACCTTCTCTTCGTTGTAGGCGGGGATGAGCACGGCGACCCGCGGCTCGAAGTCCGGCCCGGCAAAGTTTGGCCGTTTGCGGAACCGGTCGATGGTGGCAAAGAGGCCGATGATGATCAGCCGCGCGCTCATCAGGATGTCGCCAAGAAAGAAGACGCCGATGACGAAGTGGTTAAAGAAGGCGAAGAAGAAGAATGCGACGGAGTCCGCGCGAGCCTGCCAGCGCTGGTGCGGCGTGAGCGCCGGCATGACCTGTGCGCGGGTCTTGCCGAGCAGCGTCGAGACCGGAACGATCTCGTAGCCGCGCGCCCGCAGCTCTTCGATGAGACGGGGCAGCGCCGCCACCGTCGCCGACCGGTCCCCGCCGCCGTCGTGCATCAGGATCACCGAGCCGCGCGCCCAGGGCCGGTCCTGCATGTCGTTGATCTGGTCAAAGACGGTCTGCACAATCTCGGCCGATGTCTTGCGCGGGTGCACGTCCCAGTCGTTGGTATCGATCTTGTTGCCGACGATCAGGTATCCGAGTCCCTGGATCCGGTCGATCGGGGCTGCCTGGTCGTTCGTGTCCGGCTCCTGGTCGATCGAGTACGGCGGACGGAAGTAGATCGGCTGCACCCCCAGCTTCGAGGCGAACAGGCGCTCGGTCAGGTTCAGCTGCAGATCCACGTTCTTGGGCGAGATCTGGCTGATGTCGGGGTGTGTGAAGGTGTGATTGCCGATCTCGTGACCTTCGCGCATCACGCGCTGCATGATGCCGACGTTGTCCTCGGCCTCCTCGCCGATCATCATGAAGGTGGCCTTCGCGTGGTAGCGCTTCAGGATGTCGAGGATCTTGGGCGTCCACACCGGATCGGGTCCGTCGTCAAAGGTCAGCGCCACCCGCCTGGGGTGGTAGCCATACTGCTCCACCGTGTAGGAGAGCGGGTAGGTGTCCATGGACTCGTCCTGGACCAGGCGGTAGGGCACGGGCACGTTGCGGTCGTCATCCATGGTGACGGTGCGCTGGCCCGCCTGCGGCTTGCGCGTGACACGAAGGATGTCGCCCTCGCCTTCGGTGTCGACGTCATAGCCCGGTTCGACCACTGCCAGGTCTTTCACGGGATCGGCCTTGAGCGGGGCATCCCAGATCTTCCAGAGGGAGTCGTCCTCCGATCCAAGCCGCCACAGGGCAAAGGTCTGCAGACCCAGTTCGCGGGCGGCGCGCATCTCGTTCAGAACGGTGGTCGCGTCCAGAAACCAGACGTTGTGCCGCTCGTGCGCGTCCTCGTCGTCGTATTCGAAGTGCGTGTTCATCGAGTCGCCATCGAGCTCGATCTGCGAATCGGCATCGGAGGCGGCCTGCCAGGCCTCCTGGTCCGACAGATTGCGGGAGGCGATCAGCTTCGGCGGCGGCTGTTTGCCCGGCCTGTGACCGCGTTTCGGCTTTGCCGGCGGCGGCTGCAGCGCCGTCACCCAGTCATAGCCGTAGCTGCCCAGAGCGACGATGATCTTGTTCTTTGGAACCGTCTTCAGCACGGTGCGGAGGTTATCGGTAAACCAGTCCTGCGCCGCAATCGGCCCCGGTCCGCTGTCGGTCTGGTGCTGGTCGTAGTTCATCAGCAGAAGGCCGTCGGAGTTGGCCGCGATCCCGGCCAGGTCGAAGTCGTCGTCGCCCACCGGCGTGTTGACGTACAGCCGCAGACCGCGCGGGTGAAAGTCCGCATACAGAGCGGCGATCAGGGCGTTGTAGCCGGGCTGCGCCGCGGTCGGAATCTCCTCAAAGTCGAGCGACAGGCCGCGGTAGTTCGGGTTGGCGGCCAGGAAGCGATCGGTCAGCTGAATGAAGTTGGCCCGCGCCGCCGGGTTCATCAGGAAATCGCCGACGCTTGGCAGAAAGACGTTCTTGATCGGGTCGAAGTTGTTGACCAGGGGGAAGATCTCGGTGTCGACCTTGGCCTCGGCGATGGTCGTCGCGACCTTGGACTGTTGATCGACGCGATGAACACCGCCGCTGTCGACGACCAGGTAGGGACGGCTGGGAGCGTCGCCGGTGTAGGAGGTCAGGGCGCCGTCGGGGGAGACGACGTGCAGCCACTCGGGAAACAGGAGATCGATCTGACGGATGTGCTGGCGCAGCGAGGAGTAGCTGGCCGGGTCCCACTCCACGTAGTACGCCGCCCGCAGGCTGTCGTTCTCATTCAGATCGACCTCCGAGGGCTTCAGCCGGGTGCGCCGGTGGGCCGAGCGATGGAGGCCGTTGCGCACCGACTTGATGGTAGGCTTCGGAGGGAGATACAGGGCGCGAAAGTCGCGCTTGGGGGCCTGGAGAAACAGCTCCGGAAGCGGCCGTATCCGCAGCAGACCGATGGTGAAGATCAGACCGATGATCAGGCCAAAGGCCGCGAGAACGTCGAAGATACGCCGCAGCCGCCGCCATCGCTTCCGCTGTGGATCGTAAAAAACCGGCTGACTCATGGGCGGCTGCGCAGTCCCGTGGCGGGCATTGCCTTCATCGTAAGCAGCGACTCCTGCCGCGTCAATCACCCGGACGTCCGCGGAAGTCGGGGGAAGGGCTCAGTTCAGGATGGCCTCAAGGTGAGACAGACAGCCCCACGGAGGTGGAGCCCATGGGCTCTACCGGCGCAGATCGTCGTCCAGATCGCCATTCTGGTCGCCGGTCTGGCCCTTCGCCTGGCCTTCATTCACGCAGCTCCACGCATCGCGGGCGACACGCTGATCTACGGCGAGATCGCCCGGAACTGGATGGAGCGCGGCATCTACGCCTTCTCGCTCAATGGCCAGGCCCCCCACCTCACACTCATCCGGCTGCCCGGATACCCGCTGTTTCTGATGGCGTGCTTTCGGGTCTTTGGCATGGCGAACTACCACGCCGTGATGCTGGTGCAGGCGGCGCTGGACCTGCTCGGCTGCGTTCTGGTCGCAGAGGTCGCCAGGCGGAGACTGGGCCGCCGCGCCGGTTTGCTGGCCCTCGCGCTGGGCGCACTCTGCCCGTTTACGGCAGACTTCGTCGCCGCCCCGCTGACCGAGACGCTGAGCCTGTTCTCGATCGCGGCCACTCTCTTTCTGCTCGACCGGTGGATCGACAGCCCCGGCTATTCGCGCTGGTTCTGGGCTCTCGCCCTCACCCTGGCGTATGCCCTTCTACTGCGGCCGGAGCAGGCTCTGCTCACCGCGGCGGTCGTGCCAGTGGTCGTGTGGCGCATGCTGAAGCGGAAACGCGCTCAGCCCGAGCCGGGGCGGAGTCTCGCAGGAGCTCTCCTTCCGGCCGCCGTGCTCTGCCTGTGCGTCGTGCTTCCGCTGGTTCCGTGGACGGTGCGCAACTGGCGCACCTTTCACGTCGTCGAACCGTTGGCGCCGCGCTCCGCGACCGATCCGGGAGAGATGGCCCCCAGCGGCTTCAATCGCTGGTTCCGCTCCTGGGGAGTCGACTTCGCCTCGACCGAGGACGTGTACTGGAACTACGACGGCGCGCGCATCGAGATGGGCGACCTGCCGGACCGCGCCTTCGACAGCCCGTCCCAACGCGCGGAGACCCAGCTGCTGCTGCGCGACTACGACGTCGACCAGGACGCCTCGCCCGCCATCGACGCCCGCTTCGCCCATCTGGCAGGGGAGCGCGCCGCCGCGCATCCGCTCCGCTTCTACGTGCTCTTGCCGCTGGCACGCCTGGGCGACATGCTGCTGCGGCCTCGGACGGAGAATCTTGAGATTCCGCTGGAATGGTGGCGCTGGCGCGAACACCCGCGCGCCAGCCTGTTCGCGCTTGGCTGGGCCGCGATCAACCTGGGCTACCTCGTGCTGGGAGTCGCGGGTGCGGTCCGCTGGTGGCGGTCAGGCCGCGATCGGCCACTGCTCCTCACGATGGCGATCTTTGTTCTGCTGCGCTGCGCGACGCTGCTAACGCTCGACAACTCCGAGACGCGCTACACGCTGGAGTTTTTTCCGCTCCTGTTTCTGTGCGGCGCAGCACTGGCCGGGCGGCAGAAGCAGACCCCCTGAGGCTGGGGAGAGCGGAGCTGATCAGAGGTCCGTAAGGAAGTTTGCTCGATGTGTGCAGGGTGCGCTATGCGGGTTAAAGGCCAGCGCTACTCGCTCCCACTCCACCAGCCTAGGAATCTTGCGGCTGAGAAAGAGCGCAGATTCCCTGCGGGAATGACAAGAAAATAGACTGTGCTGCAAGCGAAGTGATCAGGCTCCGCAGGGCAGTTTGCCCAAGGTGGGCAGGGTTCGCCTATGCGGGCTGAAGTCCCGCGGTAACCCAGCCTGGGGCGAAGCGCCAGGTACCAGAGCAACGGCAGATTGCGGGCTGCAGGCCCGCGTTACCCGCCCTGGAACCCACAGATTAGGACATTTACCGTTTGGAACAAACGCAGATTCCCTGCGGGAATGACAACAAGATGGCGCCCTAGCCGATGTGGCCCACGATGCTCTCGAACTCCGTCGCCCGGTGCGCCGAGGTGTGCTCGGCCAGAACACGCTCCCGAGCCGCGCGGCCGATCCTCTCCTGCTCCGCGACGGAGATCTCCCGCAGAATGCGTGCCACGTCGTCGGAGCTCGCGGCCAGCAGGATCTCGCTGCCGGGGCAAAGAAAGCTCTCGAGCCCCGGCCAGCTGTCCGACAGGATCGCCGCACCGCAGGCGGACGCCTCAAACAGCCGCACCGACGGCGACCATCCGGCCTCGACCATGTCCTTGCGGGTCAGGTTCAGGGCAAAGCGCGAGCTCGAATAGAACGCCGAGTGTAACGGTGGGGAGAGGTGCACCAGGCGCTCCACATTGGCCGCCCACTCCACGCCGGCCGGGTACTGCGGACCGGCCACCAGGAAGCGGCTCTCCGGCAGCCTGGAGGCGGTCCGGTTCAGCAGCTCCATCAGCTTGGGCTGACGGTCGGGAGCGTAGGTGCCGAGATACGCCAGATCGCCGGCGTACTCAGCCACCGGCGGCGTCCTGTGATGCATCGCGGGGTCGACCGAGCAGTAGAGCGGCACCGGGTGCGGCGACCCGAAGCGCGTGCGCAGCTCCTCGAGCATGGGGCCGCCGGTAAAGCTCAGGTAGGCGGCGTAGCGCGGGATGTCGGCTGCCCGGAGGTACTCCGTCGCGCCCCGCGCGCGCAGCCCGGCCACGGTGATGGGCGTGTCGATGTCGTAGAAGAGCACCGGACACGAGAGCCGGCCGAAGAGCAGACCCGCCGCCGCGATGCCGTCCGGAAAGTACGACCCGATCACGACCACGTCGGCGTCGCGGCTGATCGCGAGAGCGGTCTGTTCCCCGTCGCCGGCCCAATTCTCGTAGAGGTGCGAGGTGCAGAACTCCGGCTCCGGCAGGTCGCGATTGGAGCGGTACCATTCGACATCCTTCTCCAGGAAGTCGATCCGGTGACCGCGCGCGTGGAGCGCCCGGCACAGCGAGCGGAAGGTGGTGGCGTGGCCGTTGCCCCAGGAGGAGGTGATGGTCAGGCCGAGGATGGCGATCTTCATGGCACCCGAATCGCCGCGGTGGCGGCGCGCTGCAACCGCAGCTCATCGAGCGCGGCCTCGGCCTGCTCCGCACGGCGGGCGTAACTGTGATCGCGCAGGGCCCGCGCCTGAAAGGCTTCCCCAATCGCTTGGGCTTGGGCCGCATCGTGCTGGCGCAGCGCGCGGACGACATCCTCCGCGCTGCGGATCACCAGCAGCTCCCGGCCGGGCTCGAAGCAGTCGTCGATGCCCTCCCAAAAGTCGCACAGGAGGCAGGCCGCGCTGCCCGCCGCCTCAAAGACGCGCGTCGGCGGCGAGTACCCGGAGTTCGCCATGGAGGCGCGATTGATATTGAGCACCATCCTGGCCGAGCAGTTGAGCCGGTTGTGCTCCGCCGTCGGCACGTGCCCGATGTACCGGACGTTGGCCGGCATCGGCTTGTCGCCCCAGCCCTCGCCACCGAGCAGGAACCGGAGGTCCGGCGCGAGCGCGGCGGCACGCAAAAAGAGCTCTTCGACCCGGGCCTCGCGGTCGGGCAGACGATTCCCCAGAAACGCCAGGTCGCAGGCCAGCGACGGATCCGGCGCGACCCGGAAGTGCGTCTCCGGGTCGAGCCCGTTGTAGATGCTCGCGTAGAATCGCGATCCGTAGCCCAGCAGGCCAGCGCGCGTCGCCGGCCCGCCGCCGTAGGTAAAGGTCGCGGCCAGCCGTGGAACCACCTCGCGGTAGGAATCGTCCGGGTCGGCGTCCATGCGGGCCAGCGTCGCCGGTGCGTCCACATCCCAGGTGAGCGCGAGCGACTGCGGCTGGCAGTCCAGGATCCGCCGTTCGATCAGCTCATCGTCGACGCCGATGCCGGAGTGTTTGACCACCACGTCGGCCTCGGCCGCGAGTGCGATCATGCGGTCCACATCCAGGGTGGGCTGGTAGACGACCGAGGTCGCGTACGAGGTGTCGACGTCGTCGCGATGCTGCTGCCGCCCGTAGGCATCCGGCTCGGCGAAGGTGATGGTGTGGCCGCGGCGCGCCATGTACTTCCAGATGCCGCGGTAGTAGGTGGCCGCGCCGTTCCAGTAGGACGAGACGAGCGACGATCCAAAGGCAAAGAACTTCATCGGGCCAGCACCTCTTCACAGATAGCGGTCAGCTCCCGGGCGCGGTGGTCGCAGGTGTGCCGCGCCAGAACGGTTTCGAGACCGCGCCGCGCCTGCTCCTGCGCCGCGGCCGGATGGCTGAGCAGGTATTCGAGACTCTCCCGCATGGCCTCTCCGCTCTCGACAAACAGGAGGTCCCCCGGCCGAAACAGCTCCTCGGTATCGTGCCACGGCGCCGAGACCAGCGGGATGCCGCAGGCCAGCGCCTCGAACACACGAATCGTCGGAATGCCAGTCATCGCACCCGCATACTGCTGGCGCGGAATGTGCACCGTCAGCCGTGCGGCGTGGTAGGCGGCCGGAGCGTCAAGGTTCGGCAGGTAACCGCCATACGCCACACCCGCCGCGGCGAGAGCGTCCAGCGCCTCGGGCGGGTAGCGCACGCCGTAGAGGGTGAAGTGCCTGTCCGGCAGAGCGGCAGCGGGCTCGACCAGGAAGGAGCGGATCTCGCGCGAGCGTTCGTCGTCGCCCCAGTTGCCAATCCAGACGACGTCGTCTTGCTTCGGGACCGGGGTGCCGTCAGCCGGATGGAAGACGGAGATATCCGCCGCCTCGTGCAGCACGGAGATGTTGCTGAGGCCGAAGTCGCGTTCGTAGATCTGCTGAAGCGCCCGCCCAAACACAATCACGCCGTCGAAGCGCGCCACCTGCAGCTTCGCGATCGCCTCGGGCGAGGAGCTGGCGCGGTGGTGGGTGTCATGGAAAAGCGCGCGAAGGCCGAGCCGGTCGCGCAGGCCGAGCAGCTGATCGATCAGCTCGGGGGTGTTCCACTCGTGGACGATCATGAGATCGAAGCCATCGAGCTCGCGTTCGAGGCCGCTCGCGGTCCCCGGCAAGAAGCGGACCTCCAGCTCCGGGTAGACCTCGCGGAACTGTTCTAACGAACGGCGGCCACGCTCGCCTTCGAGCAAAAGATTGTTGACCGACCAGTCGTGCTCGCGCTCGTACGTGATGACGCGGTGGCCCATGCGGCCGAGACTGCGCAGCAGACCGCGCAGGAAGTGGGCGTTGCCGTTGTTCCAGTCCGACCGGATCGAGTGCAGAAAGAAGGCGATGGAGAGCTTACGCGACATGCCGAACGGCGGCCTCCCGGCTGTGGCGGCTCAGAAGGCGCTCATAGAGACTCCGGTAGCGCGCCGTCATGCGCTCGCGGCTGTAGCTCTCGTGCGCGCGCCGGCTGGCTCGCCCGGCGAGCTCCGCGATGAGAGCGGGCTCCGCGGCGAGCCGGTCGAGCAGCTCTGACAGCTCCTCGGCCCCGCGGAAGTACATCGCCGCGTCCCCCCAAACCTCGCGCAGCGACGGGATGTCGTTCGCCACGATGGCGCATCCGCACAGCGCCGCCTCGACCGCCGCCAAGCCGAACGGCTCGTAGCGCGAGGTGACGATGTAGAGGGCTGAGGCGCGAAACAGCTCCAGGAGCTCATCCTCCCCGAGCGGCCCGAGCAGATCCAGCCCCGGAGGCGCTTCGAAGCGAGCCCCATCCACGCTGGCGACCTCGCCCGCGACCAGCAGAGGCACGCTGGAGCGCACGCCGGCCAGCATGCGAACATCCTTGCCCTCGTCCCACAGCCGGCCGGCCGTGACGGCCTGCAGCTTCCTTTGGACCGGCTGCGCGGGCGGCGGGAGCGACCGGCCGTTGGGGATCACCTCCGCCGCGTGAAAGGGGCCGTAGCTCCGCTCCGCGGAGTCGAGCATCCACTGCGTCGGGGCGGTCACGGCGTCGGCTCCGGCCAGGCCCTCGCGCACCAGCCGCTCGTACTGCGTGAACCACGCCGAGCTCTCCGGCAGACCGCCCCGGCAGGCCTGAAACCAGCTGCGAACCTCCGAGTGCACCGTGACCACGCAGGGGATCGCGCGGGGCAGGGCGCCGAAACACATCTGGTTGCTGTGCACGAGCTCCGGCCGGTACTGGTCGATGAGCCGCAACAGCAGAGGTTCGGCCGCCGTGTAGCTGGAGCCGTTTGCCTGCATCCACTCGAGCGGCAGCTCGGTCGGAATCCACCGGAACTGCTCCGGATGCTCCGCTGCCAGCTTCTCGGCCTGCGCGGTTTGAGCCCCGTTCGGCAGCCGGCCCAGGCTGACCAGCATCACCTCGTGCCCCTCAGCGAGCAGACCCGCCGTGAGCTCGCCGGTAAAGGTCCAGACGCCGCCCACGGTATCGGTTGTGATCAGGAGACGCATTCCAGCTCGTGGAGCGAGACCGGCTGCTGGTGCTGGATGTCGCTGAAGCCCTTCTCCGCGAAGAGCTCGAGGTACCAGGCGTGCGCGCGCTCCCAGGCCTGCTCATCCGGCTGCTGGCCAAAGGTCTCGACGTAGAGCGGGGAGCCGGGAAAGGGAAACATGGGCACCGGCTCCGAGACCCAGACGCCGTGCGACTTGAGCTTCTCCTGCCAGGCGAGGACGGCAGCGGCGTCATCGTGCGCGGTCTTGATCAGGTTGGCCTGCACCCAGGGAATGCGGCCCTTGGCGTAGATCAGCAGGTCGCCGATGCGGTCGGTCGAGAACTTGCAGTTCTTGTTCAGCTCGTCCCGGCCCTCTTCGGTGATCGACTCGATGCCGCACTCAAACGAGATGCAGTGCGCGCGCCCGAGCAGGTCAAGCGACTCCTCGTCCCACAGATCGATGCGGGTCTGAAATCCGATCGAGAGCGGCCGCTTGCTGATCTCTTCGAGCAGCGTTCGGACGTTGCGGCCGACGCCGAAGATCTCGTCGATGAAGTAGACGTAGGTGACGCCGCGCGCCATCAGGGCGTCGATCTCGGCGAGCAGGTCGGCCACGTCGCGCTCGCGATACTTGTTGCGAAACAGCGTCTTGTTGCAGAAGGTGCAGGAGTACGGACAGCCGCGCGCGAACTCGAGCTCCGCCCCAAGGCCGGCGTGCTCGGTAAAGATGTGGTGTTTGTGGGTGTGGAGCTCGACCGGGTAGCCGGTGTAGTCGAGCCGGCCGATGGCGCGCATGTCGGTCTGCGCCAGGGGCTCCGCAGCCGAGAGAATGCGGCCGCCCTCGCGCCAGACGCAGCCCGGAATCGAGAAGCGCGGCCGGTCGGCCAGCATGCCGATAGTCTGGTCGGGCTCCCCGCGCAGAACCACGTCGGCACCGGTCTTGAGCAGGGCACTGTGCGGCGTCGCCGATCCATGCGGCCCGATCAGCACTGAGGTTGACCGCCGGCCGAGCGCCTCCAGCCACTGCTGCGGAACCCGCATCTCCGGCTGCGGGCAGCGCCAGAAGAGATACGAGGGCGCCGTCGGCATCACCAGAAACTCTTCCCCGAAGCCGTCGAGCCGCGATCGGACCTCGGCCGGCGAGAGACCCTCCATGAAGGCATCGATCAGCAGCACCTCGTGCCCGGCCTGCCGCAGAAACGACTGCGCCGACAGCAGCTCGATGGGCAGGTGCGGCTCCTGGCAGCCGAAGTAGGTCGAGCCCTCAAAGCTCCAGTGCGGATTGACGAGCGCGAACCTCACGCGACCTCCTCGGCTACCAGCACACCGGCCCCGGGCGCACGGTACTGCCGCTCGATCGCCTGGCGGTTCTCGCGCCAAAAGGCCTCCAGGTCATCGAGCGTGCGGTCGAGCGAGCGCGTGGGCCGCCATCCGGTGTGGGAGGCGAGCTTGCCGGTGTCCGAGATGTAGAGCGGCTGATCGCCGGGCCGGACCTCGGCGTGGGTGCGCCGGCAGCGAACGCCGGTACGATCTTCGATGCGCTCCAGGATCTCGGCGACCGAAAAGGCGCGCTCCATGCCGCCACCCACGTTGAAGATCTCCCCCGCGCAGACGTCCAGCCGCGACCGGACCGCAAGCATGGCGTCCAGCAGATCGCCCACATGGAGGATGTCGCGCACCTGCAGGCCGTCGCCGTAGATGGTGATGGGCCGGCGCGCCAGGGTGGAGTAGAGGAAGTGCGCGACCCAGCCCTGGTCCTCGTTGCCGAACTGCCGCGGACCGGCGATGCACGACATGCGAAAGACCACCGTCGGCAGGTCGTAGATGCGGCTGTAGTCGCGGACGTACTGGTCGGCCGCGCCCTTGGAGCAGCCATAGGGCGAGTGGAAGTCGAGCGGAGTCGCCTCCGAGGCGCCCCGGAACTCCGGATCGGCCGCCCGGTAACGCGTCCGGTCGGCATCGACCCGCACCGACTCCAAAGCGCCGTAGACCTTGTTGGTGGAGGTGAAGAGCACCATCGGCTGCCGGCCGGAGCGGCGCGCCGCCTCGAGCACATGGAGCGTGCCCAGGGCGTTGACCTCGAAGTCCCGCGCCGGATCGCCCACGGAGGTCGTCACCGCCACCTGCGCGGCCAGGTGGTAGATCTCGCTCGCGGAGCGGGCCGCGTCCTCCACCTGCCCGGCGTTGCGGACGTCGCCCCGCACCACCGAAAGCCGCCGCGCCCCGGGCAGCTGCCCGAGCCAGCGCACGTTGGTCTCCGAACCGGAGCGCGCGAGGTTGTCGAAGAGGGTGACGTGAGCCTCGGGGAGTTCCGTCAAGAGGCGCGCCGCCAGATTGGAGCCGATAAAGCCGGCCCCACCCGTGATCAGGATGTGGCGTCCGCGCTCCGGTGTCTCTCTCCCCATGCTCCCTCTCCTTGCCTCAGGCGCTCAGACCGTAGGTGGTCAGCTGCTGCAGCATCGTCTCCGCCTTGTCCTCGGCCTCCTGCTCGCGCAGCCACTCGGCCAGCTCGGCAAACCCGGCCTCGTGCGTCACCTCGGGCTCGTACCCCATCAGCTCCCGAGCCTTGCCGATGTCGGCGTAGCAGTGCCGGATGTCGCCGGCGCGATACTTTGCCGTGATCACCGGAGCGATGCTGCTGCCGAGCGCATTGCCCAACAGCTGAGCGACCTGCCGGATGGTGATGGGACGGCCGCAGCCGATGTTGATCACCTCGCCGTCCGCGCGCGGGCTCTCCATCGCCAGCAGGTTGGCGCGCACAATGTCGTGCACACTGACGAAGTCGCGCATCTGCTCGCCATCCTCAAACACCAGCGGCGCCTGCCCGTTCAGCAGCCGCGAAGCGAAGATGGCCGCGACCCCGGTGTACGGGTTCGAGAGCGCCTGGCGCGTTCCGTAGATGTTGAAAAATCGCAGGGCCGTCACCGGAAGCCCGTAGGTGCGGCCGTAGATCATGCAGAGCTCCTCCTGGTCGCGTTTCGAGAGCGCATACATGGAGTTGATCTCGGACGGCTTGTCCTCGGCGGTCGGCGCCGGCGCCAGCACCCCGCCGCACCGGTCGCAATGGAGCTCCCACGCGCCCGCCCTCAGCTGGCTCACCGGCCGCACCGGCGGCGTCGCGCGCTCGCCGCAGTCGCGGCAGCGGTACCGGCCTTCCCCGTAGATCGACATCGACGAGGCGACGATCAACTTGCTCAACGAGATCCCGCTGTCCAGGATCGCTTGCAGCAGCTCGGCCGTGCCCTGGGTGTTGACGCTCATGTAGCGGGCGATCTCGTACATCGACTGCCCCACGCCCACCGTCGCGGCAAAGTGGAAGATCACGTCGATGCCGCGCAGCGCCTCGCGCAGAATGTTGGGGTCGCGCACGTCACCGACGACAAGCTCGACGGAGGGCGAAAGGTACTCCGGGGCCTTTCCGCCCGGATGCACCTGCGGGTTCAGCTCATCGAGCACGCGCACGCTGTGCCCGGCGCGCAGAAGCCCGTCCGCCAGGTGCGAACCAACAAAACCCGCTCCGCCCGTAATCAGGATCTGCTTGCTCATGCCGTGACCGCGACCTCCGTCTTTCCGAACCGCTCCCCGCCCCGGGCTCGCGGACCGTAGCGCTCCACCGCCCAGGCGGCAAACTCCGCGAACGTCTCGGGGTCCTTCGGGGGGCTGGTGTGATGGTCTTCCATGCCAAGGTGGCCGGGTGTGAAGCAGAGCGTTAGCGCCACATCAAACGGTGCCAGAGCTTCCATCATGCGGTCGAACCAGGCCTCGGCGTTCGGCCGGAAGCTGTCCGCCCAGCTCAGGCCCGTGCGCAGATACTTGACGTTGTGCTCGCGCATCCAGCGCACGGCATCGTCCAGCCGCGGATCTTCGAAGTGGAACCACTGGCACAGACCCACGGAGCCGTCCCGCGGAAACTCCTCCGCGAACAGCTTCGGCGTCCCGTCGTGCCGCAGCAGCCCAAGGTAGTAGTGGCGGTAGTAGGAGGAGCCCTCGGCCTCCTTGTGGCGGGTCTCGGCCGGCCAGCTTGGTGGCAGGTCGAAGAGCGAGTACCAGTGGATCCGCGGCGTCCGGCCGCGTAGGAGACCGAGCGTGCGCTGAAGTCCGAACTGCGCGACCTCCTCGGCCCCGAACGACGAGCAGCCGACCTCGGTTACCCACACCGGCAGACCGGAGACCTCCTCGGCCTCCCGCACTTTGGCCGGCCAGTCGTTGATCTGCCAGTGATTCCAGTCCAGGGGAAATCCGTGGATCGCCACCGCGTCCACGTGCTCCATCACGCCGTAGGAGCGCATCAGGCGAAGAAAATCGGCATCGCCGGAGGAGACGCCGCCAAGAACGATCGGCAGCCGGGGATCGAGTGCCCGCACCCTTTGCGATCCCAGGCGCGCCATCTCGGCGAATCGCGACCACTTCGGGTCCAGGTGGAAGTTCCAGTGGGAGAGATTGTTTGGCTCATTCCACAGGACGATGGCTTCAACCATTTCCTCGCAACTCTCCTCGGCTCGCAACGCGTTCGCGAGCGTTCCCGGCGATCTCACCGCTCCGGCCAACCAAAAAACTGCCACAGGGAGGGGATCGACGAGGCGATCTCCAAGTGCGCAGCAAAGAGGTGCTGGAGGTACAAACCATCTTCGCATGGAACTTACCTGATGGAAACACAAAGGCACAAGCCTTTTCTCGCTTCGTCTGCGCTCCCCAGCCCGCCTGCGGCACCTACCGGGAGAGCCGCAGCGCAAACTGCACCACCCGTGGATCGGTGGTGGTCGCCGTGATGCTGCCGAACGCGGCGGTCCCGAATACCCCGTTCGGCTGCGCAAACGCCGGCGTGTTGGTTACGTCGAAGATCTCGGCGCGCAGCTCCAGGTCATCCTTGTCGCCGATCCGGGTGTGCTTCACCAGCGCCAGGTCCAGGTCGCGGTAGGCCGGTCCGCGCACCGGGTTGCGCGAGGCCGTGCCCAACACACCCGCCGGCGCGGCAAAGGCTGCTGTGCGGAAGAAGCGCTTCGGCGATCGCAGCCGGGGATCGAGCGATGGCCGCGCCACGAGGTCCGGCCGGCGGGTCGCGATCCCCGCAAAGGAGTAGAGGTTGGTCCCCATGGTCACGGCGACCGGCATGCCGGACTGCAGCGACGCGACCGCGTTCACAGCCCATCCGCCAAGCACCGCGCGCGACGCACCCCGGCCGGCAAGCCGATGCCCCCGACCCGCCGGCAGCTGACAGGTCGCGCTCAGCGACAGCACGTCGGGCACGTCGCCGGTCGAGGAGTCCCGCTCCAGGTACGGCCGGCCCGCATCCGCGCCCAGGAGGCTGCTCGACCCCGGCGAGGAGAACACCGTCGAAGAAAAGACGGACGACGCATCGTCGATCAGCTTCGAGTGCGTGTAGCTGAGCAGCGCCGAAGCTCCGTGCGCCAGTCGCTGCTCGAGCCTGGCCTCGATCGCGTTGTAGTTTGTCGTTCCGGTGTTGTTGCGGAAGTAGGCCACATTCTGAAAGCGAGGGTACGGCTTCAGCAGCTGCGCCCGCGCGACCGTCGCGCCGCCGATGGCCGAGGACGGGGGGATCTGCCCGAAGTACGGGTTGGGCACCTGGGCCTGGATCTCCCTCAACCCCGCCGTGTCCGCAGGCCCGGGCAGCGCCGCGACCGGTGTCTGGTTCAGGTTCGCATCCGGGATGCCGACGTGCACGATGTGCGATCCGACGTACGCCACCTCGGCCGAAAGATTGTTGGTGAGCGCATGCTGCACCGCCAGGTTCCACTGCTCGACGTACCCCGAACCCAGGCCGCGCCGGACGGCGTAGACACTCTGTCCCAGACCAGCCTCCGGCGTCAGCGCAACCGGCGACACGGCCGGTCCGCGCGACAGGGGAAACGCCGCGTTGATGCTGTCCGCGGTGGCCTGCCGGACGTTCTGGATAAACGGAAACTGCGGCGTGGTGAACGGCGTCGTAACGCCGCTTTGATCGATAAACACCATCCCAAATCCGGACCGCACCACCGTCTGCCGCAGCACCTGGAAGGCAAAGCCCAGCCGCGGGGCGAAGTTGCCGTAATGGAGTTCGCGGGCGCTGCGCGGCGCTCCATCGACGCCCAGATAGCGAAGCTGCTGCGTCGCGAGATCAAACACCGCGCCCTGGTTGCTTCGCTCGGTCGAGGGGTGGTGCAGGGTGTAGCGCACGCCCAGGTTCAGGGTCAGCCGCGGACTCGCGCGCCAGTCGTCCTGGGCAAAAAACTCCTGGATCGCGTCGCGGGGACGGAGGGTGCTGCGCTGGAGACCGATCGAAAAGCTGTCGACCTGCCCCAGAAGAAAGCTGGCCAGATCGTCCCCGTTCGACAGGCTGTCGCCCGGTGCGGGCACGAATCCTTGCTGGTTGGTCCCGGTCGTGGTGAAGCCAAAGGCACCCGTGGGGCTGGGCGGCGCAACCGCGTTCAGCTGGTACCAGCGCAGGTCCGCCCCAAACTTCAGCGCATGCCGCCCCCGCTCGACCGAAAGGGTGTCCACCAGCTCCCAGACGCCGGTCTGGTAACGCGAAAAGACGCTGGGGGAGGAGCCGAGCTGCTGGTAGCCGGGGAGATTAAATAGCGGCAGCGCATCCGGGAACGCCGCGATCGCCGGAATGCCCGGGATGCCCAGCGCAGCCGAGGCCGCCTCCGGCAGCTCAGCCCCGATGATGTGGTTGCTCCGTCGCGTGTATCCGAGCCGGGCGTCGTTCAGAAGGTGCGGGCTGAAGAGGTGCGTCTCGTTCACCACCCCCTGCTGGCCCAGAACGTGGGACAGCCCGCCCACATTGCCGGTGCCGGTGGTCGACCCGGAGATCGCTCCACTGAAGTCGGGCAGGGGCGCGACGGGCAGCTCCACCTCATGGAAGTAGGAGTACCGGGCAAAGCCGCGGTCCCGCGTGCCCAGGGCCGCATCAACGCGGACATCAAACTGGTTCTGGTGGTCCTGGTCGTCCGCCGTGCGGGAGTAGTTATTGGCCGCGCCGCCGCTCGTCGGCAGCGGGTACCGGCTCAGCAGAGCGGCCGCCGCTGGATCGAATGGCCGGTCGATGACATCGTTGGGGAACTCCGGCCGGAGGTAGGCTCCGCCCCGCAGGACGGTCCGCGCCGGATCAAAGATGTGTGCCTCGCCCGTAAAGACGCCGCGACGCTCCGCCAGGGTGGGCACCGTCGAGATGCGCGTGATGCCGATGGCCTGCCGCTGCCCCTGATAGCCGCCAAAGAAGAAGAGGTGATTGCGCAGGAGCGGCGCCCCGAGGGTTCCGCCGTACTGGTTGCGGCGGTAGTCGGGCTTGCGCGCCCCGCCGCCGCTGAAGTAGTTGCGCGCGTTCAGCGCCTCGCTGCGAAAGAACTCAAACAGGCTGCCATGGAGCTGGTTGGTGCCCGATCGCGTCGTCAGGTTGACCACGCCGCCATTGAAACGGCCAAACTCCGCCGGAACGTTGTCGGTCTCGACCGTGAACTCCTGGATGTCGTCGAGGATGGGAAAGAACGCCACCTGCCCCGGCTCGGGCTGCAGGGCCGAGATGCCGTCGAACAGATACTCGTTGGTGCGCGGCCGGCCGCCGTTGATGCGCGGCAGAAGCGTCCCCGGCGGAAGCGAGACGCCCGGCGCCAGCGTGGTGAGCTGGACGAAGTTGCGGCCGTTCAACGGCAGCGCCAGGATGGTCCCGCCCGGGATGCTGGTCTCGATGTCGCTGGTCTGCGCCTGCAGCAGCGGCGCGTCCCCGCTCACCTCGACCACCTGCCCGGCCGAGGCCGGTTGCAGCGTCAGCGTCAGCGAGGCCGTGCCGCCGGTCGTGACGGTCACTCCGCGACGGTCAAGCGTCGCAAACCCGGAGGCGCTGACGCGGAGCTCGTACTGCCCCGCGAGCATCTGCGGCAAGTAGAACTCTCCTTCAGCCGAGCTCTCGCTTTCGCGGCTCACCCCGGTTCCCGCGCGGATCGCCTCGATGCGGGCGTGAGCGATAGCCGCCCCCGAGGGGTCGACGACCCGTCCCCGCAGGCTGCCGGCGCTCTGTGCCCGCAGCCTCGGACCGCCGCCGGCCAGGGTCAGCCCGATCGCAAGCAGAAGGCGGAGCAGTCTGGGCCGACGCGCGGCCTCCTGGCATGGTCTGTGACGCGGTTGCGGAGTCCCCGGAGCTTTGGAAAGCGGGAGGCAGGGCATACGCTTTTATACGACACGAATCGTCGAGGCGCGCGCACGTGGGAGGGCTAACGCGGGCCTTCAGCCCGCAAGTCTGGAGTGGACCGGAAACCTGGGGCTTCGCTCCGGGCTAGAGTAGCGCGGGCCTCCGGCCCGCATCGGCGAACCATTTCCACCATCGGAAGACGTGCCGTTATGAAAGTGGAGCTCCTCCGGTTGGGACGCCACAGCAAACAGCGAAACCGCCACCCTGAGAAGTGGCACTTCCTCCGATTGGGACGCGGCGGCAACAGCGAAAACCGCCGTCGAGCTGCGACGCCTCTTCCGGCAGCTTCGCTGAATGGTCTGGAAGATTACGCGTCTTTCGTGTAAAAACCAAGCATAAAGTACCAAACCCATGACAGAGCGACGTAGCGAGCGTGGTTCAGCGTTCTGGGTCGGTTTTCTACGTTCATAGCAGGGAGAAGCAAAACGTCGTCGTCGTTCCTTTATTTTCGTTTTTCTAGATGTTTAAACGATTGGTTAAAAACTGCTTGAAAGACTCTGCTTAATACGCTCTGCGCGAAACGCTGACAGAATCTAGGAGCGATACGCAGATTGGACCACTATTCGACCCGCAGACACGTCTATATGCGAACCGCGGTGGGGGCCTATATGCGTCTCGCGTCACCTGTAAGCGAATCGCGTGTAGGCTATCGATGCCCAGATCGCATATTTGCAAGAAACATTTGGAGCTCATCGTTTTCAACAGTAGGAGGTGAGGGTGGAGGCTCCAATAAGAGCTGGACCTGCATGAGGTCGTTTTGCATTACCTGAGCCAATAGGACTAAGCCCTCAAGAACACTTTCGGCCGACGTGCCGACGATCTCGAGCCGCCCAGGTGAAAGCCGAACGGTCTCGGGAAGATCCTTTACAGTTGCCGTACGAAGATCGTGAGGAAGCGATACGCGTAGGGGTTTTGGCCGCGGTGGTGGTGCAGCCTCCAGCATCCTTTCTTTTCAGTGCCCGTTCCATATCCGGGGCTTCGATCATCTCGTTCAGGAACGCCAGAAGGGCAGGACGCTCAATGAAATGAGCTCCTGCGACCGGCTGAAGCTCACCTATTGCCTTCATCAGAGATTGTGCCGTGGCACGGCCAATGCCAAAGAGACGTTCAATGTCTCTCCGCCCCCAAGTCTCAGTTCGCTCGTGCATGGCGCGTTCTCGGATGAGGTGGAGATCACGCGACCACTTGATTGGACGTCCCATAAACCTCACTTTCTGCACATTTAGACTACCGGTGTTATTGGCACACCTGCTATAAACCCGCCTTAGAACGAAGATGGATAACAAGCGACAATGGTATTTGTCATCCGTGATCTGCTGATATGCTGATCTCGTGGAAAACAGCGTCCAGACCCCGGCGGGATATCCGGAACTCCTCAAAGAGCTCACGGTTCGTATCCGAAGCGCCCAGCTAAAGGCTTCGTTCGCCGTGAGCCGGGAGCTGGTCCTGCTCTATTGGTCCATCGGCCGCGAAATTTTGGAGAGGCAGGAGGCGCAGGGCCGGGGCGCTAAGGTGATCGAGAGACTGGCCCACGACCTCCAGACGGAGTTCCCTGGAGTGGAGGGGTACAGTCCGCGGAGCCTCAAGTACATGAGGTCCTTCGCAGAGGCGTGGCCAGACGAGCAAATAGTGCAACAGGCTGCTGCACTATTGCCCTGGGGTCACCACATGGTCCTTCTGGACCGTCTTAAGGATCCCGAACTGCGGGAGTGGTATCTCCGGGCGGCAGTGGAGTATGGCTGGAGCCGGAACATCCTAATGCTACAGATCAAGAGTGGCCTTCACGAGAGGGAAGGGAAGGCTCTCACGAACTTTCAGCGGGCGTTGCCGCCTCCCGACTCCGACCTTGCCGAGCAGATCCTCAAGGATCCGTACAACTTCAATTTTCTAGCGGTCAGAGAGCGGGCGCACGAACGGGAGATTGAACGCGGGCTGCTGGCTCACCTTCGCGATCTGCTCCTGGAACTCGGAAGGGGCTTTGCCTTCGTTGGCAGCCAGGTGCCGGTGGAGGTCGACGGAGAGACGTTCTACATCGACCTGCTCTTTTACCATGTGCGCCTGCACTGCTATTTCGTGATCGAACTCAAAACTGGGCGGTTCCAGCCGGAGTGGGCGGGCAAGCTCAGCTTCTCCCTCTCTGCTGTGGATCACCTGATGCGTTCGTCTCCGGACGGGCGGAGCGTGGGTTTGCTGCTTTGTGAGTCTCACCGGAGGACAATCGTTGAGTACACGCTGCAAAACATTGATCAGCCAATTGGTGTATCGAGCTACCGGGTCACGCGGGAGCTGCCGGCGCCGATCAGGGACCAAGTTCCCACTGTGGAAGATCTCCAGGAAATGGTTGGAAAACTTCGCGAAGAGATCGATGATCTGCGGAGGGACAATGAATCTGATGCCTAATCTCGCAAATTGTGCAGCAGGTTGCTGCACAACTCCAATTTTGACACAGCCCATCGCCAGAATGGCGATGCAGGGCACACCTGTATGCGATTCGCTTACAGTGCCATCTGCTTGGCGCAAAGTGGCCGCTCTGAGGATGCGGCATAGATTAGCTCTAAAGCATCCTCGGCATCCAGCGAGAACGCTATGAGTCCTCACCCATCCGTAAGCGATTCGCTCCCTGAACCTATAAGCGAATCGCTTGAACTTACCGTCAACCCAGCTCAGCAAAGTGAACCCTATAACCTCGCTAGTCAGAAGCTGCGCGACATGGTGTTGCAAGCAGTCACCTCCCAGCATTCCAAGCGCAATTACGCCAAAGCGTTGGATGAGGTGTTTACTTTGTGTGCGATTCGCTTACAGGGTATATCGAGACCGCTGCTGATCGAATATCGAGCCTCGATGATTGAGAAGGGCTTAAGCCCTTCTACGATTAATGTCCGACTTGCAGCGGTACGGAAACTGATAGCCGAAGCACGGAGAAACGGCATTCTCGACGCAGAGGAGGCGGCCAAAATGGCAGACGTGCAAAATGTGCGGCTGCAGGGTCGCAGGATGGGAAACTGGCTGACGCGCGATCAGGCTAAGGAACTGCTAGCGGTCCCAAATCGTTCAACACTTAAGGGGAAACGGGATTACTGCATCCTCGCTCTGCTTGTAGGCTGCGCTTTGCGCCGCCGCGAGCTGGCAAACCTCGAAATTGAAGAAATCCAACTCCGAGAGGATAGGTGGGTCATTGCCGACCTGCTAGGAAAGGGCGGCCGTGTGCGTACGATCGCTATCCCTGTTTGGGTGAAGCAAGCTGTAAATGCCTGGATGACGGCCGCAGCCATTGAGGAAGGCAAGCTGCTTCGTTCTTTAACCAAGGCCGGCAAGGTTAAGCGCGACCGCCTGAACGACGGGGCTATCTGGAGTGTGGTCGAATCTTCTGCAAAAGAGATCGGCATTCTGCGCTTTGGCGCTCACGATCTGAGGAGAACCTGCGCGAGATTGTGTCGCAAAAATGGCGGCGACCTCGAGCAAATCAAATTCTTACTTGGTCACAGCTCGATCCAGACGACTGAACGGTATCTTGGATCGGAGCAGGACATCGCTGTGGCAGTCAATGACAATCTTGGTCTTTAACGCAATGCTGAAGACCGCCGCTAAAGAGATGCTTAATCGACAAACTCGAAATCAGTAGACCCTGAGTGTGAGCGACTTGCCGTTGTGAAAGCAGTGAGCCCTACAGTACTTTGGATGAGATATGCCTCTGGAATGCTCAAAATGCGGCGGTTCGGGGCAGCTCCTAGTTGAAACGGACAAGGGCAGGCATGTCAGTGAGCGTTTCTGTGTCGCGAAGCGGAAGCTGGTACGGCCGCTAGACCGTGCAGGAATTCCGCAGCGATATCAGGAGTGTACGGTTGAGGGTTACATCACCGACTTCCCGGGCGCGAGCAGGAGTCTCATGCTGGCAAAGATGTATGCTGCGCACTTCGTGGAAGCGTTTCCGAAGCCGGGAGCGGGAGGAACGCCAGGTGTAATGTTTGTCGGATCAATTGGTGTTGGCAAAACTCATTTGGCATCAGCGATCTTGAAGACGCTCATCGCCGAGCGCGGAGCAAATGGATTATTCGTTGACTATCGAGAGCTCCTCAAGAAGCTTCAGCACACCTACGCCCAGCGTGGCGATGGTTCGGAATCAGACATCCTCGCACCGGTCCTTGCGGCAGAGGTGTTGGTGCTCGACGAACTTGGGGCGTCAAAGCCGACGGAATGGGTGATGGACACGGTTGGATACGTACTCAACAGCCGTTACAACAGCTGTCGCACAACGATCGTCACGACGAATTACGCCAATCGCCCTGCTACCGTGAGCCAACCGGGAATGGCGGACTCGAACAGTCTTCGGGCCGTTTCGCGGGAAGAGACACTCGGGGACCGTATCGGGGAGAGGATACGCTCACGACTTCAAGAGATGTGTGTTCCGTTGGAGATGCAGGGAGTGGACTTTCGCGAGAGTGTTCAACGGGCGCGGCCTTCGGGCACCAGGTAGTCTCGGTGCTCCCGCCATTGGCCCTTTGGGCCGGCTTCTTCTCCGCTGTCATCATTGTTGGTGTTGGAAGGCTTTCTTGGAAGGCGTTCAGGGCGCCTAGGCGATCGCCGTTAGTCGCCAAAGCTGCGCTCCAGAACAAGGTCCGAGATGGATGCGGGCCGCGGGAGGTCACTAGGGGTCCCTACACCAAATGTCAAAAATCGTACGCTAAGGAAAATGGGTCGCTCAGAACTCGATTCTTGCCTGAAAGGCGATCATGCGGGGCGAGCTGTCGCCGCCGAGTCCGACGCCGAGTAGACCTGTTGGCGGCGAGATTGTAGTTTGGAGCGTGCCGAAGCGGGCCGGGATCAGGCCGCCCGGAACCCCGGCCTGCACGTTGCTGGGCAGGGCAAAATTGGGGTGATTGAACGCGTTGAAGAGCTGGGTGTCGAAGCGGAAGGTTACCCCCTCGCGCACTCTGAAGTTCTTCGTGATGTAGATGTCGGAGCCGGTGAAGTGTGGCCCACGCAGCGTGTTGCGGCCCGAGTCCCCGAACTGGCAGTTGGCGGGGGAGTCTCCTCCCGTGCAACCGCCCGTCGAAGGGTCCACGACTGAAACGAAGGCGTCTGGATTTATCCATTGCCGGGTACCCGCCACTGTGACGCCCTCAACCGGAACCTTACGGTAAACCGGGACGCCGGGAACACGCCGGGCGAACTGCGGCCCACTGGCCTGGAAGATGCCGTTGCCGCCCGCGGTGTACGGCTGGCTCAGGATTGTGAACGGTAGCCCGGTGTGAAAGAAGAGCGTTTCCGAAACGGCCCAGCCGCCGAGCGCCTGCCGAAGAAGCGCATGGCTGGAGTGGAACGGGATTTGATAAAGGCCGAAAGCCGAGATGTTGTGCCGCACATCGTAATCGCAGTTGCCGTAGTTGCGCGCAAGCTCGCCCGGCAAGGGCGACAGAATACCCTGGCTTGAGAACGAGAGCAGGCCGCCGTTCGAGACCTCGTCAAGACAGTGACTGAGCGTGTAATTACCGCGCAGGGTCAGCCCACCGAGCTGCTCCGTGTAGCTGGTCTGGAGCCCGGCATAGCTGCTGTTGGCGTCGGTGCGGAACTCGTTCACGCTGCCGAAGCGCTGATCGAGCGGACGCTGGTAAGGGTAGGGGGCAAAGCAGCCCTCGCAAGTGTTCTGGTAGCCGTTCAGCTGCACCTGGTAGGGCTCGTGCAGGCCGCGCGTACCTACAAAATCCAAACGCACCGCGCCTTTGCCTCCCACCTGCCGCTCGAGGCCGGCGCTGTACTGGTAATAGAGCGGCGTTTTGAGTGTGCCGCTCGGAAACGTGTTCAGCGCGACGGCGAGGGGGCAGACCGGGGCGCCGGGAGCGATGCCTGCGCAAGGAGCAGCGCCGCTGCGGAAGCTGGTTTGCAGGGCGGTGTTGGCCGATGTCAAGGCATCGACGGCACTGCCTGGAACGCCTGGGAAGAGTGCCGTTCCGCCCACCTGCCCGCCCAGACCGCCGACAAAACTTGGCGCGTAAGGCGCGTTGGTGGACGCAAGATCGGCGATCTGCGCGGGAATGAGATCGCTGAAAACACCGAAGCCCGCATGCAGGGCTGTTCGGTGCGAGATCTCATAGGCTGCCGAAACACGAGGCTGGTAGATGAACAAGGGCGTCGCCGGGAAGAGGGTGTGAACGCCGGTCAGGATCGCCTGATTCAGCGGCTGCGCGTTGCTGTGCTGAAGATCGAGAAATGAACCCGCAGTCCGAGCGAAGAGCCCCTGATCGTTCACGACATTCGTGTTCCAGGTGACGCGCATCCCAGCGGTGAGCGTCAACCTCGACGAAGGCTTATAGGTGTCCATCGCGTAGAACTCGAGATTGCCGTCGGCGACGCGCTCCCGCAAGCGCACCGGGAAGCTCTGCGTAGCCGTGTACGCCGCCCCGTAGGTGAACTGGGCCAGATCGTTCACCGTGACCAGCGGCACCGTCCCTTGCCCCAGGTCGTAGTTGCTTACATCCACGCGGCGCGTGTTGATGCCGAACTTCAACGTGTGCCGCTGCAGTGTCCAGATGAGGTTGTCGTTGATCTGCCACTGGGTGACCTTGCGCCCTTGTGGGTAGGTGCTGTTGTTGCCGCCGAGGGTCGTGAACGGCACATTGGAGCTGCCGGCCTGTAGAACGATGGGGAACTGCTGCTGCACGGCGGCGAAGTTGTTCGGTTCAAAGACGCTCGCATACCAGCTCGCGCCCGGATTGAGCTGATTGACCAGGTTGGGCGTGAAAAGGTGCGTGTAGCCGAGCACCAGCGTCCGTTGCGGCTGCGGCGAGTAGCTGTTGAAGATGGGATTGATGGGGTCCGTGTAGGCCGCCTGCAACCCGGTGTCCTGCTGAAAGCGGTACCAGACGCTATCGTTGGGGTCGATCGTTTGGTCGATCTTCACGACCACGAGATCCTCGCGATCGCTGTTGTTCAATGATGCCTGGCGCTGGTTGGCGCAGCCACTGCCGTCAAGCAGACTTCCTGCCGCGGGCACGGGAAGCAGCGCGCCATTGGCGTCAAACGGGCAGGTGCTCACCGGCACCGGCGTGCCCGCCGTGTTGCTGTACAGCGAAAACATGGAACGGTAGAGCGGCACCTCGGTCGGTTGCGCGGGGAGCACGGTGCCGGTACTCGGGTCGACGCCTCCTGTCGTCAACTGCTGCAACACATATTGCTGGTATGCCGGCGTCGGCGCGGTCACCTGCGACACCAGGGGCAGCGCGATGCGGATACCCTCGTAATGCGCAAAGAAGAAGACCTTGTTTCGACGGATGGGACCGCCGACACTCACCCCGAATTCGTTCACCGTCGAGCGCGGCTTCTTCGCCACGTCGCCCGGCGTGTCGTTTGCATGGAGAAAGTAATTCTGCGCGTTCAGCAGCGAACCGTTCCAAACCTCGTAAGCATCGCCATGGAAGCGGTTCGTGCCCGACTTGGTGAAGTAATTCACCTGCGACGCCGCGTAGCGCCCTTGGTCGACGGTGTACGAATTGGTGTTGACCGTGGCTTCCTGCACCGCATCCAGGCCGATGACCAGGTTGGTCGAAAGCCCAATGTTCAGCCCCAGCCATGGGTCGTTGGTGTCGTACCCGTCCAGAATGTAGCCGTTGGAGGTGGCGGGAAGCCCGTTGAACTCCACATTGCCGTAGCCTCCGGCGGCCTTGGCGTCGTTGGAGGAGCCGGCCGTGTTCATCAGCGCTCCCTGCGCGAACTGGGCCACAAAGGTGAGGTCCTGCCCGGGGTTGGGCAGGCTTTTGATCATCTTCGCTTCGAGCGTCGTGGTCGTATTCGGATTGTCGAGGCTGAGCAGGCCTTGCTGCGCCGTCACCTCCACAGTCTGCGAGCTTGAGCTGATCGACAATGTGAAATTGAGCGTCTCCGTTCGCCCCACGCCCACCGCTGTCGGCTCAGATCTGGCTGGAGCGAACCCGGCAGCGGTGATGGCGACTCGATATGTGCCGGGGTTCACCTGGGACAGCAGATAATGCCCACCCGCATCCGTTGTCCCGATGCGCGTGGCTTGGGTGTTGACCTCGGTCGCCGTCACCGCTGCCGCAGGGATGAACGCTCCCGAGCCATCTACCACCGTTCCCGCCACGGCGCTGGAGGTTCCGCTCTGCGCCAGGAGGTGGCCACCCAGGGCGGCCCACAGCACAAACCCAACCAGGAGGCAAAGCCAACGACGAAAAGATGGAACGAAAGTGCCACGATGGAAGGGCTTCATATTTAGGCTCACCTAAAAACCTTATTTAGGTTAACCTAAAAGCACTGGAACCGCAATGACCGTGCTCGACAAAACGAAATCCGAACAGCCATCGCGCAGAGGTAGTGAAGCGGTCGACGACTATCTGAAGGCCATTTATGCTCTCAGCGGCGATGGAGAGCGGCGCGTCGGCGGCATGGAACTCGCCGAGCGGCTTCAGGTTGCGCCTGCTTCCATCACCAACATGCTGCAGCGGCTTGCCGGTGAACCGGACTCGCTGATCGACTACGAACGCGGCCGCGGTGCCTGCCTGTCGGCTTTCGGGCGCAAGCGGGCTTTGGAGATCGTCCGGCATCATCGCCTGATCGAAACCTTTCTGTTCCAAATACTGGACTATCCCATGGAGCAGCTCCACGGCGAAGCGGAGCGCTTAGAGCACTTCATCTCCGAACACTTCGAAGAGAGGATCGCGGTCAAGCTCGGCAACCCCCAAACCGACCCCCACGGTCATTGCATTCCCGCCCTGGATGGGTCCATGCCACCTTGCCATCGCATCTCTTGCAGGTGCGGCTCGTGAGCGTCTGCTCGTTGCATAAACGAACGTTTACGCAACGATCTTCGGACAGGCACAAAGCCCAGCATTTCGAGTTGCAAAAACGTATTGCAGTGATAAAGTCATTGGCGATGGCTCTGTTGCAAAGTTCCAGTGGCCGCGTGAAGATGGGCTGAACACGAGCGGAGCGGGTCATGACAGAGTTCAAATGACGTCAGTTTGAAGGCGAGATCATCCTCTGGGCGGTGCGATGGTACTGCCGCTATGGCATCAGCTATCGCGATCTCGAGCAGATGATGGGCGAACGCGGCGTGCCCGTTGACCATTCCACGATCTACCGATGAGTTCAACGGTTTGCGCCGGAGATCGAAAGGCGGCTGCGCTGGCAGTGGCGCCGCCCGCAATCGACGAGCTGGCGAGTCGATGAGACTTACGTGAAAGTGCGGGGCAGATGGACCTACCTGTACCGGGCTGTCGACAAGGAAGGAAACACGATCGATTTCTATCTCTCACCGACACGGAACGCCAAAGCGGCCAGGCGTTTCCTCGGCAAGGCGCTGAACGGATTGAAGGCATGGGAGAAGCCGGAGGTCATTAACACCGACAAGACGCCGACCTACGCTATCGCCATTTCAAAACTGAAGGCCGAGGGCAATGCCCTCAGGACACCGTGCATCGGCAGGTCAAGTATCTGAACAACGTCATTGAGGCTGATCACGGCAAGCTGAAGCAGCTGATCCGCCCCGTGCGGGGCTTCAAGACGTTGAAGACAGCCTACGCAACCATCATGGGATTTGAGATGATGCGTGCACTACGCAAGGGTCAGGCGGGCATCTTCAACCTCACCCAGGACATCCGCGGCGAGGCACGCGTTGTCGAACGCGCCTTCGGCATCGGTGTCAGTGCGCTCACGGAAGCTATCGCGGTCTTCGGGGAAAAGCTTAACGTTCAGCCTGCTTGACGGCTGCGGCAGGGCAACGACTTGGACGTCCCTGTCCGAGCCTAATTGTTGCAACAGAGCCCGGGAAATTACCTTTTGCTACGACCGAGCTGATGTTGATGACGCTTCCGCCCTCTTCGCCAAATAGACTCAAGCCGTCCTGTAAGGACGGCGCAAGTTGTCGACGGCTGGGAAGGCGGCGGAGCGGGAGAGGGATCCTGATCCTATACCGTCGGTACAATTTTCCCAGCGCCACCCTTTTCAAGCCGTTCATGAGCCGTGGCGACCTCGCTTAAGGGCAGGCGATGGCTGATCGGCAGCACGAACAAGCCGTCGCGCGCGTCATCGGCGAACTCGCGAAGCTTGGACGCGTCCGGACGGGCGGACACCCGGCTCACCTCCACCGCAGAGTGTTGCTCAGCGGCACCGTCCGGAAGCACCGAGGTGTACCCGAAGCGCCCGCCGTCCCTCACCTTGCCCAGAAGTTTGGCCGCCGTTTCGCCGCCCACGGTGTCGGCCACACCGTCTATCGTTTCGAGTTTCGCAAGGGCGTCGTCGTCGTCCAGCCCGACGACGCGGTAGACCTCCAGGCTTTCAGCCTCGGCGACCTGACTTCGCCGCACACCCGCGATCACCGTGGCTCCAACCTTCTTGGCGGCATGCACAGCTGCCCTCCCCACGCTGCCGAGCGCGCCGGTCACCAAGATAGTCTGACCAGCTTGTACCTGGGTTGCGAGCCGAACGAGCTGCTCGCCCGTCAGCACCACGAGCGGCAGAGCCGCAGCGTCGGTCGGGTCCAGCCCGTCCGGAAGGTGGGTCGCCAGCGCGCCTGGAACGGTCACATACTGGGCGTAGGCCGCGTCGGCCAGGGCGATTACGCGATCGCCGGGCTTGAAATCACGGACGTTGCTTCCGACCGTCCGCACCACTCCACTGACGTCTCTGCCGAGGATGGCCGGCAGCTTCAGCGGGAAATCCTTTCGTCGCGCGCCCGACCGAACTTTCCAATCAACCGGATTCACGCTCGTAGCGACGGTCTCGATCAGCACGGTGTCCGACCCCATCTCAGACTCAGGAACGTCAGTTTCGAACTTGAGGACCTCAGGGCCGCCATACTCGTAAATCCGGACTGCCTTCATCGCCCATTCCCTCCCCGCGTGCACTTCGCAACGCACCAGCGTCAGTCTAGTCGCGTCCAGCTACCGTCGCAACCGGTCCTCTGGGGCGAGCTGGACCGAGATCGCGGGGAACAGGCCTGGAAGGTGATGGACAAACTTGAAGTGCCCGATCTTTTGTGCCGTTGGATGAGTTAGTGTAACGCAGCTCCTTCTGAGTTCAAGTAGCCGCCGTCGGGGGTGTGGAGAAGTGGGAAGCGCGTAGCGGTTTCCACTTCTCCATGCCCCATGCTGTTGGTCAGCCACGCCTCGGGTGCCGGCGATCGATAGCCCAGCGAAGAGTGTGGCCGGATGGTGTTGTAGTGCACGCGCCAGCATCCGGCCAGCACGCGCAGTTCTTTCATCGAGTAGAAGATCTCACCGTTGAGGAACTCGTCCCTGAGTTTGGAGTTGAAGCTTTCGCAGTAGCCGTTCTCCCACGGCGAACCGGGTTCGATGTACAGCGTCTTTGCTCCTGTCTTGGCCAGCCATTTTCGTAGGTCCTTCGCGACGAACTCCAGCCCATTGTCGGATCGAAGGTGTTCCGGCACGCCTTTCAGCACCATGACATCAGCCAGTGCAGAGATGACCCTGGCGGTGGACCAGCGGCGTTCTGCACGAACGAGCAGGCTCTCGCGCGTATGTTCATCGATCAAGTTGAGAAGCCGTACGCTGCGTCCATCATGCGTCCGCGCGCTGACGAAGTCGTAGCTCCACACGTGGTTGCGATGTGGCGGTCTGAGACGTACACACGAGCCGTCGTTGAGCCACAACCTGCCCCGTGGCTTCTGCTTCTGTGGAACCTTTAGCCCCTCGCGACGCCAGATACGCTCCACGCGATCCTTGCCCACCCGCCAGCCCGCTCGCTTGAGCAACACCGTGATCCGGCGATAGCCCATAACGACCGTACTGGCTGGCAAGCTGAACGATCGCCTGCGTGAGTGCCTCTTCGTCTTCCCGCCGGATCGCACGGTAGCGCTGCGTGCCGCGCGGCTGGTTGGCCAGCCGGCATGCCCTGCGCTCCGTCATCCCATGCTTCCCCTGGGCATAGTCTGCTGCGATACGCCGTCGCTCAGGGCTTAGAAGTTTCCCGAGGCGAAGTCCTTCAACACAAGGGTTGTCCAGGCTCAGGTTCGCAACCAGGCGCTTCAGCTTCGAGTTCTCCTGCTCCAGATCCTTCAACCGCTTCGCTTGGTCCACCTGCAGCCCGCCGTACTCCTTGCGCCAACGGAAGTAGGTCTGCTCCACAATCCCGGCCTCCTTACAGGCCAAGGCCGTCGTCTTCCCGTTCGCTACGGCCACTTCGATCTGCCGCAGCAGGCTCACCACCTGCTCAGGCTGGTACTTCTTACCTCGTCCCATGTGCTCTCCTTGTCCAGTGTCTCTCTTATCCACTGGCACATTTCAAGCCGGGCACTCCAGTCGCACATTGTTGAACAATCCGGCCAGCGAGCCCCACTCTTAGCCGCATCGGGGTCATTTCCCACAACGCCTTTAGCGGGACTGATTCACGATTTCAGTGTTCAGCCAGATCTCGTTCGCCCACCTAAATTTCAGACCCGACAACCGAATCGCTTCTGGCCATCAGGTCAGTCGTTAGCCAAGCTGCTCTAGCCATCACCTCGGTTGACGCCTGGGCAATGACTCGCCGCAAGCGATCAAGACGACGCTACGAAGCGGCCTCGGGTTGAGTCGCGGCAGGTGCGACGCGGGAAGGAGCTTCGCTGTACATGCGCATGACCATCTGGCCATGTCCGACTGCGGCACCGGCTTTGATGGCGGCTGTCAGGAAGACCACCTCGGCCATCTCTTCGGGGGTCGCTCCGGCCGCTTTGGCCATCTTTGTGTGAACATCGATGCAGTAGGCGCACTGCAGGCTGAGGGCAACTGCGACTGAGATGAGCTCGCGAGTTTTGACCGGGATCGCACCATCGGCACGTTCGGCCGCTCGCTTGAGGCCGAGGAAGGCGTTTGCTTCCACAGGAGCGCCCTGGAGAAGATCCTTGGCGTGTGCGTAATCAGAGGGGTTCTGGAAGCTGGGAATATGTTTCTCCATGAAGTAGGATTCGGCTCGCAAGAGCCGTGGGTGAGGATGTCGTTGAGAACGAAAGATACTGTTTCGCCCTTTTGGATGGCACTCTCCGGTCAGACGTTCTGACGAGAGAGTTTCTGCTGCAACGTACCGAAGAGGCCGGTGACCCAGCACATGGGACAGCCACGCAGAGCCACGAAAGATCCAAGCACCAGAGCAACCGAGACGATCGGCTTCGAGCTGCCCAGCTTTAAAGCGCAAAGGATGCCTGCAAGGCCAAAAGCGCCACGCAGCAGGTGTTCGGTGAGGGATGTGCTGGCAAACGGTAGCGGGCAGGATCGAGCCATAGGACTCCTTATTGTGCGTGTCACTCTAGTGGTCTGGTTGCAGATACTCCCGGAGCAGCAGGCGCGCCCGGTGCAGATTGCCCTTGATCGCTTCGCGGGTACGCCCAAGGCGCTCGGCGATTTCATTGATAGTCAACTCCTCCATATCGCGAAGAAGCACAACTTCGCGATAGTGTTCGGGAAGCGACTCGAGAGCTCTGGCCAGGTCGATGCTGAGTTCGAGCGCCGGTGTTTGGGAGAGGCGGCGCTCGTTCTCGACGCTCTCAAGCGGGATCATGCTTCCCAGAAAACGCCGGGCGAGCCGGAGGCACTCCCGGCGAACGATGGCAAAAAGCCAACCTGAAAGCGATGTGAACGCACGGAGCGCTCCGATACGGCGATAAACAATCCACAAAGCCTCCTGCACCGCATCGTTCACGTCGTCCGAGGTCCGGCAGGCATGGGCCGCATATCGACGAAGATCGGACTGAGCAACGACCAGCAGGGACACCAAAGACTCGTGATCTCCTCCGCGAGCCGCCTCGAACATCTTCTCGTCATACTGCGTGCGAGCCATGATGCGTTACTCCTGGAGTGCTCGGCCCGACATGGCCCAGAACGGGGACCACTGCATCAGACCGGTGAAAAGGCGAAGCAGTCTGCGATGGCGATCAGGCACACTGTGTCGCGTTGCTCTCTGGGGGAAAGAACCACACACCATATAGAGAAGACCTGCGCAATAGAGAAGACCTGCGCACACTGGTAGCTGGTGTTCTCTTTCCGATGTTCGCTCTCATGTCTCAGCTTCCTTGCGCGCTGATTGCGCGCTTACTGACAAGGAGGCGCGAAGCGAGCATTTCGGTTCGCGACTAACGAACTGCTCCGAGCGCCACAAGGTGAAAGGTAGTCTTGCCCAGGTCGATGCCAACGGAATGAATCTGCATAGCGGTGATCCTCCTGAAAACCTGCCATCCACAATCCTCTGCCATAGCTGAGGAAGCAAGCGGCGGACCATCTCATTAGTCGCATTCTCGTCAGTAACGCGGCTTGAGCCGAAGCTGACGCATCAACCGTGGGTAGAGGCGGGCAGCCATCTATATAAGGTGGGCACGGACACGCCGAGGTTCCCCGCCACGTCTCGGGCCGGAACCCCGCTGGCGAGCAGCTTCTTCGCCGCTTTGATCTTGTTGTCTGTCATCTGCCGCTTACGTCCGCCTGTTCGACCGAACTGGCGCGCGACTTCTAAGCCAGCCCGGGTGCGCTCGACGATCAGTTCCCTTTCCATCTCAGCCAGACTCGCCATGACGTGGAAGAAGAACCGGCCGGCAGGCGTCCCGGTGTCTATAGAGTCTGTCAGGCTCTTGAACTGAACTTCATCCTTCTGGAGGTCACCGACCAGATCGACAAGCTGCTTTACGCTTCGTCCCAGCCGATCCAGTTTCCAAACCACCAGTGTGTCCCCAGCGCGAAGGCTCTCCCGAGCTTGAGCAAGACCGATACGTTCCACTCGGCTTCCGCTCGCCCGGTCTTCGAAGATCTTCTTGCAGCCGGCCTTCTGAAGCGCCTCCGTCTGCAACTCAAGGTTCTGATCCTGAGTTGAAACACGCGCGTAACCGATCAGCAAACCCGCAGCGTTCGCTCCGGGTTTCAGGGTCGCCCTCTTCGCTGATGATTTCTTCTCAGAACTCGTCTTTGCGGCCACAAATTGAGCATAGCATTTGAGAACAACTTTCGAGAATGCGGAACATCAACGAACGCGCACATTGCATTCTCGATTCGAACCGCTCTCGCTATCCTTCGTTAATGAGAGCATCGGATCCGCTGACCACGATCAGGCAAAACAGGAGAGCCGTTACTAGTCACCGACGCATCCTAGATTGGTTGACTGACTAGGCATTTATTTATAGGATAACGCTATGTCCCGGCCGAAAATCGACGAAAAGAGAAAGGCCCTTCTGGAGGCGGCGACCCGCATCATCGTTAGCCAAGGCCTGAGCGCCCCGACGGCGGGTATCGCGAAAGAGGCCGGAGTTGCAAATGGATCGCTCTTCACCTACTTCGAGACGAAAAGCGATCTTTACAACAAGCTTTATTTAGAGCTGAAGACAGAAATGGCGGATGCCGCATTGAAGGGCCTCGACTCGCATGTGGAACCCCGGGAGCAGCTGTTCCATATTTGGCAACGCTGGATGGCGTGGGCGGTCTCGTGTCCTCATAATGTATGGTTCGCCGCGCGACTGCAAGGGTAAGGTTGGGCGAGAAGACAAGTCTGCGCAAATGTATTCGGCCTTTTGGTGGAGATCGTCTCTCCTGGCCAGGATGAGATGCGCACGTGTCTGTCCTTATAAACGCCGCGGTCGTTGGAGACCATTCTCAGGATCAGGCTATAGACACGTCGTTGTGACTGTTCTTTCGTCCTTGTCGCCCTGTGCAGACTTCGGTGGAGAGCTTATTCGTCGCCGTGGTGCGGGTAAAGTGGAAGCGCGAAGCACTTCCAAGCCGGAGGCATCTTTCCCGCGCCTAGGCTGGTACGCCGGATGGCCTGTAGTCGTTGCCGCTGGACAGTACAGCCCAAGCGGTGCGGGCGAGCTTGTTGGCCATGGCAACGACGACGACGTTCTTGTGAGCCCGGGCGTCGAGCCGGTCGAGCCAGGCTCCAATGGGCGCTCTATCTCGCTTGATGCGCAGCACGGCTGCCCGAGCACCATGGATCAGGATCTTGCGCAGGTAGACGTTGCCGCGCTTGCTGATGCCAAGCAGGTTCGTCTTGCCTCCGGTGGAGTACTGACGCGGCACGATGCCAAGCCAGGCGGCGAACTCCCGGCCCTTATGGAAAGCGGCTCCGTTGCCGATTGCAGCAACGATAGCCGTAGCCACGACAGGTCCGATGCCAGGGATCTGGCGTATGCGGGTGCAGCCGGCATCAGCTGCGCATATCCGCTCTAGCTCATCGTTCAGCTCTTCGAGTTGCTGCTCGATCAGCTTCCACTCACTCCAAAGCGTGTTGATCAGGTTGCGCATCATCGGTGTGAGGTCCGCCTCTGCGTTCTCCAGGATGTCTGCCATCACGGCCTTGAGCTTGGCCGGAGACTTCGCAAATACCAGGCCACGTTCCAGCAGAAAGGCACGGATCTGGTTGATCACCGCGGTGCGCCTAGAGACCAGCCTGTCGCGAACGCGATGGATCGCCTGCAAATCCAATTGGTCATCGGTCTTGATGGGGACAAAGCGCATGTTCTTCCGCTCGACGGCTTCAGCGATGGCCTCCGCATCCACGAAATCGTTCTTGTTGGACTTCACGAAAGGCTTCACAAACTGGGCTGCGATCAGCCGGACGTCGTGGCCCTGCTTGCGAAGCGCTCGGCCGAGGAAGTGAGCTCCGGAACAAGCCTCCAAACCAATCAGCGAGCTCTGCAGGTTGGCGGTGTAGGTCAGCAGCTGCTTCTGAGTAAACTTCTTCTTCACCAGCACCTTGCCTGCCTCTCCCAGGGCCACCAGGTGAAAAGTCGTCTTGCCCAGATCGATGCCAATCGAGTGTATCTGCATGTCGATGATCCTCCTGTCACAGCTTGCGCCCAGCGATCCTCGGCTGGAAATGAAGAAGCAAGCGGCGGACCATCTCATTAACGCCGTTCTCTTGCACTCCTCGATCGGCGTGTGTGTCTTGTGCGAGTTCCTCAGCGAAACGGATGGGGCAGGCCTCATCCTGCTCGCCCCAGAACACTAACCCCGGAGAGGTGACCTTCGCGAGTTCGGGCTGCCACTCCTGCCCGACACGGAGCGCAGACCGGTACAGGGGAAGAATGACCTGCTTCATGCGTTCATCGACCCGCGATGCCATCGCTTGAGCGATCTCAACCGGAACCCCAAGCTCCTGCAGTTGTTGGCTGAACTTCCCGGAATCGAGCTCACGCATCCACTGCTCCCCTTTCTGGGATAGACCCAACATTGCTGTCACCGGGGGCAATCTGTCAGGCGGTTTGCTGGTCGTAGCTGAGCAGCATTCGCGTGCCGACCGATTTGGGGCCGAACCGGGGCGGATCGGCTCCCGGCGTCTTTTGCTGGGACTGTTCAATTCTTGCAATCAGCTCCTGCAAACCGTGGCATTCGTTGGTTGGATCGGTGTAAACGGCATCTGCAGCAACGCTGCCGCTCAGAAGGGTTTTGCGTTCTTCAGCGCTGATGTCAGACCATGCAGCCTGATAGCGCTTCCACGTAGCCAGATATTCTTCGTTCATGAGGACCACCTCCCAAGGTGCTTTTAGCGCACTATGACATTATGATGCTAAGTGTCAGGGTAAAGATGCAATGACCCAACAGTTGACAGAAGAGAATATTGCGGAACGGCGGCAAGGCATCCTCTTCGCCGCATCTGGCGTGTTCCTGCGGTATGGGTATAGCCGGACGACGATGGGCGATGTGGCAGAAGCGGCCAAAATGTCCCGCCCGGCGCTCTACGTGCTCTTTCCGAAGAAGGATGACATCTTCGCTGCTGTGGTCGAGGATATGAACGATAGGAAGCTCGCGGAACTTCGGACGGCCATGAGGGGAATGCGGAGCTTTGAACGCAAGCTCCATTATTGTTGCGAGGAGTGGGCTCGCACGGAATGGAACTGATGGAGGTTCATCCGGACGCCCGGGATCTCTTTGACATCGCTCGTCCGGCAGTCCAGGCCATGTATGAGGAGTTCATCAGACTTCTTGCGGAACTGCTGTCCGAGAACATGAACGGGACCAGGCTTAAAGCGAGCCCGTCACAGCTGGCACGTAACCTGGCATTCGCCATGCGAGGATTGAAAGACGCTGCCAGGAATGCAGCGGAGATGCGAAAGATGATCGCTCTGGAAGTCGATACCGTACTGGCGGCGAGCAGCCATTGAAGCTCACCAGGAGCACGAGTTTGCGAAGCAGGTCCGCAAGTTACAACCCCAACGATCTATACATCTAGAACGCTCCTCTTGAGAGTTCGCCCGGTGCTGCTTCGAACGAGCGACGTGGCATACCGTCACCACTTCACGCTCAGGTGTCCCGACACTCTACCGCTGGATTCTGCCTCCAGCCACGCTTAGCGTGCTTTATTGTCCGCTTTCTGACGGGACCCCGATAGGCGTTGTTTCGGCCGCGAGGTTTGGAGCGAATGTCGCTGAGCCGCCGGTTGTGGTCCAGCTCGTTGCCGCACCGACCTCTAGGATGTAGGCGGGATCGTCGTCCAGCTCGCTGTGTCGGACGGAACCAGAGGATTCTCGGGAGGCATTTGTTTGCGCGGCAGCGGGCAAACACAGGAACAGCAGAAGGCACGCCTTCAAAGGCGTGCTGGGGCATGAGCACATAGCGATCTCCACGTAACGTTATGACAATCCGCGCGTCGGCACGGAACGACCAAGCGGCTAAAAGAGGCTCACACGTGGTGGTCGAAAGATAGCTGAGGGGCGCGTCACCGCGAGGACGGGCTGCGCGAATGGCCCTGCAACCTGAACCAGCGCTGCGGAAGTCAGAGTAGGTGCAGCGATTGAAAGACCCCGAAGGAGGCAGCAGGAGCAAGCACCATCGCAGGCATCCGGGCTGGCGGGCAAGTGCTGGTGGGTAACCGTCTGTGAGACAGGCCCAACAAGTGGCAGCCCATCACATACATCGCAATGAGGAAAATCGAAAAGTAAGGAACGCAAAAAGGACGCACATCAGCCAGGTCAGCGTACGAGGCGGTCTGCTTGGCTCCTCTTCACTCTTTAACCTTATCTACTACCCTTAATCACGGCAATGCAGTTCGTTTGACCGCATGCGCGTCGAGCATCACAGCAGCTGGGTCGATATTTACCCATGAAGCTGGCGGGTTTTTATCAACTGGATGCTTACGGGAGTCGAAGCTCGCGGGTTGTTCGCATGTATTGTTCCCATTGTCGCTTCAGCTCCGGCCGAGTCAAGCCGTGCGCCTGGTCGAGGAAATCAGTGTGGATGATCCTGTCTGTTCGAAAGTGCCGGAAACCATTGCGCAGCTCACACCAGGCAGCCAGCAGGCGAACGGCCTCGGCGTAGCCGATGATCACCGGCCACACCACCCGTTCGGTCTCCTGCCCGGCTTGGTCTCGGTAACGAATACGTAGCTTCCGTCCGGCACGAATCCAGGAGCGGGTCTTTGCAAAGTCGAGCCCGTCCCTGACGGGTAGGTGGTTCTCCGGTGTGCCGAGAGTAGGCTCGGTGATGAAGGTGCGTAGAGAGTGTGGGACCGCGGCGGTGATCTTTGAAAGTAAATCCCGCGCTGCATTGGCCAGTGCAGCATCGCCACGCTCGGCAACCCATTGTGCACCGAGAACTGCCGCCTCCAACTCCTCCGGGGTCAGCATAAGCGGCGGCATGTCGTAACGCCGATCGAGCACGTACCCGACGCCCACCTCACCACGGATTGGGACACCTTGGCTTGTTAAATCAGCCATGTCGCGGTAGACCGACCGGACTGAGATGCTCAGCTCTGCTGCAACCGCTTCTGCCGTAGCGGGCAGGCGAGAGCGCCGAAGAATTTGGATCACTCGAAAGAGTCGGTCGGCTCTGCGCATGACAAGACAATGCTGACACAACGCTGTCAGTAGAGCTCAGCTAACGTTGTTCAGGTGCTGGGATTCAGCATAGGAGAACACGATGAACCTGGTTTCAATGCGCGTCATCACGAACGATGTAGAACGGCTGGCGAGCTTCTACGAGACGATCAGTGGTAGTTCCGCAACCCGGTATACGCCGGATTTTGCAGAACTCACAACGCCGAGAGGCACCCTTGCCATCGGCAGCACACGAACCCTAAGTGCTTTTGGCGCGGCAAATGAATTGCAGCCCGAGGCGAACCGGAGTGTCATTCTCGAGTTCCTCGTAAAAGATGTGGACGGAGAGTTCGCCCGCTTGAAGGATCAACTGCCCGCGTTGATTCAAGAGCCGACAACGATGCCGTGGGGAAATCGTTCCCTCCTGTTTCGCGACCCTGACGGCAACCTCGTGAACTTCTTCACGCCCGTTACTCCAGAAGCGATCAAGAAGTTTGCGCAGTAGTGCTGGTAGTTGTGGACCGGCAAGAGGAGAGTGACACCTGCGCTTCCCGGAACGCCTACGGAATCGCTCAACCATGAGCTGATCCGGGTAACCAGTCGGACGGAACTCCGCGCACTCCAAGCCCCCAATGCGGGGCGCGGAGTGAAGCCGAGTGCCCACTGCCAGATTAGGCGACTGGCGTTTTCCGGGCAGCTTTATTTTCTCCCTGAGGCTACACGAATACGGACTGCTGCCGGCGACAATTGACCTTGGCTTCGAGCCGCCTTCAACGCCTCACCCAGCCATGCAAGGTCGTCCAGCATAGCACCGATTGGCACAATCGGCGAAACTAACCTTGCTTCTCGCATCGTCAAGTAGACTGGTAGTAAAGAAAAAGTAGCCGTGTCCGGGTTGCGTGCTCGGTATCAATGCGGTTCGGCTAAAAGGAGAGAATTCCATATGAGCGATCTGTGTACTCTGGATTTTCAGGACGAAGGCGCCATTGCTCTCGTCACGTTAAACCATCAACCCGACGGGAATGCAATGAGCCCTGAGATGGGCGACGAGTTTCGGGCAATTGTGGAGGACCTTTGTCACCGCAGTAGTCTTCGAGCGGTCATCCTCTGTGGGGCGAACGGAAACTTCTCGATCGGCGGAAATCGCGAAATGCTTGCGAAGCTCAGCGATGATTCCATGGACGCGAAGGCGCGCCACGACTTCATGATCGCTTACTACGATCGGTGGTTGACCCTTCTCGATATTCCGGTCCCTGTCATCGCCGCGTTCGAGGGCAAGTGCATCGGAGTCGCCGTGGCGTTCGCGTTTCTTTGCGACATCGCAATCGCGGATGAGACGACCCACTACCAGACGTCCTTCGCGGCCGTGGCGCTGTTCCCGGGAATGGGGATGGCAAAATTACTTCCAGATGCCCTCGGCCGCTCGCGGGCTGGCCTGATTCTGACTGCCGGCGTTCCTTTCAGCGGTGCCGAAGCCGAACGACTGGGAGTGGTCGCCCGTTGCGTGCCGGCCGGCACTGTTCACGATGCCGCCATGGCCATCGCTCGGCAAATTGCGAGCAATGGACAGGAGGTTGTTCGCGAACTCGTCTCGACCATGCGCATCAAGCGTAAGGACCTGGAAGCGCAACTCGAGTCCGACGCCAATCTGCAGGCGAAGAGTTACGCATCCGAAGAGTTCAAGAAGCGCATCGTCGCCTACCTGCCCGGTCACCATAAACCCGCGAACTAAGCACAGCCAACTTTAACCTCTACAAATTTTTACCGAGGATACCAATGGCAAAGACCGCCGTGAATCAATTTGTCCGCATGCAGGCCAAACCTGAACGAGAACCCGAAGTTCGCCGGATCCTGGAGGATCTCGTCTCGCAGACTCTCGCCGAGGAAGATCCTGCCTCCTTCGATCTGTTCCAGTCGAAGACGGACTCGACGCTGTTCACCATCTATGAAGGCTGGAACAGCAAAGAGGCCATCGAGCACCATGTCAGCTCGCCACACTTTCAAAGTGCCGTCGCAAAGATGGGCGATCTGGTGGCAAAACGGAGCAGTGACGGGAAGCCGTTTATGACGGAGCAGCTGATCATGCTGTCCGATCGCAAATAGCCGGCGCAGGGCTGCCGCCTTCTATTCGGAACTGTCCTCCACCATAAGCTCAGGAGAGCGTCCTGAAACGGGCAGTCCGGCCACAGTGGTCGGACTGCCCGTTTCATTGAGAATTGCTAAGCTGGCGTTCTTGCCAATGCTGGCGATCTCAGCAGCTGACTTGAGAAAGGCTTCGCGTGTATTCGGGGCCTTCTCCAGTTCTTCCCAATCGAGGATCTTTCCCGGCGAATCGACCCGCAGTGCGGCCGCGAGCGCGTCAGGGTCGGCATGAACATGCGTGAGAAGCGCGCCGCAGCACTACCGTAACGTGACGATGCAGGAAAGACTTCGTCAGGATCTCGTAAAAGGCCGTCATCGACGCTTTGTCCGAGGCGGTTGAAGAAGACGGCACGTGCGAGCGAGTTGCGGGCCTCTCATTTGTTGAGGCCCGCCGTCATCCGAGAAAGAACCGTCGCAGGTCTTAAAGCAGCCCGCGTCCGGGGCCGGACCGGTGGGCGCCCCTCGAAGCTCTCCGCCAAAAAGATCAAAACCATTCGTGCCCTGCTGAAATCAGCGGATATCCCGGTGCCGAGATCGCGGCGCGTTTCCACAGCGCCCACTCCAAGCTCTACCGGGCCATCCACAAGCCCACCGCTTAACCGCAAAATGCCTTCAAGCGCTTCTCAGGTCCTTAGCGTACGTAAATTTCCTTTTTTTGAGCTGTTCCCGGGCAGTGCACGTGAGCCTTTCCTTGGACGGAGCTGAAACCCGGTCAGGTCTTTAGCAGCACGACAACTTGGGGTCACTACACCAAACGTCAGAAATCGTACGCTAAGGATTCGTTGCGCAAACCTGTCGCCAGTTGGAGACCAATCGCAACAGCCTTTTGCAACTAAAATTGCTGGGCTTTGAGCCTGCCCTGAGATCGTTGCGTAAACGTTCGTTTATGCAATGAGGAAAGAGACCTCTTCCTGGTCGTCCAATCACCTCAACTTCCCATAATGCGACTTGGCAGGACTGATCCAGATATTCTTGACCGGTGAATTGCCTCAGCGGTAGCATCCAGCGCCTTTGCACCCTTTACATTGCAGCGGTGCTGTGTCCCTTAGCGAGCGGCCAGATTCTCAGCGCCGCTGAGGCAGCACTTGCGACGCGGATCGACAGATCACCACTCCTGCTTCTTAAGGAGGAGCCGTTTCCCTTACACGCCTCCATCGTCGGCTGGACGCTGGGCGCGGTCTCTGGTGTGGCCGTTGGCGTTGATGGGAACATCTACCTCGTTCAGCGAGGGCCGGGTGCGGACCCTATACAGGTGTTCGACTCGCATGGCAGCCGCATACGTTCGTGGGGCAAGGGCGACTTTACTCTTCCTCACAGTCTTCGGCTCGATGCCCACGGAAATGTCTGGACCATCGATGCGGGAGCATCGAAGGTGATCGAATACACGTCGACCGGCAACAAGCTGCTGACGATCAGCCTTGAGCCCGTACCGGAAACAGGTAGTTCCTTTCGCGGGGCCACCGATCTGGCGTTTGCGCCTAACGGACACGTCTTCATCACGGATGGATACGGCAATGCCCGCGTTTTGGAGTACACAGCAGAAGGAAAGAAGATTCGGGAGTGGGGGCACCCTGGAACGGGACCAGGAGCCTTTCACCTACCGCATGCCATTCAGATCGGCCCGACCGGAACGGTGTATGTTGCCGACCGGGAGAACGGGCGCATCGAGGTGTTCAGTCCCCATGGACGCTTTCTACGAGCCTTCGATGGTCTTGGTAAATGCTATGCACTCGAACTCCGCAGCGGAGCGCTATGGGTGACTATGGGACCGAAAGATCAAGACCCTGGCACGCCGGGCTGGCTTGCCAAATTAGACCCGAAGAACGGGCGCATGTTGGGTCATCTCTTTGTGCCAGAGCAGCGCGCTGGCCATGCCTTGGCGCTACTCGCCTCGGGAGAGCCCCTCGAAACCGCTGGTTCCGTATTGCTCCTATTTACCCGTGCTGGCGAAGACTCGCCGCCGCGTTAGCGCGTTGCTCACGCTAATGCGACTAATGAGATGGTCCGCCGCTTGCTTCCTCTGCTGTTGCAGAGGATTGTAGATGGCAGGTTTTCAGGAGGATCATCATGCAGATTCATTCCGTTGGTATCGACCTGGGCAAGACGATCTTTCACCTTGTGGCGTTGGGTGCAGCCGGCAAGGTGCTGCTGAAGAAGAAGTTCACGCAGAAGCAGTTGCTGACCTACACGGCCAACCTGCAGACCTCACTCATCGGCCTGGAAGCCTGCGCCGGCGCTCACTTCCTTGGCCGGGCATTGCGCAAGCTGGGACATGACGTGCGTTTGATTCCGGGGCAGTTCGTAAAGCCGTTCGTGAAGTCCAACAAGAACGATTTCGTCGATGCGGAAGCCATCGCGGAAGCGGTCGAGCGCAAGAACATGCGGTTTGTCCCGATCAAGACGGATGACCAGCTTGATCTGCAGGCCATTCATCGCGTTCGGGACAGGCTGGTCTCACGACGCACTGCCGTGATCAACCAGATCCGTGCATTTCTGTTAGAACGAGGCCTGGTGTTTGCGAAGAGGCCGGCCCAACTCAAGGCCGCGATGGCAGACGTGCTGGAAAATGCAGAGGCTGACCTGACGCCGATGATGCGCAACCTGATCAGCACGCTGTGGGGTGAGTGGAAGACCGTTGAAGCGCAGATCGAGGAGCTTGGGGATGAGTTGGAACGGATCTCCACAGCCGATGCCGGCTGCACCCGCATTCGGCAGATTCCAGGCATCGGGCCGATTGTCGCGACCGCCATTGTCGCGGCGATCGGCAACGGTGCTGCTTTCCGCAAGGGACGGGACTTCGCGGCGTGGCTGGGCATCGTGCCGCGGCAGTACTCCACCGGTGGCAAGGCCCGGCTGTTCAGTATCAGCAAGCGCGGCAACGTGTACCTGCGCAAGATGCTGATCCATGGTGCCCGAGCCGCCGTGCTCCGCGTAAAGCGGGATAAGGCGCCCTTCGGTGCGTGGCTGGATCGACTCGACTCCAGGGCTCACAACAACGTCGTCGTCGTGGCCATGGCCAACAAGCTCGCCCGTATCGCCTGGGCGGTTCTGTCCAGTGGCAACGACTATCGATCAGCCGCCGTGGCCACATAACAGGCGCGGAAAAGACGCTTCCAGCTTGGAAGCGCTACGCGCTCCCACTTTCCCGCACCACGAAGACGATTCATTGAGCTTTCCCACCGAAGTCTGCATAGGACAACAAGGACGAAAGAACAGTCACAACGGCGTGTCTACAGCCTGGTACCGACAATGGTCTTCAACGACCGAGCGACTTATAAGGACCGACACGCGCGCAGCTCATCATGGCCAGGAGAACTAGTCTCCATTCAAAGGCCGAATACATTTGCGCAGACTTGTCTTCTCGACCAAACTTTCCCTTGCAGTCGCGCGGCGGACCATACATTCTCGGTACTCACATGCTCACCACCTAAAAGCCCTAAAGATGCTGCTGTAGTCATCCGTCCACAGGTGGTGAGCATCCGCTTTTGTCGGCAGCAACGCTAGTTCTTCAAATCTAGATTGTCGCAACTGATCCTTAGGTCTTCCAAGGACAACCCAGGTTGCTGGGTAGACGGCATGTCCCGTGTCCCGCTTACTTTCTATGATCTGTGCCTCAAGCCCCAGGCTTTGCGCAGCAGCCAGCACGACCGGGGCGAGGTTGAGGTACCGGTTCGAGACGTGTACTGCCAGAAGCCCAGTTGAACTCAGATGATGGACATAAATAGCGAATGCCTCACGCGTTAACAGATGCGTAGGGACGGAATCGCCAGAGAAAGCATCTACAACGATGAGATCGAACGCGGCAGAGCGATCACGTTCGAGTGCAAGCCTTGCATCATCCTGAATAATGGTCACTTTCGCTGGCGTGTCTTGCAGACAAGTGAACTGCGTTCGAGCAGTGGAGATGACTAGGGGATTGATTTCGAAGAAGGTGTACTCATCTCTTGGCCGACCGTATACGGCTAAGGTCCCTGCTCCGAGTCCGATCACTCCCACTCTCACCGGCCCCTTTGCTTCCACCGTCTTTAATGCGATTGCCACGCCCGACTTGGGTCCGTAATACGTCGTCGCTTCTCGCCTGCGACTCGGAGAGAGGAACTGAATGCCGTGTTCGATCGTTCCGTTGATCAGTTCTCGATAGCCAGGCCCGCCAGGGATCGTAACTCCGATGCCGTCTTGCAGAAGGACAACTGGCGGACCCGGGAAATCCTCCGTCCTAAGGACACCGAAGAAGTTCCTGGCAGACGACCGAAATCGTGTGGCCTGCCGGCTCGTGCTCACATAGAGACTTGCACAGAGCGAGACGACCATAACCCAAGCGATAACCCGACCAGTTCTTGTGCGATTCCAGGGCGATGCCGCAGAGCTGTTCTGCCGATTCACAACGTGAATCAATAGGCCACAGCAACCGAGCCCGATGGGAAGTTCGTAGTACCCAGAGAATACTGAAGGGGCTACGATCGCGACGAAGAACGCTCCGATTGCTCCTCCCAGAGCAACGTGCAGGTAAAACGCCGTGAGATCAGGAGACGCTGGCGCGAGCGCTGCAAGTTCTCCGTGACACACCATGCAGCATCCGAAGAGCCCTGCGAAGAATGTGGCGATCACGACCCACGTAGGGTAAGGGTGCTGGCTTCTTCCCAGCATGTAAGCCATCGCTGCTAGTCCCACAGCAAAAAATCGAAGACAGAAGGCTCGGTTGTACCGGCTCCTGGACTCAAAGCACAGGATGAAGGTGATCAGATATAGGCTGAGTGGAATCGTCCACAATAGCGGGACAGCAGCAATGTTTTGTGACACATAGCTCGTTGTGGCTAGCAGCACAGTGGACCCGCATGCAGCCAGACCGACCCAGAGTGCCTTGTGCCTCCAAGGCAGATAGATGCTTGCTCCTCTGATCCCCCGAGTCGATGGTCCACGACCATGCAACCATGCAAGCACGGCGCTGAAGGCAACGAAGCAGACGTAAGCGCCTGACCACCCCAGGGTTTGGTGGTGGCTGGAGACGAACGGCTCCAGCAGCAATGGATAACTCAGTAAGGCAACTAGGGAGCCGATGTTTGAGAACGCGTATAGCTTGTATGGCGCCGAACAGGGCTTGGCCTCCGCAAACCAGAACTGGAGAAGCGGACTGCTTGAGGACAGTGTGAAATACGGCAGGCCCACCGCTGCGCCCAGGACAAGCAGAATTCTCAAAGCCGGTTCCTCAAGACCGGTTGGTTTGAGTGCTTTCGGAAGCACCAGGGGCAGCGCACAGAGGCTGAGAAGAACAAGTGTCGCATGAACGATGACTTGTAACGACGGCTTGCAACGGCTTGTGAGCAGGTGTGCGTAGAGGTAGCCCAGGAGCAGCATCGCTTGGAAGAATAGGAGGCACACCGACCAAACACTGGCTCCTCCCCCAAACCACGGCAAGATGAGCTTAGCGATCAGCGGCTCAACCTCGAAAAGCAGAAACGCGCTGAGCACTGTTGTCGCGACATAGCCCAACGCCGATATGTTGTCTCCGAGAACTCCCTTCGCAGTACCCGGACGGTCTTGCGTCATCATTTCACCACCAAAGCCAGGAAGTAAGCCTTACTGGCAAGGTCGCTTCTCAATCGAAAGTGGCGCATGTCCAACGTTTGCAGGAGACGGCAAGAAGAATGCTTCATACTCGGAATACGATATGTCGATAACCGGGTTCCGTCAAGAAGTCCTACAGCCGGAACGATGGGAAATAATCTTGACAACTACTCGGTATCCGACATACGTTGAGATGCAGATGAGAAGCGAATACGAAGCTCACCTTCCACTTTCATCGGCGACGATGCAGGTCTTAGTGGCACTCACCAGCGGGGACCTGCATGGCTACGGCATCATGCTTGAAGTAGCCCGACAGTCCGCCGGGGTCGCGAAGATCGGCCCGGGCACACTGTACGACAATCTAAAGAAGCTGCTGGCCGAAGACCTTGTCGAGGAGGTTTCTGGGGCAGGCCGGCGGGAGTACCGTCTGACAGCACTGGGTTCCGGTGTTCTGCGGGCGGAGACGGAACGTCTTGCGCAGGTAATCAGAGTCGCGCGGCGGGGTCTGCGACTTGTGGAAGGAGCCTAGCCCTGAACACCACGGCGCGGCGTCCACTGACAGTTTGGGTTCTGGAGGGGCTGATAGCTCTTCACCCGCCCTCGTTTCGTGATCACTTCGGAGAGGAGATGCTTCTGGATTATCGAGCACTGTGTGATGCTCGATCTAGCAAGCTGCTTCTCGATGGATTGAGCTCCCTAGTGATGCAGTGGTTTGCTGTGGCCTGTGTCAGTTCCGCGTGGCTGAATCCCGCAATTACTGGCCCAAGTTTCTGACCAACGTGCCTGCAATGGAATTCGGCGCCCCCCTCACACCCTCTCAGCTCGCCAGAGGATTTCTGCTTTCGGTCACGCTCTTCTCCACGTTCTGGTATGTGGAAGATCCTATGCGGGGGCTGTTGGGGACTGCCTTACGCGCCTCTGTTATTAATCTTGGCTCGCCCAAGATTGACGGAGGACAGGCTCCTGCCCCACGGATAGTGGTTACTGACGTCTCCATCGTCAACGTGGAGAACGGAGCGATTTCGACACATCGGGACGTCGAGGTCCAAGATGGAGTGATTGTTGCGATCGGTGCGCACGAGCATCGTGCCATTGGTGCTGGCGTCGAGCTGGTCGACGGACATGGCAGATTCCTGATCCCTGGGTTGTGGGATATGCACACGCATATAAAGCATCCGGAGGTGGACTTTCCTGTTTACCTGGCCAACGGTGTGCTCGGGATTCGCAACATGGGCGGCGAGCAGGACAAGGTGTTCGCTTGGGACAGAGAGCTGAAGGCCGGAACCATGCTGGGACCGCTAGCTTTTGTGAGCGGCCCCATCTTAGACGGGCCGGGAGGCCCGGTTGAACCGAAGAGCTACGGGGTCTTCATCGCGAACGCAGAGCAGGCTCGCGCGGAAGTCAATGCGCTCAAGGCCAGAGGCGCGGATTTTGTGAAGGTCTACGATGCGCTGTCCCGCGAGTCATACTTCGCCATAGCCGCTGAGTCGACTAAAGTCGGCTTGCCCTTTGCAGGGCACGTGCCCAACCAGGTCACCATTATGGAAGCGGTGCAGGCCGGCCAGCGAAGCATCGAGCATGGCCGCGAACATCGCGGCGAATCCACGGCGGAAGAGGAACTGATCCAACGAGAAAAGACTGACAACTATTTCAGCGAGGCCATGAGGACGCACAACTTCAGCTTGATCCCTGAAGGTATCGCGCGTGAGGGCGAGATTTGGAGAGCACACTTCAGTCAGCAGCGCGCTGATCATCTGTACCGAGCGCTTGCTCAACATGGCACGTATCTGTGTCCAACGTTGGTCACAGAGCGCTGGGGAGCCTATGGGGATGAGATCGCGAGCAAGCCCGACCAGCGCCAGCGCTTCATCGACCCCAACACGCTGCCGTACTGGCAGCCTTCAACGAACATGCTTACGAAGTATGCCACGCCTGCCTATAGGGCTTGGTTTAAAACGAAGTACAAGATGCTGCTACAGCAGATTCCGAAACAGCAGGCGCAAGGCGTGCAACTGCTGGCCGGAACGGATCTGACAGTACCGTTTATCTATCCGGGTTCGAGTGTGCATGAGGAGGTAAAGCTGTTCGCTAAGGCCGGGCTGACTTCTCTTCAGGCGCTACAGACCGCGACAACCCGACCGGTAGCCTTCTTCGGACTTGAGAAGAGCCAAGGGAGCATAGCTGTAGGCAAGAAGGCCGAGATGGTGCTTCTAGACGGGAATCCCCTACAGAACCTCGACAATCTCGATCGCATCAGCGCTGTGCTGACACACAAACAGGTTTTCTTGCGGCCTGCTCTCGATCAGATGGAGTCCCAAGCTGCAGCCGCGGCTCAGCACTACAAGTGATATCGAAGCAAGCAGGCTCGGCACACCGAAGATTAGTAACGTGAAACGCCGCTAGCGGAAGTTGACCTCTCTTCCAGGGCCTTAGCGTACGATTTTTGACGTTTGGTGTAGTGACCCTAGATACACCTCGCGGCGAGTAAATGCGGTCACGCCGGCACCGAACGAAAGTCCTTTAGCGGGTCCATTCTGTACCCGGTAATGTGCTGCAACTCGGGCGCTCTGCCGGGGCACACGGGGCAGTTTGTCGCCAACCGGGATTACGGTGTCCTGCGTCACTTCAGCGCCGGTATAAGCGTAGTTGGGGGCACCTCAAGAAACGGAATATTACGTACGTTAAGGGCGGGAGAAGGTGGCTGAGGGCTTCCGAAGAGGTCGGAAGCCGCCTGCGGCGACGCGCTTGTTGGTGGTGCCAGGTGTAGTCGCCGGTGAGATTGATGTTTCCCCAGCCGAGCGGCGAGGCATGCTGGAAGTGGGCTGTGTCGAGTGTTTGCGACCGGGCCAGCTGCTCAGCGGCGCGTTCGAGGTAGACCGTGTTCCAGAGCGTGACCGCGGCGACGACCAGGTTCAGGCCGCTGGCTCTATGGCTCTGGTTTTCAAAGGAACGGTCGCGAACCTCCCCGAGCCGGTTAAAGAATACGGCGCGCGCCAGCGAGTTGCGCGCTTCGCCCTTGTTGAGTCCGGCCGAGACCCGCCGCCGCAGGGCAGGATTTTCGATCCACTCCAACATGAACAGGGTTCTTTCCACTCTGCCGATCTCCCGCAGGGCGACGGCCAGCGAGTTCTGGCGCGGGTAGGAGCCGAGCTTGCGCAGGATCAGCGAAGCGGTAACGGTGCCTTGCTGGATGGATTCGGCCAGCCGCAGCACCTCGGCCAGCTGCTGCTCGATCAGCTTGCTCTTGATCGGGCTGCCGATCAAGGGCGCAAGCGACGGCCACTGGGCGGCTTTGCCCGGCACATAAAGTCGTCTGTCGGCGAGGTCGCGGATGCGCGGCGCGAAGTGGAAGCCGAGCAGATGGCACAGCCCGAAGACGTGGTCGGTGAAGCCTGCCGTATCGGTGTAGTGCTCCTCGATGCGGAGATCGGACTCGTGGTAGAGCAGCCCGTCGAGCACATGCGTCGCGTCGCGCACGGCGGCATTGATGACCTTGGTGTGAAAGGGAGCGTACTGGTCCGAGACGTGGGTATAAAAGGTGACGCCGGGATCGTTGCCGTACTTCAGGTTCACCTGGCCGGCTGCTTCGCCACGGCCGCCGGCGCGGAAGCGCTGGCCATCGGAGGAGGAGGTCTTGCCCTCACCCCAGTGCGCGGCAAACGGTATGCGGTGCTGATGGTTAACGAGCTCGGCCAGGGCTCTGGAATAGGTCTCATCGCGGATGTGCCAGGCCACGAGCCAGGAGAGCTTTGCGAGGCTGGTGCCGGGGCAGGACTCGGCCATTTTGGCGAGGCCGAGATTGGTGGCATCGGCCAGGATGGCGGTCAGCAGCAGCGAAGGGTCTTTCGGCGCCTCGTTGGTCTTCAGGTGGGTGAAATGGCGGGTGAAGCCGGTCCAGTGGTCAACCTCCAGGAGCAACTCCGTAATCTTGACGTGTGGCAGCATGCTGTAAAGGGTGTCTCGGAGAGCTTCCGCCTCCTTGGGAACGCTGTTCTCCAGCGGACTGATCTTGAGTCCGGTGCTGTTCAGCTCTACATCCGGCAGATCACCGCTGCGGGCCAGCGCGTCGGTGTGATCGAGCGCTTCGCGCAATCGCGCTATACGTTCTTCGAGATAGTCTGCCGGTGACGTCGATACGGAAACGTGCAGGTTCGATTCTCGAAGCCTGCGATCGAACTCCGGTCGAGGCAACAGGTACTCTTCGAAGTCGCGGAACTGGCGCGAGCCTACAACCGAGATGTCACCGGAACGCAGGGCGTTCTTCAGCTCGGCCATCACACATATCTCGTAGAAGCGGCGGTCGATCCCGTCGGCTCCGAGCACGTGTTCTTTCCATCCTTGCCGGATAAAGGCGATGGGCGCATCGGCAGGCACCTTGCGCAACCCTTCGCGGTTCATCCGGCGCAGCACTTGGATTGCGGCAATCAGGCTGCGCGCCACGGGAGCCGCCCGGAACTCAAACGTTGCAAGCAACTTTGGGCTATAACGCCGCAGTTGAGGATAGTGCTCATCGAGCAGCGCAAGGGCGCTGAAACTTTCGTCGCGGGCGAGCTCGGCGGCTTCTTTCACACTCGCCGAGAAACTTGCCCAAGGCACAACCGCTTCGATCGCCGCGAACGGATCGCGGCCTTGCTCCCTCGCTTCGACCAGGGCCGCACCAATCTTCGCATAAAGCCGGACCTTGTCGTTGATGGCTTTGCCCTGTTCGGCAAAGGCTCGCTCGTACCGGTTTCTCGACTTGGTAACGAAGCCGCCGATCAGCCGGTCATGCAGGTTAAGGATCTCGTCAGTGAGCGTGGCGCCGGTTTCGATCATCAGGGCAACGAGTGAGCCATAGCGACGCGCCGGTTCGTACTCTTTCAGCTGATACACGGCGGTCTGGCCTGCTTCCCGCGCCAGCTGCAGCAAGCGGTTCTGGTGCAGATCGCGGCCTGTTTCAGGGGAAAGACCCGAAACCCGGATCGCTTCGAGCCTTTCGATGTGCGAGAGGACCGCCCGCGCGGTCGGCGCACCGGGCGGCATGCGGAGCCAGGAAAGAAGGCTGTACGGGGAGCCCTCGCGCTGCTCCAAGAGCGCATCGAGCCAGACACGCTGTTCGACGCTGAGATCTTTCGTGAGAAGAGAAAATAGCTTTCTCTGCGCCCGCGTCCCCGCTTCGGCCGCAATGCGTTCGATCACCGCGAGCGAAGGAAGGGCGATCAAACGCCTCCGCAACTCTTCCACAAGCGCCTGGGCGAGCGCCATGCCGCGCGTGGTTTGCAGAGCTATTGTTTCCAGCCACTCCACAAGCGACCGGTAGTGCCCGATGTTGAACTGCTGCATGCCCGTGCGCGCGACGAGCTCCAAAAGGTGCCCACGCCTTGTTTCATCGCGCTTGGCATATAAATCCCATGCCGCAACCGGAATCTCAAGCTGGGCAGCCAGCAGGTTGAGCACCGGTTCGTAGGGCGCTTCCCGTTCGCCGATCACCCGCCCCGGAAAGCGAAGATAAGCCATCTGCACGGCGATACCGAGCCGGCTGTGGTCGCCGCGATGCTGGCGGACGAAGGCCACGTCCTGCCGGATCAGCGTGTACAGACGAATCAACTCTGCCTCATCGGTTGGAAAGGCGAGCAGTTCCAAGCGCTCTGTAAAGGTCAGCAGCTCGCGGCGAGGCACTCAACGCCAACTTTTCCAGACGCCCTGTATTTCTTCCTCGAAACCAAGGTCGCCGGGGTAGCGATGGGTTTGCCTGATCAACCCAAGCACCGTCAGCATATCCCCTGGAATGTCTTCGTCCACGTTCCAGAGGTCGACAGGGTCCCAGCCCCCGTTCTCTTCGGCGTTATGCCAGGCAAGCAGGAAGTTGGCCACCCGGCGCGATTGCCCGGCATCTCGCCTGGCCACCTCAAATAACCGCGCCAGAGCCTCATGGGCCGGCTGCTGCTGGAAGTCGAACGGCATGGCTTTCCTTTGTAGCGAATACGCTGGTTTTCAGGACAACGCTGAACCGGCCTGGAACAACCCGCTCCAGCCCTCAGAAGTGTCTCACAACCTGTCCGACAATCTGTGTTGCATATACCCGTCATCCCGGTAGAATCCGGGACATGCACATTGGCTACGCTCGCGTTTCAACCGGAGATCAAACGCTCGACCTCCAGCGCGATGCGCTGCAGCAAGCAAAATGCCGCGAGATCTACGAAGAGCAGGCCAGCGGAAAGAACACCGGCAGACCGCAACTCGAAGGATGCCTGAAAAGCCTGCGCGAAGGCGACACGCTAGTCGTCTGGAGACTGGACCGGCTCGGTCGAAACCTCGCCGACCTCGTCCGACTGATTGCCGACCTCGAACAGCGCAAAATCAACTTCGCTTCATTGACCGAGCAGATCGAAACAGGTTCCCCGGCCGGCAAGCTCGTCTTTCATGTCTTCGCCGCTCTGGCGGAATTTGAACGCAACCTCATCCGCGAAAGAACCGTCGCCGGCCTCAAAGCCGCTCGCGCCCGCGGCCGCAACGGGGGACGACCCTCCAAGCTGTCTCCCAAAGAGATCAGAACTATCCGCGCACTACTCAAAACCGCCGACATCCCCGTCAGCGAGATCGCCGCTCGCTTCAACGTCGCCCGCTCTACCCTCTACCGCACCGTCCTCAAATCGTCTGCCTAAGTCGCCACATGCGCCTCTCCGGTCCTTAGCGTACGTAATATTCCGTTTCTTGAGGTGCCCCCATCCGATGCGAAGCAGCGTGCTCTTGTAATGTTTGGACAACGGCGAGGACACACCTAAAGAATCGCTAAGGGGCAGAGATTCTGGAAGCCAGACCACGGCAACAATCGCGCCCACTAGCCAAGAGCCGATCAGGGACACGTATAAGCTTCTGCCTGCTTTTCGCCTGGGGCGATCTGTTTGAATACTCTCGCTTATGCTGATTGCACCCCGGTTTGCTCTTGCTCGGAGGAGCCACTACCAAGTTAATGAACCGAATCCTGTAACAGATAGCAGGAGAACGTAAACGCCCCATGCTGGGTATAGGCGAGCGACCCGGAGCGCATCGCCGCTCTCGGTTCCGAGGAAAAAGAGGCACTCGACTACTGCGATGATAATTCCCACCAAGAATAGCCTCTCAACTCTTTCTTCACGGGAACGACCGCTTGGGAGCACGAACGTGGATATGGGAGCGAAGAACGCGAAAGCAAGAACTGGCCAACCGAAATCCCGAAGAGATTGTAGAAGGTTACTAGCTGCATTCATCTCTCACCTCAGTACTTTCCGGTCTTACAGTAACTAAGAGCTTCCCCATAGATTGCAGTATCAATAATCCACTTAGGTAGCACAGCGGCGTTCAAGAACTCTCCCACCGCCTTCGGTGCAATCTGGCTCACAATGGCCGAGAACGGCCCCTGCGCTCCTACCGAAGAACCCATTCCTAGGCTGGCTCCCGCACCCGTTATGTTGCCGGCCGTACTCACCGGGTTCCCACTGTTAAAGATGGTGTTCCATATGCCAGTGACGTTTGTGACGTTGTTCCCTAATAATCCGCCAACCAAACCGCCGCCGAAGGAATTGCCTGTACCCGGAGCTCCTGGAAGGAGTCCTGCAATGCTCCAGCGATTAGCAATGTTAGTTGCACATTGCTGAGCGCTCTGTTTCGGCGCGTTACTTGGGGCCGGTTGTGTGGCGACTGGCGTTTGTGCAGAGTAGTCATAATGAGTGTACGTATAGGAATCGGCGATGAAGATACCTGCACCGGATTGCTGCAACAAGTCCCAACCTGAAGGAGCTCCGTATTCGGACAGGAACCAGGGTAGAGTATTTCCCGTTCCATCGTCGCCGCAGGTCCCGGTCTCTGAGGAGCCGCTTGAGCTGACGTTGATGACAATGTCGCAGTGTTGCTTTTCGCCGAATGGGTCCGTCATCGCCAGCGGATTGTTCCTAACATACACGTACCGGTTCAGGCTCTGCGGATCGGCATGGTCGTAGCTGCCGTCGTAGGGGTCGGGACTCATCCACCGGCCCTGGGTGGTCGACAGCTGGCGGAAGGTGGCGTGGCTGGTTCCGGTTTCGCCGTCGAGGTCGAGTCCGGCGAACTGCGAGTTGTCCTGGTCGGCGTTGGGAGTGTAGACGCTCTGGTCGAAGCCGTCGCCGAAGGCGAGCGAGCGCCCGTAGGTGACCATCTGGCCGGCGTAGTTGGTCCTCAGCCGCTCGGTGCCGAGAACGTCCTTGCCGTCAAAGATCGTCTCGCCGCCGTTGCCGCCGCGGAAGGCGAGCTGCCTGCCATCCATGTAGATCCGGCCTTCTATTCCGAAGTTGTTCGCGGCGTTCCAGGTCGAGGTCCGCCGGCCCATGGCGTCGGAGAGGAACTCCAGTGTGCCGGAGGAGTTCTGAACCCGTACCCGCCGGTTTTGGGCGTCGAAGACATACGACGCCGTCTGCCCGCCATCGACCGCGAGCACGTTGCCCTCGGCGTCGTAGGTGTAGGAGTGCGCCAGACCGTCGTTCATCGCATTGCCCGCCGCGTCATAGCTTATCCCGCCCAGATGGTTGGTGGCCGGGTCGACGGTGTAGGAGGGCGAAGGGCCGCCGTTGATCGAGCTCTGGGAGAGCCGGTTGCCGTACCGGTCGTAGGTGTAGATAAAGCTGCCCGCTAGACACCTCCTTCAGAGCACCGACAACGTCTTACAATTCAGACACGCTGTAGCACCGGATTCCAGTTAGCACAGCAGCTACACAGCTAAGCGTGACGAACGCAACACGGCTATGAGGAAGACTGGCCCATTTGTACCCTAACGCTTCCATGCTGCTAAGTAGGAGAAGAACGCAGATGCCTCCAGTTACCACTAGAATCATCTTCTCGGAAACGCTGCTAGTCATCCGCAAGCAAATAAATGATAGTAATGCCCCACACAGCATAGCCACAAACACTGGCAGCACGCTATATATATTAGACGGACTGCTGACACCGGTTCTTCTAGTTGGGTGAAGCAATAACACAAGAGCATTTAGCGCATATGCACAAAACACATAGACATAAGTACTCTTAGCAGCGAATAACCGTTTTGGGGTGCTTGTCATAGGACGTCCGCTCAGTAGCCCGCTTGCTTTGTACAATCTACATTCGCCTTCACCATCGCACCCGCGTCCATAAGAGCTGCTGATGCTACAAAGGTAAGGCCGATTGGATTAAATGCATTTAACTTTATAGCAAGAGCCGCACCGGTGTTCATAAATCCATAAGCAGTCCAGCTACGCCCGTCTTCTTCATCAGTAATGGTGTGAACTACTGAATTGTAGAAACAGCCCGCAAATGCCGAGTATGAAGGCTTTTTCAGTTGTGGCGTGGACGTCTGTGTGGTTGCACTGGTTGGGGCGACCAGGATGGGGGCCTGTCCTGCTCGTGCTTGAGGTGCCCTTATGCGGCCAGCTGACGCGAAGGTGAAGCTCCCACCTGCCAAACCCCATAATGTAGAGGTGATCGCCACTCCTCCAAGCCCTCCATCCGAAGTCGAGTAAATGCCTGTGCCAACGACCGTATTCGTTGAGTCCGAGGAGACAGTTACATTCCAGCTTGACTCAGAGTAGGAGTGAGGGCCATCCCCGTCTGCACTTGAAACGGTGATGAGGGACTGGAACTCGTCCCATCCTGCCCCGAAGTAAGTGTTGCTTCCTCCACTCGCGTGAATGTTTGCCAGACCGAGCCCACCCCCACCTCCGCCGCAGGTTTCTAACTCTGCGCATATCGACTCCTTTCTCAGTCCAGACGGGTCGGCGCTGCTGAGCGGATTGTTTCGCACATACGCGTACCGGTTCAGGCTCTGCGGATCGGCATGGTCGTAGCTGCCGTCGTACGGGTCGGGACTCATCCACCGGCCCTGGGTTGGTCGAGAGCTGGCGAAAGGTGGCGTGGCTGGTTCCGGTTTCGCCGTCGAGGTCGAGTCCGGCGAACTGCGAGTTGTCCTGGTCGGCGTTGGGAGTGTAGACGCTCTGGTCGAAGCCGTCGCCGAAGGCGAGCGAGCGCCCGTAGGTGACCATCTGGCCGGCGTAGTTGGTCCTCAGCCGCTCGGTGCCGAGAACGTCCTTGCCGTCAAAGATCGTCTCGCCGCCGTTGCCGCCGCGGAAGGCGAGCTGCCTGCCATCCATGTAGATCCGGCCTTCTATTCCGAAGTTGTTCGCGGCGTTCCAGGTCGAGGTCCGCCGGCCCATGGCGTCGGAGAGGAACTCCAGTGTGCCGGAGGAGTTCTGAACCCGTACCCGCCGGTTTTGGGCGTCGAAGACATAGGACGCCGTCTGCCCGCCATCGACCGCGAGCACGTTGCCCTCGGCGTCGTAGGTATAGGAGTGCGCCAGACCGTCGTTCATCGCATTGCCCGCCGCGTCATAGCTTATCCCGCCCAGATGGTTGGTGGCCGGGTCGACGGTGTAGGAGGGCGAAGGGCCGCCGTTGATCGAGCTCTGGGAGAGCCGGTTGCCGTACCGGTCGTAGGTGTAGGTAAAGCTGCCCGGTGAGCCCTGGTTATAGGGGTTGGCCGTGACCGAGGCGAGCCGGTTGAACTCGTCGTAGCCGTTGTTCTGACACTGATTCAGTACCGTGTCGCAGATGCTGGTCACACGGGTGCCGTGGATGGTGTCAAGGTTGCCGTACAACCCACCTCCGCCATTGCAGAAGGGCGAGGTCGTGCCCTGGCAGACCCAGGTTCCGTCAAGCCGCCCCATGCTGTCGTAGGTCTGGTTGGAAGAGAGGCCGTTGCCAAGCTGGTAGGTCAAAGGACCGAACGGCGAGTTGACCACGTTGCTGACCAGCGTCCCGGGGTTGATCTGGTCATTGTAGGTCTCGTTGGTCATCGAGGTGATCTCGCCGGCAGGCGACCGGCCGTAACGGATGCCGCCGCTGGCCGCGTCAGACTCATAGGTGAGAAAGCCGGCCAGATCGTACTGCGTCTGAATCGCCGGCCGGCTGCTCTGGTTCGAGCCGCCGCAGATCGACGGGGCGCACTTCCAAAGCGTGGTGACGTGGCCTGGAGCGTCGTAGCTCATGAGCGACCGGGCCAGCGTGCCGCCCGAGCCGCCCGCCGGTTGACCTCGGCCGCAGATGCCTTCGTCCGCTCGATTAGCCTGTCGAGCAGGCTCAGCTCCTCGTCGCGCCGCTTCTCGACCGTGGCGATCTGCGCCGCCGCCTCCTGCTCGATCTGGGCGATGGGATCAAGGTGGGGAGCCGGCAGCTCCGCCCACTGCCGTCGCGACGCCTCCACGGACTCGCGCCGTTCCTCGGCTTCTCGGCCCTCGCCGCCCAGCAGCTTCGGCTCCCGCAGGGCAGCCAGATTCGCGCCCCTGCTCGGCCCAGGAACGCGCATCCACCGGGCGCGGTGGCCATGGCGCTATTCAAGCCTTGTTCAGGTCATCCCGGCGTTGTTTTACTTGTTGTGATTCGCGCTACTATAGTCGAGTCTGAAGCGGATCTGAACATGCCTGACGAGTGCGCAAAATGCGGTGGAACAGGACATCTCCTCGTTGAAGGCGAAAAGGGAAGGTATGTTCGAGCCTGTGTCTGCGTTGAGGAGAAGAAGATCAAGCGATCGCTCGACCGCGCCCACATTCCGCAAAGATATCAAGTTTGCTCACTCGAAAATTATCGCCTGAACTTCGCGGGCTCAAACAAGAGCCTGGTTCTCGCTCACCTGTATGCTTCTAACTACGTGAAGCGATTCCCTGGAGAGACAGGGACGACCGGCATCATGTTGGTCGGTTCCATTGGCGTCGGCAAGACTCACCTAGCGGCAGCGATGCTTAAGGCGCTCATCCTTGAACGTGGGGCAAGCGGTCTCTTCTGTGATTATCGAGAGCTGCTCAAGACACTCCAACAAAGCTACAGTCAGCGAGGTGATGGGTCGGAGGCGGAGATACTTGCGCCTATTCTCAATGCGCAGGTCCTCGTGTTAGATGAGGTTGGCGCAATGAAGCCGACAGAGTGGGTGACGGACACGATCGGGTACGTTCTCAATACCAGGTACAACGATTGTCTAACCACGATCATCACGACGAACTATGCGAATCTCCCCCCGGCGGCAATGGAGAGGGGACCTTCTTCGGTCACAACGCTTCGCACTGCAGTCCGGCCGGAAACGTTGGGAGATCGGATCGGTGAGCGAGTGCGATCCCGTTTGCAGCAGATGTGCGTGCCTTTGGAAATGCAAGGTGAGGACTATCGCCAGAGCACCAATCGTGCCAGCTACGCCTAAGAGCTTGTTGAAATAGGCACGTTGGGCAGCGATGCACAGGCTGGCTTCGTCCTATGGAGTATGCGTGGCGACGAGCAGCGGCAAGACGAGATGTTCAGTTGTGTGACCCTGGAGCAGCGTGTGCCGACGGATCATCCTTTGCGGGAGGTTCGGCGGCTAACGGACACGGTGCTGCGCAGCTTGAGTGCGGAGTTCGATGCGCTGTATGCGGCTTCGGGGCGGCCGTCAGTAGCGCCGGAGTATGTGCTGCGAGCGCTGTTGCTGCAGGCGTTCTACTCGGTGCGATCGGAGCGGCAGTTGGTGGAGCAGCTGGACTACAACCTGCTGTTCCGCTGGTTCGTTGGCCCGGGCATGGACGACGCGGTGTGGAACCACGCGGTGTTTTCCAAGAACCGCGACCGGCTGCTGAACTCCGAGGTGGCGCAGCGCTTCTTCGCCGAGGTCAACCGGCTGGCGAAGCGCTCCATGAGCGATGAGCACTTCACCGTCGACGGCACACTGATCCAGGCCTGGGCTTCGCAGAAGAGCTCCCGCAAGAAGGACGGCTCGGACGATGACGGAGCCAACTTCCAAGGCCAAAAGCGATCCAACGAGACCCACCAGTCGAGGACCGATCCCGATGCGCGGCTGTACAGGAAGAGCTACGGCAAGGAGTCGAAGCTGGCCTATCTGGGTCATGCTCTGGTCGAGAACCGCAACGGCCTGATCGCCGCCGCGATGGCCACGCAGGCCGATGGTCATGCCGAGCGCGATGCGGCGCTGCTGATGCTTCACGAGCAACAGAAGAACCGGTCGAAACGCATCAGCGTGGGCGCCGACAAGGCCTACGACACGCACGACTTCGTCACCGCCAGCCGCGAGTTGAACGTCACCGTGCATGTGCAGAAGAACGAAAACGGACGCCGCTCTAACCTGGACCGCCGCACCACCAGGCACCCGGGGTATGCCCGCTCGCTCAGCCGCCGCTGGCTGATCGAGAGGACCTTCGGCTGGCTCAAGCAGACCGGTCCCCTGCGCCAGGTCAAGCTGCGCGGCCTGGCCAAGGTGGACTGGATCTTCGTCTTCAGCTGCGCCGCACACAATCTGCTGCGCCTGCCACGGCTGCTCGCAAGCCAACCCGCGCAACACCCTCAGCCGCAGTGCGCCTGAAAACCCGGTTGAGTGTTGCAACAGCCCGCAACTATCCGCGCCAAACTCCGGAAAAGCCTCCAAACACCAGAAAATCCCGCTCCCGCTCGATCGCCCCGCTCAGGAGAGGCCTTCTTCAACAAGCTCCTAAAGAGCTCGAGACAGAAAGACATGCGCGCAAAGCATCGGAGCCACGAAAAAGAAAGCTAACGAGCCTGGGCCTGAATCTCAATGGCAGAACCTAACCGTCGTTTCGCGCGCCTCCAGTTCTCACTGGCCCCAAAGTGTCCATGTCCGCGTATACCGGGACCGCGAACAGTTCCGGCAGGAGACGCAGTAGGACGATGAAGCGACAACCGGGCATCCTGCTTGCGGCCGGTATTGAAGTTCGGGTCAAAGGTTCACGGGACCTGACGCACCTTGAGAGCTATGCCACCAATGGGCGCCTGCTCCGTACCGGCTCCGCGAACTGGTCACCTACAGGTCTGAGGCGCCAGGACAACGATGTACGGTGCGAGTCCTCCCGAAGGCTGCAGCATAGTTCGAGGAGAAGTAGAGAAGGGTAGGAAATAGCCTTGCAGGCCAATAAGGCACCGGCCCGCGGTAGCTTCAGCGCAGGACGGTATAGGCCCTCTGTTCGGGCCAAAGCTTTCCCTTATTCTGCTGCTTCAATGTGAAGCTTTTCGCGCAAGCTCCATTGGGACAGACCAGCTTTGAGGGATCGGCCGGATCGAGGCGGAAGGTGCGAGCGTCAATGTGACAGCTGTTCCGAGTTCATAGATCACTCGCTATCTGGCAGGGTGTCATGTTGGTGAGGGTGGATCGGTGAACCGGCAGGGAGAGGCTCTGGTCCGAACAGGGGCTGCTTCGTTGGAACATTAATCTCACGGCTGTCTTGCTCGGTCAAAAGCTCGTCTGGCATCTCCGAAGTTGCAGATCCGAAGAGGGAAGGCTGGACGCGTTCTTTGTGCCCTGCCTTTAGCCCTGGACCTTAGCGTGTCAGTAAGCCATGGTTGCTGTTGCCCGCCGTGCTCGGATTTCAGCCCCGCGGAGCATCTTTTCCGCTCGGCGTAAACGGCGTTCCTCTGGCGTCAACCACCTTCCACGCAGCCTGCGATCGCTTTCCTTGGAACTGGCATCCATAGCCTATGTTAGGGTGGGCGCCCACAGACGCCCACCATTGTTATGCCGCTTTTGGAAGCACCTCGCCCGCGATCTTCATCAGGTCGAGCTTGCGTTCCGCATCCTTTGTCTGGCCTGCAATCCAGGAGATAGCGTTGGACAAACGCCAGTTCGTATTGCCTTCGGGAAGATTGTAGGTGTCAGGAGACTCGAAAGCCTGAAGAGCAGCTTCTGACTCTCCCTTCTGCAGCAGACGCCGGAACGTCTCCTTTGCTTTCTGCGGATCAACTGCTTGATCGCTGGCGTGCCGGACCGCGTCCATGCGACGACGCAGCGAATCGGCGTCCAGCTGGCCCTTGATGACATCCTTAAGTGCGCTCACTGTGGCGCGCGCGTCCAACTCATACGTTCGGTTGGAATACAGCATGGAATCATCCAGTCGCTTGCCCAGGTGTACCTGCCGCATCTCCTCCTGCGTGATGGCCAAGTTGGAACACCAGATGCGTAGAAGGTAGGCACGGATGGACAGTGCACCGTTGCCGAAGTCGGAGTTCTCGAGGCTCAATCCATAGGCGACCAGCTCGCCTGGAATCGGCTCATAAACTTCGGGCATAATCGCCTGGATCGCGACCTTGGTGTCAGTGACGTATCCGTCGTAAGGCATTGCACCTTTCTGCTGTACGGCCATGGCAAATGCCTCGATGATCGGTCGGGAATCAAGTCGACGATAACGATCAGAAAGGAAGCCGCGAACCTGTGTCCCCAGCGAACGGAACAGGTACCGGCTTTTACCCATGCGGTTGTGAAAGACCGTATTGAGATTGTGTGCCAACAGCTCTCGTCCCCACGGCGCACCGGTATTCTGAAGCGCGTCCACAAACTTCAGTGGAAGATCGGTCGCCTGGGCCATTTGATTCAGCGCATTACGGTGCAGCTGCTGTGTCACAGCGCCCTCAACGCGAGGTCCGTCCGGGAACGACACGGTGATCTCACTCGACTCCGGGCTCGCGATAAAGGCGAGGTCACGGCTGCGAACCAGCCTATCTTTCGCCTGGTTGCTCATAACGTGTTCAATCACACTACCGGCAGTGTTTCGCCCCTTCTCGATCATGGTTTCCAGCTTGTGCTTAGCTGCGGTCTTCGATTCCATTGTGAGTAGCATTTAAGATCTCCACGGTCTGGTTGTGAAACGGAAAGGCCTGCCAGAAAGGCAGGCTCGCGTACCGAAAGGGTCGCAGGACCCAATCGACTAGTCAGTTGAAAGAAGGAAATGCGCAATAGCGCATGCCTTACGAGCGGCAAGTTCACATGGGGGGCGAATCTGATGTGTGGCCGATATGTTCGCCGGAGCGACAAGCAGAAGATGGCGGAACACTTCAGGGCTGCCCCGAACCCGGCAGAGTTTCCCTTACCGGAGGCGGACTACAACGTAGCGCCGACGACGTTCCAGCCCATCATCCGGCAGAGTCGGGATTCAGGCGACCGTGAGCTGTTCCTGGCGCGTTGGGGTCTGGTGCCGTTCTTCACCAAGGATCTGAAGGACGTAAAGGGTCTCTCCACCTTCAAGGCAAGAGCGGAGACGATCACGAAGGCTCCGACGTGGCGCGAGCCGTTCAGGAAGCGGCGTTGCATTACCCCAGTAAACAGCTTCTACGAGTGGTCGAAGGAGGGGAAGCCACCGAAGCAGCCGTACTCCTTTGAGTCAGCGAACGGAAGTCTGATGGGCTTTGCGGGTCTGTGGACGCTTGGAAGAACGCGCAGGGAACTGGCTCAATCCTTCGCCATCGTGACCACCGAAGCCACTTCCACATAAGCCGCATTCATCCGCGCATGCCAGTACTCCTGCATGCGCGCGACTACAATCGCTGGCTGGACCGGAAGAACCAATGTGTGCCAGAACCAAATACTTAGAAACGACATCCGAAGCTCGGCGCAAGGGACTGATCGGTGCTGATGATGCCAGCAATCTCTCCGACATCCCGAACATCGTGCAGCGCGGGAACAGGATGGGCAACTGGCTGACCCGCGACCAAGTAAAGGACCTCCGAGGTGTGCCGGATCGCAGTACGTCAGATCCAAGAGCTTCGTTGTATTAGGTCTCGACAGTGGAACCAGTGACCCACGTGCAGCTTGTGCGTTGGTCCGTTCGCCAACCAAGAATGAACCACGAAGGCCTGTCCATTGCTTGCACAGCTTGTTCGCCTGATCCTGCGAAGGGTACAGAGACGTGAGTTGGTACTGGCAGTCCTCTGCCCCGTCATTTTCTCTGCGTGTGGCTTGACTGATCGAAAGAACGTTTGGGCGACGGACGCGTCACCAACGTTGTCGATTACTGGTCGTCCGCACCGGTTGGAAGCAGCCCCTGCACCAAGTCGCCGAAGCGAGCTGCCATCAGGTCTGCCATGCCAAGCGCGACCAGTCGGTTGCGTTCGTCCGGTGCCACGCTGGGCATGACAATCCACTTCGCCCACATGCCGTCAGGCTCTGTAATCCAGGTCCAGCGATCGTTGAATGACGCAACGGAACCGCTGGGTACCACCGTGATGAAGTCCCGGTGGTACGGATGCACGTTCATGGTGAAAGCACACGCGCGATTGAAAAAGAGGGTGGCGTTGCTGTTAGATAACTGGTCCATGCCCGGCTGCACCAGGCACATCTGTTCGTTCCGCAGCAGGGCCAGGTTGCCAGCCGCGATCCGGTTCGCGTCTCCAGACGCTATGTCCTGGATTGCCTGGGCGTAACTAGCCGCGGGCTTGGGGTCTACCCCGTCTCGCACCGCTGCCAGCGATGCTGCAACGTCGGGTGAGTCCAGATATGCCTCATGCAGCCAGGCAAGATCGAGGAAGATGCTCTTGGCCGTGCTCATCAGCGTCTCCAGGATGGTCAGGAAGTCCTGCGTCTGGTCCATGCCCAGCACAATAGTGGCGCCCGCCATGTGACCCAAACCCATCCACAGGAACAGCTCGGGAGCCTTTTGCGCCGTGGTCTGGTAGTAGGTGTAAAGCTGCAGAAGGCGGTCGCGATTCGCGGTAAAGCCCTGGCTGGGGTCGATCACGCTTGCGTCCGAAGTGCCGAAGCAGTTCTGACATGCTACGCCCGTGTAATAGTCGCGATCCTTAGTTCCCGCGTCGAGATCGTCCGTGTCGGCCATCGTAAGTCGCTCCTGGGTTCTTAATGCGCAGCCGTGGTTGTAGCAGTAGTCGTGCTGCCGCTCGTTGTGGATGTGCTGGAGGCAGTTGTTGCCGTGCCGGATGCAGCGGCCGTGCCGGTGGCCGGCGGATCGGGCGCGTCCATCAGCGGTGCGGCCGGTTGGATCTCACCGATCCAGCCGCAGATCTGCGTACCGAGCAACTGGAGCGTGCCACCGTTGCCGTTCGCGGTAAAGCTCCATCCGGCGTTGCTGGTGCTGTCGGTGCCGAACGCGCCGCCTGCCTGCTGGCTGTTGCCCTTGGCGCTTGCGCTTGAGAACAGGTAGCCCACGGAGACGCCGTAGGATGTGCCACTGGATTCACCACCGCCCGCACTGTTCGTCTGCGCCGACTGGAAGCTGCTGCCCGCCGTACCCCAATCGTCCGCCGTGATGGTGACGTTGCGGATGATGAGGAACGCCTTGGGGATCATGGGCATCAGCTGCGGAACTTTATCGCCCACCTGGTCGTCGATGTTGCCGGTGCTAATGCTGTTTTTCTTGTGCCCCGCGAAGTACCAGCCATCCATGTTGAACATGTCGCCCAGAAACCAGGGCCGTTCGATGGTGGCCAGGAAGTACTCAAACGTGATGTGGGCGCTGCTGGATTTGTCGGAGTGCGTCTCCCACTGGTTGCTGCCCTGCCCATTGCGGAAGGCGTTGCTGGCGTCCACGTGGTTCAGGTCGCCGCTGGCGTGGGCAAACGGCCCCACGCTCAGGCTGACGTTGCCGCTGAACGACGAGCTCTGCTGGTGCCACCAGTCGTTCGCGAACGAAGACGCCCCATTGTTGGCGCGGCCCACCAGGGAACTGGAATTGACGTCGATCTTCTGTACGCCGAAGCTCTCGTCCGTGTGGTCCCACCAAGAGATAGGGCTGATGTACGACCACGGCACACCCACCGCAACGGAGCCGCCCAGGTCCACCTTGTAGGCGTCGTACATGCCCTGCCCCATCGCCTTCATGCTGGCCACGGCGTCTACGCCCACGGTGCTGATGGTGTTGAGCGCGTCTTCCACCTGCGCGCGGCCCATGCTGTTGAAGTCGTCCAGCGTGGACGTGATGGTGTTGTCGTAGGTGGCCGCGGTTACGGGCCACACCTGCCCTGCAACTGGGTCCACCATGGCTTGTGCGTAGGCCGTCGCGCGCGCCGCCACGGCATCGGTCCAGGCCTTGCGATTGCGCTTGTACTGCGCATAGAGCTGGGTGTAGCCGATGAAGTTGCCGTTTGCGTCCTTCAAGTACATCAGGCTCTGCGCCGCGGCGACTTTAGCCAGAACATCGGGCGCGGGCTGCACATCTGTCACCGGCTGGATGCCCTGAAGAATCTGGTAGTACTCCACGCTGACGCGATGGTCCCGCCACTGCGAGGCAACGCCGTTCCTGGTGACCTCAAGCATGTTGTCGACCAGGCTGGCCGTGAAAAAGGCGTTCTGCTGCGCCTCGCCCATCTGGTCCGCCTGAACTTTCGGCGGGGGATACACCGAACCTGCGGGACCGGTCGGCGCAGCCCCCGTGGAAGCCGTGGCGTTGGTGGTTGTGGGCGGAGGCGTCACAAAGGTGCCTTCATTGTCGAAGCTGGAGGAGGAGTCCCCGCCGCCGGGCGTCCAGGCGTTGGCATACATCTTTGGGTCAACGGTGTAGCCCATCGGCATGTGCATGTAGATCGCCGTCTGCGAGGGCTTGCCATCGGGGCCGATCTGGCTGGCGGCGGCAAACTGCTCGATCTGGCTCAGCGCATTGAGCATGACCTGGGTGATGGCCTGGGCCTGGTTGTCGGAACTGACGAGACTTGGCATGAAGAGACCTCAAGCGGGCGTGCTAGGCGCCGGTGGTTGCGGTAGGAGGGGTGGTCGACGGCGAAGACGCGATCGGCGAAGAAGCTGCGGAGGAGGAATCGTTGGGTGGAAGCACAGGCAAGTTTGTAGAAAACAGCGCAACCACCTGCATGGCCGGGCGGCTGTAGGTCACGGTCACTCCATCGGCGGAGACGGCGGCCGTGGAGCCGGAGAGAGCGATCGGTCCGATGCTGACCACGGGCGAATCCAGCGCTGTCTGGGCCTCGCTGGTCCAAACACCGGTGACGGACACGTTGCGCAGCAGCACAAAGGCGACCGGTAACGCATACACGGCGGGCACCGGACTGCCCGGAGCGGGCAGCAGCCCTCCGCGCGCCATGCCGGGCAGGCACCAACCCGGGTCGGCCAGAAAGGCGCCGTTCCACCAGACCAGCCCGCCGGCCGTGTAGGCAAGGTTAATGCAGGCATGCTCCAGGTGTACGGAGATGCTGGGTGCGGCCGCAGAGGTGACATTGTTGACCGGGCAGAGCGCCAGCAGCATCTGCGGCGAGAGCAGCGTCGCGTGCCCAGGAGCCGCCGCCGGCACGGCTTCTGCGGCATGGAGTGGTTCATGTCCGGGGAATGGGGCGGGACCTGTAGCGGCCGCTGCGGAGGGTGCGGCCGCCGCGGGGACAGCATCCTCCGCGACCGCGAGCGAGCGCAATTGCCAGAGCGCAGGCTGCACCGGCGAAGGTGTCGCGGCGCCGGGTGCTGTGTCGTTCGCGCCGGGCTTGTGATCGAAGGGCGTCCAATAGCTGGCCTGAGACGGCCCGTTCAACGGCCAGTCTGCGGGCGAGCACGTCAGCGTGCGCGAGCCGGCATCCGGACCCATGTCCGCGCGCGCCGAAGCGATCTCTGCCGCCAGTCGCGACCAAGCCGGGTCCGACGCCGCGCCCATGGGCCGCGCACCGTTCACCGCCAGGGTGTAGATCTGCGAAGCGCTGCCATGCGACAGATCTCGCGACAGGACCACATCGCCGCTGATGGCACGCACGAACGGACTATCGAAGGTCGTAGCCAGCCAGGTGATCATCTGAGTCGCATTCACGATGCCGTTCTGCACCAGGGCATCGGTCACTGGGAGGCTGCCCGGAAGAAACGCCAGCGTGCTGTTTGGCTGGCCCGCGCCGTAGGCCGTCTGGAGGGCCTGCGCAAGGTTCGACCCAAGGGTGGAGAGCAGCAGCTCCTCCTGGGATGCAAGTGGGACCACGGCCGCGCCGACTGTCTGTGTCCAGCTCATGCCCCCGTTCTGGAAGTCCTGCGTGATCCCTCCGTCGGCGGCGACGGTGGGGTCGGCGATTGGAAAACCCAGCCCGCCTGCGGGGCCGCCCAGCGCGAGCCACTTGGTGCGGATCGCGCCGAAAACGATGTGCGCGCCCGCGACTCGTGAAGAGTAGATCGAGTAGCTGTTCTGAAAGTCGTTGAAATGACCATCGGCCGCAGCGGCCTGGTCTGTGATAGGAAAGCCCAGCGACCCGGCTGGACCGTTGGCTGCAAGCCACTTTGCCGCGATGGGATCGTACAGCAGCTTTGCGCCCGTGCTTGCCGACCAGTAGAGCGAGCCCCCTGAGGCGAAGTGGTTGAAGAAGCCGCCTGGCGCGATGTAGGTCTCATCCGAGGTGGGGTAGCCAAGCGGGCTTTCAGGGCCGCCCATGGCCAGCCACGTGGCACGGATGCCACCGTGCACCAGGTGTGCGCCCGTCGCCTGCGTCCAGTAGATGGAACCGCCGTTGCTGAAATCGGCGAAGAAGCCGCCGTTGGCACAGGGCGCTTCGTCGCTTGTGGGAAAACGCAGCGAGCCCGCCGCGCCGCCCTTGGCCTGCCACGCCGCGTAGATCGCACCAGTGCCGTTCAGCACGTGGGCACCGGCGCTGGGGGACCAGAACAGCCAGTGGCCGGTGGAGCACAGGCAGAACATGCCACCGGCCACGCTTTGTGGAGGGCTGATAGGCGGACCCAGCATCGCGGCATGCTGGTTGTAGCCCGGGCCTAGGGGGCTACCTTCAACCAGCATCTGGAAGATCTGCAATGGATCTGGCATCGAGGCGATCCCTCCCGTGGTCCGCAACCCAGCATCGAGTTCCGCTTCTTCCGCGGCAAGGCCCCAAAAAGGGTATATTTCGCGATGGGCGCGAGTAGACTGGCTCTATCTTTTCCAAACCAAGTTCCTCACAGACGACCGAGGGCGGTTATGAACTGGCGCGCTGCACTCTCTTCGGATCTTCCTACATGTTTCCAGATGGAAGCCAGGCACATCGGTTCCGAACAGGTGGGCGAGATCACCGCGTTTTCTCTGTGGCGCCGCATCATGCGGATGCACGCCTTCAATTCCACAGTGGTGGAGGAAGAGTTAGAGGGAGTTCCTTCGCCGGTGGCCTTTGGCGCCAGTGTCTTCTGCCTGCCGGAGTACATCGCAGCCGAACTGGGGAGCCCGCGCCCCTATCTGAACAGCCGCGTTCTGCAGGCGCTGCACACGGATGTGGCTGCGCTTGCAAGCGATGCGCACATGATCCGAGCAGACACCGTGCTGGATCTGCTGTTGCTGGCTGGCTGCTTCCGGCCCGGCATGGAGCCCCGTTGCCTGCAGGAAGCGCAGATGATCCTGCCGACCACGCTAACTGAGCTGCATCGCGGCTATCGCATCGGGCAAATCGTTGTGGAGGCGGTGAACGAGCACCAGCAGCACTTTATGGAAAGCTCCGGCATCTGGCAGTGCGTCGCCAGCTTCCCGGAGTGCGGCCGGGCGCTGATGATGATGAACGCAGACTCCGTGCTGCGCACCCCGGGCTCGGTGAGCGCAGCACTGTTCCAGTACCGCCCGCCGCGACTGCAGTTGGGCTCTGCAGAGCGCCGGTTGCTGGCGGCGGCTGTCCATGGCGCCACGGATGGCGAGTTGGCGCCGCAGCTTCATCTATCAGCCGACACTGTCAAGAAGAGATGGCGGACCATCTTCGACCGCGTTATGCAAACGCACCCTGCGCTGTTAGGCAGGCCAAGCATGCAGGAGGACGCAAAACGTGGAGCGCAGAAGCGCCACCGAATCCTTGCCTACGTGCGCATGCACCCCGAGGAGATTCGACCGTATCGCTGGTACCCGCCGGTGTAGACGTTTGCGCGGATCCGTAGCCCGACTCTCTCCATTTACGCAGGACGTATGGAATACGAGCTGAGCACGCGGCATCTGCAACGCCCGTTCCTCGGTGACTTGCACATGAGCTTGGAATTGCATGTTCCTAGACCTTGCGGAACGGGGCGAGGCCATCCCCCTTGGTGCGTTGCGCGAGCTTGTACCCGGAGATAAGCGCTGACAGGTTGCGGTAGCCGGTCTGCGACTCGCACAGGAGCGACAGGCGCACCGGCCGGCTCGGCATCGTGTGCGGTTGCCAGGCCGGGGGCTGTACCTGCGGCCCGAACGCATCTACCGAGATTTCAGCCCCGATATGGGAACGCAATCCCAGCTTCTTTGCACTCATGTACAGCCGTGGCGAGCCGTACAGGCCGTCGCGGTCCAGAATGGCAAGCCCGGGCAGCTCCAGATTCGCCGTCTGCTGGGCCATGGCTTCGGGCATGGAGGCGCCTTCCAGAAAACTGAACGCAGAGCGGGCATGGAGCTCAACGTAGCACTCAGTCATAAAGCCCCACCACGGACCATGCTTTGGAAGCCTGTTCCTGCCGCAGCTGCAACGCCTGGAGGGGCTCTGCGGTCACCACATCCCAGAGCTCGTCATCCCAGGAGGCACTGCCCCACCACGCGCCGCTTGCATACCATGGTCCGGCACAGGACGCGATCGCGAACCGGGAACCCTGCCAAAAGAGCGTGCGCGGCTGCTTGCCCCAGCAGGCAACGCGCACAGATTGGGGTGGCCGAAATACGCGAAGAGCCAGCTGCGGGGAAAGAGCTTGCTTGCCTGCTGAGGTTTGCAGGCTTGGCCTGAACGGGGCCATGACAAACGCCTCGTTATCGCGGCTGTTCTGGAGCCGCGGGAGCCCACATTGCCCTCACCGGCGATGGAGCGCAGCCGGGCCAGGAGCAGCTCCAGCTTGTCCGGTTCCGGCAACTGCGCCTAGAACAGGCCACGCTGGGCAGTCTGCGGCTGCGCGGGTTCAGCTTCGAGCGTGATCCCCAAGATACCCGTTTTGGGAGGATGGGCCTGCAGTTCCAGCTTAAGCAGCTTCAGCAGCACCTCCCGGTTCTGGGTCGGGGTGGCCGGGCGTACTCGAATGCAGTGCGGCTCCCCGCGCTCCAGCTGCAGGCTGAGGCGAACGGAGCGGAGCGCATAGGCGCTGCCCACCGCCTTGCGCAGCAGTGCCTCCAACATGGGCGGGAGGACGAAGAGCAGGGAGTCGAGCAGCTCCAATGGTGAGTCGAGAACCGTGCTTTCGGATACCGTGAACGACGGCTCCTCGGCACGAGCAGATGATCGGCTTCGCCTTTGGCTAGCCGTTGCAACCTGCGGCCTTCTTGACCGAGACGGCTGATGAGCGCCGTCTCAGGCAGGGCCGCTAACTCGCCCAGAGTTCGTATCCCCCAACGGGACAGGATCGTCAGCGTTCTTTCCTCGCAGGGCAGCAACGTGACAGGTAGCTTCGCCAGCCTGCCCCGTACGCTGTCCCCGTCCGCATGGACGACTTGTTGGCCACTGCGCGCCAGCAGCAGCGCGGCTTCCGCGTTGGGAGCACTTCCGATGCCGGCTGGAGATCCCGCGGCGCGGAGTTCCCGATGCAGCTTGCGTGCATAGCTCTCGGCCGTGCCGAAGAGCGTGCCGGTTCCGGTGCTGTCGAGCAGCAGCACGGCCGCAAGCCGGTCAGCATCGGCATAGCGGTTGGAAGGTGAAGCGATGGCCTGCACCCTTGGGGAGAAGCGCTCCGCAATTTCCATGAGGAAAGCGAACACCGCCCTCTCCTCGTCGATCTGCCGTGTGCGAACACGGTTGGGCCGCCTGTTTCTGCCTGCACCTTGCTCATGCCGTGCTCGATGGGCCCTGGCCCGCTCGCACAGGGAGACAACTCTTTCTTGAGGCGCAACGCCTCCCAGCAACGCACAAGGCATGGCGCGTAGCTTGGGTGCCCTGCGTTGCCAGGCGGCAATGGGGAACTCCGGGATATGGATGGCAGCAAAGGACAGGCTCATCGTCCCGCCGCCTGCATCCATGCCGGCACCGCGTCCCAACTTGCCGCGCGCCCCGGGGCCTTCTTGCCGAGGGCAGGCCCGGTCCGTTTCCGCGCGACCTCCACAAGACGTGGAGCCGCGGTCAGTACGCCGTCGATGCTCGGCGGCTCTGGCGTGGAGCACTGGAGAACACAGGCCGGGCTCGAATGGGCACAGGGGAAGCGGTGAGCAACGGCATCGTGCGTGGTAACCAGATGCTTTTTCTAAACAGCACGTAGGAGCGAGAAAATTAAATGATCTCCTGCTGTAACAGCACCTGGTGCTGCTACAGCAGGAGATGCGAGACTTGTTTCAATGAGGGCGCCTGCAGCGTGATATCCGCCTACGCCAGCGAACCGGATCGATAGGCAGTACAGTCATGCGTCCAGTTGCAGCGTTGTAGAAGGCGCCATAATGCTCCAAACGACCATACCGGAACAGGCGCGACAGCATGGCCAGCGCGCTCGCTGCAAGTGTCTGGTTGACGAAGGGCTCTTGACGTTCCAGGGCTTCAGCGGCTGAACAGCTCGGAAGCGGATCTTCCCCATCGCGGGTGTCGACAATTTCCGGGTAGAGCTCAGAGACCGTCCGCAGCCGTTCCGCTTTGCGGCGATTCAGTGAGTTTAGGGGTTGGCCCAACACGAACTGGCCACTTGCGGCATTGTTCCCCAGATCGAGCCAGTAGCTGACAGGCGAGGAGGCGGTGACGACTTTCTCGATGATCTGCCGGGCGGCACGCGTGTCCACGCAACCAATCACGACGTCGGCTCCGCGGTCCGGGTTTCGCAGTGTTGTCTCGCTGAGGAATTCGGCACGAGCCTCCCAATCGAGACCCCAGAACATGTTCACCCTGTTCACCAGAACTGCGGCCTTATTCATGCCGATGTCTGACCGTGAGAAAGGCTGACGGACACAGTTCGTTTCACTGACGGTATCGGCGTCGATCACGGTCACTTCGAGACCCCCAGGGTGACCCCAGACCCTCATCGCCTGATGAAGGTACGGGAGCCCCATGAGCATGGCACTTCCGTTACCGCCCGAACCAACGATCAGAACGCGGACAGGCCGTTCCAAGAGGCGCAGGGAAAGCTGATGTACGATCTGCATCTAGGGTGTTCCTTTCAGAAACTGAGCCAAGGATTGTTTGGCGTCGTTGAGATATTTGGAAGGGAACGGCCGCTGGCTGCCAGCAAGCTTGCACCAGAGTCCTTCCGAACCGCCCGGATGGATCGTAAGCCGTTGAGCATCGTTCGGGTGAGTGAATGCGCTCTCGTAAAAGCTTGCCTCCCAGCGCTCCATCGCCGACACGGTTGCCTGCTTTGGGGCCCGCATGGAGCCTAGGCAGACAGAGCCGGTTGCATAGGTGTTCCAGTAAGGTGCAACCATCATGCGGGTATCCGCTTGCGGCCGCTGGTTCTTCTCGAGCGACCGTATGGAGAGGCCTGATCCATCCACGCGCAGCACAAGGGCGGGCTGGGGAATGACCTGTCCGCTGATGTCGTCGAGTACACCCTGCGCGTGCTGGAAGAACATTCGGCGCGGCTGCGCCGGCACCCACCATGCCAGCATCTGTTGCGTACGCGCCAGCACGTTCTCCGGCAGGACCTCAATGGCGGCGTTGCCGCCCACCGCGTGAAGGAGGCTGTCGAGAAAACCTTGCGTGAGTGCTTCCGCGGGGCCAAGGGTAGGTGGGCCATACTGCTGATTACCAACCTGGTGAAGGGTCACGAAAGCTTCCCTGTGCGAGTCGCCTTTGTAGATGAGCAGGGCTTGGCTGAGAGAGGAGTTTCTGTTGCTGCCGATGGAGATCTGAGTCTGCAGGTGAGTCCTCCTTACGCTTGGTTCAGGGCCTCCACCAGCGTGAAGAGCTCCAGGTTGATCGCCAGAAAGCGTGAGAAGCCACGGAAGGCTTGCTCGGCTTCAGCGGGGTTGGAAGGGGAGAAAACGTGCAGGTAGGTGGGTTCGTGAGAGGCCTCGTGCATGGACTGAGCTTCGGCGTCGAACGCTGCGGCGATCGCGTCCTGGTCATGGAAGAAGATCAGCAGAGCCGGCAGGGGACTGTCGTCCCAGTAAGCGTCGATCACATCCCGGGGCGCTCGGCAAGGGACGCGGGTCAGCGCCGCGATACGTAGCAGGCTCTCGATCCACGACTTCCGTCGGCCGCGGCGGTGGCGCCGTACGATCGCTCGATAGTCCTGAAGCTGCAGCTTATCCTCGCCGCGAAGAAAGGGTGGCAACGCCCCTTCGACGTCGGCGACCTCGTATTCTCCCCGAGCCTCCTCGTCCTCCTGTTCCACCCACTCACGCAGGTTTTCGCTGTACGCCTCGGCATCCGTGTGATCGTACAAACGGAGCCAGCGATAAAGGGAGAGACGCAGCAGGTGGTAGAAGGCGGCCCCAAGGCCTGCCTCCTCGTTCTCCAGCGCATGGAGTGCGGGTCCGATCTTCAGATAGCCGCAGCCGCTACAGTCGACGGAGATGGCCAGCATGCCTGCCCGCAGCCCCTCATCACCGTAGCTGCCTATGCTGTCCTGGATGGAAAGCTCGTAATTGGCGTTGCGGGTCAACAGGTCACCGCAACGCTCCGCGATCGCCTTCTTGACCGCGGACGCCGCAAAGCGAAGCGGCTGTCTGCCGCTGCCGATCCACAGGGCCTCATCCCCGAGATCGTGTTCCACCAGAACGCGGCAGAGCTCGACGAGAGTGTCTGTGTTCTCGCTGTGCGAGTAGGTGGCCGGTACTCCGGCCAGGCCGGGGAGCGCCTGGCCGAACGCCGGTGCCAGCAGCCCTACAGCAGGGGAGCCAGCAACTCGGTGGGTGCGTCGAGAGCGCGCTTGGATTGGTTTCGGTACGGCTGGACCGCTTCCGCGAGAGCGGAGCATAGCTTGACGCACTTGTCGCATTCGAGATGTCTCCTGAGCCGCTCTTCGCTCTGCGTCAGAGGCTTCTGGGTGAGGCTGACGAGCTCACCCAGAAGCCGTTCTTTCGATGTACTGGCCATGCCGTCACCCCTTCGAACCGATGGCACGGGTAAAGGTGTACCGCAGACTCTTGCCGGCGTCCTCTGGCCCAGACACTGCCGCTGTCGAGATTTCCGGGTAGGCAGCCGTGAGCAGATCGCGCACCTGCTCCACGGTCATCTCAGGGTTTGGATCCGGGATCTTCGCCCCGTTATAGACGAACTCACGCGGCAACAGGCTCGTCTTCAAGGTCATGTTCGGTGTCGTCGTTGGGCTGCTCATTGGCTTGGATCTCCTTCAGGATTTCGTCCTCATCGAAACTTGTGGTCGTCGATTCTGCTTCAGCGGATACGATGTCGAAGAGACCCAGGGATGGGGTGGGCTTTGGTGGCTCAGGTTTGGCGGGCGGGGGGTCAGGCTTCTTAACGTTGGTCTTGGCCTTCGACTTCGCTTCTTCCTTGGCCAGCTTGGCTGCAGCATCCATCTCGGCCTTTGCGGTCTCGATCGTGTTCTTCAGCTCGAGGTGTTTGCCTACGAACTGGACGAGGGCCTGCGGCAACTGCTCATCCAACTCGGCCGCGGTGCCAGTAACGCTAAGAGGAGTCGTGAGCGCCGTGTTTTCCCCGGTACCGACCTGCTTGGGGAGCACGTTGACACGAATCTGATCCTCTTCGAGGTGGGTGACCGTGAGCAGGACGGCTCGCTGTCGCAGAAGGGGCGCGAGTTCTCGGAACATAGAAGTACCTCTGCAGAATGGGAGTTGACGGAAACCGGAGGTTGAGGCCGAATCAAGATGTGATGAATGACCGACCGGTACGAGTGAGTGAGCTGGCAGAGTTCGTGTACTGCCAACGGGCTTGGTGGCTGAAGATGGTGTGCAAGGAGCCGTCCAGCGCTGAAGCGCTGGAAGCCCAGGCTGAAGGGGAGCTTTGGCATCAGGCACAAGGCGCCAAGATCGCCACGACGGATGCGCTGAGTGGCGCAGGCGTTGCAGCGCTGGCCATTGCACTTTTGCTGCTCGCCCTTGCTCTCTGGCGGGTGCCCTGATGTCTTTGTTGCTGGCAGCTTTGGGCGCGCTGATGGTTGGTGTGCTGCTGCTTCGCCTCAGCCAAAAACGGAAGAGGGCACTCCGCATCCCGGAGGGTGATGTCGTCTACCAGGACCATGAAAGCCAGCGCGTGAGTCCCCCAACCCTTGTCTCAGAGCGGCTGGGACTCCGTGGGAAACCTGACTACCTCATTCGTAACGTGGACGGTATTATTCCCGTCGAGCTGAAGAAGGCAGCTAGACCGCCGGCCAGAGGCGGGGTCTATCCCAATCACCTGATCCAGGTGCTCGCCTACATTGTTCTAGTGCGCGAGAACTACAGCGAACGAGTCCCATATGGTCTGGTGCTGTACGGCAACAAAGAAGCACGCAAGGTGTATCCGACCCCGGAGAACATCGCGTGGTTCGAATCAGTTCTCATGCAGGTAAGGCATGCTCGCGAGGCCTCGAACATCGACCGAAGCCATCGGCAGCAGAGCCGCTGTCGCGGTTGTGGAATGAGGGAATCTTGCGATCAGGCGCTCGCTTGACCAGATATCAAGTATTGGGTCCGCACACGCGGGTCCTTCGAGAGCAGTTATCTCACTCGTGTGCCCAACTTCCCACAACCGCGCTTCTCGTTAGTGAGCGTCTTTGCAGGCAGGAACATACAATAAAGGAATGATCCCGGCTAAAGGTATACCCATGCTCAGCGACGGTAATCTGCGGCTGGAACTAGCTTCAATTGGGCCCCATCCTGTTCACAAAGTGCAGACGTACTTTTTCAGCATGATCGACGCCCGTTCTGGGGAAGAGGCGGGCCGCATCAACCTGCGGCTAGGTAGTGGAGCGCACATCGAGCGGTACGCTGGTCACATAGGCTACTTCGTCGAGCCTGAGCACCGTGGCAACGGTTACGCCGCGCCGGCCTTGCGCTTGCTGATAGATATTGCCCGCCAACTTGGCGTGGACCCGATCTGGATCACATGTGATCCAGAAAATGTCCCATCTCGGCGCGCCTGCGAGCGGGCCGGAGCTGAATTCCGTGGAGATTGTTGACGTGCCGGTTGATTGCACCGTTTATCAGAATGGCCACCCAAAGAAGTGCAGATACAAATTGCCCTCCGGCGCTCAGTCCTCATGAGTCGCATAAGCGGAAGTAAGGCGCTTCCACACGGTGGGGGACCTCTGACCTGATTACCAACGTGGCGCTCAGAAGTCAGAGGTTCAACCCTGTTCTGCGTAGGAGTGGGGTGTCGCGAGGTACTCGCCGTTACGGAACGCCTCGCCTTCCTTTTTGCTCTCCCGCGTGCGCAACAAGCCAAGCTCGGCGTGCCCGCCCTTGAAGAGAAACTGGGACAGGAACTCGAGGCGCTTCTCGGGCAAGCGCCTGGGCATCAGTCCACTGGAGTAGCTTTCCAGGAACTTGCGAAGCTGCTCGTCGGAGACGATGTACGTTTCCTTTCCTCCGTACTGAAACGGGGTCGCCTCCAGATGACCGGCCTTGATCCAGCCGACGATGGTTTCAGTGCGAACTGAAAGCAGCTTACGGAGCTGATTGAGGCTGTACTGCCCGCGGCAAGAACCCATCGTCCGTTCATTGCGCTGCATGAAGCGGTAAACGGCCTTCTTCGAAGTGTTGAATTTCTGAACAGCAGCGTCGTAGCCCTGGTCCATGACGAAGTCCACGGCTTTCGGAGTCCACTTCACCCGCTTCCCGGCACCCGGGCGCTTGATGCCGAACTTTTCCATGAAGCGCCAGCAGGCGTGATCGCTGAAGCCAGTCAGGGCTGCCAGCTTCTGATGTAGAAGCGCTGCGTTTTGCTGTGACGATCCACCCTGTGCGGCTCTCCTTACCAGCCGTTCCGCTTCTGTCGGCCAAATGTAACGCGTGGTCCTTTGAGGGGTCTCTGACACTCGAATGCTCCTCCGTTCCTGCCACTATGCACAACTACATCGAAAAGGGAATTGCCATATAAGCATTTTCCTGATCGAGGGATTGGGACTGTTCGCTTCACTACTCCCTAAAGGCACTTTGGGTTGCCCTTTGTGGTGTGGAAAACCTGATTTCTTCTTTGTAATGAGTGAATACATATACGCAGGCGAGAGGAGTTCAGATTGCTGCGAAGGTGGACGAGCTGGCTCTGAGGCAGGTACTCTTTGGTTACCTGGATGTGGGATTGTCGGTACGTTGCGAACCACATAAGGAACGGCTCCGATCGGTTGTGATGGCGACGAAGACCCTAGGCCCCGACGTTCTCTGGAAGTGGCAGGATTCCTTGGATGAAGGACTGCGGCAGCAGCTCCTGTCAGCAGTCGAATCCACGTGGTCTTTTGCCCACATGACTGCTTGGTCCTACCTTCATGACGAGGCGCGAGGCCCTGAGCTTATCGAAGAGGCGCTAGACCCCGTATGGGCTTTCGCCTTGAAATCATCACCGCGGCCGACAACCCAGAAATTGACGGCTCGCCTCCGCAGCCAAGTCAGGCGCTTGGCCAAACAGCTAAAGAACCAGATCAAAGAGGACCCTGAAGCCGGCTCACTGGAACTCGATGCCTACGCAGCGTCACGGCCCATCGATCCAGTTGAGGTGCTTTTTCTCGAAGAAATCGTCAGGGAATTGTCTCCGCAAGCAAAAGACGTTGCCAAGTACATCCGTATGGGTTACACCTGGCGGAATATCGGGGAGACACTCGGGGTAGACTACAGTGCGATCCGTAAGAGCTTTCGACGGGAAATTGATGCGATCTTGATTAAGCTGGGCAGAGGAGTATCTGTTGCGCGGTAGGTTGCTGGAGCACCCTCGGGGCGATGAGCCGACCCAAGTCCCATGCCACCACGTCCGCGAGCAGCAGAACAGATCGCTGAGGCAAGGACTTGAGATTCTGGAGCAGAAGAGCGGGGGGCAAAACTGTGCGCTCGGAAGAGTGGTTCTCCGAGCGATATAGCAGAATGCCGATTACCCCTAGCGACAAGCCCCATATTGGAGATCCGGGGGAGGCATTCTTGCGTCAGATTGCTTTCGGACCCAAGAAGCCGCCTCTATCCGATCCTCGTACAACTCATGTAGCCGATTGTCCGTATTGCTTGCAACGCTTGGCTGAACTCCGTGCGAAGCCTACCAAAGCCAGCTTCCCTTTCATCCCTGTTGCTGTGTTTGCAACGGCGGCTCTTCTCATTGTCGCGGCTCTGACGTGGCGCCTCAAAACCGGCCCTGCTGCGCATGAAGAACTGGCGGCAAATCAAACGCTCGACCTAACGAGTCAAAGCGCGACGCGAGGCCGCGCTCCAGCGGGGGAGCCCATACTCCGTCTGCCCCGTCGTCTCGATGAGTTGACGATTAGGCTTCCCCTCTTCAGTGACGACGGACCTTATTCGGTAGAAATCCTCCCTGATCGAGCAGGGTCGGGACCTGTTGCTGTCGCGAAGGGCACAGCAGCTCAGATGGGGAAAGACACCTCCTTGAAGGTGACCCTCGATCTGACTCACGTGAATCAGGGCATTTACTACTTGGCAACGGTCCACGGCGCGGATCAGGCGACCTACTACTATCCGATCGCCGTCAGGGACTGAGCCCGCTCCACTTGTTCATCTTTGCCCGTTCTCCGCCCTCGCCAGTCAAAGGGAAGATTCACCTCCGGCTTGATGGGCGTACCTTCCAGCACTCTGCCCGACCATGTGTGGTACAAGCCCGTCGGAAGGGCCAGCCGATAACCATGCTCGACTTTGACTGAATCTGCTGCCAGCAGGCGACCGGCCGTATCTTCTCCAGCAACGGTCGCAAGCTGGTTATCTTGAGCAAAAGCAACGATCATCTCGGCCGCACTTGCCGTATGTCTGTCGACTAGAAGCACAATCTTTCCTTGGAAGCTCCGCTTTCCAAGACCCTCGGTTTGGAGGACGATAGGAGACTTCTGGATCATTGCTGGAAAGAAGCGCAGGGCTAGAAGCCAGAGGCCGCTCTTCTTTTCCGGGATTGAGCTGAAGCGGGTAAACCTTGCCTTCTCTTCATCGAGATTACCTTTCCAATTTCGGTTGAGCGAGAAACCCACCGGCACTTTGTCCGGCGTGAGCAGGCTCATCACGCGTAAGGCTCCCAAGCCTCCTCCTGTGTTCCCGCGCAGATCCAGGATGAGCCCTTTGGTCCCTTCGAGCTCGTCTGCGGCGGCAGAGATCTGGTTTGCGACATCCATTCCCACCATGCCGGGGAACATGGCCACTTTAAGGTAGCCGAGGTCTGAGGTCAGCCGTCTGGATTCAACTAGGGTGGGCTCGATGAAGTGCAGTTTCTTGCCTTTCGGAGGTGCCACATCGACTCGAGCCATCTTCACGAACCCAGTCCCGGTTTCAACCTCAACATCCAGGATATCGCCCATCGGGAAGACAGGGTGCTCAGGCGGAATAATCTGCTTTCCGCTGACGGAGAGCAGGATGTCTCCTGGTGCTATGCCGGCCGCTGCTGCAGCCCCTCCGGAATGAACATCCTGGAACACCCATCGCCTGCCGTGATCTGTGTCTTCTTCGAGGTAGGTCGCACTCAGCGCAGCGCGGCTCGATGCTCTATGGGCGGATCCATGGAGAAGCCGAAATGAGAGGTCTTCAGCTCCTTCAGCAAGCCGGACACGGCCTCTTCAAACGCCTCGTGTGTCGGCGCGCTCTCTACTGCTTGTCGCTTCGCCGCGACGGCCTCATCCCAGCGGGCGTCGAGAAGCTCAGGCTTGTAGAACCTCGCCTTGAGTGCAGCAAGCACATTCTCGAGGATCTCTTGCTTGATGTCGTTCGTGAGTACCGGCAGGTTGGACATTGGCATCATTTCTGTGTTGACTGGTTTTCAGAAATAGATGCACTTGCGGTTGGCGCTGGTACCCGGGAAGAAGGGTAAAGAGCGCCGGCTGGATCCCCGACCATCTCAAAGCTGGCCCAGTAGTATGGGGCAACTCCTGCGTTCGCAAGACTTAACTGCGCCAGAGCCAGAGCCTCGCCTTTTTCTGTTCCGGCGGCCAAGCGGGCGTAGAAGTAGGCCATCAACTTGGCAGTGGCACGATCATCGAGTTCCCAGAGCGTTGAGACCACCGTCCGCGCTCCAGCTTCGATGAATGCATTTGCGAGATCCGCGACGCCGGCCTGGCCGGTCGGCCCCACTCCCGTATCGCAGGCAGACAACGTCACGGGGTTCGCATTCAGGTTCAAAAGGCGGACCTCACGAACTTGTAGAAGCCCATCGTTGCTCCCATTGACTTCAGGCGCGAACACGAGTGACGAACGGTCCGGATAGTCCAGGTCGGCATAACCATGAAGTGCAAGGTGAAGCACGTCATAGTCGCGTAGAGGAAGGTTTTTGAAGACCGTCTCGGTGGCATCGCTGCCGAGGAGGATCCTGCTGGGCTTGGGAAGATCCTCGCCAACATTCTCGACCTCGGTTCTGCTTTGAGGTAGCGGTATAAAATCGCTCTCTTCTGGCCCTTCTACGGCGCGGCGAACGACCGCGAACGGGGAGGACGGTCGGGTCCAGGCGGCCACTCCAACGTACGGCAACCGTTCCTCCCTCCCTCGCGCGCGTGCCCGAATTAGGTGAAGGACTGTACTCGAGGGCACCGTGCTGACTACATGGTCCGATATGACGTACTTGTTGCCGTCCATGAGGGCGGCGAAAGGAAGCAGTGAAAGCTTCCCGTCCGGCACCAGGATCACCGATCGCTTGACCCGGTACTCCGGAGCTATTCCTAGTAGCTTGGTGAAGAGATCGCTGGCCAACTGTGGATCAGATCTTTCTTTGCTCAGCAATGCTCGATAATGTAGGGCCGGCTCTTCTAGGTCACGCCTAGGACCCAACGAGTAGCGCTCTACCGTCGTCTCTGTCACAGCCAGTACGAAGGATTGTGTGTCATCGAGGGAATATTCAAGCACCAGCTCTTGAGGCGTCAGGTCTTTCTGTAGATCCCGAAGTGCAACGGGTGTATCTGCCGCCTGCTCCGCCAGGGCACTTGTCCGTAGCGAATCCTCCGCCGTTTCGATGTTTCGCAATAACGAGGAGCGTTTGGCTTCATTGTTGGTCTTCAGTAGGACGGTATTCAATGTGGCGAGGCTCTGTTCAGCCGCACTGAGGTGCGTTGGATCGGCACTCTGGTGATGCTCAAGAGCCTGAGCCTCAATGCGGCCACGTCCTTTTTCCAAGACCTGAAAAGCCTCGGGGTACTGTCCCTGCTCACAGAGTGAATTAAAAAAAACCAGAATACAGGTTTCCAAGCTCGCTAATGAGGTTTCGCTCCATGCCAACGGTGGGTACCTTTAGAAGGAGTCCATCCAACACATCAGCCGCTTGATGATAAAGAGCATTGGACTCCCGAACGCGCCCCATCTTTATCAAGACATCGGCTTTTCTGGCAAGGATTCTCGGCGTGAGCCAAACCTCTTCAGGAATGTGGCTGCTTGCATCAAGCGCTGTATTCACTATGACAAGCGCTTTATCGAACTCCTTTTGTTGTTCGTATACGCCTGCGAGTTCCTCCCCGTCCTGCATGACGGCTCGCCAATAACCGATCTGCTTCGCCTGTCGAATGGCCGAGTCGTACTGAATGATGGCCGTGGGCGCTTGTTTCATTAACAGATAGGTGATCGCGCGGAGGCGACCGATGTCGACCAGATGAGGTTTAAGATCGTACTGTCGGACTTTTGCCTCAGCCTCGTCGGACAGCTGTAGGGCTTCATCGAAGCGTCCCAAGTTCGCCAGGGCCTCAATCTTCGCGTACACAGCTATCGTTGGGTAGGCAGCTCCAGTGTGTTTGGCTGTGTTAATCGCCTCGTTCAGCGGTTCGAGAGCAGTCTTATAGTGATGCTGATCCACTTCACCTGCCCCGAACATGCTGGCATAGCGAATGTGTGCGCCTGGATCCCCACCGTATTGCGCGATCTTCCAGGCAGCGCCGACCTTCTTTTTAGCGGTGGCGAGGTCCCCAAGAAAGTATGCGGCAATTTTCTGTTCCCCAGTCGCCCGAGTTGCGAGCCAGAGCCGACCCTGCTCCGTTGCCAGCCGGCCAACCTCGGTCCACGTCTTGAGAGCAAATGCCCCGTCGTAGTTGGTCTCAAGCATCCCTAGAACTTCGAGGATACGCAGCCTCGTCCTTGGGTCTGCGGCCTCGGGCTTCTGAAGGTCCGCTGTGAGCCGAGCCAGTTCTGAAGGCACATTGCTGTGCTCGACATCCACCGGGATCTCGCTTACTTCAGCGTACAGCGCTTTAGCCGGCTGGTGCTGTTGGAGAAAGCCGATCCGCGCACGCTCGTACAAGGGTCGCGCGGCGATCCACTGGTTCTTCCAAGCAAGATCGTCAGCACGCTTCACTAAGCCGTCAGGACTCCACGCGTTCGGTTCGTGTAGAGCGATTCCACATCCAACGCCGATCGAAATTGCTGCGGCGGCGGCACCGATTACAACAGAACGAAGCAAGAAATCTTTGGCACGCGGGCCCATGGGCAGCTCAGATCGGGAGAAGATAGGCGGACCATTGTTTGACTGAACCCGCGTCCTAAAGGTGGTGTCACGCAACGGGCAACTTGCCACCGAACTGGGCCATTGTGCGTTCTTCAGCGTCTTTCGCGAAGTCGACCCACTTGGCGACGCGCTCCTGGCAGTAGCCGCACACGGGCATATGCTTCGTTTTGCCAGACATGAGGAACTTGTCTGGATTGAACGCGTAGTGCTTCACTTCCTCGTCTGTGTAGCAGGTGAGATCCACCTCCGTGAGCGGCCCATGGACGGACTCAAGCGCGCCGCGGCGAAGGCTCTCCTTCTGTTCCAGGAACAAGTCGGGGAGCTTCAAGACGCGGGGGCCAGCACTCTTCCAGAGAGTGTCATCTTCGGCCCAGTGGTTTTCGAGACTCGCGCTGGCGTTCAACGCCAGATAGCGAATGGCCGAACGCCTGTCCGTGATGCCCGGGTCACAATCGACCAGTGCCGCAGCTGCCAGGAGCGCCAGTCCACAGATGGCCTCGTCAGGGTAGGTCTCGGCGAGAGTCCGGAACTGGGCGATCTCGTCTTCCGCCATCTTCCGGAACTTGTCCGTGACGAAAGGAGCGGCCGCGAGCTGTGAGTTGAGAACAGGGAGCTCGATCGTCAGTCCGGGAGGGGCGTCCCACGCATAGGAGTTCTCGGTGTACATCATGGGGTCGAACAGGAGGTCGAAGTCGTCCTGACGATCCGCTACACCGCGGAGCTGGTTTAGCATGTCGAGAAACCAACTCAGTTCGTTGTCATTGAAGCAGGCTGATGCCTGTCGCATCAGCCGTCTCCGATGTTGCTCGTAGCAGTCGATCAAAGTACCTGGAAGGATCAGGTCCTCCAAGGCTTGGCTGTACTGCGTTATCTGGTGATCTAGTGCGTCCATACGCTCCTGGCCTGCCGTGTGGACGTTATCCCACGCTTGCGGATTGTAGTCAAATCATCAATGTTTACAGGCCTTCGGAACGAACTGCACCAGCGTTGCGCTCGACCCATTCAGCGCAACCAAGGCTGTTCCCAGCTCCTGGGTCGCGCCGAATCCACCGGCCCGCGCCTTCAACTCGTGCGAGCCTTGGCGCACGGTGACGAACTTCTCCGTCCGTGGGTGGATCGAAGCTGCGTGTACCCGAAAGACCGGCACGGGGTTCCCGATACCAAAGGGTTCCATGGCCCGCAGCTGCTGGCAAAAGGAAGGGGTTGCCTCGCGCAGTTCCAGATCGACAGATGGCACGTGGGCAGCCTCCAATGGAGCGGGGTGCTCCGCCATGTATTGGCTCAACGCGTTGCGGAACGCGGGAACGGCGTCCACGGCTACGGTGACGCCAGCGGCTTGCCGGTGCCCTCCATAACGATGGAGAACAGCCTTGCAGGAGCGTAGTGCGTCGATGAGGCTGATGTCCTCGACGCTTCGCCCCGATCCCACAGCCATCCCGGTCTTTGGATCGTGAACGAGGACAAAGGTGGGCACGCCGAAGCGCTCCCTTGCCCGGCTCGCGAGAATGCCGGCCAGACCCTTGCGCCAGTGTGCCGCATAGACGACGAGAACGGATTGTCCCTGGCCATCCACCATACCGGTAAGCTCCTCCAGAGCCTGCTTCTCCAGCTGGCGCCGCAAGAGGTTCAATCGGTCGAGTTCCAGCGCGAGTCTGGACTGCTCGTCCGGCGTACGGGCCTTGAGCATGCGCAGCACCTCCACGGGGTGTCCGACCCGGCCGGCGGCGTTCAGCCGCGGTCCGATCCGGAAAGCTACCTCTTCAGCAGATGGGACTCTTGAGGGCATGATCCCGCCGAGCTCCATCAGCTTCCGCAGGCCCGCGTGCGTCGTTCTGCTCAGTTCCGCCAAACCGAGCCGGGTTAGGGTGCGTGTCGCGCCAACCAGGGGAACACAGTCAGCAATGGAAGCGAGCGCCGTCAGCCGGCTCAGGCTGGCCAGAAATGTTCTCTGTGCCTCCCCAGGGATGTTGGGCTGCTCGAGCAGCGCTGCACTCAGCATGTAAGCCAAACCAGCAGCGCAAAACTGATCCGACCAGACAGCCAGGGTGTCTGCTCTGGTCTCGATCTGATGGTGGTCGACAACCAGCACGGTTATCCCGAGGCGCTGGGCAAGGTGTACCGGACCGGCGGCGTTGATGCCGTTGTCGATCGCGATCAGGACTTTGGTGCCGGAGCGAGAGAAGCGGTGCACCGCGGACTCACTGAGGCCGTACCCCTCGTCCCGATGTGGGAGGTAGACGTCGACCGCAGCCCCGAGACGCACGAGCGTGGCTTCGAGGATGGCAGAGGAAAGTGCGCCATCACAGTCGTAGTCCCCGTAGATGGTGATTTTCAAGCCGGCCCTTATGGCACCAAACAGGAACGGGGTAGCCTCAGCGACGCCTTCGATGGTGGATGGATCAGGCAAGTCGTCCCACTGAGAGGGGCGCAGGAAGTTGTGGGGGTCCTGGACGCCACGTTGCATGAGGACCTCGAGGACGGGGCGGTACACATGCAACATGGGGTCTCCTTAAAACAGGCTGATTTGCGTTGCTGGAGGCTGTGGCTGGCCAAGCGTCGGCGTTGGAACGTAGGAGAGCTCAACAGGCTGGGAAACCACGGGAGAGGCAGGCGCCGTCCCGTACTTGGCCTGCAAGCGCTCCAACTGAGCCAGATCCCGGGAACGGACGGCCGCCGCGACACGAGCCTCGTACTGATCGACCAGAGGACGACGGCGGAGCTCAGCCTTGATGGCACGCTCGACGTCCGAATAGGTGTATTCAGGGTCGCCATAACAGCCGAAGCGCAGGGTATGCCGGAGAAAGCTGAGGGCGAAGCGCGTCCTCGGCGAACCATGTCCCATAGAAACCGTGCAGGTCATAGTGGGCGATGTGCCCGAAGCAGTTGGAGAGGCGGGTGTAAAAGCCTCTGGTGAATAGCGTCTGCTTCCATCCGGATTCGATGAAGCGGAAGAAGTGGTTCCCAAATAGCGCTTTGTCCTGCGCGGTAGACCACTGTGTGGGCGTGAACTCTTCGGCGGAGAACAAGGCCTTTGGCATGTTGCGGCTCCAATGCAAATGGCCAGCTTTCGCTGGCCATGGGGGCTGGATGTGAAGTTGTGTGCGGCTCTAACCGGACGAGAGTCGCCCCTCCCCTGCCTCGGTCTGAGGCGCAGCGGTACCGCGAAACAGGGGCTCGAAGGCCTGAGCCAACTCGCGGCAGCGAGGATTCAGTCGGGACGTGAACTCAACCGCGGCGGACAGAACGTGAAGAGCTTCAGCATCAAGCTTCAGTTCCACTGCGGATCCGGTGTTACATAGCAGGGTCACGGTCATATGGACTCCCGTGGTGCGGCAGGTTCTTGGCGGCAGTGCTCGCGAGAAGCGAATACATGCCGGTCTGTCGTGCGTGGATGAGGAGATCGTTGATGGCCAGGTCGAGGTCGCTGTAGGGGACGAGCGACGCCGCAAGCTCAACGAGGTAGCGCTTCAGCTGGTCCTCCGTCCTGATACGTCCGAAGGCGATACATCGGCGTGTGCGCGCTAGCAGCTCCTTCACCGCTTCCGCGTACCGTTGCCCCATGTAGCGGTAGAGGCCACGGCGGACAGCCTCTATCTGCAGGGAGACCAGCATCTCTTCTCCACCGTGTTCACAGAAGAAGGCCCGAAGACCGCGGGTGCTCTCCACGTTGTGGGCCAGTACTTCCCTTTCTGCCGCGTCGACGATCTCGACAAGTCGTTCCATACTGGCTCTCTCCTTTCAGGATGGGCGGCTAGGCCACGCGAACGTGATAACCACCCGTCACAGTGGCGCCGGTTACCTCCTCCTTTTGCGCGATCGCTTGCTTGATCGCATCGCTGACAGGCGTGGTGTCCTGGATGCCGGCGAGCAGAAGCGTTCGTGTCTCGACCGGCACGGCTGCGATTATCTGCTCCCAAAGCGCTCCGTCAAATCGCGCCTCCACTCTCTTGAGTCGCAACGGAATCAGAACCGGGTCACTGATCCGGACCGAATCCTGCGAGTTCTTCTGGCGCCGGAGGGTGAACTGTTTGCCCTCCATCTTGGTGACGTCTCGACTCTGAAGGAAGTACAGGATCAGAGCCTTGGTCTGATCGACCTTGTTCTCGGCCACCCGGCCGCGTGTGGCAAGCCGGGAAGCTTCCCCCTTGCAGTACGCAGCGCGGGCCTCCATCACGCGGATGAAGCGGCCGATGCGGTCGACCTTGTCGCCGAAGACGTCGCAGAGCTGCTCGAATCGAGCCTTGCTCTCCTGACTGGGCTCGCCGGCTTCCTCGAGTTCGTCCTGGATGTGATCGAAGAGAACGTCCATCTCACGGTCGATGTCGAGAAGCGAGTGCTCCGCAGTGACGACGGCAACGGGTTTCAGTTCTTCCTGCGGTGGCCCGAACGGGAGCACAGGGGCGGGCAGAGCAACGGCAGTGGCCATGGAATCTCCTTGAACGAGCAAGACCCGGCACGAAGGCCGGGTCCAGACACAAGAAAGCCCGTCCAGGGACGGGCAGCGGATGGGGTTGAACGTGGTTTAGCTGCCAGGGTTCTTGAAGTAGAACGCCGTCCCCGCACCGATCAGGCCGGTGAGGGCGGGAAGGATCACAGCCAGCAGATCCTTGGCTTTGGTCCAGTCCCCGAACTGGTTGGCATAGCAGGCAAAGGCAATGACACCGACGAAGACGAAGACGAGCATCCCCAAGTAGGAAGCTCGCACCCAGTCGCGCCGCGTTTCCTGCTTCTCATCAACCTGCGGCTGCAGGCTGAACCGGGCAAAAGGATCACTCTCGGCCTGTCGTGCAGGCTGGAGGCTTGGTTTATTTGTCATAACGTGGCCTTACATAGAAGATCTGGGAATCCAGATGGGTGAGACGAAGCGCTAGCGGAAGTTGATGGCGTACTTCTGTGCGCCTTTTACTACCAGCACTTCCCCGTTGTCGCTCTTCGCATCGAGAACTACTTCATCCAGACGGATGGCCTGGGCGAGAGCATCCTCCATTGAGATTCCTTGACGCTCCGCCAGCGCTTTGAGGCGGGTCGAAAACATGGCTGGCAGCGCCTGCTCTAGCTGCAGGTCGACATTCGATACTGCTTCGGCATTTGTAGCCATGAAAACCTCCAACCTTACATAGAATAGCCCTCCTTTGTACCGCTTGCACGAAGAAAGAGGGGCGCGACTCTGCCCCTCGTGACTGATCGATCAGCCGAACAGCCTCATTTGCTCGCCATGTGTGTGACCGGTTGGCCAGAGCGGGGCAGGTTTCCGCTTAGGACGTGAATCGGCAGGACAGACCAGCTGGAGACCAGCAGGCGCCGGAAGTTCGACCGGCTCTGGAAGAATCTCCGGCCTTGCCTCCTCTGCGGGAGTGACTGGCAGAGTGATGACCTCGGCCAGCGGCTTGGGGGCTGGTGCATGCTTGGCCCGTTCGCGCTCCAGGTCCTTCCAGACAGCATCGGCCGTTTCGCCGACGCCGCCCTTCTCGACCAGCTCACGAGCCATAGCGGACAACAGGTCCTCGTTGGCGTCGAGCGACTGCAGCCCTTCGCCGGAGAACTTGCCCTCCATCATGAGCGCGACCAGCATCTTCTTGCCCATGTGCCGGATGCAAGTCTCCTGCATGGTCCCGCTGTAGGCCAAGAACTTCACGCGAACCGGCAGGTGCTGTCCGATGCGCCACGAACGGCGACTTGCCTGCCGTAGCGTGTGAAGCGAGTATCCGGTCTCGTAGAAGTAAAGCGTCGGAAATGCCAGCAGATCGAGACCTGTCTCCACCAGCTTGGGATGGCAGATCACAACCTCTACCCCCTCCTTCAGCTGCTTGTCATACCAGGCCTCGCGCTTGTCTGTGGCCACCGTGGAGCGTAGGACCGCCACACGGAAACCTGCTTGCTGGAGAATCTCGGCCAGCCGCCATGTCACATTATGCTTGCCTGTGAACGTGGCGTAGACCTGGCACCGCCGGCCCTGCCGCAGCTCCTCACGGATATCCTCGATGAGGCGCTGCTCCTTGGCATAGGTGGCAGCCTTGGACAGATCCGGGGGACGTGTGACGAAGAAAGGCACCATGCAGCCCTCCTTCTGGTCGTACTTTTTGCCCCAGATCTCCTCGAGGTCGAAAGGGTGGTCCGGGTACAGCAGCAGCGTATTGAGCATGACGCTCATCAGGCTCTTGTTGCCCCGGTGCTCCTTCATCGCTGCGGTGATGTCCTCCGAGATCTCCTCGTAGGCCTTCTCAAGCTCCTTGTCCATATCGACGGTCAGCACGCTCTCCTCGTAGGAAGGCAGCTGATCGGAGATGTCTTCGAGTGTGATGAAGGCTGTCGACTCCATCAGGTACTTGCCGAAGAGCAGAGGTGACGCGCCGGGCTTTCGGAGCACCTGGACAGTGCGCTTCTGGGCCTTGGAGCAGGCGTTATCGCTCTCGCGGACCTTCTCCACGGTCTCAAGAACGCCGTACTGCTCCTGGAAGTCGCGCCGCCCCTGGCTGCCTGCCTCGTACCCGGCCGCCACCATCCGCCGCGGTTCCATGCGGTAGAAGATGTTGAACAGGTCATCGGCATAGCCGCCCATGAGGGTGCCGGTCAGGGCGATCAGCTTCTCGGCACAACGGGCGAGTACACCGAGTCCGTTACCCTGCGCCGTGTCGCCGGCAAGCTGATGCAGCTCATCGGCGATCGCGTAGTCCCACCAGCCCTTCATGTAGCGGCCTATGAAGTCGAGAGGCGCCATGCGCTGGATTTTGCTCCCGTCAGCCTGCCAGAGTGGAGAAAACCGGGTGGTGCCCGTCTTCCCTGCCGTGTAGGTCTCGTGAAACTTGGCCTCCCGCAGGTCCAAGCGGGTGAGGTAACCGCCCTCTTTGGAGGGGATGGCCAGGCCTGTGTCGGGGTTGATCAGGCCGCCGAGATCCCGGCCGCTCCGGGCTACATTGACTGCGTGCTTCCACAAGTAGCCCAGTTTGCCCTTCTCCTTGCCCATGATGAAGAAGGCAGGACCGGGGCAAAGAGCGCGCCACCCCGTGCGTCCCATGCTCCGCAACTTCGGGAGCGTGGTGGTGAGGCCGCGGACGACGGTCTTTCCTTTTTCGAGCTTAACCTCGACGATGCCGTGGGTGTTCTTCGGGTCGCCGCCATTCCACAAGTCTTCGATGATGAACGCCCGGGCGTTGGGTACGGTCAGCAGGGCCTCACGTGCCCACTTATGAACGATGTGCGGAGGGCACATCACGAGCGAGGTGTAGGGCCATTCGCCGGAGTGGACATGGATCGTGCCGAGCGACATAAAGGTCTTGCCAGCCCCGCATTCGGCCACGATGCGGGCTGCACGTGCCGTGATCAGGTACTTGGCCATGCCTGTGATGGCGAGCGCTTGGGCCGGCAGGGGCGAACGCAGGAGCGACTTCAGGCGGGCAGCCGGTTCGTCCCTGGGCGACTGCAGTGCCGGATAGGTCTCCACGATGCGCGCTCCCAGTTCAGGGGCCATCGCACGCAGGTAGTCGAAGTAGGTTTCCATGACGGGGTCTCCTGAATGAACGAACAAGCAAAGGAAAAGGCCAGCTTTCGCTGACCTGAGTGGGGGAAGGGCTGATCTGCTACTTAGCTTGCTAACGGCATCACGAATGCCGATATGGTGGGTGAAGTTCAATAGTGATGGCGAGAAGCGACGTGTTGGAGTCGTCCAGCGACTCGTGAACTGGTGGCTTGTAGAGGCCCTTGTTGAAGACCTGTATCTCCCCGGTTGTTGGCGCCACGGTATTGCCTTCCCTGTCGAGGTCTACAGCTTCCGGGCAAGCGCTCAGATAGCCCTGCACAAAGCTGTTGTGGTTGATCGAGGTTCTTACATGGCCAGCCTTGTCAGCTGCGGGTGCTGCGCCCCGGAACCGATTCCCAGGAATAAGATCCTGAGCGGCAGCAGCTACGCCTTCCTGAAAACATTGCTTTGTGAGAACCGCTGGAATCGAGAGAAACGTCGGCCCGAAGCTCGCGTCATGTGTTCGCGAAATCGGTTCTCGTTTGCTGTTTTGCCAGCATTCCTCCAGATCATAAGTTCTGAGAAGGGGAAAAGCGGTGAGCATGTGAGCTGAGCAGCCGAATTGCTAACGTGCCTTACTGTCCGTTTCTGACGGGATCCCTACATGGGCGAACCTAAGATTTCGGGGGATCGAAAGGAAGCAAATCGCCGAGCGAAGAGCAAAGCTGCTGATCGGCAGAATGTCGAGCGCATTTCCAGCTTCAATGATGCCGTCACTTTGAGCATTCATTCACGCCGAACCAATCCGAGAGCTGCGGTGGCAAGGAAACTTAGCCTGCCCCCTATTATCTTTAGCGTGCTCTTTTGTCGGCTTTCTGAGGGAAACCCTAGTGGTACGCATCGCTGAACTCCCCTGATCGAGAGCCGTCCGCAACGCTCGCACGAGCAGCTCATTATCTGCACTGCCGCGGACCGCCACACGCACGTGTCCCTCGGAAACCCCTTCGTAATTGTCGCAGTCCCGGACCACAATGCCGTGCTCCGTAATCAAGCGATCGCGCAAGGCGCGCATGTCCTTCCCGGGCACGGGCGGTATCAACAGAAAGTTTGCCGCTGACCGGTAGCTCCGCATTCCGATCTGCTCCAACGCCTGCGCAAGCTCCGTACGCCGCCTCGCATTGCGCTCTCGCGATACGCATGCGAACTCGGAATCGCCCAAACCTGCGGCGACCGCGACCGCTGCCAAGGTAGTTACCGGCCATGGCGCCGTGGCGTTCTCGAGAGCCTGCGCGACTCCACCAGCCGCCACGGCGTACGCGACGCGCAGCCCGGGTACGCCGAAGAACTTCGTTACCGAGCGAAACACAATGAGCTGTGGCAACTGCTCGACGTCATGCGCCAGCGAGTACTCCGGCGCATAGTCGATAAACGCCTCATCCAGGAGAACCTTGATGCCAAGCTGCCCGGCCTTCTGGACCAGTGCCAGCAGCTCCAGTCGGTTCGTTAACACACCTGATGGATTTTGAGGATTCGCCAGCAGCATCGCATCGGCACCGGCGGCAAGCATCGATTTTGCATCGAGGCGAAACTCGTTCTCCTCCTGCATCCTCTGCGCCACGACCTCGGTGCCAGCCCGCTCGAGCGTCCGCCGGTACTCGACGAAGCAGGGCACCGGCAACACACATAGCCGGATTGCGAAAACCCGCAGCGCAGTCTCCAGCAACGGGACGAAACCGTTTCCTACCACGATGTTCGCAGAGGCAACGCCTGCGTATGCCGCGAGCGCCGCGCGCAACTCCGGCAGCTGCATATCCGGGTAGTCGCGGATGAGCCGTGGATCGTTTACGGCCGCCCGTAGAGCCGCAACCAGCGCCGCCGGCGGGTCATCCGGATTGAGATTCGCGCTGAAATCAATCAGTCGCGTCACCGGGACGCCGTACCGCTCCGCGATCCGGCGCATCTGCCCTCCATGCAGCGGAAGCTCGTCACTCACGTTCGCGAGCCCCCATCGCCCACACCGTCATCGCAGCCACGCTCAGCAAGGTCACCAGCTTTACCTGCCGAAGCGCCCGCCGCGCACTCCTCGCTGAAGCCGGCGGAAACTCACCTCCCATCCAAGGCGCATCCCATACTTCGGCCGCATACGTGTTTCGTCCACCCAGCCGCACGCCCAGCGCACCGGCCATCGCACTCTCGGGCTGCCCGGCGTTGGGACTTTTGTGCAGCCGGCCATCGCGCCGCCACACCCGAAGCGCGGCGTGTGCATCCGCGGAGCCACCATCCAGCGCGGCCGCCACCGTAATCGCCCCGGCCGTCATCCGCGCCGGCAGGAAATTTGCCGCATCGTCCAGCCGAGCCGCCGCCTTGCCGAACCAGAAGTACCGCCGGTCGGCATGCCCAATCATCGAGTCCAGCGTATTCACCGCCTTGTACGCCATGGCGAACGGAATACCGCCCGCGGCCATGTAAAACAGCGGTGCCACAATGCCATCCGACGCGCTCTCGGCCACTGTTTCGATCACCGCCCGGCAGATCTCCGCCTCTTCAAGCGTCGCGGTATCGCGCCCCACGATCCGCGCCAACCGCAACCGGGCACACGCCAGATCGCCACAATCTACGGCATCGAGTACCCTTCCAGCCTCATCCTGGAGATTGCGCGCGGCGAGGCACGTCCATCCCAGCAGCAACTCGAAAGCATCCGCCAGTTTTGTACGCCTGCGTTTCGCGAGCTGCAGCACGCCCCGCGTTATGGCGTATGACCCCAATACGATTGCCGCAGTGGCCGTCCCGCCCGCTGCGAGATCGTATCGAGAGTCGTTTCGTGAGCCGCGCAGCATCGACTCCGCCCGCGCGATCGTCCACCCGATCGCGCGTACCGGATGCGGCATCCCCTCCGGATCGCCCGCAAGCTGATCCGCAAGCCAGACCGCCGGCAGCAGCAGCGAACGTCTCAAGCCCGCGTCTCCTCATGCAGAAGCCCCGCCGGACAGGCCTCCGGAAAGTTTGCCAGTTCAAACAGCCTCGGGAGGTCCAGCGCACCACCGACCACATCGGCCAAACGCGCGAACGACTCTTCCCGCCTGCGCTTCCAGTGATCGTATTCCGTCACCGGCGCCAACCGATAAATTCACGCGCTGCCCGCAGGAACGCATGCCGGAACTCATCGTTGTCGAAGACGCCATGAAGATACGTACTGACGATCCGCCCGTCCTCCGAAACACATCCATCCAGCATGCCGGTTTCGAGCGTGCAGAAAGGCTTAGCGCCCTGTCCGTATTGGGTCTCGCCAATGTGGATCTCATAGCCGGTCACAGCGTCGGTCGACAATACCTGACCGAACATCCGGCGCGAGCACAGTCTTCCGCTCACCAGCCGCGTCACCTTCGCTTCGCGCATCCGCGTGCGGAACAACAGAAGTCCTAACCCCGCCGTCTCGCCACGCCTTTCCATGCCGTGCTCATCGACGATCGATGTCCCCAGCATCTGCATGCCGCCGCAGATGCCGACGGTCAGCCCCATTTCCGTGTGCCTCCCAATCGCGGACTCGAACCCGCGGGCCCGCAGCCACAACAGATCCTCCACCGTCTGCTTGCTTCCGGGCAGCAGCAGCACATCCGCGCTCGCAAGCTGATGTGGCGCGCGACAGAACCGCATTTCCACCGAAGGCTCGTGCCGCAGCGCGTCCAGATCCGTAAAGTTCGCCAGCGACGGCAACATAATAATGGCAACCCGCAGCCGCCGCTCCGGCGAGTGATCTGCGATCCAATCCCGCTCCGCTATCGGAGGCAGGCCAAAGCTGTCTTCTTCTTCAAGCGCAAGCTCGTTGAGCCATGGCACCACCCCAAAACACGGCTTGGCGAGCCGTTCCTCCATCGTGCGAATGCCCGGCTCGAGCAGAGCCACATCGCCGCGGAATTTGTTGATGATGAACCCGGCGATCCTCTCCTGCTCTCGCGTTTCGAGCAGCTGCACCGTGCCGAAGAGCGAAGCAAAGACCCCGCCACGGTCGATATCCCCCACCAGCAGACACGGCGCATTCGCCATCTCCGCCATACGCATGTTCACGATGTCCGTGTGCTTCAGATTGATCTCGGCCGGCGAGCCCGCGCCTTCGAGCACGCTAAGCTCATGCTGCGCGGCCAGCGCCTCGTAGCTCTCGCGTACCAGCGGCATGAGCTCGTCCACCCGCCGCAGGTGATAGTCCGAAGCTGATATCTGCCCCCAGATCTTCCCGCGCACCACCACTTGCGATGACCTATCGCCTGCCGGCTTCAGCAGAATCGGATTCATGTGCACCGACGCAGTCACCCGCGCCGCCTCCGCTTGCAGAGCCTGCGCCCGCCCGATCTCGAGCCCTTCCGGCGTCGCCGCCGAGTTCAGCGACATGTTCTGCGACTTGAATGGAGCTACCCGCACTCCCGCATCCGCGAAGATCCGGCACAGCGCGGCTGTGAGCAGCGACTTGCCCACGTGCGAGCTCGTCCCCAGCACCATCAGCGCACGCGCCGTCACAGCTTTGTCCCGCGTTCGTCCGGGTCGGCATATTGTTCATACGAGACCACCGGAGCCAGCGGGATGCGCCGCTCCCATCCCGCGCGCTCCAGCTCCGGCTCGCGGGCAAACTCGTCGACGAAGCCCATGCACAGGTACGCCACCGGCAGGATGTGCTCGGGTACAGCGAGAGTCGCACGCAGCCGCTCGGGGTCCAGGATACTCACCCAGCCCACACCCACGCCCTCCGCCCGCGCCGCCAGCCACAGATTCTGAATCGCGCACACCGTGGAGTAGAGCGCCGCCTCCGACATGGTCTGCCGCCCGAGCCCATGCCCGCGAACGCTGCCGGCATCGCACAGCACGCAGAGATTCACCGGCGCCTCCAGGATGCCCTCAAGTTTCAGCCCCGCATACAGCTCGCGCCGCTCGCCCGTGTACTGCTCCAGCGCACGCCGGTTCGCGTCGCCGAACGCCTCATACACCGCCGCGCGCACCGCGGAACTGCGGACCACGACAAATCGTGAAGGCTGCATCAACCCCACAGAAGGCGCGCAGTGTGAAGCCTGCAGAAGACGCTCCAGCAACTCGTCCGGCAGCATATCCGGCAGAAACCCTCGACGCACATCCCGTCGCGCGGCGATCACGCGATAGATCGCGTCGCGTTCTTCGCCCGAGAAGCGCCCGCCGCTTACCATGCCCGGGACCACTTCGGCCCTGCCTTGTCGTCCTCACGCAGCCTCGCACTCACGCCAGCGTTGTGTTCGATCAGCCGTCCGAATAGCCAGATCACATCGGAAAGACGGTTCAGATAGGCAACAATCTCCGGCTTCACCTCGCCACCCTCTTCCATAGACCGCACTACGTTGCGCTCCGCCCTGCGGCACACCGTGCGCGCCATCTCAAACGCGGCCGACTCGCGATGCGCGCCCGGCAGCGACCAGTCCCCCAGCACCCGGTCCATCGATTCGATCCGGTGCACCAGCACCGTCAAATAGTCAACGTCCTCCCCCGAGATCACCGGCGGCGGCTCCTGCTCTCGGGCGGCGTGGCCAGGGCCGAGCCCAGACGAAACAGTGTTCGTTGAATCGTCTCCGTCCACCCCGCGATCTCCGCATCGCTGCACAGGCTGCGCGCAAAGCCGAGAAAGGTGTTCAGCTCGTCCACCGTTCCATACGTCTCCAGGCGCAGGCTCGCCTTGGAGACGCGGATACCGCCCGCCAATCCGGTCTGTCCCCCATCGCCACGTTTGGTTGCAATGCTCATCGCCACTCCTTTGTGCTCACAGCTGCTCTCCCGGAGAGAGCGCAGCTTCGCTCGTCACGAACTTCTCCATCGTCACACGGAGGGTCGTGACCGTAACCGGCCTTTCGTACTCGATCGTCAGCGCCGAATCGAGGAAGTCGCGCACTCGCGGCGGATGCTTCCCGAACAGCACCGTCTCCTCAAAGAACTGCGGTCCCACCGCGCCCAGTTCCGCCAGGCTTCGAGCCCGCACGATGACCGCCGGCACACGCGAGACACCCGCGCTCAGCAATAGCGACGCACGGTGATAGCCGTCACGAAGGAACCAGCGCCCGCGAAGTTCCGACACTTCGAAAAAGGAACTTCCACCATGCACCGCGATCGGCATGACGGGATCATGCGTCACGCGCAAATGCAGATTCGGGTTCGCCGAGGTTATCGTCAGCACGCCAGCCTCTGCATCATGCCGCACTTCGCAGGTAACGGGCGCCTGGGCGGCAAACGACAGCTCCAGCAGCCCGGGCCAGTTCGTTTGCGCTGGAACCGGCTCCATCGCCTGCTCCGGCCGAAACGAAAGCCGCCGTTGGAATGCGAGCAGACATTCAACCTTCACCACCCCCAGACTCCAATCGAGCCCATCCATCTCTTCCCGCAGGTCAGCCCGCAAGTGCTGTCGCCGCAGTTCGTCGCGCAAACGCTCGGTCGTCTCCGGGCACAGGACGTCCTCGAAACCGCATGGCTCGCGGGAGCGAAGCAACCGCTCCGCCGCCTGGACTCTGGTGTCCTCGACCGGCCCGGGTCGAAAGCAGTAGTCATCAAGCCCCCACCCGATGAGCTCTACCGTACGGATCGGGTGCCTCATGGCTGCACCCATATTCCTGCCGCGAGCGATTCAACCGTGAACCGGCATCCATACTCCTTCGTACGCGCCCACGCCTCTTCGTCGCTTACACCGCACCAGGCACGCAACACCGATCGCATCACGCCCGCATGCGTCACCACCAGCAGACGCTCTCTGGGATGCCGCGCCATCAGCAGCGTCAACTCCTGACGAACCCGCATTTCAAATGCTTCGAAGCTCTCACCTCGCGGCGCCGGCAGATGCGGAAACTCTCGCAACCAGCGCACCGAAAGCTCAGGATCCCGAGCTTCGATCTGCTTCCACGTCAGTCCTTCCCACGCCCCGAAGCAAATTTCGCGCAGCCCAGTCCGGCTATGGCACGGAACACCTGACGCAGCGCCGAACGTCTCCGCCAAGTCACGCGCCCGCAGAAGATCGCTCGTATACACCGCGTCGAAGCGCTCCTCCCGCAGCTCGCGGAGAAGATCTTCAACCTGCGCCCACCCACGCGCATTCAGCAGCGGATCCGCATGGCCGCAGAAGCTCCCCACCAGATCGGTCTCGGTATGCCGCAGAAACATCAGCCTGCTCATACAATCCACGCTCCGCACACATACACCCATATCTCGGTCAGCTGGTTAACCGCGCCGAAGCAGTCGCCCGTAACTCCGCCGATCCGGCGGAGAAAGTAGAGCCGACTCAGCCGTGTCAGCAGCACCACGCCACCAAGCGCGGGTACCGCCCGCAACCGCATCGCCACCCCGACGAGCAACAGCGTCAGCACCGAACTCACCGCCAGAGCCCTGCCGCTCGTCAACCCCGCAACCCGCGCACCCTGCCCGGCATCTCCGGCCCGGGCAGCGGGCAGGAGATAACTCAGCGGCAGCGTCGTCCAGCGGCAAAGCATATGCGCCGCCACCAAGGTTCCCGCAACCCGGCTCGACGGCATCGCCGACAGCAGCGCCACGCGCGACAGCAGCGACAGCCCCAGCGCCGCCGCGCCATAGCTGCCGATCCGGCTGTCTTTCAGAATGCGGAGGATCTGCTCGCGATCCCAGCCCCCACCGAACGCATCCGCCACATCAGCCAGTCCGTCCTCGTGCAGGCAGCCTGCCAGCACCACAAGAAAGCTCACCGTAAAGACCGCCGCGGCGAACCCAGACAGATGCGCTCGCAGCAGCAGATTCACCCCCGCTGCAAGCCCTCCGACGATCAATCCCACCAACGGGAAATACGGCACCGCGCATGCAAGCCCGTCTGGCCGAAACTCCGAAAACCGAACAGGCAGCCGGGTAAGAAACTGCAACGCCGTTGCAAAGTCCCGCAAAGACCCGCGCAGCCAACAACGGCTCATGCTCCCGCCTCACTGACGCTCGCCTGGGCGAACGTCGCCATCTGCCCGTACAACGCCACGGCCGATTCGATCACCGGCATCGCCAGTACCGCACCGCTCCCCTCGCCGAGCCGCATTTCGAGCGTCAGCAGCGGCTCCAGCCGCAGCCGCTCCAGCAGAATGCCATGCCCCGGCTCCTGCGACCGGTGGCCCGCGATAAGATAACCCCGCACCGCTGGCGCTATTGCCGCAGCCACCGCCACCGCCGCCGTCGCGATAAATCCATCGACCACCACGGCAACTCTCCGGCGCGCCGCGCCTAGGACCATCCCCACAATCGCCGCGATCTCGAATCCGCCCACACAGCGCAGAACGTCTATCGGAACAGGCGTGCTTTCGCCCGGGAAGTGCCGCCGCAGCACCGCCCCGACCACCTCCACCTTGCGTGCGTGCGCCGCCTCGTCGAGTCCCGTCCCGCGCCCCGTCGCCTCACCCGCTCGGCCCCCGGTCAGTGCGCAGGTGATCGCACTCGCCGCCGTCGTATTGCCGATCCCCATCTCCCCAAACGCAAGCAGCGTCACGGCACGCTCCGCCGCGTCGTCCGCCAGCCTCGCCCCGCACTGAAGTGCCTGCGCCAGCTGTTCATCGGTCATCGCGGGCTCGCGCAGCATGTTAGCCGTACCCCGCGCCACCTTGCCATCGATCACCCCCAACCCGGCTTCGAACTCCGCATCCACGCCCATGTCGACCACCTGCAGCTCGACCCCGTGCAAGCGCGCCAGCACGCTCACCGCTGCGCCGCCACGCACAAAGTTCAGCACCATCTGCTGCGTCACCGCCCTCGGATACGCGCTCACGCCCTCCGCCGCGATCCCGTGATCGGCCGCAAAAACATACACCGCCTTCTTGAGCGGCACGGTCAGTGGACCCCGCCGAATCGCCACCAGCTGCGCCGCCAAATCTTCCAGCCGCCCAAGACTGCCCAGCGGTTTGGTGAGCGTATCCAGATGCGCCCGCGCATGCGCCTCCCACATGGAGTCCGGCGGTTCTATCCCGCGCGCCAGCTCCGCAATCAGCGCTTCACTCGATTCGCTCACAGTGCCTCCTCGAACGCAGGCGCCCGCGCCAGCAGCGGGTGCCGCTCTGCCGAACAGTTGAACGCCCGGACCAGATTCGCCGGCGTCAGGACCGCCTCCGGCGGCCCGCTCGACAGCTCGCCACCGGTATGCAGCAGGTACACGGTCGAGAAGTTTCCCGGCACCAGATGTAGATCGTGCATCGACGCGAAGATCGTGATCCCTTCTGCCCGCAGCGCATCCAGTAACTCCATCAACTCCGCCTGCCGCCCAATATCGAGGTTCTGCGTTGGCTCATCGAGCAGCAGCAGGCGCGGCTCCTGCGCCAGCCCCAGCGCGATCTTCACCCTCTGCCGTTCGCCCCCGCTCAGCTCGTTGAAGACTCTGCTCCGCAGATACCTCACATCGGCCAGATCCATCGCACGCTCGACGGCCATCCGATCCGCGCGCGTCAGCCCGCGCAGCAGCCCCAGGTAGGGCGCGCGCCCCTGCTCTACGATTTGCTCGACCGAGAAATCGAAAGGCACCTCCATCTGCTGTGGCACCAGCGCCATGCGCCGCGCCCGCTCGCGCGCGGGTAAGTCCTGCGCCGTTAAACCATCAATGCGAACCGTGCCTGTGAACCCGCTCAGAGTCCCCGCGACGATTCGCAGCAGGGTCGTCTTCCCAGCGCCGTTTGGGCCTGTCAACGCCGTGGCCGTGCCTCCCTCGAGCGTGAAACTGATATCACGCAGCACCGCCCGCTCCGCATAACGGAAGCCCACACCCGCGCACTCGACCAGCGGTTTCACAGCGCGTACTCCCGCTTGCCCTTGCGCAGGAGATACAGAAAGAACGGACAGCCGATCAGCACCATCAAGATCCCGACCGGCACCTCCGAGGGGGCAAACACGGTGCGGGCCAGCGTGTCCGTCACAATCAGAAACACAGCCCCGGTCAACGCCGTCAGCGGCAGCATCCGCACATGGTCCGGCCCGATCACCAGCCGCACCGCATGCGGCACGATCAATCCCGCAAAGCCGATCAGCCCGCCCAGGGCGACCGCCGTCGCGGTCAGCAGCGACGCAATCAGGATGATTCCCGCCCGCGTCATCTCCACGCGCATACCCAGCTGGTGAGCAATGTCGTCCCCCAGCGCCAGCGTGTTCAAGCGCCGCATCAAGGGCAGCGCGCACACCAGCGCCATCGCGAACAGAAGAGAGCTCACGCCCAGCATTCTCCACTCCGGTGTAGCGATCGAGCCGTGCAGCCAGGCGATCACGATGCGATGCCCGAACGACGGGTTCGGATCGAAAATCTCAAAAAGATAGGTCGAGCTCCCCAGCATCGTCCCCACCGCGAACCCTGCGAGCAGCAGCGTTACCCCACTGGTCCGTCCACGCGACCGCGCCAGCCCGTATACCAGCCCCATGGTCAGCACGGCTCCGGCAAACGCCAGCAGCGCCGTCGCGCTGAAGCCGAACAGCGACACCTGCGCGAAGAACACGATCCCAAGGCTCGCGCCCAGCGCCGCGCCGCCCGATGCTCCGATGATGTATGGGTCCGCCAGCGGATTGCGAAACAGCCCCTGAAACATCAGCCCCGAGACCGCGAGCGAAGCCCCCACCAGCGCCGACGCAAGCACCCGCGGCAGGCGGATCGCCCACAGAATCGTCCGCTGCGTCTCGGTGAGCGCATGCCACCCAGCCACCCCGGCGACGATGTCGTGCACTGGAACCCGCACCGCACCCACCGAAACCGAACCCACGACCGAAAGAGGAAGCAGGATCAGCAGCAGCGTCGCAAACCCGATCGTCCGCACGCGCGCCGGCTCCCGCGCATGGGACAAAGCAGAGGCCTCCCGTAGCCTGCGTCCACGTGAGACCGAGGCTACGGGCGCCACTTCAAGTCTTCCTACCTGAGGCTCCACGACTCACCCCCGAAGTTCACCTTGATCCCTGACCGAAACGTAAACGGCAGCGCGGGATAGCCGAATGCTTGAAAATAGTGTTCGCTCAGTAAATGTCCGATGTTCGTATAGACATTGAGGCGCGGCGTTACCTGATACCCGCCGCCCAGTGCCAGGCGCTCATACCCGCCCAGCAGATTGTGATTGGGCAGCAGCATGAATGTGCCGAAGCTGCTGTCCGTTAGGAAGTCGCTGTCGTCGCGGCGGCTTACCAATGTGCCGGTCAGCGACGCATACAACTTCGGCCGCGTGTACGTGATCGCGAAGAAGCCCGTGTTCGGCGCCACACGAAACGGCCGCGCACCCACGAGCGGTGAATACGCACCAGTCGGAATCGTGCTGAAAGCTGACGAAGTGTTGAAACTGGGCGCGGCGTTGTCGCTCGAGAAGGAACGCTGCACGATCGCATCCGTATACGTGTACCCGGCACGCGCAAACAGCTGTCGCGAAAGCTTTGCCTCCGCTGTCACCTCGACGCCCATGCTGCGGAAGGCAAGCGAGTTGATATACGCGCCGCCGGCATTTGTAATCGGCGCATCGTTCGCTGCCGCAATGTGAAGCGCGGTCAGTTCCGATTGCGGCACGTACTCGACCTCATTCGTAAACTCATCATGGAAGTACGTCACCCCAAGGCGCGCGCGTCCATTCAATAATTGCTGATCCACCCCACCATCGAAGGTGCGCGAATTCTCCGGCCCAAGCGGCGCCACAGGGCCCAAGGTCCCCGCGACCGAAGCATTCCCCGGAGCATCTAGCAAGCCAGCCAGTGAGTTCAGCTGCTGATACACACTCGGCTCCTTGATCCCCTTACCGAACGTGCCATGCAGCTTCGTCCCAGTGAAGAACCCGCTCCTGGTCGGGCGAAACGGATACCACGCCAACGACGCACGCGGCGTGCCCGCAGAGCCATAAACCCATTGTTCTCGAGCCCCGAACCGGCGGTATAAAAGAGCCGATTTTTCACATCGCCCGAGAACTCGATCGAATAGTCGTAATTACCGCGCCCAATCCCCAATGTCGGCGTCCCCTGATAGTTCGCGCTCCCCGCTTCCGCTTCATAACGGAACGCTCCCAGTGCCATCAAGTGCGGGTTTACCCGGTAATCCGTCTGCGCATAGATGCTGCTGTCCCGATTCCGCTCCAGATACGAAGGTGCGCCGTTGCTGTACTGAAACAGCGCCTGGCCCGAGACCGTATATCCATTCGCCCCGGTGATCGTCACCGGCGCGCCATTGTAGTAACCGCTGTTCCCGTCGTAGATCCCGGTCGCCGCGAAGGCGTTGTACTCGCCACGGAGCCTTACGTACCCGTAACGGACCAGAGTGTGCCAACGAGGTGTTGTCTGGTTGTTCCACGTGCCGGAAAGATACAGATCCTGTTCCTGCTGCTGTGCGTCATCTGGAATGCCTTAAAGCGCAATCGCATTCGGCTGCCCGCCCGAAACATCGACGTGCCGCACGATGAACCGAACATCATTTGCTCCGTTGGGCGTCCACCCGAAGTTGCCCGCATACGTGCCGTTGTGAAACTCACTGTTTGGAAGGTTGTTGCTCGTCTGCACCCGCCCGTACTCCGAGAAAAGGTCGATCTGCCGGACCACCGCACTCGCCGTCCCGTCGTTGCGGTAGGTGTGAAAATTACCCGCATCGCCCGCATAGGTAAACACTGGCAGCGTGGTTGCCTGCGCACGGGCCGTCGTCAGGTTGACCACGCCCGCCATCGCGTCTGCGCCATACAGCACGCTGTCCGGCTCGTTCAGCACCTCCACCGACTGCACCCCAACCGTCTCAAGATTCGCAAACTCCACGCCGCCGCCAATCTGGTTCGCCGGGATTCCATCGATCAGCACCTTGTTGGCATCCGTATTGCCGCCGCGAATCGACAGCCCCGTGGTCCCGCCCATCTGCCCCGTCTGGGTTACCTGCAGGCCCGCGACCAGACGGAGCGGATCCTGCACCTCCAGCATGTACCGGTAGTCCTGATTCTCCAGCACCGTGACGACCGCGCCCGTCTGGGCTTCGGGCGTCGACATGCCGGTGGCCGTCACCGTAACCTGCTCGGTTTGGGTTGCGGTCGCGAGCGTTATGTCCACCTCGGAAGTCCTCTTGACGAAATGCTCCGCCGTCGTCGTGGTCTCGAACCCCGGCGCGATCACCCGCACGCGATAACGTCCGGCCATGGTCAGCGCGAACCGAAATCCGCCCTCCGGTCCCGAAGTCGAAGTCGCCACGACCTGATTGCCCTCGAGCAGCGTGACCCGCGCCCCTGGAAGCCGGGCTCCCAGCGGATCCTCCACATGCCCATACAAGGTCTCGGCGCTCCCGCCCGCACTGCTCTTCTGCGCGATCGAAGTCGCACAAGCCAGCCCAAGCGCGGCGGCAAACAAAGCAGTGGGGTGAAGTCCAGCAAACGGGCGTGTCCATCTGAAAGCACATCTGGAAACACAGAAACGCGCGGGCTCATCCGCCACGCGGAAACAAAGTGTAGACATTGTGCGGTCCCCCTCGGGATACTTGGTGACAGCAGGGCCGGTCTCCTGGCTTGCGCGTCATTGAACTCCATGCTGTCTTCCCGGAGCAAAGCTCCAGTGACGTTGCAACTCCCTGCATGGCTTCTCGGCGCTTACAGTTACGGGGTAGTGGCGGATTTGCACCGCGCTTCCCGACACCCTGCTGCATTGGCTGCGGTTAGAAGCTGAGTCACTCGCTCTCAGCTCAAGGATGAAACTGTCTGGACAGGTCCTCCAATGCGTCGATTGCGACGGGACTCGGAAACTCTATCCGCCTATCGGCCAGATACACCCGTCCAGCAAGCACGGCGGGCAGCACGCTCCAGCCCGGCCGGTCTTTCAAGCTCGCGATCGTCACGTGTCCGCCGCGCATCATCAGCAGCGCCTCCGGAGCCCGCTCCACAACCGTCTCCATGCTGATGTGCGGCCACTCCTGCCCGATGTCGTCGGTGATTGATCGCCCCCCGGCGAGGGCGATGATCTCCGTGATAAACGCACCCTTGCCGATCGTGATCACCGGATCGTAAGAGACCGCCAGAAACACCGGCACCACCGGTTTGCCCGAAACCCGCGCTCGCACCGCGTCGATCCGCTGTTGCAGCCGCGCCACCTCCGCCTTCGCCTCCGGCTCGCGTCCAGTCGCCTCGCCCAGACTCAGAATCGAATGCAGAATCCCCTGCACGCCATGCGGGTCGACTAGAAACACCGGAATCCCCATCCGCCGCAGCTGGTCGAGCGTCCCCTGATCGTTTGCTTTCGGCATGGCCAGCACCAGATCCGGATGCAGCGCCAGAACGGCCTCCATCGACGGATTGCTGATCGACCCCACGCTCGGCTTCGTCTTCGCCTCCGCCGGGTACTGCACATAGTCGCTGATTCCCACGACATCCGGGCCCGCACCGATCGAAAACACCGAATCCGTGATGCTCGGCACCAGACACACCATACGGTGCGCGTGATCCGGCACCGTCACCCTCGCATTGGTCTCGTCGGTCACCGTGCGCGACGCAGAACCAGGCCGCAGGTCGCCGCCCAGTAGCAGCAAAAGCAGAAGAACTCGCCTCATCGTGTCTCCACCAGCTCCGCGTCCCGCACCACCGTGGTTTTGCCCACGCCGCTCGCTGTACCTGCCACCAGAAAGCCCTTCACGCGGCACCCGCCGGCGTCGCGCCCGCGACCGTTCCCTTCAGGGCAAGCGGCAGCCCCGCCACCATCAGCACCACAGAGTCCGCCACCGCCGCGACCCGCTGATTGACCTCGCCCGCGAGATCGCGAAACTGCCGGCCCGAGGCATATGCCGGCACCACGCCACTGCCCACCTCGTTTGACACCAGAATGACAACGCACTTCACTTCGGCGAGGGCCGCGCAGAGCGCATCCACCTCCGCCCGCAACCCAGCGTCATCCGCAGCAAACCGTTCCAGCAGATTGGCCACATACAGCGTCAGGCAGTCGATCAGCACAGCCCCGGTGGAGGCCACCGACTCGCGCAGCACGAGCGCCAGCGCCAGTGGCTCCTCGACCGTTGTCCAGGCTCCAGGACGCTCCCCCTGATGCCGCGCAATCCTGTTCCGCATCTCCTCGTCGTCGCCGCGGTCCTCCGCCGTGGCGACAAACGTCACCCGCGCATATGCCTCTGCGAGACTCTGCGCATACCGACTTTTGCCGCTGCGAACACCGCCAAGCACGAGGACAACGCCACGTTCTCTGCCCTGCTGCATGCAAACGCCCCTATCCCCAGGCCGCGTGGCCTGAAGCGAGAGCGGGAATGGTGGATAGGCAGCGTCCGCTCGTCCGGCAAAGCAGGCGCGCGGAGATGCTCTTCAACTCTCCCAACGAAGTTGAATCAGCCCAGAACTCAGTCCGGCCGGTCTTCTGACTCGCGCGTCATCGATCTCAGGCTGCCTTCCCAGGACTTACATCCCAGTGGCCTTCGTACAGACCTGCCCAGCTCTCGGCACTCACAGCTACGGGGTAGCGACGGATTCACACCGTCTTCCCGACACCAGACTGGCGCAATTATAGCCGGGGTCGCTCACGAAGTCGCAAAATTGGTTCAGCGGCGTTCCTTTGGCTGGAAAGTCGTGAGAGGCGGTTGAACTGACGAAAGAATGAGATCGCTCGCGCGAGCCGGGCGAGTGCAGCTGCTGCTAGCGATCACAGAGGTTCTGACGTTGCGTCGTTTGCATACCAGATGAGAAGCATGAACATACCCGAAAGATCGACGCCGTGCGGGTGCTACCGGGGGGACCCCTATCGCGGTTAGGGATGCGCCTTGCGGCGCACCCCCGCACAGATCCCGGCGGGCGTCATTCACGCACCGGGCTCCCACCTTGGGTGTTTGACGGCGAAGCGAACGCTGGGCCAGGGATGAAGGATGTGGGGCGTTGGCAGATAGTCCGCCGCGAGCTTCGCCATGCGCTTCCAGGTGGTCCGATCCCGTGGGCTTCGCTGCGCGAGCGAGCGCCGCCAGAGATCGACCCCATAGTGCCGGAAAGCGCTGAGGCAGCGGCTGTTGGTCGGCACCGCGTGATACGCGAGGTATCCGCGAACGACTTGTCCGAGCCACTTGCCCTGGAGCGGGATCGGTTCGTGCATGCGCCGCCGTAGCTCCTCCCTGATCGCTCCCAGCCTTGCCCGCATCCTGTCGCGGCGCGTCTGCCGTTTGAGTTGGAAGGCGCCTCGGCGGGACCGGCTGCAGATGTGAGTGAACCCAAGAAGTTGAACGTCTCCGGCTTTCCAAGACCACGACTCTCTCGATCTTTGGCCGCAAAGCGACCGGACTCGATCAGCCGGGTCTTCTCCGGATGCTGCTGATGGACCGGGCTAGTCTTCAGCGAGGGAAAGGCGTCCGGCACTGCAGAACTGCCCAAACCTGAAGTTGGTGTTAGCGGAGGAAAGAACGAGGGGCTTAGGAAGCAAACGAAGGCTTAGTGGCGATAAAGTGCAGTCATGGTGCGGTCAAACCGTTACTTCCGCCGTTCAAAGTTAAGCGAACCCAAGTTTCGTCACTTGGTCAGGTGTTTTGCCCTGGATCTGACGGCCACACAGACGGCCAGCCTGACCGGCATTTCGGTCCGCTCCGTGAATGCGATCTTTCTGCGCATACGGAGGAGGATCGCGGCGGTCTGCGAACGGGAGTCGCCCCTGGAAGGCGTGCTGGAAGCCGACGAGTCGTATTTTGGCCCGCACCGTGTGCGGGGCAAGGTGGGTCGCGGCTGCGGCGGCAAAACCATCATCTTTGGCCTGCTCAAGCGCGGCGACAAGGTGTACACCGCCATCGTGCCCAACGCCAGCAAAGCCGCGCTGCAAGCGGTGATTCGCGGCCGCGCCCATCTCAACTCGGTGCTCCACACCGACGGCTGGGCGGGCTACCATGGCCTGGTCGATCTGGGCTTTGACAAGCACTTCCGGGTCCAACACCAGGACAACGAGTTCGCCCAGCAAGGCAATCACATCAACGGCATCGAGAGCTTTTGGAGCTTCGCCAAACGCCGCCTCACCAAGTTCTGCGGCGGGCCCAAACGCACCTTCTACCTCCATCTGAAAGAAACAGAATTCCGCTTCAACCAGCGAAACAACAACCTCAACAAGGCCCTGTTAACCTTGCTCAGAAAGGACCCACTCTAGCCGTTTGCTTCCTAAGCCCCAGAACGATTCCTGCGTGGTCTCCGCCTGAGCTGGGCGCTTCCGCCACCGCCTCACAATCCCGGTCAGTCCGCTGCCACTCACGCCTAAGTTCTCCATGGTTCCGCCACTCTAGACCGGAATCGAATTCAGTGACAATCCCTCACGTCGATAACAGCATAGGTGCTGCAAAGCTTGGACTGGTGCTGTTGCAGCATGGGCATCAGGTGCTGTTACAACAGCGGATGCTAAGCCGGCACCTGTCCTTGCGGATCATCGTGCAGTGCGACCACTTGCGCCGCGCTTCAAGGTCATCAGTGACGTCCTAGGTGAAGAGAGTGGCCGCGGACGACCAATCTGTCTCGGTATCTATTGGAACAGTTCTGGTGCTCCCTGACCACGCAGAGCATCCTGCACGCGGAAGCTCGGCCAGAGAATAGGCCCGTTGGTCTCTGGAAAGCTGAGCCGCCCCTCCTGCAGCCCAGTGGCTATAGAGGACAGCATCTCGTCTCGGGTCGCCGTGATCACGACGGGTTGGCACCCGATGCCATCGAGCGGCTGCAGCTTGTCCTCCCGCTCCAACCAATCAAGGATCCAGTCCCGCCACCGTGGTTCCGCCGGCAGGCCAAGGAAGCTGACCAGCGTTGACCAGGCTAACGATCGCTCGTAGTTCAGCAGGAAGGTCCGGCCGGCCGTCCCGTTGGCGTGGAGCGGTTGAGAGACCGCAAGGAGGTGACGTAGAGGCTGTTTGCGGCCCTCCACGGGGAGGCTGTTTGCGGCCCTCCACGGGAAGGCTGCCCTTGTAGCAGGAGGCATCTGGTCCCATGTTGAACGGGATGCTCTTGCCTTCCGGAAGGGTAAGGGTGAAAGGGTGCTTCTCCTGGATCGCTGCGGCGATCGCCCCCACCTCGGCGTCTCCACCGAAGAGGCTGAGCAGGTGTCCCTGCCCAGCCTCCCCCATGTAGTGATCGACATGCAGCCGGATGTTTGTCTTGATGCTGGTGCTGGAGCGAGCGTACTCAAGCTGCCCCAGCCGTAGGTGCGCGTTCTGCATGGTCTTCCTCCGGTTTGTTCGCCGATTCGGTAAGGACGCGGGTTCGTCCATCTCGATACACGAGAGAGAGTTCGTTCGAGAAGCGCTCACGCTTGCGCGTGATCTCGATGCCGTCCTCCTTCTCCTGAATCGTGCTGATGTGCTTGACAGAGCGCCATCGTGCGATGTGCTGCTCTTCCCCTTGTCCGAAGACACCGTTCAGAAGACCTGCCGTACAGAGCAGGCCAACATGGCCGCCGTGAAGCGGCGTGATCGGCCGCCCGGTTGCCATCTCCTCCTTGGGCAGGAGGAAGGGAGCGACCTGCTTCCATGCAGGGGAGTGGAGGACGTCGGACTCGATCTGATCGAGAGGAAGCCCACGATAGGCAACGGCAGCCGCAGCCGTCGCAGGAATGAGGTAAGGGTCCTGCTCATCATTGAGGCTCATGTAGGGCTGGCTGTACACCAGCCGCTGCAGAGCGATGCGGTTCGCCTCCATCAAATGCCCGCGGAGTGGCTTACGCACACCGGTGAGTACGACCTGATTGAAGCGAAGCGACTCCGGATCATCGAGACGAAACAGGCGGAAGTCGGTGAAGTTGCCGGCCAGGAGAGGGATGCAGGTGGTCAGCCGGTTCTCAGGGACAACAAACAGCAGCACCCCGCCCTGGACCAGCCAACGATAGGTGTGTTCCAGAAAGAGGAACTCCATCCGTTGATTGCCTAAAGATCCGATTTCCGAGTCGTATGGAGGGTTGAGGTAGAGCAGCGAGAACGTTTCCACCTTGGCATGCGCGTCGGTTCTGCCATGCATACACAACGTCGCTATTCCAAGAGAGAACTGTTGGGCCAATTGCGCGTAGAGTACCTCTTCTCTGTCCATGATCTGCCCGGCATCACGTCGTCTTCCTCGAGGTGGGAAGTCCTGGGCGCCTTCCTAAAAGCCGGCGAAGCCCGGGCCGAACGCCTGATCGAGACGGACGGTGGGTTCCTCTTTCTCCAAAGCATCTCTGGACGTCGGAGCACAGGCGCGATTTACGCCTATAACGAAGCCGCAAAGGTGTTCATCTGGATGCGCTTTGACAGGGACGACGACCTTAATGGCGTCGACTTCGATCAAGCTGTGTGGTCGTACCGCCTTCTGCAGTGGACAACGCTGGAGCGTATAGCCAGGGAACAACTTGCCCCAGAAGGTGACGGTGTGGACAGGCTGTCCACACCGTCTGACGAGCCCTTTTAGGGGTGGATTTGGTCAGAGATCGAGTGGTGGAACGCACGGGTTTCCTGTTGCCAGTCAGCCCCACGCGGTTGGTGCGCAGCTATCGAGCGATCTGCGCGTCAGTGAAGGTAGTGCGGATCGCGGCTGTTCGGACCGAAACGTGGATGCGTGCCTCCACGAAACGACACCAGGCACGATCAAGAGCGACGGCGAGAAGAGGGCAAACCCATCGCGCTTGCCCTTCGACGTGCTCCTGCAGGTAGGCATGGGGCTCGCGAAGGAACTGTTGCCGGTCGGTCACGGACGCAATGCCCTCGGCCGCGATACGTTCGAGTTCCGATTGCCCCGCCCAGATCGAAGGAACCGCAATCGCCTCCGTGTAGTCCAGCGGGTTCTTCGGCACGGCGAAGAGCCGGGTGGTCAGCGCATGCAAACAGACCTTTCGCCTCGGACGCGTGCATCGCTGCCTCAGCTCTTGTGAGCGGCCTTGCTTGCCCCGTTACGGCCCGACGGTGGTTGGAATCGAGACTGATTGTGATCTCGCTGAATGCGGTCAAGAGCCGGCGGACCAGCCGCTTGGCGGAAGCGCGCTGGTATCCAGACCGGAGGATCTGCTCCTGACACATGCCTGCTTTCTTCATCGGGAAAGCTGGGTGCAGGGGGACTCCGACCTGCTCGCAGGCTCGTTCATAGAAGTCTTCTGGCGTGAGATCCCCCCTTTGAAGCGGGACCAGAAGACGAGCTCCGGTAGTGGCCACCCTTTGGACCTCGGCCCGATACCGCTCGAGGAGCCCAAGGGTGTATTCCTGGTCTCCGACTCTGTCGGGGACCGCCAGACTTAGCCTGCTTCCATGGCGGTCGGCACGGCACTGGTAGAGGGACAAGCGCCTCATCCAGTCGGTGTGAGAAATGGGGCGAGTGACAGTGAGTCCTTGCGGCGTGGCCGCAACTTCGGAAAAGGCTCCGCTGTCGGCGAAGAGGGGGAGTCCGGACCGCAGCAGCTCTTCTTTGGCTTTCTCTCGCACGTGCCCGGCCGAGAAGCCCACCGGGGTGCGCGCAAGAGAAAAGCCCCGGATCTCCCGAGCCTCGTTGACACCCGACGCAAACGCGAAAACGCGGGGAGGGGGGGGGAGGCTGCGCACGGCCCACGTCAAAGAGCGTGGGGTGCATAGGTTTCCTTATCTTGGTGCTACTGGATGGAGCGAGCCAGATTTCAGGTCTATGCAAACATCTGCGGTACAGCACGCCGAAACCTGAGTTCTACGCCTGAGATGAAGCAGTCGCTTTCGGAACACGCCACCGTAAGGTGCAGTTCTGCTTCTTCAGTTCTTCGATCTTTTTGGCTACTACCGCGGGAGACCCCCCGTAGAGATACAACTTACGCAGCGTCTTTTCTCGAGGTCGTTTAGAGCTGTCGAGTTGCATGGGGCCTACGAGCTCCGTTTTGAGGAATTCATCCACAAGATCCGGCATGTGGGGTTCTAGAACTGCCCTGTTCTCTTGCAGCACCTGAATCTTTGACGCAAGGGGAAGCGACTTCGGCATCGCTTGGTTTAGCGCCCTAATGAATCGCGTGAGGTCGAAAACTGGGCCGAGTGAATCAGTTAGTTCAAGCTCGCGTCGGATTTGATCCACTTGCGAATCTCTCAGGTAAAGAAGAAACTGCCCTCTTTCGTGTGCCCCGTAAAGCTTCAGATTTAGCATGCTGCGACTGTTCTGCAAGAACAGCAGAAGCTTGTCCTTGGTTTCTGGATCCTCCTCATCGAAGAACATCATGAACAGGAATCGCCCGCGGCCGTTTGCCAACTCGAAGGCCACAGTTGGCTCATTGCGCTTTCTAGCCTCGGACCACAACCCAAACAAGCCATCTAGCGATAATGGTGTCGCCATACGCCTCCTTCCACTTCAGGGTTCATGCGTTGTTGTTGCGCCATCCTGAAGCCATGTGGGGTCCACCTTCAGGAATCCCGCAAGCACTTTCACCTGCGCAAGGGATGGTTCCGCCAGCCCTGAGAACCATCTCTCCACAGGATCGACGTGAGTTTCTCCGGCAGCTTCAGCTACATGAGATAGTCGGAACGTCGAGAGACCCGCGGTTTGCCTCTCTACGTTGAGGGCCTCCAGGGACCCTATTAGGCGTGCGGCAATTCCCTGCCTACGTTTGGAGCGCTCAACTTCGAGCAGATATGGGTATGCGCCCGTGGGTTCAGAGTCAGACTGACCAACTCAAGCTCGAGTGCCTGAGCGACCTGGGCAGGGTGCTGCTTGTGGCGCCGGAGGGCCTCCGGACCAAGCTGGTTGAAAGGGCAGTACACGCAGGCGCTTTTCTCCCAGATGACGCCCAGTTTTGAGAAGAGGTAGTCGAGACACACCTGGCGAGTCCACGCCCACTCGATGAGTGGATAGAACCCGGTTCGGTTGGGACGGTCGTAGCTGGATGCACGATCTGCGCGGCCAAGCTCTTCAGAGCTGAAGCCGAAAGCCACTCGATCCGCCATCGCCTGTTCGCTTTTTGCAGCGCGCTTCGGTTCATCGAGACTGTAGCCGAAAGCGTGTTTCGCGGGGTATTGAAAGCGCTCCCGCAGCCAGGTTTCAATGACGAAGGCCTTGAACTTGAGAGAGCACCGATGTTCCCCACCGAACTGGGGGACAGTGCCCGCGGCCCGAAGCTCGTCGGAGAGTTTGTAGACGCCATCCATGTGCATGCAGCTCGGGGCTCGACTGTCAGACAGTACGACGATGCCCTCCTTTTCTAGGTGCCCGCGGCGGGCAACCTCAACGAAGCGGATCCGCTGCGCCCGTAGGAGCGGCACAATGTGCCGTTCACAAAGGACACGAGTGTCGTCATACTCATCGCCGGTCTGTGCTGTCAATACCAGCAACTGATCCAGAACGCACGGCCGCGTCTCAGGTTCCAAGAGTCAGCGAACCAGAATGGCCGTGGACTCGACACCCATTCCCCAGGACAGGATCGTGTGCATGTTGCCTCAAAGAAAAGCCCGGCACGTGGCCGGGCTTCTGGGTTGCGCAGCTTTAGGCTGCTGTGTGGGTGGCGTGTTTCTGGAGGCTGTGACGAGTTCGGCGCGCTGTGAGCCGAACGGAACTGCGGTCTATCTGCGCCTGCAGCCACCGAGAGAAAGCCCAGCCGATGCCGGACTCGACCTCCATGCCCAGAGCCCTGGCGAGTGAAAGCAGCGTGTCGAGAGATACAGGTGCTCTGTTGAGGTCGCGTACAGGACGCCAGCCCCGGTACGCTTTCCGGTACACGACGCCGTTCCAGATCCGCGCTTGTGTTGGGTCGCAATGCCGGTACCCACTCACCGCGCAAGCCAACGTCTGGCCTGGACTGCTCCGAAGGGACGCACTGCGATGCCAGCCTGAAGTAACGGTGAACGGAGCCGGCAAGCCAAGGCATCGCCACTCCATGACTGTGGGCAAAGACCTTGTTTTTTGGAACGGCAGACACGCTCGGGCCCAGGCAGCAGGTACAAATGCGTCACTCTCAGCCAGCACAAAGCGCTCGTCGAGCTCGTCCTGCCGGCACACCGGCACAACATCAGAAGCGATCGCGCTGAGCAGCAGCTGGACGGACGCAAGAGAAAAGGAGCCGATAAAGGCTCCCTTGGGGGTGTCGGTGAGACCGTGCTCAAAGGTTTTGAGGACGGCCTCACGGGTTTTCGCAGGATGCATGATGGCTCCTTCTCACTGACTAGGTTGGCCACGGTTCCGCGCTCGCACGGAGCCAAGTGGCTGGTTGGCTCCATGGACCGCAGGGTCCCTGCATCCGCTAGGTTGGCTGGACTGTTGCTGCCTGGGCCCGCTCCCGTCGACGCTTTGCGATCAGGGCTCGCATCGAAGCGGGAAACTCGTGGAAGAGATAGCCTCTCCCCGTGCACTCGCCACAAACGCGGACAACGCCGTTCTGCGGAGACATGCCCGTTCCGAAACAGGTGGTACAGCCTTTCATCCCACCCTTGCCGCCGCAATCGGAACATTTGCTTTTGGTCCTGCCCCTTACATCGAGGCAGGCGCACGCCAGTGGTTTAGGAGAAGAATTGTCTCTGTAATCCTTCGGGTCGTCAGCATGGTGTTACCTCCCGCGTCATCGCCCGGAGTTCCGGCAAAGAGCAGAACGAAACGTAAAGCGATCGTCGTTTTCCGTCCAGCCCGGACGTAACAAGTTGGGCAGCACCTCCAGAGCTGGACGTCGGGCAGGAAGCAGGAAAGGGCGACTACACCCCTAACGTCTCCCGCAAACGACGCCAGAAGCCGACCCGTTGCTGCGCCGTGAAGACTTTGCTCCGATGAATATGGCGGTCATGGTGCATTGCTTCCGCTGTGAACGCACCCTAAGGTCACCCTCTGTTTTCGTCAAAGCGTCACCCGAGCTTGGCAAAGAGGCTGAGCTGTGCCAGGTCTTGCGAGGGAGCAGCAGGTGCATTCACGATCTGGACGAGTGAGCGACCGGACTTCATCGTGAACCCCATCTCCGTCTCGAGTGCCGATATCTGATCGAACGCCTCGCGGTCATGCTGGTGGATCATGCGCACGTCATGATCCGTAGCGAAGATGCAAACGCGGCAGGAGAAACGCCGAAGGTAGCCGCCTTTCGTCCCGTCGCGGTGGTATTCGGGAACGTACACCGGGTGCAACGGAACACCGTTTTGCCAGTGCCACGTGAGCACCTGCTCGGTCGTTTCTTCGAAGATCGGCAGCCAGTTGTACACCGATCGGCCGTTCTTGCTCAGTTCTCTGTCGTGCTTCCAGGGGATCTGACGTGCACGCTGGCCGGACTCCTCGGCTCGCATTCCCATGCAGTTGATGACCACTTTCTCCGGAATCGTGCGGAGGAATTTCTGGATGGGACCGCGCTTCAGGTCACTGGTGCACTGCCGGAATTGCGCGGACGGAAACATCCCGCGCCGACGCACCATCTCCACGTAGGTCTTCTTCGGGTTGCGGACGACGGTAAGGGGAAGGCCGAAGCGTGCTGCTATATCGCGACACCACTCCACCGCCGGAACTGGTCTTACATGCTCGAAACCTGTGTCGGCCATCACCGCATACGTCTTAAGGGTGGGGTATTTCTCACGCACAAAGCCGAGCATCCTTGTGCTGTCTTTGCCACCGCTCAGGTTGAGAAGCAGAGCTGTTGAGGCAGGTGCAAGATCAAACATTTCGGGAACATCTGTCATGAGGAACGTCTCCAATACTGGGTTCGAATCGTCTTCTGCGCAGAACATCCTGAGAGGCCTTCTGACGGCCCAAAAGCCGCTTCGGGGACTCGTCGCATATCTGGCGCGCAAACGGTAGGTAGTCAGAAATAAGTCCTTTGTTGTTCGTTCCTTACAGAGCACGCGGCAGGGCACCGGCAGGGCGGCAGGATGGCGCGGAAGGAGTTTGGGACTGCCGCAGGTAGCGTTCGGGTAGATGGGGCGGCAAGGCATCGGCAGGGCGACTGCAGGGTTCCGGGAAGGAAGATGGAAGACTGCGCGGCCAGCTCTGGCAACCAGCCCGTGTGCTTCAAGCCGCCACAGAAAGGCCCCTTCAGATGGACTGAAGGGGCGGATTTGAAGGGCTTACTGAAGGTTCGATTAAGGCGACAGTTGGCTTACTCTGCGACCCCGGCAACAACTTCAAGCGCTTCTGCGACGGTCATCGACTGGCGCATCGTCCCGTAGGAGAACATCACACTCGTCGCTAGACCCGTGCTGTGAAAGCGCCTGGACGCGGTGAATAGCATCGGCAATTCTGGCTTTTTGAAAGCGGCCGAGAGCGTGAAGACCAAATCGGGCGTTGGCGTCAGGTACAGGATCGCGCTTACCTGGTCCTCATCTCGGATGCCTTTAGCGATCTCCTGATACCGCGCCGCGGTCTTCAGGGTTCCCTCGTACTCCACGGCAAGGCGTAGCGCCTTCTGTCCCCAAGTGATCTCTGCGAGCGCGTCATAGTCTTTCACTAGCGGACTTCCAAGGACGTAGTTGAGGGAGCTCAACTCCCTATCTGTCTGCCAGTGCTGTAGGATCCCCGTCTGCCTGAAGGATCGCCGAATCTCAATCAACTCCAGAAAGTGTGGCGCCTGGAGACGGTTGGCTAGTGTCTCGGAACCCGAACTGACGCTCACAAGTCCCTCGCCAAAGGTTTCCAGAAGGCTAAGCCCTTGCCTCGTTATGGTGTAGACCTGGCCGGTATAGGGAAGTACGCGTCCGATCGAGAGGAGAAGCCGGCCGTCCAGGAGACGATTCATCCGCCAGTTGAAGGAGCGACGGCTCCTTTCCAATCCCCTTTCCAACGCATATTCCATCAGCTGATCGTGCGAGATGAACGTGCAATTTCTTGCCTGTAGCAACAGGGGCACGTCGCGCTCCTCGCTGATTTTGTAAGCAGCTGTCGACCGCTCTAACTCACTAGATACGGCTAACGGGGTGTTCCGGTCAGTGACGGCTGCGCCTTCCCATTGTTCTGCAGGCATCGCCATGCTCCTCTCTCAGTTGTAAATTCGCTACCAACCTGCATCCACAACAGGGTTTCCTGCTCCTCGCCGTGCACACTAGCAGCAACGATTCGGACCCCAGGTGTCCTCCACTCCGAGCCGTAGTGGATGCTCCCGAACTCTTTTTTCTGTACTGTCACCAGGACAGCGTCGGGGACCGATACTGCACGGGTTCGTCTCATCAGGAGGAGCCGGTTCCAACTCCCGGAGCGCTCAAGGCCGCAGGTTTGAAAGTAGCCTCCCTTGAAATTCAAGGGGTCTAATCGCTGTTCCAAGATGGTGCCAGCATTCAAACGGATCACGCCGGCTACAATCCAGTTCCTGCGTTCCCTCGACCCTCTACGGAAACCCGTGGTGTTGAAGACAGCCGCCTGTGAGGCAAAGCGTTCTGAATGCCCCTTGTCCTGACCGGGCCGCAGCCACCACAGAGAACCGAAAGTGAGACATTGAACGATCACGCCGACCTCACAGGCCGTCCCTCACGCTCCTCTGTGAGGCTGACATGGGCGCGATTGATTTGCGTTCTCAGATTCTGGATCTTCTGATCCTTCGCGCCGATCTGTACATCTTTAGCAGCCAACTGCTCGTCCTTGGTTGCGAGCTGGGCCCGCAGTTGCGTCACAAGATCGTCACTATCCTGTGTACCTCCGCCTGTGTTTCCTCCCTTTGGACCGGCTTTGCGTTGCCCTTTTTCCGGTTGCTCCCCTACCGATCGAGCACTCGTCTGCTCGGTGGATTGAGCTCTGTCAGCTGCGGGCCGTAAATCTTGAGCGAGCTTGGTCTCTTCCTGACGCCCCTTTTTGGCCTCGCTGGTCTCCTTTTGCTGGCTGAGCTTCGTGAGCTCGTCGCACTTTGCTTTGTACAAATCCGCTAGCTGATTGTGCTTGGCAATGGCCTCCAAAGCCTTGGCCCGGGACGCGATGTGGCTGTTGTAGAGTTGCGCCACGATCGCGGAGCTGATCCGCAACCGGTCTTCTGATCGGCGATGTTGCCAATAGTTCGCAGCCATGCTGAGCGTGAACCCGGCCGCGAGAACCACGTCAGCCCACCACAGAACGTTATCTACGGTCTCCTGGATCGCCGCTACTCGGGCCGACTGGAGAACAGCCCCGTAATCCTTGTCCTGCGGATTTACCGCATGGAACGCCTTCTCAACTGCGCTTGTGGTGTCGGCTGGCGCGCCCGCCTTGGCGGCTGGATTATACATCGACCGAGGGCGAGGGGTTGTCAGCGGGTTAACGCTCTGCTGAGCAAATGCGGTTGGCGCTGACGAAGCCAGAGCCAGAGCCAGAATCAGTTTGCCTCCTGCTGTCATTTCTTCCTTCCTTTCCGGTTCCGAGCTTCCTCAAGCTCCAGATTGGGAAATCTGAGGTGGAGCCCCTTGGACCCCTCCCGCAGACTGGTGTACTTCGGATACAAATTCTCGGCAACTCCAGGAAGCCACTGCTGGCTCGGCTGGCGAATGTGCACGTGCTTATGCAGGACTCCGCGCAAGCGGTCCGGGAAGAGCATCTCCATCTGCCCGGTAGGCATGCGCTTTATGTGTTCGTCCTGGGCCAGGGTGTCCTTCACTTCGGTCTGGCTACCCTGCTCCTCTTCCTTGTAGTTGGCTTGGAACAATCCGCTCTTTCGAATGCGCATACTGCGGCGCATCTGCCGGATTTTCGAGGACGCCTTCAGGAAGTCCTGCGCCGTTTCCTCATCCTTGATGCGCAGCATGAACGTGGTGTTTGGAGCGCTGGCCACGTCGTTCCGGAAGCCCCGTCCGACTTGTAATCGCTGGGGAGCGCTCTGCAAAGCAAAGAGGAAGGCGACGTTGGCACCACGGGCCGTGACCAGGATGCGCGCAAAGTTCTCGTAGGCGAAGGGTGAGAATTCATCCATGATGACGCTCACGAAAGGCTGCTCGAGGTTGCGCTTGGCGTCCTCGTACCGCCTGCCGATCATGAGCTGGAGGTTCTGAAGCAGCATGCGTCCAAGCGCAGTCACTGCCCGCTCGTTCACATTCACGTTCAAGGACACATACAGAATCAACTTCTGTTCGATCACGTCTTCGAGCGACAAAAGCTCATCGTAAGGCCCGGTGATCAACGAGATTGTCGTCGGCCATGAACGTCATCAAATCATTGATAAGACCCTGGATCTTCGCTACCCGCTCCCTGTCACCGAACGATTCGAGGAGGTTGCGGATGCTCATATCGAGGGTGAGCCGTTGTTGTTGCGTGATGGAGTTGGAAGCCTCCGTGTTCTTGATGGCGGCCGCGATCTGCTCTTTCAGAATGTCCTGGTCGTAGGCGGCAACAAGACGTCGTGAAAGTTGAACCGGTTCCCTGTGTAGTGCAGGATGCGTGCGATGTTCTCGAGGTAGACCCGCTGGTGCCCCTCGAAGAAGTCCTTCTCCATCTTGAAGCTCTCGAAGATGAAGCTGACGTGCTGCTCATAATTGCCATCGGGTGACCAGAACGGGTTGTAGTTCACCGAGATGTCGGGGCGCATGGGGTTGATCACCCGCAGATGGCCGATCCGGCCGGCAGCCTCCATGGCTGGAATGAGCCGTTCGAACAGGACCCATTCACCTTTGCCGTCAATGAAGATGATTGGGGCGCCACTCGCGATGTCCTGTTCAGTGATCGACTGGATGAGCGTCGTCTTGCCTGCACCCGTCATACCGAAGCAGTTCGCTTGATACGTGCGTGTGTCGTGGGACCAGAACTGCGGCTCTCCATGAATGTCATGCCCGAGAAGCACAGCCCCGTCTTTTCTTGCTTGCTCGACCTGCTCGCTGATGATCTGTTGTGACACTGACGGCACCGGCCGCGGCCAAGCCTCTTCGAGCTTCACTCGCTTGGTCGCCTGATACCTCACCCACTCGTAGAGGAAGACGCTCGCAAGCAACGGGTACATTCCCAGCTCCAACAACTGGTTGGCGCGAAGGTGCAAGCGGCTGTAGGCGACGTAGAAGAGCAGGCCGAAGATGGCGAGGAAGAGAAACACCGCCACAAGCGTGGCGTCCGCCGCATCGTTTCTGGGACGGTTAGGGTTCTGATTAGGGGGCATGTCGACCTCACTTATGCAGGGTGAAAAAGAAGAAAGCCGCGACTGCCAGCAGGAACAGCACACCGCCGACCACAAGAAGTGGATGGAGGCGTCGCTTCCCTTTTGCGTCTCGCTGGTCGATCGGATCGAGGACGGGAGTCATCAGCATTTCGAGGAAGCTGGTTTCATTGGCCGCCCTATACGCTAAGAGGAGGCGCTTGCGCGCTTCCTCCGGTTTGAGAACTGTCGCTTCTGGCATCAGAGCACCGCTGTTGCATCTACCTGGTGATTCAGGTCGTTGGCGAAGACGAATCGGTATATCTGGGGCTTGTCTTCGGTTTGCTTGAAGCAGAGCACCCCTTCGACGCTCTGACCAGGATTCACGTCTCGGCTGGAGAGCCGGGTCTCACGTACTGGCACTCCTGTCATACTGCCGGTTCCAATCTCAGTCAATTTCTGGGAGGAGAGCTGCGTCCCCTTGAGCGCACTGAGCACGATCCCTGGCGAGGCTGGCACGAAAGTGACGACGGCCGGGTCGCTCAGACGATAGGGATGCTGCCCCGGATTCGAGACGACGTAGCGAACGTAAAGAGCATCCTTGTCCCGAACGATCTCTGAGATACGTACGTTGACGTGGTCTTTGGCGTCCTTCACGCCGCGGCTGTTCACGGGCGCGCTCTGCAGCATCATCTGGGTGATGAGCGCGTCGGCTGCTTTCTGGATCTCGGTTTCGTCTACCTTGATCTGCGCTTCGGCCTGCTTTGGTGGGAGTGGACGGCCTTCGGTCTGATCGATGACGAAGGCTGCCGTTGCGACCTCGGCAGGCGCAAGGATCTCGTAGCTTGACTGCCCGTGCTCCGTCCAGATGAAAAGATTCGTGGACTGCCCCTGCCGGAGTGGCTTCAGGGCGACGGTATTTCCGTGCCACTCGATGCGGAAGTCCTCACTTCCCATCGCCGCGTTGGTGATGGGCTCCGGCATCTCGATGAGGCTGATGTGATTGAGGGCCGTTGCAACCCTGGTCACTGTGTTTGGGTTAAGGGGCTGGTGCGTAATGGTCTGAGCACGGACAACGCCACACGCCGCGAGAAACGCCAATGCCATCTTGATCTTCATACTTACTCCCCGGGGCTTGAGGGAGAGGTCTATTGACCTCTCCCTTTTCAAGCGTTCGTACAGCTCACAGGTTCTACGTTGTACCCATCACAGTCACGCAATGGATGTATGCCCGCTGCTAGAGCGAGGTGTAGATCGTACGTTCCTCGGGATTCTGAGGAGCGGGTTCAACGAGCGTTGAGACATACTTTGCAACCCGCATCTCCAGTTCGTGCAGCTCGTGCTTGCTGAGCCTGCGTGCCTGTTTGTCCGCAACGTTCCATTGGTAGGTGTAGGAGTTCGGGTCTCGCTTCAGCTCGATCCGAACCTTGGTTTTCGCAGATCCGGCATTTGCCCGTTCCACGCGCCAGTAAAGAAATCGCATTGTCACTCCTTCTCTATCCACGCTGGTGTCTTCCTTTTGGGGAAGGACACCAAGCGTGGAGCTTGTAGATCCCCCCCTTGCGGAAGGCTGGGTTTTCACTTCGAGCATCCGAAGTGGGCCGAACTACTGCTGCTGTGTGTAGACCAGGGCTCCTTTCTGGTCAACACGGAAGATGAAACGAGATTCGACACCGCGGGTGAAGAAGAAAGCTCCGTCGCGAACAATGACGGCACCCTTTTTGTCTTTCACCTGAACCGTTGACTTCTTGCCACTGGTCCGGTCCGCGATAGCATTCACGACTTCCTGGGGAAACGCATGGAACAGAATCGATCCCATTCCGCGTCCTTTGGAGACGATCGTGTGGAGAGCAGCACACCATGCTTCGCGGTTCTCTCGCTTGCCCTGACCCCAATAGCCGATGATGGCCTGGAGAGAGCGCGCTTGATCTCGCGTTGCGTCTTCAGCACGACGGAAGCTGGCACTTGCTTTCGCAAACTCCCGCTTCGCGAACTTGATGGTGTTCGGGTCTTTGGACTGAATGGCACCCTTGACCTTCTCTCGTGCTGCGTCCAGTAGCTGCTTCTCTTTGCTGAATGTTGCCTGGATCACACCGTGTCCAGCTGCGTACACGGTGTTCACCAAACGAGCTTCAGCAAACATGGCTTCCGTGATGTTGTCGCCCGTGATCAGACCTCGAAACTGCTCGATCGGAAAAGGCTTGTCCAACAGGTCCGCGATGTCCTTGCGAAGCTGGTTGTAGAGCCGGCCGATACGGTCAGACGATTTGACCTCGATGCTCAAAGGGAGCTCAGAGACCGTCTTGGCATTCTTGAGAGAAAGCCAGGGTGCGGCACCGACCTCCGTACGGATGGCCTGCAACTTGGTGCGATCAGCGCGAACGTTGTGCTTGAGCGAATCAATCTTGTTCTGCAGCTCAGCCACGAGTTCATACAGCAAATCGTGACGGTCGGCTGCAACGCAGGAGCTCATCAGGTCCGTGATCACCCCGATCTGGTTACCCCGGGACTTCAGGGCAACAAACTCGAGGTTGAACCATGGCGACTTGGACCGTTCATGCTTGGTCTTCACCACCTTGTGAGCCTTGGTGAGCGCGAAGCGGTCTGCCACAAACAGTGGAAACCGTTCGCTCTCGATCGCACACACCCAATCGAAGTCGAAGTCACCGCCGTTCAGCTTGGCAGTCTCCGAATGAAGCGTGTACGTCCCTTTGAGAGTGAGTTGCTGTGCTACAACGGTGCGTGCGTGCTCAATCTGCAAGCCTTCGGAAGCGGCGAGCAAGGTAGCAGTCTCTTCTGCGTGGAGGTGAACCATGGGAAGCAGATCCTCCTTCATGCGCACTGGATAGCGCACACAAAGGCTCCGGTCAGAAGAGCTGGAGGTGATGGCGCGGTCCGTCGGCATCCAGTCTGCCGCGGAGCGCACTTTGCCGTTGTCGAGATAGAGAACACCGTCATCTGCCAGCGCGAACGCAGGCAGATCCAGGCCTCCTCCCGTCATCAGCTTGTAAGCCCAACGTGCCAACAGGCGATCCAGTTGACGATGGATGTAGGGATGCCGGGTAAGCTCCCCACTGCCGTCGGCCAACAGTGTCGCTTCGATGATCCTCTGGAGTTCTTCGCCCTCGGGATCGTCGTTCCGGACAGAGCAACCAATCATGTCGACAAGCGCCTGATGATTGCGTCCAGCCCATGCTGTCTTAAGTGCTTCGATCCTTTCACGCGCCTGCGGCACAATCTCCGTAGCAATTGCAGCTTCAGGGGCGTGTTGCAGCACCGTATAGCTCGATTCAAACGTAAGCGGCCGAGAGATCTCCCGGATGCCAATGATGACCGGACCACGATAGGACTGCACCTCTGTTCCGAAAAAGCTCTTGAGGATCGAGCTCTTCTTTGGAGAGGGTTTGGTCGAGCTCTCAGGCACGATGATGTCGCAACCGAGGGCGTCGGCTACGTCATCGCTCATCACCTTGAAGCTACCCTTGGCCTGGGTGTCTCCGAACGCCAAACGGAACTGGTAGAAGTAACCGTCTGGTTGCTGCAGCTTCTGGAACAGGCCTTTCCTGATCCATCCACGGCAGTCGTTGGTACCCAGCTTGAGGTCTTCGACGACAAACACCGTCTTGTCTGCTTCTTGGTGAACAACCTTGAGATTGGATACCAGAATGCCGAAATAGGTGATTGCCGCTTCAGGCCACATTGCAAACCGCTTTGCGAGGGCCGGCTCATGAGCGGCATCGCAGAAGTAGTATTTGCCATTCTTGGCGGAACCAGAGGCTCCCACCATCTTGTAGTGCACGCCGTTATGACGGACACCTGTGAGAGTACGTGCAATCGCAGATTCCTCATGATCTTCCAGGAGTTCTGTGGGAACACTGACGATGGCGATCTTGGCGTCGGGGTACATCGCACCGAGAAGCGTGTTCGCTGTCGTCGAATCCTGGCCTACGCCGGGTATCCGCTCGACAATGCTTCCGTCTTTTTGTACGTCCAACATCACGATTACGTTTTCTTCCATCTTGTGCATAGCGAATCTCCTTGTGTTTGTTGTTGCGGCACGAAGAGACCACCAAAGCTAGAGAGGGACCGCGTCTCCGGCTTTGCCTGGTCTTTGTCGGCCTGTTGAAGGGGACTGACCAGGCATGAAGCAGCCGGATCAGCGGAACAAATCCTTGCGAGTAAGGCCCGCAAGGTGGCTCAGAAAACCGTTCGGTAGCAAGCGCTAGACGATACGATCTTTCTGAACTTGTCCGCTGATGACGCCTACGGTTTTCCGAAAGGCTGCTTCGTCACCGCGATGGATCCGTTACTGAAATCGGATTTAACCTTCCAAGCCTCGACCGAGAAATAAGGCTCATCCAGCTTCAGCGAATTCAGCTGTGCCTCTGGTTCTGTCGCGAACTCTTTGGCAAGCGTGATGCCCTCTTTGTTGATTTCGCCTGCGAAGAACCGGACCGGCGAGTGCCCTTCATCGGAACTCGCCGGCCGTCCTCGACGCTTACGTCCGTTCTGCTCGGCTGGTAGTGCGTGATCTGTTCCTGTGCTCACTGATTGCCTCCCTGTTGAGAATCTTCTTCAGAACCCGGCGTGCCATCCAGAACGGCATCGCGCTTTTCGCCCTCGATCTGTTTGGACCAGTACTCGCCGATCAGCAATCCATCGGGGTTGTCGGCCGATCGCTCTGCACTGACAAGGCGGATGTGGTACTGCTCTACAAGCTTGGCGATCGTCTCGTGATCGTTCACCATCTTGTGGACCGTTCGCACCCCAAAGGCCTGGTACGTGAGCGGGTCGTCCTTACTCGTCTCGAGGTTGGAGATCTTGAGCGTGGACAGAGCCTGGTCGTCTTCCAGCTTGCCGACTGTGTTGTCACGCTGCAACTGGTTTAGCGCCGTGTGCCGCAAGTTGCCGGTCATCATATTCATTGCATCCGCCCAGTTCTGGCCCAACGTGTGCGGATCGTAGGTCAGGTAATGATTCAGGAACTGCTTGATGAATGCCTGCTTTTCGTACTCATCGGGGCCGGCACTCCGAGCGCCAGCCAAGACAGCGGGGATTAGACCTCGACGCTTGCCAGCGCCGTAAGGGCTTACGACCTGCGCCTGCCCGGTGTTGTCGACCTTGATGACCGTAGGCGGCTGGAGCCGAACGAACAGGAAACCGACGACGGCGGTCAAACTAATTAGGCCCATGACCCCGGCGATAACAAGCGAGCGGTTGGCGTAGGCGCGGAGCGCACCGTCCATCTCATAAAACTTTGGCTCTCTGACCTTTTGTGCTTGGCTTTTCATCTAAATCTCCTCAACATTGCTGAAAATGGGGTTCAGACGTCGAACTACGGGACCGTGGCGCGGGGCGGCGTCGGGCTAGGCGGCCGAGATTGATACGTACCGCCGCCGGATCCACCTTGCGGAGCGCTCACGTTCTTTGCATTTCCTGAACCACCCTTTCCGGAATTGGCAGCTCTCGCGGCGCTAGAAGCGGCACGGTTGACCTGCGTGCCTATAGAAACCAGGGACATCATCGCGTTTGCGACGCCCCCGAACTCGCCCTTCAGAACGGCCATCGCTATCAGTGGTATCAGCAAGATGCAGACCGAGTAGATGATGCTCGTTAGCCCGATCCAAACTTGCGTTTGTGCACCCGTCACCATGCCTGAGAAGAAGGGGCTGGTCGTGAGGTCCTTCCCGTTCACTGCCGTGATCAGACAAGCGAAAACTGCATATAGAACCGCCCAGCAGTTCCACACAAAGAGATTCTGAGCATAGAACTTGGCCGTGCCATTGATCATCCTGCTCGGCGCTAGTGCAAGAACCAAGGGCCCAACAGCGTAGAGCACGGCGCCCCAGAAGATGTAAATCAGAGTGAAGAGTTGCGCCGCGACAGGAAACACCATGTAAGCGACCGCAATCTCCAACGCGTTGATGAATGCCGCCCCGCCAGCGGTGATCATGTTCCAGATCGACGTGTAGCCACTGTTGTTCCAGTTGTCCACAAGCAGGTTCCCCCAATCTTTCAGGAGGTCTCCAGCACCATAGGAATCGTCGATCTGCTGAGCAACCGTGTTGAAGCCACTGTTGAGGTCGGCAAAGAATCTTGTCCAGTTGCCGATGATGAAGGCAACGACGATGAACTTCATCACTGTGCCCGCAAGTCCCTTCGTATCCCCTCCTCGCGCATAGGCCTCATAAACCCCCAGCATGAGACTGATGATCATGAAGATGTATGCCACGTTGACGATTGTCGGGATCATCTTCCCGGACATGCCGTTCGCGACGGTGGTCATCATTGTCTGAAACTCGAAGATTCCCGGGTCCATGGTTTCCTATCAGCGAGGGGTGAGTATGCCTTGCAGGTTTTGGTTCAGCTGCTGGGTCTGCGCCGTGGAACTCTTGGTTGCGGCCCCAGCATTGGATAACTCGGTCGTCCTCACGCGAAGCAAGGCTGCCAAGCCTGATTGGCTGTAAGCGTTCGCCTGAAGCACCCACGCTGAGCCTTCCGCCTCCAGGATGGAAGCCGTACCCGGAGCCGCGGTCTGGATCTGCTGGTTCAACGTCTGCGCGACCTCCAGCTCCCTTGCGGCAAGGGCATCGAGCTCGATTGCCTTTTTCATCGCGTCCTGCGCCTGAGCGTCGGTGAGGTCGATCGTGTTCCTTACGTTCTGCGGAGCCGCCGCGGCCGTTGGGAGAGATCCGTATACCTGCGAGTAGTTCGTGCCAAATGAGCCAATGTTGTTGGCGTTGCCGGACAACATCACCTGCTCTAATTGCTGCGCTGCCGGCAGTGTGGCACTGCTGTATTTCAGGTTCAGCAGAGACTGCATGTTCTTCATCGGGCCAGTTAAGCTAGCGGACAACGCTTTGGCGCTGTTGATGGCCTGCTGTGGATACATCACCGTCTGCTGGAACCGCTGCTCTTGCTGTTCTACTGACTGGATCGCCTTGAGAGGGGAAGCCACGCTGCTCGTCAGCAAGCTTGAGATCTTCTCCAGACCGGCAAGCACAGCGGCCAGATCTAGGCGAATTGCGCTTCCGCTTGACGTGGGACAGCGACAGCCACAAAGAGACCCGCAACAGCACACCAGCCTACTTTTCTCGCGACCTGTCTCATCTGCTCAGTGGTCATAGGTCCTTCCTACTTCTGGGCAATCACACCCTGGAGATTTGTGTTCATCTGCTGCATCTGCTGGACGTTCAACTTATGTCGGCCATTCAGCTCTGCGAGCTGAGCAGCCTCTTCACGGAGCATGGAAGCAAATAACTTGTGCTGACTCGCCAGACTCTGTAGTTCGGCAGCTCGGGCGGTGGCCGCGAGCATGTCGGCTGTTCCTGGTGCGGTGATCGCGGTCTCGTTCTCGATCTGATTGGCTACCGTGAGAAGGCCGGTAGAGGCCTGATCGGCAGCCATAGACTGCGCGAGGGCATCCTGCGCCAGAGCATCTTGCATGTCGACCATTTGTCTATGTGCCAGTGGCGCTGCCGTCGCGTTTGGAACAGTCCCGAAAGACATGTGATACAGAGAACCCAGAGAACCCGTCTGGGCGCTGTTCGCACTCAGGAAGTCCCGTACTTGAACAGCATCAGCGATGGAATACCCAGGCACAGGATGGTGAGTACCAAAAACCAGTTCATCGGAATGCCGAACACATACCGGTCCGAAAACAGGAAGTTGCCACCGACCATAGCGACCGCACACAGCAGGCCTAGCCCCAGCATGTCCTCTAGCTCGAGAAACATGAAGGTCACTCTCATGGCGAGATTCCGGGATACAGGGCTTACGCGCAAAGCCATTACGCCAACCTCCCCGAGTTGCTCGTGACGACATGATGCAGAAGGGCTACTGCCTTGCCGGTTTTCACGAAGTGCTCCAACAGCCGGATCACACCTGAGCAGGACAGGGCAGCAAAAGCAGCGACGACATGGCGCAGCCAGTCGTCCCCAACGTTCAATCGCTGACCGACACCACTGATTCCCAGCACAGCCCTGGCTACTTCCAGGCCGGCATACACGGGAAGAATGGTGTTGCAAAGCCAATCGGCGATCGTGAGTAGGGCTTCAAACGGCTGATTCGCTCCAGTTCCCTGCCGCGCGAAAACTTCGGCCAAACGCAGCAGACCGGAGATAGAAAGAGCTCCGAGACAGCCCCACATGACTCGCTCGAAGTCCTCACCTCGGGAGAACTTCCAAACGGCGTACGCAACCAGCAACGCCGCAACGATGGGCATGACCGCATTCCCCATCCAGCTGGTCATGCTTAGCAGTCCCTGATCGAAAGAGCCTGAGTTCATTAGGCTTGCTCCGCGCTCTGAGGAGCAGGATCCGAAATGGGCTTCAGGCGCCTGCTGATGACAAATGCCGAGGCTCTACCGCTCAAACTCCACAGCATCTTCAGGTACTTGGCGAGCCCGTACAACACGGCAAGGAGTAAGCCAGCAAGCAGAACGACCCCCATCAAGCCTCTGCTGAGCGGATTGCTAAGGAGAGCATTCGTGAACATCAGAGAGAGCGACGTCGATAGGGCGAATGTCGCAACTCTCAAACCAGTTTTAGCGAAATCACCGCTCATCGGATTGCCTCGCAGATGTTGCTCATCCTTGTGAAGTCATGGCATACAAGGTGCCAGGGAAAGGGCTGCACGTCCGCGGAGGGAGAGCTGTCCTGAGTGCGTTCAAATACACAGGAGCTGTTGGCCAACTCATACACGCCCCACCCCGCAAGGCTGATGGCAGCAACGAACGCGAGCCGCGCCAGAGCGAGGCTCGCACGTGGACTCCTCATATCGTGACTCCAGTCCAGCTCTTTAGAAGAGCCCATATGCCAGTCACGCAAAGGAAGCTCATCCCGCTCACCGCGTAGCTTTTCCAGGGTTTGCTCTGGGCAAAAGCCAGCACCGCCGCAGAAATCGCTAGCCCACCCACTATGGGGCTAATCGTGTTGGCAGCGTAGTTGAAGGCGTTCATGAGCATGTCAGTCGTGCTGTATGCCCCGCTTCCCATCCAGGTGCCTGTCGCAACCTTGTATATTCCCTGGATCCCAAGCAGAAACATCGCTGCAACGATCGACCCAAGAGGGCTGGTGCCTTGTGCCTGATCGAGAATCGCTTTAAAAACGAGGGCAGCTGCGGCGACAGGGACAAAGTGGTCCACGAGGATGTCATCTACGAAATCGTTCGCGAGCTTGCTCATCCCGTTGGTATATGCGGCCGGCTGAGCGGCCATGATCAACTGCGAAGCGCCCGGAACAGATTCACTGACAAGCCATGTGCTTACTCCGGGGATGGTGAGGAGCAGCGCTCCCCAGAAGATCCACTTCAAGAAGCCGCCACTGGCCTGATAGTTCACCCCTCCCTCGTTACGAAGCGACATGCCTGCCATCACAAACGCGGCAAGGGATGCCGGCACTGCCAACGTAATAAGGAAACCGAGGATCGCTCTAAAGACCAGTGGCGCTTGCATGTTCTTAACCGACCTGCTGCCCGTTCTGGATGAAGTACTCGGCGAGACGCGTGAGCGCGGACACCATCAGGAGGCAGACGGCGGTGATCGCACTCGGCGCCCACCCGCAGCCACCACGGTACTGAACAACCGCCGCGACAACAAAAAGCGCTGCGCCAACGGGGCAAATGACGTTACCGACCCAGTTAACGAGGTTGAGAAGAGTTCCCTCGGGCTGCGCGGCAGTCTGACCCTGTACTGCTTGACCGACAGCAGGCGTGGTCCCGAGGTTCTGTGCCATCGCGTGCGCAGGTGCCATCACGGCCGCTCCCGCGAACATGAATGTCAGCGACAACATCAAGGCCTGAGCGGAACGACCGAGCCGACGCTTAATTGCGGCTTGGCCCTGACGAAGAAGTTTGAGCATGGGTGTTTCCTCCTCGGCGGGATTACCGCCGCGAGAGAAACATAGGGCCGGTCGCAAACTCGATCAAATGCTGAATGGCCCTGTGATGGCCGTGCAGCAAGGGGCTACGAATCACCTGAAAGGATTTAGGTCGAGTGCGGAACTACTCGCGCGCTGCAATTGGCATCAACCCCGGCTCGTTTACCAGCATCACAACGTAATTCGATGGCCACGGCACCTTCTCGGGCGAAGTTGTGCCCCTTTGCGCAAAAGGGCAATGTGTTGAGTTTTGCCCATTCGCGCAAAAGGGGAATGTGCCGAGTTTTGCCCATTTGCGGTGGCGGCGCTCTTCCCAACAAACTTCGCAAGCCACTACACAAAGCGAAAGGGACCGGATATCCGGCCCCTTACGTGATGCAATCGGGGTTGTTGGTCAATTCGCTGTGGTCGACGGGTCCACGGTCTGTGCTGCGGTTGGGTTCACTCGTTGAGGCTTGTTGAAGATCAGGTAGATCTCCGTCCCGGCAGGAACGCTCACCACGATGTGCTGCGTCGTCATCAGGCTGGTCACCTGCTGATCGGCGCCGTTTCCAATGTTCTCAGCAGCCCTCTGCCGAATCAGATCCGACTCACTGACGGCGCTGTTGACTCCGCCCTGGCCCACCAGCATGGCCCCGGCCTCACCTAATCCAGCCAGCGAGCGGACAGCCAAGCTCCGGCCAACGTTTTTCCCTGTGACTTGACCCTTGATGGCCTGCAAAGAGGTGGTGGCACCGATCGCGGAGATTGGTACATTTTCCCCAGTCGGCATCTCGAGAGCGGTGAAAGTGATGTTCATAATCCCGCTTGCGTCGGCTTGGGAGATCTTCCCTATGGCTCGGGCTCCGGCCGGAATGAGCACCTTGCCATCACGCTGGTAGTTGTATTCGACGACGGCTGTCACAGGGGCATTCAGGGCTGTGCTGGCCATCGACTCGAGCCGGGGTCCAACGTGGTAACCGGACGCGAGGCCGAAGTTGTCGACGGAGGCACGCAGCATGCTTGACGTCTTGTCTGAGGTACTGCTTTGGTGCGCTACGAAAACCATGGACGCTTTCCCGTACTCGTCCTGCTCTTGCCTAGCCTCCTGGGTCGACTGTGACGTTGGTACAGTCTGGCCATGATCCTGACCTTGGTAGGGTTCAGGAGCCCAGTTTCTTAAGTGTTGTGGGTCTGTATCGGGCTGTTGGAACTGATTGATCTGACCGAGAGCTTTACCCGGCGCGGCTTTATTCGACATCGGCGCCGCGTTACCAGTCGCAGCCGGACTCGGACTGTGGTTAGAGAGAGAGGCCACCCTTGTTTTCTCAATGTCATGCGCGTCGAGAGCTCCGGTTTTCCCCTGGGCCGCGATAGGAGCCGCTGCATTTTCTGACGGGATGATTTGCCCTGGTGCGCTTGGGGTGACAACGCGACCGAGACTTGGCTTGCCAGCTTCGCTGGGGCTTTTCGATTTGCTCCTCCCCTTCGTAGAAATCAATCCGAAAAGGGCTACGAACAACACGAATGCGCCTATGATCCCGATGAGAATGGTTTTCGTCTTATCCTTTCCGGCGCCGGCACCTGCGCGTTCGGGAACGACGAATGGCTTGGGGGAGTTGCCTTGACTTGGCTCAGCCTCAGGTGGCTCCAGATTTGTCTGGTTGGGCTTGTTTTCATCGGGGTTCGGGATCTGATTTACGCTTGCCATAAACGCTCCTTGCGTCTGTTCTTAATCGGCTCGACTTGCGAGAGGGCTGTTTAGTTTCCGGGAGCGACGAAAGGAACTGGTAAAAGAAGCGGTTCGTCCACTGAATTGGCGGAAGCCAGCTGCAGGAGCAGCCTTTCCTGGCTCTGCTTGAAACCCGGGCGAGAGAACGCGACCACACCGTCAATTCGCTGTCCTGGTGCCAGGCGGCGGCCATTCACTCGAAAGCCAGCGACAGCCACCTGCTCGGCCATCACAACCTGCTTCCTGGCCTTCTTCTTTAGCTGCTCCTTTGCGCCTGGGCTCGTCATTTCGATCTGTGGGGGAAGTACCTCTACCCAGTGGTCACTCTGATTACGAACGGAGTAGGCCACCAGCATGGAACCATGGAGATCGCGAACCTCACCTAAAGCCCCTTCTATCGATTGCGGCTCTTTGAGCGGTGTGCCCTTTCTCGACAGCGCGGTGCCGGTTTGCCATGAAGGAGTCGCAACGCGGGATTGACCGTCGAGAGCTTGATCGAGTGGGTCGGCTCTCTTTTCATCGGTCGGTTTGGGTCGAGTCGGCGGACCGTCCGCTGAGCCGATGAAGAAGCTCGCCTGAGGTTTGTAATTCACGATGAAGTCGACCGGCGCATGTAGAGCGCTCGCTCCGTCAGAGAGAAGTCTGAGACTGATCGTCTCTCCGTTCTCCATCGTGATGACGAGGTTGCTCTCACTAGCCCTCGCTGTGGAGGGCTTCACGTACACCAGTCTTGGTTCCTGGTCGGAATGCTCCGCCGAAAACAACGTCGGTGCCCCAATAGCCACAGAGGAGACGGCATCTGGCAGAAGGATGGTCGTTGTAAAAAGCGGCTGCAGGTGAACGTCTGTCACTGTGAACGCTGAGACTGTCACTTCCGAGATGACCGGCTGAACGTCGTTCTTGGCTTCCCCGGATTCGAGGGCTCGTATTGATTGCTGTGCACCGGCCGTTGTTGCCATGAGAGCGACAGCAGCAAGCGTATGGAAAACGCAACGATTCATAGGACGACTCCTCCTTAGTGATTCGAGTTCTGGTGATAGCGAAGCTCGCGGTCGTAGAGGCGCTGAACGGACAGCACATACGCGATGACTTCAGGGTTCTGGTACTTGAGGCCTCGCTGCTGGATGTGGTGCTCGCCGCAGTAATAGGCTGCGGTCACCAGCCGTAGATCTCCGCGGAACATCGAACTCAGCCAAGCGAGGTACTGGACACCGCCGCTCAGGTTGTCCGACACCGAATGCGCATCGCTGACATCGAATCGTGTTGCGGTTGCCGGCATAAGCTGCATTAGGCCGGCGGCTCCTTTGCTGGACAGAGCATTCCGGTTCCAGCCAGACTCTTGCGTGATGAACGCGTGCACGAGTGCCCGTGGCACATGGTAGTGGTCCGCATAGGCGTCTGCGTAGTAAACGATCTCAGGGAACTTCTTCTCGGGCAGGGTTTGTGCCGATACGCTGGCAGGCAATGCTGCCAGCACTAACAGTGCGGACGTCAGCAGCTTCATGCCTTCGCCGCCAGCTCTTGAAGAGTCTCCGCCACTTCCTGTGTTTCCATCTCACTTGCGTGGCGTCTGGCCGTGCTGATGATGACCTCGAAGGATTGCTTCATCAGCATCTTCTTTCGGTCACCTTCCGTCTTGACGATGAGCGGAAGCATGATGTCTTTGTGGATCTCCCGCACCTCTTCCAGTGAGAGCAGCTGCATCGCCTGCGCCACGTCATTCATCTCCGAAATGCTGGGTGGCTTTTCGAGGTTGTAGGCCCGGAGAGCTTTCGCGAGACCAGCGATAAAGCGGTGAGTGCCTGGGCTCGCGTTCGGTGTCTTGTTCTTCACGATCGCAGCTTCGCGTTCCGCGGTCGGATGTTCCACCATAAGGTAAAAGCTCCGTCGGCGCAGCGGATCCCCCAGCCGTCGTTCCTGATTCGAGGTCATGAAGACGAAGGGTATAGTGGTGGCAACCACTGTCCCCATTTTGGGAATGGACAATGTCCACGCTGAGAGCAGCTCCAGCAGTAACGCTTCAAAGGCGTAGTCGACCTTATCAATTTCGTCGATGAGGAGGACACAACGCTTCTCCTTCTCGATCGCTGTGAGGAGAGGGCCTGCTAAAAAGAAAGCACGGCTGGTGACGTCTCTCCGGATCTGGTCCCAATCATGCGAACCCTCGGATTTGGTGTTCAGCAGAACGAAGAGCTCCTGGAGACTCTTGTCGTACTGGCCGATCGCCTTTTCCTCGTTGATGCCCTGATAGCACTGAAGCCGAAGCAGCTCAGCACCTGAAGCGCGCGCGACAGATTGCGCGAGCTCGGTCTTGCCGGCGCCTGCAGGACCCTCCAGCATGATGGGCTTATTGATCTTCCCCGCGAGGTAGACCGTTGTTGCCGTCTTTTGATCGGTGAAATACCCTACCCGACTCAGCTCAGCAAGGGCTTGCTCTGGCGATTCAAACATCCGCTCATCCTCCACACTGATTGCCTCAATGTGGGGAGATATTAGGATAAGGTCGGAACTCGGTCAAACCGGCTACTTCGTGTAGACCGTTCCGTCCGGTCCCTGCCAGCCTTTCTCGGTACGCTGGAAACCGTAGTTGGACGTGATTGTCCTTACGTCGCCGGCCTTCCATTGGCCAACGGGGGTGAGATAGCGGACCTTTGCCTCATAGAAGAGCGTGTACACCTTTACCCCGTTGACATCTTGCATCTGGCCGTCTGTTTTTTTAAGGCTGACCAGCTCCTCAAGTTTGTTCGCAGTGGTTTGGGCGGCGATATGGTGCCAAGCTGTCTGCGCGTCTTCTTCTGTGGGTGGGGTAGGATTGGCTTGGCAGCCGGCCAACGCAGCAAAGAGGGTTCCACAAATTACGTTTCGCACTCGTCGTGTCATCAAATCACCGTTTCTGGCATTTCACGCAGCATGGGCGTCAGCTCTCTAAGTGTCTCCTCGAAGATCAGCCGAGCTCCGATCAATCCTTCCTCCACGCCGGACACACTGGCACTGGTGCAGATGAAGGATCGAGCCGCGGCGAAGAGGACCAACTGAGATCCTCCGGTACGTTCCTGCTCGGCTACCAACCTTCCTAGATACTTCATCAACCGACCCGTAAGGGCGTCACAACGGTCGTTCAACTCGGTACGATCTGGGCAAGCGCCTATGACGTCAGCCTGCTTACCATCAGTTCTGGTCATGGCGAGCCTTCGCTCACAAAGTTCGTCGAGCTTGTCGGCGGCGTCCCTGGCAAGCTTGGGATCTGCGGCCATGAACAGCTCCAGAGCTTTTCTGAGGAGCGCTGGTGTAGAGTTGTCCTGCAAAATCTCCGAAACCTCGTTGGTTGGGTCTGTTGGCCCACTCATGTAGACGTCCTCGCCCGCAGCTAAAGTCCTCATGAGAATTTACCATCAAGCTCTGAACCCAGAAAAGCAGAACGACGCCGTGCCGCAGGGAGCCGGTTTTGGCCTCTAAGCGTAGCTCCGAGTAGAGGACGGGAAACGACACGATGGGTCCCTCTGGAATGTGTCAGCTCACCGCTTCTCGGCTTCGGGTGTTTATCCGAAATCGTGGCTCAGTACTGCTGACAAAGGATCAAGATGGAACGGCTCCTTGCCAACTCCATGCGCTCATCGGAGCTTGCTGCTGACACGCTGAAGATGCTTAGCGACAGGTAAGCCTTTGCAGTCCGATAGACGACACCGATGTGCAAAGATCACTGGAAATAGGTTTGCGGATTGGCAGGCTGGAGAGGCGGGGCCGAAAGAGCGCGACCAAGCCTCATCCGCCGTACTGCTGCAGTTCTCGACGTGCTTTCTCGCGGGCTGAGTCCGATTGTTGGTCATCATTCGCCAACGCTCTCAACTCCGTCAACTTTCCATCGAGCCAAGCCTGTAAATCGCGCTCTTGTGCGCGCTTGCGCTCCGCTTCTTCGGCCGCCAGCCTGAGCCCTTCATTTCGGCGCCTGCGGGACTCTTGAAACGCAGAACCTTCAAAACACTGCGGAACCGTGGCCAAGATGAGACCTGTCGGATTTTTGATGTTCTTGTTCGTAAGGGCAATTTGGAGCTGTTCGTTGATGAAAAACACGATTTCGTCGATCTCGGCATCACGGCGTATCGCTCGGCATTGGCGAAGCAACTGCTGCGCAGCAGCCTCATCCACCGACCAATGCTGCGACAAGGCTTCCGAGATCTGCCGAACGTCTAAATCCAGCTGCTCAGCTCGCGCCCCCTGTGTAAGCACCTCGTTTGAGGGTCGGTATCCGCTCTCTCCCGTTTGTCTCAGGGACTTGCGAGTACCAGTTTTCGCTAGACCTGGAAGTGCAACGACGTCCCCGCTCTCAGTTACGAACACAACACTCTTTTTACGAATCACATATTCCAGGCCAGCGGCTTTGCGTCGATCTAAGATTTCCTTGTATGAGTACAACCGATAAAGACGGGGCATAACATCCCGGCTGTCATGCTCATCCAACACCTCGATCGCGAGTTTTGCTCTCAGCCCAGCGATGTTGATGCGCACGTTGGAACGGTGCATTCGCGATCTCTGTTAGAGCTCTGCATACCCGATGCGAAGTGTTCTGGAGCCGGACGGGTCGGCCGGATCGGTTTTTGCAGCATTCCACATTGCGGAAAACAGGGCGTCCTCACCTTGAGAGTGTGCGTCCTGCGCAAGAACGCACCTTCTGATCTTGCGGTTCTGCCACACCACTTCCCCCTGAACCATTGGCATGCGCCGGAGGGGCCTCGAATACTGGTCGCTGCCTACGTGATAGGTCGGTTTAGGAATTAAACCTGTACGCGGTTCGGTACCTGTATGCATATCGCGCACTACCAGAGAACCGTTTGCGCCTTTGTAGTTGGGCTCGGGCGAGGACCGACGCAACCGTTCGCGCCTCTTTGACTCAGCACCAGTAAGCGATTCGCTACCAGGGGCCGATCCGCTCCCAGGTAGCGAATCGCTAGTGCTCGCAGATTGGATCACGTCACGAGGAAGACTGATTTGGCGGTCGGTGAACACAGAAGACTGGTCTGTTCCATCTTTTTCGGCCTGAACAGATACCGTATGCAATCCACTACCTGTACTCGCATCGCTACCTATAGGCGAAACGCTTACCGACTCGCGATCACCGAGTACCAGAATGCTTTTACCTGTGCGCGCATCGCTGACAGAGGGCGATTCGCTAACAGTAAGCGGTTCGAAGCCTGGTGCTGATTCGCTGCTACTTTGCGATGCGCTACCTGCGTGTATATCGCTGACGGCCTTAGGTGGTTCCAACGAAGCTTTGTTGCGTCCATTTTGAATATGAGTGCTGCCATGCTCTGAATACTCAGTAGCAACTGTCGACCGTCCGGATCCGGCAACTTGAATGCCCGTTTCACCTCCTGTAAGCGATTGACCACCTGGTAGCGATCCGCTACCTATGCGCGCCTCGCCGCCTATAAGCGCTTCGCCCTACAGTAGAGATCTTGGCTAGCGCGCGTCGCGCATCAGACTGCTCGTTGTCCGGATCAGCTGTATGCGCATCGCTCCCTATAGCCGTATCGCTACCTATGCGCGAATCGCCATTAGCCCCCTGCTGACGCCGAATATCTTCGGGAGTGACTTCAAGGAACGAGACCATGCCTTTGAGGGCAGGGGATTGCGCCATCGTCGACCAATCCAATGGCTCGATCTGCTGTTTCTTTCGTGGCGTCGGCTTTTGTGGCGCGGCCATCAGGTCATACCTTCAGGATTGCTTCAAGCTCGGTTGCGACGGACTTGTAGTCCTCCATTGCTTTGCATTTCGGGTCGAAATCGGCCAGAAACTGAGCACTACGAGCGGCTTTCGTCACCAATTGATCTGTCCGGATGGCGGGCAAAAGCGGAATCTTTAGCCCTGTCGACATCCCCTCAAGCCCCTTTATCACAGTGCTTGTCATGGCAAGGCGGCGATCCACCATGACGGGCAACAGACCGACGGTGTGGATCTGGAGATTTAGAAGCTGGTTCAGGGACTTCGAGGCCTCTATCGAGGCCATCGCACCCTGAAAGGACAAGGTATCCATGGCGACAGGGATCAACACATGCTGGGCGTACACCATCGCACATGTCTGCAAGAGGGTGATTGAAGGGCTTACGTCGATCAGGACCAGGTCGTAATTGGAATCGATTGCGGAGAACAGGTGTACGAAGGCGTGCTCACGGGCTGTGTTGCCCATGAGTATGGCTTCTACCTTCGTCGTTTCACGGCTCGAGCACATCACATGCAGGTTGTCGTTTACCGGAACGATGCAGTCTTCGAAACGCAAGCGCTCGATTACAAAGTTGTACAAGTTGTGTTGCGGCTTGAGGTTCAGGATGCTTGAAATCGAACCTTGGGGGTCCGTGTCAATGACCAGGACTCGCTTCCCGCGATCCGCAAACTCGCGCGCAAGGGTGGTCGTGGTCGTGGTCTTGGAAACACCGCCGCGCTGGTTGGAAATGACGACTCGTGTCATGCAGTCTCTCGCTCATGGACTTGACGCACTGCCTGGACATCTTCCGGGCGCCAGCGCCGGTAGTTGTTGCTGGGATCTCTGTCGAGTTCTGGAAAAGCACCACTTGCGAGTTTGCGTAGCAAAGTGCGCTGGGAGATGCCGAGAATCTCGGCGACATCGCGAGTTTTCAGTTGATCCGGTTTCCGAACTTGCTTTCGCGGAGACATGTTGAACGGAGGGTGAGTCTTTGTGGGCTGAAGGCCCGCGCTACCCTAACCTGGGGCGAAGCCCCAGGTTACCGGCCACCCTACATTGCGGGCTGAAGGCCCGCGCTAACCCAGCCTGGGGCGAAGCCCCAGGTTACCGGCCACTGCACATTGCGGGCTGAAGGCCCGCTAACCCAGCTTCGGTCTCGCAGCCACTGACCGGATCCCGCCTCAGAGGCGCTCCACCATGATGGAAGTCGACTTGATCAGAGCCGCCACCGGGTCGCCCTTGCGCAGACCCATCTCGCGCACCGCGCCCGCGGTGATGATGGCGGTGATCTGCTGCTCGCCGACCGCCAGCACCACCTCCGCCAGCAGACCCTCAATGCGGACGCTGACCACCCTGCCCGCCAGCTGGTTCCGGCCCGAGACCCGGCGGTAGCGCTCCCGGGAGACGGACTCCTCGGAGGCCTCGCCCCCGTCCAGAAACGGCTTCATCGCCGCGGCGGAGATGCGATGGTGGCCGCCCGGGGTCGTCTGCGTCGGCAGCTTGCCGGTCAGAATCCACTGCTTGATCGTGGGATAGCTGATGCCGAGCATGCGCGCGGCCTCGCGCGGCGTGAACTGCGTCGAAGAGCTCTCCATGGCGGTATCAGCTTTCTCGGGCAAGGTTTGCGAAGCTCCGGAACGATCGCAAGAATCTCACAGAGATGTCAGGAGTGCCGCCCTCGCGGTCCCGTGGAGGCCTCGGGCCGCGGGTAGAACGCCTCGACCACCGTCGAGATGCCGCCGCGCGGACGGAAGTCGCCCTTGACCAGCGCCCACACGGGGTCGGTCGCGGCCACGACGTCGTTCAGGATCTGGTTGGCGATGTTCTCCTGGAAGATGCCCAGGTTGCGGTAGCAGAACAGGTATTCCTTGAGGCTCTTCAGCTCCAGGCAGCGCTCGCGCGGCATATACCGAATGGTGATGACGCCGAAGTCCGGCAGACCGGTCTTGGGGCAGACGGAGGTGAACTCCGGATCGTCGATCAGGATCTCGTAGGCCGCGAACTGGTTCTGCCAGGTGTCGATCGGCGGGAAGGTGGTCTGAAGCCCCGCCGCGGCGTGATCGTCGGTGTAGCCGGTGTTCTGGGTAGGCATGGGTGTATTTTACTTCGGTGTACTTGGGAGGCATCACCGCGCAGCTCTGTGGGGGCACCGCGGTTCACCCCCCCCCCGGGGGGAAGAAGCACGTGGGTCGCGACTCTAGAGTAGAGCAGACTTCCTGATGCTGTGGTCTCGCAAAATCGGGTGGAGGGAACCCACATCTCAGAATCGAGATGTGGGGCACCCGCACCCTCGCTGTGGTCTCGCAAAATCGGGTGGAGGGAACCCACATCTCAGAGGCGAGATGTGGGGCACCCCTTTTTTGTGGGTGGGTGATTCGTGCTTTCTGATGCCGCAGTGAAAGGGTGCCCCACGTCTCGCTCTTGAGACGTGGGTTCAGAGTCTTCGCGTGCTTCGGCCCTGAGTGCAGTCTCAGAACAGAGAAACTGCACCCTCAGAAGATCTGCTCTAGTCATCCGGGTGCCTGGCGTCGTAGGCCGCGTGGAGCGTCTCCACCCACTGCGGCACCTGAGGTTCGGGCGTTGCGGACCTCGGTTCGCCGCGCGCGTATGCCCAGTGCTCGATCGCCGACGAGCCGGTCTTCGAGACGAAGTCGTCGGGCTGGCCGTAGGCCGGGTCCGTCAGGGCGTCGGTCAGCGTGATGAACCGGTAGCCGTTCCGGCGCAGCATGGCAAGCAGCTCCGGCAGATGATCGGCCTCGAGCCAGGTGTCGTGCAGCAGGAGAATCTGCTTCGGCTCGCGCCCGAGCAGCTGCCGGCAGCGTGCCTCGTCGTAGTGCAGCACCGCCTCGGCATAGGCCACATAGGCCCGGCCAAGGCGCGCCTCGAGCGACCGGTCGCCGTGCTGGTGTGCCTCGTCGTACAGATCGGCGAAGTACCAGTCGCGCGGGTCGATGGTGACCGGTGCGACGGTGTAGCCGCGCCCCTTCAGGAAGGCCGCCGCCGCCCGCCGCGTCTTGAGGTCGGCCCCCTCGTCCAGATAGGGAAACCGCAGGTAGCGCAGCGGCAGGTGACGCGGCCGTTGGAGAAGGCGCGTCACACTCTCGCCCTGCACCACATCGTCTTCCCAGTCATCGAGCTCGGACTGCGAGAGCGAGGTGTGGCTGAAGGTGTGATTGCCGAGCTCAAAGCCGCCGTCGAGCCAGCTCCGGAGAACGCCGATCCGGGCGTCGGCTTCCCCGGTCCTGTACAGGCGCTCCTCGTTCACAAAACCGATTGCGGGAGCTTTGCTCGCAGTGAGCGCTGCAAGGATCCTGCGATTGATGGTGGTGATGGCCGCCGCGTGGAGGTCCATGGCGTTCATGGCGGGCAGGTCGTCCACCGTGACTGCGATCGACCGCCGAGGCGCTTCCCCCCCGCTGGCAGACGGCAGAAACGGCACCAGGGAAAGCAGCGCCAATAGCAGCTTCGGGCAGAGCCGGGCGTCCGGCGGGAGCAGCCGGAAGAACATGGGCTGTGTGCGGACCTTCACACGCCAGGGAATGACGTCCTCAGCTGGCTCCATGCGCTCGAACCAGAGCCGCTTCCGCGACGGACGAGCAGCCGCCGAGCGGTGGGGAATGCGTCCCGGAGATCGCCCCTTCACAGGTTCAGACTCTGCTGTTTCAGGCAGCGTTCGCTGGTGACCGTGCCCGCGGTCGCCGTTTCGGCGCCAACCCGCCGTTGCACAATCCATTCCTCGTCCCCGATCCTGCGCCAGATGGCCCGGCCGCGCAGTGGCAGGCTGATATCCGTGAAGGGATGTTCATCCCACTGCACCACGCCGCCATGCCATCCATCGGTGGTCAGGTAGCCCTGGACGCCGGAGTCGTTGGCCAGCGTCTCCACCCAGCGACCCCGCCGCTGGTCCCAGCCGACATAAGAGTTCTCGACGTAGCGGCCGCTGTCGGCCTTCCATCCCGGGGCCTCGCGATGGATCTCCAACCAGCTTCCACCCATGGCTCGCGTCACCCGGGTCACCATGGGCACGGTCAGCTCGCCCTGCGGCGTCAGATAGTGGGCCTCGCATCCCCAATTGCCCACGAGGAACTGCATGGAGCTCCAGTTCGCAGCCGGGGGCGCGCTCACCCGGCAGCCCACGCCCGTTCCGAGCATCAGCAGCAGCAGCACCGGCCAGCGCGCCCGGGTCCAACCCATCCCAATCTTCATCCCTGCTCGTCTCCTGCTCCCTGCTGCCATTGGATGGCAACGCCGACCGTGCTCCGTTGAGCAGGGTAAAAACTTACTTTCCCCAACGCAACCGCCTTCCCGTCACGCGAAATCCGCATCTGTCCAGTTACAGGCGGCTCAACCGTCCCAAGGAGATTCAGCATGCCCGACTACCGCGTCCAAGCCGGCGAGGCCCAGGAAGATCAGGTCACCGCCGCAATTGAAACCTACACCTCCAAGGTCCCTTCCAGCGTGTTTCTCGGCGCTGCCATCGTCTCCATTCTCGGCTCGGTGAGCTTCCAGATCTCCGGCAAAAAGCACGAAGCGTTGTTTATCGGCCAGTGGGTCGCTCCCTTTCTCATCCTGGGTCTCTACAACAAGATGGTCAAGCAGCACGGTTCGGACGCGACCAGCCGCGGCGAATAGCTACGCGGGCCGGTCCTCTCCGTGACCTCCTGAAGGAATGCCCCAGGGTCTGCTGCCCCGGGGCACCTTTCTGTCCGCTGCCGACAGCTGCTGGAACTACCAGAGAACGCCGCGGATCGGCTTCTCCGGCGTTGGCAGATCTGTCTCTCCCAGCAGCTGCCGCAGGTTGATCTCGATGGTGCGCGTGATGGAGGTCAGCGGCACGTCGAAGATGGTGTTGTCGAACGGGTTCTCCAGGTCGCGGCCAATCTTGTCGAGCGCCAGAAACATGAAGCCCACCAGGGTTGAGCCCAGCGGCGTAAACCAGTGGAGCTGCTCCACCATGCCGATCGGCAGCAGAAGGCAGTAGATCTGCACAAACAGCATGGGAAAGAAGTCGTACTGCTTGGGCATGGGCGTGTTCTTGATCCGCTCGGCACCGCCCTGGGCATCGGCCAGGTCGTCCAGATTCCGGTCCATCGCCTGCCACTCCAGGCGATCCATCCAGCCCTGCACCTTGGCCTGGTACAGCATGCGTCCCATGGCCTGCTGAAGCGAGAGCGGCACGTTCTTTGAGTCGCGCAGCGGCTCCAGATTCTCCCCCGGGAGCACGCGTTCGAGCTCCTCCCATGGGCTTAGCCCGCGCAGATGCTGCCGCAGCGTCTGCACGTAGGCGATCTGGTGGTGCACCAGGCGGACCTGCAGCTGCCGGATGGCTGGCTGATCCTCCCTCTCCTCCTCGGGCGTCTCGCCCTCCCGCGTGTGCATCGTGGTCACAACCTCTCGCGCCAGGCTGCGGCTGTTATTGACGATCTGCCCCCACAGGATGCGGCCGTCCCACCAGCGGCTGTAAGCCGAGTTGTTGCGGAAGCCAACGATGATGCCGATCGCCGATCCATAGAGCGCCAGCGGAACGGCCTTCGATCCGACCCACTCCCAGTGCAGCACCTCAAACGCCACGACGATCAGCACATCCCAGAGCACCAGCAGAAGCAGGGGCCGGCCAACATACTCCACCATGCGGCGGAGCTGCGGAGCCTTCGGAACGATCATGCGCTCCGTGCCTCCGCGCCGGTCAGCTCGCGTACGGCCTCGCCTGCACCGACCGGGGTGAACTCAGTTTCGCCATCCGGTGCGACCCGCACCTCTCCCGACCCAATATCGTAGACCCAGCCGGAGATCGACAGCTCGTCGCGCACGAGCGCCCCGGCGACGCTGGGGTGGGTCTTCAGGTGCGCCACCTGCATCAGCACATTTCGCTCGGTCAGCCGGCGGAGCCGGTCCGCGGGCTTTTCGCCCTCATTCGACAGGCTGTCGGCGACGTTCAGGGCGGCCGTGCCGTTGCGCAGCCAGCTGGCCACGGCGGGCAACGCCGCTGTACTCTCCGGGTTCAGCAGAGCCTTCATGGCGCCGCAATCCGAATGCCCGCAGACCACCACATGCCGCACCTTGAGCGCGCTGACCGCGTACTCGATCACCGCGCTCACGCCGCCCAGCATCTCGCCGTAGGCCGGCACCATGTTGCCCACGTTGCGCGTGACGAAGACCTCACCCGGACCGGCGCTGGTGATCGACTCCACATCCACGCGCGAGTCCGCGCACGCAATCACCAGGGTATGTGGTTGCTGCGGTGTGGTCGCCGCCCGCTCGTACTCCGCCCGCCGCCCCGCATGCACCTCGGTCTGAAATCTCCGGGCGCCCTGTTTCAGCCGTTCCAAAACATCCTGGTTGCTCATACACCCATTATGGGAGCCAACCGTCGCGTTCCCGGCGGCGGATGTTTGTAAAAGAAACGTAGGTGCTCTGGACCGGAGGCCACTGAGTTGCCTCACCCTAAAGTGCGCGCTGGCCCGGGCGACGGAATCGCCCGCAAGTTGTAGCGCAGTTGCGAGGTTTCCTTTCTACACTGGGAGCAATCCATCTGCGGCACGCCGGGCGCGCGAAACGGGGCAGAGCCCTCCCCAGCTTCTTCGCCGCCCAAAAAGCGAAGAACCGGCCGCCGGACTGACTCGCCAAAGTCAGTCCAACGGCCGGATCTCATGATGGAGGTTGCTATGGACTCGTGTAAGTCCTGGCTGCGAGTCTCGGTCTGCCTCGACTGGAGACTGATCCTTGCACTCACAGCTTTGGTCAAGCTGTTTCTTGCCTAGTCTGTAGAAGTCCTAACCTTGGGTGCGGTATGCCGCCGCATCCAAGCCCTTCCACTTCCATCAACATAAGCCATCCTGGCAGCAAATCAAAATAAACTTTAGTTACTCTCGCCATTTAATCGAGCAGCCCAGGCTTCCGCGTTGGTTCGGGTCTGGCTGCCGACCGGCGATCACCGCGTCCATGGCCCGCCGCAGGTCCTCGCCCGTGACTGCCTGGTCGTTGCCGGCGTCCCCGCGCCGTGGCCGGCTGCCGTCGAGCTGGCCGCGATAGACCAGCTGCATCTGCGCATTGAAGAGGAAGAAGTCCGGCGTGCAGGCGGCGCCGTAGCTCCGCGCCACCTCCTGCATCTCGTCGAGGAGGTAGGGAAAGCTCCAGCCGGAGCGCTCCGCCTGCGACCGCATGCCTTCGGGGCCGTCCTCCGGGTACTGCGCGATGTCGTTGGGCTGGATGGCCGCGATCGCGATCGGTCCCTCGCCGTTGCGGAAGTAGTCCCGGCCCAGCCGGCCGAGCTCCTCCTCGACGTGCTTCACATAGGGGCAGTGGGGGCAGACAAACATCACCAGCAGACCGTGCCGGCCCGTCCGCGAGGTGCCGCCGCCCGGCATCCGGTTCGCCTGGTCGCTTGCCGCGTCGTCCCAGCTCAGGGCGAAGACGTCGTCCCGGCTCGTCGCCCTGCCGGAGAGCACGTCCACCAGCTCAAAGGCCGGGGCCAGCGTCCCCAGCTCCACCATCGCCGACTCGGTTCGCGCCATGCTTGACTCCCTCCGCTACCAATTTCGATGCAGCGGAGCCGCTCAGGCGAAGGTTCTTCCCTTCGGCTTGCGCGTGAGAAGAAAGATCATGCCGATGACGATAAACAGCGACACCATGGCCGCCAGACCGAGAATCCGCAGCACCGAGACGGAGTACTTGCCGACCGCCGGGTTGTAGCTGCAGCAGTAGAGAATCAGGAGGTCGACGGGATTCGAGATCTTCTTGGCCGAGGCGTCCAGCAGGGCCATGCGCATGTCCCGCGCCGGGTAGCTCAGGCCGGAAAGGTACTTCGACATCTTGCCGTCGGGCGTCGCGAACATCACCACGCTCGAGTGCGCGAACTGGTCCATCTTGCCGTCGGGCCCCGGCACCTTGACGAAGTGGAAGCCGCTGGCCGCGCTCATGGCCGCGATGCTGCTCTCCGGCCCGGTAAGGAAGTGCACCGCCCGGGCGGCCTCCGCCGACCCGCCGGCACCCATCTCGCTGAGGAACTGCGACTTCTGCCCGACTGCATCCTGCGGGGTGTCCGAGGGGTCGATCGAAAAGACCAGCACCTCATAGTCCTTGCCCGGCTTGAGCGTCGTCTGCTTCAGCGAGCCGGCCAGACCGTGCAGCACCTGCGAACACAGCATGGCGCACTTGTAGTAAACCTCCGCCATCACCACCGGCTTGCCGTCGAACCAGGTCCGCAGCACTCCCTGCCGGCCCGTCGCATCGGTCCAGGTCGAACCCATGGGCAGCTCCTTGCCGAGGCGCTGCTCCAACCCCGCCTTGGCCAGGTACCCCGGGCGCTGCTGCGCGATGGCGCCCACCGGCTTTTCCGACTCATACCCCTGCGCCCCGGCAGGGCGCCAGCCGCCCGCCAAAACCGCCACACCCAGCAAAGCCGCCCCACATCTCGCCCAAATACTCATCCTTCCATGCTACGCCTCAGGCCCTACCCGGGCCTGCCTGCCCGGAGCTCCCCGGAGGGTCCCTCGATCGCCCGGAGCTCCGTCTGCGAGCCGGCCGTTCGCGTCGCCATGGCCCGGCCGTGCTCGGGCCGGAACACGGCCTCCCGGGGCTGTCACACGCGGCTGGGAACCCGCCTCGCCACCTCCTCGGCTCTGCCGCTGCACCGCTATGCTCAGGAAGCGTCTTGCGTATGCCCTCTCGCCTCTCCAGCCCGGAAGCCGCTGACCGGCATCGGCAGAACCCTCCTCGGACCCTGGCCGAGGCGGGCCTCCACAACTCCCGTCGTGAACCGTTGCCGACCGGCGCGAACGGCCGGCCGCTCTGCCGCTGGTGTCAGCTCGAGATCCTGGCCCGCCGTCGCCGCACCTTCTGCTCGGAATACTGTGTGCACCAGTGGCGGCTGCGCTCCGACCCCGGCTACCTGCGGGACCAGGTCTTCGCCCGCGATCACGGACTCTGCGCCGCCTGTGGAGCCGACACCGTCCGCATCCTTGCCGCGCTTCGCCGGGCTCGCGGGCCCAACCGCGAGGCCGGCCTGCGCCTCTACGGCCTCAGAACCATCCGCTCTCGACGGTCGCTGTGGGATGCCGACCACATCCTTCCCGTCGCCGAGGGTGGCGGCCAGTGCGACCTCAGCAATCTCCGCACCCTTTGCCTACCCTGCCACCGCGAGGCGACCGCGCAGCTGCGCTTGCGGCTGCGCCGGCAGAAGGCAGCGATTGGAGCCCCGAAGGTGCCTTCCGGGAGACTGCCTGCAGGGGAGACCGTGTGACCGGAGGTCGAAGTGCGGCACCTGATACCCAGGAATCTTCGTACGATTCACTCACCTTTCACGCGGCAGCTTTGACAATCGGGCCCGTCTCTTCTAAATTAGCAGTCGAGGGCTTGGAGTGCTAAGCGGCTGCTGAAAGAGCTTCGCGGCACGCTTCGGGCCGCAAAAACCCTGGAACAACGCGCTCTGGTGCCGCCGCAAGCGGGCCGGAGACATGAGATTCGTCGGCAAGCGCAGGCCATCTCACGTCAACGCGTCACTTGAACAACAAAAGGAGAAGCAGGTATGGCAACTTCATTCACCCCGCTGCACGATCGCATTCTGGTCCGCCGTGTCGAAGATGGCGAGACGATGCGTGGCGGCATCATCATTCCCGATTCGGCCAAGGAAAAGCCCCAGCAGGGCGAGGTCATCTCGGTTGGCAAGGGCAAGTCCAATGACGAAGGCAAGGTCTTCCCGCTCGACGTCAAGGCTGGCGACAACATTCTGTTCGGCAAGTATTCCGGTACCGAGATCAAGCTCGATGGCGAAGAGCTTTTGATCATGCGCGAAGAGGAAGTCCTCGGCGTCGTCAAGAAGTAAGCCGCTCGGAACGGGACCCGGACATCCGCTCCGGGAACGATTTCCACAACAAAGAGTTCAAGTTTCCCCGGCTTCGGCCGATAAGCGATAGGAGTGAAGAGTATGGCAAAGCAGATCTTGCACGGAGAAGACTCGCGGCAGGCGATCCTGCGCGGCGTCAATATCCTGGCGGACGCCGTCAAGGTGACCCTGGGACCGAAGGGACGCAACGTCGTCATTGAGAAGAAGTTCGGCTCGCCCACCATCACCAAGGATGGCGTGACCGTAGCCAAGGAGATCGAGCTCAAGGACTCGCTCGAGAACATGGGCGCGCAGATGGTGCGCGAGGTCGCGTCCAAGACCTCGGACGTGGCCGGCGACGGCACCACCACCGCTACCGTTCTGGCCCAGGCTATCTACCGCGAAGGCGTCAAGACCGTGGCCGCCGGCGCCAACCCGATGGCGCTCAAGCGCGGCATCGACAAGGCCGTCGAAGCGATCATCGGCAAGCGCGACGAGCACGGCGCGGTGCAGGGCGGCGAGCTGTCGAAGCTCTCGAAGCCGGTCTCCGGCGACATGATCGCGCAGGTTGGCACCATCTCGGCCAACTCCGACGCGCAGATCGGCACCATCATTGCCGAGGCCATGAAGAAGGTCGGCAAGGACGGCGTGATCACGGTGGAAGAGTCTCGCACCATGGAGACGCAGCTCGATGTGGTCGAGGGCATGCAGTTCGACCGCGGCTACCTGTCGCCCTACTTCGTGACCGATGCGGAGCGCATGGAGGCCTCGCTCGAGAATCCTTACATCCTCATCTACGAGAAGAAGATCTCGTCCATGAAGGACCTTCTGCCGCTGCTGGAGCAGATCGCCCGCACCGCCAAGCCTCTGGTGATCATCGCCGAGGACGTGGACGGCGAGGCGCTGGCGACCCTGGTCGTCAACAAGCTGCGCGGCACCCTGAACGTCGCGGCCGTCAAGGCTCCCGGCTTCGGCGACCGCCGCAAGGCGATGCTGCAGGACATCGCGATCCTGACCGGCGGAAAGGCCATCACCGAGGACCTCGGCATCAAGCTCGAGGGCGTCAAGGTCGAGGACCTGGGCACGGCCAAGCGCGTGACCATCGACAAGGACAACACCACCCTGGTCGATGGTGGCGGCAAGGACGCCGAGATCGAGGGCCGCGTGAAGGAGATTCGCGCGCAGGTCGACAAGACCACCTCGGACTACGACCGTGAGAAGCTGCAGGAGCGCCTGGCCAAGCTGGTGGGCGGTGTTGCGGTCATCAAGGTCGGCGCGGCGACCGAGACCGAGATGAAGGAGAAGAAGGCCCGTGTCGAGGACGCGATGCACGCGACCCGCGCGGCCGTCGAGGAAGGCATCGTCCCGGGCGGCGGCGTAGCCCTGGTCCGCTCTGCCGTTGCTGTCGACAACCTGGTGAAGACGCTTGAGGGCGACGAGAAGATCGGCGCCAACATCATCCGTCGCGCCATCGAAGAGCCGCTTCGCATGATCGTCTCGAACGCGGGAGAAGAGGGTGCGGTCGTGATCGGCAAGATCCACGAGTCGAAGGAGTCCAACTACGGCTACAACGCCGGAACGGGCGCCTACGAGGACCTGGTCGCCGCCGGCGTCATCGACCCGACCAAGGTGACGCGGACGGCGCTGCAGAACGCGGCCTCGATCGCGGGTCTGATGCTGACCACCGAGGCCATGATCTCCGACATCCCGGAGAAGAAGGAAGCGGCGGGCGGTGGGCACAACCACGGCGGCGGCATGGACGGCATGTACTAAGACCATCGCCGGACTGATCCAGTCTGGTGCTGACAGCAGAGAGGCCCCGAGCAATCGGGGCCTCTCTTTTTAGCTGGTGGGTGGGATACTCTTGCGATGCAGCGAAGGTAGAGCTCTTGCTGCAAAGCGAATTTGTTTAGACCTCTTTTAGAGCAGATGTGCTGATGCTGTGGTCTCGGCAGAATGGGTGGAGGAACCCACATCTCAGAGTCGAGATGTGGGGCACCCGCATCCGGACTCTTGGACCCGACCCGTACCGTCGGATATTTCAGAGATGTGGGCTCCCGTCCTGGTGGGTGGGTGATTCATCCCTTTCCCGATGCCGCAGCGACCGGGTGCCCCACGTCTCGCTTTTGGAGACGTGGGTTCAGGGTTTGAAGCGTGCTTCGGGCCTGAGTGCGGTCTCAGAACAGAGGAACTACACCCTCAGGAAAATTGCTTTAGCCGCTGAGGTGTGTTGGAAACGTGCGGGATAACTCAATCAGAGATTCCCTGCAACGATTCGAGGCAGCGCTCTACGCCTGAGCCCCTGTCTCCCGGTCCGTCCCCGCCCGGATACCAGTGTTAGGACCTCGGATCGGTCGCTCGCCGAACCCTCTAAATCTGCGCGGTTCCACCGTCCACGCAAAGCTCTGTTCCATTGACAAATCTGGAGTCATCGCAGGCTAGAAACAGGGCTGCCGTTGCAATCTCTTCGGATGTTCCGAACTCTCCCCACGGAATGATGGACTTGAACTGCGTCCTCGCCGCCTCCGGTGCCTTCTGCATCGCCGGTGTATCAATCGGTCCTGGGCTCAACACATTCACCCGAATCCGCCGCTCCTTCAGATCCACCAGCCAGCTGCGGGCGAAGGCACGCAGCGCCGCTTTGCTTCCACCGTAGACGCTGAGGCCCGGCATCCCTTTCTGGTCTGCGATGGACCCATTCAGCACAATGGAACCGCCATTCCGAAACAGCGGCAGTGCCTTCTGCACCGTGAACAACGTCCCGCGCACGTTCAGATTGAAGATGCTGTCGAACTCCTCTTCTGTCACACTTCCAATGGGAGAGCGCCCACTCAGTCCCGCGCTCGCGAACAGCACATCGATGTGGCCCTTGTCTCGCCTGACCTCTTCGTACAGACGATCAAGGTCCTCCAGCTTTGCCGAGTCACATTGGACCCCCGTCACGTTTCGCCCGATCTCTTTGACGGCCTCATCGAGCCGCGTCTGGTCGCGTCCCGTCACAAAGACGTAAGCGCCCTCGGCTACGAACAACTTGGCGGTTGCCAACGCCATTCCTGAGCTTCCAGCGGTAATCACCGCGACCTTGCCATCGAGCTTACCCATGAGCATCACCTCACCCTTTGGATTCCTTGGGACAGGATGAGGTGACAGCCTCGAACAGCGTCGCAAAGGTGTGCGCTGCTGCGGGCCCTTGCATCGGAAAGAAAGGCAATCCGTTCCTCTGCACCCCTGTGGAACCGCCCCGAATGCGCCCTTACCCGAGAAACAGCGACTCGACTTCGAGCCAGTCTCGCACCCGCCGAAAGCCGCTGACCTCGAAGTTGTGCGGTGCCTCGAACAGGATGCCTTCTCCGCGGAAGCGGCGCAGCTGCCGGGGGTTGTCGTCGATCAGGAAGTCGGCCTGGAGGATGCTCTTGTCTCCGCAGAAGACCAGGTGCGAGGCCGGAATGAACGGAAAGTGCTTGGCCAGCCAGCGATACTTCGGGTGGAACGAGGTCGGCACCTCCATGGCGGCGCTTGCGATAAAGATCTCGTAGCTCTTCTGCAGGCGTTCGAGCACGCGCTGCGCCTCGGGCATCACCTCCAGCACCTCGAAGAAGTCTTCCGACGTCAGATAGCCTTCGAGCACCTGGTGGCGGTCGACCGAGACGACGTCCCACAGGTGCTTGCCTTGCAGATCGCTCTTCGTGATGCGTTCGCCGTGATCCCGGTTATAGCGCAGAAGGTGCTCAGCCACCGCGTCCGCGATCACCTCGTCCATGTCCACGCAGATGCGCTTCGGCACTCCGCCGTTTGCCCCGTCGCCGATCACAGCGACCTCACGATGCGGGCGGCGATGCTCTCCTCGCGTTCGGCCGGTTTGCGCTGCGGGGCATCGCGGGCGGGGTTCCAGAACAGCAGACGGCCGCAGCTCTCGCAGGTCATCATCAGGTCGTCGTTGGAGCGGTCGCGCAGCTCGTTCCACTTCTGCGGCCGCAGCATCATCTGGCAGGCGGAGCACTTGCCGTCCACGCCCTCGGCGATGCCGGTGCCTCTGGCCCGGCTGATGCGGTCGTAGGTCGCGAGCGCCGGCTCGCCGGTCCCGGCGCGCACCGCGCTTCGCTGCGGCTCCAGGGCCACGATGCGGGCCCGGTCGGCGTCGATCACATCCGCGGAGCGCAGCCGCTCGCGTTCGAGCATCGTCTCGGCGCTCCCGAAGCCTTCCCGCGCGCGAACGAGCTCGGCCTCGAGCCCCTCGGTCCGCTCCATGCTCTCGAGCTCGGTATCCTCCATCCGGCGAACCTCGTCTGCGGTGAAGCCGATCTCGTGTTCAAGCGCCCCTGCCTGCGCCGCCGTTGTCACCACATCCATCTGCCGCTTCAGGCGGGCGGACTTCAGCATCCGGTCTTTTACGTCGCTCTCCAGGCCACGTCGCAGCTTCTCCTCAGCCGCCAGCGCCTCTTCGACACGCACCTGCTCGGCCTGGGCCGCCGCGGAGCGCGCCGCCAGCGCCGCAACGTGCCGCGGCAGTGCCTCCATCTCCTCCCGCAGTCGCTTCAACTCCCCGTCGAGCCCTTGCAGCGCGACCAGTCGTTCCAGATCCGGATGCATCCCCCGCTCCCCTCGGCCGCGGCTCGACCGCGAAAAAGGCGAGTCTAGCACGGCAGGGCTGCCGCTTTCCCGACCGGCCCGCCCGCGCCCAGGCCTCTGTCCCGATCTCGCCCTGGCCGTCCCGAGATACAACCTTTGAGGCATCTTTGAATCCAAACGCCACCCGGTACGATCTCATTCGGGAGCTCATGGCAGTCGCAAGCGCAGTCGAACCCGGCAATCAGCCGCCGTTGGAGCCTGGAGGTCCAACTCCGGAGCGAACTCTCGCCCGGCCCTCCCCGCAGCCGTGGCGGCCTTCCGTGAATCCCTGGATCGTCGCCATGACGGTCACCCTGGCCACCTTTATGGAGGTGCTCGACTCCTCGATCGCCAACGTGGCGCTGCCGCACATCGCCGGCGGTCTCGGCGCGACCCAGGACGAGGCCACCTGGGTGCTGACGGCCTACCTGGTCGCCAACGCCATCATCCTTCCGGCCGGCGCCTACATGACGACCTTTATCGGCCGCAAGAAGTTCTACATGATCTGCGTGGCGCTGTTCGGCATCTCGTCCGCCCTGTGCGGACTCGCGCCGTCGCTGGGCCTGCTGGTCTTCTTTCGCGTTCTGCAGGGTGCGGGCGGTGGCGGTCTGGCGCCCTCCGAGCAGGCCATCCTGGCCGACACCTTTCCCCCGGAAAAACGCGGGCAGGCCTTTGCCATGTATGGCCTGGCCGTGGTCGTCGCGCCGGCCATCGGACCAACCCTGGGCGGCTTTATCACCGACCGCTACGACTGGCGATGGATCTTCTTTCTCAACGTCCCCATCTGCCTCCTGTCGCTGTTTCTGACCTCGCGCATCGTCGAGGACCCGCCCTATGTCAAAGAAGAGGTCGCGCAGTCCGCCAAGGGGGGCATCAAGCTCGACTTCCTTGGCTTCGGCCTGCTTGGCCTGACCTTTGGGTCGCTTGAGTTCATCCTCGACAAGGGCCAGGAGGATGACTGGTTCGGATCGCACCTCATCACCTTCTTCATCGTCGTCTGCGTCTGCGCCTTTGTGGGGCTCATCGTTTGGGAGCTCCTCCAGCTGAAGCGGGGCAACCGGCCCATCCTGAACCTCACCCTGTTTCAGCGGCGATCGTTTGCCATCTCCTTTGCGCTCATGTTTGTGCTGGGCTTCTCGCTTTATGGCACCACCATTCTGATTCCGCAGTTCGTCCAGACCCTGCTGGGCTATACGGCGGAGCTGGCCGGCCTGGTGCTCTCGCCCGCCGGCTTCATGATGATGGCCATGATGCCCATCGTCGGCCTCCTGTCCAGCCGGGTCGACCCGCGCCTTCTGATCGGCTTTGGCTTTACCATGCTGACGCTGTCGCTGGTCAACATGGCCCGCATCAACCTGGGAGTCAGCTATGGCGAGCTGGTGGAGATGCGCCTGTTCCAGGCCTCGGGGCTCGCCTTTCTGTTCATTCCGATCAACACCATCGCGTACGTCGGGGTGAAGCAGACGGAGAACAACGACGTCTCCGGCCTGACGAACCTCGCGCGCAACATCGGCGGTTCCTGCGGAACGGCATTTATGGCCACGTTGTTGACGCGCCGGTCGGTCGCGCACGAGAACCACATGATCCGCAATCTGACCCCCGCCAACCCCGGCTTTACCCAGCAGATGGCGATGCTCAAGGGCGTCTTCGGTGGCAAATCGACCGGCAACGTCATGACCGGACCGGGCTCCCACACCGCCATGGCCTTCATTTATAACCAGCTCCATCGTCAGGCGGCGACGCTGGCCTACATCGACATCATTCGCTACCTGACCATCTTCTGCGCATGCATGATTCCGCTGCTGTTTCTGATCCCCAAACCGCCCAAGCACGTGCAGGCCGGACACTGAGAAGCCTCGCCTCGCACCCAGAACTCCCAACTCCACAGACAAGAGAGGCACACAGATGACGACAACCGCGGAGCTTGGCGGCAGCTTTACCTTTCCAGACACCTCCATGACGGTCCGTCGCATGGGCTACGGCGCCATGCAGCTCGCCGGACCGCACGTCTTTGGCCCGCCGCGCGACCGCGCCGCCGCCGTCGCCGTGCTGCGTGCAGCGGTTGAGGCCGGGGTCAACCACATCGATACCAGCGACTTCTACGGACCGTTCATCACGAATCAAATCATTCGTGAAGCGCTCCACCCTTACCCCGAAGACCTGGTCCTCGTCACAAAGGTGGGGGCGATTCGCGGCGACGACGGCTCCTGGAACGGGGCCATCTCGCGGCAGCAGCTCATCGACGCGGTTCACAGCAACCTGCGCCATCTCGGTCTCGACCAGCTCGCGGTGGTGAACCTGCGCGTCGGTCCGCCGATTCTGCCGGAGGGTGCCTCGATTGAAGAGCCGCTGACGGTTCTCGCCGAGCTGCAGCAGCAGGGCCTGATCGAGCACCTCGGCCTCAGCACGATCTCGCCAGAGCAGTTTGAGGAGGGCCGCGGCATCGCAAAGATCGTCTGCGTCCAGAACCTTTACAACCTGGCCAAACGCACGGACGACAGCTTCGTCGACGATCTTGCGAGCCACGGCGTCGCGTACACTCCCTACTTTCCCCTGGGCGGCTTCAACCCGCTGCAGTCCTCCACCCTCGACGAGGCCGCGAAGTCGCTCGGCGCCTCGCCCATACAGGTCGCGCTCGCCTGGCTGCTCGGGCGCTCGCCCAACATCCTGCCCATCCCCGGCACCTCCTCGGTGGAGCACCTGCGGGAGAATCTCGAAGCTGCCCAGCTGCAGCTGCCGGCTGAGATCGTCGAGCAGCTCAACGGGATCGGCAGCCAGGCCGATCCGAAGTAAGCACGAGACAGGATCGAGTCCGGACGGACGCCGTCCGGGCTCGATCGCAGACCGGCACGCGCCGGACCGGGGGCGGGGGACGATTCGGTAGAGTGGGAGGAGCCGAGGTCTCCATGTCCCAGAGTGAAACCCCCGATCTTCTGCCGGTCGAAGCCGTTGCCGCCAGGCTCCGTCTACCTGAGCGCTACCTCGAACGTCTGAGCCGGCACACCGGCAAGATCTCGCTTGACCTGCTCGCCGATCCTGCCTTTCCCCCGCGCGGCAAGCTCATCCTGGTCACTGCGACTACGCCGACGGTCTCGGGCGAGGGCAAGACGGTCACCGCCATCGGCCTCACGCAGGGTCTGGCACACCTTGGCCAGAAGGCCATCATCACTTCGCGGGAGCCCTCGCTGGGGCCCGTCTTCGGCATGAAGGGTGGCGCGGCCGGCGGCGGCCTGTCGCAGGTGGAGCCCGCCGACCGCATCAACCTGCACTTCCATGGCGACTTCCACGCCATCTCTTCGGCGCACAATCTGCTGGCGGCGCTGATTGACGCGCACCTGTTTCATGGCAACGAGCTCGGCCTCGACCCCGCCGCCATCACCTGGCCGCGCGCCCTGGACATGAACGACCGCGCTCTGCGCCGGGTTACGCTCAGCGTCACGCCTCCGCCGTCTGACCCAGCGAAGCCGCCCCGGGATGGCGCGAACCGATCGTCGGAGTTCCTGATCACGGCCGCAAGCGAGATCATGGCCATCCTGGCGCTCGCTTCTGGTCGCGACGATCTACGCGCGCGGCTGGATCGCATCGTCATCGGCGCCGATCGCGCCGGCAGGCCCGTGACTGCGGGGCAGATGGCCGCGACCGGACCGATGATGGCGCTGCTGGCCGATGCCATTCTGCCCAATCTGGCCCAGACCACCGACGGAACACCCGCCCTGGTGCACTGCGGCCCGTTTGCCAACATCGCGCATGGAACCAGCAGCGTGCTGTCGCAGCAGATGGGCCTGCGGCTGGCCGACTTCGTCGTGAACGAGACCGGTTTTGCCTCCGACCTCGGCTTTGAAAAGTACATGGATATCGTGAGCCCTGTCTCCGGCATCCGGCCCTCGGCCGCGGTCCTGGTTACGACCGCGCAGAGCGTGCGGACGCAGGGCGAAGGGGAGCTTGAGCGCGGCTTCGGCAATCTCCAGCGGCACATCGGCATCGTGCGCAGCTTCGGCCTTCCGATTGTCGTCGCGATCAACCGCTTCCCGCAGGATTCAGAGGCGGAGCTTGACCAGCTGCGGACCTTTTGCGAGCAGGAGGGCGCGGCGTTTGCGCTCTCGGAGGCCTACAGCAAAGGCGGTGAGGGCGCGGCCGAGCTCGCCCGGACCGTGCTGAAGGTGCTCGACGGGAACCCCCAGCCCGAGCTCACGACCACCTACCAGCCTGCCGCAACCGCCGTGGAAAAGATCGAAGCCGTCGCCCGGCGCATCTACGGCGCCAGCGGCGTGGAGTTCAGCGACGCCGCCCGCGCCAGCCTCGACCGGTTTGCGCGATGGGGCTTCGGCGACCTCCCTGTCTGCATCGCGAAGACGCAGTACTCGTTCACGGACGACCCCAAGCGATCGGGCGCCCCCACGGGGTGGACGCTGCACGTGAAGGACGTCAGCCTGTCGGCCGGCGCCGGCTTCCTGGTCGTGATCTCGGGTGCCATGATGCTGATGCCCGGACTTCCCAGGAGCTCACGTGCGATGGCGATCGATGTGGATGAGCGGGGCGAGATCGTGGGCATGTCGTGACGAGAGAACGAAGCCGGCAGCGCTGAAAGCGCTCGCCCCGCCTGTTCCTGTGGCCGCGCGCTGGACAGCACTCGGCTGCGTCGGCTAAGGTGCAACGGCGACGTCCTTTCCCCATCCTGACCTCCTGAAAGCGAGACCGCAGCCGATGCTTGATCGCCGTAGCTTCCTCCAGTCCGCCGCCAAGACCGCGGCGATCGCCGCGGCGGTCACCCAGCTCCGTCCGCTGCGGGCGCAGAGCCCCGCGCCCCGGTCGCCAAACGACACCATTCGTCTGGCGTTGATCGGCGCCGGCATTCAGGGCCAGCACGACACCGGCATCGCGCTCCAAGTGCCTGGGGTCAAGCTGGTGGCCGCGGCCGACTGCTACGACGGCCGCCTGACGCACGTGAAGGAGCTTTGGGGACAGGATGTCTTCACCACGCGCGACTACCGCGAGATCCTGGCGCGCAAGGACGTCGACGCGGTGCTGATCGCCACGCCCGACCACTGGCACAAGCAGGCGGCGATCGATTCGCTCCACGCCGGCAAGGACGTCTACCTCGAAAAGCCGATGATTCACCTCTACTCCGACGGCCCGGAGATCATCGAGGCGGCGCGCACAAGCAACCGCGTGATCCAGGTGGGCTCGCAGCGGGTCAGTTCGATCGTGTACGAGAAGGCCAAGGAGCTGCTGGCCTCGGGCGCCATCGGCAAGCTGAACCTGGTCAGCGCGCACTGGGACCGCAACTCCTCGATCGGCGCCTGGAACTACTCGATTCCGCTCGACGCCTCGACCGAGACCTGCGATTGGCCGCGCTTTGAGGGATCGGCGCCGCACGTCGCGTGGAACCCTGATCGTTTCTTTCAATGGCGCAAGTGGAAGGCCTACGGCTCGGGGGTCGCCGGCGACCTGTTTGTGCACCTCTTCAGCGGCACCCACTTCATCACCGGATCGAAGGGGCCAACGCGCGCCATGGCCACCGGCGGCCTGCGCTTCTGGAAGGACGGCCGCGACGTGGATGACGTTCTGCTGGCCATGTTCGACTACCCCGAGGGCTTCAACCTCGACCTCCGGGTGAACTTCGTCGACGGCGGCGAGGAGAGCGAGGGCTTCCTGTTTACCGGCTCCGAGGGTCTGATGGAGATCAAGAACAACACCGTCACAGTGACGCGCACGCCGCTTGAAACCGAGCCCGGCTACACGGTCTCCACCTTTGCCGACGCCATGCAGAAGGAGTACCTGGCCAAGTACCGGCAGAAGTATCCGGTGAAGCACCCGGACGGCCCGCCGGCGCCCGAGATCTCCAGCTTTGCCGCACCGCCGGGCTACTCGGACAGCTACGATCATTTCAAGAACTTCTTCGCGTCGGTTCGCTCGCGCAAGCCCGTCGTCGAAGACGCGGTGTTTGGCTTCCGCGCCGCCGGTGCCGCCCTGCTCAGCAATCTGAGCGTCGACAAGGGCAGCATCGTGCACTGGAACCCAGAGACGATGAAGCTCGTCTAGCAGCAGATCTGACAAGGAGCTCTCTCCCCATGACACGGTCCCCCCGCAGTTTCACCGCCTTGCTGCTGCTTCCGCTGCTTGCAGCTTCTGCCGCCCTGGCTCAGGATCCGGCGCACGCGACCGAGTTCCGCATGCAGCACCCCGGCAACGGTCCGGACGGCAAGCCACCGCTGCGGTTCCTGTCGCACCGGCTCGGCACCGATCACGCCGAAGGCATCTCCATGCTGGATATGAACGGCGACGGCTTCCCGGATCTGCTCAGCGGCGCCTACTGGTATGAAAACCCCGGCGCCGCAGGCGGGGAGTGGAAGCGGCACCAGTTCCGCACGGTCGGCATCCACAACGAGTTCGTCAACGATTGCGGCGAGTGGATCGTCGACGTGGACCACGACGGCCTGCCCGACCTGGTGAGCACGGGCTGGATCGCCAACGGTCTGTGGTGGTACCGCAACCCCGGGCCAAAGGCCATCGCCGCGGGCGAGATGTGGAAGGCGGAAAAGATCACCGACAGCTACGACACCGAGGGCGGCGCCTTTGCCGACATCAACGGCGACGGCAAGCCCGACCTCGCGCTCTCGCACTACAACCACAATGGTGTGCTGTGGGTCGACTTCAGCGGACCGAAGCCGCGCGTGCACCACCTGGGCGGCGCCAAGGAGGACAGCCACGGCATCGGCATCGCCGACATCGACGGCGACGGCAAGGCCGACGTGCTGACGCCGCACGGCTGGTTCCAGCAGATCGACGCAAACAATGACAAGTGGACCTGGCACGGCGACTGGGACTTGGGCGACGCCGGTTTTCCCATCCTCGGCTACGACGTGAACGGCGACGGGAAGCTCGACCTGATCTACGGTCAGGGTCACGGATATGGGCTCTACTGGCTGGAGCAGGCGGGCACGCCGGAGCACCGCACGTGGATCCGTCACACCATCGACGAATCGTTTTCGCAGTCGCACGCTTTGCTGATGACGGATCTCGACGGCGACGGCACGCCGGAGCTGATCACCGGCAAGCGCTACCGCGGGCACTCCGGCGGAGATCCGGGATCGTACGATCCGGTGGTGATGTACGCGTACCGGCTGCCATCGAAGGAGGCAATCGCCGCGGCGGCGGCGCACGGTGGCACCACCAAACCTGCCAACCCGGCCAGCATGGAGATCGCCGACCCCGGCGCCGACCCCGCCTGGGAGCGCATCGCGCTCTCGGTCAACGGCACGGCCAGCGCGGGAACGCAGATTTTGGCCGCCGATCTCGACAAGGACGGCGATCTTGACCTGATGAGCGCCGGCAAGCTCGGCGTCCATGTGCTTGAAAACCTCAAGATCAACAAGGTACCGAAGGCGACACGCGAGGCGGAGCAGCCGCTCGACCGCAAGTGGCCCTTCCCTGGCGAGGGCGAGGAGATTCCACAGGAGGACGGTCCCACGCCGCAGCGATAGGGACCGGCGTGTACAGTCTTTGAACATGGGAGAACCACGACTGGGCGGACGCTGGAGCATCGCCGTTCTGCTCGGCGTCGGTGTTCTGATCAACTTCTTCGACCGCGTGAACCTGTCGGTCGCGCACACCGCCCTGCAGCAGCGGTTCGGCATCTCGGACGTCGTCTTCGGGTACCTGCTGAGCTCCTACAGCTGGACCTATGCGGTGCTGCAGCTGCCCAGCGGATCGCTGCTGGACCGCTGGGGCGTGCGCCGGGTGATGCTGGTCTCGATCGTGCTCTGGAGCGTTGCCTCCGGCCTGGCGGCGGTCGCGGCCACCGTCGTCGCTCTGTTTGCCGCGCGCCTGCTGCTGGGCATCGGCGAGGCGCCCACCTTTCCGGCCAACGCCAAGGCCATCGGTCTGTGGTTTCCTGAGCAGTCGCGCGGCATGCCGACCGCCATCTTCGATGCGGCGGCCAAGCTCTCGATCGGCATCGGCACGCCCATCCTGGGCCTGATTCTGCTGCGCTACGGCCTGCGGGCAAACTTCGCCACCACGGCGGTTCTGAGCCTGATCTACGCCGGGCTGTTTGCGGTGGTTTATCGCGACCCCGGGCGAGGCACGCCGGTCGAGGCCGGCGAGCGCTCGGAGCCGCGCATGGAGCAGGCCGCGGGCACCCTCAGCACCGGCGGCCTGCTGCGGCAGAAGAAGGTGTGGGGTGTTGCGCTCGGGTCGGGCGCCTATAACTACTGCTTCTACCTGCTGCTGACCTGGCTGCCGGTGTATCTCGAGCGCGGCGTTCGCATGAGCGAGCGAACCGCCGTCCTCTACTCCGGTCTGCCCTGGATCATTGCGGCAGCCGTGGGATTTCTGGTCGGCGGCTACCTTGTGGACACGCTGATCCAGCGCGGATGGAACCCTGACCGGGTGCGGCGCTCGGTGCTGATCGGCGGCACGGCTCTGGGGCTGTTTGTCTTCGCGCCGGCCGTCACGCACTCGCCGCGCGCGGTTCTGGTGTGCCTCAGCCTGGCGCTGAGCGGGCTTACCATGGCGAGCCCCGTCATCTGGTCCATTCCGGCGCTGCTCGCTCCCGCAGGAGGAACGGGACGTGTGGCGGGAATTGTGAACCAGGCCAACCAGATCGCCGGCATCTCAGCGCCGATAGCGACCGGATACCTGCTGACCGCAACGCACAACTTCCGGGCGGCGTTTGCCGTCGCCGGCGTGGTTCTGCTGCTGGGCATCGCCAGCTATGTCGTGCTTCTGGGTCGCATCGAGCGGGTGCCGATGGCCGAGAGCCTACCCGCTCGGTAGAGAGTTCCCCCCTGACACCGGGGCCCCGGACAGGACCGGACGCGCGATGCACCGTCGGCTCCCCCGCCCTGGAACAAAGATCGCGGGCCTGGCCTCAGAGCTTCGCGCGCCCTGGAGATTCAGCTCTGGATGAGCTTCACCTGGTTGACCGGGATTGTGAAGGTTCTCAACAATGCAAGGTTTGCGGTCGGCTCCTTGATGGTCGTGACGGCCTTGTACTGACACACCAGCTGTTGCGATGTGATGGTCAGCACGCCGTAACCATGTGTAGAAGAATCCCAGTACTGAATCCACGGATTCGCCGCGCGAATGACCGGGGCCAGCCGGTCGGGAGCCACGCCCATGCTCTTGGCGGGCAGCGGCCGGCTGCTCAGCGGTAGAGCCGCCTCGATCTCCTCAACGAAGTTGGCAGAGGTGAGCGAACCGACCATCAGCTCCACCCCGACGTTCGGCTCGAAAGGGTTGTCAAAGTCCGTCTTGAGATACCCGGCAAGGAAGGTGTGGAGGTCCCCGGTAAGTGCCACGACATTCTTGATGCTGCCATGCTTGATTACGTTCAGGATGGAGTTGCGCTCCTGCTGGTAGCCATCCCACTGGTCCAGGTCAACATAGACCGCCCCAAGCTTGAGCTGCATCAGCATCACTTCGTTTGCCCAAAGCTTCCAGGTTGCCCGCGTGGTCTGCAACTGGTTTACGAACCAGTTGTGCTGCGTGGCGCCCAGCATGTACCTGGACTTGCTTTCCATGGCACCGCAACCGAGCGAAAAGTAGCGTTCCCCAAATTCATTGGAGCCGCAGGGAGGCGGATCGCGATAGAGCCGTTCATCGGTGACGATCAACTCCGCTAGCTTACCGAAGCTGAAGGTTCGATAGACCTGAATGGAGGTCTGCCAGTTGGCGTCGCCCTGCGGGTTGAAGGGAGTGTCAGCCAACCCGTACTCCGCCCAGGCCTGGTTGGCCGCTTGACGCAGCGCCGGCTGCGGCGTGGTCGCCGTGTTGGGGCTGGTGTTGTCGTCCGGGTGGAAGTCCTGATAGCAGTCGTTGGCAAACTCGTGATCGTCCCAAAGCTGGATATAGGTGAACCTTTCGTGCACCGCCTGCTGGTTCAGGTCGGAGCGGTACACCTTGTACAGGTGCCGGTAGTCATCCACGTTCTGCGGCGTAGCACCTCCGGACGAAAACGGCGGCACGGGACGCACCGGACTGTTTTGAAAGCTGGCGGCAGCTATGGTCTCGTAGATATAGTCGCCCAGATGCACGACGTAATCGATGCCCTGCTCCTGAGCAAGGTGAGCCAGGGCGGTGTAATACCCGTTGCCGTAGTCCTGGCACACAACATACGCAAGCTTCAGCTGCGAAAGGTTCGCGGTCGCTGCGGGAAGCGTTTTGAAGGTCCCCGTACGGCTTGCAATGTTGTTGTACACGAAGCGATAACTGTAGGCGGTGTAAGAAGCCAGTGCGTCGCTCAACACAGGTATCTTCACGGTGTAGTCATTCGCGTCCGTCAACGTATAGGTCCCGTTGACCAGGATATTGGAGAAGGTGGCATCGGTTGCAATCTGCCAGGCGACAACATCGCCCACATTGCCGGCCACGTGTGTCCACAGGACCACCCCGTTGGGACGCGGATCGCCTGAGGCGACACTCTGCGGGTAGATCGCCGCCTGTTGCTCAGCGGTCGCGAAGTCGCTGACGGAAAATAGCTCCTGCAGCCCGCCTTCGGAGATGCCGGAGAGTATGGGATGGGGGATAAAGCGCACGGGATTCACATACCCGGTGAGGAGCTGAGCGGAGATCGGTTGCGGTGCGGCCAGCCAGGCAAGCGCACCGGTAGCAGAGCCAACCTTAACGAACGAACGACGGTCCATGGAGCCTCCAAGACCCACGGAACATGAAAGGCACAGAAAGTTCCGGGTGCCGCCATTCGATTCCACTTCCGTCAAAGGGGTGTGAAAGGCTCAGCTTCTCGTACGATCTGGACGTCGGCGCAGTTGTTCATGCAATGTTCACTACGAAACTTCAGTGCTGCCCTACAGTGAGGAGGATACGAGGCGGTCTTTCAGGCCATCCTCCGTAGGAGACCTACTCATGCGCTTGCGTTTTTTGCTGGTGTTACTTGCCATGTCGACCGCGAATCTCGCAGCTCACGCCGATACCTTCCGGCTCGATTTCAGCGGATCGGGCGAAGCAGGATCCGTGCTGCTGACGGCGAGCACGACGGCAACGGTGGGCACATTCCTCATCAGCTCCGCGAGTGGCTCAATCGACGGTGCAAGCGTTTCAATGCTGCCCCCCAACACGTACCCCTCCGTCGGACCCAACGACAATCTTCTCTTCTTTCCCCTGACCGCAGGGCTGGCCAGCTTCGACACAAATGGCGTGTCCTTCCTGCTCGCCAACGGAACCGACTACAACCTGTACCAGCAGGCCGGCCAGTACTTCGCGACGCAAGGACCGCAGCGCTCCGTCACCAACATCGACACTGTGGCGGTTACGCGTGCTTCGGCCGTTACGCCAGAGCCAGGCACCCTTCTTCTGCTTGGCACAGGGCTGCTCACGCTTTCAGGCGCTGTTCGACGGCGAATGGCCGGGACAGCCAGCTTGTAAGTGCCACCTGGGTTCCGGTTTTCAACGCGCCGGTTTTGTGCCGGAGTGACTGGGTCGCGCCCGTCGGGGATCACCTGCCCATGGAGTTCGGGCTTTCGGGATTCATCGGAAATTCAACCAGCATTCTTTTCCGAGCCTGGCGCGCAGGTAGGCTGGGTTTGCGGTCGCTTCCTGCACACTCCGTTTGCCTTCGCTTGTCCTTATCGGACATCCCTCGACAGGAGCACGTGATCCTTGTCGCTGATCCGTACACAGGCAGGCGAGCCCACTCGCGCGAATGAATTGCTTCCTCAACAGCACTCAGGAGAAACGTCCATGTTGCATTCCAAACGTCGTTCCGTCGCGGTGGCCAGCGTGGCCGGTTTCTGCATGCTTGCGGTCCCGCTTCTCACGGCACAAGGCCTGAACAGCGGGGAACCCCAGATCCTGAGCACGGGGCAAATCATCACGCCGCTCGCTCCCCGTGGCGCCAGCTTTCAGGCGCTGAATCCAGGCCTTCCGGACAACCCGGAGTACACCGTGGGCCAGGCTGTCAGCACTGCTGTGAGCCCCGACTTCCGCACACTGCTCGTGCTCACCAGCGGGTACAACCTCGAGAACTACACGTCGGGCACGAACCTTGGCCAGACAAATCCCGCGGACTCTACCGAGTGGATCTTTGTGTTCGACATCACGCGCGGCCGGGCCGTGCAAAAGCAGGCGATCCCGGTGACGAACACCTACAACGGCATCGTTTGGAGTCCGTTGGGAGATGAGTTTTACGTCTCAGGCGGCAACCGGGACAACGTTCATATCTATGCAAGAAAGGCCGGCGCCTGGGCCGAAGCGACTGGCTCGCCGGTTGCGCTGGGCCATCGCCCTTCCGGTGCAGTCAGCGCGGGCGGCCTGGGCATTGTGACGCAGCCGGAGGCAGCGGGCCTGGCAGTGAACGCGACAGGAAACAGGATCGTCGTCGCCAACTATGAGAACGATTCGGTCAGCACGCTGCAGAAGCAGAATGGCGTGTGGACCAAGACGGCGGAGCTCGATCTGCGGCCCGGCAAGGATGGCACCGGAGCGGCTGGTACGCCGGGCGGCGAGTACCCCTTCTGGGTGCAGATCGTCGGCAATACCGCCTACATCTCCAGCATCCGCGATCGCCAGATCGTGGTGGTGCGCAACAACGCGGTGGTGGACCGGATTGCAGTTCCCGGGCAGCCGAACAAGATGATTCTGAACCGCGAGGGCACTTTGCTGTACGCTGCGCAGGACAACAGCAACACGGTAGCGGTCATCAACACGGCGAATAACAGGGTCACGGACCTGATCAAGATACCGACGCCGAGCTCGTCCAACAGCGCCTCGCCCGGCACGAAGACACCGAACAACTATCTCGGCTCCAACCCGAACAGCCTGGCGCTTTCCGCCGACGAGAAGACACTGTATGTGACCACGGGCGGTCTGAATGCCGTGGCGGTGTTGCGGCTGGCCGGCAACGGCAGCAGTTCCTTCGAGGGCCTCATCCCCACAGGCTTCTACCCCAACTCCGTGAGCCTGAACGCGGACGGAACGATGATGTACATCGTGAACGGCAAGAGTGCAACGGGACCAAATCCGCAGAACTGCTCGACCGCCGTTGCAGGGCCGCAGACCAACGCGTGCAACGCCGCCAATCAGTATGATCTGCAACTCACGAAGGCCGGCTTCCAGACCCTGCCCGTGCCTACGGCCGCAGAGCTAAACAACCTCACCGCGAAGGTGATTGCCAACGATCACCTGGGCCGCACGCCGACACCGGAGCAGCAGGCGACCATGGCGTTTCTGCACAGCAAGATCAAGCACGTGATCTACATCATCAAGGAAAACCGCACCTACGATCAGGTGCTGGGCGACCTGGAAGTCGGCAACGGGGATCCCACGATCACGCAATTTCCGCGGGCCGTTACACCCAACTTCCACAAGATCGCGCGCAACTTCGTGGACTTCGACAACTTCTACGACGTGTCCGACGTAAGCGGTGACGGTTGGCCCTGGTCCACCTCGGCGCGCTCGACGGATGTCATCGAGAAAGAGATTCCGGTCGACTACGCGGGTCGTGGACTTAACAACGACTCGGAGGGAACGAACCGCAACCTGAACGTTGGCATCCCCAACACACAGGCCCGTGCCGCTGCCAATCCTCTGACCGGAAGCGATCCTGATCTGCTGCCCGGCAACGCCAACGTCGCCGCACCGGACGGCGACGATCACGACGACAACGACGACAACGAACAGGGGCAAGGCTACCTGTGGAACAACGCCCTGAAGGCCGGTCTGACGGTGCGCGACTACGGCATGTTTCTCGACATCGTGCGCTACAACCTGAACGCCGTCCCAGCGCTCAGCATCCCGGAAGACATCCACCCCGCCGCTGACAAGTTGCAGGTGGCTTTCTCGACCAACACGGTGCTGAGCCGATACACCGACCCCTACTTCCGCGGTTTCGACAACACCTTTCCCGATTTCTACCGCTTCGCCGAGTGGCAGCGCGAGTTCAACGGCTTCGTTGCGGGCGGCAACCTGCCGAACCTGTCGCTGGTGCGCTTGATGCACGATCACTTCGGCAACTTCGGCGTCGCTATCAACGGGGTCAACACTCCGGAGCTGCAGATTGCGGACAACGACTATGCTGTCGGATCCCTGATCCAGGCTGTTGCGAACAGCCCGTACAAGAACAACACGCTGATCTTCGTGATTGAGGATGATGCGCAGGACGGCGGCGATCACGTCGACGCACACCGCAGCACGGCGTTCATCGTCGGCCCCTACGTGAAAAAGCACTTCGTGGATTCAACTCGCTTCAACACGGTGAACTTCCTCGCGACCATGGAGCAGATCCTTGGCATCGCTCCTCTCAACCTGAACGACGCCAACGCGGCTCCTATGGCCAACGCGTTCAACATCGACAGGCCGGCGGACTGGACCTATACCGCAACGCCATCGCGGTATCTGATGCAGACGACCTTGCCCATTACCTACCCGTCGCACATGTCCGCCAGCCTGGGCGACGCTCCGAAGCCGCTGCACAACGCGGCCTGGTGGGCAGCACAGACCAAAGGCATGGATTTTTCAGTCGAAGATCACCTGGACAGCGCGAAGTTCAACCGTTTGGTCTGGACCGGCGTCATGGGCGACAAACCCTACCCCACGGTCCGCAGTGGAGCTGATCTGCGCGTAAACAGAACGGCCATCCTCCAGAAGTTCCATGCTGGAGAGGAACAAAAGGCAGACAATACCCCCGTGATGAACGTGCCTTCTGCCACGCCCACGCAGGATATCAGCGAGCGCTAAAGCGGGCTTGCTGACACGCGGGCGGTGGCGACCAGCTACCGCCCGTTTTCTTGCGATGCACACCAGCGTGCCGGGACGCCGGCGTCAGGTGCCGGGCGGTGTATCCGGTTCCTTGATCACACAGAGCTGACCCGCCGTTCCAGGGGCCGTGATTTTCACCTGACCGATGCGGCCGGCAACGTCCTTCACGACATCATTGCGCAGGCAGGGTTTACCGTGAGAATGGAAGAACGACGCACGAAGGAGACCTATTTGATGGGCCAGAGACGATGGTTGACCCGGACCGGGGTGGCAGCTCTGCTGCTGTCTGGGCCGGTGCTGATGGGAGCCGCCGCTCCCGCGCCAGCCGGTACACCGCAGGTGATTGAGATCCATGCCAAGAAGTTCGCCTACGTGCCCGACCAGATCACGCTGGTGAAGGGCGAGACCTACAAGCTGCACCTGACCTCCGACGACGTGCCGCACAGCCTCCGCATCAAGCAGCTGGGGCTGAACGCGCCGATGAAGCCCAACCAGTTCGACGATGTGCTGTTCACCCCGGAGCAGACAGGGAACTTCCACGCCGACTGCGGCATCTACTGCGGAACCGGACACAGGACCATGGAGATGACGGTGCATGTGGTCGACAAGGCGGCCCACTAGATTGCTGCCTCGGCTTCGCCTCCCCTGCGCCGCGGCTGTGGTCGTGTCGGCCGGGCTCTGCGGCTGCCGGGCCGTGCAGCCTTCGTGGCCAGAGGTCGCGGTTGCCCAGTGGGTCAAGCACAACATCACGGTCGGCGGCCGCCACGACCGCAACCCGGTCAAGGTCTCCGCTGAATTGATCGAAGAAGGTCAGCAGACCTTTGGGTCGTACTGCGCTGTCTGCCACGGGCTGGATGGCCAGAACACCGGTGTGCCGTTCGCCGCCACCCTGTCCCCGCCGGTTCCCCTGCTCACCAGCCAGCACGTCCAGAGCTACACCGACGGCCAGCTGAAGTGGATCATCGCGAACGGCATCTATCCTTCGGGCATGCCGCCCTCGAAGGGCGTCTTTTCGGACGATGACATGTGGCAGATGGTGGTGTACATCCGCCATCTGCCGCGGGCGGGCAGTCTGGGCGCACCCAAGGTCTACGGAGGCAACTGAGCTCTTGCCGCCTGCGCGGCTGGCCGGTGCGCTCCGTCACCGCTACCGGAAAGCGCTCTCGTTCCATCGCATCTCCCGCCGCAGCTGCGGAATGCGGGTGTCGGCGTCGATCTGGATCAGCTCAATGCCGGCGATCTCGGCAAAGTCCTGCAGGTGTTCCATGCTGAGCGCCTGGCTGAAGCTGGTGTGGTGCGCCCCTCCGGCGTAGATCCAGGCCGCCGCCGCCACCTTTAGGCTGGGCCGCGGCACCCACACGGCACGCGCGACCGGCAGCTTCGGCAGCGGCTCGCTTGGCTGGATCACATCCACCTCGTTGACGATCAGCCGGAAGCGATTGCCCATGTCCACCAGCGACGCAATCACCGCCGGTCCGCTGGGCGCAGTGAAGACGAGCCGCACCGGGTCGGCCTTTCCGCCGATTCCGAGCGGGTGCACCTCAAGCGACGGCTTCCCTGCCGCGATCGACGGGCAGATCTCGAGCATGTGCGCGCCAAGGATCTTGGGCGTGCCGCTGAAGTCGTAGGTGTAGTCCTCCATGAAGGAGGTGCCGCCGGGCAGCCCCTGCGCCATCACCTTCATGGTGCGGACCAGGGCGGCGGTCTTCCAGTCGCCCTCGCCGCCGAATCCGTAGCCCTCCGCCATCAGCCGCTGCACGGCGATCCCCGGCAGCTGGTCGAGCCCGTGGAGATCCTCAAAGGTGTCGGTAAAGGCGCCGAAGCCGCCCTCGCTAAGGAACGCGCGCAGGCCCAATTCGATCTTTGCCGCGGTGCGCAGGGCCTCCGGCCGGTCGTGTTCCCGGGCGATCGTGTAAAGATCGCGGTACTCGGCCAGCAGCCGGTCGATCTCTGCGTCGCCGATCCGGTTCATGCGGTCCACCAGGTCGCCCACACCGTAGCCGTTCACCGCGTAGCCCAGCGTCGTCTCGGCGGCCACCTTGTCGCCCTCGGTGACGGCGACCTGGCGCATGTTGTCGCCAAAGCGCGCGACCCTCAGGTGCTGCGACTCGTACCAGGCGGCGGCAGCGCGCGTCCAGGTGGCGATCTCGCCGACGGTCTCGGCCTCCTGCCAGAAGCCGACGACGACCTTGCGCGACAGCCGCAGGCGCGCGGTCAGGAAGCCGAACTCGCGGTCGCCGTGCGCGGCCTGGTTCAGGTTCATGAAGTCCATGTCGATCTCGCCCCACGGCAGATCGCGGTTCCACTGCGTGTGGAGGTGCAGGATCGGCTTGCGCAGGGAGTTGAGACCGGCGATCCACATCTTGGCCGGCGAAAAGGTATGCATCCACAGCACCAGGCCGATGCAGCTCTCCTGGTGATTGGCCTCACGGCAGAGCGCGCGGATCTCGTCCGGTGTCTTGAGCACGGGCTTGAAGACGACCTTGACCGGGATGGACGCCTCGCTGTCGAGGGAGGCGGCGATCTTCTCGGAGTGCTCCGCCACCTTGGCCAGGGTCTCAGGGCCGTACAGGTGCTGGCTGCCGGTGACAAACCACACCTCGAGCGCCTTCAGATCGGTCATCGCTAATCCTCCGTGGCGCGCGTGCCGGCGCCATCCTATCGTATCTGGCGCTGCTCTGGCTTGGGCGGGAAGAGCCCCGCTCAGAAGCGGAAGTAGCCCCTCAGATTGACGACCCGGTTGGCGGCGCTGTTGGTTGAGAACTCGTTGTTGATGGAGATCGACCGGCCAAAGAACGGCGAGGTCAGCACCCCCACGGGAGCTCCGGGATTGGTGTGGTTGAGCACATTGTCCGACGAGATCGACAGGCCGAACTCGTACGGCGGGTCGGGCCTGGGCGCGGCCTTTCCATTGCTGGCACTCGAGGCGGAGGGAGCCTTGGGCGCCGCCGGAGCAGCAGCCGCTGGAGCCTCGACACGGCCGAACTTCCAGCTCTTCGAGGCCTGCACCTGCAGCGACACGAAGTCCGGCCCGGTGCCCAGGTTGCGCGGAATGAGCTGTTGCGACGGCAGCGGCGCCAGATCGAAATTGCCGTAGGGGGTAAGCCGTACGGACGGCCGCGCGAGGTCGGTGGCAAACGCCGGCCGGTCGTTGTACTGGGTGTCGCCGTTCAGGTCCTGGCCGAGGGTAATGTCGAACGGCGTACCGGAGTGATAGGCGAGAAACGTGCTGATGGAGATCCCGTGCGGAAGATCGGAGAAGGCTCCCGCAAATAGGCGCTGCAGCGGCTGTGTGCGGCGCGCGTAGTCCGCTTGGAGATTGTACTGCTGCGAAGGAAAGGCGGATGCTCCGGAGACGTCGGAGAGCGAGTCCTCGACCACGTAGAACGCGAAGACCGACAGGTATTTGCTCGGGCGCAGATTGGTGTTGGCGAAGAAGATATTGTTGTTGCTGATGCCGCCCGAACCGTACTGGTACAGATCCGCCGTTCCGCCCATCGGCCGGACCGCCGTGGCAGGGTTGGCCGGGTCGTAGGTCCCGGGCAGCGGCGCGTTGATGTTGCGCGATGTGAACTGGTGCACGCCGCGGGTGAGGATGTAGTTGACCGCCATCGAACCTTTGCTGCCAAAGCTGTGTTCGAGCGTAAGATTGCCGGCGATGTCGTACTGCGATCGCAGGTGGGGGCTGATGCGATAGATCGTCGGCGCGATGCCAGGGAGCGATGAGACGGGCGGAATCGCAGGGTAGAACGTTGGGTTTTTCAGATAGAACGCCTGCTGCGAGATGCCGTTCTGCCGGATCGACTGCAGGATGTTGCCGGAGGCGAAGCGGTCGTAGAAGAGACCGAAACCTCCGCGGACGACGGCCACCGGGGCCTTTCCGCTACTGCGCTGGATGGCATAGGCGAAGCCCAGTCGCGGTGCCGGGTCGATGTGGTCCGGGATGGCCGACTGCGTCTCAAAGCGAAAGCCGTAGTTGAGCGTCAGGTGCTCGGTCGCCTTCCACTCGTCCTCGGCATACAGGCCCAGGTCGCCGGGCAGCACGGCGGCGCTTGGCTGGCCGGCGGTCAGGTTGAACTGCGTAGCGCCCCGGCCGGTCGTCTCGGCGGCCTGGTAGCTGGCCAGGTCCGGAAAGATGTACTGGCCGTTGTAGTTGCTGCGCGAAAGATTGCTGTCGCGCAGCAAGCGGTACCGCGCGCCGGCGCGGACGAAGTGCTTGCCATGGCTGATGGACAGGTACTCCTGAAACTCGTAGCGGTCCTGGTTGTCGCGCAACTGCTGCAGGGGGCTGCCGCCGCCCGAGAACGAACCCTGCACGATCACCGTCGGATCGGTGCTGACCGGGTTCTGATCCTGCCGCGTGCGGATGTACTGGAAACGGGTCTCGCTGATCAGGTTCGCGCCGATCACCTCGGTGTTGCCCGCCTGCAGGGTCTGCGTCGTCACGGTGCTGTTGAAGCCCTCGCTCGGCAGCACCAGCAGGCCCACGCCGCCGTTTGTCTGCAGGATGCGGTTGTACTCGTAGCGGCTCGAAAAGGTGTTGTTCTTCGAGAGCTGTCGATCCAGCTTGCCCGACCAGGTATCAAACGTCTGCGGGTTGGGAACGGCCTGCGAGAGCGGTGCAGGCAAGCCGTCGGTCCCTAAAATAATCGCGTTGACGACCGCGTTGCTGGCCTGGTTGTTGCGATTGCCGGAGATGAAAAAGCTGGTCTTTTTGCCGAGGGGACCGCTGAAGTTCCCGTCCAGCAGCAGGGAATGGTACGGCGGCTGATTGGGCGTGTACGGATTGCGCGAATTAAAGCTCTGGTCGTTGCCCTGGGCTTCAAAGTAGCCGTGAAACTTGTCCGAGCCCGGCTTGGTGAAGATCTCGATCCGGCCGAAACCCAGTCCCTCGTACTGGGCCGAGAACGGGTTCTGATTGATGCGCACCTCGCGGATCGAATCCTTGGGCGGAAACCGTCCGCCGGAGAAGCCATCCACGTAGATCTGCTGGCCACTTCCGCCGACTCCCGGAGCCATGGCCAGCAGCTGCTTCTGCAGGGCGTCGTCGGTGGGCGCGAGTGCGGCGAGGTCGGCCCCCTTGAAGACCAACGCGCTCTTGTTGTCGCTGGCCGCGGTCGAGCTGGCGTCCGAGGGTACGGCCACCTCTTCGGTCGCGGTGACGATGCGCAGCTTGATCGGGAGATCGGTCGCCCGTCCCGCGACGAGCGAGACAGCCTGCTGCTCAAATGGCTGGAAGCCGAGCGATTCCACCGTGACGGTGTAGCTGCCTGGCGGCGCAGCGGTGGAGAAGCGGCCAACGCTGTCAGTTTCGAGGTCCTTCGTGACCGGTCCCTCGAGGTGGACGGCGGCGTGCGGCACGCGCGCTCCGGAGGGATCGACGACCGTTCCGGAGACCGTCGCCGGCGATGCGCCGGTCTGGGCGTTGCCGGCATAGCTGCCGAACAGCAGAAGCAGAACCCAACCCAAACATGACCCAAATCTTTTCATGGTACGGTCAGCAGCACCATTGTCATCTTTACATACCGCTCAAAGAATCACGCAGGAATCTCGCCCGAGCACCCAAAGAGCTACCTAAAGTACCGGCGATTCCCCTGTCGGCCTGCTGTACGCCCATGCCAGGACGCGCTGGCGACGGCTGGGAAGTGGTGGGCGAGGCAGGGCTCGAACCTGCAACCCCGTGCTTAGAAGGCACGTGCTCTATCCGATTGAGCTACTCGCCCAGGCGCGTGTGCCTGTTGCCTTCGATTGTAGCGGCGGCGCTCGCACACTCCCAAGCGTTCCCCGGTGCCGCGCTCAGACGCTTGGCACCAGGTCGCGGCTGCGCAACAGAAGGGTGACGGCGCCGAGCGCCCCTGCCCAGTTCCTCTCGGCGTGCGCCACATCGGAGCCGGCGGCGTGGACGTACATCGTCAGCGCGAAGCCCTCCTGGGGTGTGGTCAGGTCCTGCAGCGCCGGCCGGATGACCACCTCCAGCAGCGACTGCGGTTCGTCGAGCGCAGAGGCACGGCGCGTCAGGCGGTCGGCCAGGTGTTCGTGCTGGTGACGCGAGGCAAACAGCGACCGGTCGCGCCAAAGGAGGTCGATGTAGCTTGAAAAAGCCGCGGCCAGCAGGCCGGGGTCGGCATCGAGCCCTGCACCGAACTCCGCCTGCAGCCGCTGCAGCTCGGCCGGGTCCTCCACCGGCCAGGCGTCGCACTTCGCGGTAAACACAGGGGAACGCGGCGCGTTGAGCGATCGCAGAGCGTTCCGCAAGGGGAGGTACTGTTCCGCTTCGGGCAGGGACTCGAGCTCGTAAGGATCTTCGCGCAGGTCGACGAAGCGCCGCTCCGGGTGCTCCGGATCCGACCAGGGGACGACGAGAACGGGATCGTCAGAGGAACACTCGGCGGACCAGTCGGCAAGCATCTGTCGCTATGGTAGCCGGTCCCCCGGCTCCTGCCCGGGCAGTCGCTCTGCCGAACTCCCAAACTTCCATCGCGTAGGCTATCCGGCATGGTCTCCTCTGCCCGCCTGTGTCTGCACGTCGTCCTGTTCACCCTGTTGGGTGCCGGCGTCAGCCGGTCCGTCACGCACGGCATCTCCGCGGACCCCGCCGCCGAGGTCAACCCGTTTATCGGCACCAGCAACGGCGGCAACGTCTTCCCCGGAGCGACGATGCCCTTTGGCATGGTGCAGTTTTCGCCGGAGGCCACCCCCGTCAACCCGCGACGGCCCATCGCCGCGCCCGGCGGGTATGAGTACCGGGCGACCGCCATCCGTGGCTTCTCCGTCACCAACGTCGAAGGCTGGGGATGCGCCGGCGGCTCCGGCGACGTGCCTCTGATGCCCGTCGCCGGCAAGCTCGTCGACTCACCCTCGACCGACTTCCGGCACACCTACGCCGCGACCTTCCAGCATGCCGACGAGCGCGCCAGCCCGGGTTCCTACCAGGTTCACCTCGGCAACGGCGTCGATGTCGCGCTGGCCGCCGGCATGCGCGCCGGGGTGGCGACCTTTGCCTTTCCCGCCGGAAAGCCGGCGGCGGTCCTCGTCCGCACCTCCGACTCCGAGGTCGGCTCAAGCGCCGCCGCGTCGAGCATCGATCTCGCCTCCGGGACCGTGACGGGCTCCGTCACCAGCGGAAACTTCTGCGGCTACATCGGCAGCCCGGACAAGACCTTCGAGGACAAACGCCCCTACTACACGCTGCACTTTGCCGTGCACTTCGACGTCACCCCCACGGCGCACGGAGCCTGGCACGACACCGTGCTGACACCGGATGCGACCGCGTCCGAGGGCGGCACCGGCTTCGGTCCCAAGGGCTTCCCCGAGGCCGGCCACGGCTCCGGCGTGTACCTCGTCTTTCCGCCGGGCAGCACCGTTCATCTCCGCATCGGCATCTCGTACGTTTCGCTTCGGAACGCCGAGAGCAACCTGCAGGGGGAGGCGCCAGCCCACACCACCACCGAGGCCATGGCCGCTCGCGCCCGCGCCGCCTGGAACCGGCGGCTGTCGCAGATCAGCCTCGGCGGCGGCACGCCGGAGGAGCGCACCGTCTTTCGCACCGCGCTCTTCCACGCGCTCCAAACACCAACCACCTACAGCGATGCCAACGGCCAGTACACCGGCATGGATCACCAGGTGCACCAGGTCTCTCCCGGGCAACACGCCCAGTACGCCAACTTCTCTGGCTGGGACGTCTACCGCTCCCAGTTTGGGCTGCTGACGTGGCTTGATCCCGCGCTCGGCAGCGATATTGCGCAGTCGCTTCTGAACCAGTCCCGCCAGGACAACGGCCGATGGGACCGGTGGACCCATCTCTCCGGGGCCACGCACGTGATGAACGGCGACCCCTCCGCCCCCGCCATCGCGGCCATCTATGCCTTTGGCGGACACCGCTTCGAGGCTCGGGCGGCGCTCCAGTCGCTGGTTCACGCGGCGGATGTGCCGACGCGCGAAGACCTGAGCCACGCCGGTTGCCCGGTGGAGTGCGTGGGGCAGCGGCCGGGGCTGGACCAGTGGTTGAAGCTGCACTATATCCCGGTGGGCGCGCCGGCCTGGGGCGCCGCCGCGGACACGCTCGAGGACGCGACGGCCGAGTTCGGCCTCTCCGCCCTGGCCGGGCACCTGGGCGATCACGCCACCGCCGAGCGCTTTCTCGTTCGCGCGCAGTACTGGCAGAACATCTGGAATCCGCTCGCCACGCCCGAGGGCGGCTACATGATGGACCGCAACGCCGACGGCACCTGGCCCACACTGCAGCGTGACGACGATGAGGACAACGATCCCACACCGAAGCCCTTCTCTCCCGCCACCGGTGCCGGCTTCGTCGAGGGCTCCGCTGCCCAGTATGTCTGGATGGTGCCCTTCAACGTCGCAGGGCTCTTTGAACGGATGGGAGGGCTGGAGAAGGCAAGCGGGCGGCTGAACCGCTTCTTCTACAAGCCGGACGGCTCCCCGGCCGTCACCAAATCGGGACCGCTCCACGCCGAGCTCTCGAACGAGCCCTCCATCGAGACGCCGTGGCTGTTTCTCTTCGCCCGCGAGCCGTGGAAGACGCAGCAGCTCGTACGGGAGGTTCTGAACACGGTTTGGGTCGACACCCCGGGCGGCATCCCCGGGAACGACGACCTCGGCGAGATGAGCTCGTGGTACGTCTTTGCGGCGATGGGTCTCTACCCGGAGATCCCCGGCCGGGCCGAACTCGTCCTCGGCAGCCCGCTGTTTCCGGCGATCACGATCCACCGGTCGTCCGGGGACCTGCGCATCACGGCCCCGGCCGCGGCCCCGAACAGTCCGTACGTCCACCGGCTGCTGGTGAACGGCAGACCGAGCACAAAGACCTTCCTTCCGGAGTCGTTTACGCTGCACGGCGGAACCCTGGACTTCACGCTTTCGCCCGAGCCCAGCAAGAGCTGGGGAACCGGGGCCGGCGATGAACCGCCGTCCTTCGGTCCAAGGTAAGCCGGCACAGTCCTCGGTGGCTCGCGTCGCGCACCCTGGAAGCTCGCAGCAGCAGGCCTTCGGGAGCCTCTGAATGGCTGTCGCGGCTCGGGAGGAAACGCGGATTTCCTGCGGAAATGGATAAAGAGCAGGACTCTTTCCCCAAGCGGACTTGATCAGAGATTCCCTAAAGCGCAGTCTTCCTGAGGATGTAATTCCTCTTTCTGAGACCGCATGCAGACCCGAAGCAGGCGAAGACCCTGCACCCACGTCTCAAGAGCGAGACGTGGGGCACCCGGTCACTGTGGCATCAGGAAAGGACGAATCACCCACCCATCCGGGCGGGTAGCCCACATCTCGGAAAACCCGAAGGCACGGGTCGGGTCCAAGAGAGCGGGTCCGAGAGCGCGGGTCCAAGAGCGCGGGTCCAAGAGCGCGGGTCCGAGGGTGGGGGTCGGAGGGTGCGGGTCTGAGGGTGCGGGTGCCCCACATCTCGACTCTGAGATGTGGGTTCCCTGTGGCCTAGGAGAGCGCGGGTGCCCCACATCTCGACTCTGAGATGTGGGTCCCCTCCACCCGATCTGCGGAGACCACTGCATCACGAAATCTGCTCTTAGGGAAAAAGACGGCGGCAAACAGAGATAAATCAGAGCTTCCTTAGAGCTGTTTGCATGGAGGTGTAACTCCCGGAGCCCAGAGCTGAAGGCCCGACCGATAACCCAGGACTACACCTGCAGATAAACCGCCTCAGGCGTGTTGCAGCAGAAACCGCAGCAGCGTGTGCTCGGCCCAGTACCCGTCGTAGCCGGTGGCGAGATCGGGACGGGCGAGAAAGGCGCAGTGGCCTCCGTGCTCCGGCTCAACCAGCGTGATGTGGCGGTTGGCAGCAATGCTGGCGCGGGTCTCGGGGGTAAGCCGCACAAAGGGATCGTCGGCCGCATGAAGGATCAGCGTCGGCACGGCGATGCCGTCCAGCACGCGTGCGGCCGCGGCCCGGTGGTAGTAGTCTGTCGCGCCCTGAAATCCGGAGTAGAAGGCGGTGATGCGGTCGTCGAACTCACGCAGCGACCGAATGTCGATGGCGCGGGCGGCGTCAAAGGTGCGTGGGTAGAGCGCCGCCTTGCGCCGGAATCGCTGTCGCAGCGCCTTGAGAAATCGGCGCTCGTACAGACGGTTCGCCATCCCGTGCAGGGCATCGGCCGAGGCCGCCAGGTCGATCGACGGCGAGATGCCCGCGACGGAGTGGAGCTGTGGCGGCGCCTCCGTGCCGAGCTCGCCGGCCAGCTTCAAGACCAGGTTGCCGCCCATCGAGTAGCCCACCAGCGCGACCGAGCGGAGCCGCTCACGCGCGACAAAGAAGCGCATCACCTCCAGCACGTCCACCGAAAGACCCGAGTGGTAGAGCGTCGGTGTCAGGCGTTCGGTGCCGCCGCAGTTGCGCATGTTCATGCGGATGACGTTGCATCCCGCGCGAACCAGCTTGCTGGCGTTGCCAAGGACATATTGCGAGGCCGACGATCCCTCGAGCCCATGGAGCAGGATGGCGGTGGGTGCGGCCGCGCGCCGTTCCCACGGCTGCCAATGGCAGTGGCAGAGCACCTGCGTGCCGATCTGATTGCGGGAGGGGGCTACGGTCTGGACCAGGACGGCCTCGGCCGGAGGCAAGGGGTGCGGCCGCGGCAGGGAGTTGCCGGCGATCGTCTGCAGGTGCGGGTTGGAAAGAAAGCGCCTGGGGGTGAAGGGCTCGGTGTGCGCGGCCAGCGTCACCAGCGCCTCGCCAGCGATCTCGATCGGAGGGGACGCCATCACCGCTCCGGTCTGCCGCTGGGGCTGGCAGCGGGCAGGTCAGCCAGCAGACTGGCTTCCAGAAACGCCGCGGCGTTCAGGGCGCCGGTCGGCTCATCCTCGTGCTTGAAGTAGACGTAGGTGTCGCGTGTCGCGGTCAGCGGCGCAAAGCGCGCGGCAAACTCCTGCAGCTCGGCCAGCGTGTAGCCGCCGCTGCGTCGCAGACGGAAGGCGGCGTGGGTGCTCGCGGTGTGGAGCTCGGGGGTGGAGAGCTGGTCGGCCTCCGCGACGCAGAGCGCGGCATTGGCCTCCCGAAGAGGAGCGTAGGTCTCCTCACCGAACCAGGACGGGTGGCGGAACTCAAAGGCAACCGGCGGCGCGGCGGAGGAGCGCAGGGCGGGGTCGGCCAGAAAGCTGCGCAGGCGTGCGGGGTCGGCGGCGAAGTTGGGTGGCAGCTGAAACAGCACCAGGCCAAGGCGGCCGGCGGCGCGCACGGGCTCAAGGGCGGAGAGCAGCTGCGCCAGCGCCGTTCCGGTCTCGCGCAGACGGCTGAAGTGGGTGATACGCTGCGGCGCCTTGAAGGAGAAGCGGAAGCTCGCGGGCGTGGCGTCGAGCCAGTCCGCCACCATCTTCGGCGTCGGCAGCGCGCGAAAGGTGTAGTTGACCTCGACCGAGGTCAGCCGCGAGCTGAAGTAGGTCAGAAAGCTCTTCTGCGGCAGCCCGGCTGGGTAGAAGCCCGGCTTCCATGTGGGATAAGCCCATCCGGAGGTGCCGGCAAACAACCGCGAAGGTGCCTCCGGGGCGGTGATGGGGAGCGGAACGTTCGGTAGGCGCGGCAAAGGTCGTGCTCGATCCGGTGGAAAAGGGGGGGGAGGTGGGGATCCGGGCCTGCGTCTAGAGCTGGTTTGGGGCGGCTAGTGGGGTTCGAACCCACGACATCCGCTGCCACAGAGCGGCGTTCTGCCACTGAACTATAGCCGCCACAATACCCGGATTATAGCATCAGAGGCAGAGGGTGGCTCCGGCGCGGTTCAGCCGCAATGGAGGCCGGAAAGGCGGCGGGCGTGGCACAGACGAGCGATCCGGAGGTGATTTCGCCACGGGGCACGCAGCCGGGCCGAGACCGGCTGCGCGGCCGTGCCTCCAAGCCATTTTCAGATAAACACCTGGACGAGCTCTCGCATCTGCTGGACGACTTCCTGCGCATCCCCGGCACGCAGATCCGCTTCGGCCTCGATGGCATTCTGGCGCTCTTTCCCGGCATCGGCGACGTTCTGCAGGGCCTGGCCTCCTCGATCATCATCGTGGCAGCCTGGGCGCGCGGAGTGGCGCCGGTCACGCTTGTGCGCATGGTCGCCAACGTCGGCATCGAGGTGCTGGTCGGGCTCGTTCCCTTCCTTGGCGACATGTTCGACATCGCGTGGAAAGCCAACCGCCGCAACTACGCCCTTCTGACCGGCAGCCTTCTTCAGCCGGAGCACGTCCGCCGCCGCTCCTGGATCTTCTTTGCCGGTCTGGCTGCGGTGCTTCTGCTGCTGACGGTGCTTCCGCTTCTGCTGTTCTCCTGGCTCACCGCGCACTTTCTCCACGGAATGTCCGGCACCGACGTGCACCGCAGGCTCGGCAGGTAAATGCGCCGGCTCAGTTAATCGCGGTGGGTGGAATGTAGTCCGGCACGGCGAGCACCTGCAGGCCGGGCGTGGTGACGATCTGCTGGTCGATCAGAATGACGGTCGTGGCCGACCCCCCGGTGTAGCCGATCTGGCTGCCGGCGTAGAGGGTGACGGTGCTGCTGGTGGGAACCACCCCCGCGGGCACCAGCACAGTGGAGTAGGTGCCGGCCGGCACATTCATGTAGCCGGAGTTGCTGGGCAGGGTCAAGCCGGTCAGAAGCGGAGTGACGGCGGTGTACTTCTGGCCGGCGGGCACCAGGTACACGTCCACCGGACCGACCCGCGTGGACTGATCAACGAAGCGAATGGAGATCTGGCCCGAGGGGGCGGCCTGCGACTGGTCGACCATAACCGTCTGGGCAAGACTGGCCTGCGCATTGCCCACCAGAAGTGTGTACTGATTGCCTGTCACAAGGGTGTTCTTGGAGGTTGCCAGCACCTGGTGCGATCCGGCCGTGTCCGAGCTGAAGGTGTAGATGCCGGGGTTGACCCGGACGTACGAGGTCACGGTACCGAAGCCCAGGTTGTAAGCGACAGCGGTGTTGCCGGCGTAGATATCCAGCCCCGGAGCGTCGGCCGACGCGGCAATGATGCGTACCTGCGTGCTGGAGGAGGTGGCATCGACCGCCTGGCAGCCCGTCAGCGCCAGGCTGCCCAGGGCACCGGCCAGCGCTGCCAGAGCGAGGCCGAGCCGGCGAGGGTGCCGGGCGGGGGGAACGGCGGGACGAGCTTTAAGGATCAGAAATCGCATCGTATGGTTCGGCTGCCATGCATCACTTTACTCGAACAAGCACGAAACCTTGCCTGCCCAGATTGTTGCTGCTCTGCGTCCTTTTGGGTACGCTCCTGACCCTTTCGGGGGATGGCGCTGCGCAGGAGACGGGTGTATCGGGAGCCGCCACAAGGCCGGTCGAGGGGGCTCATCCGGGAGTCGAGGCGATCGCCACTCCCTCGCCCTCCCGGTTGGCGGCGCAGAGCCCAAACCTGAGCGGAGCCGCCAGGGACAGTGCCACCGTGACGGTCGCCGGAGCGGAGTGGACCGCGACCGGCCTCCCCGTCACGGCAGGGGAACAGATCCAGGTCACCGCGACCGGCACCATGAGCCTCTCGGACGGGCGGAGCAGCGGTCCCGCCGGGCTGCCGCGCGGATGGAAGGATCTGCTCCGGCAGTTTCCGCTGAACAGCGCCAACACAGGAGCCCTGATCGGGCGGGTCGGCAGCCAGTCTGCCGCCGTTCCCTTTGCGGTCGGTACCGGGGAGGCCGTCACGGCGCCGACGGCCGGTGAGCTCTTTCTCCGGACCAACCTGAGCCAGGATCTCTCGGCCACGGGTCAGTACACGGCAAAGGTCCATCTCCAGGCCGCTTCGACTGCGGCCCCGGACAGCGGATCGCCGGCTCCGGCGGTGGCCGATCTGCTGCGACCGGCGGAGTTCGACCCCATCCCCCGCCGGGTAAGCGACCAGGCCGGCCGGCCGGGCGATATGGTGAACTTCGGCCTGCTGGGAACGGAGGACGAGGTCAAGGCAGCCTTCGCCACGGCGGGCTGGGTGGCGGTCGACAGGTCGGTGGAGGACGCGATCCTGCATGGTCTGCTGTCGACGCTGAACCACCAGAGCTACACGGAGATGCCGATGAGTACGCTGTTTCTGTTCGGCAGGCCGCAGGACCTCTCCTTTGCCCGCGCCGATCCGCTCACCGTCGCCGCCGAGCGGCATCATCTGCGGCTCTGGCGGACGGCGCAGACGATCGGCGGGCGGCCGCTGTGGGTGGGTTCGGCCACCCACGACATCGGCTTCGAGCGGGACGAGCGAACGGGCGGCACAACCCACAAAATCGACCCGGAGATCGACGCGGAACGCGGGTTTCTGCTGGGGAGCTTCCAGGCGGCGGGCGTGGTGGGCAGCGCTGCCTACGTCACCCCACGGGACCCTCTGCGACAGGCCAACACCGCGACGGGAGGTGCCTTCCACTCGGACGGACGCATCCTGGTCATGGATCTGCGCCCCTCGGTCCACGGCACCCGCAGCTCCCCCTGATGGCAGGCTACGCGGCCGATGTCGGCGTCCTCGCCCCCTGCACCCGCTGCGGTAGACTAAGGGGCGAGTCGGGGCGTAGCGCAGTCTGGTAGCGCATCTGCTTTGGGAGCAGAGGGTCGGGGGTTCGAATCCCTCCGCCCCGACCATTAGACTTAGTAACTTAGGCCCTGTGGATACCATCCTCCCTGCAGCGCCGACTCCTCAGCGGAGCGCCAACCGGATCAGCCGCGCGACTGCGGCCGGCACCTCGCGCTGGGGAAAGTGGCCGATGGTGGCAAGCTCGGTCCGATAGTAGCCGCCGGCGAAGAACTGCTCCTGACTCAGCGAAGACTCGCGCAGATTGCAGGCGTCTCCGGTGCCGCAGGCAAAGTGGGTAGGCACGGAGATCAGCGGCCGGGCATCGAGCACCTGCTGGCGCGCCTCGTAGATCGGCTTGCCGGGATCGGTGCCGTGCCGATGTCGATAGCTGTGCAGCGCGATGCCAGCGAACTGCGGATTGCTCCATGCAGCGGAGGCAGCGTTCAGTGCGGCCGCGTGGAAGGCCCAGCCCGGCGACCACGCACGCCACAGCGACCGGGCAAAGCGCACCGGTTGCTCGGCAAAGGCTCGCTGGCCGCATTCGGTGTTGAAGTACCACTGGTACCAGTAGGCTTGGGCCTGCGCGGGCGAGTCGCTCTCGGCGGAGGACATCGTATACGGCGAGGACAGTGCCACCAGGCCGAGGAGCCGTTGCGGCTCGAGCGCGGCGGCCGCATAGGCGGCGCGGGCACCCCAATCGTGCCCGACCAACAGAAATCGGTGGATGCCGAGCCCATCGGCCAGGTCGAAGATGTCCTGGGCCAGGGCCGCGGTCTGGCCGGAGAAGGCCTCCGCGGAGGTGACGCGGCTGGGCCCGAACCCCCGCAGAAACGGGGCAATCAGCCGAAGTCGATCCTTCTGGAGATGCCGGGCCACAGCATCCCAGCTGTGCGCATCGTCCGGGAAGCCGTGGACCAGAAGAACGGGCACGCCGGCAGGATCGCCGTACTCCAGGTACCCGATCTCAGCCACATCCGTGCGCACCAGCTGCATCGCAGCAGTGTACGGGTTGGAGGCGGATTTGTCTGGTGCGGGACGGCCGAAGCCGGGCGCGAGGCTCCGCAGCGATCTGGCGGCACGGCCGGCTCCATGCGGTCGCCGCGCAACCGGAGTATCGCCCTCAGAAGAGCCGCTGCGACCGCCGCAGGTTGCCGGCGCTGCCCACATTGGCCAGCGTGAAGTTGAAGCGGTACGCATTCTCGTTGCGCACCGAGCCCAGCTCGTACTTCCGGTACTCGACCGAGACTCCGCAGCAGTTCCAGTTGTAGGAGCTCTGCAGCGCAGCGTACTGGGTCTGGGGCAGCTTCAGGTCAAGTCCCACGGTGGCGGCGACGCCCAGCCCGGGTTTGGTCGCGCCTCCGTAGCCCAGAAGAAAGCGCAGCTGGTTGAAGTCCGCGACCAGCGAGGACAAGCCTTCCACATAGGACCGGCCCGGCGCGTTCAGGCGGGCATAGCTCACGCCCGCGAATCGGCCTCCCTGGTGCAGGTCGAACAGAACCACGTTCGAGGTAAAGCGCTTGGCTCCTGTATCGAGGTCGAAGTCCCACTGAAAGTCGGTGTGCTCCGAGGTCCGGATGCGCAGGCGCGAGATCAGCGGCGAAATGTGCCGCGGCTCCGTGAGGAAGGCAACGCCCGAAAGGTCGAGCGTCGTCTCGAAGATATTGCGTCGACCGCTGATCACAGCTCCGCCGAAGTGGTCGTCGAAGAAGTACTTTTGGGTCAGGCGCCAGCTGATCAGGTCGCGAGTCTGGCAGCCGGAGCTTTCCCCCGCGGAGCGTGCCGGGGTCGCGGCGGGAGAGATCTCCGCAAGGGGCGCCTCGGAGTCTTCGAGCCCCCCGGTGGGCTCCCGGCAGGGCGCGGAGGCCGTGTCTGAACCGTGCACAAACAGCCGTTGCGTCACGCCGTATTCGAGCTCATTGGTGTCGCTCGCGACGTCGCGGATGTCGAAGCGGAGCACGTTCAGGAAGTTGTTGATGCCGGTGACGTACCGGTAGCGGAGGACCGGTTCGACCGTGTGCCGCACCTCGCCGCCGAAGACCCGGTCGAGCAGGGGAGACCGGAAGGTCCGCTCGAGGACCGGAGGGCGCGCTTCCAGCTCGAAGCGCAGACTGCTGCGGTTGAGGCCCGAGGTGAGCTCGACCGGCGCGGCCCCGGGCAGGTACGGAGTCTGCCGGGAACGGCTGTAGAACGTCTCTCGCACCCCGAAGGACGGTCGCAGACGCCATCCGCCGGCAGCCAGCGGATAGCTGATCTCCGGGCTGAGATCAAGCCGCTCGACGATGCCGCTGGTCGTGAAATTGGGCTGCACCCGCTTCATGCCGGATGCCGCGGCATCGATCGTCCACAGCAGACCGGAGCCGCCGATCCGGTGCTCGGTCGTCGCCAGATGGAGCGACGGCACGTGAAACAGCCGAATCTCCTGGCCCGCCTGCGCGGCAGCCGTCTCGGTCGCGACCGTGGGCACGCGCTTCAGGCCCTGGTAGCGGTCCGCCACCACGGAGGTCTCGTACCCGTTGTGCTCATGCGTCAGATACGCGACGGAGGTGATGTCGGTCGAGACGGCCTGGTTGAAGCTCTCGCTGAAGGCTTCGCGGTACACATAGGAGCTGAGGTACTCGACATTGGTGGCGGCGCGCGTCCGCGGGGAAAAGTCATGCCTTCCGGCAAAGGAGATATCCTCGCCCCCCTGGTTCGCGCCTGTCGTCCCCAGCGGTCCGTTCTGCCGGTCCAGCAGACCGGTGTAGCGCGCGAGCGCAAAGTCGTTGCCGAGACCGCGATACCGAAGGTTGACCAGCTGCGAGTAGCCGCGCGAGGAGAAGTATTCCGCACCCACCGTCAGGTCCGTGCTGCGGTTCAGGGCGAAGTACACCTGCTCGCCCAGAATGAAGCCCTTGCTCGACGACTGGCCAACCACCGGGATGAGGAATCCGGTCTGGCGTTCGCCGCTGCCGGTCGCATGCGTGACGTAGGGCAGGTATACGAGCGGCAGGTTGAACAGCCGAAAGGTGCTGCCGCGCGCGCTTGCCTTGCCATCGGCGACCGAGAAACGGCGCGCCGAAAGCAGCCAGTCCGGATGGGGCAGCGCACAGCTGGTGACCGAACCGTCGTAGATGTCGTAGCTCTCCGGACCGGTCTTGACGACCACCCGGCCGGAGAAGAGAAACGGATTGCCGTTGCTGTAGATGCGCTGCCGGCTCGACGTTTTCTTGAGCCCGACCGAGCCGGTCACGTCATAGAAGCGGCCCGTCTCGGTCTGCGTGTTCAGCGTGCCCCGGCTGGCGGCGATGCTCTCGTCCGAGCGGCCGCCGGTCACGTGGAGGTGGCCGGCGGCGTCCAGCTCCCCGGTTGCAGTGTCGTAGCTGATGTGGTCGGCTTCCACGCGTCGGCCGTCGAAGGTGATGACCACATGGCCATCCAGGCTGTAGCGGGTTCCGGCAAGGCTCTGGCGGTCGCTGACGATCGTCACCGGAAGGAACTCGCCGGGCCGTTCGACCACGGTGGCCGCTGGATACCGGTGCACCTGGCCGGGGTCGTCCGGCATCTCCTGCGAGCTCGCAATGGGAGGTGCCTGAGTGGTCACCTGCACGGCCTGAGCGCGGCAGTGACTTGCCCCCACCAGCATGGTAGTTATCAGAAAGGAAAGCACACCGCGCAGCGGCACGGGGTGTCTCCCAGCCAGAGTCTCGTTTCCCCCGGTCGATCTCCGGGCGGTCCCGGGCTCCGGCTGCCGAACCCAAGCGTCTCGTTTCCCTGCTGTACCCCGGCTACCCAGACGTGCCACACCTCTAAGGCTAACCGAAATCTGATCAAGGCGGCTCCTTTTGCTCGCGACGAACTCTGCTCCACTCGACGAACTGTTCGACGGACCCGCCGGGGAGTCGTCCGAACCGCTACCCCCCTTTGAGCTGAAGCAGCAGATCGCGGAGCGGGTGGCAGCGCATCGCGCACGACGCGGAAGGGCGACGGCGGAGCCTGCGGATGCGGTCGCCGGCCCAAAGCGTACGTCCACCGCACGGGGACGCTCGGCCTCCATTGCCGCGGCGGTCGCGGAACGGTTTGCGCAGTCGCCCAGCTACCGTACCTACCTCGCAGCCGAGGCGGAACGTTCGGTGCAGCAGGCGCAGGCGGCGGCCTCGATCGCCACCATCAACGCCCAGGCAATCGCCATGGCACAGCAGCAGCTGCTCGAAGATCTGGACCAGTGGTCCTGGCCGGAGACCGACCGTCAGCCGGCAGCCGAAGCCACTGAGCCGGAGCCAGCCGCGGCGCCCGCCGGATCGGCGGTGCAGGAGGTCCGCTCCGCCGGCTTTACCGTGCGGCTCTACCAGGACTCGGGCCGGGCGGACTCCGACCGTCGGGAGAGTGCCGGTCGAGTCGCCGGAGAGTGGGCGGCATCCTCGATGCGCGCCTCGCACGAGAGCTCCCCGATCGACGAGATCGACCTGGAGCAGCTCGAGGCCGAGATCGCCTTTCGGCAAGATCCGTACTTCGAGACGGCCACTCCCCCGGAACCCCTTCCCGCCAACCTGATCGAGTTTCCCCGGCAGCTGGTCGCGGCCAGAAAGGCCCGGCCTCAGCGCGCGCTCGGCCCACTGCTCGACGAGGCCGCCGGAGCCGAGCAGATGCGCATCTTCGAGGTGCAGGCCAGCCAGGTGACCGAGGCTCCGGTGAACCAGTCGGTCACGCCCGAGTGGACCTCCATCACGCTGGGGGCGCTGCCCTCCCACGCCGCCGAACCCCTGCGGCCTGCCGATTTCAGCACCGCTCTGCCGCCTCTGACCGCACCTCTGCGGCTGCGCTGCATGGCCGGAGCCGTCGATGCAGCCGTCGTCCTGTCGGCAGCGGCCATCTTCCTCGCGACCGCCACGAAGTCTGCGGAGCTCGTCCTCCACGGCGCTCCCCTTCACCTCGCCCGGCCGGTCGCGGCTGCCATGGCGGGCGGCAGCGTGGCCCTGCTGACCCTGACCTACCTCCTGCTCTGCTTTACGCTGGCCGAGGGCACGGCGGGCATGCGCTATGCGCGGATCGCGCTGTGCACCTTTGGCGACGAAAACCCCACCCGCAAGGCCATGCGCCGCCGCATCCTGGCCATGGCACTCTCGGCCGCCCCGGTGGGCCTGGGATTTCTGTGGGCCGCCTTCGATGAGGACTGCCTGGGATGGCACGACCGCATGTCGCGGATGTACCAGCGCGCCTACTAAGGGCGGTTTGCATGGAGCTGTAGCTTCTGCAGCTTAGGGCTGAAGGCCCGATAGATCATAGCCTGGGGCGCAAGCCCCAGGTAGCGATCAGGAATGGCCGTCAGGGCTGAAGGCCCGACATAAACATTCCGGACGACAGCCGCAGGAGCCGCTCCAAGGAGCCTCTGAACAACGCCGCTCCTGGCGAGAGCCATGCTTTTGCTGTCATTCCCGCAGGCAATGGGCGTGTCTTCCCCACCCCGCAACAGTGAGTCAGAGCCTCCCCGCCACACCACACACCCGCCCTTGTGTGATGTGACTCAGGACCGTGGGCGGGACCTCAGCAGATCAGCTTCAAGGCGAACTGAATCACGTGCGGGGTGTAGGTGCTGGTGATCAGGCGCCGCCCTTGGCATTTTTCCGCCGGGAGCGCCGCTCAATCCGGCAGACGGCAGAAACAGGTCGTGTTGCTGAACCATCGCCCAGCACGTGTAGACTGCAGTGCATACGTTGGTAACCATTACCGAGGCAGTCTGACATGACTCATGGACAGACCGGCTTTCCTTCCGAGGCGACGCCGGAGCGCACACAGATGGCGATTCACCTCGAGGACGCGACCAATCGACGGTTGATCGAGGGTCTTGCGGTCCAGCTGAACCTCGTTCCCGTTTTTATGGACGATGCGTCCCCGCGCGACTGCGAAGAGGTGAGCAAGATGGCCCTGATCGTCGCTGACGAGAAGGCTGCCTCTCAGTATCGTGATCTGCCGACGCCGCAAGACAGGCCGGAGGAAAGCCTGCAGCCCGCTCTCGTCGCCGTGGTTTCTCCGTCGTATGCGGAGAGTACGCTGCTGCCACGCAAGTCCAGAAAACAACCGTACGACGGCATCCTTGTGCTGCCGCAGGTGCCCGGCATTGTTCTGGCCCAGCTGAGCGTCATCCTCTATGCGCACCGGGCCGCCGTGAAGCGCTTTGGTTCGGCGCTCGAGGAGCTGCACCTGAATCGCAAGATCTTCCGGTCCGTGACCAGTGGCATCAGCATCGCCACCGCGAGCGAACCCGACCTGCCGCTGACCTACGTCAATCCAGCCTTCGAGGTCATCACCGGATACAGCCTGGAAGACATCGCAGGCAGGAACTGCCGCTTCCTCCAGGGAGAGGAACGGGATCAGCCGGGCCGCACCCTGCTGACGGAAGCGATCGCCGAACAGCGTTCCACGGTGGCGATTCTGAAGAACTTTCGCAAGGACGGCACCCCGTTTTGGAACGAGCTTTCCATGTCGCCGATCTTTGATCGCGATGGCAAGCTGAGCCACTACGTCGGCATCCAGAATGATGTCACCGCTCGCGTCGCCTTTGAAGAAGCGCTTCGCGAGAGCGAGAAGCTGGCAGCGACGGGCAGACTTGCCGCCTCCATCGCTCACGAGATCAACAATCCGCTGGAGGCGGTGACCAATCTTCTCTACCTGGCGAAGCAGGAAGAGGAGGTGAAGCAGAAGAACGAGTACCTCGAGTCGGCCGAGGAGGAGCTCAAGCGCGTCGCCTCACTCACCACCCAATCCCTGCGCTTTTACCGGCAGTCCTCGCATGCCCGAGCGGTTCGCGCTGTGGACATGATCCGGGCGGTGCTGGGCGTGTATTCGGTCAAGCTGGGGGTGTTGGGTCTCAGGGTGGAATGCCGGGACCGGAGCGAAGATTCGGTTGTCTGCCTCGAAAGCGAGATACGCCAGGTTCTCTCCAACCTGGTCCGGAACGCGATGGAGGCCATGCGCGACTGCTGCGGTCCTCTGGTGATTCGCACCCGAAGAGCCACCCAATGGTCCACCGGCACCGAGGGGATCGCCATCACCGTTGCGGACTCGGGCACAGGGATGTCGGAGGAGACCTGCAAGCGCCTGTTTCAAGCCTTCTACACGACGAAAGAGGAGCACGGGACGGGTCTCGGACTCTGGTTGAGCCAGGAGATTATCGAACGTCACCGTGGGAGCCTCGCCTTCCGAAGCAGCCAGAACCCGGCGCACAGGGGCAGCGTGTTTGTCCTGTTTCTTCCCTTTCAGGCCATCAACCCTCCGCACGCAGGGGACACAGCTCCCATACGAGATCTCGGGCGCAGGGACGGGAAGGAAGTGGCGGCTGAGGTAGCGGAGTCTGTCGGCAGGGGGCAGTTCTAGGCTGTATGGACGTACAGCCAAACAGGTTGCTATCTCGACGGGAACAAGACGGTTTCTCGTCTCGTGCAGCGAAGAGACCCCTGTATCTTGCCGCAGAAAGACAGGACTTCCGGTCCCCAGGGCGAAATACAGGGGTCTCTCCACTTCGCTGCGCTCCGGTCGAGAGGACAAGACGGTGAGCGGAAGGCCCGCGCGAAGCTGGCCTGAAGAAAGTCGCAGGTCTGCAGGAGAGAAATCGTGGGCCGGCACTCGATGGCGCACTGCCTGGCTACACGGCAGAGCGTACTCCGGGCAGGCGATCTGAAGCTGCTGCGGCACGGTCGATTCTGCTGGCACGCTCACGGGTCCTGGCGGCGCGGCTCGGCCCCTTTCGCCGGGTGCAGCGGCTGATGAGTCGGGAGGGAGCCGGCGATCAGGATGTCGACGATGCGGCGGGCACTCGCCTCCCAGCCTGGCTGAGCCGTCGTGTGAAACACCCCCACCAGCGCTCGGACGAAGTCGTTGGGATCGATGTCCGGGTGGAGGTCGCCGCTGTCGATGGCATGCTGAACCAGGGCGACAAAGGCCCCCTGGATGTGCCCCCTTGCCCCTTCGACCAGGCGCATGGCGCCACCCGGGACCGTGTCCATGGCGGGAAGAATGAACCGCTTCTCCGCCACGTGGTCGATAAACAGCAGCATCCACGCGCGCAGGGCGGTCAGCGGTGGCTCGGTCGCCGCAAAGCTCTCGCCGGCTGCCGTCAGCTTTTCGACCTCGCTGCGGTAGACCGCCTCAATGAGGGCCTCGCGCGTGGGAAAGTGACGGTACAGCGTGCCGGGACCGATGCCCGCCTGCCGGGCGATGTCGTCGAGCGTAGCCTCGGCTCCGTGCAGGGTAAAGATCTGCCGGGCGACCGCCAGGATGCGCTCACGGTTACGCTGCGCATCCGCGCGCGGCTTGCGTGCAGCCAGAACAGCCGTGGCCCGCGTCACCCCCATGCCTCAGTCTCGCAGAAAGAGAATGCAACCGGAGACCCTCCCCTCCTATCTTAGTTAAACGGAGATGATCTCCGCTTTCTTGCGGAGACCCACGAGATGACTTCTGGCGCGATGCTCCGGGCAAGCGCCAGCACACAGGCAAGGGGGAGAATGGCATGCAAATCTTTGTAACGGGAGCGACAGGCTTTATCGGGACCGAGCTGGTGAAGGAGCTCCTGGAGGCCGGCCATCAGGTGCGCGGGCTGGCTCGCAGTGACGCGAGCGCGGAGCAGCTGCAGGCGGCCGGCGCAGAGGTGCATCGCGGAACGCTCGAGGATCTGGACAGCCTGCGCAGCGGAGCCAAGGGCATGGATGCGGTCGTCAATCTGGCGTTCAATCACGACGACTGGTCGAAGTTCGCGCAGAGTGCGGAGGCTGAGGTCAAGGCAATCGACGCGATGGGGTCGGTTCTGGAGCCGGGCAAGCTGCTGCTGGTGACCTCCGGCGTTGGCATAACGGCAGGTGGGCCGGGCCACGTACGCCTGGAGAGCGATCCCGCCATCACCTCGCCGGCCGTTCCCCGCAGGCCGGAGCACGCGGCGCAGGCTGTGGCGGAGCGCGGAGTCCACGTCGGCGTGGTGCGTCTGCCGCAGGTGCATGACACCCACAAGCAGGGTCTGGTGACGTTTCTGATTCAGATCGCCCGCGACAAGGGCGTCTCAGCGTATGTGGGGGATGGATCGGCACGATGGGCGGCGGCTCCACTGAAGGACGTCGCGCACCTTTACCATTTGGCCCTCCACAAGACCGGGCCAGGCGTGACGACCTACCACGCCGTCGAGGAGGAGGGTGTGCCCTTGCGGGAGATCGCCGAGACGACGGCCAAGGGGCTGAAGTTGCCGGCGATCTCGATCCCCCCGGAAAAGGCGGCGGAGCATTTTGGCATGTTCGCCCACTTCGCTTCCCTGGACATGCCGGCCTCGAGCGAGTGGACGCGGGAGAAGCTCGACTGGCAGCCCACCGGGCCGGGGCTCATCGAAGACCTGACCGATATGAAGTACTTCTGACGGAGCTCACGGCTTGGGCTGTATCGACCTATAGCCAAACAGGTGCTCTCTCGACCGGAACGAGACGATTTCTCGTCCCCGAAAGGGGAGAGATGACGAAACGTGTACGTCGATACAGCCGAGCGGGGGTCGCTACACGACAGCCGTGCCTGGCGGAGCGTCCTTCCCGGACACAGTCCGGATGTTGCAATGGAGGGCGGGACGGCCCGTGGCGTCGGACGGGTGAGCCCTGCCAGGACGGTTGACGTCTCTGGCAGGGCTGGCTTGCTTCCGGACCCGGGAGGCTCTGTCTGAGGCCCGGCTCCGCTGGTTAGCGGTTGTGGTCGTGCGGCTCGGGGTTGCGGCGTTCGCGATCGTTGTGGTCCTCGTTGCGGATCTGCCGGCTGGCACGGTCCTGCTCACGCTGAACCTGCTGGCGCTCCGGCCGGTTCAGGGTGCCGCCGTTAGCCTGCCGCTCCGTTCGGACCTGGTTGTCGATCCGGCCCTGCTGCCGTTCGGCGCGGGCTGCCTCACCGTTCGTCAGCTGACCGTTTTGAACCCCGCGTCCGATCCTTCCCTGCTGGTTCGCCTCGCGACCGTTGACGGTGTTGGCTGGCCGCGCCCCGTCCCGGTTCCCGGCCAGGCCGCGCTGCTGCCCATCGGCGGCAAAGCTGCCCGGGTGAGCCGCGGCATAGCCGCGTGAGGCAAAGGCGTTGCCGCGATCGCCGACGCGCGCCTGCGCCGCCATCGGAGGATGGCCGTTGTTGACGGAGGCAAACTGCGCCCGATCCCGGCCGGCGAGGTCGCGGTGCTGGATCTGGTTGGCGGTGGCATCAAAGTGGCGCTCGCGCTGGGCCTGCAGCTGCTCGCCCGAGGGACGGACTTCCAGGCCGCCACGGCCGCCGTTGTAGCTGACGCGGTTGTAGTTGTTCACCACGACTGTCCTGTTATAGACATTGTGGATGTTTGTCACATTGATGTTGTTGACCGACCGGTTATACGCAAACACGCCATGGTTCCAGTAGCCGCCCCCATAGCCGATGCCGGTGTAGCCGAAGCCATAGTTGATGCCGCCGTAGAAGCCGACGTGTGGCCCCCAGTAGCCGGCGTGCCACAGGTAGGCGCTGCCCCCCCAGCCCCAGTATCCGGGGGTCCAGAGCACACCGACGGTGGGCGGCTCGACCCAGACGCCGGGAACCCAGTAGTAGCCCTGGTCGGTGTCGCTCCAGGCCCAGTACCCGGGTGTCCAGAGGTAGCCCTGGCCGGGGCAGATGGGTTGAGCATAGACCGGCAGCGCGGGAGGAGCGATGCCGACCGAGACGAAGACCGAACCGAAGGAAGCCGCAGAGGGTACGGCCAACGCGGCGCCCAGTGTGGCGCCCAGAACGAGCTTGCGAAGCGTGGCGAAGGAAAGCATGGAGGTCGACCTCGGTTTGGGAGTGCTCCCGCCAGTCATGACGGCCGGTGTGGAGAGACGGAGGGCAGATGCCGTTCCGTCTGATGCGCATAAACCCGAGGGCAAGAAGGAAGTTTTGCGGCCCTGGGTGTCCGACCCGCAGATGGTAGGCAGAGGCATTCGAAGCCGGGTCGCAGGGGGAATCCCCCTCGGTTGAAACGGGGAAGGATTTGGAAGCAGACACTTTGTGGTGCGCAACAGAAAAACGGCCCACGCATCTCGCATGGGCCGTTCGGTACGGGGTTGAGCGTCAGGTCTACTGCGCGGCTGCTCGCTTGCCGGTGCGGAAGTAGCGCTTCACGGTCGCGATGAAGTTGTGGGTGCCAGCCGGCGGGGGGACGTCGCCGCTCAGGATCTTCTCGTACGAGACATCCCGGCCGTAGTAGGTCTGGGTGTCTTCGCTGTTCTGATTGACGACGTCGCCCGTCAGATCGATTCCGGCAAACAGACCCTTCGATCGCGAGTAGGTGAGGAACTCAGCGTTCGCGAGACCGGAGATGGCTGCCTGCGAGTTGCGGCCGACCGGACCGGCCGAGGCGGCAATGTCGCCACCGAGTTTGATCTTTTCGCCCAGCATGTCCTGCATGGACTTGTGATTGATGCCGACAAGGACGAGGTCTGTCGACTGCCCGCCAGCCTGCAGGCCGAAGCTGGCACCGGTGATCTGGATAAACACGGGGGCGGTCCAGGTGCTGCCATGACGGCAGGTTGCGAGGCCCTGTCCGTACTGCGCGCCAACCAGGAAGGCACCCTTCTTGAAGCCTGGAACGACGGCGACGCAGGTCGCCTTGGCGACGACGTTCAGGGGAATGCCCTTGTCCGGCGTCTGGGCGAGCTCGTGGAGAACGGCGGTCGCCGCGCTGATGCGGTCGTTCAGCTTCGCCTTGTCGGTGTCGGCAGCGAAAGCGACGGTCGAAAGCGTGCAGGCCACGGCTGCGGCAGTGGCGAGAATCTTCTTCATGTGGGTTCCTCAGAACTTTCTTCGTGCTCGAACTTGAAGCGACTTCGCCGGGCAAGGGTCTGGCCCGGAGGAGCCGTATGGTAGTAGGAACCCGAACCCGTGGGCATGGTTGTCCCCCGGACGCGAGATTCGTGAGACATGCGAGCTGCCCTGGAACGAGCTAAGCCGCAGGTGCGAAGCACTCGCTGACGGAGCCGTGCCTGAGGACGCAGAGGCGGGGGCCGTCAGCCGGGAGGCCACCCCATGGCGCGTCCTCCCAGCAGGTGCACATGGAGGTGGTCGACGGTCTGCCCGCCGTCCTGGCCGGTGTTGATCACCACGCGGTAGCCGTCGCTGAGTCCCTCCGACCGCGCCAGGTCCGCGGTTACGGCCAGCAGGTGGCCCAGAAGCGGCGTGTGCTCCGCCAGCGCGTGGGCATGCGATCGGATGTGCTCCTTAGGAAGGACCAGGAGGTGCACGGGCGCCTGAGGGTGGATGTCGCGGAGCGCGAGGCAGCGATCATCCTCAAAGACGCGGTCGGCGGGAACTTCGCCCGCAACGATCCGGCAGAAAAGGCAGTTGGGGTCCATGCGTCCCATGCTACCGGCTTTGGCCGAGCTCACAATCCGATCTGCCGCAGCAGCCTCCCCGCGGTGCCGAGCGCCCAGGCCGAGCTGCACCACAGGATGATGCCCGCGGCGAGGGCCGAGGCAGCCGGCAGAGCCGGTCCCCGGAGTGTCAGCATCAGCGCGATGGCCGTGAGGGTGAGCGCCGCTCCGGTGACGAGGTTGGCGCGAGCCCGGTAGAGCGGCGGCATGGGGAAGAAGTGGAGGCCGACGATCAGCACGATGGCCGGCACGATCCACTCGCCGCGACCGAGACGCGGCAGAATCGTGAATGTGGCGCCGATCAGCACCCACTGGGCGGCGTTGATCCAAACGAATCGCCGTCCCTGCTAGGCTCGTTCTGGCTCCGGAACCGCTCCCCGCGCCGCGGCATGGCCTCGTCGCGCAAGTCGAAGCGCTACAGCTACGTAGGCGAGCGCCGCCAACGCGATCGGGAGCGCTGCCCAAAGCCAGCGCGCTCCCGTGATGGTCAGGACAGATCCGTGGAGGCGCACGGTGCCGCTCGCGAGCAGAACGCCGGAGAACATCCAGAAACCGCCAAAGATCGACAGGAAAAATGCTCCATAGCAGCGGCCCACCGCGCGCTCGGCGATCCTTCCCGGTGATTGCATTTCATCCATGGTCACCTGCCCCGCTCGGAGCTGCCGGGCTGCCCGGGAAAGTAGCGCGGCTCGCGCCCCGGCTGCCAGGGATTGTAGCTGGCAGCAAAGGCGGCGCGACTCGCGATCGGCGGATGGCTGTAGGTCCAGAAGACCACGAACGGGTTGGGATGCGGGTCGGCCAGCGACTCGCGCCCCAGCAGATCGAAGGAGCGCTGCCCCACCCGCTGCGGGTCGGGCACGATGCCATGGACCACCTCCTGCCCAAAGACGTCGGCGTGGTGCTCGTCCATGCGGCTGTAGGCGTTGACGACGGGCATAAGCAGGAAGTTGATCGCGGTAAAGACCAGAAGGATGGCCGGAAGCGCGGCCCAGTCATCCTGCCCAAGCACGCCCCACCGCCGGCCGAAGCGGGCCAGCAGCCAACGCAGCAGAAGGGCTCCAACGAAGAAGCCGACCAGCATCAGAGCCGCCGTGAACAGGAGCCCCTTCCAGATGTGGTTGAGCACGTAATGGCCCAGCTCGTGGCCAAAGATCAGCGCGATCTCATCCGGCGTCGCCCGCGCGAGGGTCGTATCCCAGACCACGACGCGCTTCGACGCTCCGATGCCGGTCACATAGGCGTTCAGGCCGGTGACCTTGTCGCTGGCTCGCATCAGAAACATGCGATCGGGCGGGATGGAAACACCGGCTTTGGCGGCGACACGCTCCAGCCGCGCCACCAGCGCAGGGTCGGCTCGCGCCAGCGGTTCGAAGTGGTTGAACATCGGGTCGATCAGGACCGGCGCGACAAAGACGCCGAGGACAAGAAACGGCAGAAGGGCGACCCAGAGCCATAGCCACCACCGTTCCGGCGACCGGCGAATGAGCCGGAACAGCAGCATCACCAGCAAGCCACCGACAAGGAAGGTGAGCACAAAGCTCTTAAGCGCGTCGCCGAACCAGCTTCCCCAGCCCTGGACGGACTGCCCGTACACCACGGCAAGGTGGTGCGACACCATGCCGAACGGCAGCGCCAGCACGGTGACCAGCAGAAGCAAAAGGAAGCTGTAGGTGAGGCCCTGGACCCAGCGATTGCCGCTCAGGGTGACGGCAAAGCGGCGCATCCGCACCGCCAGTCCCAACGCCAGAACGCCGGCGAGCACCAGCAGGCTCCACGCCTCGCCCGTGAAGAAGAGCGTCGCCCGCTCACGCGCGTAGGTTCGCGCCTTCCGCAGCAGCTCCGGTGGAAGACTGTAGGCGGCCTGGCCCTGGGGTACCGGAGTTTGCCCGGCTGAGGTCGCGACGGTTTTCGCGGCCGTCGCCGAGCTCTGAGCCTCTGCCGTACATCGCGCGCCAAAGATCAGGAGCAGCGCCAGCATCCATCCCAAAACCGCATACCCAAGCCTCACACTTCCACCCCTTTCCGTGGTGCCAGGCTCAGTGTGCCTGATCGGGAGCCCGGGTCCAACACCCTTCTGTCGTCCGCTCCGTCCTATCCGATACACTCGCAAAACAGCCGTCTCGCTCCGCTTCGGAGCCGCGGCGAGGGTCTTCCCCGTATGCGCAAGTCCGATCTCTTCTGCTCTACCTTTCTGGTGCTCCTTGCCGTCACTCTGCTGCCGGGTTCCGCCCCCGCGCAGGAGAGCTCCAGCCGCCCGGCTGATTCCGTTCTGCTCAGCACCATGCAGGCGGAGCTCGGCCGCGCGATGGGCTCGCTGGGACAGACCGCGACGGCTCTCCATCCGGCCAGTACCGGAAGGGCCACGCCAAAGCCTTATTTCCTGTCGTACTCCGTCTCGGATTCCGACCAGATCTACCTGGCGGCGTCCTTTGGCGCCATCACCAGCTTCAACACGCACCGGCGGCGGTTTGCCGATGTCGAGGTGCGCCTGGGCAGCCCGGCCGAGGACAACACCCACGGCGACCACCGCAACTCCGCCCTCACCACCGTTCCGCTGCCCATCACGGACGATCGCGAGGCGCTCGCCCGGTCGCTGTGGTTTGCCACCAATCGCGGCTACGCCCGCGCGCTCGACGCCTACCTGAAGGTCGAGACCGAACAGCAGGTGCGTGCCCGGGAAGAAGACCGTTCCCCCGACTTTTCACAGGAAAAGCCGACCGAGGCCCTGCTGCCGGCAGCGCCGCCGCTGCAGCTGGCCAACAGCGCGGAGCAGAGCACGTGGGAGCAGCGGCTGCGCGATCTGACCGGGCTCTTTCGGCAGTTTCCCGGCATCCTGTACAACACCGCCGTGCTCGAAGGCTCGACCGAGACCGACTACTTCGTCTCCTCCGAGGGCAGCCGCGTTGCCAGTCCCAGCCATGTCGCGCGACTCGTCCTCGTGGCCCGCACCCGCGCCGACGACGGCATGGAGCTGTTTCGTGTGGAAACCTTTGAGGCCGACACCGTCGACCACCTGCCCGACCAAAAGACGCTGACCGAAAAGACGCTCAGCATGGCGCGCGGCCTGGAAGATCTGCGCAAAGCGCCCGTCACGGAGCCCTTCAACGGTCCGGCCATCCTCTCCGGACGCGCCGCCGCCGTGTTCTTTCACGAGGTGCTCGGTCATCGGCTGGAAGGCCAGCGGCAGCGCGGCGATGAGGAGGGCCAGACCTTCACCAAGATGATCGGCCAGCAGATCTTGCCGGCCTTTCTTTCCGTCGCCGACGATCCCACGCTCCGCACGTTTGAGGGCCACCCGCTCTCCGGCTTCTACCGCTTCGACGATGAGGGCCAGCCCGCGCAGCGCGTCCAGCTGATCAAAGATGGTGTTCTCGATACGTTTCTGATGTCGCGCCTCCCCATCGCCTCCTTTGCCAACTCCAATGGCCACGGCCGCGCCGAGGTCGGTCATATCCCCACCGGACGTCAGGGAAACCTGATCGTCAGCTCGTCGAAGACGGTCGGGGACAAGCAGCTGCGGCAGATGCTGATCGACGAAGCCAGGCGGCAGGGCAAGCCGTACGGCCTCTATTTTGAGGACATCTCCTCCGGCTTTGCTGTGACCACGCGCCGATCGCCCCAGGCGTTTTCGATCATCCCGCTGGTGGTCTACCGCGTCTTTGTCGACGGCCGGCCGGACCAGCTGGTGCGCGGCGTCTCCATTGTGGGCACACCGCGGGCGGCGCTGACGCGCATCGTCGCGACGGACGACCACCAGGAGATCTTCAACGGCATCTGCGGCGCGGAGTCAGGGCAGATCCCGGTCTCGGCCGTGGCCCCCGCCATGCTGGTCTCGGAGATCGAGACGCAGCGCCAGGCGCAGGGGACGGCGCGGCCACCCATCCTTCCGCCGCCCGCCCCTCTCGTCGCGGCAACCATGGCAACGACGGCGGCAAAGAAGGAGCTGCGCTAGATGGTCCGGCCTCTCCTGTGCGCACTCTTTGCTCTCGCCGCCACACCGGCGGTGCTGCGCGCGGCCAGCACGGAGCCAGCCGACCCGCTGCTGCGCGCCATGCAGACCGAGCTTGCCCGCGAGCAGGCCGCGCTTGTGCTGCCAGGCATGCAGCGGCCCTACTTCATCGAGTACCGGCTGGATGACCTGAACGGATATGAGGCCGCGGCCAACTACGGTGCGCTCACGGGGGAGGAGAACACGCACCAGAGGGTGGTGCGCGTCACCGTCCGGGTCGGCTCCTATGCGGCGGACAGCTCGTCGGTCAAGGGCGACGGCAGCGTCCAGCTCGCACCGGAGGACAATGACCCCGAGGCGCTGCGCTATGCCCTGTGGCTCGCGACCGACACCGCCTACAAGAACGCTCTGCGGGCGTTTGCCGAAAAACAGGCCACGCTCAAGAACTTCGAAACGCAGCGCAGCGAAGCCGACTTTGCGCCGGGCAAGCCCATCATCCACATCGAACCGCTGCGCCGTATCGAGCTCGACCGCGCCGCCTGGAAGCAGCACCTGACCGAAGCCAGCGGCCTGTTTCACACCGCACCTGAGGTGCGGTCCTTTGCAGACGCGGTGCAGTACTCGACGGCGAACCTTCGCGCGGTCGCAGTGAATCGCTACCTGGTCAACACCGAGGGATCGGCCGTGCGCGACGGCTACTCCGGATACAGCGCCAATATCGCCGTAGGCGGACAGGCACCGGACGGCATGCGGCTGGGCCGGTCCAACGGGTCGACCGCAGCCACGTCCGCCGAGCTGGAGAGCTGGCCCGCCTTTCGCCAGCGCGCCATCGACGATCTCCAGTCGTACAACGCCCTTCGGCAGGCGCCGGTGGTCGACGCCGAGGACTACCACGGTCCCGTGCTTTTCTCTGGCGACGCCGCCGCCGACATCTTCAATCACCTGTTTGTGCCGAACATCGAAGCCGACCGGCCCGACCTCGGCACCACCGCCCGCACCACCGGGGCTTATAACTCCTCGCTGCACGCCCGGGTTCTGCCCACGCTGCTGTCGGTTACCGACGACCCCGCGAAGTCCACCTTTGACGGCAAGCGCCTGATCGGCAGCTACCAGGCCGATGATGAGGGCACGCCGGCGCAACCGGTCGATCTTGTGGTCGCAGGCAAGCTCCAGGCCTACGACATCGGCCGCGAGCCGGTGCGCGACTTCCCTGCGTCGAACGGTCACGGCCGCGCCGCACCGGGGCAGCCGGCCCGCTCCCGCGCCGGTGTCATCCTCATCTCCACAGAGCACCCGCTCTCCCCCGCGGCCATGGATGAGCACCTGCTTGCACTCGCACGCGAACAGAAGCGCGATGTGTACTTTGCGGAGACGCTGGGGGAGGAACTTGCACCGGTGGTGCTCTACCGCGTCCACCCGGACGGTTCGCGCCAGCTGGTGCGCGGCGCCGTCTTCGACGAGCTGGACATGCGATCGCTGCGCTCCTCCATCATCGCCGCCGGGGGCACGCCGTACGTCGCGCAGACGCTCGGCGCCGTACCGGAGACCACCATCGCGCCGGCTCTGCTGTTCGACGACATCGGCGTCAAGCGCGCCGCCGAAGAGCAGACGAAGCTGCCCTACTACCCGCCGCCGCCCGCCTCCGAAGGGAAGGCCGGCAACGGCGCAACCGCGACGGGTGCATCCGGCGGACGATAAAAGAAACGGCCGGGCCCGCGTGGCATGCTCTTCGAATCTGAAGACGTGCCAACCCCGAAGGCTGAATGGAGAGCTCGTGCACCCCACACTTCACACCCTGCAGCTCGTCTCCCTGGTGCTGATCGCCGCCTTCCTGTTTCTTTCGCGCTCCGCTACGGGCCGCGCGCGAGAGACGCCCGAGGGCATGGCCTTTCCTTTGAAGGGAGCCGTGGTCTGGGCGCGCGTGCTGGCGATTGTGTTCTACGCGGGCCTGTTTGCCTACCCGCTCTGGATCTCGCAGCGGTCCATCCCCGCCTGGCTGCTTCTGCTGCTATTCGCCTTCACCATGTTCGGCCTGTACCAGCTCCCAGGAACGATCCTGCTGACGACCAGCGACGTCCGACAGCGCTTCTGGCTACGCTCGGCCAAGATCATCCCCTATGGGGACGTGATGGTGGTGCAGACGCTGCTCAATGGCCGTCAGACCCGCGTTCTCGGCAGCAACCGTGTCGCCATCACCCACACCTACAACCACGCCGCTCCGCTCGTGTTCCAGCAGGAGCTCGAAAAGCACACGGGCAAGCGGCCCGTGCGGTAGCTCGGTTTTCATGGGCAACAAAGATCCGATCTTGGTAGCCGTCGAAGAAGCTCCATGTGCCCTTCGCCGCAGGAAGAGTCGGATTCGGCGTGGTTCTCGAGCTCCGGAGAGCGGGTGCCAAACTTGGGATTCCCATCCCCGAAAGGAACCTTTCTACCCCGAGGAGCTGCAACCCCCTGGCGCGAAGCCCGGGTTACCCGGGGCGACTTCAGACTCGGGCTTAGGGCGGTTTAGCTGACGCTGCGTGTAGCGCGGGCCTTCAGCCCGCCATCACCTTTGCGTGGCAACCTGGGGCTCTGCCCCAGGCTAATTTAGCTCGGGCCTTCAGCCCGTGGATGCGGGTCCTCCGCACCTCGAGCAAATCTGCCGTAGGCATCGCGCTTCCCGCGTTGGGTCAATCTGCACAGGGTGAAGCGCCTACCAGACAAAGGTCTCTGCACTGCCGGCGGGCAGCATAGCAGTCCACCTCTGCGCACCTGCTCGGACCGTGATGTTGCGATCGGCGGGTCCGGTGTTTGTGATCAGCAGCACGCGTTTGCCGCCCGGCGTGCTCCACGCCACGTTGGCCAGGGTTGCATCGCTCTCCGTCGAGGCGATGCGGACGGAACCCGGCGGCACAGAGCGAGCTATCTGCGCGATGGTGTAGTACGCGATGTTGCGTTGCACCTGGTCGCCTTCGATCGTCACAGCCCCCTGGCAGATGGGGCAGCCACCATTCTGGGTGTGCGGTCCGTCCTGTGCGTTGGCTGCAAGGTTCCAAAGCAGCACATTGCGGCTCCAGTTGCGCATTGCTCCGATCACCACGCGGGAGATCGGGTCGGCCACAGGTCGTTCCACGCCCTGTGCGTTCCGCTCTTCAATGATCATCTGCTCGGTAAAGTACAGGTTTTTCTTTGGGTAGGCGTCATGCACCTGGCTCATGGCGTCGACTTTGCCCGCGTACAGGTGGAAGCCCGAGCCGTCAGCATACTGCGCCGCCTTCGGATCCCTGAGGATGGTCAGGGGATAGTCCGGGTGATCGCAGTTGTGATCCCACAGGATGACCCTGGGGTGCAGCCCTGCCCGTTGCAGTGCAGGGCCAAGCGCATCGCGCAGGAACGCCTCCTCCTCCGTCGCTTCCACGACCATGCTCGGGGTGTTGTGGTCGTTCAGCGGCTCATTCTGCATGGTCAGCGCCGCCACGGGGATGCCCGCAGCCTGCATTGCCTTCAGATAGCGAACGAAATACTGCGCGTACAAGGGATAGAACTCCGGCTTCAGCTTGCCGCCCTTCGCTGCGCCGTTGGTCTTCATCCAGCTCGGCGCCGTCCACGGGCTGGCCAAAATGGCAATTGACGGGCGAAGCGCCACGATCTCCCGCAGCACCGGGATGACTGCCCTTTCGTCCTCTGCCATGGAGAAACGGCTCAGCTCGGGATCGGTCGCCCCGGCAGGAAGATCGTCATAGGTGTACACGTGGTCGTTCATGTCGGAAGCACCGATGGTGACCCGGAGATAGCTGACCCCACCCTGCCCGGGACCGTCGCCCAGGATCTCCGTGAGCAGCGCCCTACGCTTGGCCGCCGACATCGCTTGCAGCAGCTGCGCGCTTCCGCCGGTCAGCGCAAATCCGAAACCGTCCACGGTCTGGAATCGCCTGCCTTCATCGACGGTGATGGTCGGCGGCTGACCGCCCTTCGCTTGTGAAGCTGGTATCGGCGGTTGCTGCGCTACCAGCGCGCTCCGGTCGGCGTTGGTCAACCAGGACATCACCCGCGTCTGCCCGGGAAGCGTCACAGAACAGCACACAAGGGCTGCGCACAAGAACCCCAACTGTACGGGATGGAAGCGTTTTGGGACGACCCGGCCTGACTGTTTGATCCAATGCATCTCTGCGTTCCTCCGGTCTCTGCCAACCAAAGTCTGACGGTACCGCACGTTGCAATCCTTTGTCTTGCGGGCCGGGCACGGTCGCGCGAAACATCGACCTACGCTGGCCATCCGGCGTGCCGCAAGTGTTGTGCCAAGTCGCGGTGTCTGACCAAATGACTTCCGTCGCCGGGGGAGTAAGCTGGCGCTCGACAGCTTACAACGCTGGCGATAAAAGCAGTCTGTGAAATAGAGGTGAATCTTACGCGTTTCGCTAAGCGTCATCTCGCCGGGTCTGCTAACCTCGGCTTCAGTTCCCCCAACACATTAGGCCGTGTGCCTTTCGAAGCTTCGGACCTGAGTCATACCATCAATCGGAAACTATAAAGAGGTGAGTCGTGACGCTCTGGAAGAAGTCCGCGTGGATGATCACCGCCGCAGCACCTTTTCTGCTCCAGACTCCCGCCGCCAAGGCGGACACCACGACCTACCAGGTGTTATCGACTGCCGGTGACCCCAACTACCTGAACTCCCTGCCCGCAGGCCAGACGCCCGATGTTGATGCGGGCTTCTATGCGGGAGGCACTCTTCTGACGATCACCGCTTCCGGAACGCAGAACAGCAGCACAGCGACAAGTTTCTTCACCGATGCGAATGGAGCCTTGACCCAGCCAACGCAACTCTTCCGCTATGCCAACGTGGGCGCAACAAACTATCCCACCCTGGCGGGCGGGGATGGACTGAACCACTATGCGGGGGGAGGCACCAACTACAACACAGGCGCCGGTCTCTTTGCCTTTGCAGGAGACGCATCGACGGACACTACCGATCCCAACACCATTCGGTTCGGTGCGCTCGTTGGCACCTTCTCGAACCACCCCGTCGAAAATCGGGATTGGTTCTTCTTAGGGACGAACGACTCGCTGACCATCCCTGCCGGTGGAGAAGAGTTGTATCTTGCCGTGAATGACGACCCAGGGAAGAACTTCAATGATGCCGGGGCCTTCGATGTGACGATTGCTACCGCGCCCGAGCCTTCGAGCTTCGCCCTGCTCGGCACTGGACTGCTCGGCGTTGCAGGAGCTCTCCGCAAACGCTTCGCGTAAAGGTAACTGCATTCTAGAGCGGTTGAGCCAATAAGAGACCCTTTTGGTCTATACCCGGGGCTTTGGCCCAGGTATACGTCGTGCTTCAGCTCTGAAAACCGGCGGTTACACCTACATGAACAGCTCTATAGGCGGCGACTTCGTTCGGGGCCTCTCTCTTTTTCACTGCCGACCCGATCTTGAGTTAAGGTCGCATGGTGTTGGCCGTCTAGTCCGGTAGTCTGCGGTGGGTGTGCGACGGTGTCTCCGAGTCTGTCTCGAGGTTGCTTTTCTTGGGAGAGGAAGATCGCTGGCTTGAGCGTGAGCGCCGACGTTTGGGGATTGCGTCACCATTCACCATCGAGTGCAGGCCCGCGTCGAGCATCTTCAGAAGTGTGCTGAAGCTTGCATCCACATCCTGCGGTAAACCGAAGCCGCCGCCTAGCTCAAGATCAATGAAGCCTCGCAGGGAAGCTCGTAGGAACCGGGTTGCGTGGATCGCCCTATCTCCCGTTGCTCCGTAACCGCGGAGAACAGCTAGGACCAAAGCAAGATAAGCCTCCGCTGCCGTTTGCGAAGCTTCGTTCCAGCCGGCCACAGGCAGCTGCGTTGCTGCCCATAATCCTGGATGGTCTTTTGCGAACCCTCGTTGCGAATGCCCCAGCGCTTCGAGCGCGTCCTGCCCGGCCACGCCCGCCATGGCGTTTCGCGAGCGGTCCAGAAGAGACAGCAACCCCTGCGTCGTCAGATGGTCTTTGACCCCGTCCAGACTTTGGATGTGGTTGTAGAGCGACGGAGCCTTGATGCCGAGAAAGGAGGCCAGCTTTGCAATCGTCAGGGTCTCCAAACCTTCGGAGTCCGCAAGCGCCACCGCGGCCTGCAACACGGCGTCGGAGTCCAAGCCCGCGCGCGGCATCTACGACCTGCCATTTCGCAGAAAGCTCACCACCGCCGGTCCTACCTGGTCCGGCATCTCTGTCTGCGGATAGTGACCAGCACCCTGCACCAGCAGCAGCTTCGCCCCGAGTCGGTCTGCAGCCCACTCCGCTTCGGCAGAGGGGTCGGGAAAGTCTGCGTCCCTGGTTCCCATCACCACGAATACGGGCAGCTCCGTCTCTTTCAGCATCGCCTCTGTCTCTGATTTAGGCAGAAAGACCATGGCCTTCAAGGCGGCCATGCGGCCGGGTTCTCGCAGGTTGTTGCCCAGAGCCTTGCGATAGGGGGCAAAGTCTGCGGGCTTGCGTGTGGGAAACAGACTGGCCCAGTAGGTGAGCCAGAACCCAACGCGCCATGGTCCGCCCAGACCGATTGCCAGCGTGGCCCGCAGATACCAGGGAATGCCCCGGGGAGGGTCGCGCAGCACTGGCCCGATCAAGACCGCTCCGCTCACCCTGTCCGGAGCCTCATGGGCGGCCCACAACGCCGCCCCGGCCGAGAAGGAGTTGCCGATGAGGACAGCCTGGGTCTGCCCCAGGTGCGTCATCAGAGCCAGTACGTCCTGCCCGACCGCGCGGGCTGAATAGTCGTCCCACTGAGGGCTGCTTGCGCCGTGCCCCCGCACATCCATAGTGATGACACGGTACCCCGCCGCAGTCAGATACGCCGTCAAATAGCGATATTCCCTCCGCAGATCCCCCATGCCGGGCACCGCAATCACCAGGGGACCAGAGCCGCCGGTATCGTCGAACCCGATCACCCCATGGCCACGTTTCATCTGGAGGGTCGGTCGCGCTTCGGCCACTGGCGGCTCGCCGGCGGAGGCCGGGGAGTTGGGGAGCTTGTCAGCGAAAGAACGATCTGCCATGTGCACCATCCTTTACTACGTATATTAGTCTAAATACTAACATACGTAGCATTGCTAGCCTGCCCCTCCCTGCTGCGGCCAGGGTGAGCTTTCGGAGGCGTCCCGGACGCAGCAGTATCGCTGTTTAGCTCCCGGTCATTTGAAGTCGAGCTTTGTTGACAATCCCCCGTTGTTGCCGCTGCTCTAAAAGGGGTGTGGCACGGCTGGGCGTAGCTCGGACGACTGACTGCCGGTCCTCGGGCCTCGATCCCGGAACGGGGACCTCCCTGCCTGAACTTCTGTCGCCTAATCGGTCCGGGTCAGGTAGGGCTGCGCCGCATCCGGCAGGTGAATGCTGTCGGTCACAGCTTCGGCGTGCTGCCGGTCGGCGACTCGAGGGGTGATGCGCACCCACCATCCGGTCGGACCCTGAAACGCGATCACTCTGGACTCCGCATAGCGGTGCTGGAGATCGAGCTTCTCCTGCCGCGCGTCGGCCTCGGTGGGAAAGGCGCCGACCTGCACGCACCATCGGCCGCCGGGGTAGACATTGGGCGCGAGCGGCGGCTGGGAGTAGGCGTCAACCCGAACGCGCGCGACCCCGGCACGGTAGACTCCGGTGGCCTTGGCGGCGGCCAGGCTCAGGTCGATGATGCGCCCCTGCACGAAGGGCCCGCGGTCGGTGATCCGCACCACCACGCTTTCGCCGTTGCTCAGGTTGGTCACGCGTACGACCGTGCCCAGCGCCAGCGTCAGGTGCGCCGCCGTCATCGCGTTCTGGTTGTAGATGGTTCCATCGGCACCCCGCCGGCCGGCGTAAGGCGGACCGTACCAGCTGGCCAGGCCCACCTCCGTCTCGAAGGGCCGTCCGCGCGGAGACTGCGACGGCGGCGAAGCCAGGGGCGCTCGCCGCTCTGCGCTCTGTGCCTCGCGCTCGCGTGCCCGATCTTCGGCCGGGCTGTGCTGGGTGGCGGGCGGTACAGGGTAGCGCGCGGTCTGCCGCGCATGCTTGTGGCATCCCGCCAGGGCTAGCAGCAGGGTAGCTGCCCCAAGCGCCGCCGCCCGGGCTCCTCTCACCGTCGCGGCTCACCTGCTGCCGCTGGGGGTGGGGGAGGGGCGCCGTGGCGATCTTCCATCCGCTCGGCGAGCCGGGTCAACTCCGCCGCCGCCGATCGCAGCGCGCTCGAGCTGTTGCGCCGGACATCCGGAACCACCTCGTCATTGAGGTAGGCGCTGAAGCGCCGAAGCTCGTCCTCGACCTGAGAGCCGATCTCGCGAACCCGGCTCTCCCAATCCCGCTTTCCCGCATCTATTGCCATGCCAGACGCCTCCCGGTGCTCTGATCATCTGCCTGCCAGCAGGAGCGGTCAACGCCGCGAGGTCTCCTAAACCGCCGGCTGTGCTTGGCTGGTAACGCCTGCCCGGCTGCCATGGGCCTGGCAGAAGAGAAGCGCCTCGCACTGCAGTGTTGCCGGGGCGAGTTACCCTGCATCCCCTTCGAGCACCCAACGGGGTGTGCCGGGCATCAGAATATGCGTCCCTAGTCAAACAGCTGAGGTTTCTTTTTGCCAATCGCTCGTCCTCTCTTCCTATCGGGAATTCGTTCCTGGGTTGCCGGAGCTTTTATGCTCACCCTGACCGCCTCGCTTCAGGCTCAGCTCCCTTCCGCTCCCCTACCGGTCGAGCTCGCGAAAGATGCCGCTCCGGTACCGTCTGCCCTGTTCAGCAGCTCCGCCGCTGCGGGCTCCGTTTCGAACCTTCCCGAAGCTCCCAAGGCGGCGGAGACCCTGGCCCCCGGCGACGACACGACCGGCGCTGGCCAGAGCTACCCGCGCACGGCACGGGCAACCGACATTACGGTGCTTCCTGGTCAGACCGCGCCCAGGCAGACGGTGCGCGACAAGCTGATCGGATCGGTTCGGGACTCGTACTCGCCGTTCTCGATTGGTGGCGAGGTGATCTCGGCCGGCTACTCGCACCTGACGAACGGAACTCCGAACTACGGCTCGGATGGGAACGCATTTGCGCAACGATTTGGCGCAGCGGTCGCGCGCGGCACCAGCCAGAACCTCTTCGCCGAGGGAGCGATGGCGGCCATCCTGCACGAAGATCCGCGGTACTACCAACTCGGCAGCAGCAAGCCTTTCCTGAAGCGCGTCGTCTACGCTGCAACCCGCCCCTTGATCACCCGGACCGACGGCGGCAAGGCGACTCCGAACCTGGCTCTGCTCACCGGGTATCTCGGCGCAGCCGCCCTGACCAAGGTCTACTACCCGCCACCGAACCAGAGCTTCAGCGAGACCCTGATCACCTACGGAGGTTCCATCGGCGGAGCCGCCATCGGCGACGAGGTCTCGGAGTTCCTCTCCAATACCCTTTCCTTTCTGCACCTGAAGCGGCACGAGTAACTCCGCGGAGGCGACTCGCTCCCGGGGGTGACTTTCCGGGTTCACCCCAACCCCGCGACGGGGTGCTGCAAGCAGGCGAGCCTCTCCTGAACCCCGGTTTATGGCCAACCCGCCCCGGAGGATCGCCGTTCAATGCAGATTCGCACCGTTCGCTTCCGGAAGCTTCCTCGGCGGACGCGAGGAGGATAATCTTACCGGGATGGAACGTGTCTATCCCCCAAACGGGCTAGCGCGTCCCGCAGGGCAAGACCGGCTGCACCGGCAGGAGATCGCAGGAAACTTCCTCCGGCTGCCGGCATCTACCGTTCTGAACCTACGGACGTAACTTCCAGGAGATCCAAACGCATATGGCAAAGGCATCCAAGCTCGCCGAGAAAGCTCTCACCGTCGCCGCAAAGGGCGGCTGGGCCGTCTTCAGCAAGCTCAATTCCATCAGCCCAAACGCCTCGTTTACCCCGAAGTGGTCGGACAAGCCGCTGCTGAAGAGCTACCAGAAGGAGAAGCCGCCCCTTGGCTGGCCGCGCACGACGGACTCCCTGTGCCCCAAGTGCATCCCGGAGATTCGCCAGCAGATCGTGGACGGCAAGCTTCCTCACGAGATCCTGTTGAATGAGAAGGTCGGCGAGATTAAGGCGCAGATCATCGAGCGCGACGGCGAGATCCTGATGGTCAAGGACTGCCCCATTCACGGCCACTTCGAAGACGTTATGTCCATCGATCCGCCGATGATGCAGCATCTTGAGGACGTCTTCCCGGGTCGCGATATTCGCGCTCACAACGACGAGGGCCTCCATAATCACGGCACCTCGACCGTGACCCACGGTCGCGGATCGGTGCTGACCATCGACCTGACGAACCGCTGCAACATGATGTGCGATCCGTGCTTTATGGACGCCAACCAGGTCGGCTTCGTCCATGAGCTCACCTGGGACGAGATCAAGACCATGCTCGACAACGCGATCACCATCAAGCCGCGACGTCAGATGTCGGTCCAGTTCTCCGGTGGCGAGCCCACGCTGTCGCCCTACTTCCTCGATGCGGTCGCATACTCCCGCAAGGTCGGCTACAACTCCGTGCAGGCCGCAACCAACGGCATCGAGTTCGCCAAGTCGAAGGAGTTCGCCAAGGCCGCCGCCGAGGCTGGCCTCCGCTATGCCTACCTGCAGTTCGACGGCATCGGCAATGCGGCCAACTCACACCGCAAGGTCGGAAACGCGTTCGACGTGAAGCTTCAGGCCATTCACAACCTCCACGAGGCCGGCGTCGACATCGTCCCCGTAACCACGATCGTCAACGGCATCAACAACGAGCAGGTCGGCCGCATCATCGAGTTCGCGCTCGACAACCCGAAGAAGATCAACTTCCTCTCCTTCCAGCCGGTCTCCTTCACCGGCCGCGACGAGGAGGTCTCGGATGAGCGCCGCGCTGCCCAGCGCTACACGCTGTCGCACCTGGCGCACGACATCCGCAACCAGACGGGCCTTGGCGAATCGACTCGCGACTGGTTCCCCATCTCGTTTATGAGCACCTTCTCGGACTGGGCCGATCTGGTTCACGGACCCGACCACGACTGGGGCCAGCTCTCCTGCGGCTGCCACCCCAACTGCGGCATCGGCATGGCGCTGATGATCGACAAGGAGACCAAGGAAGCCGTTCCGGTGACCGCCTTCCTCGACGCGACGCAGCTGGCTAAGGACGTCGCCAAGGTCAACGACGCCGCTCGCGGCAAGTTTCTCTCGATCGTCGGCGTCTCACTCGCGCTGCTGCGCAACTACGATCCCACCAAGGCACCGACGCACTTCAAGATTCTCGACCTTCTGCAGAAGTTCGATAAGTGCTTCGGCGCGACCGGCCGCTCCTATGGCAAAGTCACCGGCGATCGCACCATGGCCGACATCGAGAAGCGTCGCGGCGACCGTTGGAACTTCCTGTTTATCGCCGGCATGTGGTTCCAGGACCTCTTCAACTACGACTTCCGCCGCACCGAGCAGTGCATCATCCCGTACGCCACGCAGGAGGGCGAGATCTCCTTCTGCGCCTACAACACCGGTGTGGGCTGGCGCAACATCATCGAGAAGATGCACATGACCTCCACGCTGACCAAGTGGTACGAGGAGCATGGCCGGCACGAGATCTTCGCTGGCGGCAAGAAGGTCGGCATCGAAAAGCAGGAGAAGTACGACCTGGTTCTGAACGAGGATCACGTCAACGCGGCCGCCAACGACACCTTCGACAAGAGCGGCATCGCCAAGAACGCCCGCGAGGAGAAGATTCGCGCGCGCGATGCCAAGCTGAAGCAGGATGCCGAAAACGCCCGCATGGCCAAGCTCTACCGCAAAGAGATCCTGAAGGAGCCCGAGACCCCCGGCGGATTTGTCGCCCTGGGCGAGATCGGCAACATGGGCGGCATCAAGCCGGCGGCTCCCGCGGACAAGGCCGAGGTCGTCAACAGCATTCACAATGAGGAGACGGTCGCAGGCGACTAGCTCTTGCACCCCCGGAGTCTCGTGTCGATTGAGCTCTCTTCCAACGGACAGAGGCCGCCAGATCCTGGCGGCCTCTGTCCCGTTAACGATCGCTTGCTGAGGAGAACAGCTCCGGAGACTCGGACGCGGCGAAGACAGATTCAAGTTCTTCCGGAATCTGCCGATACGGTCTGTGAGGACAGCAGACCACCATGGCAGCGCAGCCCACATCACTCCCTCGCATCCGCTCCTTCGTCCCTCGTCTCAACGCCCGCGGCATCAAGATTGCTGTTGCCGCCTCGGTCTCGCTGCTCGGTCTATATGCCCTGTTCTGCGAGCAGGGGTACGTCTCGAGCTCCGATGCCGTCGTCTCCGCGTACCTGCTCGAAGTCCGCACTTCCATTGATGGGGACCTTTCGGGCCTGCCATCGAGTCCGGGAGTCCCGGTCCGCCGCGGAGAGGTGCTCGGCCGCGTGCAGGACCCCCGCACGGATCAGCAGTCGATGGAGGCACTCCAGGCGGATGAGATCTAGGCCCGTTCCGCGGCGTCCGCCCTTCTGGCGGAGCAGCAGGTCCTCCGTGCCGAGCGCCGCGATCTTCTGAGCCGGTCCGGCGAGCACACGCAGCTGGTGCGGGCTCGATTCCAGCAGCAGGTAACAGCCGCCGCCAGCTCGCTCGCCGCCCGGGAGCTGGCGCTTGGAGAGGCTATGGTGGAGTACAACCGGGCGCGGCAGCTTCACGCCTCGGGCATTCTTGCGACCGCCGAGTTTCAGAAGCTGACCGCGACCCAGCAGATCGCGCAGCAGGAGTTTGCGGCGCAGCAGGCAGAGCTGGGCAGCTTGCGAGTGCAGGCCGACTCCGCCGGCCGCGGTCTCTATGCCGAGCCCGGCGTCAGCACCGACGTGCCCTATTCCATGCAGCGCGCCGATGACATCGCCATCCGTCTCGCGGAGAACACGCGCGCTTCCATGGCGGCGCAGGCTCGCGTGCGGGAAGATGAGACACGCCTGCAGCTTGCGTCACGGCAGTTCGGCATGCGCCAGCGAGCCGATCTGGTCTCGCCCATCACTGGCCTGCTTTGGGGCTGCAAGCACTGAATGGCGAGCACGCCGCCAGCGGCGACGCGATCGCTTCCCTGGTGAACTGCAGCCATCAGTTCGTGCTGGCGTCGATTCCGCAGCAACGCGTTCCGGAGATCACGCCGGGACAGCGGGTGTCTTTCCGGCTCTCCGGCGAATCGCTGGACCGCTCCGGCACGGTGCTCTCGATCCTGGGCGACTCGCAACGCGATATGCGGCAGAGATTCGCCAGCCTCCCGGCGCATGTCTCCGGGGAGCAGCCCTCGCGTGTCCTCATCGGATTCGACGCGGACAGCGGGCCAGGGCGTGACGGTGCCCCAGCCTGTGAGGTCGGTCGCACGGCGCGCGTTCTCTTTCCGGTCCAGCATTCCTTCGCGGCCGGCCTGCTCCGCCGCTTCTTCTAACCCAAGCTGGTTCTATGGGAGCACTGTATGCATGACCTCTCGCTCTGGGCCCCGCTCCTCTGCGTCGCGGGCGCTCTGGTCGTCCTCTTTGAAGCCGGCGGCCAGCGCTCGCCGGTGCTGCGAGCGTCCGCCGCGCTGCTCTGCGGTCTGCTCACGGCGCGTTACCTCGCCTGGAGACTTCGTTTCTCGTTGCCGGAAGGCCAGGGCTGGTTCGGCGAGCTCTGGACCTGTCTGTTTCTGACCTTCGAGATCGGTTCGCTCGCAAGCTCGCTGTTGACCAGCTTCTTCATGTCGCGCACGATCTCGCGCAGCGCGGACGCCGATCGTGCCCGGAACTCACTCGTCCAGCACGCTCCCACCGATGTCTTCATCGCGACGTACAACGAAGGCTACGATATCCTCGAACGCACCGCGGTCGCGGCCCTCGCCATCGATCATCCCGACCACCGCGTCTGGATTCTGGACGACGGCAATCGCGACTGGGTGCGGGAGCTGGCGGACTCGCTCGGCGTCGGTTACGTGTCGCGCCACAAGGGCAAGCACGCCAAGGCGGGCAACGTGAACAACGGTGTGAGGCATGCTCTTTCGACTGGCCGCCGCCCCGAGTTTTTCCTCTTGCTGGATGTCGACTTCGCCGCGAATCGGGCGATTCTCCAGCGCACGCTGGGTCTGTTTGACGACAGCACGGTCGGCATTGTGCAGACGCCGCAGCACTTCTTCAACCCCGACCCGGTGCAGACCAACCTGTTCTGCAACAATGTGTGGCCCGATGAGCAGCGCTTCTTCTTCAACAGCCTGCTGCCCTCGAAGGACGCCTGGGGTGCTGCTTTCTGCTGCGGCACCTCCGCCATCTTTCGGGTGAAGGCCTTTGAAGCAGCGGGCGGCATGGCCACCGATACCGTGACCGAAGACATGCTCACCACCTTCAAATTCAACGAACTCGGCTTCCGCACTATTTTTCTGAACGAACGTCTCTCCCTCGGGCTCGCGCCGGAGTCGGTCAGCGACTTTCTCTCCCAGCGCGCTCGCTGGTGCCTTGGCGCCATTCAGCAGATCTTTACGCCATGGTCGTTCTTTGGTCGCGCCAGGGTCAGCCTCATCAATCGTCTCTCGTTCTTTGACACCATTCTTTACTGGAGCTTCGGCCCCGCCTACAAGCTGATGCTGCTTTCGGTTCCCATCGTCTGGTGGTTCACCGGCATCTCTGCGCTCCACGCGAGCACGGGGGACCTGCTGTTGTGGATGGGACCGATGGTCGCGGCAAACTACCTCTTCATGGGCTATCTCAGCGGAAATCGCAGCCTTCCGATCATGAGCGACGTCACTCAGGTGCTGACGGCGTTTGTGATCTGCCGGACGGTGTTGACAGGGCTGATCCGGCCGTTTGGCAGACCTTTCAAAGTGACCGCGAAAGGACTCTCGTCGAGCGGCACCACAGTGCAGTGGAAGCTGCTCTGGCCGTTTGCCGTCATGGCGCTGGCCAGCGTCGGCGGCCTGGGCCTGAACGTCTCCCGTTTCAGCCTGACTCACGGCGCGACCGGGTACTCGAGCACGGTGATCTGAACGTTGATCAACGTGCTCGTGCTGACGCTGGCGGCGCTGATCTGCGTGGAACCGCCGCATCGGCGCAAGGATGAGCGATTCACCGTCGCGGAGCCTGCCTCGGTGCGCATGACTCCGATGCTTCACGATGCAGTTGCGGCAACTTCCGGAGGCCCGGAGATCGCCTGCACCATTCGGGACATCTCGCTCGGCGGAGCGGCCGTGCACGCGCCGGGGGGCTGGCGCGAACTGATGGGCCGCGCCGAACTTGTTCTTCGCGCCGGCGCTGGAGAGCCGGACCTGGCTCTTCCGTTCACGGTTGTGCACCGGCGCGGCGACATGTTGACGCTTCAGTTCCACAGCGAAGCCTGGATTCGCCGGGCTCTGATCCGCAAACTCTTCACGGGCGAGTACCACAAGGAGGTGGAGGCCATTCGTCCCATGCGCATCGCGCGCACCCTGTCTCAGGCAGTCTTCTCCCCCGGGAAGCCTGGGTTCCGGAAGGGGGCAACACCGGTTGCTGCCTCCGCGGAGGTTGTCTCGCCGTTGTATCCCGCGTCGAGCGCGGATCCGGCCTAGTTGAGCGCAGAATCCCGGATGCTGTGGTCTCGCTCATCAGGAGGAGTACCCACATCTCAGAGGCGAGATGTGAGGCACCCGCACCCTGAACCGGCAGGAGTACCCACATCTCAGAGGCGAGATGTGAGGCACCCGCACCCTGAACCGGCAGGAAACCCACATCTCAGAGGCGAGATGTGGGGCACCCGCACCGCGGACCGGCAGGAGTACCCACATCTCAGAGGCGAGATGTGGGGCACCCGCACCCTGAATTTTCCCGGAGATGTGCGCTTGCCCGCCCTGGTGGGTGGGCGTTCGTTCTCTCCTGATGCCGCAGTAACAGGGTGCCCCACGTCTCGCTCTCGAGACGTGGGTTCCGAGTCTTCCGTGCTGCCGAGAGGTGCTTTCACTTCAAGCCGGAGAGACGCTGCTGGAGGCGCCGGTCACGAGTGCAGACTCTTCTGAAATACACTGCTTCACCAGCGGGTCGAATGCGTGCTTTCTCTGTGAGATGCCTGGGACCGCACGGCCGGCGGCCGTATCAAGGAGCCGAAAACGAGCTCTTCTCTAAGCTGATTTCGGAGACATCGCGCAGAGGCAGAAACAGCGAAAAGACGGTGCCATGGTGGAGCGGGTGCTGCGAGGAGCGCAGGGTAAGCCTTCCGTGGTGGCGGGTGACGATCTCGGACGAGATCCAAAGACCCAAACCGGTTCCGTTCATGCCCTTCGTGGTAAAGAATGGCTCAAACAGACGACGCTGGGTCGCGCGGGAGATGCCGTGACCCGTGTCGGCGACTGTGATCCGTATGCCGCGGACGCCGCTCTCCGGATGTCTCGCGTCGTGGGCCCGCACCAGCAGTTGGCCGCCCGTGCGCATGGCGTCGATCGCGTTGGCGATCAGGTTGTTGAGTACCTGCCGGATGTCGTTCTCAAAGCAAACGATTGCCGTCGAGGAGAGATACCGCGCGTCTACACGAATGCCGGAGTTGGCCAGCCTTCCCTGGTACAGCTGCAGCACGGCATCGGCCATCTGGGCCGCGGTGACCTCGGTCGGACCCACGGCCTGGCGGTGAAATCGCAGCGTCTGGGTTGCGATCTGCGAGACGCGCGAGAGCTCCGACTGCGCCATGTGCACGTAGACCTTGAGCGCTTCGGGCAGCTCCGCCGCATGCGCGACCAGGTAGAGCAGGTTAGTGATCGCCTCCAGGGGGTTGTTGATTTCGTGCGAGATAGAGGAGGCGAGCCGGCCCACGGCGGCCAGCTTCTCGCTCTGCATCAGGGCGAGCTCCGCCTTGCGCTGCTGGGTGATCTCAAGCGACGCGGCGGTGATTCCGGTGATGTTGCCCTGCAAATCTCGAACGGGAAAGTAATTGACGTTCCATGTGCGGTGAACGCCGGGGCTGGTGGGCAGCTCCCCTTCGACGATCCGGTCGCGCACCGGGCGCCCCGTGGCAGCTTGGCGAAAGAGCTCCCCGATCGTCGCGACGCCCGAGGTAAAGTCCAGCACGGACCGCCCCAGAATCAGCTCGCGCGGAAGCCCGATGATGCGCGCCTGCTCGTCGTTGATGCGAAGAAAGCGGAACTCCACCGGATCAAAGAGAGCCAGGCCCACGGGGGTGTTCTCGTAGATGGTCTCAAGCTCGGCCCTCTGCCGTTCGGTCTCGATCTGCTGCGTGCGCAGCGTTTCGGCGAAGGTCCTGCGGTCGTGGATGTCGATCGCGACTCCCAGCCAGCTGTCGATCTCCCCCGCATCGCTCCGAACGGGAAGAGCCCGGAGATGAAACCAGCGCGGCTCTCCATCAATGTGGTGGATGAGGCGGCCTTCGACGCTATAGTCCTCCCCGGTCTGAACCGAGTGAGTCCAGGCGGCGATCACCTGCTGCCGGTCTTCGGCAACAAAGGCGGTCAGCCAGTGCTCGCTGCGGTCCGGCGCCAGATGCCGGCCGATGTAGTCCAGAAATCGCTGGTTCGCGTAGGTAATGGCGCCGTCGGCGGACCCCATCCAGATGAACTGCGGATTCAGGTCGGCAAGCACGCGGTAGCGCTCTTCGCTGGCCGCAAGCGCCTCGCTGGCAAGCTTGCGATCGTGAATGTCGGTGGCGACGACCAGCCAGCTTTCGGTGTTGCCCTCGTAGTCTGCGATGGGGCTGCCGGCGATCTCGATCCAGCGGAAGGAGCCATCCGCCGCGCGAAGGATGCGTACCTGAGTCCAGAACTCCTGTCCGCGAGCCATCGCCTGCCGCCACTCGGCCCTCAGCCGGTCGCGATCGCCTGGGTGCACGGCAAAGCTCCAGTCGGCCGGCCTCGCGTCCGGCTCCGGAACACCGATGTAGTCAAGCAGCCTCCGATTGGCGAAGATAACCCGGCCCTGGACGTCGCAGGTGAAGATAAGCTGCGGATTCAGTTCGGTCAGAATGCGATATTGCATCTCGCTTTTGCGGAGCGCTTCCGCATTCTGCCGCATGGACTCCAGCGTCAGGCGCTCTGCCGTGATATCGCGAAAGAACAGCACGATGCCTTCTTCCGCCGGGCGCGCCTCCACCCGGTACCAGGCGTTGAGAGGCGCCGGGTAGAAGGCCTCGAAGGTCGTCGCAACCCGCTGCTCCATGGTGCGGCGGTAGTTTTCCACAAACGGCGACTCCGGGTAGATCGCAGCGGCGAAGCACTCCCAGAAGTCGCGGTTCAGCAGATCGCCCGCCGGCTGCAGCAACTCGGTCCCGCGGAGGTTGACAAAGGTGATCTTCCAATCCTTGTCGACGGCGAGAACCCCATCGCTCATGACCTCCAGCACCTCACCCAGAGCGCCGGCTGCACGGTCACGGTCGAGTTCGGCCTGCTTGCGCTCGGAGATATCGGCCGCGTTCAATAGAACCCCGTCCCGAAACGGCCGGATCGTGACGGCGATCCACTGCGAGGGCAGGTCGGGGGTGGGCAACTCGAAACGCAGCGTCTGACGCTCACGCATGACGCGGTGTAGAGCGGAGGCGACCGGCTCCCTGCGAGCGATCGGGAACCGGCTCCAAAGACTGTGACCGCCGACCGAATCCGCCCCCAGCAGATCGCCGGCGCGCCGGTTGCTAAAGGTGCAGCTCCAGTCCGGACCGGCGCACAGAACCGCATCCGCCGTTGCTTCAAAAAGGTCGCCGAGTTGCAGGGCGGCTTCGTCGCGGCGCTCCTGAACGGCCCTGCGCAGGGTGACGTCGGAGAGGTAAAGGATCAGGCCGCCAGAGGAGTGTGGCCGCACGGCGACGCGGTACCAGCTCCACAGCGGCTCAGGGTAGAAGGCCTCAAACTCAAGGTCGACCCGCTCCGCCATGGCCCGGCGGCACGAGCTCTGAAACGGATCAAGCACGGTCTGCGGCAACAGCTCCCACAGCACCTGTCCCACCAGAGGACCGGAGTGAAGCAGATGCACGGCCCGCGCATTGGCGAAGCAGATACTCCAGTCCGCATCAAGAATCAGGATGGCATCGGGCGTGCTGGCCAGGAGCTCCGTGGCCTGCTCGAAGCTCAGGTCGCCGACCCGACCGTGGCCGGGGTGCTCCTCGGGCCGGGAGACGATCGACGAGATGAGGTTTGCTTCTCGCATGAGAAGGGGGTGCGCAGCGGGCCGCTTCGATGATTATCCACCAGCCCTTGCGGCAGCTTCGCGTCTTCTTACGACCCGGTCAGGAGGTCCACGCGGGCGCGCAACTCCGCCAGCTCCGCCCGCAGGCTGCGCAGCTCTTCCTGCACGGAGTCCCTGCCCTCCCATCGCCCAGCATCGCTCTCCTGGGGAGGTGCAGCTCCGGCCGAAGCCTCCCCCGGGCGGCCCAGCAGGTGGGTGTAGCGGACCTCCCGCGATCCCGGCTGCCGCGGCAGCGCCACCGTCAAGGGGCCCGTCCTCTCCGGTGTGGCGCTGGCACCCTCGATCAGCGCCGGCCGGGAGGCCAGCCGGTCGAGGGTGGTCGTGACCGCCTCCAGATCCTCAAAAGGAAACAGCCGGTCGGAGCGCGAACGCAGCTCGCCAGGGGTCTGCGCACCGCGCAACAAAAGCAGGCACAGGATCGCGGTCTCGTCTCGGCGCAACTGCAGCACGGTGCGGGCGCGGTGCTCAAACTTGGGAACGCGCGCATCCCGCACAGGCGCGACCAGATCAAGGTCCTCGAGGCCGCGCAGCGCCTGCCGAATCTCCTCCTCGCCCAGCGCCATCACTGGTTCGCGCGACGATCTCTGATTGGCGGCCGCCTGCAGCGCATGAAGCGAAAGAGGGTACTGCTCCGGCGTCGTCATCTCCTTTTCCATCAAGGAGCCGAGCACGCGGACTTCGCAGGGAGAAAGATTCATGCTTCTACGGTGCCATATCGACCCCACCGGGACAGCGATTCGCCCCAAAGTTGGTGCAATCAGGGGGGAAGCGAACCAACTCTGACACAAAAGTTGCAATCGACATTGTTGCATTGTCTGCTCAGGGTTGCCTGAATCGGTAGAATGAAACTTGTGAATGCCATTTGGCGAAACGCATTGGCGCGAGCGGATTCACGATCAAGAACCCAGGGGGTGTGGATGCGTGAAGGATTGGCGAAGCGGTTTCTGACAGGGGTTGCGACGGCGGGGTTGCTGCTGGGGCTCGGCACGGTGGCGCGCGCCAGCATCATGCCCGGACCTGGCGTGATGGGTACGGCGGGCATGAATATGATGGCGGGCCAGCGATACTCTCTGCACCTCCATCACCTGCACACCGGGGAAAGCCTGGATGTGACCTACCGGATCGGAAACGTGTACCTCCCGGACGCTCTGGCCAGGCTGAACCACTTCCTTCGCGACCACCGCACGCAGGACGATGCCCATTACGATCCCCGCGAGTTCGATGTTCTGCACAGCGTGATGGCCAAGCTGGGCCGCACCAATGGTCTGATCGACATCGTCTGCGGCTACCGGACGCCTGAGAGCAACAACTACCTGCGCACACGCGCCGCCGTGACCGGCGTGGCCGAGCACTCCCAGCACATGCTGTCGAAGGCCATCGACATCCGCGTTCCCGGCGTGCGAACCCTGGCGCTGCGCAACGCGGCGCTCTCGCTTGAAGCAGGCGGCGTTGGCTACTACCCCTCCAGCCAGTTTGTGCACGTAGATGTGGGACCGGTACGGGAGTGGCAGTACGGCGGCCGCGCTCCGCGTCACAGCGGATCGAAGGGGCACCGGCGTGTGCGACACCGCGCCGCTTAGACCCTCCCTGGTTCACCTCGCAGCGAAACGCCCGGCTTCGGCTCGGGCGTTTTCTGCTTTCAGCGACAGTGCCAATGGGAGCTAGCGCGAGATGGCTCGCAGGAGACCGCGGATCATCTGGCGCTCTGTCTCTGATCTAAAGTGGAAGCGGAGCCCAGCTTCGAGGCCGGCGGAGTGAGTGACGCTGACGCGCAGCTCCAGGCTGCTCTCGCGGCCGGAGATGCAAACCGTTCCGAACTGACCTCGAGGTGCGGGACGCGACAGGGTCACACCCATGCCGGTGGCGCTCAGATTGCAGCAGCGACCCCCGACAACCTCATCTTCCAGCAGCAGAGCTACGGGGAAGGCGGTTACCGCCCGGGGAAGACGATAGATGTAGCGCTGCAAACCGAACATCAAAACGCACCTATCGTCCGGCCTGCCGGCACACCGCCCGAAATCTCTTCGCGCCTGGCGGTTCGGCGTTGGCCCCGGGTGCATTTTAGGCACGATGACCACGCCATACCCATGCAACTTTTGTTGGATGGGGAGCCACAGGATCGGAAGGTACTACTTCGGAGCGAGCGGAGACCAACCAGGGAGTGCGTTTGTATGATGACCGGGAGCCGGATGCTGAGCCTCTTCTCCGGCGATGAGGTTACGCTACAGGACGGATCAAGACCGGAAGGTGTCTCCGAGCAGGCAGACAGTTCCGTTCGGAACGAGGCCGCTCCCCCGTCGGCGCGCGTGCTCGTGGTCGAGGACGATCAGCCGCTGGCGCGATTTCTCGACCGCACCCTGCGAGCCCACCGGTTCACGGTCGAGCTCTGTCACGATGGCATTGTGGCGCTTGATCTGATCCAGCAGGGCCGGCCGAGCTACGATCTCGTGATCCTCGACCTGAACCTGCCCGGTCTGGACGGGATATCGCTTCTGAAGCGGCTCCGTCCTGCGTCGGCAGCGCCTCCGGTTCTGGTGCTGACGGCCCGCAGCCGCACCGGCGATATGGTGCTGGCGCTCGAGAGCGGAGCGGATGACTGCCTCACCAAGCCGTTCTCCTATGTGGAGCTGCTGGCGCGCGTCCGGGCGCTGCTGCGGCGGCGCACCGACCCCGCACCCGGCGGAACGCTGCGCATCGCCGACCTTACCTTGAACCGGGGAGAATACCGCGTGGAGCGCGGCGGACGCCGGATCGAGCTGACGCCACGGGAGTTTTCCCTTCTGGAGTACCTTCTGCGGCATCCCCGAACGCCCGTCCTGCGCGCCACCCTGATGCAGGAGGTTTGGAACACGGAGTTCGACCCGGCGACCAATATCGTCGATGTGTACCTGAAGTATGTTCGCGACAAGGTCGACCTCCCCGGGGAAGCAAAGCTGATCCGAACCGTTCGCGGGATCGGCTACATGGTGAGCGATGAATGAGCTTCCGGCCAGCGCGGCAGCATCGCCGATGGTGCAGATGCCGCTGCCCGTCATCGAGGCCCTGCACCGCGCCCTGCATGCCATGGCCCAGCCGCTGACGATCCTGCAGTCCTGGGCGGTACTCGCGGCGCACCCGGAGCGGGCGAACAGCGACACCTGGCGTGACTGGCTGCCGGAGACGGCTGCCGAGGTCGAGCGACTTACGGGCATCTATCACTGCATCGAGGATCTGGTGCTGGCCGGCAGCTCCGGAGCGGAGCCGTACCCGATGTCGCTTGGCGAGCTGCTGCGAGAGCGCGTCGCCGCCAGCCGCCGGGAGTTTGAGCGCCGAGGCGTCACCCTTACCTTGCCGAAGGGCATGCCGGAGATCTCTTTGCCGGCGCGCTCGTGCAGCGAGGCGCTCCGCATCATCTTTGCGATGGCGCTCGGAGGCTGCCAGCCGGGTGCGGAGGTCCGGGTCCATGCATCCGCCGAGGGTCTCACGATTCAGACGGATGCGGCCGTGACCGATCCTCTCGCGGATCTGAAGATGGACGTTGCGGCTGCGCTTCTTTCACCGGCGGCGCGTCTGGTCTGGCGGGGAGATCCCCTCGAGATCGAAATCGCTCGCGTGACCTGAGCTTCCCCTCTGGTCCCTCCGCCTCCATGAAGTCATCTCCACCGACCCCCTAACCGCTTCACCGACAGCACTCAGGCCCATGCTCCCGTCCCCCAGCGATGTTTTCGGTTCCGTTCCGCGCCCCACCACGGTTCTCCTGGTGAGTTCGAATGAGAGGCTGCGGCAGTCGCTGCGCGAGCGCCTGGGAGAACCGCGGTGGAGCGTGCGCCTGGCCGGAAGCGGATCTTTCGCGCTCGAAGACCTGTCGGCTGTGCCCAGCGATCTGCTGCTGCTCGATCCCCGCCTGCCGGATCTCGATGCGGGGGAGTTTCACGACATCGTCCGGGAGCAGTTTCCGACCGTGCAGATTGTGACCGTTCACGCCGAGACCGGGCAGATGGTAATGGGCACCTCGTCGCCGACCCTGATCTCGCGAGAGCTGGTGGATCTGCTGCAATCGGGCGAGCGGGCCCCGGCCGCGATGCTCCCGGGCCCCGTGCTTCGCCTGCTGCGGAACGTGGGGGAGCCGGGTGGCGAACTGGAGGGCATGGTGGGCAGCTCCGCCCCCATGCTGCGCGTATACCACTCCGCTCGCATGGTGGCGCGACGCGACACCAGTGTGCTGATCACGGGTGAGAGCGGCACGGGTAAGGACCTGGTCGCACGGGCGATCCACCTTCTGAGCCCCCGGCAGCGGCAGCCCTTTGTCGTGATCAACTGTGCAGCCATCCCCGAGGCGCTGCTCGAAGCGGAGCTGTTCGGCTACACCAAGGGAGCCTTTACCGGGGCGGTGCAGTCGCGGATCGGCCGCATCCACGCCGCGCACGGCGGAACATTATTTTTGGATGAGATCGGCGAGATGCCGTTTGCGCTTCAAAGCAAGCTGCTGCGGTTCCTGGAGCAGGGCGAGGTGCAGCGGATCGGCGGCTCCGACACCCTGAAGGTCGATGTCCGCGTGGTGGCGGCAACCAATGCGGACCTGCGCAAGCTCGCCGAGGAGCGGCAGTTTCGGGAAGATTTGTTTTATCGCCTGGCGGTCTTTCCCATTCACCTGCCTGCCCTGAGGCAGCGTATGGAAGACCTCCCGGCATTGATCTCCCTGTTTCTCGACCGCTTTTGTCCCGGCGTAGAGCTTTCGCGGGAGGCGAGCGAGGCCTTGCAGCGCCACACCTGGCCCGGCAATGTGCGCGAGCTGCGGAACGTGGTGGAGCGTGCCAGCATCCTGGCGGAGACACAGCCTGCCATCGAGGCCGAGCACATCCTTCTGTAGCACTTTCGCGGTAGACGCGCGCTGCAGGCGCAAAGATGAGAGCAGTTTGGCAGACGAACTGCAAACAACTAGGCAGATGCTGCCTAACTCTCATCCCTCGCTCATGCCGGAGCTGCCGACCGGGAGCCTGCCCGCCGAGACGGGGCTTGCGGTCGAGCACCAGCTGCTGACGCAGGCCTTTTCGGAGTTCATCTCGGCCTCCGGCAAGCTGGAGCTCTCCTACCGCGAGCTCCAGGCCGAGGTACGCCGGCTCTCCGATGAGTTGATGGTCCGCAACACGGAGCTGCGGCGCAGCAGAACCGAGAACCGATCCATGCGGCTGGGAGTGCAACAGACGCTCCACGCGCTGCCATGCGGCGTCGTTGTGCTGAAGGACGATGGCGCTGTGACGCTGATCAACCCGGAAGCGGAACGTCTGCTCGACCTTCCTGGAATCGACGGCGGCTCAGCGGTCGCCGGCCTTGCCCCGGAGCTCGGGAGTCTGTTGCTTCGCACGGCGGAGCTCGAAGGGGGAAACGGGAAGGAGGCCTCGTCCGAGTGGGAGTTCTCGCTCATGCGGGAGGAGGGCGAACGTTGGGTCGCAGTGCGGAGGCGCACACTTTCGGACGGCACCGGCGGCGATCGACGTACGCTTTTGATTCTGCGGGATATCTCCGCGGAGAAGAGGTCCAGCCTGGAGCGCGAAGCAGCCCGCGATTCAGTCGCGCTGGCGCAGCTTGGAGCGGTGCTGGCCCATGAGATTCGCAACCCGCTGGCGGCTTTGGAGCTGTTTGCCGGCCTCGTCGCGGAGGTTCCGGAGCGGTCGGCGGAGTGGAGCGCGGATCTCCAGGCAGGCATCCGTTCCCTCTCCGGGATCACCAACAATGTGCTCACGCTGCACAATGGGGCTCCCCTGGAGGTCGAACCTGTTGATCTGCCGGAGGCACTGGCCCGAGCTCTAGAGTTTGCGCGGCCTCTGGCGAAGCAGAGCGGCCTGACGCTGGAGCTGATCGCTCCGATGGAGAGCGCAACTGACGACAACGCGATGCCGTCCGTGTGGCTGAACCGGAGTGCGCTGCAGCAGATCGTGCTGAACCTGACAGGCAATGCCGTGCGGCACGCCCGGGCAACGCGGCTGGAGGTCCGGATCGGGCGCGAAGGAGCGGGCAAGATGGCGCGCACGACCGTCCTGGTCAGCGACAACGGATGTGGCATGGAGCAGCAGGTGGCCGACCGTGCCTTTGAGAAGGGCTTCAGCGGCCCGGGTGGAACGCTGGGTCTTGGTCTGGCGGTCTGCCGGCAGCTGATGGAGCAGCAGGGCGGATCGGTGACGATCCGCAGCCGGCCTGGCGCGGGCACGGCCTTTCGCCTGGAGTTCCCCGTCCGATGAGCCAACCCACAGCACCGCACGTTCTGCTCGTCGACGATGAGCCCGGCATCCGCATCGCTCTCGAGGCGAACTTTCGCCGGGCGGGCTGGCGCGTCGACGCGGCAGCCGGAGTTCAGGCGGCAAGGGAGCTGATGGACCGCGTGACCTACGACCTGGTGGTCAGCGACGGCCGCATGCCCGATGGCGACGGCTTCGAGGTGCTGGAGCACGTGAGGGCCGTCTCCCCCGGCACGGGCTGCATTCTGCTGACGGCCTTTGGCAGTGTTCCGCAGGCGGTGCGCGCGCTTCAGGATGGCGCCGTCGACTACCTGACGAAGCCCGTGCCGTTCGATCAGCTGCAGGCAGCCGCAGAGAAGGTGCTGCTCCAGCGCTCGGTTCGCCGCGACCGCCTGCCGGACCGGTCGGGCCCGGCGATGGTCGGCCGGTGCCGCAGCTTCCACGTGATGATGGAGCGGGCGCGGGCCGCCGCTCGCACCGAGGCCGATGTTCTGATCGAGGCGGAGAGCGGAACCGGCAAGGAGCTGCTGGCGCGGTTCATCCACGAGACCAGCTCCCGCGCGCGAGGGCCGTTTGTGGCGATCAACTGCGCCGCCCTGCCGGAGTCGCTGCTCGAAAGCGAGCTGTTTGGCCATGCGCGCGGCGCCTTCACCGGGGCCGCGGCAGCCAAGGCCGGCCGGTTTGAGGCAGCCGACGGGGGCACCCTGCTGCTGGACGAGATCGGCGACATGCCCCTGAACCTGCAACCCAAGCTGCTGCGAGCCCTGCAGGAGCGAGAGGTGGAGCGCCTGGGGGAGACGCGGCCGATCCCCTTCAACATCCGCGTGATCGCGACGACCAACGTGCATCTGTCCGCGATGGTTGGACGGGGACTGTTTCGCAGCGACCTGTTCTACCGCCTGAACGTGATTCCACTTTCGCTGCCTCCGCTGCGCGAGCGGCGGGAGGACATCGCCCTGCTGGCGCAGCACTTCTCGCGCGCGATGGGGGCGAGCCCGGAGCGGCTCGAGGCTTCCTTTCTGCTCCAGCTGTCGAAGCATAGCTGGCCTGGCAACGTGCGGGAGCTTGGAAACTTCATGCGGCGGGTGCTGTCACTCTACCCGCGAGGCCCCCTGACCGCGGTCGAGGTGGACTGCGAGCTCTCCGGCGCGGCGGGCCTGCCCGAAGCGGCCCCGGCGACCCCGCAGGCGGCCGCGCCGGAGCTGCGGGGCGGACTTCACCTGCTCTCCGCCCCGGTTGCGGCGGGCGCGGCTGCTGGCATGTTGCTCGAGGACCTGGAGCGGCAGCACCTGCAGCGGACGCTGGAGCTGACACGCGGCAATCGCACGCAGGCAGCCGAGATGCTCGGCATCAGCCTGCGGACGGTCCGCAACAAGATTCGGCAGTACGATCTGCCCCCAAGGAGGTATGCCTAAGGTGAGCACCGCTCCTCTACTCTCGCAGCTGGAGAGCTTCCTGAGCCTGACCAACAAGCGAGAGCAGATCATCTCGCGCAACATGGCCAACGTGGATACGCCGGGCTTTCGCACGCAGGACATGGACTTTGGGCGAGAGCTGTCCAGGGCGATGGCGGCGCCGGGCGAGGGCGAGTTGCACGTCGCCACGCACACGGTCCGCGGCCTGCCGGAGCGGCCGGACGGCAACGATGTCGATCTTGACCGGGAATCGCTGCTGCTGGCCGAATCGCAACTGCAGTACCAGATGGGCACGCAGCTGATGAAGGCACAGTTTCACCAGCTGCTGACCGCTATCAACGGAGATAAATAACGATGTCGATGTTTGATGCTCTCACCATCAGCGCCTCCGCGCTCTCCGCCGAGCGGCAGCGATCGGAGATCTCGGCGACCAACCTGGCCAACGTCGATACCACCCACACGGCTGCCGGAACAGGTCCCTTCCGGCGCAAGGAGATCGTGTTTGCGACGTCCAGCAGCGCGAGCTTTCGCCATGCCATGGCGGGGTTTGGCGGCTCCGCGCGGCAGCCTGGGACGGTGCGGATCGCCGAGGTCGCCGACGACCCGGCGCCGCCGGTGATGCGCTACGAGCCGGGGCATCCGGACGCAGACAAGGAAGGCTACGTGGCTTACCCCGCCATCAATCCGGTGCAGGAGATGGTGGACCTGATGAGCTCGGTGAGAGCGTACCAGCTCAACGCCTCCGCGGTGAACGCCTCCAAACAGCTCATCCAGCAGTCGATCGACATCCTGAAGAGCTAAGCCGGAGTTCACTCCGAGACCACGAAGGAGCAACCATGAATCCACTCTCTTCCGGACTGTCCTCGATCTCCTCCCTGGGCGATCGCCTCACGTCACCGGCCCGCGAGACCTCCTCGACGGGAGGCTTTGGCGATGTGCTCAAAGGCGCCATCGAGCAGGTGGATCAGCTGCACCTGAGCGCCGATCAGAAGGTCGGGAGCATGCTGCAGGGCAGCTCCGGCGCGGGCGACGTCAGCGGTGTGATGGTCGCGGTCGAAAAGGCTGACGTCGCCTTTCAACTCATGATGCAGGTGCGCAACAAGATTGTGAATGCGTACCAGGACATCGAGAAGATGCAGTTCTAAGCGGATCGAGCCATGGCGGATTGGAAGCAGTTGAAGCAGCTTAAGCAGCTCTGGACGAAGCTCAAGCCACGGCAGCGCGCGATGGTGGCGGGCGGCACCGCACTCGCCGTCGCGCTGCTGGCGGGCTTTGTCACGGCCATGAGCTCACCGGACTACAAACCGTTGCTGGTGGGACTGGACGCCGCGGATGTGCCGTCCATCACGGCGCAGCTGGCGGCGAAGAACATCCCTTCGCGGATCGGGAAGGACGGCAAAAGTATCGAGGTTCCTGCCGGGCAACTGGACGCGGCCCGGCTGCAGGTGGCGTCCGATTCCGGATCGCACAGCGGCCGGCTGGGATTTGAGCTGTTCGATAAGGTGTCCTGGGGGCAGACGGAGTTCGATGAGCGGGTGAACTACCAACGCGCGCTCGAAGGCGAGCTCGAGCGAACAATCGCCACGCTCGGCGATGTCAAGGCAGCGCGGGTTCACCTGGTGATGTCGCGCGATTCCATCTTTCTGGACAAGGAGCGCGGGGCCAAGGCGTCGGTGACACTGCGGCTGAAACACGGCGCGCCCTCCCGCGAGGAGCTCAAGGCGATTGCCCGGCTGGTGAGCGGGGCCGTCGACAACCTTTCGCCGGCCGATGTGGCGATCATCGACGCCGACTCGAGCGAGGCTCTCGGGACGCCGGGCGGCTCCGGCAGCGAGAGCGAGACGGAGCAGCAGCTGACCCGTCGCCTGGTGGCAACGCTCGCGCCGGTCGTCGGCGCGGACAATCTGCGCGCCAGCGTGAACGTGGAGTACGACCTGACCAGCAGCGAAGAGAGCCAGGACAAGTACGATCCGGCGGTCAGTGCGGTGCTGACCACGCAGCGCAGCGAGGAACAGACCGGTGCGGGCGCGGGCGCGGGGGGCGTTCCTGGGACGGCCAGCAACCTGCCCAACGCAAGCAGCGGAGGGACGCAATCGGTGGCGCTCGAGGACGGAGCGCAGAGCTCCAAGTCGGAGAACTCGACCTTTGGGGTCAACAAGGTGGTCCGTCACACGGTCTCGCCTGCGGGCCGCATCAAGCGGATCACGGCGGCCGTGCTCGTCAACGACGCGGTCGAGCGGACCCAGGTGAAGGGAAAGTGGACGGAGCAGACCCACAGACGGTCCCCGGCTGAGCTGAAACAGATGAGCGACCTGGCGATGGCGGCAACTGGCATGGATGCCTCGCGAGGGGATGTGATCAGCGTGCAGAACATGAGCTTCGACCGGTCGTCGCTGGCCGACACCGGACCTCCTTCGGCGATCGAGCGCGTTCGCCGCGGGCTGGCCGACTTTTCGGGCGTGGTGCGATATGCCGGCTTGCTGGCGCTGTTTGCATTGGCCTGGGCCCTCGTCTTCCGGCCGCTGCAAAAAGGGGTGCTCGCCTCCATGAAGGAGCTGCCGGCAGGGACTGCCGCCGACGCACTGCCGGGCGCGGGCACGGCCGAGCTGGCCGCACCAGTGCGGGAGATGGCGCTTGAAGCGGGTCTGGAGACCGCGGTTCTGAAGCAGGAGCTGATCGACCGTGTGCAGGCGGAGCCGGCCACCATGACGCGCAGCGTACAGGCATGGCTGCGCGAGGACACGGCATGAACATCGCGACGAACTATGAGCATCTGAACGGAGCGCAGAAAGCGGCCATCCTGATCACAGCCCTCGGCGAAGATGCGGGGGCCGCCATTCTTCGCCAGCTACCGGAGGACGATCTCCAACGGGTCACGCACGAGGTGTCGCGGCTGGGCGACGTTTCGGCGGCGGTCTCGCGACGGGTTCTCGAGGAGTACCGCCAGCTGACGGTCGCGCGCGAGTACATGACGCAGGGCGGCACGGAGACCGCGAATCGGCTGTTGGCCAAGGCGTTTGGCGAGGCCGGCGCGAGAAACCTCATGCAGCGGCTTGTTCGCGTGGAAGAGCTGGGCTCGGGAAAGACGGAGTCGCTGCAGAAGGCTGATCCCAAGCAGCTGGCGCGTCTGCTCGAAGGGGAGCATCCGCAGGCAATTGCACTGATTCTAGGTCAGCTCGAAACCAGGCAGGCATCGGCTCTGCTGATGCATCTGCCGCGGGATAAACGGGCCGACTCCGTACGCCGGCTGGCGAACCTGCGGCAGTTCTCTCCAAATATCGCCGAGCGGGTCTCGACCGCGGTGAACCGGAGGCTGCGTTCAGCGGGTGAGCACAACAAGCGCACGTACTCCGGATTTCAGAGCGTGGCGCTCATGATGAACAACATCGACTCCGAATCGTCGCGCGAGATCCTTGAAAGTATCGAGGGACAGGACTCGCAGCTGGCCAGCGGCATCCGCGAGCTGATGTTTACGTTTGAGGACTTCCTCAAGGTTGACGAGGTGCAGATGCGCGAGCTTACGGGAGCGGTGGACAAGAAGATACTCTCGGTTGCGCTCAAAGGGGCCAGCGAGGATCTGCGCAACCATTTCTTCTCGACGATGTCCTCGCGCGCGATCGAGATGCTGAAGGAGGACACCGAAGCGCTGGGCCCGGTACGCCAGAAGGATGTGCTGAAGGCACAGAGCGAGATGGTGGCGCTGGGACGAAGGCTGGAGGAGGAGGGCAAGATGGTGCTGAAGAGCGACAACGGAAACGATTATGTCTAGCCTCGGCGCAGCCCCGGTCATGGCGTTTGAGTACCTCGATCTGCGTGCGCCCGCGCTGCCGGAGCCCGAGCCGCCACGGGCGGAGCAGGTGCTTGCCGGACCGACCGAGGCTCAGGTGCAGCAGCGGATCGCCGCAGCCATAACCGAGGCGATCGCCGCGTGCGAGGCCCGGCTGCGCGGGGAGCTTGCGTCGGAGCGCGAGCGAGGCGCCGTGCTGCAAAGGGACCACCTGGCAGACTGCGTCCGGCGCTTCGCCGCAGAGCAACAGAGCTACCTGGAGCGGGTGGAGTTGGAAGTGGTGCAGCTCTCACTCGCCATCGCCCGCAGGATTCTTGTCCGCGAAGCACAGGCGGACCCCACGCTCATGCGGGCGCTGGTCCGGGTGGCTCTTGGAAACTTTAAGGAAGGGGCGACGATCACCCTCAAGGTGCCGGAGCGGCAGATCGAGCCATGGCGGCAGGCGCTCGCAGCCGCGGAGCTCAGCCGCTTCTGCCAGCTGGCAGGCGACGCGACGCTGCACGGAGAGGAGTGCACGCTTGAAACCGCCGTCGGATCAGCGCACTTCGGCGTCGAGGTTCAGATGAAGGAGATCGAGCGCGGGTTCTTCGACCTTTTGGCGCTGCGTTCGGCGGCTCCGTGAGCGCCGGTCTGCTGGCGGCGTACGCACGGGAGCTCGACGAGCGATCCCCGGTGCGGTGGAGTGGCCGCGTGCTTGAGGTAACGGGAAATCTGATCGCCTCCGCCGGTCCGTTCTGCCGGATCGGCGAGGCCTGCGAGATCACCGGTTCCGATCACCGGCGCTACACAGGCGAGGTCGTCGGCTTTCGCGGATCGACCGTGTTCTCGATGATCACCGAAGATCCGGAGGGCATCTGCTACGGCGACACGCTGACTGCGCAGGGCGGACGACCCTCGATCCGCTGCGGTCCGGATCTGATCGGCCGGGTGATCGATGCCGCCGGCGCACCGCTCGATGGTGGCGGAGCCTACCGCGCGACGGGCCTGGCAGCGATCGACGGCTCGCCGCCACAGCCGCTGAGCCGAAGAATGATTCGCGAGCCGCTCGGCTCCGGCGTGCGTGCCATCGATGGATTTCTGACCTGCGGCCGGGGGCAGAGGATTGGAATCTTTGGCGGCAGCGGCGTCGGGAAGAGCACCCTTCTGGGCACGATGGCGCGCGGCACCGCGGCCGATGTGATTGTGATGGCGCTGACCGGTGAGCGCGGCCGCGAGGTGGGCGAGTTCCTGGAGGTGCTGGGCGAGGAGGGCCGGCGGAGATCGGTGGTGGTGGTTTCGACATCGGACCAGCCGCCGCTGCTGCGCCTTCGGGCACCGCTGGCGGCGACCGCCCTTGCGGAACGCTTCGCAGCCGACGGCAAGCACGTTCTGCTGGTGGTGGATTCGCTGACGCGCTTCGCCATGGCGCAGCGTGAGATCGGTCTGGCTGCCGGCGAACCCCCCACAGCCAAGGGCTACACGCCCTCCGTTCTAAACAAGCTGGCGCGCCTGGTGGAGCGGGCGGGAAACTTCAACCGCGGCAGCATCTCGGCGTTCTACACGGTGCTGATGGAGGGCGACGATCAGCAGGACCCGGTCGCCGATACCGTGCGCTCTCTCCTGGACGGGCACATCATCCTCGATCGCGCGCTTAGCAGTCGCGGTCATTTTCCGCCGATTGCCGTGCTCGACAGCCTGAGCCGGCTGATGCCGGCGATCGCCTCTGCGGAGCACATGAACCGCGCCCGCGGGCTGCGCGCGCTGCTGGCCGCTCACCGCCGATCGGAGGACCTGATCCGCATCGGAGCGTACACCCGCGGAACCGATGCGGAGCTTGACCGGGCCATCGATCTCCTGCCGGGCATCCACTCGTTTCTGCAGCAGCGTCCGGAGGAGATCTGCTCCCTCGAGGAGAGTTGCCGGCTTCTGCGGGAGATCGGTGCCTGATGCCGTTCCGGTTCCCTCTCGAGTCCGTGCTTCGGGTCCGGTTAAGTGCGGAAGAACGCGAAGAAGCTGCGCTCGGCTCCATTCTGCGCGAGATCGCGGCAACGCGCGAACAGGTGGCAGCCTCCGCAGACGAACTGGCAAGAGTAACGGACCGCCGCGCCTCCCAGATCCATCCGCAGAGCGCGGCGGAGCTGTGGGCCGGGTACGCGCATGTCGCCGAGATGAAGCGCCAGCGGAACGAGGCTGAAGCGGCGATCGAGCGGCTGGAGCAGCGCCGGGACGCGCAGGCCGAAACGTATCGTCGCGCTCGCCGGGATCGCGAGATGATGGAGTCTCTGCGGGACGGGCAGGAGGAGCGATATGCCCTCTCGAGCAGGCGTGCCGAGCAGGCGATGCTTGACCAGTTCGCCGCTGGACGGCGGCGGCTGCGGCACGGAAGCTGATAGGCAAACTTTGCCCAGAGCCACTGGGCAAACGTTGCCTACCGGCCACTTTTGCCTAGCGGAAAAGCTGCTGGTGCAACACAGATCTTAAGCCGGACCCGCGATTTCACAGTGCATTCGCCTTGCGGGAAATCTCGTGTGAGATCGGCAGTTCGATTGCTTTCACCTCTCCCATGCAGGTCGCAACCATCGCTCCGGTTCCGGCAGCCGGCAAACCCTCCGGCGGCTCCAAGGCTTCAATGACGGACGGACGCAAGCTCCCTTTTCAGACGGCGCTGGCGCACGCGGGGGCCGCGTCTTCAAAGGCGCCGGAGGCTCAACCGGCAAAGTCCGGGTCTGGCCGACGGGAGCACTCGGGAGCGGATCATGCCAGGCGACCGCATGAGCACGCGCAAGGAGACGTTACCGGGACCTCCAGCCTGCCGATCGCGGTCCCCGTCGTCCCACAGGAGTTGAAGACGCCCTCCGAGGCAGGCAGTGGCGGCGAACTCGCGCAGCTCTCATCCGTTTCAGCAGAAGCGCTGGCTGTGGGCAAGGACGCCCCGGCTCAGGACACGGGCACGGTGACTCCCGAGGGGAGCGCGGCTCCGGCGAGCGATGACCTTAGCAGATCTCCGGCGAGCCCCATCCCCGATCCGCAGCACGAGGCTCAGCACAGCACTGGCGACGCGGTGGCGCATGGAAGCGAGCACCCCTCAACGGAGGAGATCGCGCCCGGGTTGTTGCGTTCCCTGCAGGCCGCCCTGCAACCACCGCCGCCACCGGCCGGACTGGCGCCGGATGCGGCGCCTGCCTCCGATCAGGCCAGGGCCGCTCAGAAGCTTCCCGCGCCTGTGCAGGGGCAGCAGCCTGCCGTTGCGCACCATCAGGCCACGCCCGAAGCTCCCCCGCCCATGCGGCACCAGGGCCCTCCTGCCGCCAGGGCAGACCTGAAGTTCGGCACGGCCGGCCTCCATCCGTCGGCAGCTCCTTCGCAAGCGGGCCAACTGGCTTCGCCGACGAGCGGAGGTGGAGGGGAAGGAGACTCCGCCAGCGACGACGGAGATGGTTCGGGATCGGGTTCAGGGAAGGGCGATCGGGATGCACGGGCGTCTTTCCCCGGGGATGCGGCAGCGGTCGTCCTGCCATCGCCTGCCTCCATGTCCCTGCTTCCGCACGGACAGGTGACGCACGGAGGCCCCCTGCTGTCCGATCCGCTTGCCGCGACATCGGCACCCGCAAAGGACGGAGTCGCTGCTCCCCTGCCCGGCGCATCTCGGGGGCCGGACGCGACGGGGGTGGAGACGAGGGAGACTCCCCAGACCCTTGCCGTGGGCCTGAGCACGGCGCGGCTGCTGCAGGGTGCCGCCAACTCGGAGATGCGGGTGGGCCTGCGGCTGGGCGAGTTCGGCAACGTATCGATCCGAACCTCGGTCGAACACCACCAGATTTCGGCGCACATCTCGCTCGATCACGATGCGCTTGGGCAGATGCTGGGATCGCAGACGCGAACCATGGAACAGCGGATCGGCGAGGCCTACGGCGTGAAAGCAGCCGTCTCGGTCGTGAGCGGCGGCTTCTCCGGACACGGTCAGTCGAGCGGTGGACACGCGGGCGGCGGTGGCCAGAACAGCCGGCAGGCGCCCTCTCAACTCCGGTTCAGCGGTCTTCCGCATGCAAACGAAGCAGGCGCGGAGACTGGTCGACAGATGCCGGGAGCGATCTCGGCCGGCCTCGGAGAGAGCCGCCTGAGCATTCGCATCTAGATCGCAACTACCCAAAGGAGCAAAGCATGCCCACAAGTTTGGCCAGCACCACGTCTCCCCTTACTCCGCTCTCTGCCACGACCCCCACCGGCACAAGAAATACCGCCGGCTCCGCCTCGCCCGCGGATACGATCGGAGGAACCTTTCTCAGTCTCCTGGTGCAGGAGTTGCAGAATCAGGACCCGACGGCACCGATGGACAGCACGGCCATGGTGGGGCAGATGATCTCGCTCAACCAGCTCAATCAGCTGACCAGCATCAACCAGCTGGTCAGCGGATTGGCGACGCCCGCCAGCAGCTCCGGCGCAGCGGCTGGAACCGGCACCAGCTCTGATCCCGCGGCGCAGGCCAGGACGCAGCCGATGGGCAGCTCCGCAGCCGCCGGCACGACCAACGCCGCAGCCCTGATGCAGGCACTGCAGAGTTTGCAGGCCGGAGCCCTCTCCGGAGTGCAGTCCGGGAATCCGACTGGCTCCCTTCCCGCGGCCGCCATCTCACCGCTTTTGATTCACTGATACCCCTTTTCCGCTTTGGAGGCTGTCTTCCATGTCCTACTTTTCCACGCCGCTCTCCGGTCTGAATGCCAGCTCCGCGGCGTTGCAGTCCATCTCCAACAACCTCGCCAACATGAATACGGACGGCTACAAAACGCAGTCCACCAGCTTCAGCGACGTTTTTTACCAGAACTATGGCACCAACGGCAGCGGCGAGCCCCTGCAGGCCGGGCTCGGTGTCCAGGTGAGTGGAACGGAGCAGGACCTGACCAACGGCCCGATCTCCTCCACGGGCAATAACGCCAACATGGCGCTCGATGGCGCGGGTCTCTTCGTGGTGCAGAGCTCGCCTGGAGCCCTGGCCTATACCCGATCGGGTGATTTCACGACCAACACCCTGGGACAGCTCTCGACCTCCGGCGGCCAGCTGCTGATGGGCTACCCCGCGGTGAACGGGACGGTCTCGACCAATGTGCCGCTTCAGCCCATCAACGTGGGCAGCGGGATGTCGAGTCCGGCACAGGCGACCAGTTCCTTTCAGATCACGGCGAACCTGGACTCCACCGCCAATGTGGGCGACACCTATAACTCGCCCATCAAGGTGTACGACTCGCTGGGAGCGAACCACATGTTGACGATCCAGTACACCAAGACGGCGGCCAACCAGTGGAGCTTCGATGTCTCCCTCCCGTCCTCGGAGATTCAGGGTGGCACGGGGACCTCGACCAGCGTCGGCTCGGGCTCGCTGTCGTTCGACTCTTCCGGTGCGCTCATCTCACCCAGCAGCCCGGTTACAACGATTAACGTAGGACCTTTGGCGGATGGTGCGGCGACCTTGAAGCCGGCGTGGGTGCTGCAGAGCACATCGCTGGGATCGACCCTGACCCAGACAGCAAACCCCAGCTCCAACAATGCATCCACCCAGGACGGCTTCGCGGCAGGTTCGCTCCGCACCTTTTCGGTGCTGAAAGACGGGAGCGTTCAGGCTACCTTCACCAACGGGCAGAACCGGATCGTGGCACAGGTTGCCGTAGCGAGCTTCGCCAATCCACAGGGTCTTCACTTGAGCGGCGACAACCTGTACCAGAACACCTTCGGTTCGGGCGACCCGGTTATTGGGACCGCGGGCACGGGAGGACGCGGCGCGATCAATGGGGCCTCGGTCGAACAGTCCAACGTGGATGTCGCAAAGGAGTTCGCCAAAATGATCGTGGCACAGCGGTCGTACGAGGCGAACGCCAAGGCGATCACGGCCTTCGATCAGATTGAGCAGGCGACCATCCAGATGAAGAGCTAGAGATGAGCCTTCGATGAGACGAGGCGGGGACGCCAGCTGGAGGACCAGCGCGACCCCGCAATCGCTCTCATGTCCATCTCAGGAAGGGCCGTGCCGCGCTCGTGGTGCCCCGCGCCACCATACGACGAGCTGTCGAGTTTGGCCGCACTTTCGCGTCGAGCTACCACGGTTGGGGGAGGTGGTCGAAGTCTGGTCTCCGGCTTGCTTTCTTCTCGCATAAGAACGGCTGCAGCAATCTCGCAAAGTTCCGCGAGGATGGCTGCAACTCCTCCCCGGTCAGGACAGCGAGACGACACCGTCGCCGATGAGCAGCATGCGATTAAACCCCGATGCACCCGTGGGCGAGCTCCTGCCCGCCCAAGCCGCGTCAAAGACCGTCGACCCGCTCGAGGCGTTTCTCTGGCTTCCGTGCCAGCTCCGGGTGGAGATCCCCGTGGTTGGATTTGTGCTGGGCACCCTCGCCGGGCTGTCGGTCGGTGCCATCGTTGAGACGGCGGTGCAGCACAATGAAGATCTGCCGCTCACGGCCAACGGTCAGCTGACCGGTCTCACCGAGTTCGAGGTCGTGGGCGACCGGCTCGCTGTGCGACTGACGAGCATGGCATGAGCTTGTGGACGCCGGCGGCGGCACTGGCAGCTTCGGGGGACGAACCCACGATCGCACCGGGACAGCGACCATGGCCGCGATCGCAGCGCCTCCTTCGCCGCGTCTGGATCTGGATCGCGGAACGCCGGGCAATACAGGCCAGAAGCCGCAGACGGCTGGTGGTGACCGAGACCGTGTCGCTGGGTGAGAAGCGCTTTCTCTCCCTCATCACCCTGGACGACACCCAGTTTCTGATTGGCGGCAGCCCCTCGCAGGTGACGCTGCTGGCCCACATGGATCAGGCGCAACCGGGCCCGGCTGCCTTTGCCGGCGTTCTGGAGCAGCAGCAACGGCGGGCGGAGCAGAGCCGATGAGATGGCTTGCGGCAGTGGCGCTTGTCGGCTTTGGCCTCGTCCAGCCGCCCCGGGCCTCCGCGGCTCTTGCGCCCGCCGCGCAGATGCAGCCGGTGCCTGCGCCGGCACAGGCTTCCATGCCGGCTGCGGACAAGAGCCCGGCGACGGCAACGGCTCCGGTCCCAGCCGCGGCGACGGCTTCGGCAACGGCTCCGGCCGCGACCAGGCCAGACAAGAGCAGCTCCCCCGGCGTCAAGACTCCCTCCGCCCCGCCAGCTCTGGCGGCGGCAGGCGGGGCAACGGGGCCGGCCGCAAACGAGATTCGCATCACCGGACTCGGCGGCAGCTCCGCGCCCTGGATGATCGTTGTTCTGCTGACCTTCCTGACGCTCATTCCGTCGCTGCTGATCTGCATGACGCCATTCGCACGGCTGCTGGTGGTCTTTCACTTCCTACGCCAGGCTCTGGGCCTGCAGACTACGCCGTCGAACCAGACGCTCATTGGTCTGACGCTGATCCTGACGTTCTTCCTGATGGAGCCGGTCGGTAACGAGATTTACGCCAAGGCCCTGGTGCCACTCCAAGCGGGCCAGATCACGGCGACGGAGGCGATCGCGCGCGGAGCTCAACCCATGAAGGGCTTTATGGCGCACTTTGTCCGCGAAAAGGACGTCGCGCTGTTTCTGGAGATCGCCAAGGAGCCGCGGCCCCGCGATGCGGGCGACCTTTCCCTGCGCGTGTTGCTGCCGGCTTACATCCTTTCGGAGCTCAAGGCCGGATTTCAGATCGGGGCGGTGCTGTTTTTGCCCTTTCTCGTGGTGGATATCGTTGTCGCCTCGATCACCACGTCGGTCGGCATGATGCAGCTGCCGCCAGTCGTGATCTCGACGCCTTTGAAGCTGCTGCTGTTTCTCATGGTCGATGGCTGGCACCTGCTGATTGGGTCGCTGATGCGGAGCTTCAGCTGATGGGCGTCGATGAGGTCGTCGTGCTGGGCCGCCTGATGCTGGGGGAGGTCCTGATCCTGATCGCGCCCGTGCTGGCGGTCGCGGTAGTCGTCAGTCTGCTGGTTAACGTGCTGCAGGTCGTGACCTCCCTGCAGGATCAGACGCTGTCGGCGGTTCCGCGTCTGCTGGCGGTCGGGCTCACGCTGTTTTTGCTGATGCCGTGGATGTGGCGGCATCTTTCGCAGTACACGCTCGCGCTGTTCTCCGACTTTCGCGGGGTGCTGCGATGATCTTCAACCTCCCTCTGCAGCAGATTCTTACCGGCCTGCTGACCGTGAGCGTCCGCCTCTCCGGTCTTATGCTGTTTGCCCCTTTCTTCGGAAGCCTGGCAATACCGCCCCGAGTCAAGGCCGGACTTGTGTTCGCGCTCACCGCTGTTCTGTATCCGGCCCTGTCGAAGACGCTGCCGCACCGCAGCCTGGCGGAGTGGCCAGCTCTGGTCCTGGGCGAGCTGCTGATCGGTGCCGGCCTGGGGATTGCAACCAATCTCGTCTTCGACGCGGTGCAGATGGCGGGCAGCGTTCTCAGCATTCAGATGGGCTACTCGCTGGTGAACATCCTGGACCCGCAGACCCAGGTGGACTCGACCGTGATTGCCATGTTTCACCAGACGATTGCCATGCTGATCTTTCTTCGGCTGGACGTACCGCTGTGGATGCTGCACGCCATCGGCGACAGTTTTACGCTGCTGCCGCCAGGAACGCAGCACATCTCGGGTGCCTTCACCGTAGCGGCGCTGCGTGTCGCCGGCGGCGTCTTTGAGATGGGGCTCGAGATCTCCGCACCCGTGCTCTCCGCGACGTTGATTACGGATATCGTTCTGGGGCTTCTGGGCAAGGCTTCGCCGCAGGCTCCGCTCATGCTGCTCGGGCCGGCGGTGAAGAGCGTGCTTGGCATTGGCGTGCTGCTGACCACGCTTCGGTACTGGCCGGCGATCTTTGAGCGGCTCTTTCTCCACGCGACGCAGCACGCAGATCAGCTGCTGCGACTGGCCCGGTAGACACGATGGCAGACGCGAACAAGACCGAATCAGCAACACCGGAGCGGCGCAGGAAGGCGCGGCAGCAGGGTCAGGTGGCCCGCTCGCGCGATCTGACGAACACGCTTGCGATGGCCGGCATGGCGCTGGCGTGCTCGCTGATGATGACGGGGGCCGCCTCGCACTGGACGCACCTCTACCGCGTGACGCTCGACAACGCCGCGACCGAGGGGGTGACCGCGAACGGACCCGTCCTGTTCTGGTGCGTGGTCGAGGTGCTGCGATGGACCGTTCCACTGCTTGGCGCTGGATTTGTGCTGTCCCTGCTTGCGGGGCTGGCGCAGGGTGGCCTGCTGATTGCGCCTGCGGCCCTGACACCGAAGTTCGACCGCTTCAACCCGGCCAGCCGAATGGGTCAGATCTTCTCGCTCAGCAGCCTGAGCTCGCTGCTGAAGTCCCTGCTTCCCTTCAGCGCCATTCTTTGGTTTGGTGTGGAGGCGCTTTCCCGGCACTGGAGGGCCATCGTGCAGTCGGGCGAGAGCAACAGCCGGCCGCTTGCAGCGTTTCTCGGCAGCGTTGCGCTGGAGGTCAGCTGGAAGGCAGCCCTGGTGCTGCTGGCGTGGTCTGGCGTGGACTACCTGCTGAACCGCCAGAAGATCGCCCGCGATCTGCGCATGAGCCGCGAAGAGATCAAGCAGGAGCTGAAAGAGAGCGACGGCAACCCGACCACCAAGGGCCAGATTCGCAAGCTGCAGCGCGCCATGCGGAGGAAGCAGACGCTGAAGGCAGCGGCGACTGCGACGATCGTCGTCACCAACCCGACGCACTACGCGGTGGCGCTGCGTTATGACGCAAAGGAGATGGCCGTGCCGAAGGTGGTGGCGAAGGGGCGCGATCTGCTCGCCCAAAAGATCAAGGAGATCGCCCGCGAGAACGACGTCATGATTCTGGAAAACAAGCCGCTGGCGCAGGCGCTCTACCGGACCGTCGAGGTGGGCGACGAGATCCCGTCCGAGCTCTATCAGGCGGTAGCGGAGATCCTGGTCATCGTGTATCGCGCCGAGGCTGAACTGCGCGAAGGCGAGGCGCGGCGTCGAGGCCGAAACGCCGCCGGAGAGGTGGTCTCCTGATGCCGCCCCAAGCGACCCCCACCCGGCTCTCCCGCATACTCAGCGGCTCCGGTGACTGGCTGGTTCCGGTCACGGCGATGACGATGCTGTTCGTCATGCTGGTGCCGCTGCCCAGCTTTGTGCTCGACCTTCTGCTGACGCTAAGCATCGCGGCGGCGGTGCTGGTTCTGCTCACCGCGATTCAGGTGCTGCGACCGGTGCAGTTCTCGGTCTTTCCCAGTCTCATCCTTCTGCTGACGCTGATGCGACTGGCGCTCGATCTTGCGAGCACGCGGCGCATCCTCCTACATGGCAACGAGGGTCCCTCGGCGGCCGGCGCCGTCATCGAGGCCTTCGGACAGTTTGTGGTCGGTGGAAACTATATCGTCGGCTTCGTTCTTTTTCTGGCGCTTGTCGCCATTCAGTACCTGGTCATCAGCCACGGAGCGGTGCGCACGGCCGAGGTCACCGCACGATTTACGCTGGACGCGATGCCCGGCAAGCAGATGGCCATCGACGCCGACCTGAACGCGGGCCTGATCAACGAGGAGCAGGCCCGCAGCCGGCGCGAGGCCATTGCCGCCGAGGCTGAGTTCTGTGGAGCCATGGACGGCGCGGCGCGCTTCTCGCAACGAGATTCGCTCGCCACCATTCTGATCATGGCGATCAATATCGTTGCCGGATTTCTGATCGGCGTCTTTCAGCAGGGTGTGCCCTTTGAAGAGGCGCTCAAAACCTACACCATCCTGACGGTCGGCGACGGCCTGGTCGCCATCCTTCCCTCCCTGCTGATCTCGATGGCGGGTGGCATCGTGGTCACGCGGGCCGCCTCGAAGAAGACCCTCGGCGTGGACGTCCAGGATCAACTGATCCGGCGGCCCTTGCTGCTCTGGATCGCCGGCGGCGTCCTGTTCGCCCTTGGACTCATTCCCGGTCTTCCCAAGATCGCTTTCTTCAGCCTGGGTGCCGGCCTGATGGTGCTCGCGCGAAGGATGCGTGGTGCGCCGGCGGAGCCGGAGACGGCCACCGCGACCGCGCTTGCGCTGAAGCCCGGAGCTGCGCCGGCGCCGGCGCTGGACCCCATGGACGCCATGATGAAGCTCGACGAGCTGAGTCTGGAGGTCGGGCTCGGGCTGGTTCCGATTGTCGACGAGAAGCAGGGCGGCCAGCTGCTGACCCGCATCAAGGCGCTTCGCAAGAAACTTGCGCAGCAGATGGGATTCCTGGTGCCGTCCATCCACATCACCGACAATCTCGCGCTGAAGGAGCAGGAGTATGTGGTGTCGCTGCGCGGCGTCGAGATCGCACGTTGGGAGCTGCGGCGCGGCTGCCTGTTGGCTGTGAGCTCGGACTCTGGACCAATTGATCTGCCAGGCGTCGATACCGTCGAGCCGGCCTTCGGTGTCGCGGCCAAGTGGATTACACCGGACCTCCAGGCGGCCGCCCTGACCCGTGGGTGTGCCGTGGTCGAACCGACCTCCGCGCTCGCGGCTCACCTCGCCGAGCTGATCAAGAGCAATGCGCACGAGCTGCTGTCGCGCGGCGAGACCAAGCGGCTGATCGACCGCCTGAACGAGTCTTACCCCAAGCTGGTGGAGGAGTTGGTGCCGAAGCTGCTGAGCCTTGGCGAGCTGCAGCGGGTCCTGCAACAGCTGCTGCGAGAGCAGGTCTCCATCCGTGATCTCCCCTCCATTCTGGAGAGCCTGATTGAAACAGCCGCCACCAACAAGCATCCCGTCGCCCTGGTGGAGGCCGCCCGGCAGGCGCTCGGCCGCGCCCTCGTGCATCCCCTGCTGGAAAGCGGCGAGCTTCGCGTGATGACGCTCGACACCTCCATCGAGGAGGAGTGCATGCGCGCGGGAAACCTGCTGCCAGGGCAGATCACCTCGAGCGCGCTTCAGGTCTCGGTCGCGCGCCGCGTTCTCGAGGGTCTGAAGCTGAGCTTTGGCGAAGAAGTCGGCGCTGCGCCGCCGGTGCTGCTGTGCTCCTCACCCGGGCGATTTTATCTGCGGCGTCTCCTGGAGCCGTTTCTGCCAAAAGTAATCGTCATCTCGCCCACGGAGATACCGTCCATCACCACCGTCCGGTCGCTCGGTGTGGTGCGCTAAATGGAGGCCCAACAGATGCAAAGAGACCCTCAGGGCAGTGCTGAAGCCAAGCCGCAACGCTCCATTCTGCCGTGCAACTTCCGGTCCGCGGGCCGGCTCTCGAACGAGAGCGAGCGTCTGCTCCGATCGATGCACGACACGTTTGCCCGCAATGCGACCAACGCGCTCGACCTGTTCTTCGGCACCCCCATGGAGGTGAAGCTGCTCTCGCTCGAGCAGATGCCGGTGCGCGACTGCATGGCGCAGCTCTCACCCACCGGTTACGTTCTGCCCTACTCCATCGCGCCCATGCAGGGCAAGCTCATCGCCGAGTTCGACAGCTCTCTGCTGTTTCCCATCGTCGATCTGCTGCTGGGCGGAAGTGGAGAGTCACTGGATCCTCCGCGCGAGCTGACCGACATCGATGAGGAGTTGATCCGCAGCGTGACCGAGCAGATCACCGTGCAGCTCGAGCGTGCCTGGCGAGCCTGCAGCGTCACGCTCGGCGCCGGCGCTTCCATCAAGTCAAGCCTGGTGGGCCAGCTCTTCTCGTCCGAAGAACGCGTGCTGCAGCTAACCTTCGAGATCACCGTCGCGCGAACCGCAGGGAACCTTCGCCTGGTGCTTCCGGCTGCCTTTTCAAACGCGCTCGTGCGGCAGAGCCAGGTCCAGTCGGTGCATCGCAATCCGGCGCGCGAACCCCTGCGCCAGAGTCTGCGCGACCGTCTGCTGGCCAGCCCGTTTACAGTCTCGGCCGAACTGACTGGCCTGCGGGTGCCCGTGGGCGAGCTGGTCGGACTTCAGCCCGGGAGCTTCCTTCCGTTCCGGACTCCTGTGAGCACCCCAGTCAAACTCACCCTGAATGAGCGGCCTCTCTTCGAGGCAGTTCCCGTTCGCAGCGGCGGATCGAAGGCCGCGCAACTGATACAGCCCTGCAGCCAGCGATGACACCTGAAGGAGATCGGCCCATGTCACAACAGATCGCGTGCCCACTTGCCTCCGCCCTGTCGGAGATCCTCGCCAGGAGGCTCTCAGAGAACCCAGGGGAGACCTGGGAGGCTGTCGTCCAACCGCCACCAGCTACCCCTTTGCCAGATATGGCGGTGCCGGCGGTTCTGTCGCTCTCTGGCGCAATCACCGGCGAGGTCTACCTGTCGCTCGCACGAGCCGATCTTCTCGAGCTTGGGGCGTCGCTGCAGTCTGGATCGGTGCCGGACTCCGCTGCCGATCCGGCGGCCCCGCTGCTGGCGGCGCTCACTTCCCTTGCAGACGACCTCCGTCAGGCGTTGTCTCCAGCACACGGCCCGGTGGGATGCCGGGTGACGACCGCACAGGCTGCACCGGCCGGCCTGGAAAGGCTGGCCTCGATCTCGTTGCGATCGGAGGTCGGCCGGGCGGCGACTCTGCTTCTGCTCTGCCCAGGTGAGCTGTTGCGCCAGCTCGCCCCGGCGATTCGGCCTGGCGATCACGCGACCACCTCGGCCGCACGCGGCGCTTACGGAAGAGCCGCTGGCGAACCGCTGCCGATCGAGCGGGTGATCGACGTTCCCTTGAACGTACACCTCCGCTTCGGTCAGCGGCAGCTGTCGCTGCAGGAGGTCCTGGAGCTTGCAACGGGATCCCTCGTCGAACTCGACCGGCAGGTCGAAGAGCCAGTCGACCTCATTCTGGATGGGCGGGTGATCGCCCGGGGCGAGGTCGTCATCGTGGACGGAAACTACGGCATGCGCGTGACCGAGCTGCCGCCGCCACCGTTCGGAGCGACGCAGGCCTTCGGTGCCGCACAGGCCCTCGGAGCCGCACGGAAATGATGGGCAGCGGCGTTGCGCCTCCTTTGCCGGTCGACCCGCGCACGCTCTTTGGGCTGCTTCTCCTCCGGGAGGAGCGCTCTGTCGATCTGCGTTCCGCGACCCGGCTTCTGCTGGATGACCCGGGTGCCGTGCTTCAGGTCTTCAGGCTGTCGGCCGCGGAGTTCTCTCATCCCGAGCAGCGCCCCGTTCGAATGGAGCAGTGCCTGGCCGTAGTCTCGATCGGGGAGCTCGCGGAGTGCCTACGGGCCCAGACCGAAGCGTGTGATGATCCTCCGCCCGAAGACTTCTGGCAGATCGTGCGCCACTCCAGGGAGATTGGCCTCCAGACGCAGCTGCTGGCAGAAGCAGCCGGCCTTTCGCCCGAGGAGGGATACCTGCTCGGTCTTCTGCATGAACTGCCCGCTCTGGACTCAGCGCACGGAAGTGCCCCGTCTCTCCACGGCACGCGAAGCCTCCGTTCGGACCCGCGCTACAGCTGTCTGCCACCCTCTTTGACTGCCAACCTGAGTGCGATCTTTGCCGCTGATCCTCAATCTCCGTGGCCCGAAGTTCTGGAAGCGGCCCACCTCTCGATCCGTGATTTCTCCCCGTCGCCGGCGCGCCAGTCCCCCTTTGGTGAGAGACGGCTTAGCTTGCCCCAACCGCCCGCCGCGCCAATCTCATGGAGCTCTTAGATATGCGTCGGAAAAGTCCTCGAAACGCCAGGAATCGGGCAAACTTTGTCTGGTCGTCTGGCCCTTGCCGTGCACAACACTTCTTCGAGGAACGAAACATGGATAGCGGGTACTACGCGGCCTGTGCCGGCCTGGTGGCACGAACGCAGGCGCTGGATACGATCGCCAGCAATCTCGCGAACAGCAGCACCAGTGGCTTTCGTGGCGAGCACAACATCTTCGGATCGGTGCTGGCCAACGCCCATGGCGCGCAACGGCTGTCGGGTCTCAACCGCGCAGAAAACAGCTACGGTGTTCTCAGCAGGACGCAGCTCGACCTGTCGCAGGGAACGGTCTCCCCGACCGGCAATCCGCTGGACCTGGCTATCGAAGGCTCCGGCTTCTTTAAGGTGCAGACCTCGCACGGGATCGCCTACACCCGCAACGGCGGATTCGCGGTCTCGGCGAAAGGGCAGTTAGTCACCTCAAGTGGCGATCCAGTGCTGGGCGAAGCAGGACCCATCAGCGTTGGGCCCGGCACGTTGACGGTCAGCCCGGACGGAACCATCTCGGCCAACGGCGCGATTGCCGGACGGGTGAAACTGGTCGACTTCCCCGCCGGTACGGCCATTACGAGCCGTGGTTCCGGCCTCTACACCGCTCCGGCCACGGCCGAGATACCAGCTTCGGCATCCCGGCTTCAACAGGGTGCCCTGGAAAACTCCAACATCAACCCGGTCACCGGGGTGGTCGATCTGATCAGTGCGCAGCGCTCTGCGGAAGCCATGCGCCACGTGCTCTCCCTTCTGGATTCGGAGATGGACAAGACCGCCGCGCAGGACCTTCCAAGAGTCAGCTAGCAAGGAGTTTGCCCTCACATGTTCCGAGCCCTTTACACCGCGGCCAGCGGCATGGCTGCACAGCAGATCAATCTGGATAACATCGCCAACAATCTCTCGAACTCCAGCACCTCGGGGTTTCAGCAGCGGCGGGTTCAGTTCACCGATCTTCTCTACCAGAGCGACATCATGCCCGGTGCGGCGGCTACCCAGCAGACCACGGTGGCGGCCGGACTGCAAATCGGCCTCGGAGTCCGTCCCGGCTCGTCCGAGGTGATCCAGACGCAGGGTGATCTCAGCCAGACCGGTAATCCGCTGGACATCGCCATCAAGGGAGCCGGTTTCTTCCAGATCCTGCTGCCGGGCGGCCAGACCGGGTACACCCGTGCAGGATCCTTCCACCTGGACGCCCAGGGCAACATCGTCACGGCCGATGGCAACGCGCTGCAACCGGCCATCGCGATTCCGGCGGACGCGACCAATATCAGCATCGGCAGCGACGGGACGGTGACGGTGGTACAGCCCGGACAGACCCAGGCAGCACAGGTCGGCACGCTTCAGATGGCCATGTTTGCCAATCCCGGCGGCCTCAACAGCGTCGGCAACAATGTCCTTCTGGCCACGACGGCCTCGGGCGATCCCGTCATTGGCGCACCAGGTGGCGCGGAGGGGCTGGGAACGCTTCAGCAGTCCGCGCTCGAACAGTCCAACGTCAGCGTGGTGGATCAGTTCGTGCAGATGATCGTGGCCCAGCGGTCCTACGAGTCCAACTCGCGTGTCGTCAAGGCAGCCGACGAGATGCTTCAGCAGCTCAACCAGCTCGCACAGTAGACCGGAGAGTTGATGCAAAGGTCTCTTCCAATCCGGATCGCGGCAGCGCTCGGAGTTCTCCTGAGCACCGGCGTACTTGCCTGGGCGGCGCCGCAGCCTCGCGCCTTCCCGATTACGCGAGCGCAGGTCGTCGAGGCTCTCAGGCGCGGCGGCTTGCCCGCTGACCCGGAGCAGGTGCAGCTCGCAGCCCGCGTCGTCGCCAGCGTCTCGCAACCTACCCTGCGAGTGGTCTCCCTTGCTGCCGAAGCGGCTCAGCTGCAACTGCGTCTGGAGTGTGCCGGGCGGGCGGAGTGCCTTCCCTTTCTTGCAACGATCGCCATGCCGGATCGGACGGCCGCGACGGCGGCGCAGCAACACTGGTCGGTGGGCTCCCGCGGTGAGGAGGCGGAGCAGATCCACAAGCAGACCGCGGTCCACAACGGCAGCCGACTGACGATGCTCCTCGACGGCGACCGCTTGCACATCAGAATGCCCGTCATCTGCCTGGCGGCCGGAGACCCGGGCCAGGCGGTCAGGGTTGCGGGAGTCGACCGCAAGCAGACCTACACCGCTGAGGTGATCGACGAGCACACCGTTCGGGGTCAACTTCCATGAGCCTCTCCTTCGCTCTGCCGGTACGCGCCGGAACGCTGGTGTTGGTGCTGCTTGGCGGCAGCGCGTCTCTCCTCGCCGTGTCTCTCAAGCAGGTCAAGAAGACTCCGGAGCAGCTGCGGCAGGAGTATCTGGATCGCATCCAGCAGCTGCCGGAGGCCGCCTCCGCACGCTCCCCTGGGAGTCTCTGGTCGCCTTCCGCCATACTTGGCGATCTTTCCGCGGACTACAAGGCGCACACGCTGCACGACTCGGTCACCGTCCTGGTTTCGGTGCAGACCAGCGCCGCGCAGAGTGGCAACGTCAACAGCCAGCGAAACTTCTCGACCAACTCGGGCATCTCCGGCCTGGTCGGAGGCATTGCCACGCACGGCACCAATCCCTTGCTGACGGCGCAGTCTGCAACTGCACTCAAGGGCCAGGGGCAGACCAGCTCCAACACTGCATTCTCCACGAGCCTTACCGGAGAAGTAATCGACGTACTGCCGAACGGCAATCTGGTCATCGAAGCCCATCGCCAGGTTGGAATGAACAACCAGCATGAGGAGATCGTAATCCGAGGGATCGCCCGGCCCGGTGACATCACCCCCGCGAACGTGGTTGCGTCGGCCGCCCTGAGCAGCCTGGAAGTGGAGATGAAGGGCAAAGGCATCATCTCCGATAGCGTTCGCCCACCCAATCCCCTCACGCGAGCCGTTCTCTGGCTCTTTGGCTTCTGACATGTCCGCCTGCCCCCTCCTTTGCCGGAATTGTTCTCGCGAGCGTTGGCGAAACCTGCTCGTTGCGGCGCTTCTGCTCTGCCTGCCGGCCATTTCCTCGTCCTCCACGCGACGGCAGGTGCGGGTCCGCGATATCACGGATGTGCAGGGTGTTCGCGGCAATCAGCTGATCGGGTATGGTCTTGTGGTCGGCCTCCGCGGTACGGGAGACCGGCAGCAGACATACTTCACGATTCAGACTCTGGCCAACACACTGCAGCGCCTGGGCGTGCAGATACCGCCCGGAGCTGCCGTGGTGAAGAACGTGGCCGCGGTCTTTGTCACGGCTGAACTGCCACCCTTCTCTGAGCCCGGGCTGAAGCTCGACATCACCGTCTCTTCGGTTGGCGATGCAAAAAGCCTCGAGGGCGGGGTGCTGCTGCTGACCTCTCTCCATGGTGCCGACGGACAGACCTACGCCGAGGCTCAGGGCCCGCTCGTGCTCGGGGGCTACTCCGAGGGTGCGGTTGGCAATCTCCGCTCGGTCAACCATCCCACCGTTGGCCGCATTCCCGAAGGTGCGATCGTTGAACGCGAAGTCGCCATTGACCTGCAGCGAATGCAGACCGTCTCCCTTCTTCTGCGGGATCTCGACTTTACGGCAGCGCAGGACATCGCCCGGGAGATCAACACCGCGTTCCACCACACGGTGGCCGAAGCGGTCGACAGCCGAAGGATAAACATCGACGTTCGCTCATCTGGTCTGAACTCTGTCCCGGAGCTCATCTCGCGCGTGCAAAACCTCTCGGTGGCCGTGCAGCCCTCCGCACGCGTCGTGATCAATGAGAGAACCGGAACCGTGGTTCTGGGGGGCGACGTCATCCTGTCGCCCGTCTCTGTTCTCCATGGCAGCTTGACGATTCAGGTCGACAGCATCCCTCTGGTCTCGCAGCCCGCACCTCTTTCGAACGGGGCAACGGTCACCGTTCCCACGGCTCAGCTTGGAGTTCAAGACAAGCCGGCACAATCCATCCGGCTGGAGAACGGAGCCAGCGTCGAGGATCTGATGAAGGGGCTGCACGCAATCGGAGCCACGGCGCACGACATCGTGGCCATCTTGCAGGCAATCAAGGCCGCCGGCGGCATGCAGGCAGATCTGGAGGTCATCTAATGTCAGAGGGTGCCACGTTATTCTCAGTCCCTCCGGTGAACCGGGGAACGCCGGCGTCTCGGCCGACTGCCGGTGCTGACGCCCGAAAGGTCGAGCAGTCGTCACGGGAGTTTGAGTCGATCCTTGTTGGACAGTGGCTGACCGCGGCGGAGCACAGCTTTGCTTCCGTCCCTGGCAGTGATCAGGGCAGCGACCCCGGCGCGGATCAGTTTCAGCAGCTGGCGATGCAGGCGCTGGCGCGGTCTCTGACGGCGGCGGGAGGGCTGGGATTGGCTCATCTGGTCGCAAACGGGCTGTCGCACGAGCCAGCCAACGGCGTGCCTCCTCAAAGCTCTCCCTCGGCCGTAGCTCAGGCGGCGGGCGCCACCATCCTTACTCAGCCCTTCCCACCCGCCAACTCAGAGCCAAGGTGATCGATGTCTCTTCCCCATACCATCGCCACTTCAGATAAGACCAGCTATGGTCTGCGCTACCTCAAACTGTTACTGGCACTTGAGCGCGAGCTCGACCAGGGTATGCGAGCGATCGCGGATCATGCCCTGCCCGCGCTCGTGACGAGCATCGATCTGCAGGAGTTGCAGTGCAGCGGCCTCTCCTTTCTTTCAAGCCACCCGGATACTTTGGCGCAGGATGGAGAGGTCTTCGAGCAAATCCGGGGCGTGATCCAGCGAATCCGCTCTGCGAACCACACCTATCGGTTACTGCTTGGCCATGCCGATCGCTCCGCTGCCATCCTGCGGGGGCTCTGCCAGAACTACAGTCAGCCGGCTTCGCTTGACGCTGCAATGACAGGCGGCCGTCCAGCTCTGTCGTGGGAGGTCTAACGTGATTGGACTGAACGGAACCCTGTCCATCGCCACCGAGTCGCTCGCGGCCGAAAGCGGCGCGATCGAGATCACGAATAACAACATCGCAAACGTCAACACGCCCGGGTACTCGCGGCAGACGGTCCTGCTCAGCGCGCAGGCTACCTCCCAGAGCGGTTTGAATGCGGACGCGGGAGTGCTGTTTGGCGGCTACCGGAGTGTGCGGGACAATGTACTCCAGACAACGCTGCAGCAGCAGACCTCCGCCGGAGCGAGCGCGGACACGCAGGCGACAGCTCTCGCGCAGATCGAGGCTGTGTTCGGCAGCTCTGGCAACGACATTGGCTCCTCTTTGACGAGCTTCTTTACAAGCGTGTCCTCCCTCAGCACACAGCCGGCAAACTCAACCAGCCGCCAATCTGTACTCGCGGCTGCGGGCACCCTGACAGACGCGTTTCACCAGGCAGCCGCGACGCTCGGCAAAGCCCGCAGCGATGCAAACAGCGTGGTCGCGAACACGGTCAGTCAGATCAACGGGCTCACATCCAAGATCGCCGCGCTGAACTCACAACTGGAAGAGGTGAAGGCTGCAGGTACCGACGGCGGAGCGGTCCAGGATCAGCAGGGACAGCTGGTCCTTCAGCTCGCAAAGCTGACTGGTCTGGCGCAGATCCCTTCTGACAATACAGTGACCCTGACGGTGGGCAGCGGCCGGCCGCTGGTCGCGGAAGGGCAGAGCTTCGCCCTGCAGGTTGCTACGAACTCAGACGGCACACTCCGCATACTCGATGCGAGCGGCCAGGACATCACCGGTGAGCTGCGTTCCGGGTCTCTCGGCGGCGCGTTGCAGATCCGCGACAGCACTGTTCCGGGCTTCTCCGCAGCTTTGGACAACCTGGCCAGCCAATTTGCGACAGCGGTCAACACCGCTCAGGCGGCAGGGTACGATGCTACCGGCGCCCCTGGGCAACCGCTCTTCAGCCTACCCGGCACAGTCTCCGGATCTGCCGCTCTCATCGCGGTCAGCACCTCAAATCCTGCGCAGATCGCAGCCAGCTCGAATGGCTCAGCTGGCAGCAACGGCAACCTGGCGCGGCTGCTTTCCATCCAGCAGGCACCGCTGGCATCCGGCTCAACTCCCATCTCGGCTTACTCCAGCCTCGTCTTTGCAGTTGGCTCGGCGTCAGCAGATGCGGCATCGCAGGCCAGCGCCTCCCAGCTTGCCATCGGACAAACCTCCAACCAGATCGGATCCGTGTCCGGCGTCTCCGTCGACGAGGAGTCGGCCAATCTGCTCCGATTTCAGCAGGCGTACCAGGCAGCGGCGAAGGTGATCTCAACCATTGATTCTCTTTTCGCGACGGTTCTCAATATGAGTGGGGCGAACTAGCATGCGTGTGAACCCAAACTTTACTCCGGATGTGCTGGCAGGTATCCAGCAGAGCCAGCAGGCGCTGGACACCGCTCTCCAGCAGCTTTCTTCCGGCCGGCGTGTGTCCAAGCCATCGGACGATCCCACCGCCGCCGCTGCCATGTCTCAAAGCCTGAGCGAATCGGCCAATGTGGACCAGTACACCACGACCATTCAGTCGGCCCTGGGATCGGCGCAGATGGCGGACAGCTCTCTGAGTTCTGTCGTGAGCCTTCTCACCCAGGCAATTGCGCTTGGGACTCAGGGGGCAAATGGGACTCAGATTACGGCGAACCGGGACCAGCTTGCCACCCAGGCGGAGAGCCTGCTGGCAAGCGTCGTCGCCCAGGCAAACACCACCTACCAGGGACATGCGCTGTTTAGTGGAACAGCCGGCGATCCACAGTCGGTCTTTGTTGCCGATGCGAACGCGGCGCCAGGCTTTGACTACTACGGAGACAGCGGCGTAAACACGGTACAGATTGGCGCCTCGCTCTCCGTTGTGACGAACGTGTCTGGCGATCAAATCTTCACGTCGGCGACAGGAAATGTGCTTGGCTCACTCCAGGAACTCATCACTCAGCTCAGATCCGGTTCGGCAAGCGGGATCGCGGGAGCAACCGCGCAGATCTCGGCCGCGATCGACCACGTAGGGCAGGTACGTGCAACCTATGCAAACAGCGTGAATCAGATGAACGCACAAGAGACGTTTTTGGCGCAGGAAAAGGTCACGCTCACCTCTCAGCAGAATAATCTGGTGGGGGTAGACACAGCCCAGGCGGCGGTAACCCTCTCGCAGGCCGAGGTCACCCACAACGCAGTGCTGGCAGCGGCGGCGAAAATCCTGCCGGAGTCGCTCCTGAACTATTTGAAATAAATTTGCGGCGGCCGCTCAAGTTTTCTCCGGGGCTGCCGATAACAAGAGTGTCGCGCGAAGCAGATTCGAAAAGACTCGATCTGCCGACAGAGCGAACGATGACAAAACCAGAAAGGGACTTACAACATGGCACTCACGATTCTCAACAATCTGTCGGCAATGAGCGCAGAAAACTCGATGTCGATGACGCAGATGAACCTTCAGAAGACCCTGACACAGCTCTCGACCGGCATGCGGATCAACACTGGTTCCGATGATGCCGCCGGACTTTCCATTGTGAATGGGATGCAGGCCAACATCTCGGCTTTGACCCAGTCCACGCAGAACGCAACCAATGGCATCGGCATGCTGCAGACTGCGGACGGCGCTCTCTCCCAGGTCACGACGCTTCTGAACCGGGCGGTCACCCTGGCCACCGAGGCCGCCACCGGAAACATCACCACCGGTCAGAACGGCCAGGCTGCGGCGCTCGATGCGGAGTTTCAGTCGATTCTCAGTGAGATCGGACAGATCGGACAGACGACGGACTTCAACGGCCAGAACGTCTTCTCGTCGAACACGCCCAACTCGTTCACATCCACTCTGGCATCGCTGGCAGGTACGACGGCGCTGACGGCTGGATCGAAGACCACGATCAACGATGCGGCAACCGGTGGAACGTTCGTGTACACCGTGCCGTCGGGCGGCGCGACGGTCGCCGACCTGCAGACCGCCGTCGGAAACGCGGTCACGGCTGGCACACTCAGCAGCGGCACCACGGCCACGCTGACGGGCGGCAAGCTTGTAATCGCCACATCCACAGCCTCCGATTCCCTCAAGGTATCGAGCAACGATACCGTGCTCGGAGCGATGGCTCCCACCGCAGCGGGAACGAACAACTCAACCGTCTTCATCAGCGATGCGACCCAGACCAGCGCGGCCAACACCCAGATCAACACCGCCATCGCGCCTCTTTCGGCAAGCGCTCTTAACCTGAGCACGTCCGATCTGCAGACCGCTGCAAACGCCCAGTCCGCCCTGACTGCCATCAACAACGCGATCTCAACCATCTCGGCTCAGCGCGGTCAGATTGGTGCTTCCATCAACCGGCTCACTGCAGCAACCAACGTCATGACCAACCAGGTGCAGAACCTTACCAGCGCGTCGAACAGCATCATGAACGCCGACGTGGGCAAGACGGTCGCCAACATGACCCAGTACAACATCCTTCAGTCCACCGGCATGGCCGCTCTGCAGCAGGCAAATCAGGCTCAGCAGGCTGTTCTGAAGCTCCTGCAGTAGAGCTCCACGTGGCTATGACGGTCCTCTCCGTCATAGCCACACCCTTTCTTGCAGCGTTCGGCTGTTCTTCGTAGCAGTGGCATCTTGGGATCTGCGCGCCTATGAGCTCTTCTTCTTCTTTAAACTCGCTCCTTTCGTCGGCATCGACGACCAACTCCTCTGGTATCAACATCAGCTCGTTGCTCGCGGCGTCGACCGGATCACAGACGGCGGGCATCGACGTCTCGTCTGCGGTTGCTGCCGCTATCTATGCCGCGCAAGCTCCGGAACGGCAGTGGCAGACTCAGCAAGCAGCCTTGACGGCTCAGCAGTCCGCTCTTACGGACATACAGACGGCGGCCTCTTCGCTGGCATCGGATCTCGCTTCCTTGAACGACATCAACGGTCCAGTGGCCTCGCGCGCTGTGAGCACAAGCGACGGAGGCGTGGTGACCGCCACTGCGGCCTCGGGCACGCTGACCGGAACGCACACCCTGGTTGTCAATACACTTGCGTCGGCGGCATCCTGGTACTCCCCGGCGGTGTCGGACAGCAGCTCCAACTCGCTCGGGTCAAGTGTGCTCACAATCACGACCAGCTCAGGCCAGAACGTTGACATCGTTCCTGCGAACGGAGCCCGCTCCGTCGATGCCTTGGCAGCTGCCGTGAATGGAGCTGGGCTCGGCATTACCGCCAGCGTCGTTCACGACTCCTCCGGAGCTCGGCTGGCGCTGGTTGGAACCGCAACCGGGGCGGCGAACGACTTCAGCGTCTCTTTCGATTCGCAGAGCACCTCAGCCTGGAGTTCGGCAGCTATCCCTGCTTCTCACGGACTGTCTGCAAGCACGTTCTCCCTGAGCGACGGGGGATCAACCGTCACCGTCAGCACGCAGGCCGGGGAAAGCCTGACCGATCTGGCGAACCAGATCAATGGGCTTGGGCTCAATCTCCAGGCGAGTGTCACGACCGATGCCTCGGGATCCCGGCTCTCCCTCAACGGCAATGGCGGCCAGTCGTTCACGATCAGCACTGATCCCGCCCTGGAATTTACGCGGGCGAGTTCTGCTGGCGATGCCTCGATCACTGTCGACGGCATCCCGGTGAGCAGCGCCTCCAATCAGGTGAGCGGTGCGCTGAGCGGGGTCACGCTGAATCTGAAGAGCAGCGCGCCCGGGGCGGCAGTGTCTCTGACCGTCGCCTCCGATACCTCGCAGATCACCTCCGCACTCAGCAAGTTTGTGTCGGACTATAACTCCGCTATCTCCCTCGTGAACAAGCAGTTCTCCTTTGACGCGACCAGCAAGGCGCAGGGTGTGCTGAGCGGAGACTCCGCAGTCCGATCGCTGCAGGGATCGCTCATGCAGGCGATCGGATATAGTGCGGGCACAGCTGCAGCGCCGTCGAACCTGGCGGATCTCGGGATCAGCATGGGCGAAGACGGTACCCTTACCCTGAATAGCGCGAAGCTCAGTGCTCTCGTTCAAAACAACGCCAGCGGAGTACAAGCCTTCCTGCAGGGCGCATCCTTGAACGGCTTTGCCCACACGATGCAGAGCCAGATGGAAAACTTCACCAGTCCGTCCAGCGGAGCTCTTTCCATCGACCTAAAGAGTATCGGTCGCGAATACAACGATCTCGCTACTCACATCGCAGACTTTGAGTCCAGCTACATCGCCTCGCAGCGCACGATTCTTACCAGCATGTACAGCAAGGCCGAGATCGCCTTACAGCAGCTGCCCGCAATGTTGAAACAGGTGCAAGCTCAACTCGGCAACAACTCTCAAGGATAGGCAGGTTCAACGTGAACACCAGAGCAGGTCTTGATTACCGCCGCTCCACCGCAGAGGGTGCCAGCTCCATTGGCTTGACGATTGCACTCTACGATACGCTGGCCGGCGATCTCCATAAGGTCGCGGCGGCAGTCCAGGGAGGTGACATCGAGTCGAGGTGCAAGCACACTCACCATGCCCTGCTCGTACTCGGGCACCTGGAGAGCTGGATTGACCCGGCGGCGAACGACGCTCTGTCCCACAGCCTGCGCGAGTTCTACAGCTACATCCGATCAAGGATTATGCTGGCTCAGACCAGCGGGACCGGAGCGCCCGTTGCGGAGACCGCGAAGCTGATTCTCGAGACCCGTGCCGCCTGGCAGCAGCACGAGGAGCGGCTTGCGCTGAAGCAGGCATCTTTTGGCGAAGAGGCCATGGGCGTTAGATTCGCAGGAGCGCCTTCAGAGAACCTCTCCGAGTTGGGAGGTCGCTGGTCCGCCTAGCTGCATGCTTCGAGATGTATCGGTGACAAAGCTCGAATGTCTCCTCAAGTGCAGGTGTGGCTCGATAGAGCTCCCGGCATCGGGCGGCGCTCCTGCGTGACAGAACCTCTGAAGATTTCTGAAGGCAATCGGCAGACACAGCACTCGAGCTCCAGTCAAGCGGACCAGCTTGGACCTGAACCGCAAGCGCCTAACTCCCTGTGCCTTTCACTTGCCGCGGCAAGCTGAACCAAGACACGATGCTGCTCAGATACTTCGAATGCCGGCTTCGGGGGTCCTGTCTCGTATGATGAGATCTTGTCCTCTCTGCAAGGAGAGCCGCCCGAGAGCCTGGCGGCAGTCTCTGCCTTGCGGTCTGAAGACCCTCGCGCTGTTCTGTGCACGTTCCGGATCCGAGATCCGGGAGTTCGCTTCTCCGCCTATGTATATCTTCGCCCTGCTCAGCATTCTGATTACGCTTGCCGCGCTCTTTGGCTTGTTCAGCCATCGCGTGCTTCGCCTGCCGACATCTGTTGGCACCACGATTCTCTCCCTGTGCGCCGCGGGTTTGATTCTCCTCAGCGGCAAGGTCGATCCAGGACTACACACCTCAGCGGCTCAGCTGGTGAACAGCATCAACTTCAAAACGGTGGTTCTCCACGGCATGCTGGCGTTCCTTCTGTTTGCCGGAGCGCTTCACCTTGACGTGGAGGAGCTATCCCGACAGAAGCTGGCAGTCAGCGGTCTTGCCCTGCTTGGGACCTGTCTCTCAATTGGCGTTGTCGCCGCCCTTTTTAAAGCACTGCTGCAGCCGCTCGGATTTCCACTCGGGTGGATCGACGCTCTGCTGTTTGGAGCGCTGATTTCGCCGACCGATCCCATCGCAGTTCTCGAGATGCTGACCCGCGTCGGAGCTCCGGCCGCACTCGAGGCAAAGCTCGCCGGTGAGTCGCTCTTCAACGATGGCCTAGGTGCAGTCGTCTTTCTCACCCTGCTCGACGCGACTGCCTCGGGCGCGTTGCCGACCGTCGGCGAGTTCAGCATGCATCTCCTGCTGGACGCGGTGGGCGCCGTCGCTCTCGGAGCCGCGCTCGGCTACATGACCTACCGGCTGTTGCTGCTGGCGAACAGCTATCGGATCGGCGTGATGTTGACGCTGGCCGTCGCCATGGGTGGGTACTCGCTGGCCGATGCACTCCATCTTTCCGCTCCGCTGGAGGTTGTGACGGCCGGTATCGTGGTCAGCGGCCGAGCCCGGGCGCTTGCCATGTCCAAGGAGACCCGGCACAACGTGGATACCTTCTGGGAGCTCCTGGACGACATCTTCAACGTCGTGCTGTTTCTTCTGCTTGGGCTGCAGTTGTTGGTGCTGCCACTCAGGGGCATCTACCTCATGGCTGGCCTGCTTGCCATCCCGGTCGTGCTCGTCGCAAGGCTCCTCAGTGTGGGCGCGGTGGAGCTGCTCCTGAGCCGGTTTCGCGAAAGGGCGACGGGGTCCATCCCGGTGCTCACCTGGGGTGGGCTCCGGGGTGGCCTGGCGGTAGCCCTGGCACTTTCGCTTCCTCGGGCGAGCCCCAGCCGCGGGCTTCTTCTGGTGACGACCTATGTGGTCGTGGTCTTCTCGATCATCGTCCAGGGACTGACGATCGCTCCGCTGCTGCGGTATCTCGGACTCGGCTCACGGGCGGCGCCAAATTGAGATGGCCGGCGTGCGGAGGCATGCAATCACACCTGCGGCCTCCCCAGCTACTCGGCAGCATCGTGGATGGTCGTAAGTCGCAGAACCTCCAGATCGCGCTTCCCATTGGGCGTGACCACAGTCGCGACGTCCCCCACGGAGCGTCCGACGAGCGACCGGCCGATGGGAGACGTGGTCGAGATCAGACCCTGCGTGACGTCCGACTCTTCTGACGTCACCAGCTTGTAACGGATCTCCTCGTTCTTTGTCTCATCGAAGACCACGACGGTCGAACCGAAGCCAACCCGGTCATGGGGAATGTTGGCCAGGTTGACCATCGCAAGCTCGCCCATACGCCGCTTGAGCTGTCCCAGGCGGGCGTTTACGAACTCCTGCCGCTGTTTGGCGGAGTGATACTCGGCGTTTTCACTCAGATCCCCCAGCGCCACGGCCTTCTTGATCTCTGCCGGCAGCTCGGTGGTGAGCTCATATTCCAGCTGCTTGATCTCTTCTTCCAGCTTCTTCTTGATATGTTCTGGCATGATTTGTCCCGGGTCGGAAACCTTCCGTGCTTCAGCGGCATGGGCCGGATTTCGCGAAAGAACGATTATACGGGTCTGCCGGGTTTCTGAGTGCGCGGTTCCTTACTGCCAGACTTCCATCTACTCCCAATCCGGCGGAGGCGGCAGAAGCAGAGGCGAGCTGGCGCTCAGAAAAGCTTGGAGCAGCAGCACCGCCGCGACCTGATCGACCACCTGTTCGCGACGGAGCCGACCGGCCCGGTCCTGCACCTTTGATCCGCCGCTGGCCGCGTCGAGCAGCTCATGGGCAGCATGCGTCGTCAGCCGCTCATCCAGCAGGTGCACCCGCAACTCGGGCAGGTGCTGGCCCAGCGCCGCGGCGAACTCCCTCGTGCGCACGGTTTGCCGGCTCGCTTCACCGGAGAGATGGACCGGATCTCCGATCACCAGGTCGGTGACCGCATGTTTTCGAACCAGTCGAGCGATCGATCGGAGGTCAGCCCGCGGAGACACGCGACTCATCGTGAACAAAGGCTGCGCGGTGACGCCCAGCGCATCCGACAGCGCCAGACCGATGCGCCGGTTGCCGACGTCGAGCGCCATGGCGCGCTTTGGCCGGGCGGCGGTGCTCTCCCGCGCGACCTCTGGCTGCTCCCCTGCCTCGCTCGACGGAAGCTCGATCACCACGTCAGTGTACCCGCAGCGCCGTAGAATCAGAGCGGACCGCTGCTTCCCCGAGCGCGGGTGGGAGGCGCGGAAGTTGAAGCTGTTCGCTGCTGTTTGTCTGCTGTTGGGATTGGGCCTGGTGGCCGGGGTGGGCGCCCTCCTGCTGCTGCCGTACGGGCCGCGGGAAGACCGCTTCGTCGACATCGCACCCGGCACGCCGACCCGGCAGATCGCGGCGCAGCTGCAGCACGCCGGCATCGTGCGAAGCCAGTATGCGATCGATGTCCTCAGCAAGCTGAAGGGTGGCACCCTGCGCGCCGGCGAGTACCGGTTCAATCATCCCGCCACGCCGGAAGAGGTGTATGCGCGGCTTCGGCGCGGCGATGTCTTCACGCTGACGCTGGTTGTGCCGGAAGGGTTCAACATCTTCGATATCGCCTCAGCCGTCGAGGCGGCGGGTCTTGGGAAGCGGGCCAGCTTTCTGGCTGCGGAACAGAGCCACACAGAACTTCTGCACGGTCTGCTTGCGCCTTCCGCTCCTTCGCCTGCATCGCTCGAGGGATTTCTCTTTCCAGACACCTATCACTTTTCGCGCCATGCCACGCCCGAGCAGATGCTAACGGCGATGGTGCGCCGCTTCCGTTCCGAGGCGACCAGGCTCGCGCTCCGGCAGGACAGCCTGTTTCGCACCGTCACCATCGCCTCGCTGGTTGAAAAAGAGGTGCGCCAGCCGGCGGAGCGGCCGTTGGTTGCCGGGGTCTTCCGCAACCGGCTGGAGCGCGGCATGCCGCTGCAGACCGATCCTTCTGTCATCTACGCCGCGCTGTTGGAAAACCGCTACCGCGGCACGATCTATGCCTCGGACCTTCGCTCCGACGCGGCGTACAACACCTACCGGCACACCGGTCTGCCTCCCGGACCCATCTGCAGCCCTGGCGCAGACTCGCTTCGCGCGGCAATGCACCCGGCGAAGACCGACTACCTCTACTTCGTAGCGGACGCGTCCGGACACAGCCGCTTTTCCACCGATCTTCAGGAGCACAGCCGCCAGGTGGAGGCGTATCGGCAGGCAGCCCGCCAGCCGTGACAAGCTCCCCGGCTGGGGCACGCATCCAAGAAAGAAGGAGGATCGCATGAGAACGATTTCAAAGTTTCTGGTGACCTTCCTCGCGGTGCTGAGCCTGGCTGTCCCCCTTACGGCACGCGCCGCTACCCTTCCGGCCGGCACGGAGCTTTCCGTGCAGCTCGACAGCACCGTGAGCTCGAAGACGGCCCAGGTCGGCGACCTCGTCTCGGCTTCTCTGGCGCGCGACCTCGTGGTGGACGGACGCACCGTGGCGCGTCGCGGCGCTCCCCTGCGAGCTCGCGTGACCTATGCGCGCAGCAGCGGCCGCTTCAAGAGCCCCGGGTACGTCACGGTCCGGCTGGCGTCGATCGAGATCGATGGCACGCGATATGAGCTGCACAGCTCGGCCATTCGCGACGAAGGCAAGGGCCACACCCGGAGCAACATCACCAAGATCGGCGGAGGCGCGGGTGTCGGTGCACTGATCGGCGCGCTCGCCGGTGGCGGCAAGGGGGCTCTGATCGGCAGCCTGGCCGGAGCCGGCGGAGGAACAGCCCTGGCCGCCGCCACAGGAAAAGAGTCCGCGGAGCTGCCGGCCGAGACCGTCTACGACTTCACCCTGACCCAGGCGGCTCACCGGGAGTAGCCACTCTGCCGGTCGGCCCCCACGCGAAAGGATCGCCTCCTGTGCCTGCTCTGACACGTCAGCTTCGAACGCTCCTCCTTGCTCTGACCGTAGCTGCGTGCATGGTGCCTGCCGCCCTGGCTCAGCACATCTCCAAGGACCTCACTGGCGCCGTGACGAACGGGGACGGCCAGCCTGTCGCCAACGCCCGGGTCAAGCTACAGAACCCCAAGACGCGGCGCATCCGCTCTTACATCACGGGCCCGGACGGCAAGTACCGCTTTCGGCATCTGCCCGGAGACGTCGACTTCAAGGTGTGGGCCACGGCCAAGGGACGGAAATCCTCGGACAAGTCAATGAGCAGCTTCAACACGGATGGGTCGCCGGTGCTGGACCTCACGATCAAGTAAAGGGTGCCCGGCCGGCCGAGGGAGACCAGGGAGTCATCATCCCATCTTTCCCTGGCTCGCCCCCATCTCGACCCGCACCGGCGGGAAGCCCACGATCTCGTAGGTGCCGGATGCGATCCCTATGCCGGCCTCATCCAGCTTGTCGATGATCTCGCGGCTCATACGGTCCTTGAGACCGCGGATGTCATGGTCTTTGCACAGGAATCGCACGGTCAACTCCACCCAGTTGTCGGTCAGCCGCCAGAAGACGCGCGGCTCGATGCCGGCGGCCTCCACAAAGAAGCGCTCCTTGAGCGCTTGGAGGGCGGGCTCGGCCATCTCGGTGATAGAAACCGTCTCCTTCCGGGCGGCTTCGAGCAGGATCTGTTCGGCGCGGTGGCGATTGTCCTTGTAGGAGATGGGCAGGTGCATCTCCTCCCACAGGTAGGGGAAGTTGCGGGTGTAGTTATAGATCGGCTCTTCAAAGATCTGCGAGTTGCTGACCGTCACGATGCGGCCGGAGTACTGGCGCGACTGCACCCACATGCCGGGGTCGGTGTTCTGCACGCTGGGCGGCTCGCCCATCTCCATAATCACGGTCTGGATGAAGTTCAGCGCGATCACGTCGCCGCGCACGCCTCCCATGGTGATGCGGTCGCCGACGTTGAAGGTCTTGCCGCGAAGGATGACGATGTAGCCCGCGAAGCTGGTGATGACCTTTTGCAGCGCAAAGGCCAGGCCGGCGCCCACCAGGCCGACCCCCGTGGCCAGACGCGTAGGGTTGTCGAACCAGATGGAGAGCAGCCCCAGCGCGCCCAGGACGAAGGTGACGATGCTGATGCCCTGGCGCGCCCAGAACCTGACCCGCTGCTTGGCCCTGCCCGAGGTGGTGGTCTTCGAGAGGGCACGCAGGCCTTTGCTGATCAGGTAGAGGACGATCAGGAAGACGATCGAGAACAGGAGCTTGCGGCCGTTTTCGGCGTCGATGCCAAGCAGCTTGATGCCAAACAGTTGAACGTTATGCGTCGGTCCGATGAGCTGGAAGATAGGGGCTTGCATGGTTGCTTGGATGGCCGGGAGGCAGCGCATGTCAGCCGGGCAAGCGCGAGTTTTCCGGGGCGAGGGCGCCTCCACGCGGCCGGTCCCGTCTCAAGATCGCCTTCTCAATACTCCAGGACGTGCGGCGCCGGATAGGTCAGCGTGCCATCGCTCTTCTGGTACCACATGAACAGCTTGTGGTCTCCATTGACTCGCACCGCAACGATGATGCCGGTGCCGAACCAGCCGGTGCCGTCGGTCTTTGAGATATCGACGTGGTGGTTGCGGATGGGGCCGTTCACCGGGCTGTCCGTGGTCCAGTCCTCGGTGAAGCGCTTCAGGGTGTAGTCGTACTTGGACGGGTGCTTCTGCCAGTCCGGGTCGTTGGTCCAGATGCTGTAGGCGCGGTCGTAGTTTTGCGACTGGAGCGCGTCAAAGAACGCGTTGACCCGATGCTCGGCATGGAGATTGGTAAAGAACCAGCCGTGCCCCACGAGAAAGCCTGCGATCCCGACCACCGCCGTCAGAACCAACAGCACCGCGGCGCCGATCAGCAGGTTGCGGTTCCGGTTCTCGCGTTTTGCGTCGTAGCCCGGCGCGTTCAGCAGTGTCATCGTCCAGCCCTCGCGTGTATTAGATACCAGAACCGGGCCACGGGCTGTGCGGCGGCTCCTTCCATCCGAAGGCACCGCGGAAGAGCTCACACTCGGGAGCACGCGAGGGGGCGAGATAGACGGAGACGAGGTCGAAGCGGACGCCCGCTCTTGCCCGCACCGCCTCCGGCAGCCTCCGCAGGTAAGCAAAGGCAAGACGCCGCAGAACCCGCCGTTTGCTGCGGTCGACGGCGGACTCGGCCGGGCTCGCGGCGTCCCGTTCGGACCGGGTCTTGACCTCGACAAAGCAAACGGTGTCGCCCTCCCAGGCCACCAGGTCCAGGTCGCCGCGCAGCCGTCCGTCAGTCCATCGCCGCGCCACCACGGTGAATCCCTGCCGGCGCAGGTGCCCGAGCGCCTCGCGTTCGCCGCTCAGGCCCGTGCGGAGGTGGCCGGGGAGCGTCCGGCCTGGTCCTTGCGGCCGGTCCGCCCAGCGCAGCGGCCGGTCCGCCCAGCGCAGCAGACGAGTCTCGGCTCCGATCCAGAGTTCGCGAAGACGGTTCATGGCCTCCTCCAGCCACCCAGCCTGCCTGGGACCGACACCGCCCGGTCCAATGGCCGCGGAGCCGTTGCGGGCGTGGCCAGACCCTCCTTCGCAGCATAGCGTCGCATCGGCGCCTGGCGCGGGCCGCCTCCTGCCACTTCCGGGGGAGGCTCTTCAGGCTCCCCGAGCGGGTCGGCCTGCTACCTTCGCTGTGGTCCGTGCGTCCATTAGACAGTTGGTCAAGTTCTGGCTCCGGAGTCAGGCATGGATGGGAACGTGTTGGGGATGAACAGGGGCGGAGAGGTATTACCATCGTACGGGCCCGGCGCCCCCACGGGTGCACTGGCAGCCGCAAATCCGAGCCGGATCGCAGTAGAATCAGGTATGGCAAAGGCGATCGCCCGTCCAGGTGGCCGGATCAGGCTTACCCCAGCGCAGATGGAGGCGCGGGCACAGCAGCGCCTGGAAGACGACGAGCTGATCCGGCAGGCCCAGCGCGGCGAGCGGGCAGCGTTTGACACCCTGGTCCGCCGCTATGACGGCAGTGTGCTGCGCCTGGCGCTGCACATGCTCGGAAACGAGCAGGACGCCCAGGATGTCCACCAGGAGGCCTTTATCAAGGCCTACCGGCACCTTTCAAACTTCCGCTTCGAGTGCTCGTTTTACACCTGGCTCTACCGCATCGTCACCAATCTTTGCCTCGACCAGCTGCGCCGGCGCAAGAGCCGCCGGGAAGACCCGGCCACAGCTCTCGATGCGTCGGGCGACGAGATGGACCTGCTCTCGAACATCACCGATGATCGGGCCATGGCGAACCCCGGACGGGAGCTCGATCGCAAGGTCATGGGTCAGCGCATCGCCGAGGCGTTAGACAAGCTTACCCCGCGCGAGCGCACCGTCTTCGAGCTGAAACACTACCAGGGGCTGAAGCTTCGCACCATCGGCGAGATGCTGAGCACGACCGAGGAGACGGCGAAGAACACGCTCTTCCGCGCAACTCGCAAGCTGCGAGCCAATCTTCAGGAGCTGCGCGGAACCTAGGCCCGGCCTGTAGACCCGGTCTGCGGTTTCGGACCAAAGATCGCTGCACCTTTTCAGCAGCGCTGAGCTCCCGGCCCGACGATGGCTGGAACAGCATGGCCTAATCGCGTCAAGCGCGGGCCGACGGACGACAGCGGCACGGGGAACACCACACGACTTCTCCGGTCGCCCTCCAAGAGAACTTTTGAGGCTAGTTGGAGCAGAAAAGCGTATGAACTGTGGAGTCGCACACGAACGGATCGTCCTGATGCAGTACGGGGAGCTCGAGGATGAGCAGACCCTGATACTCGAGGAACATCTCCGGGGCTGCGAGCCGTGCCGGGAGTACCTGGCCGCGACGGCTCTTCTGCTGGAAGAGGTGGACGTTCGCCCCGTTCTCGAGCCCTCGCCCAACCTTCTGGCACAGAGTCGTATGCGGCTGGACGAGGCTCTGGATGCCATGCCGCAGTCCGGCTTCAGCTGCCGTCTGCGATCTCACTTCTTCCGCTGGATCGGCAACCTCCAGAGCGCCCCCGCGCTGGCTACGCTGCTGGTGGGCATCGGTTTCCTCGGCGGCGACCTCCTCCATCGGTACGAGGCCGCGCATGCTCCGCACCTGCCGCAGGCGGTCGTGCTCAGCAGCCCCGCGGGCGGCGCGATCGCCAATGTCAGCGGCATCGTTCAGACGCCCGACTCCGAACTGGTGCAGGTCAAGTACACGCGCGTCATCCCCGAGTCGATCGAGGGCTCGCTCGACGACCCGCAGATCCGCCATCTGCTAATGATGGGAATGAAGGATGGCGTCAACAGCTCCGTGCGGGCCGACTCCGTCTCGTTGATGGCGAACGAGTGCCGCGCCGGCCACTACTGCGGCAACACCGATGAGAGCTCGAGCGTGCGCGGCGCGCTGATGGTGAGCCTGCGCTACGACAAGGACGCCGGCGTTCGGCTGGAAGCTTTGAACGGTCTGCAGCGCTACGTCGACCAGGATCAGCGGGTGCGCGACGCCGTGCTCGAAGCTCTTCTACACGACAGCAGCGCCAACGTCCGCAAGCGCGCGATCACCATGCTGGAACCGGTGCAGTCCGACTCGAGCGTGCGACAGGTGCTGCGCACGGTGTCGACACAGGACGACAACCCTTACATCCGAACCGCCAGCTTCCAGGCGCTGCAGAGCGCCGACGGCATCCAGTAGCCTCACTCCGCAGCTCCTGCCGGTGGAGGGAGATCGTCTGACCGCGGCGGCGTCCATCCCACGGCGATTCCTTTGATTCCCTCGGCTCTCCCCCGCGCATCGAGGAAGTCCAACAGGCGTGGCTGGCCCTCCGGCTTGGAAGAGGACGATGAGCAAGGCGGTTTGGAGATGGCCGGTGGTCCTGGCCCTGAGTGCAGCAGCGAACGCGCAGATGCCGCCGGTCCTGATCCCATTTCCCGCGGCCCTGTCCGTCGCCTTCCATGGCGCGCCCGGGTACCTCGGAGTCGATATACGCGACCTGACCGAAGACCAGGCGGCCGCGCTTCGGCTGCAGAGCACCCGCGGGGCCGAGGTGGTTCGCGTGGACCATGACGGCCCCGCCGGAAAGATCGGCCTGCGGGAGCACGACGTGATTCTTCAGCTGAACGGCCAGGCGATCGAGGGACAGGAGCAGCTGCGCCGGATGCTGCGGGAGATTCCCCCTGGGCACATCGCCACCCTGGTCATCAGCCGCGACGGCCAGCGGCAGACCCTGCGGACGCAGCTTGCCAACCGCGAGGAGCTCGAGCGCCGCGCCTGGCAGCAGCACCTGACCGTACCCGAACCACCGGCACCGTACGGTCCGCCCGAGCCCGCACCCGCCATTGCCGACCGGAGTCTCCCAGCGGCCGGCGACGGCGGCCGGAGCTCCCATAGCCTCGGCTTCTTCGGCGATGTCACCGGCCGCAGCTTTGGGCGCTCCCGGAACGACAAGGTGCTGCTCTCGTCGTCCTACACCGGCGCCGCGCTTGAGTCGCTCAGCCCGCAGCTGGCAGAGTTCTTCGGCACGCCGGGGGGCAGTGGTCTACTGGTCCGCAGCGTCGAGCCGAACAGCCCCGCCGCCGCGGCTGGCATGCGCGCTGGCGATGTGGTGTTAAAGATCGACCAGATGGCGATACTGACGGGGGAGGACTGGCTGAAGGCCGTTCATGAAAACCGCGGAAGGCCCATCAGCTTGACAGTGCTGCGCGAGCACCGCGTGGCGGTCCTGACCCTGACTCCGGATGCGCACCGCCGCTCCCGGGTCGTGCTTCCGCCCGCAGTTGTCCCTGGCCCGGCTAACGGAGTGCGGCCCTCCTAGCTCCACCGGAGATATACTGAAGCTCGATGAATGACTCCGTAGCACAGGCCGGCCAGCTCCGGAGGCGTCCGGCCCGCCGCAGGCTTCGCGCCGCCACCCGCAAGCTGCGGGAGCTCGGATCGATCGGATCGGCGCTGCTCTCGACCAGCCATCCGTACATGGCGCACATTGTTCCCATGCGCCGCTGCAACCTGGCCTGCACCTACTGCAATGAGTTCGACCAGGTCTCCGACCCCGTTCCGATCGAGGAGATGGAGCGCAGGATCGACGACCTCGGCCGCCTCGGCACCTCCGTCATCACCATCTCCGGCGGTGAGCCTCTGCTGCACCCCGAGCTCGATCGCGTGATCGCCCGCATCCGCCGGACCGGCGCCATCGCCGGCATGATCACCAACGGGTACCTGCTGATGCCGGACCGGATCGAGCGGCTGAACCGCGCCGGACTTGACCATATGCAGATCTCGATCGACAACGTCATGCCGGACGCAGTCTCGAAGAAGTCGCTCAAGGTGCTCGACGCAAAGCTGAAGATGTTGGCGGAGCACGCTGACTTCCATGTCAATATCAACTCCGTCGTCGGCGGCGGCATCGCGCACCCGGAGGACGCCTACACCATCTCCCGCCGCGCGCTTGCGCTGGGTTTCTCCTCGACCATCGGCATCATCCACGACGGTTCCGGGCAGTTGAAGCCGCTGGGCTCCGCCGAGCGCGAGGTTTGGGATCGCGTCCGCAAGCTGACCCGCCGCTCCTACTCACGCTTCAACGGCTTCCAGGAGGCGATTGCCAACGGCGAGCCGAACCACTGGCGGTGCCGCGCGGGCGGACGCTACCTGTACATCTGCGAAAACGGCCTGGTGCACTACTGCTCCCAGCAGCGCGGCTACCCCGGCGTTCCGCTCGCCACCTACACCACCGCCGACGTCCAGCGTGAGTTCCTGACCGAAAAGGGATGTGCGCCGAACTGCACCATCTCCTGCGTGCACCAGGTCTCGTTTATCGATCATTGGCGCGCGCCGCAGCATCCGGACTCGACCGGTGGCCTGCCGGCCGGCGGCAGCGCACACGGCGCGGAAGCCCCGGAGCTGGTCCAGATCCAGTAATCTCGCGTTGAGCTGCCCCCCCCCTCCCCGCGGCCGCTCCGCACAGCTACGGCTCTGGCGTGATACGCAGGGAGGTGTAGCTCTCAACTTTTCGGGCTGAAAGCCCGACCTATAACAGCCTGGGGCGCAAGCCCCAGGTACGGATCCATAAAGGCTTTTAGGGCTGAAGGCCCGACATAAAAACTCAGGACTACGCCTGCAGGTACAACGCCCTAGTCTCGAGCAGATTTCCCTGATGCTGTGATCTCGCGAATCAGATGGGTGCCCCACATCTCAGAGACGAGATGTGGGGCACCCACACCTCGCACCTGGTGCCTCGGACCGCAGGGGAACCCCCACCTCAGAGACGAGATGTGGGGCACCCACATCCCGGCATCTTTCAGCGATGTGGGCTACCCGTCCTGGTGGGTGGGTGATTGGTCCTTTCCTGATGCCGCAGTGATGGGGTGCCCCACGTCTCGCGTTTGAGACGTGGGTTCAGGGTCTTCGCGTGCTTCGGACCTGAGTGCGGTCTCAGAACAGAGGAACTACACCCTCAGGAGAACTGCTCTAATGCCCGTCGTCCTCCAGATGTGCGACCAGTGTCTGTTCGTTCAGGTGCTGCGTCTCCACCAGAACGACATCCGGCTGCGATCGCAGCCCCACGATGCGTTGCCAGTGGTCGCCCTTGCGCACCTCGGCGACCCATTCGGGCAGCGGCATCCGAAGGTAGTCCGAGAGCGCCATGGCCGAAGGCTCGTAGAGCAGCCGGATAGCTTCCAGGCGATGCATGGAATCGGGATCACCGCACAACCGGATGCGCACCTCGCCGGCGGCGCGGCACAGCTGGGTGAAGGTTTCCGGCGGCAGCCGGCCGGTGTCGCCGAGCTCGACCCAGCCGCGCTCAACCGGCTCCAGGTGAAAGACATGCCCGAGGTCGATCAGGGCGTGGCGAGCGATCACAAAGGTAAGCTGCGCCTGCCGCGCCGCGGCCTGTCCCTCCGGTCCGAGCGTGGTGGTGATCAGCAGCGCACAGGCGTCAAGCACGGCGGTAAGAGCCGAGAGCCAGCTCTGGTTGTCGTGCTGGGAACGGTAGTAGCAGAGAATCGGGTAGGAGATGTGCGATTCCAGGATCTCGGCGGACCAGCGCTCCCACTCCTCAAGAAGCGCGATCAGCGCCGCCTGGCCACCCTCAAAGGCGTGCCGGCGCAGAAGCTCGGTGGCGCTGGGGGGCGATCCGGCGCGCGCATCCAGCAACGCCACCGTGAGCTCGCGGCGGGAGAACGCCGTGTACAGCACCGGCACATACCCGATCACAAGCGCCACAAAGCCCAGGCCGGTGCCGCTCTCAAGAATCATCAGGTAACGCGCGGCCTGCCGCAGGGGGACGACATCGCCCGGTCCAAGTGTCGTCAGTGTGGTTCCGCTGACGTAGATGTCCGTGCGCAGCCGCGCCAGAGCGCCTGAGGCCGACATCAGGCTGCTGTCGTGAAAGGGCGATCCGCAGGCGAAGAAGAGCAGAGCAAAGCCAAAGGTCAGCAGCGCCGCCCACAGCACCAGCAGAAACAGCAGTGAGACCGGACCGAAGACGCTGTACATCTGCTCCCGGGCCCGTTTGCTGCCGGTGCGCTGGGCCAGCCACACCCACGGCCGCCAGGTTGCGGCATAAAAGAGCCGGGTCAGGCGCAGCCTGCCCGTCGGACGGCGCGGCAGAATGATGGTCTGAAAGGCATCCAGCATGACGCCGCCGCAGAAGAACAGGCCGGCAATCAAGGCGAGGACGTTCATCGAGTTCAACCCAACGGAGACTTCCTAGGATTTGCGTTCACCTTAGCAGACTGGCGGGACGCTTCGCGGGATGCGAAAAGTGGGCGAACTTTCGCGCCCGGCGACCGCTCCCGAGCTTCGGTCGGATGGATGACGGAGCCCGCCCCTGCTTTCGCGGATAATGAGGGAGGTTCGGGAGGGTTGAGATTCGGACCCAGGCTGCAATCGCAAGCTGCCGTGCGATCCGGTTACGTACAGAGACACACGCAGAGAACCGTTTTCACGCACATCACCCGGAGGGCCATCCGGAAAGCATGCCTTTGGAGGTTGGTTCCCCATGCGCCGCATCCTGATCGTCGACGATGAACAGGTCATTGCAGACACTCTCCGCCTCATCTTCACGAGGGACGGCTTTGACGCGCGCGTCGCCTACTCGGCCAAGCAGGCCATGGTCTGTGCCCGCAGCTTCCATCCTGACCTGTTGCTGTGCGACGTCAACATGCCGCAACGGGACGGACTCGACCTCGTCTGCGATCTCCTGCAGGAGCAGCCTGCCTGCCGTGTCATCATTCTGACCGGCTCGCACCCCTCGGCGTCCCGAGCCTTCGAAACCGCCCGCCACCTCGCCCGTCCCATGCCGATTCTGCTGAAGCCCTGCACGCCGGGTGACCTGCTCCGCGAGGCTGAGGCCGTGCTGAAGTCCGCCTGATGCCGGGTCTGAGCCGACTTCTAATCGGGCTTGGAGTTCTGCTGCTGCTGGCCGGGGCTCTGGTGGCGGTGGCAGGCCGGCTGCATCTGCCGCTTGGCCGGCTCCCTGGCGATCTCACCTGGCGCGGGCGCCACACCACGGTGTACCTGCCGCTGGCAACCTCGCTTGTGCTGAGCGTCCTGCTGAGCCTGATCTTCTGGCTGTTCAACCGATTTCGCTAGCCGGGCGACCCGCCGTAGCCGCCTTCTTTTGCCGCTATACGGGCCTCGAGCCCGGGCCGCGGGGCGATGCTATGCTCGGTCAGGATGCCTTCCGAGGACCAGAAGCCGGCGACCCTCGCCAGCCTGCGCCTGCGCTCGCGGCCGTCGCGGGGACGCGTTCCGCGCGACTCTGCCCCCATGCAGCCGGGCCTGCTATTCGACCTGCCGGCCGACCCGGCAGCTCCTGACCAGTGGCGTCCCGCGACCTCTGGGAGAGATATCGATACGCCCCTGCCCGCGCCGGAGCGCCGGGTGTGGAGCGTGCGATCCCTGGTGACGCACCTGCGTCAGCACGTGGAGGCGGGCTACGCCGATCTGTGGGTGGAAGGCGAGCTTTCGAACTGTCGCGCCGCGCCCTCCGGGCACCTGTATCTCACGCTCAAGGATGGCGAATCCCAACTGCCGGTGGTGCTCTTTCGCCGTGAAGCGCTTCTGCTGCGCTTCCGGCCGGCCGACGGCATGGCCGTATTGGTGCGCGGCCGGCTCTCCGTCTATGAACCCCGCGGACAGATGCAGTTGATCGCCGACACGCTTGAGCCACGCGGCGCCGGCGCGCTGCAGGTCGCCTTTGAGCAGAGGAAGCAGCGCCTGGCGGCTGAGGGCCTCTTCGACTCCGCCAGAAAGCGTCCCCTGCCCGCCTTTCCGCGCTCGATCGGCATCATCACCTCGCCCAACGGAGCGGTTCTGCGCGATATCGCGACCATCATCCGGCGCCGTCACAGGCCGCTCGACATGCTGGTCTACCCTGCCGTGATGCAGGGCGGCAGCTGCGCGACCACGGTGATCCGGGCGATCGCCTGGTTCAACCGAAACCCCCACGAGGTCGATCTGATCGTTCTCGCGCGGGGCGGCGGCTCGGCCGAAGATCTCGCCGGCTTCAACGATGAGGCCCTGGCGCGCGCCATTGCCGGCTCCGGTCTGCCGGTCGTCTCCGCCATCGGGCATGAGACCGACTTCACCATCGCCGATCTCGCCGCCGACCTGCGCGCGCCCACCCCTTCTGCCGCCGCCGAGCTCGTCACGGCCGCGCTCCATCGCGTGGAAGAGCGTCTCGACCGGCTGGAAGGTGCCCTGGATCGGTCGGCACAGTTCCACCTGCTGCGGGCTCGCGCGCGGTTCAACCGGCTCTCGGCAGGGGGCATGCTGGTTCGGCTGCAGGATGCCCTTAACCGGCGATCGCAACGCGTCGACGATCTGCACGGGCGCGTCGGCGCTGCCTTCCGCAAGGCACAGAGCCGCCGCCGCGCCCGCCTGGACGCCCTGAACACCCGCCTGCTCCGGCAGGGTCCGGCCGTGCGGCTGGCCGTGGGAGCGCGCCGGCTGGAGACATCCCGCGGCTGCCTCAACCGTCTGCAGACGCAACTGGTTGCGGGTCGAAGGCAGCAGCTGGACCGCGCCATCAGTCGCCTGGAGGCACTCTCCCCGGTGGCGGTGCTCGCGCGCGGGTACGCCCTGGTCTACGCCGAAGACGGCACCCTGATCCAAAGTGCCTCGGCGCTCACGCCGGGACAGCCGATCCGCGCGCGCCTCGGCACCGGATCCCTGCTCGCAAACGTTACGGAGATCAAAATCCCATGAAGAAGCTCTTCGGCACCGATGGAATCCGGGGTGTCGCCGGCCAGCCCCCACTCGATCCACCTACCGTCCATGCCATCGGTCTCGCCCTGGCGAAGACGCTGCAGCAGAGCTCGCCCAGCCCACGCGTTCTGCTGGGCATGGACACGCGCGAGTCCTCCGAGGGCATCGCCGCGACGCTCACCGCAGGCCTGACCACCGGCGGCGTCACCGTCGCTTCGGCCGGCGTCATCACCACACCGGCGATTGCATGGCTGACCCTCACCCACGGCTTCGACGCGGGCGTGGTGATCTCGGCTTCGCACAATCCCTGGGAAGATAACGGCATCAAGCTCTTCGGTCGGGACGGCTACAAGCTGCCGGATGCGACCGAGCTCGCGATCGAAGACGAGATCTTTCGGCAGCTCGACTTCGGCAGCGACACACCGCAGTACGCCCTGGCTCCGCAGATCAACGACAGCTACCGCGCCGACTACGTACGGTTTCTGCTCGAGGCCGTGCCCGGCATCTCGCTCGACAATCGCAGGATCGTCATCGACTGCGCGAACGGGGCGGCCAGCTCCGTCGCTCCGCAGCTGTTTGCCGATCTCGGGGGAGAGATCGTGGTCACCCATGCCAGCCCTAGCGGCCGCAACATCAACGAGTACTGCGGAGCGCTGCACCCGGACGTCGTCGCCGGCGAGGTCGCGCAGCAGGGGGCCGCGCTCGGCATCACCCTGGATGGGGACGCCGACCGCTGCCTGCTGGCCGACGAGCACGGACGTGTCGTAAACGGCGACGCCATCCTTCTGCTGGCCGCGCGCGACCTGCAGATGCGCGGCCTCCTTACCCATTCGACCGTGGTCGCGACCACCATGTCCAACATGGGGCTGGAGGCGGCGCTCCGGCGCTCCGGCATCGCCATGCTGCGCGCTCCGGTCGGCGACAAATACGTGCTCGAACAGATGCAAGCGACCGGAGCCGCGCTGGGCGGCGAGCAGTCCGGCCACATCCTGTTCGCCGGCCGATCCACCACCGGCGACGGCCTCCTGACCGCGCTTCTGGTGCTCGACGTGATGCATCGCACGGGGAAGTCGCTCGCCGAGCTCACCGCCGACCTCAAGGTCTTTCCCCAGGTCATCGTCAACGTGCGCGTGCGCGAACGCCGCCCGCTGGAGTCCATCGCTTCGGTGGCGGCAGCGATCCAGAACGCGGAGACCGCTCTCGAAGGCACCGGGCGCGTGGTGATCCGCTACTCCGGCACCGAGGCGCTCGCGCGCGTCATGATCGAGGCGGAGAGCGAGGCGGCCATGCGCTCCCACGCCGAAACCATAGCGGAGGCCATTCGGGCCGAGCTGGGACTGTAGACGAGGAGCAGGCGTTCAATGTGTGCGCACCAGGGAGCAGAGGGCACCGGGCGGGAGGAGACTGGGTTCAGGGAGGTGAGCGTTCTGCCGTCCGGCTGCCGGAGCCCAAGGAAGCTCTGATCAACTTCGCGGCTGGGAGACGAACGCTGCTTTCCTGCGGGAACGACAAGAGCAGGACTCTCTTCCCAGGCGGATTTGATCAGAGATTTCCTGAAGCAGTTTTCCTGAGGGTGTAGATCCTCTGCTCTGAGGCTCACTCAGGCTCGAAGCCCGGGAAGAGTCTGAACCCACGTCTCAAGAGCGAGACGTGGGGCACCCGGTCATTGCGGCAACGGGGAAGGACGAATCACCCACCACCAAGGCGGGTAGCCTACATCTGGGAAGACCCGAGGGTGCGGCTCCGAGCTTGCGGGTCTGAGGGTACGGGTCTGAGGGTGCGGGTTCGAGGGTGCGGGTCTGAACTTGCGGGTCTGAGGGTGCGGGTGCCCCACATCTCGCCTCTGAGATGTGGGTTCCCTCCACCCGAATTTTGCGGGGCTCGGAAAGAAACGCAGATCCCCTGCGGGAATGACAACAAGAGAGCAGGGGTTTTCTACAAGCGGACTTGATCAGAGGCTTCTAGCTTTTGCCGGCGAAGCGCAGAAAGCCCCAGTGCTCGGGCACGTGCATGTCGATGAGGCCCTGCGGCGACCAGACCCAGTTGTCTTCGCGTGCCTGGCCGGCCTTCCACTCCACACGGCTGAAGTTGATGCGCCACAGTGTGCCATCGTGCGGCGGCGGAACCGCCTGACGCGAGCGGAAGGCGGTCAGCGGATACGCGATCTCAAGTGTCCATCCACGGTCGGTGTCGCCGGGATGGTTGAGCGTGCCCTGGACCGCAACCGCCGTTCGGAGACCTTGGATGTCCCAGCTGTTATCGGCTTTGCCGCCCATCTTGTAGGGCCTGGGCAGAAACAGGTCCCACCCGGTGTTGAGCGCGTTCATCTCGAACTCGTAGTAGCTGGCGGTCTCCGGCAGGGGCTTGAGAAAGACCTCAAAGTCATCGTCGTGAAAGATGACGGAGTCATGCCTGGTCAGGGTCGCGTGCACATCCGGCTCTTCGAGTTCGGCGGCGATGTACAGGTAGTGGTCGTCCCACAGCATCTTGGCCCGGGTGCGGAAGCGCGGCTTCGGCCGGCGTGCGCCTTCGATATCCACGAAGTCCGAGGTCCACGCCGCCCGCTTCCACGCAGGATCGTCCAGCCTGCCGTCGATCTGGATGGGCGTCGAGGTGTACTGGCAATTGTAGGAGAGCGGCTGGGAGGGTGCCTGGGCCAGCATGGGGAGAGCCAACAGCAGCAGCATCGCAGACGGGAGTGTGGAGCGGATCACGGGGACAGCGTCTCTCCTGGCCGGTACCCTGGCACCGCCGCCGTCAGTTTACGCCTCCTGCTCCGACGGGCTGCCCTGCAGCCCATCGTCTGACGCAGCCGGGGAAGGCCGGTCCGCAAGGCTCGAGGCTGAGCATGGCAGCGTCACGGTCGCGGTCGTGCCCTCGCCGGGGACGCTTGCGATCCCGATCGTGCCCCCGTGCCGCTCGGCGATCGCTTTGGCCATCGCCAGGCCCAGGCCGAAGCCGCCGCTCTGCCGCGATCGCGAGGCGTCCGCGCGATAAAAGCGTTCAAACAGGTGAGAGAGGTGTTCGGGGGCGATGCCGGCGCCGCGGTCCTCGACCGTCACCGCCACGTGCCGCTCCCCGGCGGCACGGCAGGCGAGCAGGACCGTCGCCCCGGGCGGGCTGTACCGAATTGCATTCTCGATCAGCGTCGTCCACAGCGTTTCAAGCAGGCTGGCCTCGGTTTGGACCAGGCAGTGTGTCGCGATCTCTTCCTGGAGGATGACCCGGCGCTGCGCGGCGACCGGCCTGAGCTGATCGCAGGCGGTCAGCAGGCCCTCCCCCACGGCCACGGGTTCGAGCGCACGAGGCCGATCCGCTCCTTCGATGGAGGCGAGCGCCAGCATGCGCCCCACCAGCATCTCGAGCCGGTCCACATCTTCAAGACCGCGCTCGAGGCCGCATCGATATCCGCTGACCGAAGGAGGGCCGCCGAGCGCAACCTGGAGCGACGATTTCTGCACCGCGACCAGCGTTTTGAGCTCATGCGCGGCATCGCCGACAAAGGTTCGCTCCCGATCGAAGGCGCCCCGCAGACGAGCGACCAGATCGGCGATCGCACCAGCCAGGGGCCGAAGCTCGGTGACGGCGCCGACCTCCGGGGAGGGGGCAAAGCTCCAGCGCCGCTCGGTGATGTGCCCTGCCTCGGCGGCGAGCGCGCCCAGCGGCTTCATGCCCCGCACCACAGAGACCCAGGCGATGCCGCAGGAACAGCTGATCCAGAAGAGAGCTCCGCAAAGAGCGAAAAGCACGATGTGGTGAGAGGTCCTGTCGAAGTCGCCGACGGGCATGGCATAGGCGACGCTGACCGTACGCGCCGGCGATCCGGACCGCTCGTCATCGGCATCAAGCACGGGAAGTGCGGGAAACAGCCTGCCCCGATACGGGCCTGCCTCCGTGCCAAAGCGAATCTCCCGGTCCGCGGCCGGACTGGGGAGCTTCTCCACCGGCTGAACCGACCGGCCGATCACGCCATCCCGCTGATCGACGACGAGGAAGCGGTCCCCTGGCGCCAGAAGCGCAGGCTGCGGGGCGAACTCCAGCCGTGACGGATGGGCGTCGTCGACCTGGACCATGGCTATCACGGTGAGCACGCGGCGGAGCAGCTCGGCCTCAAGCACCGCGGCCCGCTGACGCTGCACATAGACGACGACCGCGGCGGCGCAGAGAGTGGTCAGAGCGGTCTGCGCAAGCACGAGCAGAAGCAGAATTCTGCCGCGGATCGAGCGTGACGCGGCCACACGCTTCACGACGGCTCCGGCAGCCGCAGCAGGTATCCGTGGCCGCGCACCGTGTGCAGCAGACGGATCTCTTCCCCGCCGTCTACCTTTCGGCGCAGGCCGGAGATGTAGACCTCGATGACGTTCGAGAACTTCTCCCAGTTGTAGTCGTAGAGGTGCTCCAGCAGCTCCGTCTTCGACACCACGCTGCCCACCCGCAACAGAAGGTGTTCGAGAACGCGGTACTCCATCGGGGTCAGGTGCAGGGTTCGCTCACCGCGCCTTACCGATCGGCGGCTGAAGTCCAGCTCGAGTGTGTCGAGCGCCAGACGGGAGCTGGCATGGCCCTGGCTGCGGCGGATCAGCGACTTGATGCGGGCGATGAGCTCTCCCATGTCGAACGGCTTGGGCAGGTAGTCGTCGGCACCGGCGTTCAGCACGGCCACCAGGTGCTGCTTGCCCTCCTTTGCGGTCAGCACCAGGACGGGCGAGCGGGATCCGCCGGAGCGCAGGCGCCGCAGGACCTCCTCGCCGGGCAGCTTCGGCAGCATCAGGTCGAGCACAATCACGTCGTACACACCGTCCTGCGCCAGGGACAAGCCGTCCTCGCCGTCCGGCGCGATGTCGACGGCGAAGCCTCCACCCTGTTCCAGGCCGCGGCTGATGTTTTCAGCCAGCCGGACCTCGTCTTCAATCACCAGCGCTCTCATGGCCTGCTCCAGCTCAACACGACGATAGAGCAAGTGCAGTCTGTGACACCACGGCTGAAGAGTCGCTGAACGGTTGGCATCGACCGAAGCGGCACGGACAGGATCTCGCCCGCGAACTTATTCTGCGGCAGGGCGGCTACCCGCGCAGCAGCTCCGGCCGGGTCTCGGCCAGGTGTCCGATCAGCTCACCGAACAGCGTATTCGCCCAGGCGAACCACGGCCGCGTGAACCGGCTCGGATCATCCTTGAAGAAGCTCTCGTGCATAAAGCCGGTTCCCGCGCTCGATCGCTTCAGCATGGCCACGGCCCGGCGGATCTCCGTGGGCGAGCTGCTGGTGAGCGCGTAGATCATCAGGGACATGGGCCAGATCATGTCCTTTCCCACATGGGGACCGCCGATGCCCTCCGCGGCCGATCCGCGAAAGAACCACGGGTTGCGCTCGCTCCAGACAAAGGCGCGGGTGCGGGCGTACATGGCGGTATCCGGCGAGGCATCAAGGTACGGTAGACCCAGCAGCGAGGGCACGTTGGCGTCGTCCATCAGCACCTGCCCGCCGAAGCCATCGACCTCGTAGGCCCAGATGGGTCCGCCGGGGGTCTGTGCGATGGCATGCTGCCGCAGGGCAGAGGAGACCTCGTCGGCCAGCCCTTTCGCCTCGCTCGCCAGACCGTCGTCGTGGAGCACGGCATGGCTCAGATCGGCAAGCTGGTGGAGCGAGGTGACGGCGAACAGGTTGGAGGGCACCAGAAAGGGAAAGATGCAGGCGTCGTCCGAGGGCCGGAAGCCCGAGGCGATCAGGCCGACCGGATTCACCGGGTTGCCGTAGCCCTTTTCTCCCAGGGTCTCGGTCGGGGCGAGGGCCATCCGCTGGAAATGATACGGTCCGAGGCCGTCCTTGCGCTGCTGCACGCGCATGGTGGCCACCACCAGCCGCATGGCCCTGTGCCAGCGGTCGTCAAAGGGCTCAGTGCCGCCGGTCTGCTTCCAGTAGCCATGCGCGAGACGGATGGGGTAGCAAAGAGAATCGAGCTCGTACTTGCGTTCGCCCACGCCCTGCTTCATCTCCGTGTGATCGGTGCGGCTCCACGGCAGCGGCGGCGCGGAAAGGTCAGCCATAAAGGAGTTGGCGTAGGGATCGATCAGAAGGCAGCGCGTCTGCCGGCGGATAACCCCCTCGAGCAGCGCGCGCAGGCGGGGGTCCTGTTTCGCCAGAGGAAGGTACGGCCACACCTGGGCGGAGGAGTCGCGCAGCCACATGGCGGCGATGTCGCCGGTCAGAACGGCGGTGTCGGGCTTGCCCTCGTAGGTGCCGGGCTCGACGGTGGTGTCGAGTGTGTTGGGAAAGCAGTTGGTAAAGAGCGTCGCCAGCTCACTGTCGGCGATCCTGCTCCGTGTGGCGACAATGTACTGCTCGACCGCCTCCGACCGAAAGCGGCGCTCTCCCGGCGGAACGCGGTGCCCGCTCGCAACCTGCGGCGGTCGTCGGGAGTTCGAGTCGGGTATCTGCGACGGGCTGGGGGATCGGGCCGCGAGTCCCCGCAGCGGAGCCAGCATCGCCGACGCGCCCGCGTGACGCAGAAGCGATCTTCTTGAAAACGATTCCATGCCGCCAAATCCCTCCATTTGCGCCGCGTCGTCCGCACGGTCCACACTACTGGGTAGACCCGCCGTGCGGCAAGCGATCGGCAGGTCTGGCCCGGGGACCTGTCGCGCCCGCTACAGCAGCTTGCAGAATTCGGAGCAAACTCACTTGATCTCTCGCCGCAGCTTTCTCCAGACCGCGAGCGCCGCCTGCGCCGCCGCCGCTCTTCCCTTGCCTGCCTTTTCCCTGCCGGAAGGAGAGGCGGCAAACGATCCCCTGCGCTGGATCGATCCGCGCATCGGCACCGGCGGCCACGGACACTGCTTTCCCGGAGCCAGCGTTCCGTTCTCCGCCGTGCAGCTGAGCCCGGACACCTACAACGAGGGCTGGGACTGGTGCTGTGGCTACCACAACACCGACAGCTCCATCATGGGCTTCTCCCACACCCACCTGAGCGGCACGGGAGCGGGCGATCTTCTGGACTTTCTGGTGATGGCCGGCACTGGCCCGGTCAAGCTCGTGCCCGGGTCGCGGTCGAACCCGGAGGAGGGCTACCGGTCGCGCTTTTCGCACGAGGACGAGGTTGCCGAGCCGGGCTTCTACTCCGTTCTGTTACAGGACCCCAAGGTCAAGGTCGAGCTGACAGCGACCGAGCGCACCGGGCTACATCGCTACACCTTTGCGGAGAGCCAGGACGCGTGGCTGATCCTCGATCTCCACCATGGTTACATGAACAACCAGGTCTCGCCGGTGTACACGGCGGAGCTGACGCAGACCGCGCCAGATACGCTGGCGGGCGGCCACGACACCCGCGCCTGGGGGTATGACCGCCAGTGCTATTTCACCCTGCAGGTGTCCAAGCAGCCGACCAAGGTCGTCTTTTACTCCGACGACAAGCCGGTTGACGGAACCGGCCAGCTGAAGGGCGACAACCTGAAGGCTGTCCTGCACTTCCGGACAGGGGCGAACGAGACGATCCTGGTGCGCACTGGCATCTCCGGCGTCAGCGCCGACGGAGCCGCGAAGAACCTGAAGGCGGAGCAGCCCGACTGGAACTTCGAGCGCACGCGGGCCGCCGCGCAACGAAAGTGGCGCGACCAACTCGCGCGGGTCGAGGCGGAGATCGCCGATCCGGACCAGAAGCGCATCTTCTACACCGCGCTCTACCACATGACGCTCGGCCCGCAGCTCTTCGACGACGTGGACGGCAGCTACCGCGGCATGGATCGCCAGGTGCACCAGGTGCCGAAGGGCCAGCACAACTACACCACCTTTTCGTTGTGGGATACCTTTCGCGCAGCACACCCGGCCTACACGCTGATCGAGAGCGAACGCGTGCCGGACTTCTGCAACACGCTGATCCGCATGGCCGAGCAGAGCGAAGCCGGAATGCCGGTGTGGCCGCTGCAGGGCACGGAGACCGGCACCATGACGGGCTACCACTCCGCGGGCGTCATCGCCGAGGCGCTCAACAAGGGCTTCCAGGGCATCGATCCCGCCGCCGCGTATCGCGTGATGATGGAGCGTGCGGAGGTCGAAAACTATCGCGGCCTAGGTCTCTACCGCGAGATGGGCTACATCCCGGCGGACCGCGAGGACGAGTCGGTCTCGAAGGCGTTCGAGTACTGCTATGGCGACTGGTCGGTGGCGCATGTCGCCAGGATGCTGGGCAAGACGGACGAGGCCGCGAAGCTGCAGGCGCGCTCCACCAACTTCCGCCACTACTTCAACCCCAAGACGACGTTTATGGAGCCCAAGCTTGCCGACGGCAGCTGGGCCACGCCGTTTGACCCCATCGAGATGGGCCACAGCAATCGGTGGCGCGACTACACCGAGTCGAACGCCTGGCAGACCACCTTTGGCGTCATGCACGATCCCGCCGGCCTGATCGATCTCTTCGGCGGCCGCGAACCGTTCCTGACCAAGCTGGATGCGCTGTTTACCGTGCCCTCGACCCTTCCGCCGAACGCTCCGCCGGACATCGCGGGCATGGTGGGCCAGTACGCCCACGGCAACGAGCCCTCGCATCATATCGCGTACCTGTACGTCTACGCCGGCGCTCCGTGGAAGACGCAGGCGCGCGTGCGCATGCTGATGGACACCATGTATCACGCGGCGCCCGACGGCATGGCCGGCAACGAAGATGTGGGCCAGATGTCGGCCTGGTTTCTGCTCTCCGCCCTGGGCTTCTACCCGGTCGACCCGGTCAGCGGCATCTACGTCCTCGGTTCGCCCCTGGTCGAACGAGCTACGCTGACGGTGAACAACGGCAAGAAGCTTTCGATCGAGGTCAAGCGATCGAACCCCAAAGACGCGTATGTGCAGAGCTTCACGCTCAACGGCAAGCCGCAGCAGAAGGCGTGGTTTCGCCATGCGGAGATTGCCAACGGCGGAGAGCTCCTCTTCGAGATGGGGCCGGAGCCGAAGCACAGCTTTGCTGCCGCGCCCGAGCTGGCTCCGCCGTCGCTGAAACTGTAGGCAGCTCCTCCGCTTTGAGCGCCTGGCTGCTCTAGACTGGTAAGGGCTTCGGACGTCTGTCCGAAGCCCCCCCCGACCCTGCCCAGGAAGACCATGCCGCTCGTGCTTCACCTTCTCTTCTGGATTGCCCTGCTCGGCACCGTCACCTCGGGCATCTACTGCGGAATGGTGCTGGCGGCGACCCTTCGCTTCGGCCGCCGAAAGCGACAGGAGGCAAGCCGCGCGGCAGACTTTCTGCCCCCGCTCAGCGTGTTAAAGCCGCTGCACGGAACCGAGCCCGGCATGGAGCGGAACCTTGAAAGCTTCTTCGAGCAGCAGTACCCCAACTTCGAACTTCTCTTCTGCGCGCGGCAGGAGAGCGACGCCGGTCTGCTGCTGGCGCGGGCGGTTGCCGCGCGTTATCCGCACGTCACGGCGCGCTTCGTCACCTGCGGCGAGCCTGTCCCCGAGTTCCACAACGCCAAGGTGTTCTCGCTCGAGACGCTGGACTCGATCGCCGCGAACGACCTGTTCGTCACCAGTGACGCCGACGTGCGCGTCGCTCCGGATTACCTCCAGCGCATGGCGGGGTACCTGCGCGATCCGCACACCGGACTCGCCTCGTGTCTGTACATCGGCACCGCCGAGGGGCAGAACGGGCCGCCCGGACTCTCCCCGCGGCTGGACGCTGTCGGCAAGAGCGTCGAGATGACCAGCGGGGCGCTCGTCGCGGACATGCTCGAAGGGACAAAGTTCGCTCTCGGAGCCACCATGGCCACGCGCCGCCAAAGCTTCCAGCAGGTCGGCGGATACGCCGAGCTGGGCAAGTTCTATGCGGACGATTTTGTGCTGGGAAACCGGCTGGCCGCGCAGGAAACGGGAGTTCTGCTCGCAACTCATGTGATCCGGCTGATGGTACAGGAGACCAGCTTCGGCGTGTCGTTTCGCAACCAGCTGCGATGGATGCAGAGCACGCGGCGCTCCCGCCCGTGGGGGCACCTTGGCACGGGACTCACCTTTGCAGTTCCATTCGGTCTGCTGGGTCTGCTCTGGAGTCTGCTGGCGCACCATCCGATAGCCGGCCTTCTGTGGCTGCTCGCCACCGTTGTCAACCGCTGGGCGCAGGCGGCCGTCGTTCTTCGGGTGCTCGGCGATCCGGCGTGGGCCGCCAACACGCTGATCTATCCGCTGCGCGATCTGCTGGGAGCCGTGCTTTGGGCGGCCAGCTACAGCGGCAGCAACTTCTATTACCGGGGCACGGTGTACAAGATGCTTGAAACCGGACAGGTGAAGGCGCCCAAGGGAAAGGGTGTTTGACGCCTTTGCTGAGCAGACTTCGGTCCGTCACTCCATCGTCCGCTCTATCGTGGATCGCCGTTTTTGAAGGAGCGGCCGATGGCCTGCAGAAGAAGCGCCAGGAACGACAGACCGCGCCGGCTGTCGTCGCTGTCGATGCGTTTGTAAAGCTGCCATAGCGAGGGCGGCTTCTGCTCCTTGCGGTGTTCGAGGTTGGCCACGTCGAGCGCGTCGGATAGGCAGGTCAGCGACTCGGGGTCGAGCGAGGCCATGATCTTGAGCAGCGAAAGCAGGTTGCGGATGCCGGCGACGCCCTCGGGCAGCTTGGCGTAGTCCGCGATCTTGCCGATCGCTTCGTCCTTGGCGCCGATCAGGCCGACCAGGGTGTCAAGAACGCCCTCGCGATGCGAAACGTCCAGCAGATCCCACAGCACCAGCAGTGCCTCACCATGGTCGGTGGGCGCGGACGCGAGCTGCTTGGCGAGATCTTTCTTCGGGTCGACAGGTTCGACTTTGAAGGGTATGGGGTTGGCCATCTGCGTTCCTCTCGTTCCCTAAACCGTAGTGGATTTGATCTGCACCAGTTTGTCGCTGGGTTCGGTGCCGGGCAGGTGGTACCCCGGCTGCGCCCACTTGCGTTCGATCTCAATGCCGGGCTGCGGATGGCGATTGCCCCAGCGGAAGTTGGCGCGCGGCAGCGGGTTTGGCCCGTCTTCGGGAAGCACGGTCATCTCGACCGCAGTCTCCTTGTAAGCGGGCGTGTGGGTCGCGCGGTCGGTGTGGCTGCTGGTCAGCTTGTTCACCGGTTCGAGCACCGAGTTCATGGGCAGGTAAAGCTCCTTGCCCTGGACGCGATCCGTGACCAGTACCTGAACCTTCAGGCGGCCGTAGGGCGAGGTCAGGTGCACATAGCGGCCGCTCGAGATGCCACGCTCCGCCGCAAGCTCGGGAGAGACCTCCAGAAAGGTCTGCGGCGTGATCGCGGTGATGCCGGGCGAGCGATACGTCATGCTGCCCTGCTCGAAGTGCTCGAGCAGCCGGCCGTTGTTGAGATGGAGATCGAAGCGCTCGGTGCGCTCCTCCGACGGCGGAACGTACTCGAGCGGATGGAACTGTGCCTTGCCATCAGGAAAGGGAAAGTCGTCCACGTAGCAGAGCGGCGTGTCGGTGCCGTCGGCCGCGACCGGCCACTGCAGGCTCTTGTAGCCTTCGAGCCGCTCGTAGGTCACACCGGCCATGGTGGGCGTGAGACGGGCCACCTCGTCCATCACATCCGACGGATGGGTGTACTTCCACTTCGCTCCCATGCGTTGCGCGATCAGCTGAAGGATCTCCCAGTCGGGCTTGGAGTTGCCGAGCGGATCGAGTGCCTTGTAGAGCCGCTGAATTCGTCTCTCGGTGTTGACGAAGGTGCCCTCCTTTTCAAGCGACGGCGAGGCCGGCAGGATGAGGTCGGCGTATTGGCAGGTCTCAGAGAAGTTGATGTCCTGCACGATCAGGAAGTCGAGCTTGCGCAGCGCATCGCCCACATCATTCGCGTTCGAGTCCGAGGTGATGGTGTCCTCGCCCTTGATGTACATCGCCTTGAGCTTGCCCTGGTGGATCGCGTCGATCATCTCGCGGTTGTCCATGCCAACGGTGGTGGGCAGGGTGCAGCCCCAGTCGGCCTCGAACTTGGCGCGAACCTTCTCTTCGGCGACGTGCTGGTAGCCGGAAAAGACATCCGGCATGGAGCCAAAGTCGCTCGCACCCTGGACATTGTTGTGGCCGCGCAGCGGATAGCCACCGGTGCCGGGGCGTTTGTAGTTGCCGGTGAGCAATAGCAGGTTCGAGATGGCGGTCGAGGTGTCGGAGCCGCCGCAGTGCTGCGTGACACCCATCGCCCACAGCATGCACACGCTGCTGGCCGCGGCGATCTCGTTGGCGACCGTGATCAGGGTCGCCTGCGGAATGCCGGTGACCTCCTCGACATACTCAAGCGTGAAGGGCTCGAGCGACTTTGCGTACTCGTCGAACTTGTTGACCCAGCGATCGATGAACTTCCTGTCCGCCAGGTTGTGGTCGAGGATGTACTTGGCCACGCCCGAGAGCCAGACCTCGTCGGTCGAGGGCCGCGGCCGCAGAAAGATGTCGGCGCGCTCGGCCATCTCGTGCTTGCGCAGGTCAGCGACGATGAGGCGCTGCCCGCGATGCTTGTGCGATCGCTTGATGCGCGTGGCCAGCACCGGGTGCGACTCCGAGGTGTTGGAGCCGACGATCACAACCAGCGCCGCCTGTTCAATGTCGGCGATCGAGCCCGAGTCCGCGCCGTAGCCCACGGTGCGCTGCAGCCCCTTCGACGCCGGCGTCTGGCAGTAGCGCGAGCAGTTGTCGATGTTATTGGTCCCGACCACCTGACGCGCCAGCTTCTGCATCAGGTAGCTCTCCTCGTTGGTGCACTTCGAGGAGGCGATAAAGGCGAGCGCGTCCGGGCCGTGCTCGGCCTTGATGCCCGTCCATTTTTCATGGATGACGTCGAGCGCCCGCTCCCAGGAGATCTCGACGAAGGTGTCGCCCTGGCGCAGCAGCGGCTCCACCAGGCGGTCGTCGGAGTTGATAAAGTCCCAGGCGAACTTGCCCTTGATGCAGGTGGAGATGCCGTTGGCCGGACCGTGGAGCGGCTCGATTTTGAGGATGTGCCGGTCGCGCGTCCACACGTCGAACGAGCAGCCGACGCCGCAGTAGGTACAGACGGTCTTGGTGCGCTTGACCCGCTCGTTGCGCATCTCGGCCTCAACCTCAGAGAGCGCCAGGATGGGGCCGTAGCCGGTGTTCGGTTCAACGCCCTTGACCACGTCGATCATGTTGTCGAGCACCTTGCCGGGCAGGTTGGTGAAGTATCCGGCGTGCCCAATCATCGACTTTTCCATGAGCGCGTTGCAGGGGCAGACCGAGATGCAATGACCGCACGAGACGCAGGAGGAGCCCTCAATCTTTTCGCCGCCGTCCCACAGCACGCGCGGGTGCGCGCTCCCCCAGTTGATGGTCAAGGTCTCGTTCACCTGCACGTTCTGGCAGGCCTCCACGCACCGGCCGCACAGGATGCACTGGTCGGGGTCGTAGCGATAGAACGGGTTGGTGTGGTCCTGCAGGTAGGGCTTCTTCAGATACGGCCGGGCCTGGTGCTTCACATCGAGGTTGGCGGTGGAATTGTGAATGGTGCAGTTCTGGTTGTTGTTGTCGCAGACGGTGCAGTAGAGCATGTGGTTCTGCAGCAGGCGGTCAAAGGCCTCGCGCTGCGCGATGTCCGGCAGCTGCCCCTCGGTTTCGACCTTCATCCCGGCCGTCACCGGTGTGGCGCAGGCGCGAACCAGCTGCCCGTTCACCTCCACCATGCAGGTGTCGCAGCTCTGAATCGGCCCCATCTGCTCCAGGTAGCAGACGTGCGGCACGGGTTTGCCGCCGGTGGACTCCGCGAGACGGTCAAGCGCGTCGATCAGCAACTCACCCGCGTGAGCCGGGGCAGGGAGGCCATTGATCAGGATCTCGGTGTTCGCAGACGTGTTCGGGGGCGTGTTCAGGAGTCTCTTGGTGGCGGCCATAAGCAACTCTGATGCAGCCGGAGGCTGAGGGCGTTTACCGTCGCAAGCAGCCGCCCGGCTCCCATGTTCCTCCAACGCTACTCCAGGCTGCCGTATGTTTCTCCGGTGTTACTTTTCTGTTCACGTGAGGCATCGAATCGACTTCGACGGGAATCCAGGCATGGCCAACCAAACATCGGACCAGGGTCCAAACCGATTCTCGAAGCAAAGCCCGAACGGGGGTGGGGCGGCCGGGGCTGCACTGGCGCGTGGACGGATTCACATCGGCATCTCCGGCTGGCGCTACCCGCCATGGCGCGGCGTCTTCTACCCGCCCAGGCTGCCGCAGCGGCGTGAGTTGGAGTTTGCCTCGCGGCAGTTCGGCACGGTCGAGATCAACGGAACCTTCTACTCGCTGCAGCGGCCCGCCAGCTTTCAGAAGTGGGCCGCGGAGACGCCGGAAGACTTTCTTTTCGCCGTCAAGGGCTCGCGCTTCATCACCCACATGAAGAAGCTGCGCGGCATCGACGAGGCCTTCAGCAATCTGCTGGCAAGCGGCCTGCTGGCATTGGGCGCCAAGTTGGGACCGATGTTGTGGCAGTTTCCTCCGCGGCAGAGCTTTGAGCCGAAAAGATTTGCCGAGTTCTTCCGCATGCTTCCGCGCACCACCACGCAGGCGGCAGAGCTGGCGGAGCGCTGCAGCGAGCGGATGCTGCCCCGATCGGTCTTCTCGGCGGAGACCCATCAGCCGCTTCATCACGCCGTCGAGATCCGGCACGAAAGCTTTGTGACACCTCGGTTTGTCGATCTGCTGCGCGAGCACGGCGTGGGTCTGGTGGTGGCCGACACGGTGGAGTGGCCGCTGCTGCTCGACGCGACCTCGCCCATCGTGTATGTGCGCCTCCATGGCTCCGAGGCCCTGTACGCGAGCCGCTACAGCGACAGGCAGCTGGAGCTTTGGGCCGAACGACTTCTGCTGTGGGCCGCAGGCGAGACGCCGGAGCATGACCGGGCGGGAGCGAATCCGGCGCGCATCGCCGGGTTGGAGACCGCGCCGGTGCGACCGCGCGATGTCTTCGTCTACTTCGACAATGACATCAAGGTGCACGCGCCGTTTGACGCCGCGCGTCTGCAGGCTCGCGTGGATCACCTGCTGGGCATCGCGCCCCGGCAGCCGCTGGTGCGCTACGGGCCGGAGTCGGAGCCCTAAAAAGTTTCGAGCACCTGCGTCGCCGCGCGCAGACCGCTGCGCAGGGCGGCGTGCACGGTTCCCCAGTGGCCGGTGGTGTCGGTGTGCTCGCCGGCGAAGAAGAGCGTGCGCTTGACCGGCTCGGAGAGGAGACGTGAGGACTCCACACCACCCACCGCGACGTAGCTGTAGGCTCCGCGCGACCACGGGTCGGCGGTCCAGTTGTGACGGTGAAATCCGGTCAGCTGTTGCGCCAGGGAGGCGGGCTGCTTGCCAAAGATCGCTGCCAGCGCGGCGACGGCCTGGTGCTCGAGCGCTTCATCACTCAAACTCAGCAGGCCGGCGCTGCGCGGTCCGCCGGACCACCCGGTCAGCGTGAGGGATGGCTGCGGGTGCGTCGTCCACCACACGCCGGGAGTCTGTTCTCGAGCGAACAGGAAGCTCATGGCGCGCATCGCGGGCTGTGGCGGCAGTTGCGTCCAGAAGGGCGTACGAAAGTGAAGCGTGAAGCGGCAAACCGATCCCATGCGCAGGCCGCGCATCGCTTGAAAGGCGTCATCCGGCAGGGGATCGACCGCAAAGTCGCCACCGGTCAGCACGCCCAGCGGCAGCGCCACCACGCAGCGCGCGGCATGCACCGCACCGGCGGCGGTCAAGACCTCGACCGGGCCCCGATGCCAGCGGATTCCCGTGGCCGGGCAGCCGAGCCGGAGCTCGCCGCCAAGCGCGCGCACACGGTGGGCCAGGAACTCTGGCAGACGGTCGTAGCCTTCGCGCACCCCGTGGATCTGATCGCCGTCGTTCGCGTCTTCGGCGGCCTGCTGCACGCCGAGCGCATGGGCGCTGGCGACCTCCGCTTCGGCGGCGTTGAAGCCTTCGATGTAGCCGATGGCGGCTTCGCGCGCATTGCCCGAGATGCCCTGGCGGTCTAAATATTTGGTGAACGAAAGGTCCTCGCCGGAGAAGCCCTTCAGAGCTTCAAGCGGTGCAAACATCGCTTCGCGCTCGCCCCCGGAGTCTGGCGTCAGCTGACCGGCTACCAAGCGAACCGGCTGGCCGCCACGCCCGGCCAGCGTACATCCGGCCTCGGCGATCAGTGCCAGCAGCTCCGGCGGGCGGCCGTGGACGAACTCCGCCCCGAGTTCCATGGTCGCGCCATCGACACGCCGCGTCGAAATGCGGCCGCCCACGCGATCCTGAGCCTCCAGCACCAGCACACGCTGCCCTGCCTCCGCCAGAGCCCGCGCGCAGGCCAGTCCGGCCATGCCCGCGCCCAGAACCACGGTGTCCGGACGCGTCAAGGCGCGGTCTCTGTCACCAGAGCCTCCGCTGTGCCGAACCGTTCGCGCACCAGATCGAGGGCCTCTCCGGTCGAATGCAGCGTTCCCTCCAGTTGGGCGTCTTCGGCGGCTTCGAGCATCTCCTTGAAGCGGGGTCCGGGCCGGTAGCCGGCGCGGATCAGGTCGCGGCCAGTCAGCAGCAGATGCGGTCGCACCTCGTCTGCGGGCGCGGCCTCATAGCGCTCGGTCATCTGCCGCCAGATGCCCAGCCGGCCATGGCAGGCGGTGCAGTCCAGCCAGTGGAGCCGCAGGTGCTCGTCAAATCGCGGCAGCCGAAGGAAGCGCTGGATGGTGGACTCCCGCATCTCCGGCACATCGCCGAAGCGCATGTGGTTTTTGACCAAGGAGACGATTTGGGCGGTGTCCTCGTTCGAGAAACGCAGGCGGCCGCAGATCACCTCCGCGATGCGAACGCCCACCTCGACGTGACCGGAGAAGCGGATGCGTTCCTTCGGGTGGCCGGGCGCTGAGCCGGTGCGATCGATCTGAAAGGTCGCGGGCTTGCCCACGTCATGGAGCAGCGCTCCCCAGGCTAGCGTCGCGCTCGATCCGGCTTCGAGGTGCTCGAGCAGGATCATGGTGTGGACCCACACATCGCCCTCGGGGTGCCACTCGGGCGGCTGCTCCACGCCGTGCATTCGCACCACCTCGGGCAGCACCTGCTGCAGCAGGCCGGCCTCGTCCATCAGCTCCATCGCGCGGCGCGCGTGCCCTTCGGTCAGCATGCGCGTCAGCTCCTCGCGGATGCGCTCGCAGCTGACCTGCTTCACCTCCGGTGCGAGCTCACGGATCGCGCGCATGGTTGCGGGGTCGATGGTGAAGTCGAGCCGGGCAGCAAACCGCACCGCGCGCAGCATGCGCAGCTTGTCTTCGGCAAAGCGCACGCGCGGGTCGCCGATGGCACGCACGACACCGGCGGCAAGATCTTCCTGGCCGCCGACGAAGTCGAGCACTGCTGAAGCGACATCGCCCGTCTGCTCGAGCAACTCGGGGTCGAGCAGCATGCCATTGATGGTGAAGTCGCGGCGGACGACGTCTTCGCGCGGCTCGGTCGAGAACTGCACGGCGTCCGGCCGTCGGCCATCGGTGTAGGCGCCATCGTTGCGAAAAGTGGCCACCTCGGTGGCGATCTCGCGGCCGGCTTCGTCCTGCCCCAGGCAGACCAGAACCACGCCGAAGTGCGCGCCGACGGCGTAGGTTTTGCGGCCGAGTTCGCCGAAGAGGCGCAGCACTTCGTCCGGCGGCGCGGAGGTTGCGACGTCGAAGTCCTTCGGCTCGGTGCCGAGCAGAAGGTCGCGCACGCAGCCGCCGGCGAAGTAGGCCGCGTACCCTGCCGTCCGCAGCACCTGAACGACCTCGCGCCCGGCCCGGTACCGCGCGTCTGCCTGCCACTCCTTCACAGAACCGCACCTCTAGAATAAGTAGATGCCCGAGGAACGAAACAGCACCGGCCTCATTCTGGGCATCGAGAGCTCCTGCGATGAGACCGCCGCGGCCGTGGTGCGGCGCGGTACGGAGACACTGTCGAGCGTCGTCGCCAGCCAGATCGCGCTCCACGCCGAGTTTGGCGGCGTGGTTCCCGAGCTGGCCAGCCGCGAGCACCTCCGCAACATTGTCCCCGTGGTGCGCGCGGCGGTGGCCGAGGCGGGTGTCTCGCTCGCAGATCTCGACGCAGTCGCCGTGACCCGCGGCCCGGGGCTCGCCGGTGCTCTGCTGGTCGGCATCACCTTTGCCAAGGCGCTGGCGTTTGCACTTGGCAAGCCGCTGATCGGCATCAACCACCTGGAAGGCCACATCCACGCCGTTCTGATGGAGCACGGGGCCAGGCTGACCGCGGATCCCGAGGCACCGCTGCTGGCGCTGGTGGTCTCCGGCGGCCACACGCACCTCTACCTCGCGCGCCAACGGGACGGCATGTGGAGCTACCGGAACGTCGGCCGCACGGTCGACGATGCCGCGGGGGAGGCCTTTGACAAGGTCGCCAAGCTGCTTGGCTTGGGCTACCCCGGCGGCCCGTGGATCGATCGCCTGGCCCCGTTCGGCAACCCGCGCGCGGTGCCGTTTACGTTTTCGCCGATCAAGCCGGGCCGTGCGCATCCGGAGCCGGCGCCCGAGTTTGCCTTCTCGTTTTCCGGCATCAAGACCGCCGTTCTGCGCTACACGCAGACGCACGGGATGCTGCCCGCGATCGAGCGTCGCCGCCCTCTGCTGCTCCCGCTCCGGCCCACGCCGGAGACCGTCGCCGGCCTGATCGCGAACGGCACGCTCGACCGCGAGACGCTCGATCTCCTGGCCAGCTTCCAGCACGCCGTGGTCGGCAATCTCATGAAGCAGAGCTTCGCCGCGCTGGAGCACTTTGGGGCGCGGGCGCTTCTGGTCTCGGGCGGCGTGGCGGCGAACTCCGAGCTCCGCCGCCGGTTTTCCGCCGAGGCGGATCGCCGCGGACTGCCGATCGCCTTTCCATCGCTTGCACTGGCGACCGACAACGCCGCCATGATCGCCGCCGCCGCGTGGCCGCGCCTTCAGTCCCGCGAGCTTGCCGCGGAGGAGCTGACGGCTGCTCCGCAGGAGCGGCTCGGCTAGAATCAGCTCTGCAACGCAATCTTCCCCAGCGCCGCGCAGGCGGCCGCGGCAAGGCAACCGGACGCCACGTGGCAACTCTTGAGCTCTACAACACCCTTTCGGGGACGATCGAGCCCCTTGTTCCGACCGGTGCGCCGGAGCTGCGGATGTACTGCTGCGGCCCCACGACCTACGACTATGGCCACATCGGCAACTTCCGCACCTTTCTCCATGTCGACGTGCTGCACCGGTTTCTGCAGCAGGGTGGCATCGACGTCAAGTACGTCATGAACATCACCGACGTCGACGACAAGATCATTCGCAAAGCGGCCCTGAACGGAGTCACGATCGGCGACATCTCGCATCGGTTCGAGCAGGCGTTCTTTGAAGATATGGAGGCGCTCGCGATCGAGCGGCCGGAGGTCATCGCGCACGCGACCGAGTGCATTCCCGAGATGATTGCGCTGATTGAGCAGCTTGCCGCCCGGGACATCGCCTACCAGGCCGAGGATGGCTCGTGGTACTTTCGCGTGGCGCGCGATCGGGAGTACGGCAAACTCTCAAAAAAAGACCTCGACAACATCGAGGACGGCGCGCGGGTGGACCTGAACGAGTTCGACAAGGACGCGGCGCGGGACTTTGCGCTGTGGAAGGCGGTGAAGGGCGATGAGCCCTCGTGGGAGACGCCCCTTGGCGCGGGCCGTCCGGGCTGGCACATTGAGTGCTCCGCCATGGCGAGGAAGTTTCTCGGGCCGTCGTTCGACCTCCACGCGGGCGGCGAAGACCTCATGTTTCCGCACCATGAAAATGAGATCGCCCAGTCGGAGTGCGCGACCGACGAGACCTTTGCGCGGCACTGGATGCATGTGCGCTTCCTTCTGGTGGAAGGCCGCAAGATGTCGAAGTCCGAGGGCAACTTCTACACGTTGCGCGACCTTCTGCTGAAGGGCTATCGAGCCTCCGCCATCCGGTTTCTGCTGCTCTCGGTGCCCTACCGCAACCAGATGAACTTCACCTTCGACGGGCTCACGGAGTCGACCAACGCTGTCGAACGTCTGCGCACCTTTCACCAGCGCATGGCGCGGGGCGCGGAGAGTCTGCCCGAGGGCCGCGACGGGAACATCGCCGAGGCAACCGCCCGGGCCAGCAGCGAGTTTACGGCAGCCATGGCAAACGACCTGAACACGGCGGAGGCGCGCGCCGCCATCTTCGATCTGGTGCGCGCAGCAAATACGGCCGATGACGCGGGCACGCTTCGCCGGGAGAACGCCCGCGAGATTCTTCGCGTGCTCTCCTTGTTCGACGGCATCTTCGCGGTTCTGGACGACCGCGACGCCGAACACACCCGCGCCGCGCTGGCCTGGGCCGAGCGCGAAGGGCGCCTGAACGAGGCCGACCCCGCACTTCTGGCGACGCTTGCCCTCTCCGACGCCGAGATCGACGCGCTCGTCGCCGAACGCTCCCTCAGCAAACGCCAGCGCAACTTCGCCCGCGCCGATGCCATCCGCAACGACCTGCTCGCAAAGGGGATTTTGCTTGAGGATGCGAAAGACGGAGTTCGGTGGAAGCGAAAGTAGCGGGCGCGGACGCATCTGAGGCAAAAGGGAGCGAAACAATGGCGCAACAGTTCGACGCAATCATCATCGGTGCAGGTCAGGCCGGACCGCCGCTCGCAAAACGCCTCGCCAAGGAAGGCATGCGGGTCGCGCTCGCCGAGCGCAAGTTCTTCGGCGGCACGTGCGTGAACACCGGTTGCATCCCGACCAAGGCACTGGTGGCGAACGCGCGCGCCATCTATCAGACGCGGCGCGGCGGCGAGTTCGGCTTCCGTCTGCCGGGGCCGGTCGAAATCGACTTTCCCGCCATCATGGCACGCAAACAGCGCATCCTGATGCCTTCGCGCGAGAACGTGGAAAAGGGGCTGCGCGAGGAAGACGGCTGCACGGTCTTTCATGAAGCCGCGCGCTTCCTCTCGCCGCACGAGGTCCAGGTGGGCCCGCAAACACTCGCCGCACCGAAGATCTTTATCAACGTGGGCGGACGCGCCACGGTTCCCGATCTCCCCGGCGTGCACGAGGTCCCGTTCCTCACGAACTCGACGCTTCTCGATCTCAAGCAGCTGCCGCAGCACCTGGTCATCGTGGGCGGCTCCTACATCAGCTGTGAGTTTGCGCAGATGTTTCGCCGCTTCGGCTCCGAGGTCACGATCCTCGAAAAGTCGGATCGCCTCGTTCATCGCGAGGACCCGGATGTCTCTTCCTGCGTGCGGGAGATATTGGAGGGCGAGGGCATTACCATCCGCACGGACGCCGAGTGCATTCACCTGAAGCCGCACGGCGAGGGCGTCCAGGTGGGCACCAGTTGCACCACCGGTGAGCCCGACGTGACCGGATCGCACGTGCTTTTGGCCGTCGGACGCACGCCCAATACCGGCGACCTCGGCCTGGACAAGGCGGGCGTCGAGACCGACAAACACGGCTACGTCACCGTTGACGACCAGCTGCGTACCAACGTGGAAGGCATCTGGGCCATGGGCGAGTGCAACGGTCACGGCGCCTTTACGCACACCGCCTACAACGACTACCAGATCGTCGCCGGCAACCTGATCGGCGATGATCCGCGCAAGCTCTCCGACCGCATCCTGGCCTACAACATGTACATCGATCCGCCGCTCGGACACGTCGGCATGACCGAAACCGAGGTGCGGAACTCCGGCAGGCCCGCGCTGATGGCGAAGCGGCCGATGAGCAAGGTGGGCCGGGCGGACGAGAAGAGCGAGACCCAGGGCTTTATGAAGTTTCTCGTCGATGCGGAGACCAAGAAGATCGTTGGCGCAACTATCCTCGGGGTCAGCGGGGATGAGGCGATCCACTCGGTGCTCAACGTGATGTACAGCGGCGCGCCGTACACGCTGATGACGCACGCGATGCCCATCCACCCGACCGTGTCGGAGCTGATTCCGAGCACGCTCGAAAGCCTGCAACCGTTGCAGTAAACGGGCGATCCGCTACGCTGTGGTGGCGTCCTCGCCACCACGTTTCACCCGGCTCAGGATGATCATCGCAACCGCCGCGACGATCGTCAGCATGCCCAGGATCTCCGGCCTTTCCAGGCGCTCCCCCAGCAAAAGCACGCCCAGGATGACCGCGACGACGGGGTTGACGAAGGCATAGGTTGTCACCTTGGTGACCGGCACACGCTGCAACAGGAAGGTGTAGCAGCTGAGGCCCACCACTGATCCGAAGACGCTGAGATACAGGATCGACAGCATGCCTGGCCGGGTCCAGTGGGCGGTGTGGAAGTTGCCTCCGAGCCCCGCGATCGCGAGGTTCACCAGGGCGGCCGCGCCGATCTCGTACCCGGTCGCGACAAACGTATCCACCTTGAACTGAAAGCGGCGCGAAAGCACGGAGCCGATGGCAAACGCCAGGGCCGCCAGCAGCAGCAGGCCATATGCCAGCAGGTGCCTGCCGCCGGCGGGCGCACCGCGCCGCAGCGAAGGGCTGACGAGCGCCGCCATGCCGGCCGTGCCCAGCAGCGTGCCCGCCCAGCCGCGGCGATTCAGAGCCTCGCCGCCAGGCAGGACAGCCTCAATCACCGCCACCATGATGGGCATGGTCGCGACGACCAGCGCGGACAGTCCGGTCGGCACCATGGTCTCGGCCCACGTCAGCAGCACGTTGTTGCAGGTCATAAACAGCACACCCACCAGCGCCAGCCGCCACGCCACACCGCGCGGCACGCGCAGGCTGACTCCACGCACGAGGCAGATGCCCGCGAAGATGGCCGTCGAAATAAGCGACCGCGTGGCCGCCACCAGCGGTGGAGCCAGGTGCTCGCCAGCGACGTGGATCGCGGAGTAGGTCGATCCCCAGAAGAAGTACACCAGCCCAAACGCCACCAGCACACCCGTCGTCATGCGCGAACTCGTCGCGCGCGGCTGAACCTCGGTTTCAGACATCCCTCCATGCTACCGTTTCGCCGTCCATCTCCACGCCGTGGCACTGCTAGCATGGGATATGCCGCACGCCGCCGAGAGCCCGGCCGGGAACGCGAGAGAGATCTCGCCTGAGAGACAACCGCGCCGCATCGTTCTGAAGCTCGGCACCAACGTCGTGATTCGTCCCGACGGACACCTCGCCCTGGGGCTGATCTGCAGTCTCGTGGAATCGATCGCGGCTCTTCAGCAGCGCGGGCACGAGATCCTGGTCGTCTCCTCGGGCGCAGTCGGGCTCGGCATGGAGCGACTGGGGCTGGCGTCGCGTCCGCGCGAGCTGGCAGAGGTGCAGGCCTGCGCAGCGGTCGGGCAGTCGCGGCTGATGGCCCTCTATGAAGACGCCTTCGACCGGCTTGGCTGCCGCATCGCGCAGGTGCTGCTCACCGAAGACGACTTCCGATCGCCGCACCGCTATGGCAACCTGCGCCACACGCTGCAGGCGCTGCTTGCCCTGGGCGTCATCCCCATCGTGAATGAGAACGACACCGTTTCGACGCAGGAGCTCGATCGTCCGGCGGAGTCTGCCGCGGGCGAGCGCATCTTTGGCGACAACGACAAGCTGTCGGCGCTGCTCAGCACACACATCGAGGCCGATCTGCTGGTGCTGCTCTCCGATGTGGACGGCTTGTTCGATCGTCACCCGGCGACGCCCGGGGCCCAGGTCATCCCGGTCGTGGAAGCGATCACCCCCGCTGTTCTGGCGCACGCCCAGGGCGGCAACGGCCGCGGCCGCGGGGGTATGCGGTCGAAGCTTGAGGCCGCCCGCATGGCCACCGCCGCCGGCCAGACGGCAGTAATCGCCAACGGCCGCACGCCGGATGTGCTCGAGCGCGTGCTGGCAGGTCTGGCCGGGAGCTCGCAGCCGCTCGGCACCACCTTTGTCGCGGCCATCCAGGGGAGAGCTGAAGAATGAGCTTCTCTCCAAACTTCTCCTCATCCACATCGCCAGATCGCGAGGCAACCGGGCCTGCTCGGGAGATCCGGGCCTCGGCTGAAGCCGCCCGCGCGGCGTCGCACGTCCTCGCCCCACTCAGCGGCGAGCAGCGCAACGCCGCTCTGGAAGCGATGGCCGCAGCCATCGAGCGCCACGCTGAACCGATCCTCGCCGCCAACGAAGGGGATTTGCGGCTCGCAGGCGATCTGCTGCGCGACGGCAGGCTGACGCAGGCGACCCTGGATCGCCTCCCGCTCTCCCCGGCGAAGCTGCGGGAGATGGCGGCACAGGTGCGCGCGGTGGCAGCACTGCCCGATCCGCTCGGTCGCGAACTCGATGCGATGGAGCTCGACCGCGGGCTCGATCTGCAGAAGCTGACCGTGCCCCTGGGCGTGCTTGCCGTCATCTTTGAGGCGCGGCCCGATGCCGTGACCCAGATCGCCGCGCTGGCGCTGAAGAGCGGCAACGCCGTTCTGCTCAAGCCGGGCAAGGAGGTGGAGCGCACTGCGGCGGCCCTGGTAGCCGTTCTGCGCGAGGCGCTCGCCACTACCGCAGTCCCGCCGGCAGCGGTCTCGCTCATTCTCGGCCGCGAGCAGGTCGCCGACCTGTTGCATCTGCCCGACCTCGTCGACCTTGTCATCCCGCGCGGATCAAAGGCGCTGGTCGAGTATGTCCAGCGCAACACCCGCATCCCGGTGCTCGGCCACTCCGAGGGCGTGTGCCACATCTTTGTCGACGAGACCGCCGACGCCGAGCTCGCGGTGCGCGTGATCGAGGACGCAAAGACTGACTACCCGGCGGCCTGCAACGCGGTCGAGACCGTGCTTCTGCACCACAAGATCGCGCCCGCGCTTCTGCCGCGCCTGGCCGAGCATCTGTCCGCACGCGGCGTCACGCTGCTGGGCGATCCCGAGGCGCGCTCCCTGCTGGGCAAAGCAGCCCTGGGCGAGGTCGAGGACTGGCACACCGAGTACGGCGATCTCACGCTGGCGATCGGCATTGTGGACTCACTCGGCGTCGCCATCGAGCACATCCACCGCTACGGCTCGGCGCACACAGACGCCATCCTGACCGAGACCCCCGCGCACGCCGAGCGCTTTCTGCGCGAGGTCGACTCCGCCAGCGTCTTTCACAACTGCAGTACGCGCTTCGCGGATGGCTTTCGCTACGGCCTGGGGGCGGAGGTCGGCATCTCCACCTCGCGTCTGCATGCGCGTGGGCCAGTGGGACTTGAGGGGCTGACCACCTACAAATACATCGTGCGCGGCCACGGCCAGACGGCCGCAGAGTATCGCGGCCCCAAAGCCCGCAGCTTCACCCACCGGCGGCCGGCTGCTTCGTAACAAGAAAGAGGCCGGTCTCTGCTTCGAGACCGGCCTCAACGTTCTTCTGCCGCCTGCGTTAGAAGTGGAAGCTCACCTCACCCGTAATGGCGCGCGGCGTGACGTAGTGCGTGCCGGAGAAGGTGGACAGGAAGTTGTACAGGGCGTACTTGTTGGTCACGTTGACCGCCGTCACCCGTCCTGACCACTTGAAGCGATCGCCGCCAAACAGGTTGTCGTCGCCCAGACTCATGTCGAACAGGTTGCGGGGCGCAATGCGCGGCGGGTCGTGGTCATCGTTCTCCTTTCCAGGTGCTGGAATCTGGATGAGGTTCGATTTCAGACCCGCGTTGCTGCACTGCGTGAAGCCGTTGGTGGGGGTCGCCGCGACGCCGTCACAGATCAGCCCGGACTGGAACTGCTGGTCCGCCGTCAAATAGCTCAGGTCCACCCCCAGCTGGCCGTTGGGCAGCGTCATCGAAGGGCCGCCGTTGTCCGGGTTGCACAGGCTGTTCGGATCGGTGGTGTTGTAGCAGGGCACAGCGCCCGCGACCAGGCCGCTGTCGTACCGCCAGTTCATGCCAAACCAGGTCGTCTTGCGGAAGGGCAGGTTGTACTGGATGTGCGTGGTCTGGTTGAAGCGCTCGTCGTGATCGATGCGGAACGGATAGTTGGCGCCGCCACCCGTGCCGACGGTCGCTCCCACGCCGCCGACCTGCGGGTTGAAGAAGCGCGCCGCAACCGACGACATGTTGAAGAACGCCGTGAAGCCATGGGTCTGGGGAACGTTAAGTCGAAGCACAAATCCCGGAATCTTCGAGTTCTTCCACTCAATCGGAAAGGTGATGGGGGTATTGCCAAAGACGCTGAAATCGTAGGCGTTGTGAGTGTACTTCCAGATGTACTCCGCGCTGACCACCAGGTGCCTGCTGAAGGCCTGCTGGAAGCCGGCGTGAAACTCGTTGCGAAAGCCCGGGTTGAACGGCGCCACGTTGCACTGCCCGAGGGTCGAGAAGATGCCGTTCACCACCGGGTCGTAGCAGCCGTTGGTCGAGAGCACCAGGTTCTCGTTGAACGGCGTCTCCTGCGTGCGCGCGTAGGAGACCCGCAGAACCGTCCCGGTCCTGGGGATGTTGTAGGAGACACCCAGCCGTGGCTCGCCCAGACGCTGAATGCTGAGACCGTTGTAGAAGTCGCCACGTGCGCCGAGCGAAAGCAGCCAGTTGCCCAGCGTCAGATCATCCTGCCCGTAGAGTGCGAGCTCCTTTACGTCCGTCTGGCCATGGTAGGTGTAGGAGGTTCCGCCGCGGGTCAGATCATACGGCAGAAGCACGGGATTGTAGTTCGGGTTCGGCTGCAGCCCAAGGTAGTCGATGCACTGGGCCTGGTCGGTGCCGCCGTTTACCGGGGCTCCGGTCGTGTCAAGGCACGGCGCGTTCAGACCCGGGTCGACGATGCCGAAGATGTCGTTCTCGCGCAGAAAGGTCTGCTGGTAGTTCACGCCGAACTTCGCGTTATTGCGGCCCTTCACGTAGGAAACATCCACGTGCGTGCCGGCGTTGGTCAGCGATCGATACTGCGCGACCGACTCCTGCTGGATCGGTCCGAAGTCGGCGAGCGGATTGTTGCTCGGGGCGTAGTTGTAGCCGTCGCGGCGGAGGTACGGACCGAAGTTGAGAACAGCGTGGCTGGAGAGCGTGCGCGTGTAGGTCGGGGCGATGTCGATCGTCTCGATCTTGGATCGCTGATCGGCCGGACCCACCGACACCCCGGCCTGATTGAAGACGTTTGCCGTATCGAAGGAGTTCGGCGTCTGGAACCAGGAGCGCGTGTACTGCAGGTTGGTGTGGAGCGAGCTGACCGGGCTGAACTGGTAGTCCACGCGGTCAAACACGTTCTCTTCGTTGCCCTTGTCGTGGAACACGCGGAACTCGGGGCCGTCGAGAAAGCGTCCCGTGTTCAGACCGCTGATCGAGAAAAAGTTGCCCCACTTGGCGCTGCCATACGCCACATTGGCGGTCACATTGGCCGTGCCGAAGGTGCCGTAGTACGCGGTCACCAGACCGTGAGGCGTGGTGACGCCCTGTCCGGAGCGCGTGGTGGCCACAATGATGAGGCTGGTCTTGTCGCCAAACTCGGCCGGCGGAGCTCCGTCGATCACCTGCAGCGACTGCACCGCGTCGGCAGGAATCTGGTTCGAGAAGACCTTGCTCTGCTGATCCGTGATGGGCTGGCCATCGAGCGAGAAGGAGTTCTCCGCGTGATCTCCGAGGCCGTGAAACAAGCCGTTCGAATCGGCAGCGATGCCGGGTGAGGCCAGCGTGACGATCGAGCTGAGCTCGGACGACGCGCTCTCGATCGGCAGCTTGTCGATCGTCGAGCGATCGATATCCGTGTGCATGCGCGGATCGTTCTCCGTCAGGTCTCCGCCCGCCTGCACGTTCACGGTCGTGTTCGCACCCACGACACCCAGGCGCAACGACATGGAGACCGGGACGACGGAGTTCACCTCCACCGAACTGCTGGTCGAAGAAAAGCCGGTCAAACTGGCCGCGACCCGGTACGTGTTGAAGGGGATATTGACGAAGGTGAAGTTGCCGCCAGAGTCCGCGACCGTCGTTCGTGAGTATCCACTGACCGGGTTCGAGATGCTCACCGTGGCACCGGGGATGACGGCTCCGGTCGGGTCGGTGACGACGCCTGAAAGCTTGCCGGAAAAGCTCTGCGCATGCGCGGAGACCCATCCAAACAACACAAGAAAGACGCTGCAGGCAAAGCAGCGAAGGAGAGATGGCTTCATGGGGAACAACTCCTGTGGACCCCGTGGGAGGGGATGGGGTCCTGGGTTTGCGTGCGGAATACACGACGGCACCGTACCCGGTCAGGAGCTCTGCAAAATCGCTAGACTGCTTCCGTCCCGCCGGATGAGTTCATGATCGACCTCGCCAGGGCGGGCGGCGGGCGGCTGAACATCTCGTAGCTCCACCGGCGGGGGCGTTCCGCGCGTCTCTGCGCGACCGCTACCTCCTGCAGGGCGAAGACCAGGTCGGGCGCGTGGTGCTGCGCTGCCGGCATCGCGGAGTGCATCGCCATGCACAGCGGACAGTGCTCCGGCCCGGGAACACTGTGCTGCGAACTCTGTCCGGAGCGCAGATCCTCGTCATGAACATGGCATGCCTGCAGCGTGCTCGCACCCGAGATCAGCAGAACGGCAAACAGCGCCAGCAGCCGCAGCCAGAGTGGCTGAGGCAGAGGCTTGCCGGGATGGTTGGAGGAGCGCAGCATGGCCAATGAATCTATAGAAACACAACTCAGGCAGATGTGCCGCCGTAAGCCGCGTCTAAAAGAGAGTTGAGGGTTGCATGGGAGAGACGATCCGATCCAGGAGAAAGTTGCTGATCGTCGTGGCTGCGGTCGCGCCGCTGATGCTTGCCAGCCTTTCCGGCTGGACCCAAGCCGGAACACAGGCCGGGAGCCAGACCGCAACCCAAACCGGCACAAAGCACCGCCCGCTCGAATCGCAAGCCGAGTCCACGGACCGGCCGCGCCGCACCCGCCTCATCCTCAAGGACGGCTCCTTCCAGATCGTCACCGGGTACAGGATCGTCGGCGACACGGTGCACTACACCAGCGCCGAGCGCGGCGGTGCGGAGGAGGTCGTGCCGCTCGCGCTCGTCGATCTCGCGGCGACTAAAAAATGGGAGCAGCGCCACGACCCGGATGCACCACCCGAGACAACCATCGACCCTGAGCTGTTGAAGGAAGAGGCGGACCGCGCCGCCCTTACCCCGGAGGTCGCACCCGACCTCAGCTTGCCGCTCGAAGACAGTGTTCTGGCCCTGGACGTCTTTCACGGCACACCGGAGCTGGTTCCCATGCCACAGGCCGCCGGCGACCTGAACCGCAATACCGCGCATAATCTTCAGCACCTGATGCCGAAGTTCGGGGCCGCGCCCCACACCGTCGTCGAGCTTCGCGGCGAGAGTGCCGGCGTGCAGTTGCACGTGAGCGACCCCGAATTTTTTGTGCGACTCGGCGATGACTCCTTCGCCCCAACCGGCGGAGGAGCTCCGCTGACCGTCGACACGCACGGAGCGACGGGCAACGCTCCGACCGCTCCAACCGGCGGCTCCGCTGCGAGCCGATATGTCATTGTGCGCACAGACGTTCGCGTGGGTGCGCGGCTGATCCGCAGCTTCGATCCGGACCCCGAAGCGCGCGGAGACGACGACGTGACCGCCACCAGGGCCCAGCCACTGCCCGGCGGCCACTGGCTGAAGCTCACACCCGTCAGCCCGCTGCTGTTCGGCGAGTACGCTCTGGTCGAGGTGCTGCCGGATCGCGCCCTCAACACGGATGTCTGGGACTTCGGCGTTCACCCCGTGGCCCCCGACAACCGCGACGCGATCAAGCCCGAGGCCAAACGGCCCATCGGCCTCAGCCGTCGCCGTCCGAACTAGGGAAGGTCTGATTTAAAGCCTTACTTTTGCATTTCGCGGACTGAGGTGTTCTTTTTGCCGCATTTTGGGCTGTGGTGGAGTGTTTGCAGGGGGTTGAACACTCAACCGGCTGTTTTCAGGCACACTCCTGCGCGAGCACGACCAGATGTTTTTTTGCGGTAACGAGATTGACCAGCGCGAAGCCGACCTGGAGCCGATGGAGGTTCTTGCGCAGCCCACGATAGCGCACCTTGCTGAAGCCGAAGCGCAGCTTCAGCACGCCGATCACGTGCTCCACCCGTGAGCGGATTTTGCTGTGGATGCGGTTGGCTTCCCGCTGCTCGGGCCAGACCTGCAGCTTCGAGCGCCACCGGCGGCAGATGCGGTCTTCGGCCCGGGGCGCGCGTTCAGCCAGCACCGTCGCCTGGCCTTGGTAGGCCTGGTCGCCCCACACCGCAATCTCTTCGCCATGGAGCAGCTCCGGCAGCACACGCGCGTCGTTGACGTTGGCCGCGGTCGCCACGACCGTGTGCACCAGCTTGGTCTCGGCATCCACGCCGACGTGCGCCTTCATGCCGAAATGCCACTGGTTGCCCTTGCGCGTCTGGTGCATCTCCGGATCACGCTTGCCTTGCTTGTTTTTCGTCGAACTGGGCGCTTCGATCAGAGTGGCATCCACGATGGTGCCCGTGCCGATCTTGACGCCCCGGCTCTCCAGGTATCCGTTCACCCGAGCGAAGATCTTCGCGCCCAGCCCATGCCGCTCCAGCAGGTGGCGGAACTTGCACACCGTGGTCTCGTCCGGCACCGGCTCCGAACCCAGGTCGATGCCCACGAAATGACGCATGCTCAGGCTCTCGTACAGCGCTTCTTCCACGCCAGGGTCCGACAGGTCAAACCACTGTTGCACAAAGTACATCCTGAGCATGCGCTCCAAGCCCACCGACGGCCGGCCCGGGCCTTCGCTCCTGGGGTAAAACGGCTCAATCTCCGCACACAGCTCCCGCCACGGCACCACCACGTTCATCTGCGAAAGAAACTCCGCCCGCCGCGTCCGCTTCGCGTGCTTCTCAAACCCCGCCGCCATCGCCAACGTCTGCTGCTGCTTCATCGCCGCACCACCCTTGCCTACAACCTAAGGCAAAAAGACGGCGGCAAAACAGAGATAAATCAGAGCTTCCCTAGCGCGCGCTAGTCTGTGTGGACATGCGGCCTAGATCACGCTAGCGGCCCCTGCCTCCGGCGATGGGGGCCGGCCGATGAGTCGGAAGCACGTAGGGAGTGTCTCCGTGCCAGCCCAGCTCGACCATGGACAGGTGGTAGGTGCGACCCTTGTCGTCGTTGCCCTGGAAGAACAGAAAGGTTCTCCCTTGCGTCTCAAAGATGCCGGGATGACCGGACTCCGACGAGTTCCAGGTGCCGGGGGCACCGTTCGGCAGCAGCGGCTGATCGCTGACGCGCGTCCAGTGCAGGCCGTCCGGGCTACGCGCGACGCCAATCTGCTGGGGGACGTTGTTGTAGGCTCCCGCGTAGAACAGGTAAAAGCTCCGGCCGTGCTTCAGAACGGAGGGAGCCTCGATGCAGAGCCCCTCCCAGGGCAGCTCCGGCTGCAAGAGGGGCGCCTTCTTGCTGAGGTCGGTCCAGTCTCCCGCGGCCAGGCGCGAGTGGCGCGGGGCCGCAGCCAGACCGATCATCTGACGGCGCATCTGCGGATCTCGCGTCGCGAAGTAGAGCAGAATACGGTCCGTGCCGACAAAGACCTCGGCGTCGATCGCGCGGCCGACACTCCATGGCATCTCCGTGGGGTGATAGATGGGGTTGGACGGGTCGTGCTCGAAGTGAACGCCATCCCGCGAGGTGGCGTGGCAGATGGCATCGTGCGCGCCGTGCCCGTAGGTCTGGTAGAAGAGGTGCACGACGCCGTCGATCACCCTCGCTCCGGGCGCGGCGATGCCATTGCGCTCGACCGGCTGGGCCGGCGTCAGCTCCCCGACCCGGCTCCAGTGCAGCAGATCGTGGCTCTCCGCGATCCCGATGCCCCACCCGGAGGGCTCCCCGTCCACCTCGGCCTGCGGGGTCCTGGCCGGAGGCAGCGAGTAGTACATCAGGTATCGCCCGTTGAACTGAATGACCGAAGGATCTTTTGCAAAGGGCACGCCAAGCCGCGAGGTGTCGGCATAGAACATCATCCCCGGCGGGGGGTGCGGTGAGGAGGCCTGGGGCGCGGCGGCGGTTAGGGTCGACGGAACAAACAGGCCAAGCAGGCCGAACCAGAGAAGGAGCCGGGTGCGCGGCAAGGGCTACGACTCGCGATGCGACGCCGGGAAGAGCGTGGCCTCGTCGTTGGGGCCAGGTTGCAGCGCACCAGCGTAGGCTGCGCTGCCGGGGTCGCCGGGCAGCTCTCCCATGTAGGTTTCCGGCTTGATGTCGTCGTTGATCACCGGCAACGAAGGCAGGTTCAGCGTGCCACCGGCCTCTTTCACCACCGCCTCGACATGGTCCAGAACCTCGTCGACGGTCATCGTGTACATCTCCCGGCCGTTGTCGTAGCCGGTTTCGATCGCCGTCTTGAGATACCGGCCGGCAGCCTGCGCGGCCAGGTAGTCGGTGATGACCTTGCCGTTGCGCCGCCGCTGTTCCACCCACGCCACGTTGGGCATGGCGATCCAAAGGGGCCGACCGTTGACCGCAAAGCGGATATCGGTCGCGTCCGCGTGCCGCGTCGCGATAGCCACGACGGTTCCCTTCCAGGTGCAGTGCAGCGATTCGCCGGTCCAGCGGTCGTCGACCGTGAAGTCCTCATACATAGATGTGAGCTTAGACGAGCCTGCCGGGGGCGGCAACCACCGAAAATGCGGACTGCCGCAGGAACTTACACACCAAAGTTACGTCTACATGGCTGTGCGACAGAGATTGCTCTGGACAACCCTCCAGCGGCTGTCGCAGGGTGGCAACAGGCGGAGATGGGCGAGGTGAGGGCCAGGATGCGACGATCGATGGCGTCAAAGGCGTGGGTAGTTCTTTTGGGGGTGCTTCTGCCTGCTATGGGGGCTGCCCGGGCAGCGCAGCTGCCGAACCGGATTGCGGGCGAGATTGGGGACCAGCAGCGGGTGCCGTTGCACGGCTCGGTGACGCACCGGCCGGCGACTGCCACCGCCCTCGGTCCGCTCGCCGGCAGCACCCGGCTGACCCGCATGAGCCTGGTTCTGGCGCCCACGCCAGCGCAGCAGGCCGACCTTGATCGTTTGCTCCAAAATCAGCAGGACCGCGGGTCGGCCGATTACCACAGGTGGTTGACCCCGGAGCAGTTTGGCACGCGCTTCGGCGTCTCCGAGGCCGACCTGAACAAGATGGAGAGCTGGCTCGAGAACCATGGACTGACGGTCGACTCCGTGCCCGCCTCGCGCAACGCCATCCTGTTTTCGGGCCCGGCAAGCGCGGTCGAGCAGGCCTTTGCGGTCTCCATGCAGCGATTTCGCCGGGGCGGCCAGGAGTTCTTCGAAAACTCCGGCGAGGTGCAGATTCCCCGGGAGCTGAGCGGTGTGGTCAGCGGCGTCACCAGCCTTTCCAGCTATCGCCTCCAGAGCCACCTGGTACGCCGGGGAGCGCCGCTGGCGGCCGACGGGGCGCGGGTCCGGCCCGACTACACCTCCCCGGCCACGGGCCGCAACTACATCGCGCCGGCGGACTTCCGGTGGATCTATGGGCTCAGTCCGCTGATCGCGGGCGGGTACACGGGGAACGCCAAGATCGCCGTCATCGGGCAGTCCGCGGTCGACACCAGCCAGATCGGGATCTTTCAGGGCCTCACGGGACAGGCGGTAACCGCACCGACGCTGGTTCTGGTGCCAAACTCCGGTGTTTCGACCGCCGTTCCAGGCGATGAAGGCGAATCGGAGATCGACATCGAGTACGCCGGCGGAACGGCGCCGGGGGCCAAGGTGCAGTTCGTCTACACCGGCAACAGCAGCAACAACGGTGTCTTTGACGCGATGATCTACGCCATTACCAACAATCTGGCCCCCATCCTGACGCTGAGCTACGGCGGCTGCGAGCGCGACTTCAGCACCTATGCGCCCGGCACCCTGGAGCCATTTCTGCGCCAGGCCAACGCCCAGGGAGAGACGATCCTGGTTTCCTCGGGCGACAGCGACTCGGCCACCTGCGACGACCTCGACGCCGGAGGTGCCAACGTCCCGACCGCGACCGAGGGCCTCACGATCTCGTACCCGGCGAGCAGCCCCTATGTGACCGCGGTCGGAGGCACCGGCTTCAACGAAGGCACCGGCACCTACTGGAACCCCGGCAACAGCTCCACTGCCGAATCGGCGATCGGCTACATCCCGGAGACGGTCTGGAACGACAGCGCAAGCGCCGGGAGCATTCTGGGCTCGGGCGGCGGCGCCAGCAAGATGTTCAGCAAGCCCTCCTGGCAGGCCGGACCGGGCGTTCCGGTCGACGGCCGGCGCGACATCCCGGACGTGGCATTTGCCTCGGCCGTCTACCACGATCCCTACGTCTTCTGCTCGGCGGAGGTCTTCAACGGCGTCGCCAGCGAAGCGTGCTCCTCTGCAGGCTTTGCGCGATCCGTCGGTGGGACCTCCCTGGCTGCTCCGAACTTTGCCGCCATGCTGGCAATTGTGGAGCAGGCGAGCGGTTCGGGGGCGCTGGGCAACATCAACGGCCTGCTCTATGGCCTCGCCGCGGGCGCCTCGGCTGGAACCGTCTTTCACGACGTGACGGTGGGAGACAACCAGGTGGCCTGTGCCATTGGAACCCCGGACTGCACCACCGGAACTATGGGCTTCAGTGCGGGCGCGGGCTACGACCAGGCGACCGGGCTGGGCTCGATCACGGGAGCCGGACTGGCGGCAGCTCTAGCGGGGATGGCCTCCACCAAGGCTCCGACCGTTGCCATCACGGCCAGTCCGCAGGCGTCCGATGTCAACACGGCCATTGTGTTCACGGCGGCGGTGAGCTCGGCCAACAGTGCTACCGCTCCCACGGGAACCGTGCAGTTCACCATCGACGGAACCAGCGTCGGAACCGTGACGCTCAGCTCCGGCATCGCCGCTTACAGCGACACCGCGGGCTTCGCCACGGCCGGCCCTCACACGATCGTCGCCGCCTACTCCGGAGACGCAAACTACAGCCCCGCCTCCTCCACGCTGACCCAGACGATCGGAGCTCCGGTAACGGTCAGTGGCAGCTTCACTCTGGCCTCGTCTCCCAGCACGCTGACCATCGCTTCAGGCAGCGCAGGCAAGGAGACGATTGCGGTGACCCCCTCCGACGGCTTCGCCGGGTCCGTCAACTTCACCGTGCGGGCGCAGGCAGCGACGACCTCGACCGCAGCGCTAAGCGGGTGCTACTCCATCCCGAATGTCGCCGTCAGCCTGAAAACACCCACCTCGGCCATCATGACGGTGTACACCTCCGCGGCCCAGTGCACGGCGGCTGGCCGAATCCCGATCGTGTTCGCGGCGGCGCCGACGGTCGCGGGAGTCCCTCCCCCTCCGCGGCCAGGCAGCCTTCCTGGGCGGGGAACCACCATTCTGCTGGGGGGTGCTCTGCTGGGCGGCTTTGCCCTGCGGCGGCGCAGCCGGTTGCCCCTGCTCATGGTGCTCGCGATCTGCACCATGGCGCTGCCGGGACTCGGCTGCGGCGGCGGAAAGTCCACCTCGGCGACCACGACCCCACCCGGCACGGGAACCACCCCCACCAGCGCCGGATCGAGCTACACCATTACGGTGACGGGATCGAACGGCACCGCCGGAACGATTCGCGCGACGACCACCTACACGCTCACGATCCAGTAGACAGGACCGTGCTAGCTACTTCGCCGGAACACGTCCGGCGCCGGATGAAAGCCGAGTCGCGAGTCCAGGAGATTGGGCAGCCAGAGGTCGCGCACTAACGCCAGCGCGAGCACGACGATCTCTCCGCAGATGAGCCACTGCACGCCCATGGCGAATCGCGAACCGGCCGGAAGATAGGGAGCACTCAGAGCAACGGCGGTCAGCAAAATCGCAAGGGACATCAGGGTAGCGATGCGGGAGTAGACGCGCCCTCGAGGCGCCGGCTGCACCGGTCTGGCCTGTTCCAGCGCAGGCAGGCCAGCGGCGACACGCGCGGCAAAGCCGGCCGGGATCTCTGGCCGGGGACGTCGGCTCAGCGCAGCGTCGATGCGCCGATCAAGCGTGTCAGGGTGTGCGCGCAGTGGAATGCGCGGAGCCTCCGTGTCGCGGCCTCGGAAGGCCGTGGCCCTGGGCGCCTGAGCTCCCTCGCCCTCCCCGGGTCTCAGGTCGTTGCGATCCGACATCGAGCCTCCTTCCCAGCGGTATGCTCCGCCATGCGTTCGCGCAGCCGCTTGCGGGCACGATGCAGATGCGTTCGCACGGTGCCGACTGGCAACCCAAGCGCAACCGCAATGGCACCATAGCTCAGCTCCTCCTGATGGTAGAGCACAAGCACGGCGCGTTCCAGGTCGCTGAGCCGGCCGAGCTCCTCTTCGAGTCGGGCTTCGAACTCACTGAGCGTGAGCTGCTGCTCGGGGCCGGCACCGGGGTGTTGGAGGCGGTCGCTCCATCCTGCCTTCTCGTCGGAGAGCGAGCGAAGCGGCTGGTCCTGCCGGCGGCGGCGCTTCCACTCGTCCTGCGCGACATTCAGGGTGATGCGGTAAAGATAGGTCGTCAGCAGGGCCTCCCCCCGAAATCTGGGAAGCGCGCCAAAGAGCCGCAGAAAGACCTCTTGAGCAAGATCTTCAACGTGCTCGCGAGATCCGGTCAGCCGCACCAGCGTGCGAAAGACCTGGGCCTGGTGCTCCCGAACCAAAGCCTCGAACTGGGTCGCGTTCTGCAAGCCGGGTGAGACTGCCACGGTATGCCAAAGTTTCAAGTTCGCAGATGAAACTTTGGACCCTCGCCGATGTCTAAGACAGCCGGAAGAGGAGGTTGCGCATGAACGAGTTAGCAAGTCTCGGACCTTTTTTAGTACCGCTGGGAGCGTTCGCGGTGGCGATCGCCGCACTTTGGAGCGGAGCATGGCGCAGCGCACAGGTGCGCCGGATCAACGCGGAGCAGCGCCTGGCGATGCTGAACCGGGGCATGTCTATCGCGGAGATCGAGCAGGTGCTCGGTTCGCATCGGGCCGATGGCGACCGGTTGCCGCACGACCCGGTGCGTCAGTTGGGAAAGGCCCGGCGCGCGGGCATCGTGCTGATCTCAAGCGGCGTTGGCGTCATCGCCTTTGGTGCGGTGCTGGCCGTCATCACGGACCGCGAAAAGCTGGTGGTCGCCGCGCTGGGCCTGGTGCCGCTGGCCATCGGCATAGGCTTCCTCATCGACTACCGGATGCAGGGGCGCGAGCTCGAGCGCTTTGGCTCCGAGGTTGGGGTCGAACTCAGCGAGAGCTGAGACGGCCCCTATCGATTTCCCATGCCGCGAATCACCGACCCAACGATGCCACCGACCACTCCGTCTTCGGTCCGCTCCACGGTCGTCGAGGGCAGGTAGGGCTGCAGCGCGTGCGCCAGACGGGCGAGCGGCAGGCTCTGCAGCCACACGCGCCCCGGACCCGTGAGCGAGGCCAGAAAGATGCCGTCGCCGCCGAAGATCATATTGCGAATGCCCGGAACGCGGGTGATGCTGAAGTTGACCGAGGTGGTAAACGCGCCGACATGGCCGGGGTGCACGCGCAGGTTCTCGCCCGGTTGCAGGTCCTTGACGATCAGCTCGCCCGAGAGCTCCAGCCACGCCGTTCCATGGCCGGTGATCTTCTGCAGCAGAAATCCGTCTCCGCCGAAGATGCCGGCACCCAGCGACTGCTGGAAGCCGACGCCCAGCTGCACCTCGGGCGTGGCGCACAGAAATCCGTGCCGATGCACCAGGTACTCCTGCCCGTTGCCGACGGTGACCGGAACGATGTGCCCCGGGATGTGGGTGGCAAAGGCGACCTCGCCGGGCGCGTGGAAGGCCCGGTACTCCGTCATGAACAGGGTGCCGCCGCCGGCGACGCGCTTGATCACGCCAAGCAGACCGCCGCCGCCCGCCATCTGCGTGTGGGTGCTCATGCCGATCGACTGCGTCATCCACGAAAGCTCACCGGCCTCGGAGATGACGGACTCATTCGGCTGAAGCAGAAACTCAAGCACGGGCATGGTGGTACCGACAATGCGGCTCTGCATGGTGGGGCGGCCTCGCTCTTTGAAAAGGTCTGTTCCGTTGTTAGGCTACGCCAGTCGTATCCGCAGCGGAAGCGAGGAAAATCAGTGACTACGACGCGACAAAGTAACGCTTCAGCTTCAGAAATGGGCTCTCGAAGTACCGGAAGCTGCCATACGCAATTGCCGTGGTGCATACGAGACCGATCAGAGCAGCTACAGGAATAGCCCAATGATTATGACCGACTATGTGGTGGGCCGCGCCCAGGTACACATAGTGAAACAGGTCGTGGTACACATAAAATCCGTAGCTGATCTGGCCGAGTTGTCGGGCGCTCTTCAGATTGAACAATCGATAGAGACCCGGGCTGGGCTGCAGGATAGCGAGGATGAGCGTTGCCGCAAACAGATCGACCAGGGTGAATCCAATGGTCGAAAGTACAGGTCCTGTGGTATTTGGATCGTAGATCTGGTGCGTGCCCGATACATGTGGGTAGAGCACTTCGAACACGACGAACAGTGCCGCCTCACAGAGCAGCAAAGGACGCGCTAACCTGAGTAGGCGTTCTCTGTTTGGACCGCGAAGGCTGAGTGCCACCAGGCCTCCCAGCAGGAGGGCATCCGCACGTAATGGGGTGATGCGGTAGAGAAACTCTGCAGCAAGAAAGGCGTGCGGCACAGTGAAGACGCAGATGATGCGGGCTACCAGTGTGAGTACGCAGACGGTAATGCAGAGATTGCGCAGCCTGACACGGTCTCTAATTAGGAAGACCAGGCATGGCCATACCAGATAGAACTGCTCCTCAACACACAAGGACCAAAAATGACCCAAGTACAAGAAACCCAGCATGTGGGTGTGGTGCTGTCCCACTAAGTGCTCGATAGCTCCACGGGCGAACAGGGGATTGTGCAGGTAAATGAATCGGGCATAGTTCCCGAGGTAGACAAACCACAGCAGCCACGCAGGATTCCACAGCCAATGGAAGATGGGTGTAAGCAAAAGCCCAAACAAGAGGACGCCGTAGTACAGGGGAAAGATGCGCAGGGTCCGACGCGCATAGAAGTTGCGGAATCGATGAGCAGTGTTTCGCGTGTCGTACAAGATACCTGTGATCAGAAACCCGGACAGGACAAAGAAGATATCGACGCCTGCCCACCCCCAGTTAGCGCCAGGAATGCTGGGGCCTCCGTAGTGTTCGAAGAACACCATCAGAACAGCCAGGGCGCGCAGGCCGTCCAGCGCTGGATAGAAGCGCTTGTTTTCAGATGGCGGCAGATCGTGGACGATAGCGTCTGGGTCTGCGGCAGCGGCTTGCCGGCCGTTCGCCGTTGCGAGCGTGGTGTCAGCCATAAAGGAGCGATGATGCTGACGCCGATTATACGGTGATCTTGTAAGCAGACACCGACCTACGGATTGGCAGCGAATGTCTTCGGATTCGGAGATCGTATACTGGGGCCTCCCACTGAACCGTTGTCGTCGGATACAGCGGCATTTCTGCGAAACAGCCAAGCGAGCGTGCCATGCGACGATTGATCCTTCTGCTTTTGTTAGCTCTCGTGGCCGCGCTGGCGCTGCTGCGTCTGCGGGTGTATGTCCGCGATCCGCTGGCCAGGGTGGAGCGCGCGGGCGCGCCCGTCCCCGGCGCGGAGGTCTACATCAACTTCGCCAATGATGTGCTGCTCCAGCAGGCCGGCAGCCTGGGAACCGTGCTGGTGCAGGGCCGGGGTGCGGTGCCGGGCGTGCCGGAGCACCTTGCCTGCCTGCGCGGGCTCGTCTGCCTGACGGACGCCGACACGGCGGCCGTGCAACCGCTCGAATCCGGGCGGCCGCAGATGCCGGGGATGTCCGCCTCCCGGGTGAGCTTTGCCGGCGCCGACGGAGTGCAAACGGCAGTGCAGCTGCGCTGAAGTGAGCCTGGCCTCTGCCGCCAGACGCCGGTCGAGTGCGCCTTCGCGTCAGCAAGCCCCCGGCCCCGGAGCCCCCTTTCGACCCTCGCCAGGGGTGTGAGAGGATCTCCCCATGAGCGATTTCATCCCGAAGCCCGGCTCGGTCAAGGTCGGCGGACTCGGCCGCAAGGCTCAGAAGCTGCAGGCGCTCCGCGACAAGGCCGCGCAGCAGAAGAGCGGCGACCGACCCGCTCCCGGAGCCTCCGCGGTCTCTTTCAAGGCCAAGGACTCCTTTGCCAACACCAAGAAGACCACCTTCCAGCGAAAGGCCGTTTAGCTGAGGTCCTAGCTACGCCAGTGGAGCGTCACCGGCCCGGCCAGCGGGTGCTCGCCCGTGCCTTCCAGCCGTGCCTGCTTCAGGGCGAAGTACCACTTGGCCGGCTTGTCGGCATCGTCGATGAGCATCAGGCTGGGCCGGTACCGCAGGCCTTCCGCCTGTTCGATCATGGTCTGCTGGTCCTGACCGACGAAGCGCGCGCCGAAGAAGCGGGCCAGCGTAGACACCAGCGGCACATGGTAGAAGACGTTCCATGCCGCGACAACGTCGATGCGGCAGGTGGAGGGTGTCACCGGCGTGACGGTCGTCAGGCTGGAGAACCATTTGGCGCCCGCGCGAATGGTCTCGAAACGGCGGTTGGGAAGCACAAAGTCGATGGTCGTGGTCACCGGCTCCCCATAGACGCCAAGCAGCTTGTAGGGCGCCGAGTTGGCGCTCGGCGCGTGCGAGCTCATGCGAAATCCCTCCGGGATCGGCTCGAAGTGCTTGGTCTTTTCATGGATGCTGGCCCGGGAACGCCACCACCACGCCTGGTGCACAAACGGTCCGTGCGCCGGGTCCATCAGGCCGATGATGCCGTGGTCCACATTGCAGGGCAGATCCGCCTGCAGATGCGCTGACCGGAACTTCGAGGAAAACTTCGGCAGCGCCGGTACGGCAGGAAGGTCGCCGCGAAGCCGACCGCTGCCAGGTTTGGGAATAAATACCCAGGCATAGCCGTCGCGCTCCTCGCAGGGGAAGGCGTTGGCGTAGATTCGGGTTGGTTCGAGGCCGTCGGTCGAGGCGAGCGACGGAATCTCCGTACACTGGCCCGAACACGGCTCGAAGCGCCAGCCGTGGTACTTACACTGCACGGTTTCGCCGTCGAACCAGCCCGCCGAGAGCGGGATGCCGCGATGCGGGCAAAGGTCGCGCAGGGCAAACAGGCTGCCGTCCCGCTTTCGACCGAGCAGCAGCGGCACGCCCAGCACCAGCTCCGTCGCCGTCCGGCCGCGGTGTAGCCGGTCCACTCGCAGAGCCGGGTACCAGTCCCCGAAGATCATCTCCGCTGGGGGCCCGGGGGCGGCTGCCGGCAGGATCAGCTGTTGCACGTCAGACATAGACCATCTTGAGAATACGCGACGGGACCGTGCGCCATTTGGCAGGCACGGTTGCTGGGTGCCCCATTCCTCACAGATTCACCGTGATGAGTGGGCCAGTCCCTGCCCTCCGGGCATCGGTCCAGTCTGAGTTCAAGTCCAACCCGTCCCGCTCGCACCCAGTCGGCATCGAGCAGGCTCCGGAGTGCTCCGCCTGACCATCTCCGCCTGAGGTGGAGTGGTTCCCACTCATGCGCGAGAAGGCCGCGCATGAATTGATCCCCACTCATGCGCGAGAGTGCCGCGCATGAATGGGGCACCCTCGAGATCTGCCGCCGGGTCCTCCTATCCGCGCTACCCTAGAAGACAGATATGAATCAGGAAGTCGTTCTTATCGCCTTTGAAGCCGTCGTTCTGGTGTTTGCCTTCTGCGTCCACGAGTGCGCTCACGCATGGACCGCCTGGCGACTGGGCGACCCGACGGCCAAGATGCTGGGCCGCGTCACCCTGAATCCGGCCAAGCACCTGGACCCGATCGGATCGGTGGTTCTGCCGGCCATCGCCGTCATCTACCATTTCCCATTGATTGGATGGGCCAAGCCGACCCCTGTGACTCCGCGCAATTTTCGCCACTATCGCCGCGACGATATCCTGACAACGCTGGCCGGTCCGGCCTCCAACCTGCTGACGGCGATCGTCTGCCTGGTGGGACTCGTGATTCTGAAGCACACCCCCGGTGGCCAGACGGCCGTCGCCGGGGCTGTGTTGCTGGCGCTGCACGTGCCGGGCGTAGACACGACACACCTCCCGGCGCTGTTTCCCATCGCACTTCTGCTTTACTTTGGCATTCTCATCAACCTGGCGCTGTTTGTGTTCAACCTGATCCCCATTCCGCCGCTCGATGGCAGCCACGTGCTGCGGCATTACCTGCCGGCGCGGGCGCTGCAGCTGTACGATCGCATCGGCATCTTTGGTCTGATCCTGTTCTTTCTTGTGGGCGGCCGGCTGCTCGGCGTCTTTCTCGCACCGCTGCAGAACGCCTTCAATCAACTGCTGTTCTCGCTCTGAACGGAGTGTGCCCGGTCAGCCCCGGATCGGCGGAGGAGCCACGCAGGAACGCTGCCCCAAAGGACGCATGCCCGGCGCAGGTCTGCTGGCGCATACTGTGAAGGGAGCCTCTTCTTCCCTTCCCCGAGCTGTCCAGTCGAGCAGGTGGCCCGGCAACCAGTACTTGAACTTCCCTTCCCTATGGTGATTCTTCGCACCCTCTTCGGCGTGATCCAGGCGGTCTTCCATTCAGCGGCGAGTGCCTTTCTGCTGCTGATGTCGATGCTGCTGACCGCCGCGGGCGTCCTCGCTCTGGTGGGCGTGCTGGGCGCGGGGGTCACGGGCGCGGTGAGCCTGAAGCTCTCCCGCCGCCGCGGCAAACACCGAAGCTGACCGAGAGATTGCCGACGAGCGCTTCGCCGCCAGGGGAGGCGAAGGCCGCATCGAAACAGCATGAGCAGGCACCCAGCGAGCGCAACGAACTCCGTGCGGCCGGTAGCCGTGCTGCGGCGGCGCGTGCTGGAGTTCGAAGCAGCCATGCTGCTGGCGGCCGACTCTCCCAAGGGCAAGCCGGTCCACCGGCTCCGAACCTCCAGCCGCCGCATTGAAGCGCAGATCGAGCTGCTGGCGCTGCTGCCCGGTCTGCCGAACCACGACCGCGAACAGCTCCGCGCACGGCGCGCTCTGCGGGAGGTGCGCCGCGCAGCAGGCAAGGTGCGCGACAGCGATGTGCAACGCGACCTGTTGAAGCGCAGGCAGGCGAAGACCGGGCAGAGCAGGGACCTGGCGGTCGCCGGCAGGGACGAGGCAGCCAGGCTGCGGAGGCATGCACAGGGGCTGCGAAGAACGCTGAAGCGGCGTCGACGACATGCCAGAGCCGATCTGCAGCAGATGCTGAAGGGGCGGTCGCCGAAGATCTCGCGCCGCCTGCAACAGCTGCTGGACGTGCTGGCGCCGGCTTCGGAGCTTACGGTGAGTGCGGGCGAGATTGCGGACCTGACACGGGAGTGGTTTCGCCGCAACCTGCCGGAACGGATCGACGCGAGCGACCCGGGCGAGCTGCATGCCGTGCGAAAGTCGGCCAAGCTGGCCCGCTACATCGCTGAGACGGGCGCTGGACCGCACAGGGGTTCGGATCTGCCGAACTCCGGCGCAGGCTCCCCAGCGGAACAGCTTTCGGCAGCCTTTGAGCGTCTGCAGGGCAGTGGCGGTGTCTGGCATGACCTCCTGACACTGAGCGCGATCTCGCGCCGGGAGCTGGGCCGGCACGATCCCCTGACGGAGGCGCTCGACCGGGAGTGCCGGAGCGCGCTCAAGCGCTTTCGCGGGGAGCTACGGCACACCCCTGGTGCAGCTATGCGGGAGCCGCTGCCCTGACGTCTCCCGGTCTGCTCACGGTCGAGCTGACCCACAACTATGCGGAAGCCGGGTCTGATCCCGGAGCGGACCCCGAAGCAGGGGTGGGAGCTCCGGCCGGATCGCTCGCCGTCCGCTGTCCGTAGCGGCAGAGGCTCAGGAGCGGACATGCCGGGCACCTGGGCTGCTCAAAGGTGCACAGCGTCTGTCCATGCAGCTTCACCAGCGCATGGTGCTCCTGGCAGCGATCGGCGTCCCAGGTCTCGGGCACCTGCCGCATCAACAGCTCCTCGGTCCGGCGGGCGTCGCCACGCGGCGTCAGACCCAGCCGGTGGGCGACCCGGAGGTGATGCGAGTTCATCACCAGCGCCGGCCGCCGCAGGGTGGAAAAGTTGACCACCTCCGCCGAAACCATGGGTCCCGCGCCGGGAAACTGCTCGATCCACGCCCGGATCTTGCCTGTCTGATAGCGGGCAAGGAAGTCGAGCGAGAGCTCGCCCACGCGGGCAGTGATCTCCGTCAAGGCGAGCTTGAGACGGGGCGCCTTCTCTTCAGGAAAGGTCACCTCGTGGATGGCCGCCTCGATCTCCGGAACAGCCGCATCGCGCAGACTCTCCCAGGTGCCGAATCGCGCGCGCAGCGACCGGACCGCCGCAAACGTGGTCTCAGTGCGGGTGCGGGCTGCGAGCACGGAGTAGATGAACTGCGACAAGGGGTCCCAGCGCTCACGCAAAGGCTGCTCCCCGTAGTAGCCGAGCAGCAGACGGTGAATGTGCGGAAGACGGTCGGGGTCGGCGGGGGGATGCGGTGGGGGTGGGATGTGAGCGTCGGGGAAGAGGGAGGCCATAGGGTGCGCTGCGAGTCTGGGACTGATCTGCCGGCCGGGGCTACCGAGCTTGGAACCGAACTATAGGAAGTTTACCGAAAGATTGCTAGTTTTTTCAATTATTGGATAAATTCAAAAGCATGGATGCCATACACAATCCATTCTCACCGGGCGCCGGGAGCCCGCCACCCGAACTTGCAGGCCGAGAGACGATCCTGACGGACGTGGAGATCACCCTTCACCGCCTCCGTCGTGGTATACCGAGCCGAAGTTCCATCTTTTATGGCTTGCGCGGTGTAGGAAAGACCGTGCTTCTGAATCGCACACGAGAGATGGCCGAAAGAATAGGCTTTGCTACGCTATCGATTGAGGCCCGCGAAAACACCTCCCTGGCTTCGCTGCTGATACCGAACTTGCGAAAGATCTTATTGCGCCTGAGTAGCCGTGAGCGATTCAGCAACGCGGTGCATCGCGGTCTGCGCGTTCTGAAGAGTTTTGCCGGCAGCCTGAAGGGCAAAGCCACACTGGGCGACGGGTTTGATGTCGAGCTCGGGATCGAGCCGGAACGCGGTTCTGCCGATAGCGGGGATCTGGAGCACGACCTCGGCGAACTTCTGCTTGCGGTGGCCGAGGCGGCAGCTTCTGAGAACGTTGCCATCTGTCTTCTGATTGACGAGTTGCAGTACCTCAGCGAGGCGGAGTTAAGCGCGCTGATTGTGGCGCTGCATCAAGTCTCTCAACGACAACTTCCTCTCGTTTTGTTTGCCGCGGGGCTGCCGCTGATCCTTAGCCTCGCGGGAAAGTCGAAGTCCTACTCAGAACGGCTTTTTGCGTTCTCCCACATCGGTCATCTCGACCGGGATGCCTCCGCACGTGCCTTGACGAAACCGCTGGCAACGTTGGACGTCATAATCCTTCCCGACGCATTGGAAGCGATTCTCGAACAAACGGGCCGATACCCATACTTCTTGCAGCAGTGGGGATACGAGACCTGGAATGTAGCGACGGGGTCGCCCATCAGCAAGGAGGCTGTCGAGCGGGCCTCCGACAGGGCCATCCGCCAGCTGGACGAGAGCTTTTTTCGGGTGCGTTTCGATCACCTGACCAAGCGCGAAAAGGACTTCCTGTTTGCCATGGTACGGGTCGGAGGGGAGTCGCAGCGTACGGGCGAGATCGCGGATGAGCTGCACATGAAAGCGCCTTCCATCGCGCCGCTGCGAAGCAATCTCATCAAGAAAGGAATGATCTACAGCCCTTCCCACGGAGATAACGTGTTTACCGTACCCCTCTTCGACGGGTTTCTTCGGCGCCAGCTCAGGCAGGTGATCCCCTAGGCATTGCAGGTCGTGCCGATCCGGGGGCCGGCAGCGCTTTGAACTCCCCAGGCCATGCGCGGGGTGTTGTGGGCCAGGCCGATCTCGCCGGTGGGGCCGAGCAGGATGATGCCGCCGTGTCCGCCGAGCCGGGTGAAGAGGTAGTCGATGGCGGCGACAGCGGCCTGTTGCGGCGCCGCTCCTGCGGCCACCCGGTCGACCGCCCACTTGCCCAGAACGAGCTTCATGATGGGCTCGCCCCAGCCGGTCAGCGAGACCGCCGCGGACTGGTTATCGGCATAGCAGCCGCAGCCGATCAGTGACGAGTCGCCGACGCGCCCCGGAGCCTTGGAGAGGGTTCCGCCGGTGGAGGTCGCCGCGGCCAGGTTGCCGTCGCGGTCGAGCGCGACCGCGCCGACGGTGTCGTGGGAGTGCAGCGAGGGGTCGAACGGACGCAGCTCCGCAGGCAGGCCGCGGTCCACCTCGGCCTCGAGCGCCGGGTCGAGGCTGCGCGAGACTAGGTCCCCTCCGCCCGGCCGCACCTCAGCGTGGGTTGGCGTTCCGCCGGTTGGTTCGGAAGCCGCGGTCGCTGGGCGCGCGGTGAACTCGGCGTTGCCGGTAAAGGTGCGATCTGCGGCTCCCGCAAGCTCGTCCTTTTGAAACCTCATCAGCCGCTCGCGCTCCCTTGGAACGATGAGGTCGGTGTTGTCGCAGAGCTCCATGCCGTGCTGCCGGGCGAAGCGCTCCGCCCCCGTACCGACGAAGTAGACGTGCGGCGACCGTTCCAGCACAAGGCGCGCCGCGCGGATGGGGTTGCGAAGACGCTCCACGCAGGCGACGCCGCCAGTGCGGAGGTCCGAACCATCCATCACGAGCGCGTCCATCTGGACGCGGCCGTCGCGAGTGAGGAAGGAGCCCCGGCCGGCATCGAAGGTATCGTCGTCCTCCATCGAGACGACGGCGGCCTCTACCGCTTCGACCGCGGTTGCCCCGCGCTCCAAGAGGCCGTAGCCGGCGGCGAGCGCCGCTCGGAGGCCACGTTCGTGCGCGGCCACGGCATCGTCCGGCATAGCCCAGGCGCCGCCGTGGACCAGAAGAATGGGATTTGCGTCTGTCATTTGAGGTCCGGTCCTGCTCCCCTGCCTGAACGGGCAGGTCTGTCCTGCGAATGGACGGAGCGGTAAAGATCGGCGGTCTTCCCCGCTGTCTGCCGCCAGGTAAAGCGCGCCGCCTGTCGCGGACCCTCCCTCCGCAGTCGATCGCGCAGCGCGGGATCGGTCAGAATGCGCTCCATGGCCTCGGCCAACGCATCGACGTCGGCAGGGTCAACCAGCAGCGCTGCCTCGCCCACCACCTCCGGCAGCGAGGATGTGTTGCTGGTGACGACGGGCACACCGGACGCGATCGCCTCCAGAGCTGGCAGCCCGAAGCCCTCATAGAGCGAGGGATAAACGAACAGGGTGCAGCCTGCCATCAGAGCCGGTTTCTCCGCCTCCGGGACGAAGCCGGGAAACAGAACACGAGACCCCAATGCGAGCTGCTGGACACGCTCGAAGAGCTGACCATACATCCACCCCCTGTTGCCGGCAAGAACCAGCTGCGTCCCAGGGTGGCGCGGTGCGATGCGGGCGAAGGCCTCCACCAGGCGCACCAGGTTTTTTCGCGGTTCAATCGTTCCCACGTACAGGATGTATGCGGCCGACAGGTGGTAGATCCGGCGCACGTCGTCGATTGCAGCCTCGTCTGCGGAAGGCTGAAAGCGGGGGTCTCGCCCGTGATGGATGACGACGGCCTCGCCCCGCGGCGATCCGAACCGTGCGCGGAAGTCCGCGAGAGCCGAGCGCGAGACAAAGATCAGACCGTCGGCGACCCTGCCCGCCCGTTCGATAAAGAAGCGGTGGTAGCGCTTCTTGAAGGACTGGTGCACCTCCGGCATGGAAAACCAGGTCATGTCATGGATCGTGACGACGACCTTCGCTCGACGGCGCAGGAGCGGAAAAGAATAGTGGAGAGAGTGCACCACGTCGATCCTGTACCGGGAGATCAGAAAGGGCAGCACGGTCTGCTCAAACACGAGACGCACCGGTCGCTTCCTCATCCATCGGGATGGAACCGGCAGTAGCGTAGCCCCGGGCAGGCAGTGCCGGCCGAAGTCCGGATCGTCGTCCTGCGCGAGCACAAACAGCTGAATGCCGGGGCAGGCGAGCAGGGCGTGCACGAGCTCCTTGCCGTAGACACCCACCCCCGCCTTCTGGAGTGTGACGCCCGTCACGTCGATGAGGACGTTGATCACAGCAGACGGTCCTCACGGTCCACGGGGGAGATCAGCAGCACGTCACAGCCGCCGCGCCGTCTGCAGGGGAAGTGGTCCGTCGCCATCGCCCAAGCGTCATCGTCCCTTCCCGCATGCTGCAATTCCACACCACCGCGGAAGAGGTCGTCAATGATTGGGCATCCGCTCCCTGCCAGATCCATGACGGAATGGAGGACCCGTTCGGTCATTCCCGTATGAACCGCCCACGCCGGGTCCGCGCGGCAGACCGGAAACGCGTGGCGACGGGCTGGGACAGCAGCTCACTCGCACCGGAGATCTTCCATTGAGCAGACTTCGCGAAGATTTCCTTGACCCAGGTCGCGGCTACCCACAACAATACGGTTGTGGATACCCTGGACTCCATGTTTGCGGCTCTTTCTGATCCCACCCGTCGAGCCATGATCCAACGACTCTCGCGTGGGCCTGCCTCGATTCATGGGTTGACCGAACCCTTCGCACTTTCACAGCAGATGATTTCAAAACACATCGCTTCCCTGGTGCGGGCACGGATCGTGACCAAGACGAAACGTGGACGAGAAAGTGTCTGCACACTTCGGCCGGAAGCGATCAAAGCAGTCAGTGACTGGGCCATGAGTTATCGCCGTTTCTGGGAAGAGAGTTTCGACAGGTTGGATGTGGTGGTGAACCAGATGAAAAAGGAGACGACAGATGGCAACAAGCACAAGTAACGATTCAGCCCGGATGGTTTTGACCCGGGTCTTTGATGCCCCACGCGAACTCGTCTGGAAGGCATGGACCGACCCAAACTACGTGATGCAGTGGTGGGGGCCGAAGGGATGTACGGCACCTGTCTGCAGGATGGACTTCCGAGTGGGAGGCAAATTTCTCCGCTGCATGAGAATGCCCGGCGGGCAGGAGTTTTGGAATGCGGGGGAATACCACGAGATTGTTCCGCAGGAGAAGATCGTTTCCTCGATGTACTTCGCCGATTCGCAAGGAAACAAGGTTGAGCCCGAGCATTACGGGATAGAACATCAAGCCATAGAGGATGCGCGCGACGTGGTCACCTTCGAGGATCTGGGAAACGGCCAGACAAGGATCACGTTCGTCGGAAATGAGACGATGGAGGATGCGACCAGGAGCGGCCAGGTCGAGGGCTGGAACCAGATACTCGATAAACTTGCTGCTCTCCTGGCAGAGCTGACGCAGGCAAAGTAGGACGGAGAAATCGATGATTGTTAGTCGAGCAGGGGTCGCCTGTGCAGAAAGGTGACCCTGGTCTGACTGTTGCCTTCGGGCCGACGTACTCCATTGACCAAGGTCCGTTTGGTGACTCCAGAAGCGATCGACAAGTCTGCGCAGTGGTGCGGGCGGCTGGGCATCAGCGTTGGCAAGAAGAAACGCCGTTCGCGGAACTTGAGCCGACGTTGCGGGCTGGCAGGCTCGCTCGAGCCGGATCACGGACGAGAATGCGATTTGCGGGGGAGTGAACGAGAATCGCTCGACTCCGGTATTAACTTGTCTCTTACAGTAAATGTGATATCGCGGAACCTGCGACTTTCGACCCGCCTCATCGCCTGGCTTGCATCGGAAACATCCGGCAATTTACGCTTTTGTCATGACTCCCAGTGCGGTTCCAAAGGGCTACACGACAATAACTCCCTATTTGGTTGTCAAATCTCCTCTGACGCTTTTCGAGTTCCTTGAGCACGCTTTTGGTGCGGTAGAGGTTCGTCGTTCTCCGCTGCCGCTCGGTGGGGTCTTCAACATTGAGGTCAAGATCGGGGATGCCATGGTCATGATTGTTCTTGCAAGAAAAGACCATGATCTTCGACCGACAGCTCTCTACCTGTATGTGGCTAATGTAGACCAGGTTTATGAGAAAGCAATTCAAGCAGGAGGCAAGTCTCTCCTGGTACCTGATGATCAATTCTATGGCGACCGCTGCGCTGGGGTTCAGGATTTAGAGGGAAACAACTGGTGGTTAGCGCAGAGAATAGAAGATCTGACATCCGATGAAATCGGAGAACGAATTAAGGCGCTAGGCTGATCTTTAGATACCACTCTCTTCGGGTAAACTATCAGAGTGTCTGTTTTCGTGAAACGGCGTTTCGGAAAGCTGGCGGGAGCCGGTAGGTCCTCATAATGTATGGTCCGCCGCGCGACTGCAAGGGTAAGGTTGGGCGAGAAGACAAGTCTGCGCAAATGTATTCGGCCTTTTGGTGGAGATCGTCTCTCCTGGCCAGGATGAGATGCGCACGTGTCTGTCCTTATAAACGCCGCGGTCGTTGGAGACCATTCTCAGGATCAGGCTATAGACACGTCGTTGTGACTGTTCTTTCGTCCTTGTCGCCCTGTGCAGACTTCGGTGGAGAGCTTATTCGTCGCCGTGGTGCGGGTAAAGTGGAAGCGCGAAGCACTTCCAAGCCGGAGGCATCTTTCCCGCGCCTAGGCTGGTACGCCGGATGGCCTGTAGTCGTTGCCGCTGGACAGTACAGCCCAAGCGGTGCGGGCGAGCTTGTTGGCCATGGCAACGACGACGACGTTCTTGTGAGCCCGGGCGTCGAGCCGGTCGAGCCAGGCTCCAATGGGCGCTCTATCTCGCTTGATGCGCAGCACGGCTGCCCGAGCACCATGGATCAGGATCTTGCGCAGGTAGACGTTGCCGCGCTTGCTGATGCCAAGCAGGTTCGTCTTGCCTCCGGTGGAGTACTGACGCGGCACGATGCCAAGCCAGGCGGCGAACTCCCGGCCCTTATGGAAAGCGGCTCCGTTGCCGATTGCAGCAACGATAGCCGTAGCCACGACAGGTCCGATGCCAGGGATCTGGCGTATGCGGGTGCAGCCGGCATCAGCTGCGCATATCCGCTCTAGCTCATCGTTCAGCTCTTCGAGTTGCTGCTCGATCAGCTTCCACTCACTCCAAAGCGTGTTGATCAGGTTGCGCATCATCGGTGTGAGGTCCGCCTCTGCGTTCTCCAGGATGTCTGCCATCACGGCCTTGAGCTTGGCCGGAGACTTCGCAAATACCAGGCCACGTTCCAGCAGAAAGGCACGGATCTGGTTGATCACCGCGGTGCGCCTAGAGACCAGCCTGTCGCGAACGCGATGGATCGCCTGCAAATCCAATTGGTCATCGGTCTTGATGGGGACAAAGCGCATGTTCTTCCGCTCGACGGCTTCAGCGATGGCCTCCGCATCCACGAAATCGTTCTTGTTGGACTTCACGAAAGGCTTCACAAACTGGGCTGCGATCAGCCGGACGTCGTGGCCCTGCTTGCGAAGCGCTCGGCCGAGGAAGTGAGCTCCGGAACAAGCCTCCAAACCAATCAGCGAGCTCTGCAGGTTGGCGGTGTAGGTCAGCAGCTGCTTCTGAGTAAACTTCTTCTTCACCAGCACCTTGCCTGCCTCTCCCAGGGCCACCAGGTGAAAAGTCGTCTTGCCCAGATCGATGCCAATCGAGTGTATCTGCATGTCGATGATCCTCCTGTCACAGCTTGCGCCCAGCGATCCTCGGCTGGAAATGAAGAAGCAAGCGGCGGACCATCTCATTAACGCCGTTCTCGTCCTTTGCCGCAAGCGCTTTGGGAGACCCTCTCCCTGCGATGACCCGAGCCGTTCCATGATGGGACTTGAGAGCTCTCTGCCCTGGATTTTGCGGTCTGGAATCCGGCAGCCGCATGCGATACTTGGGCCTGACATGTACAAACGGGTTCTCCTCAAGCTCTCGGGCGAGGCCTTGGCGGCCGGCCGCGGGTTCGGCATCGACGCGGTCTTTATTCACAAGGTGGCAGAGGAGATCGCGTCCGTGCACGCGCTCGGCTGCGAGATGGCCATCGTGGTTGGGGGAGGGAACTTCTTCCGCGGCGTGGCCCAGCAGGCGATCGACATGGACCGTGTGGCGGCCGATCACATGGGCATGCTCTCGACCGTCATCAACGCCATCGCGCTGCAGGACGCCATTGAAAAACGCGGCCTGTTCTGCCGGGTCATGTCCGCGATCGAGATGCACGAGGTCGCCGAACCCTACATTCGCCGGCGCGCCATGCGTCACCTGGAGAAAGGGCGGGTCGTGATCTTCGCGGCCGGCACCGGCAACCCGTACTTTTCGACCGACACTGCCGCCAGCCTGCGCGCCATGGAGATCAAGGCCGACATCCTGCTGAAGGCTACGAGCGTCGACGGCATCTACACCGCCGACCCCAAGGTCGACCCCGAGGCCACACGCTTCGACACCATCACCTACACCGAGATGCTGCGGCTCAACCTGCGCGTAATGGACACCTCGGCCGTCTCGCTCTGCCGCGACAACAACATGCCCATGATGGTCTTCTCCATGCGCGAGGAGGGCAACATCAAGCGCGTCGTCAGCGGCGAGCCGCTCGGTACCCTGGTGACGGCGTAGCCGAGGTCCTGCGCTCCTGGGCCGCCGCGCCCGACCCGAAAATGTGTATTGCATGTCAGGTGAGCGTCCACTACTCTGACCGGCATGGAAGGCCTGTGTTCGTCTGTACGACTTTTGCTGCTGCTCATCACCTGCTTTGGAGTCTCCGGTCTGGCAGGTTGCTCCCGCGACGGGGTCATCCTAACCCCAGCCGCTGTCAACCCGGCCCCATCTACGCCTGTTCCCGCACCGTCTCCTACACCCACCCCGCCCGCTCCGTCTCCTACACCCACCCCGCCCGCTCCGGCTCCTACACCCAACCCGCCCGCTCCGGCTCCGACGCCCACCCCGCCCGCACCGGCTCCTACACCCACCCCGCCCGCTCCGGCTCCAACGCCCACCCCGCCCGCTCCGGCTCCAACGCCCACCCCGCCTGCACCGCCTCCAACGCCCACCCCGACACCGCCGGCTCCGACACCGACCCCGCCCGCACCGACGCCCACGCCGCCGGATCCGACGCCCACACCCACGCCGCCCGAGCCGGTGGTACCGCCTGCCGCGATCACCGCCTATGCCCACTTTGGGGATTCGATCACCTGCGGCGGGGAGCCTCCGATGCGGCACATGCCTACGTCACGCTAATGGACGCGACCGTTGCCGGTCCAAACACAAACTTCTGCAACTTCGGCGACCAGGCGGCGGACACCGCTCTGCTCGTTTACGCGCATGCGGACGCTTCGCTTCTCAGCCTGCAGGCATTTACCGCGATGACCGGAACCAATGATGTCTGGTTGTGCGGTCCCTTTCCGGGCTGCGTCGCCAACTACACTCAGGAACTTTCAGCAAGTCTTGCCTGGCTCGCCATGCCTGTCAGCGATAAGGTGCTTGCGCAACAGAGCACCGTCCGCACGGGAGTGTGGACGAACGACGACTTTGTGCGGCCAGGCATGGGACTCGCGAGCTCCGCCGGAGGTTCGAGCCTGACCCTTTCCGTGCAGCAGAAGGTCGCCGATCGAAGGCTCTATCTTGCCTGGCGCGCGACCGACGGCAGCACCGCCAGCGCGACCGTCGAGATCGACGGAACGCTCGCCGACACCCTCTACGGATACGGCAACGACGGTGTACCGGTCCACACCCAGAACGGACATTCGAGCACGGTGTTTCTGAAGACCTATCCTCTGGGTGCTGTGGGGACCCATACCGTCCGGCTCACCGTGCAGCCGGGGTCGGCCGTGACCGATCCGTTCACCGTTCTCTGGGCCGGCGCACCCGGCGGAACCTATACCCTGACCGGCGTGCCGCACCTGATCGTCGGCGGCATCCTTGCCGAGAACTGGGGCCTGCGGGCGGACATCACATTGCTCTACGATGGCTTGGTGCAGGCGGAAGTGAACGCACTCAGGGCCGATGGCATGGATGTGCAGTTTGCGGCGGTGCACGACCTCCTCACCGCGCCCGACGACTACGTCGACATCCTGCACCCAAACGATGTCGGACACAAGAAGATCGCGGCGGCTTTTCTGGCTGTGCCATGAGGCCGGCTTCGCGATCGCGCAGAGATCGCGTCGTCTCCGAGACGGTCACTCCAAAGACGCGTTGGTCGAAGGAGGCCCCGGGTTCGCGCCAGAAAGCTTCGTGCGATGCGGACCTCCGAGGATTTCTTTGCTGCCGCTAAAGTTCGGCCGCGAGCTGCCGATAGAGTGACTACATGGCAGCGCACGGAGCAGCAGTGGACCAGAGCCAGAGCGAACAGGTTGATGGCAGCAACGTCTACCGGAAGATCAGCTGGCGGCTGATTCCGTACCTCTTCGTGCTCTACATTCTGGCGTATCTTGACCGCGTCAATGTGGGCTTCGCGGCGCTCGAGATGCGGCACGACCTCCATCTCTCCGCGACGGTCTACGGAACCGGCGCCGGCATCTTCTTTCTCGGGCAGTTAATGTTCGATCTGCCCAGTAATCTGCTGCTGAGCAAGGTGGGGCCGCGGCTGTGGATCGCGCGCATCATGATCACCTGGGGCATCATCGCTACATGCATGAGCCTGATCCAGGGGCCACACAGCTTCTACGCCATGCGGCTGCTGCTGGGTATCAGCGAGGCCGGCTTCTTTCCTGGCATCATCCTCTACCTCACCTACTGGTTTCCTTCGCGCGAACGGGCGCGTGCCGTGGCCAAGTTCATGACGGCAACGGCAATCGCGGGTGTCGTGGGTGCGCCGCTCTCAAGCGTGCTTCTGCGCCTGGAGAACGTCAGCGGAATGCACGGCTGGCAATGGCTGTTTATCGGTGAGGGTATTCCCACCATTCTTGGCGGCATCTCGGTCCTGTTTCTTCTGCGGGATCATCCCCGCGACGCGCCCTGGTTATCGGAGCCGGAGAAGCAGTGGCTCGAGGCAGAGTTGCAGAAAGATCGAAAGAGCGGCGGCGCGGAGGACCGGCACAGGCTGCTGGACGCCTTCAAGCTGCCGATGGTTTGGGTTCTGGCGGGGGTGTTCTTGCTGGACCTGGTCGGTACCTACACCGTGACCCTGTGGATGCCGCTGGTGCTGAACAGCATCGTCCACCCCGTGCAACGGGCCGCCCAGGCTGCCGGGGGCGCGGGTGCGAGCCGCATCGCGGCCTACTCGACCATTCCGTACCTGGCTGCGGCGGTGTTCATGGTCCTGATTGGCTGGTCCAGCGATCGCTCGGGAGAGCGCCGATGGCACATCGCCGGCTCCCTGGGACTGGCGGCCCTGGGCTTTGTTGGCGCAGCCCTGGCCCACAGCATGGTCTTCGCCCTGCTCGCCTTTTCGGTCACGGCGGTCGGGCTGTGGGGCATCATGGGGCCGTTCTGGGCGCTTCCCACCCGCGTTCTGGGTGGTCAGGCCGCGGCGGGTGGAGTAGCCATCATCACCATGATCGGCAGCATCGGCAGCTTTCTTGGACCCTACCTGACGGGCAGGCTTCGCGACGCAACCCACGGCTTCTCGACCGGGTTGTACGTGGTTGCGGGGATGGCCGTTGCGGGGGCGGTACTGACGGCATTTCTGCCCGGACGATCGCAGCCGGCGCAGCCGTAGTCGCCCGATCTGGACCGCGCCACCCGCGCAGACCGGGCATACGGTGTGCTCTCTGCCTCGCCAGAGGGTTTGCTACCGGCTACGCTGTCGCGGAACCTCAGCCAGCAAGTCCAGGCTTTGACCGGAAGAGAGATCTCGGCGCAGCGGCGAGATCCGCGAGCTCAGCTTTGTCCCAGCGCCGCGATGATCTCCTGAGACGTCCGCACCCGGCCCATGATCGGAAAGATCGTCTCCGTGGCAAAGCGATGCATCGGCTCGGACATGGTGGACATGGCATCTTCGGCAAAGACGAGCTGGTATCCCCGATCGAGCGCAGCCCGCGCCGTCGACTCGACGCCAATATTGGTAGCGATGCCGGCCACGATGATGGTGTCAATCTTGCGGCGGCGCAGCAGCTGGTCAAGCGGAGTGCCGTAGAAGGCGCCCCACTGCCGCTTGGTAATGACGATGTCCCCTGGGGTCAGCCCGGCCTCGGGCACGATCTCGGAGGCCTCGGGCGGAGGTGGCGCAGCGCCGGATCCGGGTCGCTGGTGATCGGCTGGCAGGTGTAGGATCTCGTCCATCTTCACGTGCACATAGACCACGGTGCCGCCTGCGTTTCGCGCTGCCTTCGCGATCGCCGCGGATCGCTCAACCACGTTCTTGCCAGCGTGCGGCTGGAGATCGCGGCCGACGATGCCGTGCTCGAGGTCGATCAGAACAAGGGCGGTTGTCTTGGGGGTAAGGTCGAGGCTCATGTTGGTATCTCCCGGGTCCGATGTGACGTGCTCCACACTAAGAGATGCAGCTTCGACGGTGCGGATGCGGCCGCGTTGCAACCAGTCGCGATGGTGACCGATGCTATCCTGAAGCTGTTTCGCGCAGTGCAGAGCACTATCTGGAGACGACATGGCGACAGCGACGGTTGGGCACGATCAGGAGCAGCGACAGAGCGCTCCCAAGGGTGTGGCGAAGCAGTACAAGGTGGCCGATCTGGGCCTGGCGGAGTTTGGCCGCAAAGAGATCGATATCGCCGAGCAGGAGATGCCCGGGCTCATGGCCATCCGCCACAAGTATGCCGCAGACCGGCCCCTGGCAGGGGTGCGCGTCACCGGATCGCTGCACATGACCATCCAGACCGCGGTCCTGATCGAGACGCTGGTCGCGCTGGGCGCCGATGTCCGCTGGGCTAGCTGCAACATCTTCTCCACCCAGGACCACGCGGCAGCGGCGATCGCGGCGGCAGGGATCCCGGTCTTTGCCTGGAAGGGCGAGTCGCTCGAAGAGTACTGGTGGTGCACCGATCAGGCGCTCTCGCATGAGGGTGGTCTGGGCCCGCAGATCGTCATCGACGACGGCGGCGATGTGACCCTGCTGATCCACAAGGGCGTCGAGATGGAGCAGGGCGACGCCTGGGTGAACACCCCCTCCGGCAATCAGGAGGAGGGCGTCATCAAGTCGCTGCTAAAGCAGATCCACGGCCGTGACCCGCAACACTTCACGAAGATGGCCAAGGAATGGCGTGGCGTGGCCGAGGAGACCACCACCGGCGTCCACCGGCTGTACAAGATGATGGAGCAGGGCAAGCTTCTGGTGCCGGCCATCAACGTCAACGATTCCGTCACCAAGTCAAAGTTCGACAACCTGTACGGCTGCCGGGAGTCGCTCGGCGATGGCATCAAGCGCGCCACCGACGTGATGATCGCGGGCAAGGTCGCGGTGATCTGCGGCTATGGCGACGTGGGCAAAGGCTCGGCCGAGGCGCTGCGCGGTCTGGGAGCGCGTGTCATCGTCACCGAGATCGATCCCATCAACGCGCTGCAGGCTGCCATGCACGGCTACGAGGTCACGACGATCGAGGAGACGCTCGGCCGCGGCGATATCTACGTCACCTGCACCGGCAACGTCGACATCATCACCCATGAGCACATGCAGCAGATGAAGGATCAGGCCATCGTCTGCAACATCGGGCACTTTGATAACGAGATCCAGATGGACGCCCTGAACGACGACCCTGATGCCGAGCGGTTGAACATCAAGCCGCAGGTCGACAAGTACACCTTCCGCTCCACCGGTCGCAGCATCTTTGTGCTGGCCGAGGGCAGGCTGGTGAACCTGGGCTGCGCCACCGGGCACCCCAGCTTCGTCATGTCGAACAGCTTCTCCAACCAGACGCTGGCTGCGCTCGACCTGTGGGCCAACCGTGACACCTACAAGGTGGGTGTGTATGTGCTTCCGAAGCGGCTGGACGAGGAGGTCGCGCGACTCCATCTTGAGAAGATCGGCGTCAAGCTGACCACCCTCTCGCCCAAGCAGGCCGAGTATCTCGGCGTCAAGGTTGAGGGGCCCTACAAGGCAGACCAGTACCGCTACTAGAGGTGGGGATCTCCCTTTGAGAGCGGACGCAACTCCTGGCATCCGTCGTTCTGCCACGAACTGGCATGGTCCAACTCTGCTTCAGCGAAAGCGCCCCGGCAGCCGGGGCGCTTCGTCTTTCGACCTCTCCGAAGTGCGGCGGGGTCGAGGGCGGACGGTGCCCGTCTTTTACCCGCTCAACGATAAGTCCGGAGCGGTTTCGCTGCAGGTGTAGTCTTGGTCCGCGTGTCGGACCTTCAGCCCTAAGAGAGCTTACTGGTCGATCCTCGAGCTTCGCCCCAGGCTGTTATAGATCGGGCTTTTAGGCTAGATGTGGCAGGAGACCATGCCGCGCTTTTCCAGGTACTTCTGGTGGTACTCTTCCGCTCGCCAGAAGGTCTCGGCCGGCACCACCTGGGTGGCGATGGGCTTGCGAAAGGTTCCGGAGGCGTTGAGCTCGGCGATCTTTGCGCGGGCCACTGCCGCCTGCTCATCGGAGTGGGTGAAGATGACCGAGCGGTACTGCGTTCCCCAGTCCGGCCCCTGCCGATTCACCTGGGTGGGGTCATGGAGGGCGAAGAAGGCGTCGAGAAGCGTCTCGAAGGAGATGCGTTGAGGGTCGAAGTCGAGCTCGACGACCTCCGCATGACCACTGCGGTCGCTGCAAACCTCTTTGTAGGTCGGGTGCTCCCCTGTCCCACCCTCGTATCCCACGGCGGTCTCGAGTACGCCGTTCATCTCACCAAAGCGGGCCTCAACCCCCCAGAAACATCCTGCTCCAAACGTCGCCTTTTCCCCTGCCATTTTGCTGATGCTCCTTCCCTTCCCTATCTGACGTTTTAGATGCGCCTCAAGCGGTGAGGTGGCATCGGAAGAGCGGGCGACTGAGCCATCGCTGCGGGCAGCCCGGGCTCGCCGGACGCTGTTTGGATCAATGGCAGGTTAAAACTTCGCCTGACCGACCCTCCAGGCTGTACCAACGGGCACTCAACGGGCAAGAATGGGGACAGGTTCAAGGAGACAACCTCATGGTGGAACGGAAATCGGGCCTGCGCCCCCGCGTAGCGGCCCTGGCAGTTGCCGGAGCAGCGGTGATGTTGATTGCGACGGGATGCAAGTCCGGCGGCAGCGGCAACGGCAGCAACGAAAACGTGGCGCTCAACGGCGCCGGCAGTACCTTTGTGTATCCGGTGATGTCGCGCTGGACCCACGACTTCAGCCAGAGCCACCGCAATGTCAACATTAACTACCAGTCCATCGGAAGCGGTGGCGGCGTGCAGCAGGTCAAGGCCGGCACGGTCGACTTCGGTGCCTCGGACAACCCGCTGAACGACCAACAGCTCTCCAGCATGAAGCCGATGGTGCAGATTCCCGAGAGCGCCGGGCCGGTGTGCATCACCTACAACCTCCCGGAGCTCAAGCAGCCGTTGCAGCTTTCGGCCGACACGGTTGCCGGCATCTTTCTCGGCAAGATCACCAGCTGGCGGGACGCGGACGTGCGCAAGGACAACCCGGGCGTCGATCTGCCCAACAGCAAAATTGTCGTCGCGCACCGCAGCGATGGCAGCGGAACCACCAACGCCTTCACCACCTACCTGGTGGCGATCAGCCCGGAGTGGAAGAGCAAGGTGGGCAAGGGCAACGCCGTACAGTGGCCCGTGGGCCTGGGCGGCAAGGGCAGCGAGGGCGTCACCGAGCAGGTGCGGCAGTCGCCCGGCGCGATCGGCTATGTGGAGCTGACCTACGCCAACCAGAACAAGCTGCCCGTGGCGGCGATCCGCAACCAGGCAGGCAAGTACGTTCTGCCCAACACCTCGAGCACAACGGCGGCGATCTCGGCGTTTACCGACGAGCTGAGCAAGGATCCGCGAACACCAATCGTCAACCCGCCCTCCTCGGCGGCGGAGGCCTACCCGATCTCCACGCTGACCTTCCTGATCATCCCCAAGGATGGCCCGGACAAGGCCAAGCGGACGGCGCTCAAGGAGTTCATCTCGTACGTGATCAGCGACGGGCAGTCCGCCGCCGGCACGCTCGAGTACGCTCCCCTGCCGGACGGCGTGAAGCAGTACGACCAGCAGCAGCTCAACCAGCTCACCGCGGCCGGACAGCCGATTCAGTAACCGCAGCGATCAGCACAAGGGCCGGCCGGCATCCCCTGGGGGCCGGCCCGTTCCTTTTTGCACCAGGCTGGCTCTGTTTCCACCAGGCTGGCCCTGTTACCTGCAGGGAACCGCCCTAGCCACTCTTCGGCCGGGTCAGCCGGTAGACCAGCGGCCCCGCCAGCGCGACCAGGCCCGCAAAGAGCAGCGCCGGCAGGCCCGCCACGCGCTCGCCGCGGGCCGACCACAGCGAAAATCCGATCAGCAGGGCCGGGGCGACGCCGACCGCGACCGCCATGGCCAGGCCGCCCGGCACCCGGAAGGGCCGGGGGAGCTCGGGCTCGCGCACCCGCAGCACCACCAGGGCCACGAACTCGAGCAGCAGGGCCGCTCCGTAGAGCACCAGGTCGATGGTGATGAGCCGCTCAAAGGAGAAGCGGAGTGCCAGCGCCCACGCGGCCGCACACCCCAGGACGCTGACCCACGGCACGCCATCGCGGGTGGTTCGCCGCAGGGCGGCGGGCAGCATACCGGCCTCCGCCATGGCGAAGGGGACGCGGGCGTAGCTCATCATGAGCGCGTTGAAGAGCCCCAGACCGCTGATCATGCCGCCGACCACGACGGCGACCGCCAGCGCGGGGCCACCCAGCAGCCGGGCCGCATCCGCCCAGGCGCCGGTCGAGAAGCGGTCGGCCGGGATGCCAGCCAGCCCCACCGCCGCCAGGGGAACCACGTAGGTGAGCGCCACCAGGGCCGCCGCCAGCAGCATGGCGCGCGGGTAGTTCCGCTGCGGCCGATGGACCTCCTGGGCAACGGTCGAGGCGTTATCCCACCCCATGTAGTTCCACAGCGCGATGGGAACGGCCCCCAGCAGATCGGGCGAGGCCACCGGTTGCCGGAGCGCGGCCCAGCCCGTCACGACGCCATGGCTGCCGTGGAAGGCGCGCCACAGCCCCAGTCCGGCCAGCACGGCGAAAGGCGTCAGCAGAAGCGCGAACAGCGCCTCCGAGCCCTCTCCCACCGCGCGCGCTCCGCGCAGGTTCCAGGCCACGGAGACCACGACCACGCCCAGCTCCCAGGCCGTTCCGCGCGCGCCGGCGGTCCATGCCGGCTGCAGCCGGCCCAGGTACAGCACAAAGATCACCGGGTAGATGGCCATGTCGAAGACGCTGGCGGCCAGCGACAGCCACGCCTCCTGAAAGCCCCAGAAACGGCCGAGCGCCCGCTCCACCCAGCGGAAGTAGCCACCCTCCTCCGGCAGAGCGCTGGCCAGCTCACCCACCATCAGGGAGGTGGGAAGGCTCCAGAAGACGGGAACAAGCAGAAGCAGAAGAAGCGCGCCGCCGTACCCCGCCTTGCCGAGGATGTCTTCGAGGCCATACGGCCCGCCCGAGACCATGAAGTAGGTCGCCGCGACCAGCGGCAGGAGACGCATTTTTCCGGAAGGGCGCGGCACGGCGGGGAAGGCTCCTCCAGAGGGGCAGGGACAGGGCAGGGATGCGGAACGGGAGATCGGACAGGATCAAATCTACGGCATGGGCGGGCGCCGGGGTGAGCCCGGGCTATAATCTTTCCAGCCGGAACACCGATGCGGAGAGTTGGCCGAGTGGCTGAAGGCGGCGGTTTGCTAAACCGTTATAGGACCAAAAGTTCTATCGGGGGTTCGAATCCCCCACTCTCCGCCATTCCTTCCAAGTGGTTTGGAATCCACGCAGATCTGAGCTGTGACACTCCTGCCAGATTTGCTGATCGATAAGGCGATTCACACGCCTCCCGTGGGTATCTACCACCGAGGTCTGTGAAGACACCCAGAGTCCATCTGTCCCCTCCGCGTTCGCCTCCCTGATGGGCGCGACGCCTTCGTGGAAGCCTGCCTGGAACCGCAATCGGACTCGCCATGCGGCGTTCGGGATCGTCCAGGGTCAGGACGAGCACCACTCCGAAGATTGCTACTATGCCCGGTATCTGTGCCGCGGCAAGCGAGTGTGGAAGTCTATTGGCCTGTTGCGGTCTGCACAGCCTGCGGCGAACCTTCGCTACTCTTCACAGCGATGCCGGCGTTCACCCAGAAGTATCCAGAAGTGGTTCGGACACTCGGACCCGAGTTTCTACCTTCGATCAGTTCTGCCTGTTTCAGCCAAGCATTGATCTCTGTTTCTACCCAAAGCGGTACGGCGGCTGCCCGGATGCAATTCCTCTTCCCACAAGGATCGGCGATGATCCAGCGACCCTCTCTTTACTGCACATCAGCGATCTCGAGCGCCGCCAGCTCACGCCCGCGGAGAGCGCAGCCGACCAGCAACGCGAACACAACGTAGTCTCGTTTGCCCTTCAGCGTGCTGCGGTCCGGCACGCCGAAGAGTTCTTTGGCCTGATCTGGCGTCAGCCAATTGCCCATCCTGTTCCCACGTCGCGCGACGTTCGGAATGTCGGAAAGATTGCTTGCGTCCTCAGCCCCGATCAGTCCGTTTGCGACGAGTCGGGGAGCACCCAACCCTCGGCAATTCGGTATAAGTGACGTCCATCGAAGTCAGTCGGCGGAGCGTCACCCGGAAGGAGCAGGGCGGGATCTGGCAACGAGTTCACCCTTCGACCGTTGCGGGCCTTCAGCCACTGATCGTAGCCAGGTATGCTGCAGTCCGCTTCCAGACTGGATCCCGTTTCGCCAGCCATTCTGTCAAGGACCGTTGCTGTTCAGCGGGCAGCCTCTCATCGCCCACGAACTTACCCCCAGATAAAAGATAGCGAGCCCGGGAACCCTGTGCTTTCGCAAGGAGCAAGGGCCGATCCGGATCGAGGATGCAGAGCCGAGCCGTCGCGGCATCGAGCACGGTGCCCGCGCCGGGCAGCACGCCGGACAGCACGCGGGCGAGCGAATGCAGCAGCGGCAGCGCATCGGGTACGGTTATGGTGAGCTCGATCACGTCGATGCCGCCCGCGGCGATGGCACGCGCTTCGCCAATGCCTGATCGTGACTGCCAGCGCGCAGAACGGGGACCATGCCGCTGCGGCGCATGCGTCGAGGGTCTCGGAAGGGCGGGATCCAGCAGCAGGTATGGTTGCGGGTGTCGGGCCACCAGGTCCGCAAACAACCTGTCCCACACGCCCGTATCGGCCCAGCGCACAAACGCTTGTGCACGCTCTTGTACTTACCATACCGCTCCGGCAGGTCTGCCCAGCGGATGCCGGAGCAAATCACCCACAGACTCCGTTCACAAAATGCAGGTCGTCCTCTGCCGGCCATTCAACCGTCCCGCCCCGCCCCGGCAGCAGCGGCTAAACCCGACGCCACTGCGCCTCCGTAATGAGTTCATATCGTGTAGCTGCCACGCAAACATTGCAAGAACACCAGCACGGCAGCGAAAGTTAGTATGTCCATACGGCCTAGTCTCGTGTCCTGAATCGGGAGTTCTTTTACACAAGTTGGCGACGGATTCCAGCATCTGGCCTGCTGTTTTATGCCAGATGAAGGCTTTTGGGTCATCGTTGTGGGGTCGGATGAAGCTGCCGATCGCCCGTTCGAGTTCCTTGGTGGAGCGGTGAACACCGCGGCGGAGTTCTTGCTGAGCCCGCGATAGCGCACCTTGATGAAGCCGAAGCGCAGCTTCAGCACGCCGGTCACGTGCTCCACCCGAGAGCGGGTTTTGCTGTGGATGCGGTTGGCTTCCCGCTGCTCGGGCCAGACCTGCAGATTGGAGCGCCACCGGCGGCAGATGCGGTCTGCGGCCCGGGGCACGCCTTCAGCCAGCACCGCCGCCTGCCCCTGGTAGGCTTGGTCACCCCATACGGCGATCTCATCGCCGCGCGGCAGCTGCCGCAGCACCTTTGAGTCAGCCACGTTGGCCGCGGTAGCCGCAACCGTGTGCACCAGCTGGGTCTCGCCGTCCACGCCGAGGTGGGCCTTTCTGCCGAAGTGCCGCTGGTTGCCCTTGCGCGTCTGGTGCCCCTCCGGGTCACGCTTGCCTGCTTGTTCCTGGTCGACGAAGGCGCCTCAATCAGCGTCGCGTCCACGATCGTGCCCGTGCCGACCTTGACTCCGCGGCTCTCCAGGTAGATCGACCGCCGTCTGCTGCAGGATGTATATGCGTGGGCCGGCCGGCCCCGCGAGAACTTCAACGCCGCCAAACAGGAGTTCGCCGGCGGTCCGGCTCACAGCTTCGCTCCGGATCGAGCAGGAAGGGCCAGACCCAGCATCGCTGTCACCAGGGGCAATCTGACTAGCTTGAGAGCTGGTCGTAGCCGAGTAGCACCTGGGTGCCGACGGATTGGGGCCAAAGATGTGGCTGCTTTGAAACGGCCTATGTGCGAAGGTGCTCCATCAAGTCTGAAACCGCTTTGCGTATCGCTCTCAGATCGAACTCCGGTGAGAGCGCCTCATGTTGGAAGCTCTTTGCTAATGGATCCATGCCAAAGAGAGACCGCGTCAACTTGGGGTGCAGGAGCTGACTCATCAGTCGATGAGCAGCATCAGAAGCGGACCGCGTCGAAAGCGAAGTCTGCTCCTTAAAATATGTGGACAGACGGTCGTGGACCTCCGTGAACATCACGTCGAAGTAGAGTCTTGCCTGCTCGGGAAAGCGCTCACTTTCTGCCATGCTAACCCGCATCATCTGAACGTTGCTCTCGTAAACCAGGATCTCCATGTAACGGCCGCAAAAGATGACAAGAGCCTCTTGCAGCTTAGGCGAGTAGTCCCCGGGCACGCCCAGCCTGCTCAGGAATAGGCTCCGCACCAGCTCGATCACGGCGAGGAACAGCTTCTCCTTGTTTTCGAAATGGGCGTAGAGCGTCCGCTTAGAGGTTGAGGCGCGCGTCGCGATGACATCCATGGATGCCCTCTCGAAGCCAAGTTCGAGAAACACATCCTTTGCGAGCCAAAGGATATGTTTGTGCAGCTTATCTCCCCGTTTGTCCACAAACTCTATTGTGCATCCCTCGCCCTACCCTCTGCATTAAGTATACGGTACGGTATCGTATACATAAAGAGCTGTGAAAAATATGCCGGCGTGAAGAGAGATAGATCTCTGCCTCGCATACAACAATACTCGGCAACAAATAGGATAGGAGCAAAGGTTATGATCGTCCTCACCGCACCCACCGGAAGCATTGGCAAGCAACTGCTCAACATTCTTCTCAGCAGTGGCGAGCAACTCCGCGTCATCGCTCGCGACCCCTCAAAGCTTGGTGACCTGTCCAGCAGGGTGGAGATCGTCGAGGGTTCCCACGGCGATAGCGCGGTCGTCAACAAGGCCTTCAAGGGTGCCGATGCCGTCTTCTGGCTCGTTCCACCGCCCAGTGTCGCGGACAGCATGGAAGCGGCTTACGTCGGGTTTACCCGTTCCGCGGCGGAAGCATTTAAAACACAAGGCGTGAAGCGCGTGGTGGCGATCTCGGCTCTCGGCCGTGGAACGGAGGCGGCGGCGCATGCCGGCCTGGTCACAGCGTCGTTGGCGATGGACGATCTCATCGCTAGCACGGGAGTTGATCTCCGGACGCTCACGATGCCTTCGTTTATGGATAATCTGCTTCAGCAAGCTGGCGCGATCAAAGCGCAAGGCATGTTCTTTTCACCCCTGTCTGCTGGTCGTAAGTTCCCAACCGTGGCGACGCGCGACATTGCCACGGTAGCCGCGAAATACTTACTCGACACCACCTGGACCGGACAGGGTGAAGTCCCGGTGCTCGGAGCTGAGGATCTGACCTTCACCGAAATGGTCTCTATCCTGTCGGAAGTTGTGGGTAAACAGATTGGCTTCAAGCAGATACCGCTGGATTCGTTCAAGCAGCGGCTTGCCGGCTTTGGCATGTCCCCTGCGGTCGTGGAAGGCTATGCCGATATGATGGCGGCGAAGAACGATGGCCTCGATAATGCCGTAGCCCGCACGCCGGAAGCGACCACGCCGACCACCTTCCGGCAATGGGCTGAACAGGTGCTCAAGCCGGCCATTCTTGGCTAACCTGGAATCACCCGTAAGCAAATCCGTGAAGAACTTCTTAGGAGCTTGTCATGGCAGAACGCGCAAAGAACACGATGCTTCGCTCGAAAAAAGGACCGGTAGTCCCACCGCCGGCCTTTTCCGGAACGCTGGCAACCGTTGCCGAAAAGATCTCTAAGTGGCCGGGGGTCATCGCAACCGGACACTGGACGTTTTACAAACCTCGTCAGATCGACGGGATCGATTTCTATGTCGGAGACGAGGAGCTCGGTCACATTCATCTCGATGGCGACCTGCACCTTGCTACCAGCCCCAGTCTTGCAAGTACGATGATTGCGAAAGGAATGGCCCGTCCCTTTCCATATCAGGAGGGCTGGGTGCACGAAGACATCCTGAAAATCGGTGCCCCAGCGGCTATCGCACTCTTCCGTAGCAACTATGAGCGCATTGTGAGACCGGGCTGATGTTTCAGATTTGTCCTGAACGCTGGGTTGGCAGAAACGCTCCTGGGTCCTTCTATGACCACTACGCCAGGGCAGTCAGCATGGAAACCGCCAAACAGCAGGCTCTCGGACCGGGGCACGCCAACTCGCAAGGCCTTGGGCTCAGTCTCTGACCTCAAGGCTTGAACCAAGCACCACCCAACTACTCGGAGACGAGAAGCTTTCTTTGTACCGCCGGTGAGCCACAAACGAAGAAGTTGATCGAGGGTTGTTCGTGCGCTTCGGGGTGCTGCTCGCGCCACAGCACCCGCAGGAACTCCGGCCAGTCGCGGTCAAGAAACTGCGTTCGCGTCACCTTCGCGTGGCACGGCAAGCAGAGCGTCACCATGCGGGACGGATCGTTGTTGCCCGGCTCCCGGTGATGCACCGCGACCGACCGCTTGCCACGCTTCAGGGTGGTGCAGCCAGGAACGCTGCACCGGAGGCCATCGCGCTTCAGGATCGCTTCGCGATGACCGCCAAAGTACGACTCGTCCTTTCGCTTCAGCCGGTAGCACGTCTCGCACAGCCCGAGGGCCAAGATGGGCTGCCTGCCGCAAGGGCAGCAAATCGAGGATTGGCGAAGGCGAGGACGCGGCATCAGAGATCTTTCCTCCCAAGCTCGATCATACGGTGGTCCGGTCGATGCCGAACTCGCGGGCGAGCCGAGCCTTAGATCAAATCTCCTGAAGGTGTAGAGCAGGGCAAGAGACTCGACGCCGTTTCCCTCAAGGAAAACGGCTCTGCACGCCCGTCTTGAACGATATAGCATCAGGATATTTGCTCTAGCGCCCTCGGCAGCTAGCCGCGCCCGGCAATCCAGACGAGGATCGTTGACTTGGAGCGAAACAACTCTGGCGCACTGTTCCTCTACCTGATCCGCGCCCGAGACCTTTCAGTGGCGGCGTTTGTATCGCGACCGCAAGCTGGGAGCGGCACCGGCGAACGCGATCAAGTTGTTGCCGGTGAGCGTAAGCGAAGACGGTCAGCTTTCGAAGTCTAGCCGGTTGAAGAGGCCGCCACCGCCGACGTTGCTGAAGATGGCGCAGACCCGGCCCTCGGGCGGCCCTCGGCGTCGTAGGCGATCTGATCGATGCCGTCGAGAGGACTAAACCAGGACAAAGAACTGGCTGGAGCCAGCTTTCGGTGGCATCTCGAAAGAGTTAGTAAGTAAGAGGAAGTAGGGCACCCTGAGTGTCTGCTCGCGCCCTTAAGGACACGATCGCCTCGTCGCTAAGCTGCTCAGGAAGGCTGGCAAGGAACTTGATATCCGCTTCTTGCCGCTGGTACTCCTTTTGCATTAAAGTGTTGGAAACAATCTGGTTATCTTCTTCGCGTGAGGAAACAACCGAGTCTTCTAGGCTGCTTAGGTAAAGATACAGGGAGTCTCCGGCAAGCGTTAGGACGGTTATGATGTGATCGATACAACCATCTCGCGTAAACTCGATAATATCGTTCGCCGCGAGGGCTGCGTTTAGGGCAGATGAGATTAGCTCGTTAGAGTAATCTTCTGTATCCGGTACGCCCCTGAGACATGCCTCACTTATCGACCGGTCCACTGAACGATTTTGCATGGCACCCCATGCGGCATCTTTGGCTTGTAAGTAACAAGAATCGTCGAAGCCTGTGTGCTTCGAAAAAGCGATTAGGCTTGGCAACATTCTCTGAAAAACCAACAGACCAAAAGCAAGTTGCTTTTTCCGGGAGAGTCTGGCTACTGACAACTGGGATTTGTCATTTATGATCATCGTTTCTCAATCCCTTCACCATCCCCTCAGAAAACTTAAAGCCGCAACACCCGTAGCCCTCAAATACTCAGCACAAGATGAACAAATGCCTCTGCTGGCGGCTACGCCAGTGGGAGTAAGTCCCATCTGCTTGGCTGCATTAATCCCTGTGACTTCGGCGTGTCCTCCTCCTTTTGCAGCGATCTCTCCCTCTTTCAAAAGAGCCCTAACAGCGGGTCGCAGCGCCTTCTCGCTCGAACTCACAACGGTGGTTCCTTCCTTCGTCTCCGTGACCGCAAGTGTGATGTAGTCCGCTGACTTTCCCATCGCGCTCGAAAGTTCCAGAGCGCGTAATAACGCTGCGCCTGCCTCGGGGACCAACCCAGCTAGGCCGTCTGTTGGAACCGCCAGTGCGAGACTAGCCATATCTCCCCACGTCTTCGGGAAGATTGCATTCATGAGTGTATCTACCGGGTCAGATGGTGGAGCAACCGCGGTCGGAAGCGTAGGGTCTTGCCCAACTTGTTGTTGGGCCTGATTGGACTTCTGTGCCGCGTCCGTGCTCGCGCATGCCGAGCCGCTTGAGTTCGAGGAGCACTGCTGAGGCGAGCCGCTGTTGAGGCCGAGGTGCCCGTCGGGGTCGACTCGCCGCAGGGGGTTGTTCCAGACATAGGAGTAAAGGTTGAGGCTCTGCGGGTCATCCAGCCTGGCATAGGGCACGGGCTCCGCGGCCGCCGCCCAGTCCGGGCTCATGAACCGGCCCATCGATGAGCCGTAGTACCTGGCCCCGAAGTAGTCCAGCCCCGATTCTTGATCTCGTTCTTTGCCAGTGAAGTGGTGTTCTGTGGGTTCCTGGCTGATGCCGGAGGTGGTGCAGTGGAGCACGTCTCCGAAGGGCAGGCTGGCGCACTGTTCCTCGACCTCTCCCGCGCCCGAGACTTGGACCCGGACGGTGCCGAGCGGATCGGCGAGCGGGAAGTGGAGGCCCTGGGTGTCATAGGTCGCGAGCAGCCTGCCGCCGGCGAAGACGTTGGTGTGCCGCCAGGCTCCCTGCCCGTCGAGCTCGGTCATCTGCTCGCCGCCGGGTCCGAGTACATAGGTCGCCGTGGGAGCGAAGTTGGCCGGATCGGCGCAGCGGAGCACGTTCGAGCCGTCCCTGGGGTGGCCCTTGGCCACCCGCTGGCCCTCGGCGTTGTAGAGGTACTGGGTGATGCCGTCTCCGCCAACGCTGCTGAAGGTGGCGCAGACCCGTCCCTCGGCGTCGTAGGCGACCTGGTCGATGCCGTCCGAAGTCACGTTTCCGGCCGCGTCCGGGGTCACGTCCCCGCCGGTGTCGGTGTGGGTGAGCCGGTTGTTGCTGTCGTACGTCGCTGAGTGGCTGTAGGTGCCGCCCGGCGGCGGGTTGCCGGCGGCGGTCTGGTTCCAGCGGTTGCCGAACGAATCGAACTTCCAGTCGAGCGACAGACCCCCGTAGGGACCCGCAGAGGCGGCCCCGGTCGAAATCCGGTTCAGGGCGTCGTAGCTGAAGCTCCAGTTGCCGTTCACCGAGTCCGAGTAGGCGACGAGGTTGCCGGTCGGATCGTAGCCGCCAGCGGGCACCGTATAGCTGTAGACCGGCACCGGCACCGGCGCCGTCTGAGCCGCGGCGGCCGCCGCCGGAGCGCATACCGCGCACAGAAGACCGGAAACCCGGAACTGCTTCCATCGCAAATTCATCTCAGCCTCCCCTTCTACTGCACCTGGTAGGAGATCGCGGGCGCGGCCGGCCGGCAGACGGTCGTGCCATGATACTGCGCCAGAATGGTGTGGGTACCCACGCCAAGAACTGGAGTGCTCATCGATACATTCCCGTTGGCGTCGGGGAAGAAGGCTCCGGCATAGCCCTGATCTACGATCAGATACCCCGAGCCGCCGCAGCTCGCCGCAGGATCGGAGCCCGTCACCGAGATCGACAGAAGCGCCGACTGCCCCGCCGTCCCGGTCGCCTGCGAGGGAACGATCTGAACGTTCGTCGGAGGTAGCGTGTCCAGATACTCCCGTGCAGAGCACCGCGTCTTTTCTGTCGGTCGGCACAGCTCCGATCGTAGCCTCTGATTCAGCAAGGCCGCCTCCGAAGAGAGGCCTACTGCTTGATCATCGCGTTTGGCTGCTACAGGACGAACATCTCTCCCGCAGAGGTTAAATCGATAAGCTTCACCATTGCTTGCTTTCCCGCAGACTACAATTTCGTTGCCCTAATCGAAAGACGAGACTCAGCCCATTGTCGGCACCTAACTCTGCAGAGCGAACTGTGGCACCCAACAGACTGACATGAATGCGGGCGTGAAGAACGAGAACGCCAGCGTCACTCCCGCTTGTGTGAATGTGGTAGCGAGTGTGTGTCGGCGTGATCGACGTTGCGGTCTGTTTCACGGTCGGGATCTGATCCGGATGTTTGCCCATGAAGCGAAACAGCTTGCCGTCGATGCTGGCGATGCCTTTCAGGGACTGATTGCTGCCGGTCCAGTGTGTGGTCTCGGAGTCCGTGAGGGCATCCGACGTGGACCAGATGCTGAAGTAGGGATCGTGCGTGATGAGCGGAGTTGCGGGAACCCTCTGCTGCGCCAAGCTGCTACCGACCAGGACAGCGATTCCAACACCACTGATGCACCACTCCAAAAGTCTTTTCATTCTTCACCCTTTTGGCGTGGCAACGCCTGTTCTTTCGAAAAAGAACAGCCTCCTCGGGCGTAGCCCCGCATCAGCGTACGAATGCTGCCTCATCGAGGCGTTATCGAATGAGCAGGCAGACGCAGCGGCTGTTCAGCACCGGGTGCACCGTCAGCCGGGACCAGCTGCGAGGCCGGCCAGTGCATGGGTTGCGCGTTTTCATTCAGGCGCACTTCAACAGCAGAGTTCCCGGGCTGCACACTCACGTTGTAGCCGTCGACAAGCAGTAGCGGGCCGCCCGCGAGATCGTGCGTGCTTGCCTCGATGGTGAGTTGCCGCGATTCGCCGGGCGCCAGCGACATGTAGTTGTCGCTGTAAAACACCGGCAGCACGCGCGCGTTGTCGGATTTGCGATGGAGTTGCAGGTGCGTGAGCAGGGCGATGCTTTTCGTCGGATTGGTGACGGTCACGTCGAGCACAGTGCTTGCACCTACTTGCCTCGCAGTTGCGGTTACGTCAAGCGATGCGGTCGCCATCCTGTTAAGCAGGGTGAAGTCGTCCTGCGCTACGTTCTTCCAGTAAAAGTTAGTGGAGATCAGCTTGCCAGTGGCGTCGCGCAGGCCAAGTTTGATGAAATACACCTCTGAGATATGGGGGTCAACCCACAAGGTATAGACCGTTGCCGTGCTACTGCCGTGCACGGTATCGACAGGTCTGGTGGCCTGGTGATCGATCGAACCGTCGAGACGGTAGATCGTCTCCGTGAGCTGCATCCCGGAAAGGTCGGCCGGGGTATTGTTCACCACCTGCACGGTGCGCAGGGCCTCATTGATCTGCACGTGCACGGGCTCCCCCGCTTTGCGCACAGCGAAGAGCGCGGCGTTCGGCTCCAGGTCGTAGTGATACAGCTGCCAAACGAAGCTGGGCTGCGCGGGTTGGCTCATCCAGGTGATGATGCCGGTGGTGTTCTGGAACATTGTAGCGTTGCGCGACTCGTACATCGCGCGAAAAGCCTCGTAGTTGGCCATCTGCGCCTTGCGCGTGAAGTCCGCAAGGTTGCGGATTTGCCCGTAACGGTGGGCAAGGGTGAAGCCATACTCATTGCCTCGCTGCGCGCCCGCGGCCATGTCGTGCTGTGCCCAATCGTCGTTGATAGTCTCCCAGTCCTTCTGCGGCATCATGCCCTGTATGGATTCGATCGTAGGGACGGAGACGGAGCCTGTTTCGGTCTTGAACGCCTCGTTGATCTGGTAGAAGAACGGCGGCGCGCGCCAGTAGTACGGGCCATGTGAGGAGACGCCGCGGCCATCGGTGGAGCTGCTCTGGTAAAGGCGCGTCGGGTCGAGACGCTTCATCATCGTCGCGAGGGCTTGGTCGAGCGCCGCGGGCGGCCGGCCCTCGTTGCGCGCGCACCACACCACGATCGAGGGATGATTGCGATAGCGCAATACCTTGTCCGTTACGTTGGCGAGATAGGTGTCGTAGTCCGTAACGTTGGGGCCATCGCCAGGGTTGGGCTGAAAGAACTCGTCCCACAGCATGATGCCGTACTTGTCCGCGAGATCATAAAGCTCAGGACTGGTACTTTGGCCAACCCAGTTACGGATCAGGTTGAGGTTTGCCTGCGCATGCATCCGAACTTGTGCTTCCAGCCGCTCACGAGGGATGCGCTTCATCGCCTCGTCCATGCCCCAGTTTCCGCCGCGCACCATCACCCTCACGTTGTTGACGACCAGGGTCAACACGTCGGAGCCGGGCACCTCGTATTCCACCTTGCGAATGCCGAACTGCACGTCTGTTTGATCGGAGGTCGACCTGCCTGTTTCGAAGCGCAAGGCGAGATGGTGCAGATTGGGATCGCCATAGCCGTTCGGCCACCATAGCCTAGGGCTCATGATGTGCAGCGCCGGTGTGCTTGCGGTGCCGAAGCTCACGTCCTGGTGGCTGTTAGGATCCAGCGTGATCTGCTTGCGGAACTCGATCGGACTTGGCTCGCCGGTGATGGTGCCGACGAGCGTTCCTGTGACGGCGTGGTCTGTGTGATTGGCCAACGTCGCCGCGATGTCCAGGTCGGCACTGTCGAGCTCAGTTGAGAGATGGCTGACAACGTGGGGAGCCTTGATTGTGACCGGTCCACTGTCAGACAGCGTCACGGGCTGCCAAAGGCCGGTGTCGCGATCGCGCACGGCCATGAGCCAGTCCCAGCCGATGCTTGCGAGAAAGGTAGGTCCGTCGATGGCGGTCTGACCGCCGTTGTGACCCGTGCCATTGGCGACGGTGTGCTCATGTGGAACGCCGGGGTGCGGCTGCGGCGCAACCAACACCGCGAGGCCGGCGGATGTACCGGGCTTGACCAGCGCCGTGAGGTCGAAGTCGCCGCGGATGAAGGCACCCTTCATGCTGCCGAGCTTCTGTCCGTTCAACCAGATCTCCGCCGCATAGTTTACGCCGCCGAAGTGCAACCAGGTGCGCCGCCCGTTGTAACGGGCGGGCACGTGAATGGTTGTGCGGTACCAGTAGCTGGCTTTGTTCAGGCTCTCTGGGATGAGCCGCATGTTCTCGCCGTAGAGCGGCTCGGGATAGACGTGATCGTTGACGAGTGTGGTGAGAACCGTGCCGGGTACCGTTGCCGGGTACCAGCCCGAGGGCCGAAAAGATGCAGCGCTGATCTCCCCTGCAGACGCAGTGACCTTTGAAGCATCCTGCAGCTGCCAATTGTTGATCGTCTGCTGTTGCTGTGCAACTGCGCCGGCGCAGCCCAGACACAGGGCGAGTAGGACGTGAAGCAACCGCATTGGTTCTCCAGAGCACGTTTACTTTGAGGATAGCAATCTTCTCAGCATAGATCCGGAAGAGCGATCCAGCCGCAAGCCGTCCGTAGCCCAGGAGAGTATCAGAAGTTCAACCGGGTAACGACCTGGAGAAAGCGGTTCGAGGTAGAGCCCGTGACCAGGCCGAACCCTGGCGAGTTGAAGAAGGCGTGCGTGGCATCCGTTGTCAGGCCCAGCCCCGTTCCGGGGTTGCTGAGGTTATTGTGGTTCAGGACGTTGAAGGCGTCCACCCGGAAGACAAACGCGAACTCTTTATAGATTGGAAAGCTGCGTGAAGCCGAGACGTCCAAGTCAATTTCGCCTGGCGCTCTCACGCTGTAGCGTCCCACATTGCCTAGCCCTGTCGCTACCACCTGCTTGCGCGCCGCGCCAGCGCCGATAAAGACTGGGCCGCTGGGCGACAACGGGAAGGTCGGGTCACTCGTCGGCCGGAAGTACTGAATGCCTGAGCCGTTGCGGTAGGGAGTGATCTTCAGCCGCGAGACGTCGCCGTTCGGTCGCTGGCTGTTCACACCAGGAAACACATTCGACTGCGTGATCGTGAGCGGAAAGCCGCTACGCGCCGTAAAGATCGGGCTGATCTCGATGTTTCGGGTGTACCACGGGCCGGGCGTCTTGTACTGCGCGGCCAGCGTGTAGTTGTGCCGTACGTCGTAGGCGGAGTTGCTGCGCTCCTGCGTTCTGCGGATGACCGGATCCGACGGGTACTGACCAGCATTCAGACCGTTGGCCTGGGAAAAGTTGAAGATACCCGACCCGTCGTCGATGGTGTGCGACCACGTGTAGGAGCTCTGCAGTGAAAAGACCTGGCCGAACCTGCGCTGCGCCGTAGCTTGCAAGCTGTTGTAGTTGGAATTGCCCACGTTGTACGACCCGGTCAGGGTGCCCAATGTTGGAAACTGGCGTGCGTTCTGCGTAGCGACGGTGTTGTTCGCGAAGGCGACGGAAGTGGCCTGATTGAACGCCGGAAGATTGCCGTTCAGATAGAGCGGAAGATGCACCGCGTGGCTACCCACATACGCAATCTGCACAACCGTGCCCAAGAATGACTGTTGTACGCTCGCGTTCCATTCCTGGTTTAGGCTGAGCGGATTTATGCTCTGGTACGAAGGCGCGCCCGTGGTGTACGGATTCGCGTTCGTTGCCGATGCAAGGGCCAACCCGGGGTTATTGAAATCCTGAACGCCAATCAGCGGCATGCCCTGGGTTAGTGTAAACGGTTGTGCCACGCGTGTTCCCAGGTTGTTGAAGTTGACCGGGACGTCGTAGCCAGGGAACGACACCTGGCCACCGAGGTTGGACATGATTTGGCCGTAAAAGGTGCCGTAGCCGGCGTGGATCACCATGGTCTGGTTGGGCGAGTACGCGAGCCCGATGCGAGGCGCAAAGTTGAGCTTGGCACTCGTGATGTTCAGACTGCGCGAAGCATTCTGATTGGCTACCAGCAGCTTGCCTGTGGCGATGTCGAACCGGCTGTAACGGTCGGTTGCGATCGTCATGGGAGCTTCGTACTCGTAGCGCACGCCCAGGTTGAGGTTCAGCTTGGGTGTGACACGCCAGTCATCCTGCCCGTAGGCACCGGCGTTGTAATTGCGTCGTCCTAGTAGCGGCTGCGGCAGAGCGTAGTTAGCCGTCTTCACCGCGCCAAGCAGAAAATCCGCGAGCCCGTTGGTGGCCTTACCGCCGGAACCTGTGATGTCGGTAATCTCTCCGTTGAAGCTATACGCTCCCTGAAAGGCTGAGCCTGTGTTGAATACGTTCACCTGGTCTTTCCGCAGCAGCGCGCCCACTTTGATGGTATGCGGTCCAAGGACCTTCGTTACCGAGCCGTAGGGGGTGTAGGTATTGCTGTAGGTCTGGCTGGTCGACCCGTTTGAGGCGCCAAAGCCGCTGAAGCCACTGATGCCGATGTTGGGTGTTTCTTTGAACGGATTGCGCTGGATTCCGACCGTCTGCGCCGGATCGCTTCCGAAACTGGAAGCGGTGCGTTCCTCCACCCAGCGGTTCCAACCAAAACGCACATCGATGACCGTGGTGGGATTCGCTGTGACTGTGCCACCGGTGGACGCTTGCCACCCTTGTAAGCAGTCACAGCCATAGGAGGTTGCCAGTACCGAACTGTTGAACGCCAGCGCCTGGCCAGTTTCGCTCACCCAGCGGTTCACGCTGCCGTAGAGCCGCAGCTTCTCGCCGACCGTATGATCGATCCGGCCGGAGTAGCGCGGCGCTTTGTTGGCCACTGACTGCTGGAAGACGTAATTGTTGGTGTAGATGTTGTTCACGCTGTCATATGTGCCCAGCGTGTTGGGCTGCGGCAGGTACGACAGGAACTTCGCGGCTGCCGGGTCGATGCGGTTCGAGGGGATCATATTGCCGGGGAAGGACTTGTTTGTCAACGGGTCATACACCGTTATGGGCGAACTCGCGAAGTTGCCCGCGCGGAAGGCGGCGGAAGGCACGGTCTGCGTTTGAAAGGCCGGAGTGCGCTGCAGCGTCTGATCGTAGTTCAAGTAGAAGAACGTGTGTTCTTTGTTGGCCAGGAGCCTGGGGATGTATAAGGGTCCGCTGAGAACCACACCGAACTGGTTGTAATTGTTTGCCGGGCGCTTCACCACCGGCGTTTGCAGCTTGTCGGCAAAGCTGTTTGCATTCAGCACGGCGTTACGGAAGAGCTCATATACACCGCCGCGGAACTTGCTGGTCCCGCTTCGAGTGACGATCGTGATCACGCCGCCGGAGGTGCGGCCGTACTCGGCGGGCGCGTCGGCGGTGATGATGCGGAACTCGCCCAGCATGTCCGGCGAGGGCAGACGGCTTATCTGACCGGTTACGCCTTCCACAACGGAGTTGCCGTCCAGCAGCGTCTCGGTATTCAGAGTGCGGCTGCCGTTGATGGAAAGCTGAGCGGAGTTGACGTTCGTAGCGTTGCCGCCGTGAACTACCCCCGGCGCCAAGGCGAGCAAGTTCGTGATCTCGCGGTTGGGAAGTGGAAGGTTCTGTACATCGCTCGGACTGATCAGGGTGCTCACGGTCGCATCGGCCCGATTCAGCTCTTCCGCCCGGGAGGTGACGAGGACGACCTCGCCCGCCGTGCCCACCTGCAGCGTCACGGGCAGGTCCACGCGCCCCGCTACGGTCATCTCGACCGTGGTCTGCGTCTTTTGGAAACCGGCGGCCTCTACGCTTAGGGTGTATGCGCCGGGGGGCAGCTGCAGGGCGCTATAGTGACCCTCGCCGTCTGTAGTCACGTGGGTGACCACAGTCTTTGTCTGCGGGTTGACCAGGGTCACGGTCGCATTTGGCACGGCGGCACCGGTCGTGTCGCTTACCGTCCCGGACAGGCGTCCCGTAGTCTCCTGAGCAAGCACGGCCGCCGGTGCAAGCAGAAGGAAAGCAGTCAATGCGAAATGCCGGATCAAAATCATGGTGAAGACTCCTCCAGGAGAACGGCGTTCATTCTCAGCTTCCAGATGCGCTCGAAGCTGCTCCCCTCGACCGAGGTGAAGCACAACCACGGTCGCGAAACGATGACACCATCGCCAAGGGCTTAGCCGAAGAAAACATTGTGAATCCGTGTTATTGGGGAGTTATCCGCAAGGTTTACTTGGGCGCCCCGCCTTCGGTTTCGCCTGGAACCTTGCTTGTCAGGAGCTATCCTGATGTTGTACCGTCAGCGAGCCGGTAAACTGAAGCATCATGGCAAGCAGCAGCCGCTGAGCGGCGGTGGAATAAGAGAAGGTCGAGAGTGGCGAGGACCTGATTCAGCCTACAGAGAGCCGATCGCGTAGCGGGGCGGAAGCGGTATCTTCCGAAGATCCACGTCTGCAGCTCGTGGAACGCATTGCCACGAGCGAGCCGTTTCGGAAGTCGACGCGGCTGCCGCCGCTCATCCGTTACCTTGCCGAGCACAGCTTGCAGCATGACAAGGCAGGCCTGACCGAGCAGGCTATTGGCCGCAGCGTCTTCGACAAGCCCCGGGACTTTAACCCTGCGGAGGACAGCTCCGTCCGCGTCTACATGCGGCAGCTGCGGCTTCGCCTGCATGAGTACTACCAGTCCGCGGGGCGCGAGGAAGCCCTGGTCGTTGAAGTGCCGAAGGGAGGCTACGCGCTTGTCTTCCACCCGGCAGCCCTCGTTCACGCAGAGGCAGAACCTGTGCCCGGCGAGGACCCTGCCATCATCGAAGCCGCGCCAGCTATCCCTTGGACCGCTGCGCCTGTACGCCAGGCCACACCTGCTTTCTTGCGTTCACCTCTGCTGCCGTGGCTGCTTTTTGCAATCGCCGCAGTGGTGGCCGCTTGCGGGTGGTACCGGTTCGCGAACGTTGTTCCAGCGGGTACACCGCCATGGCCGCTCAGCGCGGTGATTCAAGACAAACGGCAGACCACGGTGGTGCTTGCCGATGCGACCTATGCTTTGCGCATGCTCGGCGATCAGGAACTGACGCTGGACGATTACCTGAAGCGAGATCAACTCCGAGAGCTCATCGCAAAGCAAGGGAATGTCCACAACGCGCGCCTGTTCCGATATCTGCAGGCCGCTCAGATCACCTCCATGGCCGACGCGCACGCGTCGGCCGTCCTGGCCGGGCTTGCCGGGGATCTTTGGCCGAATCTGAACTTCCGTTCCGCGAAAGAGCTCACCTCCAACATGTTGGCCAAAGACAACTTCATCTTTGTGGGGGCGAAGACGTCCAATCCGTGGGTTGAGCTTTACGAGACCCACCTGAACTTTCGCTTTGTGGAGGATACTCCCGGGGGCGCGCGCTATATCCAGAACGAGGCTCCCCGGCAGGGCGAACAGCCGGTGTACACCGTTCCGGAGGACACTGGCACCTCAGGCGAGGATTACGCCACGATCGCGCTGCTGCCGAACACAGGGAACCCGGGCGTTTCGCTGCTGGTGCAGGGTCTACGGCGCGAGGGCACCGAGGCCGCCATTCGCTTCCTCTCCAACCCGGAACAGCGTGACGCATTGGCCAATCGCCTGAAGCAGTCGAACGGCGGAACCCTGCCTCACTACTTTGAGGCTTTGCTGCATGCGCATTCGGTTGCGGGTTCTGCAGTGTCGATCGACTGCATCGCGGTGCGCACTCTCGCCGGCTAGATGTGGAGGCTCAAGAGCTGTTCCTGTTCAGACCAGCGCGCGAGGCTGGTGGTTTGAGATTGAGGCTGGCATGTGGTCGGTGGAAGTTGTAGTCATGCAGCCAGGCGTCAAGTTGGGCGGTGCGTTCGGTTGAGGTCTGGCAAGTGCGGGCAGAGGCCCATTCGCGGAGCGCGGTTTGGATATAGCTTCAGCTTTCCGTTGGCGCGTGGGGTGTAGGGCCTGATGAAGCGATGCTGGAGGTGGCGTTTGTTGAGCAGCATGCGGAAGCAGACGTCGCGATAACAGGAGCCATCATCGGTAAGGAACGGCGGCAGCTGAAGCCGAAGCGGCTGAAGTGGGCGCGGCTCATGTGAAAGAACAGTTGCGCGGGAGCGCTGGTCTGGTCGGGCAGGATGGCGGCGAAGCTAAGGCGGCTATGCTCGTCGATTGCGATGTGAAGACACTCATACCCGGCGCCGCGGGTTTCGCGGGTGCGATCCGGCCGTGCACGCGGTGGCCGGGCTTGACGATACGGGCCAAGCGCTCGATATTGAAGTGGATGAGATCGCTTGGGCGCCTTATGCTCCTCGCGCACGACGGGCGGCGGCGGATCGAGTGAACGGAGCCGGTTGAGCCCGGCGTGTCGAGGCGTTCGTAGTCGCGGGCTAATCGGCGAAAGCGAGCGGCCCAGGCGAAGCTGCGCTCCACCGCCCAGCAGCACGAAGCCGCGTTTGGCCAACGGGTGTTTTACCACCTCCGGGCGTATGCCATGCTCGGCAGCTGCGGTCGCGGCGTTTCACCAGTGTAGCCCTGGTTGACATAGGCCAGCTCCACAGTTCTGCCCGTCACCTGCTGGATCTGTTCGGCGAGTGCGGAGACCTGTTCACGATCGCCGGCATCGGCTGAAGTGACCTTCAGCGCTATGAGGTGGCTCAGCGTATCGACCGCGATACGCACCTCGGAACCCTTGCGGCGCTTGGCTCCGTCATAGCCGGGGCGGCTGCCGGACTCGGGCGTGGACTGCAGCGTTCTGCTGTCGATGGCCACCGCCGTGGGCTGGCCCTTGCGCCCGCCAAAGTGCCGCAGCAAGGCCTGCACATCCTCGACGATCTTTTCAAAACATTCGGCCCGCAACCATCGCTGCATCTGCTGATACGCCGCAGGCCAGGGTGGCAGATGGTGCGGCATCAGACGCCACTGGTTGCCAGCCTTCACGACATACCGGACCGCGTTGAACAGTTCCCGCAGATCGTGCTGCCGGCTCCGGTTGTCTTCATGGCTCAACAGCAAATACGGAAGCACAAACGCCCACTCTTCATCAGAAACATTGGTCCCGTACGCCCGACGAACAGTCTCGCCCATCACTCCATGCTGGCTACCAAACGCGACCCCGCAAAGAATCTACTCAGGTGCAAAGGACATAAGGGCCCCAGGGCTGATTAGCGATAAGTGTATAGGGTGAAGTGGGAGCCTGAACCAAGCGGTTGCGTCTTGAGTGCGGATTGTGGCGAGCAGCTCGGCGATCGCTTGATCGAGCGCGGTTGCGGTTCTTGCCTTGGCGGCGCGGAGTTGTTGTTTGAGTTTGGCCCAGGCCCTTTTCGATGGGGTTGAGGTCGGGCGAGTAGGGCGGCAGGTAGAGAAGCTCCGTGCCGGCCTGCTCGATGCGCTCGCGAACGCCAGTCACTTTATGCGAGCTGAGGTTATCCATGACGACGACATCGCCGGGCCGGAGCGCCGGGCAGAGCACAGGATCGAGGAAGGCGAGGAAGATTTCTGCATTGGTGGCGGCTTCGATGGTCATCGTGGCGATCATGCCACGCAGGCTCATCGCGCCCAGGATCGTAAGGGTCTTCCAGTTGCCTTCGGGCGTGGCTTCGGCGATGCGCTGCCCCCGCCGGGCACGTCCATAGCGCTTCGTCATCTGGGGCGAGACGCCGCTTTCCTCGAGGTCAATCAACCGTTCCGGGTCAATCAACCGCAACCGCTCTACAAACGCTTCGCGCCGCTGGTGATTTGCTTCCGTGTCCCGTTCGTTGGCGTGGAGCGACTTTTTTTCAGCCGGAGCCAAGCTCACCCACGATCTTCCAGAGATGCGGTGTGCTTACCTGGAGGCCTGTCGCTGCCTTCAGTTCGGCCTGCAACTCACGCAGAGAAAGGTCCGGCTGGGCTTCCAGCAAACGCCGCACCGCCTCTCGGTCCACGCGAACCTTCGGTCCCGGTTGGTAGAGCTTGCGCTCTGCCGAACCGGTGCGCTTCCGGGCGCTGGAAATCTTCCATGCCCACGAAAGACTCACGCCAAACCGGTCCGCCAGCTCGGCCAGAGCCCCCTTGTCAAGATCATAAAATTCCAACAACTTCCGACGAAGATCGTCACTGTACGGTAGAGCCATCCGTCAAGCTTCAGGTCGGGCTGAGGTCCTGCAGAGATCAACCTGTATACCATCAGCTAATCTGCTCTGAGGCGGATACACCTGCGTTTTTGGATATCAGTGCCAGGTGTGGACGCAGCGTTCAAGAAGGCCCTTTCAGGCGGAAGGAGTCCAGCCTTCGCTCGAACGCGGGTTGACACAGGGCCTGCCAGCGTCGCGAACGTTGAAACGCGACTTGGTAACATCCCAAACCGAAGGAGCGCATCATCAACCAATCCTGTTCAGTGGAAGGCTTCAGAATAAGGTCGATCAGATATCTGACACTTATCTCATCGATGAGTCCGGCGACGGCAAGCTGGCTGCGGAGCAACAGTTCTCTTGCGAACGGTTCCGCTCGTAGGGCAGTTCTCCCTGCAGACCCTATGGGATGGGCTGAATACGAGGGGTGTGTCTGGAGGCGCTCGTGTTTAGAACCGCAGGATGCCGTAGAACTGCACCTGTCGGGGGCTGCCGATGGGGTTGGTCACCGCGCCCACACCCTGGTCGGAGAAGGTGGCGGGGTCGGCTCCGGGCCCGAGAGGAACAATGCCGGGCGGGTTGCCGAAGTCCGATCCGGAGAAGTTGTTGCTGGGGGTGTCGAAGCTGGGCGTGTTCGAGACGTTGAAGACCTCCATCGCCAGGCGCAGACGCAGATTGTCATGCAGCGTCGTTTCTTTGAAGATGGAGAGATCGGCGCGCTTTTGGAAGAGTCCGCGAAAGATGTTGCGGCCGCCTGAGGCGAAACTTGACTCGTACGTATCGCAGGCGGTGGTTCCGGCGGTGGTGAGGCCGCAGGGAGGCACGCCGGACTGATTCGGAGCCAGCTTCGGATAAGCGAACGCGGTGGGTCTAAAAGCTACGTTGGTCAGATCGCTGGAGGTGCCATTGGGAGCGTTGGGGTTGACTCGCACGCCGCTGTGCCCGGTGAGCGCGCTCCTGGGAGTAACGCCGGCTGCCAGGGGAAGAACGGGGTTGGTCAGGTAGTCGTTCGAGGCATAAAAGATGCTGCCGACGGTGCCGGAAAAGTCGTAGACGTTGTAGGGCTGTCCGCTCTCCAGGCTGACAACGCCGCTTAGACCGAAGCCCGCCAGCAGAGTGTTCAACAGATGACTGCCGCTGGAGAAATTGGGAACCTGGTAGTTGAAGCTGAAGCTGGTGACGTGAGTGCGGTCGTAGTCGGAAGACGCGTAGCCTGAAGCCAGGTTCCGCGGATCGTTGCCGTTATAAAAAATGCCAAAGCCGCTGGCGGCGTCGAGCGAGTGCGACCAGGTGTAGGAGAGCTGATACTCGAGCCCATGCGCGGCCTGCTGGTGCACGCTCACCAGCAGAGCGTCGTAGTGCGACCAGCCTGAGGTCGTCCACTCGACCGAGTTGGGGCTGTAGCCGATGTAGGGGGTACGCAGGTCGGTATTGCCGCCGGTAGAGGTGTTATAGGGCTCGGAGAGCAAGGCGTTGCCCTTGGCGTCGGTTGCGTTATAGCCGTAGCTGTAGATCTGGCCGTTGACCGGGCTGCCGGAGGTCGCGACGAGGGGTTGATTGAAGGGCAGGGGCACGGTCTGGTGGACGCCGTGGTTGCCCGTGTAGCCGACCGAGGCGACCGTCCTGGGGTTGAGCTGGTACTGAACGTCGAGGCTCCAGTTTTCGGTGTAGGGCAGCTTGTTGTTGGCCGCGTAGGAGCCGAACAGGTAGGGGCTGTCACCGTGGATCAGCGCGGCCTGGTTGGGCAGGTTGTTGATGAAGTCGGCGGGATTGGTGTTGACTGGCGGACGCGTGGTGCCGAACGGATTCTCCGACGTGCCGGTCGAGTTGGCGTAGACGGGTTGCACAAAGGGTGGCTGCAGGGTGACGCCAAAGGGCCCATTGAATCCGCCGCCGGCCGAGGGAGAGAATTCGGTAAAGAACTCCCCGCGGTCATAGTAAAGGCCGAACCCGGAACGGACCACCAGCTTCGGGGTGACGCTGTACGCGATGCCCAGCCGCGGCCCGATCCCCCACTGGCGGTTGGTGAGGGTCGAGTTCGATGCACCCGGGGTCGCGTACTGCTTGTTGTTCCCTGCCACGACGAGGCCGCTGTCGGCAATCGTGTCGCTGTTCAGGTCATAGTGATAGCGGGCAGGGTCGAAGTTGACCAGGTTGCCGTATTTCTCATACAGGCCGCCGTCGTAGTCATATCGCAGCCCCGCAGAGAGAACCAGCGCCGGGGTCAGCTTCCACTGGTCCTGCGCGAAGGCGCCAATCTGGGGCGAGCGGTAGTAACGGTTGCTGGCGCCCTGAAAGTAGACCGTGTTGGTGCCGGTACGCAGCGGACCCCCTGTGAGGAACGCGCCGAGAGAATTATAGGAAAGCTTCGCGACCTGGTTGGCGCGGTTGATGATGTTCAGCTGGGTAAAGTCGTAGTTGCCGCCGAAAGCGAAGGAGTGGCGTCCGACGGCGTAGTTGACCGTGGAGCTGCCCTCAAACGTGTTCTGGGTAAAGCCGGTGTTGGCAAAGTTGGATGTGGGTCCGATGTTCAGCGAGTTGCGTCCATTGGTGTTGCGAACTGAAAGGCCGGGCAACAGCGAGCTGCCGAAAAGGTTGATGCCGGCGGTCTGCGGAGTGAACGGCTGCCCTGTCAGCGAGGACACGTTCATACGGATAAAGCCACCCTTCTGCTCCCAGGTAAGCCGCGGAGAGAGCACTACCGTGTTTTCAAGCGATACAACCTGACTGCCGGCGTTGAACTTCTGCGGAAATCCTTCCAGCTGGGTGCTGGAAAATGGGCTCTCGGTCGGATCGTGCTGGAAGTAGTACTTGAACGCCAGGGTGTCTTTCGGCGAGAGCACATAGTCAAGGTTGCCGTTGGCCTGGTCCGCCAGGAACTTTGACGCGGGCCCGATAAAGCTGACCCGGCCGCCGGCGGTGGCAGGGTTGCGAATCAGGAACTGGCCATTCGGCAGCTTGGCCTGAAGAAAAACCTGAGCGACGTGGTCGATGGGCGTGCCCCTGGGCAATCCCGCCGCTACAACCACGGCATCCAGCCCGGCGGTACTGCGGTCGGCGGTCAGACCGGCGGGGGCAAAGTAGGCCGCGCTCGAGTTCAATTGGTCTCGGTCGCGCGTGTATTGGTAGCTGCCATAGGCGAAGAGCTTGTTGTGCAGAATGGGACCGCCCAGCTCAGCGCCGGCGACATAGCGATGCAGGTCCGGCGTCGGCAGGCCGGCCTGGCGATTGAAATATGGGTTGGCGTTGAGCTGAGAGGTTTCAAAGTTGCCATAGACCGAGCCGTGAAACTGGTTGGTTCCGGACTTGGTGGTGACGTCGATATGAGCGCCCGCCGTGGCTCCCTGAGCGGCGTCGAACATGGAGGTATTTACGCGCTCTTCGGCGATGGTCTGCTGCGGGGGTGACGGCAGGGCCTCCCCGATGGCGTCGAAGATAGAGGTGTTGGTGCGGATCGTGCCGTTCGACTGGAAGGACTCGCCAGTGTTGAGCACGGCCCGGCTCTCCGCCACCTGGGAAGACGACGCACCGTTGAAGAGGTTGTTGGCGAGCACGCCGTCGAACGTAAAGGTATTGGAGGAGAGGCGCTGGCCGTTGGCGTAGATGTTCTGGTTGCCCAGCCCGGTGTTGGTGCCGGTATCGGCCAGCGGGTCGGCGTGAACTCCGGGGCTGAGGGTGGCGAGCTGAGTGAAGGAGCCGGTGCCCAGGGGAGTCTTCTCAATTGTGGCAGCGTCGAGAATGTAGCCATTGGTCGAGTCGGTGGTGTCCAGCTGCGCGCTGGCGGTCACGTTGACGCTGGTCGTCAGTTCGCCCGGCCTCAGCTTAAGGTTCAGCGTCGAGGTGCGATCCGCCTGAACTACGACCCGAGCCACCTTCTCCGTGCTGAAGCCCGCCTTTGTGACCGTGACGGTGTAGCTGCCGATAGGCAGAGCCGGGAAGGAGTAGGCCCCGGAACCGCCGGAGGTGGCACTGCGCGAGGCCGCCGTCTGATCGTTCACGATGGTGATGGTGCTGCCGGGCACGATGGCGCCGGTCTGGTCGGCGATCGTTCCGCCAATGGTACCGAGACTCTGCTGCGCCATGATCATCATGGGCGTGCTGCAGACAAAGGCGAGGGCCAGGGCGGAGACAACACTGCGTCCAGCGGAACTGCGAACAAACATGTGTTCACCTCAGAAGCAGGTCGCGAACCGTCATGGTCATGCAAGGCGCGCAGACCAGACATTCCGGGAGGCCACCCGGAGTGAACTCTAGGGAGACTCGTTGAACCTGAGGTAAATGGCCGGTGAATGGATTGTGGCGGAGCAAGGCGTACCTTAACTCCGAGACGGATGCCGGTACGCTTGGCTCCAGCCGGGTGGGCTCCCGCGGTGCATTGCGGCATCGAAACACGCGGCTGGACCGCCGCTGCCTTGGCGGCAGAATCCTTGAGGAGAGACAAATGTCTGCATGACCGCCGTCGGAGCCGGACTGGAGGCAGAGGATGGATGGCCGACCGGAGCCTCCGCCGCCGGGCGTAGCCGGGGTGCACTGCTGGGCTGATGGAAAGCGGTGATGCTGCATGCTTTAGACGCCAACTCACGCCAGCCATCGGCGCAGGACTCCTGTCGAAAGCTTCCGAGTCGGCGGCCGGGATGTAACCCCTGCCGTCGGCACTGCGGCGCGGTAGTGCCGCAAAGCGGCGTCGTAGCTGGCAGATAAGCACTCGGCCCTGGCGTACTGGGGGCTGGGCAAGACCCTAAACGCACAACGGCGGTTCGCTGACGCGATGACCGCTTTAGACAGTTGCCAGCAGGCGAACGGCTTTGAGCCGCCGTTCCTGCGCGCCGAGACAGGCCTCCCGTATGGGGCCTCCAGACGCAAGAAGGCGGCAATGGGTGTCATTCCCGAAGCCTTGTCGACGAAACGCTGGTCGAGCGAGCTGACGCGGAGCGACTTCGGTGGGGCTTCGGTCCCGCCAGCTAACGCTTCTCCGTTGCCCGGCACTCCTTCCCCGATCCAACCTGCCTGCGCGTCCCCTGCCTGAGCTACCGCCTGATGCGGCGAAAGGCGCTGCGCACAAACGAGCCCAGGTACCATCCGTCGATGTACTTGAACGGCGTCTCGCCGGTGGTGTAGTGGCCGCAGGGCAGAACGCGGGAGGTGTGCGGGATGCCGCGGCGGCTGAAGTCGGCGAGGATCTCGTGGGAGTACTGCGGCAAAAAGGTGAGGTCGTACCGGGCATGGACGACCAGCGTCTGCCGGCCCCGGTCGCCTGAGGCTGAGTACTGCGGCATGTAAGTGGCAGGACTGACCGCCGCCAGCAGCTCCCGGGTGTCCGCCTGGGTCAGACCCGCGGCTTCGAGACCCTCGCGGATGTGGCGCGTGCTCTGGCCGGTCCACACCACATCGCCAAACCAGTCGGCGGCGTGGTTGAAGGCGCAGACACGGAGCCGCGGGTCGTGCGCGGCGGCGATAAAGGCGTAGCAGGAGCCGAGCGACGTGCCAAGGATGCCGATCTGCTCGTAGCCCTGCGACTCCAGCCAGTCCAGGCAGGCGCGGATATCGACCACGGCCTGGCGGCAGGCGGCGACGGTGCGGCCGATGTTGGCGCTGACGGCGTAGTCGGAGCGCTCGAGTTCGGACGGGCGGCGGATATCGTGGTAGGGCTTCGAGAGCCGGAGCGCGGAGATGCCGAAGCGATTGAACAGCGAACAGAGCGCGTTGTGGGAGAAGGCGTCGGCGTTCCACTGCGGCAGCACCACCATCGCCTGGCGCGGCCTGCCCGAGCCCTTATCTGAAGCCGCGGGGAACCAGCGGGCATTGACCTGGTCGTTCTGCGGAAAGCGCGATCGCACAGGCGAGGTGAAGCGCAGAAACGGCACGGGCGTGAGCGCACCGGCGGCGGCCCGTTCCCGCAGCTTCCGCTCCTGGGCCAGGGTCTCCGGCCGGACGTTGGTCGGAAAGAGCTCCGGGGGACGGAGCTCCAGGCGGAAGTCCGTGGGGGTCTTGTAGAGGAAGAACGCTCCGGGGTGGGCGGCGATACGGCCGTTCAGGGCGACGAAGCGGGCGAGCGGGGACGCCTCCGCCGTTGCCGGCGGCTCGGCGAGCTCCGGTGGAGGGTCATCCAGGAACTCAAACCCCCACTCCAGCGGACGGACGACGCGGTTGGTGTCGCGGGTGGTGAGCGCGGTCTCCCAGGCGTACATCCATCGCGCGTAGAGCCGGGAAAGCATTGAATCAGGATAGCAACCGGGGCGGCTCCTGCTTCGGGGGGAGCGGCTCCGGCGCTGGGCTCGGGCCGGGGTTACAGGTCGGAGAAGACGAAGCAGACCCGGCCGGCGATCAGGTCCATGGGGGACTCCCCACGCGGAACGGCCACCAGGTGCACGGGATAGGAGCGGGCGTAGGGACGCAGGATGAGGTGGTCCTCATCGACGTCGATGGTCCTCAGCACCATGGCCGAGCCCAGCCGGACGGCGTAGACGGTGGGGCGCTGGGACCGGTAGGGCGACAGCGAGGTGTAGTGGCGGTCGAGCACGGCGATCGAGCTTTCGGCCAGCAGCGGTGCCATGGCCGCAGCCTGCCCGGCGTCCACCCGCACGGCCACAAAGCGGCGCCAGTGTTTGCGCGCGGGCGGCGACCGGGTACGATTCTCGAGCAGCCGCGGTGTCGGAAGGATGAGGGTTTCGAGCACGGCCGAGGGTGGGATATCGGCCTGATCGACGGCGACCGAGGGCGAAACGACCGGAACCAGTTCGGAGGCGTCGGTGGAGTCCATGCCCCGGGCATCGAGACCTACCGGGAGGATCTGCTCGAGGTCAAGATTTTGCGCCAAAAGCACACGGTCCAGACCCTCAATCGAGAGCGCGCGCCGGCGGTTGAGGAAGTTGGAGATGTGGGCCTGCTGAAATCCGCTCTGCTGGGCCAGGCGCGTTCCGGTCAGGGCACCGGAGTCGATGCGTCGCAGGAGCTCCAGACGAAGCAGTTCCCGGAGATCGGAGAAGTTCATAGTCGGGGTCACCACGCACTTTAGTAATAACGAAAAAAAGACGAAATCATTGCTGTTGTGAATAGGAGCTCAGGTGATGCTAGCAAGGTAATAGACCGTTCGATAGAGCTCGCCCGCGCGATCGGAAATATTCACCGTTGACATGCTTTTTGTCGAAAGCTATAACCGGGATACTTCGAAGCACCGGCCGGGGGGCATGCGGGCGAAAGCACCAGCAGAGGCCCCGGTCCAGTGGTGTCGAAGCCAGATGGGTGGATGGGGCTCCCGGGGCTTCCCAGGGTGGCGGGTCTCCTTCTCTTTTTTCGAAAGTGTGTGCGCTTCACCGGATGGAACGGCCTCGGAACAGAGCCGACACCGGCGGGGAGCTCACCCAGAACAACCTGAGCGGGCCGCCTCGATCACTGCAGACATCAGGCTCGCCGGGAAAGCTGTGCCTCGAAAGGGAACACATGAACCAACTGCCACGGGAGTTGAAGGTTTGCGAAGGGTGCGGAGCGCTTTGGATCCGGACCAGTGCCACGGATGGGGTGTACTGCCGGGGTTGCGCGGCGCGATTGCGGGAGTTTCCTGCGCCGCGCGGGCGCCGGGGAGGTGGGCGGCGGCGGCGTGTGACCGGGTGTTCGGCAGCCAGTGGAAGTGCACAAAGGGGGACGCGATGAGTGCTGCAATGGTGGGGATTGGGGTGGTTCAGGCGGCGACGGGGCGTGTTCAGAAGGCTGGGGAGCGGGTGGTTCCCGAGCCGGAGTTTGCGTTCTATCGCAAATACACGGAGGCTCTGCTTCGGCGGTATCTGCGCTTTTCCATGGAAAAGGGGAAGGTGCCGTCGCGCATGGGGCAGCCCATGTTTCGCGGGCGGGTAACCGCCTACCGGATCCGCTCGTTCGACGACGCGGTGATCTTTGTCGTGGACGTGGAGCGATGCCTGAAACGGCTGAGCGACACCGAACGGACGATGATCGACCGCATCGCCCTGCAGGAGTACACGCTGGCCGAGACGGCGGCGATGCACAGGATGAGCACACGCACGGTGGTCCGGCGGTATGGCGAGGCGCTCGACCGGCTGACGGGGATCTTCCTGGAGATGGGAGTTCTGGAGCCGCTTCTGGCGTGTCAAGGGGGAGAGGTCGACTAGACGACTGTAAGTCGCCTTCCGTGAGTGAGATAGGTAATCTCATGAGACGGCAGGCGAGTTTTGGGGCAGTTGCTAAGCTGAAGAAGCAGACAGGGGCGGGAGGATCTCTTCGAGAGGGGGAGGCCTCCCGCCCTTTGTCTGCGATCAGGCAGGGAGAGGACCGGCATGGAAAGAGAGCAGGCGGGCAGCCGGCCCCCCTGTGAGCCGGTCGAAACGGCTTCGGCGGGACGGCGGCCTCCTCGACGGGGGGGCGAGGTCAAGGTGTACCAGCGGCTGGCACGGGACCAATTGAGAGGGTCGATGCCGGAGATCCTGAACAGCTTTGCCAAAGCCGCGGCGGAGGGCAGCATCCCGCACGCAAAGGCGCTGACCGCGATCGGCGGCATCGAGGACGCGGTGTGGAAGGCACCACCACCGGCGGCGGCTGCGGCCGGGCGCCGGCCGCAGAGCCTGGCGGCTCTGCTGAGGAAGGAGCTGAAACGGCAGGTCTCGGAGACTCCGGAGTGACGCCCCGAGCGGGGAGCTCCGGATGCGGAGGTCTGATCGCGGCAGTCCGGCGCGGCAGGGTGGGACGGAGCTCAAGCTTCTCTGCGGAGTTGGCAGGGTTGGAGGGGGAACGATGAGGGAAGGAACGGGGCTCCGGCAGCGCGCGGCAGACGGTGGGGCGGCGCGGACACAGGGCGGCACGACCTCCGGTACGGCACTTGGGAGGACGTCCGGTACGGCACCTGGCACGACAGCTAACACGACGCTTGGCAGGACAGCCCATACCAGGGCCGGAACGGCGGAAGCCGCAACCGCGCTTGCGCGGCGATCCGGCCACCGGGGCTTCGCCGGCGACGTTCGGCAGGTCAGTGCGATGGCGGTCGAGTTTCCGGAGGTCCATGGACACCCGAACCGGCTGCCGTTCGCAGGCGTGCTGACGCTGGTCGATGTCCCGAGCGACAAGGCGCCGAGCGGATCGCGCGGGCATCGCGTGATGCTGACGCGGGCGGCGGCCGAGGCGGCGCTGCCCAGTCTTCTGGGCATGGCCGTGGGCTACAAGGCCGGCTGGGACGGTCACGATGCGCGGCAAAAATGCGGCATCATCACCGCTGCCTGGATGGATGGCCCGCAGCTGGCGGTGAGCGGCTATCTGTTTGCGCGGGACTTTCCCGAGCTCGAAGGCGATGTGGCCAAACGCGGAGCGATGGGCATGAGCTACGAGCTGGCCGACGCGCACGTGGCCGATCTGCAGGCGAGCGTGTGGACGCTGACCCGGGCGACGTTTACCGGGGCGGCCATTCTGTTGCGCGACAAGGCCGCCTACCGGAGCACCAGCTTCGAGGTGCGGCGGCCGGCGATGCGGGCGCGCTGCAGCGGCCGGTAGAACAACGAATCACAGGGGAGGAACAGGATGGAGATCGAAAGCAGCGTGGCGGAGACAGGCACGTTGGACGAGACGGCCGCGCGGATGTTTGCGGCGGCCGAGCGGCTGGAGCAGGCCGCCGATCGGCTGCGCGAGCGGCACGAGGAGGCCGAGGCGTCGATCGGGCGCATCCTGGCCACGACCGAGAGCCGGCGCGAAAGCGATCTTGAGGCAAAGCTGGCGGTGGCGGAGGCGCGCATCGGGGAACTCGAGGCGCGCGCGTCCTCGGCAGGCACCGGTGGCCGCAGGACCGCGCCGGCGTCGGCGGCGACGCTGCTGAGCAAGGGAGGTGTCGCGGTCGAGGGCATCGAGGCGGGAACGCTCGATGCCGCCATGACCAGCCTGAGCCTGGAGCAGCGCATGGCGGTGAAGGCGCAGCTGATGCGGGCGGGGCTGCTGGGCTAGCGAGGCCCGCGCAGCCGATGTCTGGAGCTGCGGATAGTTCGGCTGCTTGTTTTTTGGTTGAAAGAGATAAAGGGAGAAGACGAATGAACGTGAAGTTTACCGACATCAACGCCGCTGCGGACTTCCTCGGACCGGGTGCCATCGAGGTGCCCATGTACCAGTCGGAGATCACCGACCTGGTTCGCCGGCGTGGCGTCTTTGGCCAGCGCATCAAGCAGGTGCCTGCGACCGGACACCCATCCCGCTTCTTTGAAGAGACGGCCATTCCTGCGCCGTCGGCTTCGGCGGGGTTTGTGGATCCGCGCAACATCGTGGCTCCGCTGGTCGCACCGACGCGGGTGGAGCGCAGCGTTCCCCTGAAGGCGCTGGTGGCGCAGATCAACTACAACCTGTTCGATATCGAGCTGGGCCAGCAGCAGAGCCAGTTCGGATATCTGCAGGCCAAGGACCTGGCCGACACCGTGGACGGTGTGCTGCGCACGCATGATGTGGCGCTGTGGAACGGCACCGACACCAGCCTGAGCTCGCCGACGACGGCGCAGTACTTCGGCGCGGCCGGTCAGATTGCGGCGGGCGGCAACACCGTCACCATTGGCGCGAACGAGAGCATTGTGGACGGTCTGAAGTCGACGGTCGCGCAGATGGTGTCGAACAGCTCCTTCGGCGTGCGGCCCACGGCGATCTATGCCAACCCGGTGCTTCTGGACCTGATCGATCGCGAGATGAAGTCCGAGTTCAACGTGGTGCTGTCGCAGCGCGAGGTCACGAGCGGATTTACGGTGAAGACGCTGTCGACGCAGGCGGGCGATCTGCCGCTGATTCCCGAGTGGACGCTGCCCTACACCGGCACGCCGGGGTCGGGTTCGGCGGTGCTGCCGGCGTACATCGTTAGCGAAGACATGATTGAGTACCACTGGCTGAGCGATCCGAATCCGCGCATCTTCCAGCTGGGCGTTCCGGGGTCGCTGGCGTCGCAGCACGTGGTGGTGAAGTTCGGCGGCCTGGTGGTGAAGGGCGCGAGCTACGCCCACTACCAGGTTCTGGTCGATCGCTAGGCAGGTTGAGTTGCCCTGAAGGTGGGCTGCTGGGGGATGGTGCGCCGTGGGGGCGCGCCATCCCCGTTTTTTTCTGCTGGCGCACTGTGCACAAGAGGGAGGCGAGGCGATGGGGTATCTGATACCGGCCGAGTACGTCCAGTACGGGCTGAGCGCGGAGACCGAGGACAGCTGGGTAACGATGGCCTCCGCGGTGATGGAGGCGCACTGCCACCGGCCGACGCTGCTGGTGGCGGAGTACGTGGAGCGGCTGCGTTTGACGGCGGGCGCGGGCGAGGTGCGGCTGAGCTACCGGCCCATGCAGGCGGCGGCGGGAGCCGGAAGCTCGCTCCTGGCGGTGCGGGCGCGCTACGGTCAGCCGCGGCGGGGCGAGATCGCGGACATCTTTCGCGAGCAGGTGGCCTGGGCGTTCAGCGTTCCCGGAAGCTGGAGCGATCTGGACCCGGCGAGCGTGGACGTGAACGAGGCGACCGCGCAGCTGACGCTGCCGATGAACTTTCTGGGGCTGAGCTACAACGAGGTCGAGGTGCGGTACACCTCCGGCGTCACGGCGGTGCCGCCCGCGCTCAAGGTGGCGTGCGCGCTGATTGTGCGCAATGCGCAGGCGACCCCGGCCCTGAACGTCAAGGGCAGCCGCATGGACACGCTGGTGACGCAGTACTTCAGCGATCAGCTGGCCGACGCGGAGACGCGTGCCCTGCTGCGTCCCTACGTGGCGGAAAGAGTGGGGTGAGCCATGGCAGAGCTTCTGAACGGGAGGGCGATGGCGGCACGGCAGGCGGCGGAGACGCTGCTGAGCACGTGCGGCGGACGGGCCCTGCAGCTGCGGGTGCCGCTGCCGGCGGTGGCGGGCGACGTGGGCGAACAGCTGGGCGCGAGCACCGTGCCCTTTCAGGACCTGGAGCTGGCCCCGGCGGTGTTTCGCCGGGCACGGGCCCGCCTGCAGGCGGGGCGGCCACCGCAGTTCGAGGTGCTGATCTCCGCGCGCTCGGTGGAGCTCCTGGCCGGCGGTGCGGGGCAGAACGCGCAGGCACTGCTGGGCAGCGCGCTGGGCGTGTTTGACGGGACGCGCGTTCTGCCGATCGAGGCGATCTCCATCTCCGAAGCCGGCGGCGTGGCGTATGTGTACCGCTTGCTGCTGCGCGGCGCGGCGACGGACGCGATCTAGAGGGTACGGGAAGGAGTGGAACCATGCAGCAGGCGCGAGACACGTTTTACGTGACGCTGCGGGACCGGCTGCTGGCGGCGAATCCGGCACGGACGACCGTCGTTCGCGGCGTGATTCGGCCAGGCGTGCTGGTCGAGGAGAACGAGCTGCCCACGGGCGAGATCGTCACGGAGATCTTTCGGCTGCGGTGGACGGCGCTGCGGATCGAGGCTGGCGGACGGTTGCCGCTCGTGACCATGGAGTGCGAGATACGGTACGCGACCGACGGCGCGGCGGGCGGCGGCGGAGCCGACCGCGGACGAGCGCTGGCGGCCATGGATGAGGAGCTGGCGCTGGCGCTGGGGACGGCGCCTCGATCCGCGACAAAGATGAATCTGCTGGTCAGCCCCCCGGTGCGGATGGGAACGGCGATCTTCTGGGCTGAGCCGGTCTTCGGCAGCGTGGTGGCCGAGGGGGAACGGCTGAGCCGGACCGCGACGGCGACGGTGTGGAGCTACGGAGAGGCGGGTGAGCGATGAGCACAGCGATAGCGGCGACCGCTCCGGTGACGCGGTGCGTCCGGGCGTACTTTGCGCCGGTGACGCGGGGTGCCGAGCAGCCGGTGATCTTTGACGCGGCGGCGAACGGCGGTTTCGACCCCGAAGCTCCGCCGGCGCCCTGGACCGACCTGGGCTGGTGCACGCGGCTGGTGCGCGCAAGCGACAGCAAGCTGCTGCCGCTGCGCACGGGCGCTCCCGCCATGACGCAGGTGCAGGTGCGGACGGAGTTCGGGGCCACCGTGGAGGTGGAGTTTGATGGCTGGGGCAAGCTGCCGATGGCGTTGTGCTCGGGCTCCGAGCAGATGAATCTGCTGGTGCCCGCGGCGGGCGCGGCGGCAAACGGCAGCGGTGGAACGGCGGCGGCCGCGGTGCCGGTGGCGAGCGGATCGACGGCCACCTCGTTGATGGTGGGAACGGCTGCCGCGGCAGGGTTTTCGGCAGGCGACCTGGTGGTTGCCGATGCGGACTACGCCGGGCAGACGGGATACGTGGGCGCGGGGGTGAGCGGAGCGTACGTCGCGACGTCCGCGAGCGTGGGCGGGGATGCGAACTACATCCGCCGCGTCAGCCTAAACGTGGGACGTGTTCTGGAGGTGAGCGGAGGCGCTCTGCAGCTGGCCGCGCCGCTGCTGGCCGGTGTGCCGGCGAACGGGATGCAGGTGAGCCGGATGGCGGGGTTTGTGGACCGCGAAGGCGGCACGTTTCTGCCCGAATGGTCGGCGCTGTTCTGCTGCGACGGCGAGCAGGGCGACCGCGTGCTGTTCCACTACCCGCGGCTGCAGGCGATGGCGAGCTCGGCCGAGGCAGCGGAGGTGATTGCGGGACCGATCGAGCGGCTAAGGCTGCGCGGTGTGTTTCGCGCGCTGCCGGTGCGCGACGCGAACGATGGCGCGGCGGTGCTGTGCTTCCGCAGCTACCTGCCTGGCCCCATGCGCGCGGTGTGACGCTTCCCCACCGACGAGCTTTAGGGCGAAACAGGAAGAAGGAGCAAAAGACGATGAAGATCTGCGCAGGTTGGAGGAGTTGGCGCGCGCTGGTGCTGCTGATTGCCACGCTGCCGCGCCTGGCGCTGGGCAGTGCGGTGCCTTTGACGATGATCGCCGACACCGTCTACCAGGCGGATGGAACCACGGCGGCGGGATCGGTTGTGATCTCGTGGCCGGCGTTTACCACCGCGTCGGGGCAGGCGGTCGCGGGCGGAAGCACGGCGGCGGTGATCAATGCGGATGGAAGCCTGAACGTGGCTCTGACGCCCAACGCGGGCGCGACCCCCGCGGGCAGCTACTACACGGCGGTGTACCACCTGAACGATGGCAGCGTGACACGCGAGTACTGGATGGTGCCGGTGAGTGCGACCGCGGTGCCGATCAGTGCGGTGCGAAGCTCGGTGCTGCCGGCCGCGGTGGCGATGCAGACGGCCAGCAAGAGCTATGTGGATACGGCGATCGCGGCGGCGGTGAGCGGTGCGCCCACGGGCAGCTCCACCTCGTTTGTTCAGAAGACGGGTGACACGCTGACCGGGCCGCTGGTGCTGGCCGGCGATCCGAAGGCGGACACGCAGGCGGCCGACAAGCACTATGTGGATTCCACGGTCTCGAACGCGACCAGCGGTCTGTCGCAGAAGGTGACGATGGCGCCGCTGGCGTCGCAGGCGGTGGTGCAGCCGGCCGGAACGCAGCTGGGGACGAACCGTTTGAACGGCACCGCGTATGCCAGCCAGTTTCTCAACGGCCGGGGCAACAACGGAATCGCGAACGCGGTAGGGAGCAGCGACTGTGCCGGCGGCTGCGATGTGACGGTCGAGCCGACGTACCAGTCCAACGAAAACTACTCCGTGACCTCTCTGCCCAGCAGCCCGCAGGCGGGCACGCACATCGAGGACCGGAGGTCGGGCGAGCGGCGCGACAGCTACATGAATCCGGTCAACCTCCTGACCTCCGGCATGGACGCCGGGCAGGTGATCGAGACGGTTTCGACCCGCAGCGCCGCGAGCGTGTACGGGCAGACGCGCGCGGAGGAGCCGAGCTCGGAGGCGCTGGTGATCAATCACAGCGGCCTGACCGGCGGATCGAACCAGTACCCGGCCAGCCTGGGCGCGTTCTTTCCCTACTTCAAGAGCACCTACAGCGCGCTCAGCGTGAACGGCACCTACAACACCATGGGACAGCACGTGCTGCAGCCCAGCGCGGTGAACTGCTACGGCGTCGGCGACTGCCTGATCGGGTCGCAGATCATGACCTCCGCGGGTGGCTTCCGGGACGAGGCCGACGAGGGGGCACACCCCTTCGACCTGCAGTTTCGGGAGGACACCAAGGTGTTTTTGGGGACGTGCACGGCAGGCTGCAGCACGGGATCGGCGGCGGTGCAGGTCGCGGCCACAACGGGTGCGGGAACGCAGGGTGAAGGCCGGTTTCTGATCGACAAGGCCCCGGGCAAGGTGCTGTCGGCCGGTGTGCTGACCGGAGGCGCGGCGGGCGCGACTGGATCGGTGGGCGCGACGGCGAACTTCAGCGGCACATCGTTTCCCGTCAGCGTCTTTCTGCAGACGGTGGGGGTCATTTCGGCGCAGCCGACGGACATGGCTCCGGGCACGGTGACGGTGGCGATTGCGTCCTCGGGGGTTCCGGCGGGCTTTGGGACGTCGACCTCCGTGCTTCCCTCGCCCTCGGGCGTGGTCTGCGTCGCGGACACGGTGACGCCTTCGAACCCGTCGAACTACGAGATGGCGGCGTACACGGTCGTCGATGGGACGCACGTGCAGCTCACGCTGCACAAGGTGCACGGGTCGGGGGCGACCCTTGCAGCGGGCGGTCTGTGCGGCTACGGCCTGGAACAGACGGTAGACACCCAGGCGGGTGTGCGCCAGGTCTTTCCCGTCATCGGATCGCCTTCGGCGACCAGCCTGTTCTACGCCGGCGGCCTGGTTTCGATGGTGGGCCGCAGCGGGATGACGAGCGCGTACCTGAACGTGAACCTGCCGATCGCGACGGCCGTGCGATCGGGCGGAACCGTGACCCTGACCACCGCTTCGGCGACGCCACAGGATCTGAACGGGCTGACGCTGAACGTGAGCGGAGCGGGGGACCCGAGCTTCAACGGCAGCTTCGCGATCACGCAGACCGGACCGGGAACCCTGCAGTACACGCAGAGTGGAAGCGACGGCAGCAGCAGCGGCGGATCGGCGACGCTTGTGACCGGCGGATTTGCGCTCTACCCCATGGCGGAGGTGCTTGGCGTCTACAACACGGCGACCGCCGCGGTCGACGGCAAGCTGCTGCTGGCGGCGAACACGGTTCCGTGGGCCGCGGGCGACCCGGTCGAGGAGCCGCACTACTTCCAGCAGGCGGTGGGCGCGGACATCGAGTTTATCGGGCAGACCACGCCGCGAGGAACGCAGCAGATGCGCGCGGGGGTCGAGTACGACGGCAACAACGGGCCGGGGCTGCGCGGATGGACGGTGACCAATGCATCGCCGGCCACGAACTACTTCGGCAACGGAGGGACGCACGCGCCACCGGACACGGCGTTTGAGACGCGGGGTGTGTGGAGCCGCATCTTTGAGGCGCAGGCCGGCAACGATTCGGTCTTCGACATCCACTGCAACACCCGCGGATGCGGCCGGTGGGACTCAGGCTACAGCCTGTTTCAGCTGGACAGCAGCGCGGGCGTGGACGCGATCGGGTTTCAGCCGCAGACCAGCGGGCTTACCTTTTCGCTGCGGGGAACGTTCTACAGCTTTACGCCGCAGGCCATGTCGGCGGCGACGTTGAACGCCACCACCGTCAACGCCACCACGCTGAACGGCGCACTGAGCGCGAGCAGCCTGACGGGCGTTCTGAACGCGGCCCGTTTGCCGGTGTTTGGTGCATCCGGCGGGACGCACGCCGGAGGTGCGGTACCGGACCCGGGCGCGGTCGCCGGATCGAACCGGTTTCTGCGCGAAGATGGCACGTGGGCGGTGCCGGCCGGAACGGGCGGAGGCACCACCGTCCAGACCGCGGGCGCGACGCTGCTGCCCGGAGCGACGGCGGACTACAACTTCCTGGACGGCAGCGGAACCACGCTGACCGACAGCTCCGGCAACGGCAACAACGGCACGCTCGCCTCAGGCACGGCGGCGCCCTCGTGGAGCTCGAACGGGATGGTCTTCGCGCCGCAGCAGGGGGTCTCGCTGCCGGCCGCGCTCAATGGGACGAGGAGCTTCTTTGTTGGCCTTTCCATCAACCCGCTGAGCCCGACGCAGCCGCTGAATCAGTATCCGGTTCTGCTGTCGAGCTCGCTCGGCGGCAACGGCTTGAACATTATGTACGCCTACAGCACGGCTGCGGGGCAGTTCATCCCGGCGGTCTACGCGCCGACGCTGTTTGTCAACGGCGGCCACGCGACCGAGGTTCCGGATCTCCTGTCCGGCTTCCACGTTCTGGGGGTCGTGCTCGGCAGCGGATCGGGATCGCTCGACCGCATCTACATCGACGGCACGGAGGTCGCGAGCTACACGGCGCAGGGCAGCTCCGCCGGGGCGCAGAGCTCCGGCAACCTGTTTGCCGGATCGAGCGGCGCCAACCCGTGGAACAACTCCGGCTTCTTCGGGACGATGTACCGGCTGCGCACCTATCCCTTCGCGGTGGGGGCGAGCGACGCCCTGGCCATCAGCGGAGCCATTCGCAACGAGGTGGCGCTGAGGGGTATTGCGACCAGCCCGCAGCCGGTGATGCTGTCGCGGCCGCAGCTCCACGCGGTGGGCGATTCGGTGACCTTTGGCTACGGCGTCTCGTCGCCCTGGCCGTCGCTTCTGTCGCTGACCAACCAGCCCGCCTACACGGTGACGAACTGGGGCGTGGTGAGCATGACCATGCAGGCGATCGAGGGCTCGGACACCAACCGGGTGGCGACGCGCTGCCGGTCGAGCTCGGGACCGGTGGTAGCGGTGGTCTTTGCCGGCACCAACGACTTCGGCTCGGGGTACGGCGCCCCCGCGCAGACGGTATTTTCCTACCTGGTGGGCGAGGTGCAGACGCTGAAGCTGGCGGGCTGCCGCGTGTTTGTGGGCACGATGCTCTCGCGCGGCGGCAACGACGCCAGCGGCAACAGCAGCTTCGACGCGGACAAGAACGCCTACGACACGCTGATTCTGCAGCAGGCAAAGGGCAGCGGAGCGGACGGCGTGATCGACTTCGCGGCCATCCCGCAGATGGGAGCGGATGGGGCGTCGCAGGGCTCCTACTTCCAGAACGACCACACCCATCCGACGCAGGACGGGCAGGCTCTGCTGGCCGCGGCGGCGAGCAATGCGCTGAACTACGCCTTCGGATGGAACGAGGCCAACCCGCGGCCGGTCACCTCGCTGCCCTTCTCCATGGCGGCGGGGGATGGCGCGCTGAGCCTGAGCGGAGTCGGTTCGGCCGGGCAGATCACGCTGCCGGACTGCACCGGGCAGAGCGGAGCGGCGTACCGGATCGTGAATGGGCAATCCACCTACGCGGTGACAGTGGCGCCCCTGAACGCCGGTCAGCTGATCAACGGCATCCCGTTTGGAACGGCGGTCACGGTTCCGGCGAACGGATCGCTGGTGCTGCGGGACGTACCAAACCCGAAGTCGGTCTCGGGCTGCCACTGGGAGATGTGAGGCGGCGGGCTCCGCCGCCGGAGTTGGTCGGCGGAGCCCCGGCCTTTGCCGCGGTTTTCTGAGCTGTATCGGCTATTGCAACAGGGTGTCATCTCGACCGGAACGAGACGGCTTTGCGTCTCGTGAAGTGGAGAGACCCCTGTGTTTTGCTGCGGCGGGACGGAAGTTCAGTGGCCAGGGGTGGAATACAGGGGTCTCTCCACTTCGCTGCGCTCCGGTCGAGATGACAAGCGGTGTATGGCGGTACCCCTGAGGAAGCTCTGACTAATGATTGCGGCTGGGAAACGCAGATTCCCTGCGGGAATGACAACAAACGAGTAGAGCTCTTGCTGCAAGGGGGGTTCAGAGGTTCCCTATCGGTTCATCTGCCATGGCGAGCGGATGTGGAGCAGCTTGAGGGTGCCGACGACGGCGTTGCGCGCGGCGGACCGGAGCTGCCGGCGGAGGCGCGCACCGGCGATGAGGCGGGCCTGCCGGCGGCGAAAGATGGCCTCGGCAGGAGGTCCGTGGCGGAGCGCACGCAGCGCCAGATCGACGATGCGGTTCCACTCCTGTTCCGGGCTGAAATGCTTCTGCCAGGCGGCGAGCGCCAGGGCACCGCGCTCCGCGCTCGTGGCCATGTGGGGCTCCAGAAGCTCGGGCAGGCGGCCGATCTCGCGTTCGGGGATGCGCAGAAGGAAGCTGTCCCAGTCGACCCCCTCGGGCAGAAGGTAGCTGTCGGCGATCAGAACGGGGGCGACCCCGGCGCTCATGACCTCGAACAGGCGGATCGATCCAGCGCCGGCGCCGCGGGGGCAGAGCACAAAGTGCGAGGCGGCGAGGGTCTCGGCGTAGCGGCGCTGGCGAAGCTCCCGGCCGGGTTGCGAGAGATCCCAGTGGAAGTAGGTGGAGGTGTTCTCGATCAGGACGTCCGGGCGCCCGAAGCGGAGGTTGAACATGCGCTTGCGCAGAAGCGAGGTGCTGCCGCCCTGGAAGGAGAACAGCAGGGTCTTGGCGGGGGGCTCGCTGCCGCCGACGAAGGGATTGCCGTACATGCCGGAGCGCGAAACAAAGGCGAAGGAGAAGACACGGCCGGCGCGGCTGGACCGGTCGATCTCGGCCGAGGTGTAGACGCCTGGAAGCAGCGGCAGGTACAGGTCGTCCTCGGTGTAGACGGCGGCCCTGTCCTGGTGGGTTGGGAAGAGCGGGTGGCGGAGCAGGCGCTCGGGATGGTGCCCGAAGGAGCCGAGAAACAGGATCAGGTCGGCTTCGGCGGGATCGCCGGTCAGCCGGTAGGGCGTGGGGGCGAGGGCGGCCCGGAGCGGCAGCAGATGCACGAGCTCCGTCTCGTCGACAGGTGCGAGATAGATCTTCATGGGGGAAGGCTGCCTCCATTCTGCGGGATGGCTCAGCCGATGTCGAGCGGTGAAGCGGAAGGAGGTGGTACCGGTGAGCGAGGCGCGATGGGATGCCGAGGAGCTGCTGGAGCTTGGGAAGATGCTGGACGAGCGGCCGCCGGCGCTCCGCGGCGACAGTGTGGCGATGTGGCTGGCGCGGAGCCTGCTCCGGGTGCGCGATCGCGAAGGCGCGGATCGGGCTCTGATCGCCAACCCGGCGCAGAGGGCGTTTGAGGCGGCGCGAGGGCAGCGCAACATCGTTCTGAAGGCGCGGCAGATGGGCATGACCACGTGGGTGGCGGGCCGGTTTTTTCTGAAGACGGTGACCCGGCGCGGGGTGTTGACGGTGCAGGTGGCGCAGACGCAGGAGGCGGCGGAGGCGATCTTTCGCATGGTGGGGCGCTTCTGGGATGCGCTTCCGGCGTCCCTGCGGACGGGCGCCCTGCGGCGTGGCCGGGCCAATCTGCGGCAGATGAGCTTTCCCGTGCTGGACAGCGAGTTTCGCGTTCTGAGCGCGGCGGACGAAAACGCCGGGCGGGGGCTGACCATCGGCAATCTCCACGGAAGCGAGGTGAGCCGATGGCCGGGCGATGCGGCGGCGACGCTCGCCGGTCTGCGGGCGGCGCTCGCGCCCGGCGGCGAGGAGGTGCTCGAGTCGACGCCGCGCGGCGCCAGCGGATGCTTCTACGAGCAGTGGCGGGAGGCCGGCGAGCGCGGTGCCGGCTACCGAAATACCGTGCGGCACTTTCTGCCCTGGTGGATGGAGCCGGGCTACGTGGGCGAGGCGGCCGCGGGCGATCTGCGCGAGGACGAGCGGGAGCTGGTGGAGCGGCACGGACTGAGCCGGTCCCAGATCGGCTTCCGGCGGGGGCTCGAGCGAAGCTACCGCGGCCTGCGGTCGCAGGAGTTCGCCGAAGACGCGGAGACCTGCTTCCGGGCGACGGGCGAGGGCTGCTTTGATCGCGAGGCGGTGGAGCGGAGGCTGGCGGAGATCGGTCCGCCGGTGGCCACGCGCATGGACGGACGGCTTCTGATCTGGCTGCCGCCGGTCGCCGGCAGGCGCTACCTGGCCGGGGTCGACACCGCGGGGGGAGGGGCGGAGGGCGACTTTGCGGCGGTCGAGGTGGTGGAGATCGAGACCGGCGTCCAATGCGCGGAGCTGCGCGCCCGGATGGCGCCGATGGAGCTGGCGCGGGCGGCGGCGGCGCTGGCGCGGGAGTACGGCGAGGCCCTCCTGGCGGTGGAGCGTAACAACCACGGCAGCGGCGTCCTGGCGCATCTCACGGGCTCCGAGCGCTACGGCAACCTGTACACCCAGCGCGGGGAGGCGGGTTGGCTGACGTCGGCGGCGACCAAGCCCGGCATGGTGGGCCGCATGGGAGCGTTGCTGGCCGAAGAGCCGGGGCTGTTTCGCAGCGGCCGGCTCCTGGCGGAGTGCCGGAGCTTTGTCGCGCTGCCTGGCGGCGGCACGGGAGCGGCGCCCGGAGCGCACGACGACTGCGTGATGGCGATGGCGATCGCGCAGGCGGTGCGGTCCGAGCTGCTGGCCGGCGGGGGGCGGACGGGACGATGACGTATGCTGCGAGGGACGAGGTGAAGGACGGTGGCGGTGCTGGCGGTACAGGCGATCCGGCGGATGCGCGGCGGGGCGCAGAGCGAGCTCATGCTGGGGTCGGATGGCAACCTGTGGGTGGTGAAGTTCCAGAACAACCCGCAGGGGGTCCGCATCCTGGCCAACGAGCTGCTGGCCACGCGCCTGGCCGCGGCGCTGGGTCTCGCGGTGCCACCCTGCGACGTGGTCGAGCTTTCGGAGTGGCTGATCGCGAACACCCCCGGCCTGGAGATGGACCACGGCCACGGCCGCCGCGAGCGGCCACGGCCGGGTCTCCACTTCGGCAGCCGGTATGCGGGCGGTCTCATGCCCGGGCACGTGGTCGACTACCTTCCGGGGGATCAGCTGGGCGAGGTGCGCAACCTCGCGGAGTTCGCCGGCATGCTGCTGGTCGACAAGTGGACCGGCAACGCGAACGGCCGGCAGGCGGTGTTTGTCCGGTCGGCGCGCGAGCGGCGCTACCGGGCGGTGTTTATTGATCAGGGCTTCTGCATGAACGCCGGAAACTGGACGGAGTTTCCCGACGCCCCGCTGCGGGGCATCTATGGCCGCAATCCCGTCTACGCCGGGGTGACGGGGTGGGGGAGCTTCGAGCCCTGGCTGAGCCGGGCCGAGACGATGCCGGCCGAGACCCTGTGGCGGATCGCCGAGGCGGTGCCGCCGGAGTGGTGCGGCGGCGACCCGGCCGAGCTCGAAGATCTGGTGGAGCGGATGCTGGCGCGGCGGGGGCGGCTGCGGGATCTGGTCCGGGAGTTCCGGGACTCGGAGCGCCGGCCATTCCCGATGTGGAACAGTGGCGAGAAAATGTTGAACCGGGGCAGGGCGGAGGGGCTTCCGGCTTTCATCATGTAAGGAGGAGGGTGATGTGCCCGAGCGGCTCCAGTGCGAGTTTCAGCTGATCCGGTACGTTCCGGATGCGGTGCGGGGAGAGTTCTGCAACATTGGCGTGCTTCTGCGGCGGGCAGGCGAGCGCGGCGGGGGAGCGGTGCGCTTCACCCGCGACTGGAGCCGGGTCCGGTTGATCGACGGGGACGCGGACACGGCCCTGCTCGAGGCGATGGAGGGCGAGATCGCGGCCGAGCTCCGGGAAGGCTCCGGAGATCCGGCCCCGGGGCGCCGCGAGGGCGGACCGGTTCGGAGTGGGACCAAGCCGATCCTGGATGTGCTCGAAGACACCTTGTCGAACGGGGTGCAGATCTCGGAGGCGCGGGCGTGCCTGGCCGAGACCCTGCCGGCGGAGATGGAGCAGCTGATGGGGATGTACGTCGATCGGCCGGCCCGTCCGCGCGGCATCCGGGTGAGCGGACGGGCGGCGATCGCGGGCACAATGCGACGCGAGTTCGAACGGGCGGGGGTGTGGTCGCTGATGCGGAAGCGGATTCCGGCGGCGGCGTACACGGGCGCCGGCGATCCGCTGCGGCTCGACTGCGGCTACCGGGCGGAGGCGCCCGGCAACGGGCTCAAAGACGAGCTCGGGGAAGACGCGGCGAGGGCTCCGGTGCGGATGTTTCAGGCGGTCTCGCTCGGGGGCGAGGCCGAGGCGGCCAAGGGTCTGGCCTTCAGCGCGCCTCGCCTGCGCGATGGGGTGCTGCGGGTGGAGGGCTCGCCGCTCGACCTCACGGCGGTGGTGGAGCCGCTGCGATCGCTTCCGGAGGACGATGCCGAGGCGCGCGAGCGGTACGGCTTCGCGGTGCGGTCGATGGAGGAGGCGCTGATCCGGGTGGTGACGGTGCTCGACCTCGCCCGGGTGGCGGAGACGGCGCGCCGGGAGATGGGCGTCTAGGCGGCGCACCTGCAGGTGGAGTCCTGAGCTTCCATGTCGGGCCTTCAGCCCTGAAAGCCTTGATGGATCGCTGCCTGAGGCTTTGCGCCCCAGGCTATGGTACCCGGGCCTTCAACCCGGAGAGCGAGAGCTACACCTTAACGGAAACGGGTCCAGGCGGCGCACCGATCCGATCCGGAGCGCGGGGGATGCCGTCGCGACCGACCCTCCAACGGTAGCGAGTTGACCGTGCTGAGATCATCGCCCCGGGCCTGCCACGGTCCCCCACGGGCCATTTTTCTTTTGAAGCCAAACCTTGGCGACTGCCACCTGGCAGCCGCCAGCAAGCAGACGCCTGTCCGAAAGTGGCCGGTCAGCCGCTTTCCGGGCAGCGAAAGGAGATCCACACCATGACACTGGAAGATCGACTCAAGGCCGCATGGCAGGGGCTGCGCGGAACGGTTGCCGCCTCCGCCGCCGAAGCCGGGGCGGCGGCGAAACGAAGAACGGCCGCGCTCCCCTCCATTTTGCAGCCGTCGAGCGGCGGTAGCCGGACGGGGTCGGCGGCGCTGCCCAAGCCGACGCCGGCCAACCTGCGCCGGTTCGCGGAGACGCCGGTCGTCCGGCGCGCTCTTAACGTGGTCAAAGACCGCATCAGCAGCATGGACTGGCAGGTGCGCGTCCGCCGCGGCTACACGGCGGCGGAGGTGCCGGACCTGGCACCGCGGCTGAATGCCCTGCGGCGGTGCCTCGAAGAGCCCAACGAGGCGGACAGCTTTCGCGTGCTGTGGGAGCAGGTGCTCGAAGATCTGCTGGTCGGCGGCTTTGGGGCGGTCGAGATGGAGCCGACCGGCGACCCCGAGCGGCCGTTTCGGATGTGGGCGGTCGACGGCGCCACCATCCAGATCGACACCGGATGGAACGGCGACGGGGACCGGCCGCGGTATGCGCAGGCGGTTCCGCGCGGTGGCCGGCAGGAGCTTACCCCGCTGCGCGACGACCAGCTGATCTACCTCCGTCTGAACCCCCGCACCCACACCCCCTTCGGCCTGGGCCGGCTGGAGGTGGCCTTTGAGACCGTCAACCAGTTCCTGGCCGCGAATCGCTACGCCGGCCGGCTGGCCTCGAACTCCGTGGTGCAGTACGCCCTGTGGCTGAACGAGACCACACCCGAGCAGCACGATCGCCTGATCCGGTGGTGGCAGGACGAGATCGAGGGCACGGGACGGGTTCCGCTGCTGAGCTGCGAGCAGCGGCCGGAGGTGCTTCGCTTTGCCGGCGGGACCGACGCCGACCTCCGCATCCAGTGGCAGGAGTTTCTTCTGCGGATGCTGGCCAATGCGTTTGATCTGCCGCCCATGCTTCTGGGGCTGCAGGCCGATGTGAACCGGTCGACCGCGACCGAGATGGCCGACGAGGCCTTTCAGAGCGCGGTGGTTCCCGTGGCCCGGCTCCTCGCCGAACACATCACCCGCGACCTGTTCGCCAAGTGCCTGGGATGGCGCGAGTTTGAGTTCTGCTTCAACGATCTCGAGACCCGCAACGAAATGGAGGAGGTCGAGATGCAGACGGCGCTGCTGGCGGCGGGGGTGCTGACGGTGGCCGAGGTGCGCGCCATGCGCGGTCTCGAAGACCTCCCGACGGCGGTGACGGGATGAGAGTGTACCTCGACAACGGAGATGGACGGGGCGCGACGGACTACACCGGGGCGGTTTTGGCGGAGGGCCGGGTACGCATCCGCCGGGTGCTGAACGGGATCTCCACCTGCTCCTGGACCATGGCGCTGGCGGGCACGGGGCTTCCGATGCCGCGAAGGCGGGCGCGCGTGGTGGCCGGACGGGAGGACGGCACGGTGCTGTTCACGGGCTATCTCGCGGCGGAGCCCGAGCTGGTCCTGGCAGGCGCGGCGGTCGATGGCCCGGCCTTCCGGGTGGCGGTGCAGGCGGTCAGCGACGAGTGGCTGCTGGACACGAGCGCCGTCGCTTCGCCGGGGGCGAGCAGCGGCCTGACGGGCGACGCCGGGGCCGTTCTCCACACGCTGCTCTCGCGCACGGGCGTCGCCGCCATCGAGACCGCGGCCGCCTCGCCAGGCCCCGCGGTCGGCATCTTCCTGCCGGACCCGGCGGCCTCCTGGTCGGCGAACGCGGGCAGGCTCGCGAGCTCGGCCTACGCCGGGTACCGCGTGCTCGGGGGGTCGCTGTCGCTCCAGCCCGCGGCCGCGGCCGTGCACCGCTTCGCGGCCGGCGACGGCAGCCTGGCGGCCGGCACACTCGCGTCCAGCCGCCTGAAGGAGCTGGCCAACGACGTGACCGTGACCGGCGAGCGCGAGCCCACCGCGTACGTGACGGAGGTCTTTTCGGGCGATGGGTCGACGGCGGTGTTTCACCTGGCGGGGACGCCATTTCACCCCACCGGCAGCCCGTCGGCGCTGGACGACACCTTCGCCGGCGAGGCGATCGACGACCTCCTGTGGCAGGTAAACGACGCCGGGGCGGCGATGTCGCTGACCGCGGCCGGGCTGACCCTGAACGGCGGCAACGGGCAGGATGGAAGCGTCGGGCTCCTTGCACTGGCACCGCTCGAACTGGGCGGCAACCTGGTGATCGAGGCCGGCGGCGTGGTGCTCGGCAGCGCTACCGACGCGGTTCTGTGCGGCGTCTATGTCGGCACCCCGACGCGTCCGAACTGCCTTTGCGGGTGGAGCGTGCGGAGCCGAAACGGCGCCACCGTGCTGCTGCCGCTCGTCAACGGAGCGGAGACGGGCACGGCGATGACCGTCATGAACGGACACCGCTACACCCTTCGGCTGCGGCTGCACTGCCCGGAGCCGCAAAGGGTGCGGCAGAGGTTCTACGCCAACGTCGAAGGGACGGTGCAGAGCTTCGGTGGCGGTCTGAACGACGCTCCGCTGGCGCTGGTCTTCGAGATCCAGGACCTCGGCGTCTCTTCCAACACCCCGGCGACGGTGCTCTTCGACGGCATGCTGCCGACGGCGCCGGCGGTGGGCAGCTTTGCCCTGGTCGAGGCCGCGCAGGCCTCTGGATCGATCGGCCACTGCCGCATCAGCGTCAACGGTGCGGTGTGGCTGCGAAGCCTGCCTCCGGGCGCGCCCGAGCGGCCGCGCCTGACGGGGATCGCCGGCGAGGGGGTCGACTGCGAGATCAACTCCGGCGGCATGCTGACCTTCTTTCCCGGAACGGTCCCGGTCGCCGGGGAGCTGGTGACAGCGGCCTACCGGCTGAGCGCGCGATCGGTCGCGCGGCTGGTGGACCCCGTCTCGGTCGCCGCCGAGGCCGCGGCCGGTCTGCCCGGCGTGGCCCGGTGGAAGGGCCGGGTGGTGCGTCCGAAGGCGCGCTCCTCCGCCGACTGCGAGAGCGCGGCCGAGGCGCTGCTGGCGCTGGCGACCAGCCGTGACGCGGCCCTGAGCGGAAGCTGCGCCGCGGTCAACCCGGGGGAGGAGATGTGGCCCGGCGATGCGCTCTCGATCGACCAGGCGGGCGGCTCCCTGACGGGGGTCCTGCGGGAGGTGACGATCGACGACCTGGGGGCGGTGCCCGAGGCCCTCCATTACCATCTGCGCTTCGCCAACGACTGGGCGGAGAACCTCGGCATCACGGTCTCGGACACGGCGGCGAGCGACGCCGTGCTTCCCCGGCAGGCCAGCACCAGCACCGGGAACTTCGCTCCCAACCTGCCCGGTCTGCGGCTCCTGACGGCCAGCGGATCTGCCCTGCAGATCGACGCCGGCCAGGCCGCGCCGCCGGGCGGCGGCTTCGAGGTGCGGCGGCGCGACGCCGGATTTGCGCCCCGCTCCGACCAGGACCTGGTGCTGCGCAGCCCGGTGCCGGCCTTTGCCATCCCGCGCGAAGCATCGCTCGAGCGGTACTACATCCGCGCTTACGACGGCTCGGACCCGCCACTCTACTCGCGGGTGTCGAGCGCGGTGTTTGTCAACCTGCCGGTGGAGTAGACCGGCAGCAGAGCTTGGGGAAGGGGGTGAGGACGATGACAGACTTTGAAGCACAGGTACTTGCCGACCTCAGCGTGCTGAAGAGCCAGATGCGTCAGCTGATGGGGATCGGCGAGCCTGGGCGCATTGTGCACCTGGAGCGGCGCGTGGATCGCCACGAACGCAGTGTACAGCGGCTGAAGGGGCTGGCCGGCGCGGCCGGCGGCGCTTTGACCGTGATGCACCTGGCGATGGACTACTTCCGCAAGCACTAGGCGGTTTCCCTGCAGGAGTGGAGCGCGGGCCTTCAGCCCGCAATGGCCATCGCCCAGCAACCTGGGGCTTTGCCCCAGGCTAACTTAGCACGGGCCTTCAGCCCGTGGGTGCGGATCCTCTACACCTGGAGCCAATCTGCCGTAGGCAGTTTCCCCTGCAGGTGTCGTCCCGATCTTGTATGTCGGGCCTTCAGAGGGAGCAAACCGGCGTTGCGGGACGGCGGGATGACCCGGTCCGGTCAGGTCAGGTGCGCCGGCCTGGCCAGGCCTGGTCAGACCCTTCCCGCTGGACAGGTTTTTAGGAGCGTCGATCCGCACCGAAACGGATCCCCCGGCGGCTGCATTCCTTACAGTCTGCCCGGGATCTCGGTCGGGGGGAGACGCTCTACTCGGTCGTCCCGGTCACGAACTGCTGGTCAGCCCGCGCGCCCAGCACACGGTAGAGCGCGAACTCGCGGACACCGTTGCCCCGGAGCTCGAACAGGAGGCTCGCGCGGTGCGAGGCCTCGGCGTCGACCGCATCCACGAGCCGCATCCAGGGCGTTCGGTCGAGGTGGCGGGCGTCCGTGACGCTTCCCAGCGCTTCGCGGAGATCGCCGGTCGGCATCTGCTGCGCCACGACAGTAACGTAGCGGGTTTCGCCGTCGTGCCCCGGCACCGACGCCGTGTAGACGTAGGTGGGCAAGGCGCCATAGGCCAGCTGAAACCCTCGCAGGCGTTCCGCCGTCGGCGTGTCGAGCGGGGCCGGCTTCTGCCCTGCCGGCGCCCCCTGCCCGGAGACCGCATGGCGCGAATTGGCGCCTGTGGTGGCTCCCGTGTGCCGCCTCGGCGGTGCAGCTGTCGTTCCGGCGGCCGAACTCCGCCGTCCCTTTGCTTCCAGTGCCGCCGTCTCCTCGCCCTCGCGCCTGCTGTAGGCGGTCAGGTGCGTCGCCGCCATGCCCTGCATGGCGCTCAGGATGGACGCGCGCTCCGCATCGTTCGCCCAGGGCCGGCTAAAGTTGTGCGGCTCCCGCGTCGCCGCATCCGAGACCCCCACCATCTGCTGCAGATCCCCCGGCAGGCCCTCCAGCTTTGGAGTGGAGCGCTCGCCAGCGCCTCCGGCATTGCCACGATGGAGGTGCGGCCGGTCCGGATCATCCTCCGGGCCGCCGACTGCCGTCACGGACGCCGTCGACTCCCCCCGGCTCTTTCGGGCCTCCTTTTCCTGCTCGGGCGTGCGCCGCCGCAGCGTGGGCCGGTCGGCGTCGTCCGCCTTGGAGTCCCCGCTGCGGTCCTGCCCGGACCCCGTGCCAGCCGCCGTGCCGGATTGCGTCTTGGCCGTGCCTCCGGAGCTGCCTTGTCCGGTCTGGTCGGGCCGCGAGAGCGTGGGCCGGTCGCTCCCCGTATCCCGTCCCCCGGAACTCGCCGTACCTGCACCGCTGTCCGGAGTTCCGTGGCTCGAGCTCGCAGCGGGTGCGGTTCCCGTCGCGGCCGGGGGTGGCTCGGGTGTGTCCGCCGTTGAACTCTGTTCCTCCCCGCCGCCAGGCCGCCGAACCAGACGGGGCCGGTCGTCGGTGGTGCCGGGCGCCGGCGTCGCCGAGCCGCTGCCAGCGGAGCCTGTCTTCGCTGTCCCGGACCCCGCCGAGCCGGTCGCGCCTCCGCCGGCGCTGCCCGTGCCGCCGGTGGTCGCCGGAGCCGAGCCGCCGGCGTTTGAAAAATGCGGCCGCCCACTTCCGCCGCTCACCTCGATGCCATGGGTCCGCGCCGGCGCCGGGGGAGCACCGCCGCGAGCCAGGGCGGTTCCGGGTGCGGGAGCCAACGGCGTCACCTTGCCGTAGCCGATCCAGCCATCCGTGAACCGTTCATCCGCCGTCTGCCGGCGCGCCGTGCTCTCGATCGCCAGCTCGCCGTGCGTGATGCCTGCCTCTTCAAGCAGGTACTCGTCGCCGGTCAGAAGAGCGAACGGCACCGGCTGCGCCAGAAAGATGGCCGCGTCTTCGAGCGATCCGTTGATGTACAGCGAGACCGGGATGAAGCGGTTGGCGGACGGGTGCGCGAATTCGCCCGTCCACTCATACACACCCACCGCCCGCACCACCTTTTCGGGCGCGGCGACCTTGTGGGTCTGCGCCAGCAGAGCCCCTGCCCCGGCCCACGCCGCCGCCCCTGCCAACACCGATACCCGCCGCCATGCGCCCATATCACCGGTTAGACGTCGCCGCCTGCCGGAAGGGACTCCCGCGCCCGCTCTACACTGGAGACCCGTGCCCCCACCGCTGCTTCAGGTCAGAGACCTCCACATCCGCTTCGGCTCCCAACCCGCGGTCGACGGTATCTCCTTCGAGATCGCGGCCGGCGAGACCCTGGGCCTCGTGGGGGAGTCCGGCTCCGGCAAGTCCGCAACCTCGCTCGCCCTGTTGCGGCTGCTGCCTCCCTCGGCCGAGGTTTCGGGCAGCATCCGCTTCGACGGCCAGGAGCTGCTGACGATGCCCGCGGCCGCCATGCGCCGGCTGCGCGGCAGCGGCCTGGCCATGATCTTTCAGGAGCCGATGACCGCGCTGAACCCGGCCATGGCCGTCGGCCGGCAGATCGGCGAGGCTCTCCGGGTGCACACCCCGGGGCTGCGCCGGCGGGAAGAGCGCCGCCGCGTAGTGGGAGCGCTCGCGGAGGTCGCGCTGCCCGCGCCCGAGACCCGCCTCGACGACTTCCCACACCAGTTCTCCGGCGGCCAGCGTCAGCGAATCCTGATCGCCATGGCGCTGATCCACCGGCCGCGCCTCCTGATCGCCGACGAGCCCACCACCGCGCTCGATGTCACGGTCCAGGCGCAGATCCTCGATCTTCTGCGCGACCTGCGCGACCGGCACCACCTGGCGATGCTGTTTATCTCGCACGACCTGGCCGTGGTGGCCGCCGTCGCGGATCGCGTGGCCGTGATGCAGCGCGGCCGGATCGTCGAACAGGCGCCCGCCGCCGAGCTCTTCCGCAGCCCACAGCACCCCTACACCCGCGCCCTTCTGGCCTCGGTGCCAACCCTCGAGACCGCGCGCGACCGGCCCCTGGCGATCGGCAGCTGAGGGCCGGTTCAGCCCGCCCGCTCGCCTTGCAGCACCTGCCAGCACTCGTAGGCCAGCTCCAGGCCCTCTTCGACCGGCATCGCCCAGGCCTGCAGACGGGAGCCTTCGCGGGTCAGGCGGGCTTCGCCCTTCACCTGCCGGCGATTCAGATCCTCGTCAAGCTGCAACCCCCATCCACCCAGGCCGTCGCAGACGGCCTCACGCAGCCAGGGCGAGTTTTCCCCGATGCCGCCGCCAAAGATCACCGCCTCGGCCCCTTCGCCGAGGGCGGCCAGGTAGGCGCCCACCGCCAGCCGCACCCGGTAGCTGAACATCCGGAGCGCCAGCCGCGCCGCGTCATCGTCGCGCTTCACCAGCTCACGCGTGTCCAGCGTGCCGCCCGCGATGCCCAGCATGCCGGAGCGCCGGTTCAGCAGCTCCAGCACCTCCTCCGCGCTCCATCGCTCGTGCTCCATCAGGTAGGGCACGATGGCCGGGTCCACGCTGCCCGATCGCGATCCCATCATCAGACCTTCGAGCGGCGTCAGTCCCATGGTCGTATCGACCGACCGGCCGTTGCGGATCGCCGCCGCCGAGCAGCCGCTCTCCAGGTGCAGCGTCACGGCCGTGACCTCATCCGGCCGCCTTCCGGTCAGCTGCGCGTAGCGCTCCAGCATGTACCGGTGCGACAGCCCGTGGAAGCCGAACTTCCGCACGCCGTTGCGGTCGGCCACCCCGCGCTCGATGGGGTAGCGCCAGGCCACCTCCGGCAGGGTGCGGTGAAAGGCCGTGTCAAACGTGACCATCGCGGGCGTCTGGGGCAGCTCACGCGCCAGCACGTGGAGGATCGCGAGCGAGCTCCGGTTGTGCAGCGGTGCCAGCTCGGCCATGCGCTCCATGTTGGCCAGCACCTCGTCGGTCACCCGTGCCGCCTGGCTGTAGCCGTCGCCACCGTGCACCACGCGCACCCCGGCAAAGGCAAGGTCGTCCGGCAGGTGACCGTTCTCCCGCAGCCAGCCGAGCGCGACCCGGGTCGCCTCCGCCATGTCGGCGGCGTCGCGCGGCTCGCCCTCGCCTCCCTCGCCCTCCATCCGCAGCTTCGCTCCCTTGCCGATGTCGTCCAGCATGGCGCTGACGCGCGCCTTGCCCTCGAATGCCGAGCTTTGACGTGGCTCGAGATCGACCACCTCGAACTTCAGCGAGTTGCTTCCCGGGTTGAGCACCAGAGCGGCCGGCATACGGGTTTTGGATGCTCGCTGCCGCACCCGCTGTCACCCCAGCCCTACCCACAGCTCTCCTGAAAGGCTTATCCTTGGTGCTTGGTGTTTCCGACACACCCCCACCCGGCCCATGCGCGTTCTTGTTCTCTCCGACATCCACGGCAACCTTGAAGCTCTGGACGCCGTTCTCCAGGCATCGGCGGAGAGCTACGATGCGGTCTGGAATCTGGGGGATACGGTTGGGTACGGGGGCAGTCCCAACGAGGTTCTGGATCGCCTGCGGCCGATCGCGAGCGTCAACGTGCGGGGCAACCATGACCGCGTGTGCTGCGGTCTGTCGTCGCCGAACGGCTTCAACCCGATCGCCCGGGCGGCCGCGATCTGGACGCGGGCGACCCTGACGGAGGATCACCTGGAGTGGCTGCGCGCGGTGCCGCAGGGGCCGCTGCACCCGGTTGCCGGCGAGCCCGAGCGGCCGGGCATCACCTGTGCCCACGGATCGCCGCTGCACGAGGATCACTACATCCTGAATATGCGCGACGCCTGGGGACCGCTGCAGCAGCAGAGCACGGCCGTCACCTTTTTTGGCCACACCCACCTGCAGGGGGGCTTTGCCCAGCGCGCGCACGAGTGGCAGGAGCTCCGTCCGGAGCTGCGCGCGCAGCCGGGCCACGCCACCTGCAGCGTGACGATCTCGCCCGGAACGCGCCACCTCATCAACCCGGGATCGGTCGGCCAGCCGCGCGACTGCGACTGGCGGGCGGCCTTCGCCGTGCTCGATACCGAGGCTCCCGGTGGCGGGCAGACCGTCACCTTTCACCGCGTCCCCTATGACATCACGTCCAGCCAGGGCCGCATCCTGATGGCGGGTCTGCCCGAGCGGCTGGCCGCCCGCCTGCGCGAGGGCCGGTAGCGCCATGTGGATCAAGATCTGCGGCAACACCAGTCTGCGGGACGCGCGGATGGCTGCCTCGCTCGGCGCCGACGCCCTGGGATTTGTCCTGACCCGCAGCCGCCGGCGGGTCACCGCGGAGCAGGTCGCGGTGATCACACCTCACCTGCCCGAGGGAGTCGAGCGCATCGGCGTCTTCGACACGCAGCCGCCGGAGGAGATTGCCGCGGCCGTCCGCATCGCGGGCCTGACCGGCGTGCAGATGCACGCGCCTCTTTCGGCGGATATTGTGCGGCGGCTGACGGACCTGATCGAGCCCGGCATAACCCTGGTTCAGGCGGTGCACTGGAGTGTTGCCCCGACGGGGGATGTCGGTGGGGAGATGTATGAGAAGAAGGAGCGGAGCCGGGCGACGGCGGTGGAGGAGCAGATCCGGCAGATCGACGGAATTCCGGAGATCCGGCGAACCCTGATCGACTCGCGGGTGGGGGCGGCGAGCGGTGGAACCGGAGTTCCCTTCAACTGGTACGACGCCGCGGCCGCTCTCGGGCCGATGCGCGGCCGCCCGGGGTTGATCGTCGCAGGTGGCCTCCGGCCGGAGAACGTGGTGGAGGCGATTGCGGTGCTCGCACCGTGGGGGGTGGATGTGGCGAGCGGGGTGGAAGCCTCGCCGGGGGTCAAGAGCGAGGAGCGCCTCGAAGCCTTCTTTCGCAACGCCCGATCCGCGGTCGGCGCGGGGGTCGCAACGACAGCAACCTAGGCGTGACGAACCTGGGTCGACCGGAGGTGCGGGCGCGGCGATCGGTCGTGCACGGTCTCGGTCCGGGGAGTGTGGCTCGCCGCGACCCGGGGGTGCGCGAAGGCGGCGGCAGAGGGCAGGATCGCCAGGAGGAGGGCGGCGGCGAATCGGCTCGTTCTGATCGTAGTCATGGCTCGGGTCATGGGCTTGATCCAGCTCCTTTTGGCTCTTTGGATGAAAGGTTGCCTCGCGGGTTGCAGAAATCTGTGAACGGGCACCGGGAGCTGCGCGCGCAGACGAGCTGGGCTCCAGCTTCCCTTCGCGACCGGACGTGAGCAGCTCGCCCACAGACCCCCACCTGCGGATCGTCCGAGAGATACCGAGCGCCGGCTAACGGGTAGGATCGGGCCATGAGGTCTTGCCGCACCGCAGCACAGACGTCGCCCCGACCGGCGCGCAGCTTTCCGCTCCGCCTGCTTCTGCTTCTCGTGCTGTGTTCCTTATTTCTGCCTCCATCGAGCATGGCGGCAGCTCAGGTGCTGGCCCGGCCGGGCTGGGCCGGCTCCGGCGTCACGGTGGAGCCGTGGTGGAGGCAGGCGGTGATGGTGGAGATTTGGCCAGCGGCTCCGGGGCGTCCGAGCGAGCGCGGCAGTCCGCTGCGGGAGATGCGCAGCCAACTGGACAGCCTCCGCAGCTTTGGCGTCGATGCCGTGCTTCTGCGGCGAGGTGCGGCCGGCACCCGGCCGGCGGTGGCCGCGGCCGGCGGAAACGATGCCGGCCCCGTTGCGAGCGACCCGGTTCCGAGCGGCCCGGTCGCGAGCAGTCTGGTCGCGAGCAGTCTGGTCGTGCCCGGTTTGGGCACGACCGACGACTTCGACGCGCTTCTGGGGGAGGCGAGCCGTCGCGACATCCGCATCCTGGTGGAGCTGCAGGGCGGTGGGAGCGCGGCAGCCACCGGCGCCGAAGCACGGGCGTGGCTGAACCGCGGGGTCGCCGGTCTGTACCTGCCGGGCGCCGACCCGGCGAGCGTGGCGGCCGCACAGGGAGCACTGCGGAGCTCGGCAGGCAGCCGGTTGCTGATCACCGACGCCCCCGGCGGGGACGGGCGATCCGGGTCGCGTTCCGGAACGGGGCTGGTGCTGACCCCGCTCGCCGGGCTCGGGCAGCAGGGGAATGCCGCGCAGCTTCGAGCTTCGATTGACGGGCTCTCGGGCCACGGCGACGGGAGCGATCTGCTGGCGGTGGAGCCGCCGGAGACCGGGGCGCTTCTCCGGGTGAAGGCGGCGGCCGTGCTGCTGAGCGCTCCCGGGGCGGCGCTGCTTGAGAGCAGCTGGCTGGCCGGGCTCGGCGACAGCAAGACCGCGGCTGCCGAGTTCGACGAGCACTCCGCCGCTGCGCAGCTTCGGCGCATGAGCGCGCTGCACCGGCAGATGGGGGTGCGATCGGGGGCGGCAACCACGCTGCCCTCCACCGGCGAGGGGGCGGTCGTGTGGGTGCGGCGCCTGGGAGGCCGAACGGTGGTGGTGGCCTGCAACCTGACCGGCAAGCCGGTGACGCTCTCGATCAGGGACCCCCTCCTGCGGATGCACCTCCGAGGGAGCTTCCTGCGGACGATCTCCAGGTCGGACCAGGGGATGGGAGCGATGCCGCTCAGCCAGCTGTTCCTGCCGGCCGCGGGCGTCTATCTCGGCGAGCTGAGCCGATAAGGAGCGGTTTTCCTGGAGGTGTAGACCTGAGTTGCTGTGTCGGGCCTTCAGCCCTGAGAGCCTTGATTGACCGACACCTGGGGCTTGCGCCCCAGGCTGTGATATTTCGGGCCTTCAGCCCTGAGAACGAGAGCTACCTCCATGCAAACGGCGCCGGGCGCCTGCAAACTGCTCTCGGGAAGCTCTAATTCACCGTTGCAGACGGGAAAGAAACGCAGATTCCCTGCGGGAAAGACAACGGGGAAAGACAACCAGGAGCAGGACTCGCTCAAGACGCGGATTGGATCAGAGCCTTCCTAGGCGGGCCGAGGGTCTTCTTCGGCGGAGACGCCGCCGCCGGGCAGGATGCTCCTGTACGCGCGGTAGACCCCCTCGAAGACAGCATCCCAGGAGCAGCCAAGGGCGTAGCTCCGGGCTGCCAGTCGCATGCGGTCGAGCAGCTCCGGATCGTGGAGGAGCCCTGCGATGGCCGGGGCAAACTCCGCATCGGCTGCGACCACGCCGGTCACCCCGTGCTCGACGATGAAGCGCGGTCCGCCGCCGGTTGTCACCACCGCCGGAACGCCGCTCGCGAGTGCCTCCAGGACGACGTTGCCGAAGGTGTCGGTGTGGGAAGGAAAGACGAACAGGTCCATCTCCCGGTAGGCCTCGGCCAGGGCTTGCCCACGCAGGACGCCGGCAAAGGTGGCGTGGGGCAGCGCCGACCGCAGCGCCGCCTCCTCACTGCCGTGGCCGACCACGAGGAAGCGCACGTCCGCCACGCCCATCGCGTGGAGCTTCCGGGCCACCGTGACCAGCAGATGGACGTTCTTTTCGACCGACAGCCGGCCCACGTAACCGAGGACGAACCCGGGCGCACCGCCAGACGGACGGGGGCGGCGCGCGGGCGAAAACAGCTCGGTGTCGACTCCGCGCTGCATGCGGTGGCAGGGCCGGCCGGTGCGACGTTCCAGCAGCGCACACAACTCGGCGTTGGGGGCGAACAGCAGCTGCGGCAGACGGTAGAAGCGCGCGATGGCGGCCAGCGCGGCAGCCTCGGTGCGGCGCTCCACGGCGGCCGCCGCGGCCGGCGGGAGGTGCCGCGTGAGCCACTGCGTCCGTCGCGCGGCGTACTCATGCACGTTGGTGTGCCAGGAGGCGGCAAGCGGAAGCCGGAGCCGGTGGGCGGAGCTCGCTCCAAAGATGCCCAGCTCGCTCGGCCCGGTGATGTGGATCAGATCCGGCCGGAATCGGCGGAGAGCGTCGGCCACGGCGCGGTGGTGCCGGGCGAAGAGCGGGTCAAACGAGAGATCCTTTTCGACGCTGACCGCGGCGCGCGACCGGGGCAGATCGAGCGTGTGGAAGTCGCCGGTCTGCGTGGCGACGATCTCCCGCGACCGGGAGTTCGGAGCGGCGGCGCGAATGCAGAGGAACGGCAGCGATCGCCGCCGGGCGAAGTCCACAAAGTTGCGGCTGGTGTGCGCAACCCCGTTCACCTCGTGGAAGGAGTCGGGAAAGAAGGCGACGCGCGGCGGGTTGGCGGGGCAAGACATGCCGATCCCACCATACCTTGCCAGACGTCGGCCCTACCCTGGCCAGATGTCGGCCCGTGGGAGGCGGCAGACGCCATCTCACACTGGAAAGAGGACCGCTGGGCCGAGAGGCGGCGGCCGGGGGAGGGCTGAGCGATGGAGCAGATCCGGCGGGAGATGGTGCCGGTGGCGAACGGCCGCGTCTTTGAGGTGCTCACCTGCGGGCCGGAGACGAGCGACCACCTGGCAGTCTGCCTCCATGGATTTCCCGAGGTGGCCGAAAGCTGGCAGAACCAGATGCGGCTGCTGGCCTCCATGGGGTACCGGGTGTGGGCGCCTAACCAGCGTGGCTACGGCCGCTCCTTCCGGCCGCCAAGGATGCGCGACTACGCCATCGAGGAGCTGATGGCCGACACCGCCGGCCTGATCGACGCGGCGGGCGAACGCTGGTTGCGAGCGACGGCACCCGACGGAAAAAGCGACGGCCGGAGTCGCCGTCCGGAGGAGCGTTCCGGCCAAAAGGTGGTTCTGCTCGGACACGACTGGGGAGCAATCGTCGCGTGGTGCTTCGCCACCCGGCAGGCTCGGCCGCTGGATCGTCTGGTGATCGTAAACGTGCCGCACCCGGCCTGCTTCGCGCGCGCTCTGCGCCGTCATCCCCGGCAGCTCCTGCGCTCCTGGTATGCGCTGGTCTTCCAGCTGCCCGGAGTTCCGGAGTGGTGGCTTGGCCGCGGGGGCGCGCGCGCCATTCCGGCGACCATGCTGGGCAGCTCGACGGCCCCCGATCGGTTTCCGAGCGATCTGCTGGAAGCCTCGCGCCGCAACGCCGCGGAGCCCGGTGCGCTGCGGGCGATGATCGACTGGTACCGGGCGTGGCTGCGCGGTGGTGGCATGCGCCGGCAGATGCGGCTCGGCTGGCCGGTGATCGAGGTTCCGGTGCTGATGCTGTGGGGCGAGGAGGACCGCTTTCTTGACCTTTCGACGACCCACGGCACGGAACAGTTTGCCCGCGACCTGCGGCTCCATCGGCTGCCAGGGGTCTCCCACTGGGTGCAGCAGGATGCACCCGAAGCGTGCGCGGCGGAGCTGCGGAAGTTTCTCCCGACCACTGCGCCCCACGGGAGCGACGCCTGAGAGCTCTGCCGACTTCGGGACCGGTCCCGGCCGCCGTCTCGCGCGGAGAGCGCGGCCTTTCCCTACTTATTTCCTTTCTCCGGAGACGGGCGTACACTTCCGCTGAACCGCGGAGCTCACCCGCCATGCGCCTCCTGCCTGTCTTCGCCTGCCTCCTGTGCGCCTCCGCCGCTCCATTGGCGTCTGCCCAAAGCGCTCCCCAAAACGCCGCCCAGAACGCCGCCGCACCGCCCAGTGTGCGATACACCGGCGATGGCGGCACCAACGGCGTGATGAACAGTATCTTTGTTCCGCCCGTCGCCAACGCGCCGTTCACCCTGACGCTCTCGACCGAATGGTCGCACCCGCTGCCCAACGGCGGCAGCATGACGCTCGCCAACCAGCGCCACATCGCGCGCGACGGCCGGGGCCGCATCTACCAGGAGCGCTGGGTGCTGGTGCCCAAGGGCAGCCGGATGAAGTCGCAGATGAACGTCGTGCAGATCATGGACCCCGAGCTCCACACGCTGCACAACTGCTTCGTCTTTCAGAAGACCTGTGAGCTCGTGACCTACCGGCTGCTCTCCGGGACGACGTACAAGCCGAACATCGGGGTGGCGGGGCCGCTGCCGGAGAACAGCGGGACCCGCGAGGTCGAGAACCTGGGGGTGGCCAGCACCGCCGGCGCCGACACCACCGGCTACCGCATCACGACGACCATCAACCCGGGCGTGCTCGGCAACGACCGGCCCATGGTGACGACGCGCGAGTTCTGGTACTCCCCCCAGCTGCACCTGAGCCTCCACTCGGTGGTGGACGATCCGCAGACCGGCCGGCAGCAGTTCACGGTCTCCGACCTCACCACCTCCGAGCCCGACCCGCGGCTGTTTGAGCTGCCGGCGGGGTACAAGGTCGTGGACCTGCGCAAGCCCGCACCCGCCTCAAACTGAGGCCGATCGCCTGTCAGGCGTCCAGGTGCGCCAGGGTGGCGCGCCGGGCGACGGTTTCGCCGGCGTTGCGGCCCCAGTGGTAGCGCAGACCGCGGGCGACCGGACGGCTGCCCAGCGTGCGCACGGTTGCCACCACGGCCTTGACCAGGCGCGGCGGATGTCCCTGGGGCCAGAGCTCGGACAGCGGCAGAAGAATGCCGTCGGCATCCGGGTGAAAGACGCGTTCGTCCCAGCGTTGCGAGCCGACGGGCAGGTGCCCGTGGTTGCGGATGGCGTCCAGCGTCGACTGGAGAATGCGGTGCTTCCAGGGTTCGGCGTACTGCGGCATAAACAGCACGTGGCTTTCGCGATCGCGGCGCAGCTCGTGGACGAACTCGGTAAAGGTGGTTGCGCGGGTCAGGTTCAGGTTGGCGTTGGGCTCGATGCCGTGGCGGTCGCCGCCCGAGATCGTGAGCTGGTTCCACTGCGCGGCCAGGTGCTGGACGTCGCGGTTCTCCGCCCAGTTGCGCAGGCCGTTCAGCTCAAGGGCGTGCACGAAGCCGCCGAAGCGGGCGAGGAACTCGTTCATCAGAACGACGTGCCGCTGCGCGCCGATGCGAAACAGATCCCACAGGGGATGGTTGAAGACGAGAAGCACATCGCGCAGCTCATCGAGTTCGGCAAGTGTGCTGCGCAGGCGGCCAGCGGTCTCGGGCTCCTGCGCCACGGGGGAGCCGGGGCCGAGGTCCTCGGTGAGCTGGGCGAGGCGGCTCATCCAGGCCTGCGCCTGCGCGGCGGGCAGGTTGTGAACCCCGAGGTGGAAGGCGGTCTCGCCAAACGGCACCGTCCACTCGACCGAGATGGGCATGTGCCGGGCGCTGGGAACCGATCGCAGCAGCATGGGCGCGGAGATGTCGTCGTGGTCGGTGATGGACACCAGGGAGGCCAGCTGCAGCTGGTCTTCGATCTGGCGACGTTCCAGCTCGAGCGCCAGCCGCGGCGTCAGCGGGGGCGTCCAGAAGGAGCCGGCATAGTTGGGCTGGATGCCGGAGCGACGGGTGCAGTGGCGCTCCGCCAGGCGCAGGATGGGCTGGGTGATGGGCCACACCCGCGAAAGCTCGGCGATGAAGTCCAGGGTTTCGCGGGAAAAGTTGGTGTGCGAGTGAAGCGAGACGCCGGTGTCGAAGCCGGCGGTGGATCGCTGTTCGCGCCAGAGATACGAGACAGATGTCTTGCTCATGGGGAGGGTCTCCGTTTCCCTTCGCCAGCAGTATCGGAGAGCACCGGTGAAAGGCGCGTGACTGCACCGCGAATGAGGCATAAAGAAGTGGCAGCGGGGCGTGTTTCGCGTGGTTCTTTTGGGGGATGGACGGCGGGCGCGACCCTCTGCCCTGCTCTGCGGAGTACTGTCTTGGCTGGCGGCCGGAGCCGCCGATTCAGCGCGTCGGCGTGATGTCCGGGCCGAGGAGGTCCTCGGCCGACGGGGCGGGGTGCGGCGGTGGCTCGGTGGCGGGGGGCTCGGCGAGGTCGGGTCGTGCCGGGGTGAGGTGGTGCCGGGTCAGGCCGTCCTGCAGCAGACGGAACGCCTCCTCCGGGGTGTCGGCCCACTGAAACAGGTCGAGGTCCTTCGGGGCGATGACCCCGCGTTCGGCCATCGCTTCGAGGTTGAGGATGCTCTTCCAGTAGCTCGATCCGTAGATCACGACCGGGATCTCTTTGGCCAGCTTGTGGGTCTGCATGAGCGTCAGCAGCTCAAACATCTCGTCCATGGTGCCGAAGCCGCCGGGAAAGACCACGAGCGCCTTGGCCAGGTAGGCAAACCAGTACTTCCGCATGAAAAAGTAGTGGAACTCGAAGTTGAGCGCGGGCGTGATCCACGGGTTCGGCTGCTGCTCGAAGGGCAGCTTGATGTTGAGCCCGATGGACTTCGCGCCGGCCTCCCAGGCGCCGCGGTTGGCGGCCTCCATGATACCCGGGCCGCCGCCCGAGGTAACGACGAAACGATGCCGACGGCCGGGCAGCGACTTGGCCCAGCGGGCCAGCATGCCCGCGAGCGTGCGTGCGTCCTCGTAGAAGCGGGACATCTCGACGGCGGCCTCCGCCAGACGGCGCTTGTGCCCGTCCGCCGTCCCCTGGGCGAGCTCCTCCGGTGTGGCCGGCTGGTCGTCCGAGGGCGCGGGGGTGTTGGCGCCGGAGCTGTCGAGCAGCTCGAGCGCGGCGGTCGAGGTGTCGAGCGGATGAAAGCGCGCCGATCCGAAGAAGACGACGGTGTCCTGGATGCGCTCGCGGCGAAATCGCGCCATGGGCTCGGAGTATTCGGCCATGATGCGCAGCAGACGGCCGTCGGGGGAGTTCAGGAACTCCGGGTTTTCGTAGGCGAGCGGGGCGCGGTCGATCGGGTCGGGGATGTCGGCTGATTCGGGCATCGGGCTTTCAGAGGGGGCGGCGGGACGGGGTCAGCCGCGGAAGTCGTGGTAGTGGACAGCCTCGGAGATGCCGATCCAGATATCGAGCAGACCCAGGCCGGAGATGAGGCCGCGCACCGCTCCATTGTGCAGTATGGCAGCGGCGGGCGGATGCGAGAGCATCCACAGATTGTGGTCCCAGACGCGGCTCCACCATGGCAGCACCGCGACCAGAACGCCGATATAGACGCAAAAGAGGACCAGGATGAACAACGAGATCCGCTGCAGCCAGATGGGAGCGGCGGCGGCGCGCTCAGCCGGCGGTTCTGTGGACGCGCCTGCGGCAGCGGGTCCGGCATGGGGGGACTCGGGGGAGGTGGGCGCGGGGTCCGGAAACAGGTGAGGCTGGAGAGGCATCAACGCTTCCCTTGACCTTAGCAGAGCGGTTTGGGCTTGTCGCGTCCGCCTCGGGTGCGGGCTGTGCCACCTCCGTGGGACGCCGGACAGACGGAGGTGCCGGGGAGTAGACTCCGATTGCCGCCGCTGCGGCTCGGGGCAAGGAGGGGAATGCCGATCACACGACGGTCGCTGCTGGGCGGTGCCGCCGTTCTGGGATCGCGGCTGCTGCTCGACCGTGGAGCTTTCGCGGCGGAGCCGCTGTCCGGTGCTTCAAGCGAGGGGCCGCTCGCGGAGTTCCGCTACGAGCAGGTGGAGGTGCGCGGTGATCGCCAGCGGGCCCAGCTGCGCAACGTCATCGAGGTGCTGATAGGGCTTGCCCCGGACAGCCTTCTGCTGCCATTTCGGGCGATGTCCGGCCGGCCCGCGCCGGGTGTGAGCCTGGGCGGATGGTACGAGTGGAAGCCGGACTACAACTACCACCACGACGACGCCGGCCTGGCGCCGGCGGCGACCTTTGGCCAGTGGACCTCGGCGATGGCGCGGGTCGCGGCGGGGGCGCACTTCGGCGGAGCGGCCGGCCTGCCGGACATGGCCGCGCGGGCGACGGAGCTGCATGCCGGCATGGCCGAGGCGATCGGCCCGGAGTTCTTCAGCAAGACGCGCTTTCCCGGATACACGCTGGACAAGCTGGTCTGCGGCCTGATGGACGGGCACCGTCTGCTGGGCGACGGCACCGCCTTCGAGGTGCTCGGCCGGGTGCGGCAGGCGGCGGAGCCCTCGCTTCCAGGGCACGCGATCGAGCGCGATGTGCAGTGGAAGGTGGGCGCGGACCTGTCGTGGATGTGGGACGAAAACTACACGCTTCCGGAGAACCTGTACCTCTGCTCGGCGCTTGGCGCGGGCGACGGCTGCCGCCGCATGGCGCAGGCGTATCTGCTCGATAGCAGCTTCTTCACTCCCCTGGCTCGCGGGGAGAATGCCTTGGGCGATCGCCACGCCTACAGCCACGTCAACGCGCTCTGCTCCGCCATGCAGGCGTTTCTGACCGGCGGAAGCACGATGCACCTCCGGGCCGCGGTCAACGGCTTCCGCTTCCTGGAGGGGCAGAGCTTTGCGACCGGCGGATGGGGACCGGACGAGCAGCTGCGCACGCCCGGCTACGACCAGGTGGCCAAGAGCCTCACCAGCAGTCACAACGGATTCGAGACGCCGTGCGGAAGCTACGCGCACATGAAGCTGACGCGATATCTGCTGCGGGTGACACGCGACGGCCGCTACGGCGACAGCATGGAGCGCGTGCTGCACAACACGGTGCTGGGAGCGCTTCCGCTTGAGCCGGATGGCCGTTCGTTCTACAGCTCGGACTACAACGTGGTGGGCAAGCGGATCTACTCGGAGCACCGCTGGCCGTGCTGCTCGGGCACGCTGCCGCAGGTGGTGGCGGACTACGGGATCAACAGCTATCTCAGCGGCCAGGACGGCTCGGTGTGGGTGGTGCTGTATCAGCCCTCCGAACTGCGCTGGTCCACGGCCACCGGCGAGGCGGCGCTCGAGCAGACCGGCAGCTACCCCGAAGCGGAGCAGGTGACGATGCGCGTCCGGGTGGCGCGTCCCACCCCGTTTACGCTGCACCTGCGCATCCCGGCGTGGGCCGGCACAGGGGCCGTGCTGCGGGTGAACGGCCGGCCGGAGGCGCTCGCGGTGACGCGCGGCTTTGCGGCGGTTCGGCGCAGCTGGCGCAACGGCGACGTGGTCACGCTCGATCTGCCGATGCCGCTGCGGCTGGAGCCGCTGCCGGCCGACGGAGCCGCGCGCCACCCGGAGACCGTCGCCCTGATGCGTGGTCCAGTGGTGCTGTTCCCTCTGCGCGAGCCAACCGATGGCGCGCTGCCGCTGCGGTTCACCGAGACCGCTCTGCTTGGGGCTGAAAAGACGGCCCCCGCGGAATGGACCGCCGCGAGCGCCCGCGGTCCGAGACGCTTTGTGCCCTTCCCCGATGTGGGCGAGCGGACCTACTCGACCTACGTTCGGCTCTTGTGAGGCCTGCAATGAGAAACTGGGAACATGTTGCAACTTTCAGGAGCAGGCAAGCGCTTCGGCCAGAAGCTGCTGTTTGAAGACGTGAACTGGCTGGTGACCCCGGCCGAGCGCACTGGTCTGGTCGGCGGAAACGGCACCGGCAAGTCGACCATGCTGAAGGTGCTGGCCGGCATCGAAAGCCTGGACTACGGCACGCTGTCGCGCACCAAGGGCATGACGCTTGGCTACCTTCCGCAGGATGGGCTGGAGATGCGCGGCAAGACCGTCTTTGAGGAGTGCCTGTCGGTCTTTGACGCGGTGCGCGGGCTCGAGCAGGAGTCCGAAGAGCTGAGCGCGCAGCTGAGCGAGCACGCTCCCGGCAGCCCCGAGTACGAGAGGGCCGCCGAGCGCTTCGGTGAGGTCGCCGACCTAATGCAGACCCACGACATCTACACGCTCGATTACCAGGTGGGCAGCGTTCTGGGCGGCCTGGGATTTCCCAGGGAGGACTGGGAGCGGCGGACGGAGGAGTTCTCGGGCGGCTGGCAGATGCGCATCGCGCTGGCCAAGCTGCTGCTGCAGAAGCCCTCGCTTCTGCTGCTGGACGAGCCGACCAATCACCTCGATCTCGAGACCCGCAACTGGCTGGAAGAATACCTCCAAAGCTACGAGCGCGCCTTTGTGTTGATCTCGCACGACCGCTATTTTCTGGACCAGACCGTCGGCAAGATCACGGAGGTGTGGAACAAGCGCGCGCACTTCTACGTTGGCGGCTATGAAAAGTACGTCAAGCAGAAGGACGAGCGGCGCACTCAGCTGCTGAACGCTTACAAGAATCAGCGGGATCGCATCGATGACCTCGAGGCGTTTATCAGCCGGTTCCGCTACCAGGCCACCAAGGCCAAGCAGGTGCAGAGTCGCATCAAGGAGCTCGAAAAGATCGATCGGATCGAGGTGCCGGAGGAGGAGGCGACGATCCACTTCACCATTCCGCAGCCGCCGGCGAGCGGCCGCACGGTGATCGAGGTCAAGGGCTTGACAAAGGTGTATCCGCGGCCCGACGGCACCCTGAAGACGATCCTCGAGGATCTGAACTTCACCATCGAGCGCGGCGACCGCATCGCTTTGGTGGGCGCGAACGGCGCAGGCAAATCGACGCTGATCCGCATGCTGAGCGCGCAGGAGGCGCCGACCTCGGGCGAGATCCGCCTGGGCCACAACGCGCTCGTCGACTTCTTCGCGCAGGACCAGTACAAGGTGCTCGACCACGCGGCCGAGATGCTGAACGACATCGCGGGCGCCGCGCCCAAGGTGCCGGTGGTGGAGCTGCGCAGCCTGCTTGGCTGCTTCATGTTCTCGGGCGATGACGTCTTCAAGAAGCTCGGCGTGCTTTCGGGCGGCGAGCGCAACCGCTACGCCATGGCCAAGATGCTGGTGAGCCCCAGCAACATGCTTCTGCTGGACGAGCCGACCAATCACCTCGACCTCCGTGCCAAGGACGTGCTGCTCGATGCCATTCGCAACTTTTCCGGCACCGTGCTGTTTGTCTCGCACGACCGCTACTTCATCGACGGTCTGGCCACGCGGGTCTTCGAGGTCGAAGACCGCCGCGTGCACATCTACCCCGGCAACTACGAGGACTACCTGTGGCGCAAGGCGGGCGGACCGGAGAAGACTGTCACGTCGCTGGCGGAGCACAGCGTGGTGGGCAGCGCGACCGAGCGGCAGACGCCGGACACCGCCATCGAAAAGACACCGGTGCCGCCGGAGCCGGTGAAGAAAGATCCGGTGAAGCGGCTGAATCCCATCAAGCTGAAGCAGCTGGAGGAGCGCGTGGCCGCGGCCGAGGAGGAGATTCCGTCGCTCGAAGAGACGATCGCCGCGGCCGAGGCCGAGATGGCGGTCTTCACCTCGGCCGAGGAGGCCAAGCGCATGTCGCTGCAGATCGAAGGCATGCGCGCCCGTCTCCAGGTCGTCACGCGCGAGTGGGAGCAGATGGCCGGAGAGCTCGAGGAGCAGAGGTCGACGTAGAGCGGATCCAGTCCGGGCGTTTTGCGGGCCCACTCCTGCGCGAAGTGCACGCGCATGAATGGGGCACCCGTTGTCGTTCGGAGTTCTAAAAAGTAGGGTCTACGAAATGGGAGACCCGCAACCCCGTCTCAGCGGGTGCCCCATTCACGCGAGAGCGTGAGTGGGCCCGCCAACCCCTTCCAGGGTTACGCCTTCCGGTGATGCACAATCTCGGCATATGGCTTGCCGACCTTGGACATCTGCGGCAGAACGTCGTCGTTCAGGTGCTGTTGCAACTCCAGGGCTTCGCGGTTGGTGGGCCCGACGAACTCGCTGCCGTGCTTCTCAAAACCCTCGCGATGCATCACGGATTCGAGCTCGCGGTCGGCTTCGGCGATGCGGGTGACGTCGAGGTCGCGAAGTTCTACAAAAACAGTGGCCATGTAGCGCATGGGAGCTTGGATGCGCGGGGCGCGGACCGCGTTCGGCCGCAACAGCGATCGAGTCAGCTCAGCCGGTGGCCGTCTCTGCCGAGGTCACGCGGCGTACCTCGACCAGCGTCGAGTAGAAGGTGGGACCTCCGCCGAGATCGGTGAGCCTGTCTCCGGTCAGGGCGTTGACGTTGCTTCCGCCCGGCGAAAGCTTGTTCCAGTCCAGCCTGGCGGCAACCACGCCAGGGGGAACGCTGCCGTCGACGAGAGCAAGGAGCTCCACAGAGCCGCGCGCATTACGCAACTCGACCGGGTCGCCGCTGCCGATTCCGCGCGCCGCGGCATCGTCGGCGTGCATCTCGAGCACGCCAGCGGTGCGGACGGCCATCTGCCGGTGCTGCGGAAGGTTGGCAAAGGTGGTGTTCATGAACTGGTCGGCCTTGCGCGGCAGCATCTCCAGCAGCGATGGCCGGCCTTCGGCGGCCTTGCCCCACCGCGACTCCTCCGGCGGGGTGAAGACGGGCACCGGCGTCAGCTCGCCGCGGCCGCTCGGCGTCCCGAACCACTCCGGCGTGCTGAACGGCAGCGTCTCGCCCCGTTCGTTCTGCGGCAGGTTCAGACGGATGTGCTTTTCAACCTCCAGCCGAGCGCGGGTGATGCCATCGAACCACGGGTGCCTGGCCGAGAGCGTCTGGTCGATCAGCGCGTCTTCCCGGTCGCTGAAGCATGGCTCGGCGAATCCCATGCGGCGCGCCAGCTCGCCAAAGAGTTGGACGTTCGATCGCGCCTCGCCGAGTGGCGCGATGGCGGGCTCGGAGATCTGCGCGAAGTAGTGACCGTAGGCGCCCTGGACGTCTTTTGTCTCGAGAAAGGTTGTCGCGGGCAGAACGATGTCCGCGTAGTCGGCCGTGTCGGTCAAGAACTGCTCATGGACCACGGTGAACAGATCGTCGCGCCGAAGACCGCGCAGGACGGGGTTTTGATTGGGGGCGATGGCCGCGGGGTTGGAGTTGTAGACGAACAGCGCCTTCACCGGCGGTCCGCCCACGCCGGCATCGGGCTGGTTCAGCGCCGCGCCGAGACGGCTCATATTCACCACGCGCGACGGCCGGCCGAGGGCGGAGGACCGCATCAGCTCCGGCATCTCGAGCGCGGCCTTCTGGAAGGGGAATGCGCCGGAGGTCGAGAGCTGCAGACCTCCGCCGAGGTGCTTCCAGGCGCCGGTCAGCAGCGGCAGCATGGCGATGGCGCGCACCGTGGTTCCACCGTTCTCCGAGCGCTGCACGCCGTAGTTTAGCCGGATCGCCGCGGGTCGGCCGGTCCTGCGGTGGACGGTGGCGTAGGCGCGCGCAAGCTCGGCGACGGTCTCCTCCGCGATGCCGGTGATCGCGGCCACGGTCGCTGGTGCGTGCTCCGGCTGAAGCACGTGGGCGCGCAGCTCGGCAAAGCCCTGCGTGCATCGCTCCACGTACTCCGGATATTCCAGGCCATCGCGCAGGATGACGTGCATCAGACCGAGCGCCAGCAGCCCATCGGTGCCCGGCCGGATGGCGAGGTGCTGATCGGCCAGGGCGGCGGTGCGCGTGCGGTAGGGGTCGATGACGACCAGCTTTGCTCCGCTGCGGCGCGCCCGCTCGATAAAGGGCCAAAGGTGGATGTTGTTGCCATGGATGTTGGCGCCCCAGGCGACGATCAGGCCGGCGTGCGCGAAGTCCTCGGGCGCGGTGCCGAGCTTCTTGCCATAGACGCTCATCAGGGCGGCTCCGCCGGTCGTCGAGCAGATGGTGCGATCGAGCTGCGAGGCGCCCAGGCGATAGAAGAATCGGCGATCCATGGAGCCGAAGCCCAGCTGCCCGACCGTGCCGGCGTAGCTGTACGGCAGAATGCTCTCCGGGCCGTGCTCCCGGGCGATGGCGCCGAGCCGCGCGGCGATCTCGTCGAGCGCCTCGTCCCAGCCGATCCGCTCAAAGGCCTCGCCTTCGCGGCCGTGCGGCAACGCCTGCTTGGCCACCCCCGCCCGCCGCCGCATGGGGTAGAGCAGACGTTCCGGGGAGTAGACGCGGTCGAGGTACCGCGCCACTTTGCCGCAAAGAAACCCCTGGGTGACCGGGTGCGCGGGGTCGCCGGCGATGCGAACCGCCCGGCCGGTCGCGGTCTCGACCGTGACCAGGACGCCGCAGCTGTCCGGGCAGTCCAGCGAGCAGACCGTGTGCGTGGTGCGGGTTTCGGCTGTTGTTGCGCTCATGGCAATATTTTAGGGCCGGCCACCCTGACGCTTGCCCCACCCCTGCGCGCCCTGAGAGCATAGGGAGGATGACGCGTACCCTGCTTCTGATTCGGCTGGTGCTCGGCGGCCTGCTTGGCCTGTTTCTGGTCGTCGCCTCGCCACCCTTTCTGCTGCACGTGGCCGAGGCCGGCGGACCCACGACCACCGAGGTGCTCTCGATGCTCGGCGCGGGGGCCGGCTTTGCTGCGGGCATCTTCTTTGTCTACGACGCCATCCGCGCGGGCCGGCGACTGCGCCACCTTGGCGAGGAGCCAGGCCGGAGTGAGCGTCCAGCCCAGGGGAAGCCTCCGGACCGGAGTTAGCCTCGGCTTCCGATCAGCCACGGGGCCGACCCTCTTGACATCCCATGTATTCTGCGAGCCGGAAGGAGTTCCCCGTGAAGACTGCCGTACTTCTGCTCGCCCTCGCCGCTCCCATTTGCCTGCCGTCACCGCTGATCGCGCAGGATGCACAGCTGCACACCGCCACGCCCACCGAGCTTGGCTGCATCAAGGTGCTGCTGGCGCAGGAGCGCGCCTGGAACGCGGGCGAGCTCGACGGCTTCGCCAAGGGGTACAAGAACTCGCCCGAGACCCTGTTTATCAGCGGCGCCGTGACGCGCGGCTACGACCAGATGCTGCTCAACTACCACCGCGAGTACCCCGACCGCGCCAGCATGGGAACGCTCGGCTTCTCCGGCCTGGAGGTGACGCCGCTCGATGAGCGCTTCGCGGTCGTGACCGGCAGGTACCATCTCGACCGCGGAAAGAAGCAGGGAGGCGCTGCCGATGGCGTCTTCTCCCTGGTGATGGAAAAGACGGCTGGCGGATGGAAGATCGTCGTGGATCACACCACGTAAGAGGATGCATGCGGAGCTTCTTCGGCGTCGCCAGGGGTTCCGGCCGGTCCGCAGCTCAGACCGTCATGATCTCTTTTTCCTTGCTCTTGAAGAGCTCCTCGATGCGCTTGATCTCCGCATCGGTCAGCTGCTGCACCTCTTCGCTGGCACGCTTCTCATCGTCGGCGGAGATGAGCTTGTCCTTCGCTGCCTTCTTGATCTGATCGTTGCCGTCGCGGCGGATGTTGCGAATCGCTGTCTTGTGGTCTTCCAGCGTCTTGTTCAGCTGCTTCACCACGTCGCGGCGGCGCTCCTCGGTCATGGGCGGCACCGGGATGCGCACAATCTTTCCATCTGTCATGGGGTTCAACCCCGTCCCTGAGGTGCGGATCGCCTTTTCAATCGCGCTCACCATGCCGATGTCGTACGGCTGCACCACAATCATCGTCGGCTCGGGGGTGCTGATCTGGCCCAGCTGCGCGACGGGCAGGTCGGTGCCGTAGGAGTCTACCCGGACCTGGTCCAGCATGTGGACGTTGGCGCGTCCCGTGCGTGCCGAGGCGAGGTGCCCGCGAAAGTCGTCGACCGATCGCTCCATGCGGCTCTTCAGCTCGCTGTACACATCCTTCAAAGCCACAATGCCCGCCATCGCCGATGCCATTTCCGGTGTCTCCTCCGAGGCCCGCGCCCTTTGCCGATTCCGGCTCGCGCCACCCGCCCATCTTAGTTCAGATGCCGCGCGGAGCGCGACTACTGCTGCCACTTCGGAGCGACGGAGTTGCCCTTTCCGGAGGTCCAGATCTGCGTTCGCGGGTTCAGGTAGAGCACGCTGTTGAGCGTGCCACCGGTCCGGATCCAGTCTGCGTACTGCACCTCAACCCAGTTGCCCGTGCCCTCGATGTGAACCGTGGTGCAGTCGCCCTCCACCGTGATGCGGCTGTTGTCGGTGCGGAGAAAGAGCGCATTCCGATGGCAGCGCACGTTCTCTTCCAGGTGACTGCCGGTGACGTGGAGGTCGGGCACGGGTTTCTCCTTCTCCGCTGCCACGCACGTGGATGCGCCCGACAGTGTGGCGGCGGCGAGCAGAACGCTGCCCAGGAGGCGCATCCGTCGCACCCCTGCCGGCGTAGCGATGGATCTCAGCAGATGCGGGTTTTTCATGGCGGACGGCCTCCCTTTCCCTTGTCTCGACGTGGCTGGGGCTGCTATGGCGGGCAAGCGACCGTGGCTCATGCCCCCCGTGGCTCATGCCCCCCCGTGGCTCATGCCCTTGGATGCGTGGTGTAGCAAGCTGGGGAGCTGGTTCGGAGCATGCGTCCAGGCAGCTGGACCGGTCACTGGACCCTGGTGTCAGGCCAGCGTGCGCAGGCGACGGCAGGCTTCCGCGAGATCGGCATCTTTTTTGGCGAAGCAGAAGCGCAGAAGATGTTCTCCGGCGTCCATGCCAGGGAAGAAGGCGGACCCTGCCACGGCGGCGACACCTGCCCGCTTCAGAAGGTTGCGCGCCTTTTCGGTGGCGGAGCCGCCCTCGATCGCCGAGGCGTCGGCCAGGATGTAGTACGCGCCGTCGGGCACATGCGGCGGCAGACCAGCGTCGCGCAACGCTTCCAGCAGAAGATCGCGCTTGACCTCGTGTTCGCGCGCCAGGCCGCGATAAAACTCCTCCGTAAGCTGCTCCAGACCGTCCGCAACCCCATGCTGCAAAGGTGCCGGCGCGCAGATGTAGAACAGATCATGGAAGTACCCGATCGACGGCGTCCAGCGCGGGTCGGCGAGCAGGTACCCGACACGCCAGCCGGTGATGGAGTAGGTCTTCGAGAAGCCCGAGATCAGGATGGTGCGCTTCCGCATGCCGGGCAGCGAGGCCATGCTGATGTGCTCCGCTCCGCTGTACGTGAAGTGCTCATAGATCTCGTCGGTAAAGACAAACAGCTCATGCTCGATCGCAATCGCGGCCAGCGCTTCGAGCTCGGCCCGGGTGAAGACCTTGCCCGCTGGATTTGAGGGCGAGTTGATCACCATCGCGCGGGTGCGCGGCGAGATCGCGGCACGCAGCGCGTCGAGGTCGAGCTCCCACCGTCCGTCCCCCGCTGCCACCGTCAACGGCACCGTGATGGGGACGGCCCGAACGGCGCGCACGGTGCTGGCATGGTAGCTGTAGACCGGCTCGAACAGCAGGACCTCATCGCCGGAGTTGAGCAACGCCATGGCCGCCGCGGCAAAGGCACCAGTCGCGCCCGCCGTCACCAGCACCTCGCTGCCGGGGTCCAGGCGGGCATCCGGAAACTTCCTCTGCTCCCGTGCGGCGATCGCCTCTCTCAGCCGGGAGATGCCGTCGAGCCGCGTATAGATGTTGTCGCCGCGTTCGATGGCAGCCGCCGCGCCGCGCGCGACCACGGCCGGCACCTCCGTGTCGCAGATGCCCTGCGACAGATTGATCGCCCCCGCCTGATCGGCGAGGACGCTCATGGCGCGGATCTCCGACTGAAACACACCTGGGGCAAGTTCACTGAGAGACAGCGCGCGCGTGACCTCTGTCGATGCGAGCTTCACAAGAACTCTCTCCCCTGCGTGACAGGGCCGATGATCGTGCGTCCAGACTAGGGCTTCCTGTTCGCGTCCGGGCGGTTCGTGCCCGTGAAGTAGCGATCCACCACCTGCTGCGCACCCGGGCTGGGAGCCACCGCGGAGGAGGGGTCGGACTCAACCTCTCCCTTGAGGGATGGATCGGCGGAGACCGTCTCGACACCGGGCGCACCGGTTCCCGGGCGATCATCGACGCCCATGGCAGCCGACCTCTCGGTGGACCTGGCGGCCTGGCGCGCTGCCGAGAAGCGATCTTCCCCGAAACCGCGGCCGGTTGCGGGTGAGTCGCTCCCAACGGGGGAGGACGATCCGGGCTGAGATCGCCCGGGGGCCGCGGAGGCGGACCCTCTGCCCGGGTCTCCGGAGGCCGGATTGCCGGACCGCGAGGTGCCGGAGAAGAGGGTCTCGAGCCCGGCCTTGACGCCGTTGACGAAACCGGAGATCTCCACAATGGGGTAGCGGATGCCGTAGTGAACCTTGGCAGCCACATCCGAGGTCGCATTCAGTGCGCTCTCGAACATGCCGTCCACGCGATCGACCTGCGCACGCGTCCGGGTGTTTGCCTCTTCGACGGTGCTGGTGACCTTGGACGCAACATCTTTCGCCTTGACCTTCAGGTCATCGCTAGTCTCGGCGAAGTTGCCGACGATGCGGTGGACACTGTTACTCACCGAAACGATCTTTGGCTTCACATCGGTCACGATTGCCTGAACGTCGCCGATGATGGGAAACGCTTTACGCTTCGTCTCGTCGAGCAGGGCCTCTACCTTTCGCCAGGCGATCAAACCAAGGACCGCGATCCCGATCAGCACCAGGATCAGGATGACCCAGCATGCTGCGATGATGCCGACAAAGATGAGCAGCCAGTGTTGGCCGTTTGCGGACATGTCGCCGGTCTGCAGCCATGCGGCGGATAGTGCAAGAATCGATGCCATGTGAATCTCCTTCGGGTAAACACTGCCACGGAGGCCGGCACCTCGCGTCGCGGGGTCCGGTCGCCCAGCCGGCGAAGACGCCGCGGACGAACGGACCCCGAAGAGATAGCGAGAGTGCCTGCGGAGCTAGGCTCGGTTCTCGCTGGTCGTACTCTGGTAGGCGTCCTTGCCCGCCTCCACCGCGGCCGAGACCCGATTTTGCTGATTCTGCACCAGGTCCTTGCCCTTGTCGACATAGTCAGTGAACTGCGACTTGCCCTTGTCCAGGTACTCCTTGCCGCGGTCGACATACTGCGAGGCCTGCTGCTTGCCCTGTTCGACATACTCGGAGGCCCGATCCTTGCCCTGCTGGGCAAGTGAGCTCGCCTTGTCGCGCGCATCGAGAGAGGCTGCTACGATGTCGTCCCGTGTGTCCCTGCCCGCCTTCGGCGCATACAGCACACCGACGAGAGCACCCACACCGAGGCCTGCGAGAAACCATCCAAATCCACCGACTCCATCCTGATCTGACATACACACCCTCCCCTTAGCGAATCTGTTTGAACTATGCGCCAGGTCGATCCGCTGGATAGCCGAAGCCGGCATGCCAACGCGTGAAACCCTGCGTCCGTCCCATGTGTTGTGGATGCCGATGCAGGAAGACGGGTTGCGCGGGATCAAACGATGCGTCGTTCGATGGCGGTGAGGCGTCAAAGTCATTGTCTGTGCATCGCAGGTCCGAATGGGACAAGTTCCACCTGGGCGTCTTCGCCCGGGAGCACCTGAGCCAGGGGGTTGTGCCTTGAAGGATAACGACCGTACTGCGGAAGGCTACCTCAGCCTGCTCCTGCATGCCCACCTTCCCTATGTGCTCAACCACGGCACCTGGCCCCATGGCATCGAGTGGCTGCACGAGGCCGCGGCAGAGACCTATCTTCCCCTGCTGGCGATGCTCGGCCGCCTGGAGCGAGACGGGGTCCCGTTCCGCGCCAACCTGAACCTGACCCCGGTGCTTCTGGAGCAGATGGCGCACCCGCTGTTTCTGACGGAGTTCCCACAGTACCTGACGCGCAAGATGGTCGCGGCGCAGGAGGACGAGGCGTACTTCACGCAGTCGGGCGAGCTCCACTTCGCCGAGACCGCGCGCCTGTGGATCCGGTTCTTCAGCGGCACACTGCACCAGTTCCAGGCGCTGGATGAAGATATTGTCGCGGGCTTTCGCCACTTCAGCGAGGCCGGCATGCTTGATCTGCTGACCTCGGGGGCCACCCACGGATACCTTCCCCTGCTGGGCACCGACGAGTCGGTCCGCGGTCAGCTGGGCACGGCGACCGCGTGTCACCAGCGGCACCTGGGAAGGGTTCCGCGGGGTGTCTGGCTGCCGGAGTGCGGATATCGACCGGCGGGGCCGTGGACGTTTCCGGTGGGCAACGCGGACGGCTCGCCGCAGCCCCCGACGTCGGACCGGCCAGGCCTCGAAGACGCGGTGCGGGAGGCCGGACTTCGCTTCTTTTTTGTGGATACGCACCTGATCGAGCACTCCCAGCGCACGGCCTCGCCCTACGATGAGCAGTGGGTGCCACCCGGGGAGGGAGCGCCGCCCGAGACCGCCGAACGGCTGTACCGGCCGCACTGGGTCGACAACGATGAGGAGAGCAGCGTGAATGGCGGCGGTGGCGTGACAACCGTCTTTGCCCGCGACCCCCGCACCGGTCTGCAGGTGTGGTCGGGCGACACCGGCTACCCGGGCGAGAGCCAGTATCTTGACTTCCACAAGAAACGCTGGCCCGGGGGGCATCGCTACTGGCGCGTCACCGGGCACCGGGTGTCGATGGGCGACAAGCAGCCCTACTCCGCGGCAGCCGCCGGCGAGCGCATCCGGGAACACGCGCGGCACTTTGTGGGGCTGGTGCGGCAGACGCTGGAGCCGCTGCTCGGCGCGGAGGTGCCGCCGGTGCTGACCGCGCCTTTTGACGCGGAGCTCTTCGGCCACTGGTGGTTTGAAGGCATCGCCTGGCTGGAGGAGGTGGCGCGGGAGATCGACCGGCAGAGCCCCTCCGATCAGCGGGCGCCCCTCCGCATGACGACCGCTGCCGGATATCTCGAGCGGCATCCGCCGGCCGACGCGGTGCGGCTGCCGGCAGGCTCCTGGGGCGCGTCGGGCAGCGACCAGGTGTGGCTCAACCCTGAGACTGCCTGGACGTGGTCGCGCATCTACCCCGCGGAGCTGTTTACCCGAGCGATGGCGAGCTCGGGGACGTGGCAGGAAAGCGACATCGGCGGCCGGCTGGCCCGGCAGATCTGCCGGGAGCTGCTTCTGCTGGAGTCCTCGGACTGGCAGTTCCTGATCACAACCGGGGCGGCGCGCGACTACGCCGAGCTGCGCTTCGTCACGCATGAGGAGCAGTTCGGCAGGCTGCGGTCGCTGTGGGAGGAGTTTGTCGACCGGGGCGAGCTCGGCGAAGACGGTCTGGCGCTTTTGAGCGAGATCGAGAACCGCGACAGCATCTTTCCGGCGATCGACCCGGCTCTGTGGATGGAGCGGCCAGCCTTCGCAGAGCTCACGGACCCGGCTGCGGCGGAGGTGGCCGTGACGGGCGTCTCCGCGGGCGAGCTCCATGGAGGAGCGGAGGACTGAGTTTCGGCTCCCCCGGCGCTCTCCTGCGCCAGAGCGCGCTCCAGACCTGCTGATAGAGTCTTCGGGTGGCGACGGCGGTGAAGCTAGCCGGATGCGGCGGCTTTGCTTTGCATCTACCCTGAGGTGTCCGGAGTTCCCCTCCAAGTTGACCCTGCCGCGAGCGCAGCCGCGCTTCGCTGGCGCACGCGGTGGTGGGAGGCGGCGCTTGGACGGTGGCACCTCCTTTCGCTCGACGCGCCGGCGGTCGCGGTGGCGTGGACGGCTGCGATCGCGCGATGGAACCGTGTCCCCTTGCCTGTCGCGTCGCTCCTGGCGATGTTCTGCGCGGTGTGGCTGCTGTATGCGGCCGACCGCCTTTTGGACGCGCGGGTGCTCGATCGCGACCCCTTTGCTTCGGAGCTGAAGCAGCGGCATCACTTTCACCACCGGCACCGCGGCGGCTTCCTTTGGGGCATTGCGGCCGCCGTTGTGCTGCTGGCGTTTCTGCTGCCAGGGATGTGGGTGATCGCGCTGCGGCTGTATCTCACGGAAGGAGCCCTGCTCATCGGGTACTTCGTTCTGATCCACACCAGCGGCACCTCGCACCGCATCCCGAAGGAGCTCACCGTGGGTGTCTTCTTCTCTGCGGCTGTGTTTGTGCCGACGGTGGCGCGGCGGCCCGACCTGCAGCGGGGCTTGCTTCCGGCGGCGCTTCTGCTGGCAGGCGTCTTTGCGCTGAACGGCCTCTTGATCTCTTCCTGGGAGAGCAGTGAGCGCTCAGCAATGGGGCAGAAGACCCGCGGCAGCCGCCGAGGCCACTGGCTCGCCCGGCCGCGGCGCAGGGCAGCTTCCCTGATCTTTCCAGCGCTTCTGGGAGCTACAGGAGTCGTCCTTGCCACGGCCGGCCACGGCGGCACACGGCCATTGCCCTGCGCCGCCACACTGTCGCTTCTGCTTCTTCTGCTGCTGGACCGTGGGCGCCACCGGCTGCGACCGCTGACCCTGCGTGCCGCGGCCGACCTCGTCCTTCTGACGCCGCTCGTTTCGCTGCTCGCCCGGCACGCGAAGCTGTGAGCCGCGCCCAGCCGAAGCCCCGCCGCGCCGTCAGCTTCGACGGCATCGCTCCCCTGTACCGGTGGATGGAGTACGCCAGCCTGGGCCGGCAGCTCGAGCGCACCCGCGAGCAGTACCTGCCACAGCTGCGCCGATGCCGCAGGGCGCTGGTGCTGGGCGACGGCGATGGACGATTCCTGGCCAGTCTGCTGCGGAGCAATTCGCAGCTCCACGCCACCGCAGTCGACACCAGCGGATCGATGCTGCGTCTCCTGATGCGCCGGTGTGCCCGGGAGGCGCCCGGCGGCGAGCGGCGCGTGCGCCCCTGGCAGAGGGATGCGCGCGAACTCACCGGGCAGGACCTGATCGCGGTGGACCTCCCCGGGACCGGAGCTGTGGACCTGGTGGCCACCCACTTCTTTCTGGATTGCCTCGACAGTGCCGAGGTCCGCGTGCTGGCCGCACGGCTGGCCGGGAGCCTGGAACCGGGCGGGCTGTGGGTTGTCTCGGAGTTTCAGGTGCCGCGGCGCGGTCCGATGCGGCCGCTGGCCTCGCTCGTGGTGCGCGGCCTGTACCTCGCCTTCGGCCTTCTGACCGGACTCCGCGTTCGCCATCTGCCGGACCATGCCTCGGCTCTGCGATCGGCGGGGCTCCTCTGCGAGCAGCGGCGCGAGCGGCTCGGCGGTCTGCTGATCGCGGAGCTCTGGCGGCGGCCACAGCGACTTCACGGCGATGCGGTGGATTGAGATTGCTCGCGCACAGCCGGAACTTGCACCCTACAATCCCCGTATGCCGTGTATGCGCCTTTCCGCCGTTCTTGCTGCTGCCGCTACTTTCGGCCTCCTCGCTGGGCAGGCAAGCGCCCAGAGCATCGCCACCAACTCGCCCGTTCCGCTCTCGACGCGCGTGGTGCAGTACACCATCGATGGACGCGTTGACACGGACAAAAAGACGCTCGAGGGAGTGGAGGCGCTGACCTACAAGAATCTGACCGGCCAGCCGCTGACCACGTTTCCGTTTCACCTGTACCTGAACGCCTTTCGGCCGCAGTCCTCCTTTACCTCAGAGACGCATTTTAGCGGCGGCATCCGCGACTCCGAGAAGAGCGACCGGTACCCGAAGGAGAAGATTGGCGGCATCGCCATCGACCAGATCACCGCCGACGGCATCGGCGACCTGACCGGGTCCCTGCACTACACCGCGCCGGACGACGGCAACAGCGAAGACCACACCGTGGCCGAGCTGCAACTGCCGCGGCCGATCACGCCGGGTGAGGCGGTCACCTTTCGCATCCGCTTCCACGACCAGTTTCCGCTCTCGGTCGCGCGCAATGGGTGGAAGCGCGACTTCATTATGGGCGGGCAGTGGTACCCCAAGCTCGGCGTCTTCTGGCATGGCGCCTGGAACTGTCACCAGTACCACGCGACGACGGAGTTCTTCTCGGACTTTGGCACCTTCAACGTCCACCTGACGCTGCCGCGACGGTACATCGTCGGGGCCTCCGGCGTGCCGACCGGCGAGGTGGCCAACGGCGACGGCACCCGCACGCTCTCGTTCTATGGCGAGGACATCCACGACTTCGCCTGGGCCGCCAGCCCGCACTTCCAGGTGACCGACGGCAACTTCCAGTCCTCCATGGGACCGGTGCAGGTGCATGTTCTGGCGCTGGCGGCGCACCCCGGCGCGGGCCAGCGCTACCGGAAGATCACGACCGAGGCGCTGCGGCGCTTCAACGACTGGTACGGCCCGTACCCGTACAAGCGCATCACCGTCATCGACCCCGAGCCCGGCTCCGAGATGGGCGGCATGGAGTACCCGACGCTGTTTACCGGCGGCACCTCCTGGTGGGACCCGACGCACTCGACCGAGATCGAGGCCGAGCACGAGTTCGGCCACCAGTACTGGTACGGCATGGTCGCGACCAACGAGTTCGAAGATGCGTGGCTGGATGAGGGCATCAACTCCTACACCGAGGTCAACGTCAACGCGTCGATCGACGGCCCGAAGACCTCGGTGATCGACTTTCCCTGGGCCAACGCCGGTGATGCCGCGCTGCAGCGGCTGACGTATCTGGCGAAGCCGGACTTCGACCCGGTGACCCGGTTTGCGTGGGAGTTTCGCAACGCCACCTCCTACGGCGGAATTACCTACGGGAAGTCCGCGACGCTGCTCAAGACGCTCGAAGGCATCGTCGGGCCAGACACCATGCGCGAGGCGATGCATCGCTACTTCATGACCTACCGCTTCACCCATCCCACGACCGAGGACTTTCTGCGCACGATCGAGGCGGTCGCGGTCGAGCGCGGGCGGGCGACGGCGACCTACAGCCCCGCGACAACGACGCCGGGGGCACCCACGCTGTATCTGCCGCCAGCCGGGAACCCCGCCACAACCGCGGCGGAGGCCGGAACGCTGCCCAGCCTGCAGCAGAGCCTGGCGACGGCTCCGAAAAGCTTTGTGGCGAACGGCTCGTCGCTGCGGCCGTACTTCAACCAGGCGGTCTACGGCACGGCGCTGCTGGACTATGCCATCGACAGCGTTCGCTCCGATCGCGCGCAGTGGTGGCTGCCCGAGCCCAAGGCGGGCCAGCCAGTCGTGTACCGCGATGTGGTCTACGTGCGCCGCAAAGGCACCTTTGTCCTGCCGGCGACGATCGAGATCGTCTTTGCCGACGGAAGCAAGGTGCGGGAGCACTGGGCCGGCGTGGACCGATGGACGAAGTTCGAGTACCTGCGCGGAAGCAAAATCGTTTCGGCCGAGGTCGATCCGGACCACACGGTTCTTCTGGATGACGACCTCTTCAACAACAGCTACACCACGCGTGCCAACCCCCTGCCCGCGGCGAAGATTACCCATCTGTGGCTCGTGGCCCAGCAGCTGCTGGTGGAGCTGGGAGCGTGGCTGGTGTAGGCGCGTCGGGACCCCCTGCTTGCCCAATGCTCCCCGAACCCATCGCGACACCAGATCCACCTGAGGACGCCGCCCCCATGCAATCCACTCGCAAACACAACATCCTGATCTACGGCTTCTTTCTCGTGGTCCGGCGCCTGCCGGCGCTGCTTTGGACCTACATCCTCACGCTGGCGCTGGCGCTGCTGTTTTCGCTTCGCCTCCACGGTGCGCTTGACGCGCTTCTGAGCCATTCGCTGGCAGCGCAGTCGCTCAGCACGGGCTTCGATCTCGCGCGCCTGATCCGGACGTTTACCCGCCTGGGGCACGACGTCCCCGGTGGCAGCTCTCCCTCGCCTGGAGGCATTCTTCTCGCCTTTCTGGTGTACTTTCTGCTGACGCCGGGCGTTCTGTTCTGCTACACCGAGCAGGTCCCGGCGCGGCTCTCGACGATGCTGGCGGAAGGTCTGCGCTACTTCTGGCGATTCGTTCGCATCTCGCTTCTGCTGCTGCTCGCCACCGTCGTCATCCTGGGTCCGCTGCTGGCACTCTATGGCGCGATCAACGGCTGGGTGGTTGATCACCTGGTTGGCCGCCCGCAGTTCCTTGCTCAGTGCTGCGGCATCGCCGTGGTGCTTCTGGTTGCGTCGGTGATCCGGCTCTACTTCGATCTGGTGGAGGTCTACACGGTGCAGATTGGCGGACACCTGCGGCCGAACGGCAGACCCGACCGCCGTGTGCGCACCACACTCGGACCGGCGTGGCGCACCCTGCGTCGCCGGTTTGCCTCGGCGTGGATCCTGTTTCTGCTGCTGGCGGTTGCCGGTGCGGCCGCAATGACCTTTGCCGGCGCGTTTGTGGTGACCAGCCTCGCCGCGCCGCGCGTTTGGCTTGCGTTTCTGGTTGGACAGGCGGGTCTTCTTCTGCTGCTGTTTTCACGCTTCTGGCAGCGCGGCATGGAGACGACGCTGGCCGCCAACTTCCCCATCTACGTGCCGGAGCTGCCGGCGGCGCGGCGCTATGCCACCGAGCGGATCGTGCCGGTGCGAGAGGCCGCCGTCCAGACCACCCACGTGCCCGCTCCGCCAGCGGTGCCGGTCGAGGAGCGCGTGGGCACGGAGCGGGTCGTGGTCGACCCCGCGGCCCCGGAGACGGAACAGGAGTTTCTTGAACGCGAAGGCGACCCGCCCCTCGGCTGATCCGGGCTAGTTGCGAGAATCCCCGGATGGGGAGAGCCGAGGGAGCATCTCCCCACAGGATGTCCTCTCGCACGGACCCCGAGCGAAGCCGAGGGGACAGTGGGGAGACCCCTGTCCCTTTCCGCCGCGAGCCGGCTGGGAAGGCTCTGATTCGTTGACCTCGGACGTTTCCAACACACCTCAGCCGCCAAAACGGGATTACCTGCAAGGGGAGTCCTCTGTTCCGAGACCGCACTCAGATCGAAGCACGCTTCGGACCCTGAACCCACGTCCCAAACGCGGCGTACGGGTCGGGTCACAGAGTGCGGGTGCCTCACATCTCGACTCTGAGATGTGGGTCGGTACGGGTCCGAAAGTGCGGGTGTCCGGAACCCACGTCTCAAGAGCGAGACGTGGGGCACCCTGTCATTGCGGCATCAGAAAAGGACGAATCACCACCTCCCAGCATCTAGCCCACATCTCTTGAAAGACTCGAGGGACGGGTCGGGTCCCAGAGTGCCGGGTGCCCCACATCTCGACTCTGAGATGTGGGTCGGTACGGGTCCGAAGTGCGGGTGTCCTGAACCCACGTCTCAAACGCAAGACGTGGGGCACCCTGTCATTGCGGCATCAGAAAAGGACGAATCATCACCCACCAGCATGAGCGGCCCACCTCTCCGAAAGACTCGGGTCACAGAGTGCGGGTGCCCCACATCTCGACTCTGAGATGTGGGTCGGTACGGGTCCGAAAGTGCGGGTGTCCGGAACCCACGTCTCAAACGCGAGACGTGGGGCACCCTGTCATTGCGGCATCAGAAAGGACGAATCACCCACTTACCAGGGCATGCAGCCCACATCTCTGAAAGGGGGCGGCGGGCGCCCGATGCTCGTGCAACCCCCGGGTTCTACAATCGGAGACGACCATGAACCTGTACATGCTTCGGCACGCAAGCGCGGGAACACGCCGCCTGAACCCGCTGATCGACACCCGGCGCCCGCTCGACAAGGAAGGCAAGCAGATGTGCCTGCAGCTGGCCCACGTGCTGAACGCGATGAAGGTCCAGTTCGACCTGGTCGTGTCGAGCCCGCTCAAGCGATCTCTGCAGACCGCATCGATGATCGGCACGGAGACGGCCTACGACGGGCAGATCCTGCTCTCCAACGCGCTTGCCCCGGCAGCCGGCTTTGCCGATTTTGGCAAGCTCCTGCATGAGTGCGAGGGTCACGAAAATGTGCTGGTCGTGGGGCATAACCCAAACATCACCAGCTTTCTGGGATCGCTGCTGGTGCCATCGCCTGCCGCCGCGGCGACGGTTGCGCAGGTGCGGCTGAGGAAGGGCTCGCTGGCACGTTTGAACCTGAGCCGCGGGCCCGCCGTTCTCCAGTGGCTGCTCGATCCGCGCACGGTCCGCGCCCTTTACGCGACCTCGACCAAGAGCTCGCGGCGGAAGACCTCGCGGAAGTAGGCGGCCTCGCGTTTCAGCGCCCACGCTTCGAGCTCGGCTCCGGCACGACCGCCGGTCAGCTCCAGCACCACGCGCTTGGGGTAGACCAGGGTCTTGAGCTTCAGCGGAGCGCTGGCGCGGTCCTGGTTCAGCGCCCCGGCCAGCCGCAGCAGAACCACGCTGCTGCGGACGGCCGCGTGCTCCTCCATCGGCAGCACCCGCATGGGCCGGTCGGCGGCGTCGGGCTGTGTCTTGCCCTGGTAGCGCGCGATGGCGCTGACAAGAGCACGCTGTTCGGGCGAAAATCCGAAGATCTCGGAGTTGGCGATGATGTACTGGGTGTGCCGGTGGTGGCCCTGGTGATTGACGAACTTGCCGACGTCCTGCATGGCGGCGGCCGATTCGAGCCAGAAGCGGTATTCGCCGGGAAGCCGGTGCACGGCCTTGAGCGCGTCGAAGAGCTCGGCGGCGTGCTGGCGTACGGGTTCGATCCGGCGAGGCTCGACAGCGTAGCGACGGCAGACCTCCATCACGCCCTTCCAGCGTTCCGTCTCGATCTTCTGGTGCACGGAGCCGCGCTGATCGAGCTCCGCGACCATCTGCGCGATCATGCCGTCGCGCAGCCCCAACGGGGAGTAGCGGAAGCCCTTCAGGCCAAGCCGCTCCAGCAGGCCGGCGTAGACCATCGCACCGCCGATGATGATCTCCGAGCGCTTGGGGCCGATTCCCGGCACAGCCTCCCGCGCCGAGTTATTCATCTTGACCAGCCTGTCGGCCAGGGCGCGGACGTCCGGGGTGGAGGCGTCGTTCACCTTGGTGCGGACGGGCTTCTTGCCGCGGGTCTTTTTTGCGGACACGGCAAGCGCCATCGCGGTCGAGGCTTCGGCCAGTGCTCCGGCCGTTCCCGAGGTCGCAATCACCGCGCCCACACGCGATGCGCCGGTCAGCTTCTTCTCCGCGCGGGTCAGCTCCCGGTCGACATACTGCTTCAGTCGCGAGATGTCGTCGCGGGCCGGGGGGTCCTGCTGGAGAAACTGCTGCAGACGCACGGCACCCAGCGGAGTCGAGACCATGGACCGGATGTTGCCGCCCTCGGAGACAGTGATCTCGCAGCTGCCGCCGCCAAGATCGATCATCAGGCAGCGCCCCCTGGCGCCGGGCTCGTAGGTGACCACGCCGAGGTGGATCAGACGTCCTTCCTCCAGCCCCGAGATCACCTCCACCGTCCATCCGGTCGCACTCTTGACCCACTCGACAAAGGCGGAGGCGTTCCGGGCATCGCGCATGGCGCTGGTGGCGACCACCCGGACGCGATCCGCCACGTGGACCTGCGTTGCCTTCTGGAACCGCTTCAGCGCCTTGATGGTCACTTCCATGGCTTCGGGCGAGATCGCACCGGTCTGGAAGACGCTCTCGCCCAGCCGGTTGACCTCGCGATCCTCATGAAGAGTCTCGAGGCGCTGACCATGGACGGAGACGATCTTGAGACGGCAGGAGTTCGAACCGAGGTCCACGGCGGCAAAGGTCGGCATGCGTTCTGGATCACCTTTGCGGGAGGCGGAAAAATCTCTCCCGACACAAGCAAGATACATCGGCGGGCGGCTCCAGCCACGGTACAGACGGCGGTAACCTCCGGCGGCGCGAGCTCCCTTCCTGCGTCGGGGCGCGATATTCTGGAAGCGAGATCCGGCCGCCGCCGGTCTGGCCGCTGATGGAAACAACTCTTCCGCAACGCGATGCACCGCCCGTTCGACGGCGTCCGGGGGACCGTCCGGGCGCGCGCCGGTCCACGCCGGTGCTTCTGCTGGGCGGCCTGTGGCTCGCGATCTACTTCTTTTCCCTGTTTGCCCCGCCGCTGCTCGATGACGCGGATGCGACGCACGCCAATGCGGCGCGGTACATGCTGGTGTCAGGGGACTGGGTCACGCTCCACGTGGACGGCATCCGCTATCTGGAAAAGGCGCCGCTGCCCTACTGGATGGTCGCGGCGTCGTTCCGCATCTTCGGCTTCAACACCTTTGCGGCGCACCTTCCGCAGGCGGTGGCGGTGCTTCTGCTGGCCATGCTGGCCTACCGCTGGGGGGCGCATGCCTTCTCCCAGCGAGCCGCGCTCTACGCCGGGGTCATGGTGCTCACCTCCGCGGGAGTGTTTCTTTTCACGCGCATCTTTATTCCGGAGGTCTGGCTCTCGCTGTTCCTGGGAGTATCGCTCTACTGCCTCCTGCGCGCGCTCTCGGTCGAGCCCCTGGCGCGGAGCAGCAGCGCTACCGCGCCGCAGGCGCTGCCGCCGCCGGACGACCCGGAGATCCCGCGTAGCTTTCCCAAGCACCGCTACCTTCATCCCTACACCATGTGGGCCGCGCTGGCGCTGGCCGTGCTGACCAAGGGGCTGGTGGCGCTGGTCTTCTTCTTCGGGGCGGCGGGGCTGTTTTTGCTGGCAACCGGGGAGTGGCGGCGATGGCGCGATCTGCGGCCGGCCACAGGAACGCTTCTGCTGCTCGCCATCGCCGCGCCCTGGCACGTCCTGGCCGGGCTGCGCAACACCGGCGGGGCGAACGGGCACGGCTTCTTCTGGTTCTACTTCATCAACGAGCACGTCCTGCGGTTTCTCGGCCGGCGCATTCCCAGGGACTACAACAAGCTGCCGGACTCGCTCTACTGGAGCCTCCATGCGGTGTGGCTGTTCCCCTGGAGCCTGTTTCTGGCGTTGCCAGCACTCGCCGGCATCCGGTTTCTGCGGAACCGTCCGCGAGGCGTCTCCTGGGCCTCCCGCTTCGCTGTGGGCTCAACCGCGGCGCGCTCGTCGCTGCTGCTGGCCCTCTATGCCGGCGTGGTCGTGATCTTCTTCTCCTTTTCGACCAACCAGGAGTACTACACCTTTCCCGCCTATCTGCCGCTGCTGTTGCTGGTCAGCGGCGCCCTGGTGCGCTCGGAACAGACCTTTGCCACCGACCGGACGGCGCGGCGGTGGATCACCTTTGCCCATGTGAGCCTCACCGTGATCGGTGCCGCCGCCAGCATCGCTCTTCTGGTGGGTCTGTGGGAGTCGCGCCACCTGCCGTACGTGGCGGATATCGGCGAGTTGCTGGCGCACCGCGGCGTCGGCAACTACACGCTCTCGATGTCGCACCTCTTTGACCTGACCGGACCGTCCTTTGCGGCGCTTCGCCTCCCTGCCCTGCTCGCGCTTCTGGCCTTTGTCACCGGCCCGGCGATCGCCTGGCTGCTTCGGCAGCAGCGGCGGCACGTGGCAGCAACCATGGCCATCGCCCTGTTCTCCGCGATGTTTCTGCTGGCCGCGCATATCGCTTTCGCGCGCTTCGGACCCATGCTTTCAAGCGCGCGCTTCGCCGAGCGCATCGAGGGACTGGAGGGTCGCGGCCAGATCGCCCCCGACACGGAGGTGATGCTCTACGGCGATCAGGCCTACGGATCGTCGATTCCGTTCTATCTCGGCCGCGTTCTGCCGCTGGTCAACGGGCGCTCGTCCTCCATGCTCTTCGGATCGACCTTTCCCGATGCGCCGCCCATCTTTCTCACGTCGGCGGATCTTCTGCGCGGCTGGGGAACGGGCGCGCGCAAGCTGCTGTTTGTGCCGCTTGAGAAACGCGACGAGGTCGACGACCTGCTGCGCGGGCGACCGCAGATCATCCTCTTCGAGCGGTCCGGCAAAGCCCTGGTGACGGACCGTCCGCTGCAGACCGTGGAATCGCCCTAGGCTGATTTACTCTGTCGGCCTGCTATGACGTCCTGCTTCCTATGCCTTTGGATCCTCTGCCATGACCGAAGCAGTCGGAACAGAAGAGCTAACCCGGAAAGAAGCCGGCCGCGACGCCGGGGCGCGGGAGCGGGCGGCGCGCCCCTGGCGGTGGAGCTCGCTGGGCCTGATTGCGCTCGTCTGGCTGGTGCTGCAGGCCGCCGGCATCTTTCAGCCTGGCCTGCTGGACGACGTCGACTCGGTCTACATCGAGGTCGCGCGCGAGATGCTGGTCCGCCACGACTTTGTTACACCGTATGTGGACGGCATCCGCTTCTTTGACAAGCCGCCGCTGATGTACTGGATGGCGGCGGCTTCCATGCGTCTGTTCGGCGTGCACGACTGGGCGGCAAGGATTCCTCTGGCGCTTGCCATGCTCGGTCTGCTGCTGGCGGTGTACTGGCTCGGTCTGCGGATGTTTCGATGCGTCTCGCCGCTCGGGCAGGCGGACCGCGGCGGTTTGTATGCGGCGCTGGCGCTCGGAACCGCGCTCGGACCTTACCTCTACACGCGCTTCTACATCCCGGATATGGTGGTGGCACTGTGGCTGACCCTGTCGGTGCACCTCGTTCTGATCGCGGTGGAGCGGGCGACTGCCGGCAATCCCCGGGGAGCGCTGCCGCCGATGCTCGGCTTCGGCGCGACGGTCGCGGCCAGCGTGCTGACCAAGGGGCTGATCGGCGCGGTCTTTCCCGTGGCATTTCTGGTGCTGTACCTCCTGGCATTGCGCAGGCTGCACCTCCTGCGCAGGCTGCACCTCCTGCCGGCGGCGGCGGTGGCGCTGCTGCTGGGTCTTCCCTGGCACGTGCTGGCAGCGCTTCGCAACCCGGCCGTCGCCTTTCCCCCCGGCATGGGTGTGCCGACCAGGGCCGGCTGGGCCTGGTTCTATCTCTACAACGAGCACGTGGCCCGCTTTCTTTCGCGGCGCATCCCGCACGACTACGGACAGGTGCCGGTGCCGCTGTTCTGGCTTCTGACGCTCCTTTGGCTGGTGCCCTGGACGGCGTTTCTGCCCGGTGCCCTGCACTGGCTGTTTCGCGAAGCTCGGGAGCGCAACGCGGCCGAGCGGCAGCGGCACGAGACCGCCGTCGCGCTGCTGCTCTGGAGCGGCCTGGTGATCGGGTTCTTTTCGGTCTCCGCCCGCCAGGAGTACTACGCTCTGCCGGCTGCTCCCGCGATGGCGCTGATGATCGGTGGCCTGCTGGCCCTGGCCGACGGCCGGCGGATACCCGCGGCCGCAGGGGCAAGCCGCTCCGTCCTGCGATGGACCCGGTGGGGGCTCGCGCCGCTGGCTGTGCTCGTCGCAGCCATGGCCGGGTATCTCGCCGCAACGGCGCCCGCCGTTCCTCCGGGTGAGACTCTCGCCAGCCTGCTGGCGCAGCATCCGCAGGAGTATACCCTGTCGCTGGGGCATGTGTTCGATCTCACCGGCCCGGCCATGGCCATGTTTCGCGGACCGCTTCTGGCGCTGGCCGCCACCATGCTGGTGCTGGGTCCGGGATCGCTGCGGCTGCGGCTGCGAGGCCGGCAGTTCGCCGCCAACCTCCTGCTGGCCGGGGCCGCGTCGGCGCTTCTGCTGTGCATGCACGAGGGCCTGCGGCGCTTCTACCCCATCCTGGGCTCGAAGGGCCTGGCCGAAGCGATCGTGCAGGAACAGCGAGTGCAGCCACGCGCCGGCGACCTCGTGGCCATCGACGGGGAACTCACGGCAGGATCGACCCTGCTGTTCTACACCCGCGAACCGGTGCACCTGGTCGACGGTCGTGTCAACGGTCCGTGGTTCGGCTCGTTCTGGCCGGATGCCCCCGATCTCTTCGAGACCGACGCATCGCTCGACCGCATGTGGGCCGGTCCCCGCCGCGTGTTTCTGCTGACGTACCACGCTGGCCGCCGCGAGAGGGAGCTGCAAAGGTTCGGATTGGTGCATCGCGTCGCCAGTGCCGGCGGCAAGACCGTACTCAGCAATCAGCCGTAACCTCGGGCTCGCAACTTCATTCAGGCCCGCTATGGAGGGCACTCCGGCCGACGAAAACTGCTGACCGGCGGCCGCAGGCAGGGTCGCCTCACTCTGTTTACAGCACGTCGGCAAGCCTGATCTCATAGTTGCTGGACCTGCCATCGCGCAGCACCTTCAGGTGCAGCACGGTGCCGACGGGCTGCAGGAAGACCGGATCGTTCGGGTCGTCCGCGGGCGGGTGACCATTGATGCTCGTGATGCGGTCCCCAGGCTTGAGTCCGGCGCGCTCGGCCGGACTGCCGGGCAGCACGGTCATGACCTGATCGGTGCCGTCCACAGGATCGAACAGAAGGCCGGCGCGATTGAAGACCTCGCGCCGGTTCCAGTCTGCGGTCTTCTCCAGATACATGACGCCTCGCATGCAATCCACAACCACCGTGAAACGATTGAGCACGCTCTGACCGATATTCCCCGCATTGGAGTTGGGACCGTCCGGCTTGGTTTGCAGCCTCACCACGGGGTCGGGTATCTCCAGGCCACCGAGGCTGAGGGTATGCAGCCGGGTAAACCACGCCTCAGGAGAAAGGCCGCCCAGGCCTCTGCCGTTATAGCCGCGCAGATGGGCCTTGAGTGCGGCGACAAGATGATTTGCTTCAACAAAACCGGAGTTCAGAAATAGCCCGATCTGATTTCCAGTATCGAGGAGAAACTCTCCCGGGATGCCGTCGGCCCTGGCCTGGATATTCACGCCGTTGCCCACCGTGTTCAGGATCAGCGGCACCGCCGTACCGGTTCCTGTGTAGTGAAAATGAGGTCCGTCGTAGAAGGTAAGAAGGTCGTGCTCGAAGTCGATGCGGACGGCGAACCGGCGCATCAACTCCCACCCGACAAGCATCTCCGGATCGTTTGAACTGGAAGGGAGATCCAGCACAAAAAACCTCTGATTGCGGACAACGAGATCGCCAATCGTGAGGCTATCCACGTGCGCGGTGCGAGCCTTCGTCGCGCCACCGATGGCGCCGAAAGGGAGAGATGGCGTATTCGCTTTCAGGCCAAGCTGCTTCGCCAGACGAGCGCTGATGAGGTTGACCGCGCCCGTATCTCTTTGCTCCCGGTACGGGAGCGTCAACCCGCCTGGAATCTTTCGAAAGTCACAGAAGACACTGACCGAATTGCCTCGCACGAGGCGCGTGATGAGGTGGGTGCCGCGGTCGATCCAGAGCGTGAAGCCGCTGCCGCCAGGAACTTTGAAACTGAGCCGGTCATAGGTCGTGCCGTCGGCCTCCATCGACGGAAGCACATGAACCGCAGCACCTCCGAAGCCGGGTTGCCACCATCCCTTCCGGTGGATGTAGAGGTCGTCGATGTCGCCGGGAGCCTTACCACCGGGGGTCAGCGAGACATCGCCCGCGGCGTCCTGCTGCCAGCTCTGCACGGGCATGTCGGCGTGATGTTCGACAAACGCTCCTCCGATCTCCACCCGGTCCTCGTTGGCTCCGGTCCGAAGATCGTCGGCAGTGTGCAGGCTGCCGGTCTGCGCGCCGGCCCGGATGGTCGCGGTCCTGCGAATCTCGCGCGATGCGATCCCAGCTCTGCCCGCCACTCGCCTGCCAAGCCTGCTGCAGAATCACAGATGCTGTTTGGCTGCCGTTCTGCGGCCTGTGCGATACCTGCGCAAGACCTTGGGCGGATATGAAAAGAAGAAGAGCTGCGGTAAGCGAGATTCCGCTTTCAGGGGACGACCTGTTTCCTTCCGTCAATCGGTAACGAGGCACGCGGTTCGAGATCACCGGCTGCCACCGCTCACCTCGCTCGCCTTCCGTGCCGCCTCGAACTCATCGCCGGGCTTCCACTCCACGCCATGCGGCGCGTTCAGTGCCTCCCATCCGAGCTCCATGCCGAACCGTGCCAGCTTGGCGTTGCCGTCGAAGTTCATCGCGGGCGTGTAGTTGTCGCTGAAGTTGTGGTAGCGGTGCTCGTTGTAGTCGCGCTCCTCGGCTTCGCCCCAGGCGCGGTCATGTCCCTCGTAGAGCGATCCCGTGTCGATCGAAAAAGCTGGGATGCCAACGCGCGAAAGGCTGAAGTGATCCGAGCGGTAGTAGCTTCCCGCGCCCGGCCGCGGGTCGGGGACGATCGCCAGGTCGAAGCGCCTGGCCGTCTGTTCCACCTCCGGGTAGAAGGTGGTGCGCTGCGCTCCGTTGACGTTGATCTCGCGCGGCACGCCGACTGGCAGAATCATGTCGTAGTTCAGGTCGAGCGCGATCTCCCTGGCCGGGATGGGCGGATGCTGGCCTAGATACTCCGAGCCAAGCAGCCCCTGCTCCTCGGCCGTCACCGAGGCGAAGATGACATCGTGCGGCGGCTTGACGGCCATCTGCGACCAGGCGCGCGCCTCTTCCAGAAGAATGCCGCAGCCGGTGCCGTTATCCGCGGCACCGTTGTAGACGTTGTCGCCTTTCATGCCGGGGACGAAGCCGAGATGGTCGTAGTGGGCGGTGTACATCACCGCCTGCTCGCGTCCTTGCTCGGTCCCGGGCAGAATGCCAATGACGTTGGGCGAATGGAACGGCCGGATCGTGCTGACCACATGCGCCTTGAGCTCGACCGGCAGCTCCTGCGCATGGAAGCCGCGTTTGCCGGCGGCCTCCATCTCGGTCTCGAGGCTCTTTCCGCTGGCGGCAAAGATCTTTTTCGCCACCTCGAACTGCACCCAGCTGGCGGCTTCGAGCTTCGGATTCCGGTCGTCTGCGAGATAGGTCTTCTCGCTGGTGTTGGAGTTCCGGACCACATCCCAGCCGTAGCTGGCGAGATCGGTGCGGTGAATGATCAGCGCGCCGACCGCTCCCTTGCGCGCCGCCTCTTCGAACTTGTAGGTCCATCGCCCGTAGTAGGTCATCGCCTTTCCGCCGAAGAACTTGGGATCGTCCGACGGGGGATCGCCCACGATGCACAGGATCACCTTGCCCTTGACGTCGACGCCGGCGTAGTCGTTCCAGCCGAACTCCGGCGCATCCACGCCGTATCCGACAAAGACGATCGGTGCATCAATCTGCGCGAGCGGCTGGTGCTGCTGGTCGCTGACCGTGTAGTCGTCGGCGTAGTGCAGATCGATCGGCTGGCCGGCCTTCGGTTCGAGCACAAAAGTCGTCTTGGCCGGGTCAGCTTTGACGCCGACAAAGCTCACCTGCTGCAGATATGTGCCGTTGTCGCCGCCCGGCTTCAGACCGTCGAGCGCGAACTCGGTGGCGATGTACTTGGCGGCGATCTCGCTTCCGCGCAGCCCAGGACCTCGGCCTTCGAGCAGATCGTCTGCCAGAAATCGCACGTGCGCCCGGATCTTCTCCGGATCGATCGAGGCCTCGGCCGCCTTGACCGGCCCCGGAATGGCTGCCTGCGCAGCTGCGGCTGCGGTCAGCAGCACCGGCATCGCTGCCATAAACGCCAGTCGCGTCTTCGCTCCACGTCGCATCATCTGTCTCCTGATCTCGTGCTGTTGCTTTGGGATTTCGTCAGCTTACGTCAGGCGGAGCCACGGGACCGGGCTCGTCGGTCTGCGCCGGCTGCAGCGGGTCCACGCGCATCACTCCCATGCGCTGCAGCACCTTGCGCGCGAGACCGGTCAGGGGAAGATCGCCCAGCCTGGACGTGCGATGCCAGTACCCCTCGGCAGCCGGGGTGGGCAGCGAATCGCGCAGCGTCGTTTCGCGCAGGCCGGACTCGGCAAAGATGCGGACGTAGAAGTTGGTCCGGGTAATGGAGTGCCGGACGCGCAGCTCGGGCTCGCGGCCCGCCACGGCCTCCTCCGTCAGCGGCGGCAGCTCATACATGCCGGGCATCAGGCTGGCGTCCTCCGGGCGCTGGGTCAGCAGCACCTCCGTCGTGGTGCCGCGCTTGCGCAGGCTCAGCAGATAGGCGACAGGCAGGCTCAGCTGGGGCGCGCGTGGGGGCGTCCGGTGCTCTCCGCGCGTCTCGCAGAACGCCTGCACCGGGCACTGCAGGCACAGGGGGGACCTGGGCAGGCAGATCGTGGCGCCGAGCTCCATCATGGCCTGATTATGATCGCCAGGCGGATTGCCCGGCACGCGCTTGCGGCGCGGAGGAAGCAGGCCGGTGGCGAGTTTGCAAACCGCGGCGCGGCCCTTGGCGGAGGTGTCCTCCGGCTGGCCGGACAGCCGCAGCAGAACGCGTTCCACGTTGCCGTCCACCACCGCTATGCTCTCGCCAAAGGCGATGCTGGCGATCGCCGCGCTCGTGTACTCTCCGACGCCTGGCAGCGTTCGCAGGTCGACGCTGGTGGAGGGCAGAACGCCGCCGCGCTCCGCCACGATGAACTTGGCCGCGTGGTGCAGCATGCGCGCGCGGCGGTAGTAGCCCAGGCCCGACCACGCGGCCAGCACCTCTGCCTCGGGAGCAAGGGCCAGCGCCAGCAGCGTCGGAAAGCGCTGCAGAAACAGCTGGTAGTGCTCCAGCACCGCGGCGACGCGCGTCTGCTGCAGCATCACTTCGCTCAGCCAGATGTGGTACGGGTCCGCCGTTCCACGCCATGGCAGCTGCCGCGCGTCCCTGCGATACCACGCCATCAAACATCGGCGAAACTCGGAAGCGTTGTTCTCGTTCAACACGCTGGCCCGGGAGACCTCTGCCCTGATTGTAGCGACCTCCTCAAGCGCGGAGTTCTTTTGTCCAACATTCCCGTCGCCTCGCTGCAAGGGGTCGAGACAGCCCACGCCCTTCAGGAGGCAGCCTGGTCGGTCGTCTGCGGAAGCAGGTGATCCACGCGGGCCGATCGCAGACGGCCGACGAGGCGTCGGAGGCGTTGCCGAAAGGGCAGGACCTCCGGACACTCAGCGAAGACGCTTCTGCTGCGCTCGGCCAGAAGTTGAACAGCCGCTCGCGTCGCGGGGCAGATGGTGTCACCCTCCCTCAGGTCGGAGTCGACGAGGTATTCGATCGCATGGGCCAGGATCTCGAGCGCCCGGCCCTGCTCAGGCCGCGGCCTGCGCAGCGTTGGGTTGGAACGGACATGTTTGCGCCGGTCTGCGAGCGGCGTAAGCGTGGAGATAGGTGGGGTGGGGAGAACGGTGGACAGGATCTTCATGCTCCCTCTATCGGCAGCCTGGCGAAGAACATGAATCCGCACACGCCGCAGCGACGCACCGAAGTACCCTATGCCGTCGCGCTCGCGAATCGGCAGCGCGGAGGCTCAACTTTTTAGAGACTCTGCCGATAAAAACAGCATGCAGGCCGCCAGGGAAGCCGGATGGGTGCCAGAACCGGAGGCACGCTGGCGCGCCCGCCACCTGGTCGCAGAGGAGCCGCTACGCCGTGTCGCCGGGGGCCGTCTCCGGCTTGACCGGCTCCGGCTTTGTCGGGTACGGAGGTCCCTTGTCCAACACCTTCTGCATCTCCGCGTCGTAGCCATAAAGATCGTCGAAGAAGTCCACCTTGCCCTGCTCATCCACGTGGGCCGTGGCATAGAAAATCACGATGGGCAGCGGTGTCTTGAGATTGACCTGGTGATTGTCGGGACCGTTTTGCATGGCGTCCGTCACGGTCTGCGTGTCCCACGGCTGCCCGTCCTTGCCGGTCTGATCCTGCAGCACCCACGTGGCAAGGTCGACAGGCTTCTCCACCCGCACACACCCGTGGCTGAACGCGCGGCGGGTTCTGCTGAAGAGCTGCTGGGCGGGGGTGGAGTGGAGATAGATGTCGTACTGGTTGGGAAACATGAACTTGATCAGACCCAGCGAGTTGCGCGGCCCGGGCTTTTCCCGCACCATCAGGCGACCGTGCTCCAGGCGATCGAGCGGCACGTCGTGCTGCACCTCGCCCTTGTAGTTCACGACCTCGTAGTTGTGGGCCTCCAGGTATCCCGACGCGGCCCGGATGTGCGGGGCGAGCTCCTTCTTTGTGATATCGACCGGCACGGTCCAATACGGCCGGAAGACAAGGTACTTCATCATGTGGGTGAAGACGGGTGTGGCGTGCTGGTCGACCGTCTGGCCGACCACCACCCTCATCCTGAACTGCTGGTTCGCCTGCTCGTCATAACCGCGCAGGACGAACTCCGGCAGATTCACCATCAGGCGCGGCTTCAGGTACGGCGCCGGCAGCCATCGCCAGCGCTCGAGCGAGTTGTCGATCTGAGCGACGCGGACCGACATGGGCACGTTCATGCTGTGGATGGTCGCCGAGGTGAGCTTCCCATCCACCGTCAACCCATGCCGCTGCTGGTAGCTCTTGACCGCATCGGCAAAGTCCTCGCCGTAGCTGGTGGGAGAAGGCGCGTTCGCGTCCGCATCGCCCTCCATCTGCAAGCGCCGCCACAGCTGCGGCAGAGCCTCGTAGTGTCGGCCGGAGCTCCCATCCGCCCCTTCGGGCAGCTGCTCCGGCTGCGATCCCTGCTGCTCTGCCAGCTGCAGATACCTGCTCAGGGCGGCCTCCGTCTTGCGGTACTCGTCCGAGTCCGGCTCCACACTCAGGACAAGGTGCGGCACGTCCGTCGCGTCGACCGCCTGATCGGAGATGAACTCCGGCAGGTTGTAGCGCTTGCTGGCCGCGTCGATATCGAAGTTGAAGTGCTGCGGATTGACACGGCCGGTGCGCAGATTGGAGATGTAGCGCATGACGTCGATGGTCATGGTGACATCGAACGTGGCGATCGCTTCGGCATCTCTGCTGTTGAGCGCCGACACACGTGCCGGCCACTGCGCCGCGTCGTAGTCCTCCGGCCGGAGACCCCTGAGGTTTGCAGTGCGGAAGCTTTCGATAAAGCCCAGAGCCGATGGGGTCGGCCTGCCGTCGCGCGTCCAGGCAAGCTCCCAGTTGCGGTCGTCGTAAAACGTCTTCACTCCAGCCTGGTAGTCGGTGTAGTTGGGCCAGTGCAGCGGTGGCAGGTCGGGCTGGCTCACCAGCGTATGCAGCTGGGAGGCGTAGTCCGGGGTGTTGGGTTGAGAGATGCTCCTGCGCTGCCGCTGGTGGCAGCCGGTAAGCGCCAGCAGAACCGCAAGTCCGCCTGCCGCGCCCGCACTGCTGATCCGTACAAACCTTCTCATGTCGCCGATGCCCTAGCCTGTCTTTCTCTGCCTGAGTGTGCCTTTTGTGAACCGTATCCCGGGAAGTCTCGCACATCTCCGGCGCGTCGAGGGAGGAATCGATGCGCATGTGCCACAGAAGTGTCAGGAGTTTGCGATAAGGGGAAGCGCCTCCAGGCAAACCAGAGCCTGGGTCACCACCAGAGCGCCCGTAAGCAGCAGAAACAGGCGTCTCTGCCGGGTTTCAAGCGCGTCGGCGAAGACGCCGCCGATAAAGGTAAACAGAAAGGGCAGCGCCCACAGCAGGGGGTAGGTGATGGCCTGCGTGGTGACCAGCGGCAGCAGAGCCAGCGTCATCAGCAGCGGAACCGTATTGCCCACGTAGCGAGACCGCCGGACCGCGGCCCACAGCAGCAGCGACACACCCGCGGCTACCGTGATGGGCAGCTCCGGGAGACTGCCAAAGAACTCGCGAGGCGCATCCAGCGAGAACCAGAAACGGCCACCGCCCCCGGTGAACACATAGCTGAAGGCCGCCGGCCGGAAGCTGAAGCAGGCAAACAGGATCAGCAGGGCGCCGATCGACGAGAAGATCAGGATCTGCATCACGGAGCTGCGCCGCCGCTCCGCCAGGTACAGCATAGAAAACAGCGCCGCGACGGCTCCCACCATGGCCGCCAGCAGGTGCGCCGCTGCCGTCAATCCCATGGCGATGGTGAGCAGAGCGATGCGCGGGCGCCATCTTCGGCGCGGACCGTGCATGGCGTGGGCCACACCAATCGCCGTGTAGACCATGCCATACAGCCCCCACATGGCCAGCACCTCGTTGTTGGGCACCACCGCATACCGCACCACCGCGGGGCAGAAGATGTAAAGGGCAAGCGCCACAAATCCACCCTCATTGCCGAAGAGCCGCCGCGCCACCCACCACAGACCCCCGCCCAGCCACAGGGCAAACGCGACGAACGGCAGATGAAGCAGCCATTTGACGCTGGACAACTCATGCCGCGCCTCCCACGTGGAGCCGCGGAGGCTGGTGCCATGCTCGTAGAGCCGGTTCTCCGGGCTGCGCAGCCGGTCGGCGCCCAGAAGAATCGCGCGCTGCAGGGTCAGAGGCAGGCCCGCCGCCCGGTAGGCCAGGGTGCCGTCGCCATGCATGTTGCCGCAGGTGGTGAAGTAGCCGGCCAGCGGCGAAGGGTCTTCCCACATCTCGCGGCCGCAGCGAGCGAAGCGGTAGTCCTGGGTCGAGAGCGTCTGCTGCCGGATGACCCAGCAACACTCCATCCCCAGCAGCAGAAGCAGAAGCGCGGCCAGGCGCTGAGGCCGGCCGAGATGAAACCTGGGCCGCTTCATCTGCTCCGCGTCAAACCGCCGCCCCATCCGCTTTTGCCTGTCACAATCGCAGCCGCCTTCTGTCCGCTTCCGGAGCTATCTCGAGTGTATCGTGTGGGGTATGCAGTCGATCGCCTTCACTCCGGGCAGGGCGCTTCTCCTTTCGGACTCCCCCGCCACACCCTGGACCGTGCTCTTCGAGGACGAGGGAGTGGCCGGGTACCTCTACGCCTGCGACCGCTCCCGCGAGCGCGAGGAGGAGCGCATTCTGGACGCGATGCTGATCTACAACGTCGCCTCGCTCGAGGACGCGGCGCGCGAACGCCTGGGAGCGGTAGAGTGGTCGCGCGACGGCCAGCAGGCCGTGCTCTACATCGACGGAACCGCCCAGGCCCTGTTCGACTTCGAGACCCGAACCGGATCCTGCCGCAGCAACTTCCCGAACTTCGTCGAAGGCCGCGGCGACGCCTGGCACAAGGCCTCGCACGCCTGGAACGAGGCAGAGCTCGAACGATTCGAGGCAGCGCTCTACGCCTGAGCCCCTCGGTCTGGGGTCGGGTGCTTCCGCGGCTTTCCTGGTTTCGGAAACGGCTGGACTCGAAGCAGCCCCTACGCCTCGACGCTCTGCACGATGCCCTTGGCCCGCAGGCCGGCCTCCGCGGCGCCGAAGTAGTCCTTCACCTCACCCTGCGTGCGGATCCAGTCGATGTAGCGGCTGATGCCCTCTTCGATGGTCACGGACGGCTCATAGCCGATGGTTTGGATGCGGCTGATGTCGGAGATCAGCGACCGGATCTCGCCCGGCCGGAACTCCCCCCGGGCGAGCGGTGCGATCTCGACGCCGAGCTTCGCGGCGATGATGACGGCGAGGTCGCGCACGCTGGTCGCGCGGCCGCTGCCCACGTTGACCGGCAGGCCATTCAGCCGATCGTCGGTCGCCACCATAAGGTTGGCGCGGGCGATATCTTCCACAAAGCACAGATCGCGGGTCTGGCCGCCGTCCTCGTACATCACCGGCGGCTGCCTGGTCAGCAGGCGGGTGCAGAAGATGGCGATCACGCCGGTGTAGGGATTGAACAGCGACTGCCGCGGGCCGTAGGTGCAGGAGTAGCGCAGAGCGACGGTCGGAATGCCGGTCTGCTTGCCCCACAGCAGCACCAGCCGCTCCTGATCGACCTTGGTCAGCGCGTAGACGGTCTCGCCGCCGCCGGGCGTGCTCTCGGGCGTTGGGATGGATGTGGTTGGCAGGCCGCAGGCCCGTCCCTCGACCGGCACCGGGCAGTGCACCGCAAAGTCGCCCGCGCGCAGCTGCTCGACCGGACGGATCAGCGGAACCACGAAGCCGTGGATGGGGCAGAGCGCCGCACCTTCGCTGTAGACGGCCTGAGAGCTCGCGACCACGACCTTCTGGACCGGCAGCTTGCTGTCGCGGATGATCTCCAGCATCTGTGCCGTGCCGAAGCTGTTGACCAGGACGTACTTGGCCATCTCCGGCATGTATCCGCCGTAGGCCGCCTCGTGAAAGACCACGTCGATGTCTTCGAGCGCCGATCGCATGGTGTCGGCGTCCTGGACGTTGCCCTGGCGGAACTCCGCCGCCGGGTTGACCCAGGCTGGCTTGCCGAACTTGTGGGTGTTCGGTTCGAGGTTGTCGAGGATGCGGACGGTCCAGCCTTCGCGGAGAAGCAGATCGACGATGTGGGAGCCGATGAGGCCCGCGCCTCCGGTGACAAGGGCGCGTTTCTGATGAGGTGCCATTGCCCTTATCGTAGCGGATCGCAATCGGTCGCGGCGCGTGGCCTAGCGCCCGCGGCGCACCTTCCCGGCTGGGTGGCTTAGGCTGCATCGATATAGCCAAACAGGTTGTCATCTCGACCGGAACGAGACGGTTTCTCGTCTCGTGGAGCGGAGAGACCCCTGTATTTTGCCGCAGAAAGACAGAAGTTCCAGTCGCCAGGGCGAAAGACCGGGGTCTCTCCACTTCCCCTTCGGCTACGCTCAGGGTCCGGTCGAGATGACAAAACGTAGGTGTCGATACAGCCTAGCGTCGGTTGGCGCGCTTCACAGCGGCGTACTGCTGCAGGATGAAGCTGTCGGTCATGCCGGCGATGTAGTCGGCGACGACCCGTGCCAGGCCCTCGGCGGCGACCTCGCCGACGTAGCCAGCCGGCAGCTCGGAGGGGTGCGCGACCCAAAAGTCGAACAGCGAGGTGACGACGAACTCGCCCTTCCGGTGCTCCAGATCGAGCTCCGGGCAGCTGTACAGCGTGTCGTGCAGGTAGCGCTTCTCGTCCTGGCGCTCGGCCTCGACCGGCGCGGAAAAGGTCGCCAGCCGATCGGGATGCCGCCTCACCCCTGCCAGGCTGGTGATGCCAGCCGCCCTGACATTGCCGAAGGTGGTCGCGACCAGATCGTCGGCGAGCAGATTCTGCATGAGCTGCAGCGACTCGTTGAAGAGATATTTGTCCTCGATCTCCGGATAGGCGTCGCGTGTGATCGCGGCCGCCCGGCTGTAGATGGCCACGTGCGTGCGGATGTGATCGACGTCGAGCAGGCCGGATTCGACGCCGTCGTCGAGGTCCGCCGTGAGATAGGCGATCTCATCGGCGAGGTCGATGATCTGCGCCTCGAGGGGAGGCCGCTGGTCGAGCAGATAGGGGCTCAACTCCGGGTGAGCGGCCACCGTGTAGTCGCGCGAGTGCTTGATAATGCCTTCGCGCACGCCGAGCGTCAGGTTCAGGCCGCGGTGCGCCGCGTAGCGCTGCTCAAAGTGCTCGACGATGCGCAGGGCGTGGAGATTGTGATCGAAGCGGAGCCCGTGCCGGCGAAGGCAGGCGTCGAGCGCGCGCTCCCCCGCGTGTCCAAACGGCGGGTGGCCGATGTCGTGGACGAGCGCCAGAGTTTCGGCCAGCTCCTCGTTCAGACCCAGGCGCCTGGCCACGTCGCGGGCGATCTGCGCCACCTCCATCGTGTGGGTCAGGCGGCTGCGGAAGTGGTCGGAGGCGCGGCTGGTAAAGACCTGCGTCTTGCCGGCGAGACGGCGAAAGGCACGGGACTGCACCACCCGTTCGCGGTCGCGCCCGAAGTCGCCGGCCAGGGGGCGCGGCGGAGCGGGAAAGGCCCGGGCGATCAGAAGGTCGTCCGGCTCCGGCACCACCCGGCAGATCGCGAGATCGAATCCTCCCCCCGTCGGCGCGATGGCCGGCGGGAGCGCCAGGGGGAGATGCGTCGACGCGGCAGACACGCGAGTGCCTACTTGGGTTCCTTGCCCGGTGCCGGCGAGACCCGGGCCAGCTTGGTCCGCGCGCTTTCGAGCTTGTGCTGCAGCTTGGCCACGTCCTGGGGGTCGGTGTCGGCGGGCAGCGACCGCGCATACTCGGTCACCGATCGCTCCCACTGCGAGACCGCCTGCTTCAGATCGCCCGTCTTCTCGTACACATCGCCCAGGTGATCGTGCACAGTGGGATCGCTGCCGATGCGCTCGGTGGCCTTCTGCAGGTTCTGTTCTGCCAGCGTGTACTGGCCCGCCTTGAAGTAGGCCCAACCGAGTGAGTCAAGATACGCGCCATTCTGCGGATCGAGGTCAACCGCCTTCTGCGCCAGGCTGATCGCCTCCGGCAGATGCACGCCGCGCTCCGCGTACATGTAGCTGAGGTAGTTCAGAACGGTCGGGTTCTGCGGATCGATGGTCAGGGCCTTGCGAAACCAGGCTTCGGCCTCGCTGTACTGCTTCTGCCGGTCCGCCAGGGTGCCGCGAAGGAAGTCGATGTACAACTGATCTTCGGGCTTGGAGGAGAGGGCGGCCGCCTGATCAACCTGCTCGGAGGCCTCCTTGTAGCGCTTCAGCCGAAGATCGATCTGCGCGATCGCGAGACGGGTGTCGCGATCGTCGGCCGGACTCCCGAGCTGGGCGTTTGCCAGCGCCAGTGCCTGGTCCACCTTGCCGGTATCGGCTAGCTGTTGCGCGTACATCAGCTGCACGCTGCGGTCCTTCGGGTGCGACTGCGCGGCGGTCGCGGCGACGGCCGTCGCCTCGCTCCACTGGTGCCCGTCGCGGTAGGCATCCACCTCACCCTGGATGCCGCGCAGGGTGTACTCGCCGCCGAGCGCCGCAATCTGCTGGTAGTCCGCCACGGCCTCCGCGGTCTTGTTCTGCTCGCGGTGAATGACGCCCATGCGGTCCAGAAGAGCGGCGCGCACGGACTTCTCCTGGTCCGTATATTTTCCGTCCGGGTGCTCCACACCGGCCAGCGTGGCTCGAAGCGTCGCGATGGCGTCGCCGTACCGGCCAAGGGCGTCGTAGGCCAGGGCCTCGTTGTAGTTCAGGTCCAGGGTGTCCTGCACCAGCGGTTTGGCCTTTTCGAGCGTATCCAGAGCCTGCTGGTAGTGCCCCTGCCGGCGCTCGATCTCGGCGATGTGGACCTGCGACTGCGCATCCTGCGGCTCTGCCTTGACGATCTGGCGAAAGAGCTGGAGCGCGGGCTCCAGCTGGCCATCGGTCAGAAGGGCGTTGGCCAGGCTGCGCTGGACGTCGGCCGCGTTCTCGGGATCCAGGTTGAGCGCGCTGCGATAGGCGGCGATCGCCTCTTTCGGCTGCCGCAGCTGGTCGTAGGTCGACCCCAGCGCGAACTCGATGCGCGCGGTCTGGTCGTCGGCGGGCACCGCTTTCAGGATCTCCGCGGATCGGCGGAAATCGCCCTGCTCGCTGTAGAGCCGGGCCAGGTTGAGCACCACCTCCTCGGAGTCCGGCTCGGCCTTCTGCGCCGATCGGAACTCCGCCTCGGCCTTCGCGGAGTCGTGGTTCAGGTTGTAGAGCTGCCCCAGCAACAGCTTGTATTCGACGTTATCCGGCTTCAGGCGGGTCAGCGTCTCGTACTCGCCGATGGCCAGCTTCAGCATGTCGCCCGACTGCTGGCTCTGCATGTCGCCGAGCGAGCGGAGATAGATCTTGCCGAGCAGAACGTGGGCCTGAAGATCGTTCGGGTCCTTGCCAATCTGCTCCTTGGCCGCGCTCACGGCCTCGCGGATGCGTCCCAGCTTGAAGTAAAGCTCCGCCAGGCCGTTTTGCAGAGTTCCCGAGGTGGGGTCGGCATTGAGCGCCAGCTTGTACTGTTCAATCGCCTGGGTGGCGTAGTCGGCGCGCCCGGCGCTGGCAGCCATGCTCTCGTACAGCTGCGCCAGGCCGTAGTGGTAGTAGGAGGCCGAGCGATCGGGAGCGGTAGCCGGAGCCGCGGCCGGGGTGGTCTTCTGGGCGGGGCTCGGTGGGGCAAGCAGAAACAGGGCAGCCGCGCAGGAAAGGACGCTGCGGTGGGAGGAAAGGCAGGCTCGGCGAATTGGCGTCATGGCAAGGGGGGTCCTGGAAGGAGGCACGCCGCATCGCTGCGGTTTCAGGCAGTTAGACGAGGGCCGAAGCGGGTTGGATGCAGATCGGGCGCTGAGGCATCGCGGAGCAGACAGGGCAGCAGTATAGCCCGCACAGAGCACCCGTGGTGCACCACTTTGGCGTCAGCCGTGCCGGAAGTGCCGGACGCCGGTAAAGACCATGGCCAGACCCAGCCGGTCGGCAGCGGCAATGACCTCCTCGTCCCGCACCGATCCGCCGGGCTGGATGACGGCGGTCGCGCCCGACGCGGCAACCACCTCCAGACCGTCGGCGAAGGGGAAGAAGGCGTCCGAGGCGGCGACCGAGCCCGCCATCGGAAGCACGGCCTTCATCGATCCGAAGCGTGCCGCGTCGACCCGGCTCATCTGCCCGGCACCCACACCCACGGTCTGAAAGCCAGGGCCCTCCCCAGCGACGGCCCGGGCATAGACGATGGCGTTCGACTTGACGTGCTTGCACACCCTCCAGGCAAACAGGAGAGCTGCGAGTTCCTCCTCGGTCGGCATGCGCTGGGTCACCGTCTTCAGGTCCTCTGCGGCGATCATCCGGCTGTCGGAGTCCTGCACCAGCATGCCGCCGGAGATCTGCTTCAGCATTGTCTGCTCCGTGGCGGGGTCGATCTCCAGCAGCCGCAGGTTCTTTTTGGCGGCGAAGCGCGCTCGGGCCTCCGCGGAGAACGACGGGGCGACGACCGCCTCCACAAACAGCTTGCTGATCTCGTCCGCGGTGGCGCCATCCACCTCCGTGCTGACGCCGATGACGCTGCCAAAGGCGGAGACCGGGTCGGCGGCGAGCGCGTGGCGATACGCCTCCATACCGCCCGGTCCGGTCGCGGCTCCGCACGGGTTAGTGTGCTTGATGATGGCGACGGCCGCGGGAGATCCGCTGGCAAGCTCTTCGGTCAGCGCCCAGCAGGCATCCAGGTCCACCAGGTTGTTGTAGGAGAGCTCCTTGCCCTGCAGCTGCCGCGCCACCGCGATGCCGCGCCCGGAGCCGTCGCGGTAAAGCGCCGCGGCCTGGTGCGGGTTTTCGCCGTAGCGCAGCGGCGAGGCCAACTGAAAAGAGAGTTGAAGCTCGGCCGGAAATCTGTCGCTCGACTCGGCCCCCTGGCCAGGAGCTTCGCCGGGGGACATGCGGGCCAGCGTCGCCGCGATGGCTCCGTCGTAGGCGGCGGTGGCCGCAAAGGCCGCCTGCGCCAGCCGCCACCGGGTCCGCTGGCTCAGCGCGCCGCCGTTTGCCTCCATCTCCGCGATCAGCGGATGGTAGTCCGAAGGTCTGGTCACCACGGCGACATCCGCGAAGTTCTTTGCGGCCGAGCGCACCATGGAAGGGCCCCCGATGTCGATATTTTCGATGATCTCGTCAAAGCCGGCGCCCGGGCGGCGCGCCGTCGCCTCAAACGGATACAGGTTGACCACCACCATGTCGATCGGCTCGATGCCGTGCTCGCGGACGGCGGCCGCGTGCTCCGGGTTTGAGCGGACGTGCAGCAGGCCGCCATGCACCCGGGGGTGCAGCGTCTTGACCCGGCCGTCGAGCATCTCCGGAAACCCGGTCAGATCGGCGACATCGCGCACCGGCAGCCCTGCCTCGCGCAGTGCACGGGCCGTGCCGCCGGTCGAGACGAGCTCCGCCCCGTGGGCGTGGAGAGCCTCCGCCAGCCCAGCGAGGCCGGTCTTGTCGGTGACGGAGAGCAGAGCTCGGCGAATGGGCTTGGGGGCGGGGTTCGGTTCAGCCATGACGCCCTGATTCTACGGGATGAGCCGCCCAGCCGAGCCGGTCGCCAGGCGCCGGCAGCTACAGGACGATCGCCCCGGTCAGCGATGCCGCCGTGTCGACTCCGTTTGCGGCACACCACCGCCTCAGGCGGTCGGCGATGTTCTCCACCGCGCGCGGGTCGGCGTAGGAGGCCGTACCGACCTCGACCGCGGTCGCGCCGGCCAGCATGAACTCGACCGCATCCTCCGCCCGGACGATGCCGCCCAGGCCGACCACGGGAATCCGCACGGCGCGAAAGACCTCATGCACCATGCGCACCGCGATCGGCTTGATGGCCGGCCCGGAGAGGCCGCCGGTCACGTTGGCGATGCGCGGCCTGCGGGTCCTGATGTCGATGGCGAGCGACAGAAAGGTGTTCACCAGCGAGACCGCGTCGGCGCCCGCTTCCTCGGCCGCGCGCGCCATCTCCGCAATGCTGGTGACGTTTGGCGAGAGCTTCACCATCAGCGGCCGCGCGGAGGCCTTTTTGCACGCGCGAACCAGGCCGGCCAGCAGCTGCGGGTCGGTGCCAAAGACCATGCCGCCGTGCCGGGTGTTGGGGCAGCTGGCGTTGAGCTCGTACATGGCCAGGCCAGGGGCATCGTTGAGCGCATGGATGACCCCCACGCAGTCCTCGACCGTGAAGCCGAAGACGTTGGCGATCACCTGGACGCCCGGCATGGCGCGCAGCCGGGGCAGCTTATCCGCCACAAACGCCCGCACGCCGACGTTCTGCAGACCGATGGCATTGATCATGCCGGAGGCAGTTTCGACGATGCGCGGAGCCGGGTTGCCGGCCATCGGCTCGCGCGAAAGCCCCTTGGTGATGAGCGCGCCGATGCGGCCGAGCGAGACGATCTCCTCAAACTCGAGCCCGTAACCGAAGGTGCCGCTGGCGGCGATCACCGGCGAGACCAGTTCCACGCCGGCAAGCATCACCCGCATGTCGGGGCCGCCGGAGCGTCGGTCTGCTCGCAAACCCCGTTCTGCCCAGAAAGAAGATCGGAACGCCATGGCACCCAGTGTATCGGCTGCCCGGCCCAGCCTCAGGCCCTTCTCCCGGAGCGCTCGTTGCGAGAGGCTAGAATGCAAGGGATGCTCGACCTGACTTATGTGCGGGAGAACCTGCCGCTCGTCGCGGAAAAGCTGCGCTCGCGCGGCGTGGACCCCGAGACCGTCGTTGGCAACTTTACCGCGACCGACGGCCGGCGGCGCGAGGCCATCACCCGCGCCGAGGGCCTGAAAGCCCGCCGCAACGAGCTGACGGCGACCATCGCCACACTGCGCAAGGCCGGTCGCGACGCCAGCGCCGAGACCGAAGAGACCCGCGCGCTCAAGGCGGAGGGCGAAGCCCTGGACGCCGAGGCGGCCTCAGCCGACGAGCACCTCCGGGAGCTGCTGCAGACCCTGCCCAACCTGCCGGCGGACGACGTTCCCGAGGGCCGCGACGAGCAGGGGAATCGCGAAGAAAAACGGTGGGGCGATCTGCCGCAGTTCCCCTTCCCCGCGCTTCCGCACTGGGAGCTCGGCGAGCGGCTGGGCATCCTGGACTTCGAGCGCGCGGCCAAGATCTCCGGATCGCGCTTTGTGGTGCACTTCGGCCAGGGGGCTCTGCTGGAACGCGCCCTGAGCAACTTCATGCTCGACCTCCACACCCGGCAGCACGGTTACCAGGAGGTTCTGCCGCCGGCGATGGTCAACTCGCGCTCGCTGTTTGGCACCGGCCAGCTGCCCAAGTTCGCGGACGACCTCTTCCGCTGCGATGGAAAGGGCCCGTTCCAGCGCGGGGTCTACCTCGACAGCGATCACTGGCTGATCCCGACGGCCGAAGTGCCGCTGACCAATCTCCTGCGCGACGAGACGGTGGAAGAGGCGGAGCTGCCGGTCTCGCTCTGCGCCGCCACCTCCTGCTTTCGCTCCGAGGCGGGCAGCTACGGCAAGGACGTCCGCGGCATGATCCGGCAGCACCAGTTTCAGAAGGTCGAGCTGGTAAAACTGACGCGGCCGGAAGACTCCGCCGCCGCGCACGAGCGGCTCACCCGTGACGCCGAGACGGTGCTCGAGCGGCTGGGCCTGCCCTACCGCCGCATGCTGCTGTGCACCGGCGACATGGGCTTCTCGGCGGCCAGGACCTACGACCTGGAGGTCTGGCTGCCAGGGCAGAACCTCTACCGGGAGATCTCCTCCTGCTCGAACTTCGAAGCCTTTCAGGCGCGGCGCGCCAACCTGCGCTTCCGCCGGCCGGGCGCGAAGCGGAGCGAGTTCCTCCATACGCTCAACGGCAGTGGCCTGGCGATCGGCCGCACCTACCTGGCGATCCTCGAGAACTACCAGCAGGCGGACGGCACTGTGCGCATCCCGGAGGCTCTGGTTCCGTACATGCACGGCGAAACCGTCATCGCGAAGCAGCCGGGCGGCGCCTTCCGGAGAGGAGCCTAGCCATGTGGAAGGTGCTGCGCAGCTATCTCTTCTGGACCTACCCCCGGGGCAGCTTCCACTACGACGTGATGGTGACGCTGATCCTGATCTTTCTGTTCGTCTCCCCCCACCTGATCGACTTCGGGGACAAGCCGGTCTACAGCGCCGCCGTCCACGGCAGCGAGGTCGTCGTGCGGGAGGACGGGCACGCCGGCCAGAGCAGCCGCTTCGTCTTTACCGTGCAGGCCGACCAGATGCGCGGCGCGGCCACCGATGCCGAGCGCCGGACGGCCATCCTGCGGCTGATCGAGCCGATCTCGGGCGAGGTCACGATCGACCACTACGAGCCGGTGAAGGACGCGCACGGCAAGGTGGTCGCCTACAACGCCTGGGTGCTGCGCTGAGCGGACCCGGAGGGCTTTTACCGCGTCAGACGCGAAGGAGTGGTGTTGAACAGGAACATGAAGACCTTTCGATCGAAAATTCGACGGGCGACCCGGTGGGCGATGGGCCTGGCTGTGCTTGCCTCGGCTCTGCCCCTGTCTGCGGTCGCGGCCTCCGCGCAGCAGCCGCAGAACAGCCACCTCGATGCCGTGCTGCGGCAGATGGACGCCGCCAGCGCCAGGTTCCAGACCGCCGAGGCCGACTTTCGCTGGGACCTGTTTGAGCGCGTCGTCCGCCAGACCACCACGCAGACGGGCAGCATCTACTTCCTTCGCGCAAAGGGCGGTTCCATCGAGATGGGCGCGAAGATCGATCCGCCGCAGGCAAAGACGCTGGCCTACAAGGATGGCAAGCTGCGCGTCTACGACCCGGGTGCGAACCATCTGACCGAGCTCAGCGCCGGAGCCAACCAGGCGCAGTACGAGAGCTTCCTGACGCTCGGCTTCGGCGGCAGCGGGCGCGATCTTGAAAACGCCTGGACCATCACCGACGGCGGCGCGGAGAAGATGTCGGACGGCAGCTCCTCCGTCACGGTCGAAAAGCTCGACCTGGTTCCCAGGCAGCCGAGCGTGCGCAACACCTTTACCCACGTCACCATCTGGGTCGACCCGCAGCGCGCCATCTCGCTCAAACAGGTCTTCTACACGCCGTCCGAGGACACGCGCACGGCCGTCTACACGCACATCCGCTACAACAACAAGGTGGATACCGGCCGCTTCGCCATCAAAACCGACCGAAAGACGACCTTCGACCGCCGATAGCTTCAGATAGCTTCGGCAGACGCGGTCGCGACCTGTGCTTGGCAAAGGACCGGGTTCTCCTTCGTTTCGCCATGCCGCACCTGCGCGCCGCTCGCCCGGCTGCCGTTGCTGCGATGTCCAAAATAGTGCTTCAATCAGATATTGCGTCGATCTCTCCCCATCCTGCTGCTGACGGCGTTTCTCCTGCCGCTCTTGGCTCCCCTGCTGGCGCTGGGGCAGAGCAGCGAGTCGCAGTTGCCGGCCTGCTGCCGTCGCAACGGCAAGCACCACTGCGCGATGTCGATGACCGAAGCCGGCCGCCTGGCGGAGAAGACCGACTCTCCCCGATGGGTGGCGCCGGCGGAGCGTTGCCCATACTGCCCCGCCATCGTCGCTCCCGGGCACCTTCACGAGAGACTGGCGGCGCCCGCTGCACAGGCCCTGTTTGCGGAGATCTGCAGCCACCCCGCAGCGGTCGCCCAGACTGAGTCCAAACGCCGCATCTCCCGGGACCGCGCCCGGCAGAAGCGCGGTCCACCCTCCCTTTTGGGTTAATCCACGTCTTCACGTCTTCGCAGCACTCGTCGCAAAGGCACCGCCTGCCGACGAGGGCTGTCCACGTCTGGATCGGACAGGTCACGCCTGTGACCGGGAGGCTGCTGCATGCGCCGCGTACTTCTTCTTCTCACCCTTGTGTTGTTGTCAGCATCTGCCGCCCATGCGGCGACCATCTTCGGCCAGGTTCATGGCATCGTCCACGATCCGCAACATCGCCCGGTCGCCGGTGCGACGGTTACCCTGCACGCCGCTCACTCGGCCTACACCAGGACCGTCCAGAGCGACGGCGAAGGTGGGTTCAGCCTGCCAGCGCTGCCGCTCGGCGACTACACGCTCGCCGTCAGCGATCCGGGCTTTCGATCGGTCGAACAGTTCATCACCCTGGCATCGGGTACCACGCCTCTGCTCCACATCGAGCTGGCGGTTGGCTCCGTGAACGAATCGGTTGCTGTCACGGCCGAACGGGATGCCGCGAACGTCAACTCCGCGACACCGACGACGCTTGTGGACCGGATCGCCATCGCGCAGACGCCAGGAGCCGACCGGACAAACAGCCTCGCCATGATCACAGACTACGTCCCCGGCGCCTACATCACGCATGACATGCTCCATATGCGGGGCGGCCACCAGGTGAGCTGGCTGCTGGACGGCGTCCAGATCCCGAATACCAACATCGCCAGCAACCTTGGCGCTCAGATCGATCCCAAGGACATCGACTACGTGGAGGTGCAGCGCGGCAGCTACACCGCCGGTACCGGCGACCGGACTTATGGCGTCTTCAACGTCGTCCCGCGAACGGGATTTGAGCGCAATCGCGAGGCAGAGCTGGTGGTCTCCGCGGGCAACTTCTTTCAGACCAACGACCAGATCAACTTCGGCGACCACACCCAAAGGTTCGCCTACTACGCCAGCCTGAACGGCAACCGCAGCGACTACGGTCTGTCGCCCCCGATCGGGCGGGTGTACCACGATGCGGCCAACGGCTACGGCGGCTTCGCCTCCTTCATCTACAACCGGACACCCAAGGACCAGCTCCGCCTGGTCACCCAGCTGCGCAACGACTTCTTTCAGATCCCCTACGACCCGGACCCGGAGAGCGCCGGCAATGCGCAGTTCGACTCGAGCGGCCTGCGCGACCACCAGCGCGAGACCGACGGTGTGGTTGCGGCCTCCTGGCTCCACACCTTCAACTCCTCCACCGTTCTGCAGATCTCGCCGTTTTACCACGGCAACCTTGCGAACTATCGGCCGAGCCCCGCCGACACCCCCGTGGCCACCACGTCGGACCGGACCTCACACTACGCCGGGCTCCAGGCGTCCATCACCACGGAGATCGCCCGAAATACCATCGAAGCCGGTCTCTACTCCTTCGGCCAGCACGACAGCTACGTCTTCGGAGCTGTGTTTCACGACGGCAGTGGAAACCCTGACTTCTCGACTCCGGATGCGGCCTCGGGCGGTGTCGTCGAGGAGTACCTCTCGGATAACTACAAGCCAACCTCTTGGCTGACGCTGATCGCCGGCCTGCGGCAGACCTTCTTCCGGGGGCAGTTCACCGAGACCGAGACCGACCCCCGCTTCGGCGCCGCCGTCCGCATCCCGAGGCTGAACTGGGTGTTTCGCGGCTTTTACGGCCGCTTCTACCAGCCGCCGCCGCTGTTGACGGCCAATGGTCCCGTGGTTCAGTTCGCCCAGGCCAACAACACCGGCTTCGTTCCCCTGCACGGAGAGCGCGACGAAGAACACCAGTTTGGCGTTCAGATTCCCTATCGCGGCTGGCTGCTCGATGCCGATACCTTCCGAACCCGCGTCAACAACTTCCTTGATCATTCCAACATCGGCGACTCCGGCATCTACTACCCGGTCACGGTCGATGGCGCCCTGGTGCGAGCCTGGGAGCTGACCCTGCGATCGCCGCGGCTGTGGCGTTTTGGCCAGGCTCACCTTGCCTACTCCAACCAGATCGCGGAGCAGCGTGGCAACATTACCGGGGGCCTCGTCTGCACGCCCGCCGGCGACCCGGTGTGCGACGGCGGCTTCAGCTACACTCCCGTCGACCATGACCAGCGCAACACGCTCAACGTGGGCTTCAACGCGGTGCTGCCGAAGCGGTTCACGGCATCGACCAACGTGATGTACGGCTCGGGCTTCACCAACGGAGGCTACGATCCGGATGGGCCGCCTGCCGACCCGCGCTACCCCAATCCCTACCTCCCGCAGCACACCACCTTCGACCTCAGGGTGGGGAAGAGCTTCGGCGAGGCGACCACCGTCTCGGTCAACGCGCTCAACGTCGCAAATCGCAGGGTGCTGCTCGACAACAGCCTGACCTTTGGCGGCTTCCACTACAACGATCCACGCGAGATCTACGGGGAGCTCCGATACCGTTTTCGCTACTAGGCTTCCATGCCGGAACGAGCGTCGATTAAGGTACGTCGATCGCCGCTCGCGACGCATTGCAGAGCGGCAGGGAACGCGCGGCCTCTCTGCCGAAGCTGTATCGACATATGCGTTCTTGAGAGAGCAACCTGTTTTGGCTCTATGTCGATACCGCCTAGTGCATCGCCTCGCCCGCTGGCGCGCCCTGGCCGGGCTTGTTCTTGCTCAGCAGAAACGCGAAGCCCACCATGATGACGGCCATCCAGCAGAGCATGCGGAAGATGTCCTGGTAGGCCATGGCGCCGGCCTGCCGGTTGAGCTGACCGTAGATCATGGCCTGCGCCATGTGCCGTGCCGCGGGACCGGCATGCGATCCGCCGAAAGCCTGCGCTAGGCCGTTGACCTGGTCGGTGTACGCCTGTCTGCCCGGCTGCATGTAGTTCTGCAGGCGGTTCTCGTGGAAGAGCGTCCGGTTGGTGACGATGGCGCCCGTGGCGGCGATAAAAATGGAGCCACCCACGTTGCGAACAAAGTTGATGATGCCGGAGACCTGGTTGGACGCTTCCCGCGGCAGGCCCACATACGCCGCGTTGGTGATGGAGATGAACGCAAACGGGATCGGGATCATCAGGATGATGCGCAGCCAGGTGTTCATGTCGAACGACAGGCCAAGATTGATGTGGGTTGAGTTGTAGTAAAACGCAAAGGCGAACGCAGCAAAGCCCACTGCAGCCAGGTTGCGCGCGGCGAACTTGCCGGTGGCGATGCCGGCCAGCGGCATGACGATGACCAGAGCGATGCCGCCGCCTGTGAGCGCCTCGCCCGCGATGGTGGCGGTGTAGCCGAGCAGCGTCTGCATGAACTGCGGCTGCAGTACCGTCGACGCGTTCAGGACGCCGCCGACCAGAATCATCAGCAGGCAGCAGATGGCGAAGTTCTTGTACCGGAACAACTTGATGTTCATGATCGGGTTCTTGTGCCGCCACTCCCACACGATCAGGCCCACCATGCCGACGACAAAGCAGACGGCAAAGAAGCGGATGAAGTTCGAGGCGAACCAGGCGTCTTCTTCGCCCTTGTCGAGCATGATCTGCAGGCCGCCCATGGCCAGGGTCAGGAAGCCGAGGCCGAGGTAGTCCAGCCGCCGCAGGTTGGCGATATCCGGGTTGATCCACGGGGGATCATCGACCAGGCGCGACACCAGCGTCAGCGCCAGGACGCCGACGGGAATGTTGATGTAGAAGATCCATCGCCAGGAGTAGTTGTCGGTGATCCAGCCGCCCAGCGTGGGCCCGATCGACGGCGCGAGCACGGCGACCAGGCCATAGAGCGCAAAGGCCTGTCCGCGGCGCTTCTCGTCGAACGAATCCGCCATGATGGCTTGCGCCATGGGCTGCAGACCGCCGCCGCCGATACCCTGGATGACCCGGGCCACCAGCAGAATGGGCAGCGTGGGCGAGATGCCGCACATAAAGCTGGCGACGGTAAACAGCGCGATGCAGGCCAGAAAAAAGTTCTTGCGGCCGATGACCGACGAGGCCCACGCGCCGGCGGGCAGAACGATGGCGTTCGAGACCAGGTACGACGTCAGCACCCATGTGCCCTGGTCTTCGCTCGCGCCCAGGTTGCCGGCGATGTGCGGCAGGGCGACGTTGGCGATCGAGGTGTCGAGCACCTCCATAAACGCCGCCAGCGCAACGGTCGCCGCGATCAGCCACGGATTGACCCGCGGCTTCCATTGCTGATGTGTGTCTTGCGGTGTCGCGATGGGAACTTTCTCCGGCGAGCGGACCTCGCCTGCAGAACAGATGTGAGTGGGCGCGGACGGGATACAAAGAATGCTCTATCCGGCGGCGCGGGTACGCTGAACCAGGTCCCGGGCAGCCTCCGCCCACTCCGGAAAGCCGAAACGAAACCCGTTCCGTTCCAGAACCGCAGGCACCACACGCCGGCTCTTCAGGATGAGTTCGGTCTCGGTGCGCAGCAGAACCGCTCCTACCTCCAGCATCCACCGCGTCGCGGGCAGACCGACGGGCTGGTGCCAGGCCCGCCGCAGATCGCGCATAAACTCCCGGTTCGGCAGCGGGCAAGGAGCAGCCATGTTCACCACACCACCGGTCGCCTCCGCGATCTCGGGCCTCTGGATCAGCAGCTCGGTCGCGCGGCACAGGTCCACGTCGTGCATCCACGAGACATACTGCGTTCCCGGGCCCTGTGTGCCTCCGAGGCCCCAGCGCACCAGCCGCGAAAGCACGCGAAAGACGCCGCCCGCGTCCGGGCTCATGACCATGGACGTGCGCAGCGCCAGCTTGCGCGTGCCGGGAGTCGACACCTCCTGGAGCGCCTGCTCCCACCGGTAGCCGACGTCGGCCGAGAACGCCCAATTTTCCGGCAGGCCGGGCTGCTCCTCGACCGCCGGCCCACCGGTACGTCGCGCCATCTCGCCCGTGAACTCGTCCTGCGGGCGGTCGAGCGCGTGCCGGTAGAGCGTGGCCGTGCTGGCATTCAGCCACACGGGCGGCGGCCGGCGGGCAGCAGCCAGGGCTCGCCCGATCAAAAGTGTAGGAACGACACGGGAGTCATAGATCTCGCGGCGGTGTGCGGGCGTGTAGCGCGTGTTCACGGTGCGGCCGGAGAGATGAATCACGGCATCCGCGCCCTCCATCTCCGAGGTCCAGGATGGATCAAGGGTGAGGCCGTCCCACGGAACCACGCGCCACGGCGCGGGCTCGGCCGGACGGCTGCGGGAGAGCACAACCACCTCGTGCCCAGCCGCGTGGAAGTAGCGTGCCAGAATGGTCCCGACCTGGCCCGAGCCGCCGGGCAGAAGTATCTTCACTGGTTGCGCCTCCGCATGCTTCGCTACTCCTTCACGCTGACGCCCAGCGCCTTCATCTTGCGGTAAAGATGCGAGCGTTCCAGGCCGAGCGACTCGGCGGCACGCGTCATGTTGCCGTGGTGCTCATCGATCTTTTTCAGGATGTAGTCGCGCTCGTAGGCCTCACGCGCCTCGGTCAGCGTGGGGGAGCCATCGTCGGCTGGCAGTGCAGGGAGCCGCAATGAGCCAGCGTTGCCGACGGCGGACCGTGCCGCTTCACGGTAGACCAGCATGGGGATGTGTTTGCGCTCGATGCGCTGCACCCGCGGGTTCAGGATGAGCACCCGCTCCACCAGATTGCGCAGCTCGCGAACATTACCGGGCCAGTGGTACTGGCGCAGCGCCGCGAGAGCGTCGTCGGAGATCTCCACATGCTGCCGGCCGTACTGCTTGCCGAACTCGGCCAGGAACTCCGCGACGAGCGAAGGGATGTCCTCCTTCCGGTCGCGCAGCGGCGGCACAAAGAACGGAATCACGTTGAGGCGGTAGAAGAGATCTTCGCGGAAGTTGCCGCGCGCGATCTCTTCTTCCAGGTCCTTGTTGGTCGCGGCGATCACGCGCACGTCTACGTGAACGGGATTGGTCGCGCCGACCGGCAGAAAGCGCTGTTCGTCGAGCGCGCGCAGCACCTTGGCCTGGGTCTTCAGGCTCATGTCGCCCACCTCGTCCAGAAACAGCGTGCCCCCGTCGGCGCGCTCAAAGGTGCCCCGCTTTTCAGGCGGAGCCGACCCTCCGGCGGGGCTGGCTCCGTGGCGGTAGCCGAAGAGCTCGGAGTCGATGTAGTCCTCCGGGATGGCGGCGCAGTTGAGCTCCACAAACGGCCGCTCGCGACGCAGCGATTCGGCATGCATGGCGCGGCCAATCAGCTCCTTGCCCGTGCCGGACTCGCCAAAGATCAGCACGCGTCCGTTGGTCGGGGCCATCAGCCGAATCTGCTGGCGCAGCGCCTTGATGGCAATGCTCTGGCCGGTGACGGAGCTTTTGAGCGCGAGCTGCCGCGCGTACTCCTGGTTGTCCTCGCGCATCTCGCGCGCGCGCATCGCGTTGCGCAGCACCACCAGCGTGCGATCCAGCGACAGCGGCTTTTCCAGAAAGTCGTAGGCACCGAGCTTGGTCGCGCGCACGGCGGCCTCGATGGTGCCGTGGCCGGAGATCATGATGACCTCCGGAATCAGCGCCGGGTCAAGCTGGCGGATGTCGGCCAGGAGGTCCAGGCCGTCGCGATCCGGCAGCCAGATGTCGAGCAGGACGACGTCGTAGACCGCATCGCGAACCAGGGCAAGTGCCTCGGCGGCATCGGCGGCGGTGGTGGTGAGATAGCCCTCCTCCGCCAGAATGGAGGCGAGCGAAGAGCGGATGTCGGCTTCATCATCGACGATCAGGACGTGGTTCATGGACATCTTTCGCCAGGAGCTACAGAGTTCGGGCTGCCTCTCTTCCGAGCGCCACCGGGTCGGCGTTGGGGTCGGAATCGGTCGTCTCCGCGGCAGGGCGGAGCTCCACAAGGAAGCGAGCCCCGACCGGCGTGTTGTTCTCCGCGCGAATGGTGCCGCCGACCTCCGCGATGATCTTGGCGGAGATGGCGAGGCCGAGACCGGTGCCGCGCTGCTTGGTGGAGACGTAGGGGAGAAACAGACGTTCGCGCATCTCGGCGGTCAGGCCGGAGCCCGTGTCGGCGATCGAAAGCTCCACCAGGCCGGATTCGAGCAGAGCCGTGCTGACGTGAAGCTCGCGCAGAAGCGCTCCCTGCATGGCTTCGGCGGCGTTGTCGATCAGGTTGCCGAGGGCGCGCTTCAGCGCCTCCGGGTCAGCCAGCACCGGCGGCAGCCCCGGCCCGAGATCGCGAACGATGCGAATGCGGCCCAAACGGCCGGCAAACAGGGCAAGTGCGTTTTCGACGATGGTGTTCAGATCGGCGGCCCGTGGCTGCGCGGAGGGAAACTCGGCCAGCGCGGAGAACTGATCCACCAGCGCGCGCATGCTTTCGACCGACGACGAGATCACCTCCGAGCAGCGGCGGATGACGGCCGTCGATGGGCTCTCGATGCCGCGCGCGTCGAGGGTCGAGGCGAGGCGGTCGATGTGGCGGCGAGTCTGCTCGGCCGAGAGCGAGATCGGCGTCAAAGGGTTCTTGATCTCGTGCGCGACGCGGCGCGCCACCTCCTTCCAGGCCGACTGCTTCTGCGCGCGGAGCAGCTCGGTCGCGTTTTCAAGCACGATCACATAGCCACGGTGCTCGCGGCGGCGATCCGGCTGCGCGGAGACGGATTCCAGCAGAGCGACCGTGGCGAGCAGATGCACCGGCGCCTGGGGCGAGCCCCCGGGCGCACCGGCGAGCTCCAGCTCACTCGAGGCCGAGCCCATGCGGTGGGACCTGCGGATCAGCCGGTCAAGCACCTCCAGCAGCTCGGCGGGAAAGACCTCGTCGACCGACCGGCCAAAGAAGTGGCTCTGTCCGCCGGGGTCCAGCATCTCCGACAGAGCGCGGTTCGAGAGCACGATGCGGCGCTCGGGTGAGAGCGTGGCGACGCCGTTCGGGATCGTTTCGAGCATGGTTTCGAGCTCGCCCGAACGCGCTTCGAGAGCGGCGTTTGCGGCCGAAAGCTGCACCGTCGAGCGCTCCACCGCGCGGCGGCTGCCCTCCAGATCGGCGGCCATACGATTGAACGAGCGAACCAGATCGCCCAGCTCGTCGGTCGCGGACGCGGCGACGCGATGGCCGTAGTCGCCGGCAGCGATCAGGTCCATGGCGTCCGCCAGTGCCTCCACCGGCCGCGTCACCTGCTTTGACAGGTGCAGGGCCAGCCACGAGGAGGCAAACAGCGCCAGGCTGGTGATCATCAACAGAAGCACCATGTACAGATTGCGGATCTGGCGGCGCGAGCGGAACAGCACCCAGTACGATTCGGCGGCGGTGGAAAGCCTGCCCATGGCGGCGGGCATGCCAAAGGGCAGGGGGACGCCGACGACCACCGTGCCGGCGCCATGGCTGAGCGGCGCGAGGCCCAGGGAATAGTCCGTTCCGCTGATGGAGAAGACGGGCTGGTCGGAGCGCTGCGCGGCCGCGAGCAGCGATGCCTCGAGCGTCGTAGGTTGAAGCGACCCGCTGGCAGGAACCGCCACGGGCGAACCAGAGCCGGTGATGGGCGCATCGGGAAGCCAGACCTTCAGATGAGGCGAGCTGCCTTCCGGCTGCGGCAGATGAAGCGCAGCCTCCGGCCGGCCCTGGTGGAAGACTACGGCAAAACCGTTCTGGAGGGTGATCTCATGATCATGCAGAACACCGTTGATCTGCGCGATGTGATCTCGCGCGGGGGCTCGCCGCTCCGGCGGGGGTGGCAGGGGCCGGCGCCTGCCAGGGGAGGTCTGCGGCCGCCTCTCGCCTCGTCCTCCGGCGGACCGCGTCCCGCGCAGGCGCGGCGGACGGGTTGGGGCGGGGCTGGCGGAGGCTGCGGCCGGGCTCCGCAGGGGGATGCTGGCCGCGATCGATTCAGCCTCCGCCCGCGCGTTCGCGGCAGAGTACTGGGCAAGCTCGAGCGCGATGCGGCTGGCGTCGTCGCGCATCTGGTTGACCGGCTGCGAAAACCAGCGATCCACGGCACGGTTCATTAAACCGTAGGAGAAGGCGAACATGAACGCGATCGGCACCAGCGAGATCAGGATGGCGCCCGACAGCATTCTTGTGCGCAGCCGCGATCCGAGAACGCGCGACCGCTGATCGGCGTAGAGCTTCAGCAGCGTCCGCGTGAGCAGCACCAGAACAGTGACGAACAGCAGAAAGGCGACGGCAGACAGGCCGGTATAGAAAAAGATCTCAAGCGTCGTTGCAGGGTTCAGGAAGTGAAGGTTGAAGGCGTTCAGGGTGGCGAGCACGCTGAACAGGATCAGCAGCGAGATGCCGAGCGCGAGGATGAGGAGCTTGCGACGGTTTGTCGTCGATCCCATGCGGCACGCCACCTTCCTGTGCCGTGATTATAGGGCCGGAGGCGAGCCCGGTCTCCGCCCGGAACCTGGCTCGGCCGAAGCTCGCACGGAGTCGAAGACCGTCTAAAGAAGCTCGGCGACCGGCCGGAACGAGCGCCCCTGAGCCTCCGCAACGGCACGGTAGGTCAGACTGCCGCCATAGGTGTTGACGCCCTCGGCGACGCCCGGGTCTCCCCCGATCACCGCCTCCGCACCGGCGTCGGCAAGCTTCATCACGTAGGGAAAGGTCGCGTTTGTGAGCGCAAGTGTCGAGGTATTAGGAACCGCGGCCGGCATGTTGGTGACGCAGTAATGAACGACGCCAGCATACTCAAACGACGGATCGGAGTGCGTCGTGGGACGCGCGGTCTCGATGCATCCACCCTGGTCGATCGCGACATCGACGACCACCGCGCCCTTCTTCATCTTTTCCACCATGACGCGGGTGACGATCTTGGGCGCAGCGGCACCGGGAATCAGCACGCCGCCGATGAGCAGATCGGCCTCCATCGCCGCGCGCTCGACGTTGTAGGAGTTCGAGGCCACGGTGAAGACGCGGCCGGAGAAGATGTCGTCGATCTCGCGCAGGCGGTTCAGGTTGTTGTCGAGCAGCGTCACCCTGGCGCCAAGGCCGAGCGCCATCTTGGCGGCGTTGGTGCCGACGATCCCGCCACCGATGATGCAGACGTTGCCGGGAGCAACGCCAGGAACTCCGCCCAGCAGAACGCCGCGGCCGCCGTGCTCTTTCTCGAGGTACGCGGCGCCGATCTGCACCGACAGCCGGCCGGCAACCTCGCTCATGGGCGTCAACAGCGGCAGGGTATTCAGGCGGTCGCGCACCGTCTCATACGCGATGCCGGTGACCTGCCGGTCCAGCAGCTGCTGCGTCAGCTCATGGAGCGGCGCGAGGTGCAGGTAGGTAAACAGCACCAGGCCAGGACGGAAGTGGCGGTACTCCTTTTCGGTCGGTTCCTTGACCTTGACGACCATGGCGGCCAGTCGCCAGACGTCATGGGCGGAGCCGACGATCTCGGCGCCGGCGCTCTGGTAGTCGTCGTCCGGCATGGCGGAGAGCGCTCCGGCGTCGTGCTCGACCAGCACCGTGTGACCGGCCTCAACCAGCGCCTTGACGCCGGCCGGCGTGACGCCGACGCGGCTCTCGTGATCCTTCACTTCCCTGGGTACGCCGATGATCATCTGGGCTCCTGTGCCAGCTCTGATTGTAGCTGCGCGAAGCCCTCCCGGATGGCGGTTTACACTGGGGAAGACTCTCTGTCTGCCCAGGATTTAAGTTCCTCCCATGTCCCCAAACAACTTCCAGACGCGGTACTCCCGCATCAGCAACATGCGGTCGCTGTTTAGCCTGTTTTCGAGCGATCTTGCCATCGATCTGGGTACGGCCAACACCCTGGTGTTCGCGCACGGCAAGGGCATCGTCGTCAATGAGCCCTCCATCATTGCGGTCAACAACAACACCAAGGAGGTCGAGGCCGTCGGCAAGGAGGCCAAGGAGATGCTCGGCCGAACGCCCGGCAACATCGTCGCCATCAAGCCGATGAAGGATGGCGTGATCGCGGACTTCAAGCAGACCGAGAAGATGCTGAACTACTTTATCCAGAAGGCGCACAACCGCAAGATGATGGTGCACCCGCGCATCGTGATCGGCGTTCCGAGCGAGATCACGCAGGTGGAAAAACGCGCCGTGATGGACTCCGCCTATCGCGCCAAGGCGAGCGAGGTTCACCTGGTCGAGCAGGCCATGGTCGCCGCCATCGGAGCGGGCCTTCCCATCACCGAGCCCGGCGGCAACATGGTGGTCGACATCGGCGGCGGAACCACCGACATCGCCGTCATCTCGCTGGCCGGCATCGTCTACTCGCGGTCGGTGCGCATGGCCGGCAATCAGATGGACGAGGCCGTCATCACCTATCTCAAGCGCAAGTACAACCTGCTCATCGGCGAGCGCACCGGCGAGCAGATCAAGATGGACCTGGGTTCGGCCTACCCGCTCGACAAGCCGCTCACCATGGAGATCAAGGGACGCAACCTGATCGAAGGTGTGCCCAAGACGATCACCATCGACGACTCGGAGATCCGCGAGGCACTCTCGGAGTCCATCGCGACCATCATCAACGCCATCCGCGTGGCGCTCGAACGCACGCCGCCCGAGCTTTCGGCCGACATCTCCGACCGCGGCATCGTGCTGACCGGCGGCGGCGCGCTGATCAAAAATCTCGACAAGCGCATCCGCGAGGAGACCGGTCTGCCGGTCTCGATCGCGGACGATCCCCTGGCCAGCGTGGTGCTCGGCACCGGAAAGATGCTCAGCGACTTCAAGCTGCTGCGAAAGATCTCGATCGAATAGCTCTCGTGGAAGGGCGAATCAGGGCAGCGAATTGGGCCTGGGCTCGCTCATGTGCTCCAGAATGGCCGCGAGATCGAGGAAGATGGCCGTTCCCGGGACGCGCAACACCGCAGCCTCCTGCCAGGTCTCGCCCGAGCACATCCGTCCGGTGCGGCTCTGCGGGTCGATGATCCAGACCATGCCGACCCCCATCTCGCGGTAGTCGCGCGCACGCTCCTGCGTGTCCAGAAAGGTGTCGTCGGGAGAAAGGATCTCGACGACCAGCACCGGCGGCTCGGTAAAGACATCTTCCTGTGGATCGGTCGTCGCGAGCAGGACGTCGGGGATGCGGACCCGGGTGGGGCTGACGCGCACTCGCTGTCCGGTGTACGCCATCACGGACCAGGCGCGTTCGTTCTGTCCGAACCACATGGTAAGAAGTGCCTGTAGACGTGCGTGTTCCCGCTTCCCCACATTGCGCTCCCGGAGCTCGCCATCGATATACTCGCGATCCGGCCGGTAGGTCGTATCGAGATACTGCTCCAGCCCGAGCGCCGCTGCGGTCGCCATGCCTCCAGCATACGCATGTCCCCACGAGCGTCGCAACGATCTCGCATGGGAACGAAACGAGAGCAGATTTCCGTCAGGCTGTGCCGTCGCAAGCGGGGCGGCGCGCTGGCTCCGCGTTACTCCGCCTCGGGAGCGCCGACCAGCGAAACCCGCAGGCGATCCACGCGGCGATTGGTCGAGGCGAGCACCTCCATGCGTAGGCCATCCTGCTCGACCACCTCCCCTGGCAGCGGGATGTGGCCAGCGACCTCGGAGACCAGGCCCGCCACGGTGGTGGCCTCGTAGTCATTCGGCTGCGGAAGCTCCGGCTCTTCGTGCGGCACCGGGACGAAGTCCGAGGCGTTGTCGAACTCGCTCTCCTCCGGCAGGTCGGGCTCGCTCCTGCGGAACGCGGCAGATGCGGCATCCACCACCCCGGACTGGCGGGCTTCGGGCTGGCCCGAGGGAGCCTCTCCGCCCTCGGCCGCGCCCCCGGCATCGCGCGCTCCATAGCGGGCTCCCTCGCGAAACAGCTCGCGCAGCCGCGAGATCTCAAAGGTTCCTGGAAGCGTGTAGGAGCCGTCCGGCTCCAGCACCGGCGCGTCCTCGTCCTCGGCCGCGTCGTGCTCGTCGGCGATCTCGCCCACAATCGCCTCCAGCAGGTCCTCGATCGTCACCAGACCGGCCATGGCGCCGTACTCATCGATCACGACGCGCATGTGCTGCTTTTCGCGCTGCATCTCGCGCAGCAGCTCGGCAACGTTTTTGGTCTCGGGAACAAACGCCGCGGGCCGCTGCATCTCGGCGACCGTGCGCTTGCCGGCTTCGGTGTCCGGCACCTGCAGCAGATCGTGCGCGAAGGCAATACCGGTAATGTCGTCGAGCGAGCTCGCAAAGACCGGCACGCGCGAGAAGGCGTGCTCCTCGATGGCCGCGGTGAAGCCCTGCAGGGTCAGCGATCCCGGGACGGCAAAGACCTCCGGCCGCGGCGTCATCACCTCGCGCACCACCTTGTCGCCAAACTCTACGACCGATCGCACGAGCTCGCGGTCGGACTCCTCCAGGATGCCCTCCTCCTCGCCGGCCTCGAGCAGCGCGTCCATGGCCTCGGCGGAGGAGTCCTCGGTCTCCCCTGTGTCTTCGGGCTCGGCCAGGGCAAGAATCGAGAGCAGGAGGCCCAGCAGCAGCGTCACCGGCAGAACGAGGTAGAACAGCACCTCCAGCGGCAGACGGATGCGCGCCACCCACCGGCCATCGGTCCGGGCAAACAAAATCTGCGGCGCCAAACGGTCGAAGACCAGGATCAGCAGAACCAGCTCCGCCGCGGTACGGGCGAGCTCGGCAGCCGCCGGCCAACCGCCCGGCAGATGCGCTCCCGCCTGCAGAAACAGGTGCGATCCCAGAAGAAACGCAACCGCCGCCAGCGAGAGCTGTCGCAGCACGGAGGCCGAAAGCGCAACGGAGTCGCGTGCCAGGTGAAACCGTGGCTCCACCTCCTGCTCCCAGGCGTCAATGTTGTCCTGGTACTCGCGTGCGAGAAACTTGCCCATCTCGGAGTACAACCGGTCGACATACGCGGCCAGCGAGAGCACCAGCAGAAGCAAGCCAAGCGCGAGGAAGTAGAGGGCGATCATGGCTGCCGCCTTCGGGCACGGCTTGTCTTCCCAAGCGCCGGAGCACAATCGGCAAGGGTGCGCTCGATCAGCGAGCTCGGCAGGCGAAATCGAGACCGCAGCTCCCGTTCGCGCTCCCGCATCTCGCCCGTGTCGGTCTCGTGGTCCATGCCGGCAAGATGCAGCAGGCCATGGAGCATCAGGATGCGGAGCTCGACCGGCAGCGTGTGGCCGTGCTCCGCGGCCTGCCGGCTGGCAGTCTCAATCGAGATGGCGAGGTCGCCGGCGTGCTGCTGGGCGGAAGCGAGCCCCGGTATCGGAGCCGCCGGAAAACTGAGCACGTCCGTGGGCTTGTTCTTGCGGCGGAACTGCCGGTTCAGGCGCTGGAGCTCGGCGTCCGAGCTCAACAAGACGCTGACCTCGCCCGCGACACCCGCCGCCAGCCGCGCGCGTGCAAGGAACGGGCGCAGGCTCCGCAGCGAGACCTCCGGAAAGAGATCGGCGATGCCCTCGGGCATGTGAATCATCGGCGCTCTCCTGCCCTACTCGCCGTCGGAAGCGGCGGGGGCTGGGGAGCTTCGGTTGTAGACCCGGACGTAGTCCACCAGCATCTGCTTGGGAAACACGGTGGAGCTGTCCGGGTTGCCGGGCCAGTCGCCGCCGATCGCAAGATCGAACAGAACAAAGAAGGGATGGTCATAGACCCACTTCGTTCCGGCGGGCAGGCTGGCCGGGGTGCGGTGCGCGATCAGGTGATCGTCAAAGAAAAACCGGATGTCGTCCGGCGCCCACTCAACCGCGTAGGTGTGAAAGGCATCGTCAATCGCCTCCCCGGCGGGTACCGCGAACTTCGCCGAGATGGCGTGGCCGCCGCTGTAGCCGGGGCCATGGAGCGTGCTGTAGATGGTGTGCGGGTCGCCGATGGCCTCGAGGATGTCGATCTCGCCGCCCTTGGGCCAGCCGACCGTCGGCACATTGGCACCCAGCATCCAGAACGCCGGCCAGATGCCCTGGCCCACCGGCAGCTTCATCCGGGCCTCAAACCGGCCGTAGGCCTGCGAAAAGTGGCCTTCGGTGCGGATGCGGCCCGAGGTGTAGTGACGCGCGATGCCGTCCTTGCCGGTGAAGTCTTCCTTGCGGCCGGTGATCACCAGGTTGCCGCCGCGCTGCTCCACGTTCTCCGGGCGGCGCGTGTAGCTTTCGAGCTCATGGTTGCCGTATCCGCCGCCGCCCAGGTCGTAGCTCCAGCGGGCGGGGTCGGGCGGTGTGCCATCCGGGGCGTTGAACTCGTCGGACCAGACCAGGTGCCAGCCGATGCGGGCAGCCGGCGGTACGGACCTCGGGCTGCCTGGTTCCGGAGTCCTCGCCAGCCCCGGGCAGGGCAGACCAATCAGGAGGACAAGCGCAGACGCCCAGGACAACAGGGGCCGGAGCACGGGACGACTTGGAGGTTCGGTCATGAGGTATACGGTGCAACCGCAGGCGGAGCCCCGAAGGCTCCGCCTGCCATGGTAGCGCATGGGGAAGGGATCACTGCGGCTTGGCGGCCAGGGCCGGGCGGATGTTGTCCGAGTGCGGGTCCACCAGGCCAGAGTCGCCCAGGGGCAGTTGCTGCTGCTGGGCGCGTCCGTAGGTGTCGTAGGCGCGGACGATGCGCTGCACCAGGTGGTGGCGCACCACGTCCACATCGTCGAAGTGGCAGAAGCGGATGCCTTCGACCCCATCGAGCACATGCAGCGCCTCCAGCAGGCCGGAGCGCTTGGGGTTGGGCAGGTCGGTCTGGGTCAGGTCGCCGGTGATGACCGCCTTGGAGTTATTGCCGAGCCGGGTAACAAACATCTTCATCTGCTCGGTGGTCGTGTTCTGGGCCTCGTCCATGATGATGAAGGCGTCCGACAGCGTCCGGCCGCGCATGAAGGCGAGCGGCGCTACCTCGATGACGTTTCGCTCGAGCAGCTTGTCCACCTTGTCCTGGTCGAGCAGATCGTAGAGCGCGTCGTAGAGCGGCCGCAGATATGGATCGACCTTCTCCTGCAGCGACCCGGGGAGGAAGCCGAGGCGCTCGCCGGCCTCGACCGCCGGCCGGACCAGGATGATGCGGGAGACCTTCTTGGACATCAGCGCCGAGACGGCCATCGCGACCGCAAGATAGGTCTTTCCGGTGCCCGCAGGCCCCAGGCCAAACGTCATGTCGTTGGCTTCGATCGCCTCCACGTACTTTCTCTGGTTGGGCGAGCGCGGCTGCACCATGCGCTTGACGCCCGTGGAGCGCTGACGCCCCGCCTCGACCAGGGTTTTGAGCGTGACCTGGGGGTCGGCGACGACCAGCTTCAGCATCCCGTGGAGCTCCCCGTTGTGGAGATGGACTCCGGACCGGCAGAGACTGTCAAAGTCCGAGACGATCCCTTGCACGCGCCTGACCGCGTCCGGCGGTCCAGAGACATGGAGACCATCCGATCGGAGGTCGATCATGACCTGCAGGGAGTCTTCGAGCAGGCGAAGGTTCTCATCACGGGTGCCGTAGAGCGGCTCGATGCCTGCGGGGAGGGCGATCACGGTTCTGGCGGTGGGGTTCGTGGGCTCGGCCGCAGAGGGGGTCGTGGCCTGGGAAGATCTCGGGAGCGGGCTCGTCAGTCGGGTCGTCAAGTAGTGGTCTGACCTCCGTCAGGATGAAACAGGATGGGCTTCCAGCTCTATTGGATGAGCCGGGAGGGCCTTGGGACACAGGGTATGGGAGCGAGATGAGAGCGAGGTAAAGCGAAGGGCAGCGTAGGTCCGCGGCTGCGGGATCGGAGACGAGTTGGCGGGTGGTGCCAAGCCTGTGCCGAAGATGGGGAAAGGCTAGACCGGCCGGGAGCTCCCGTCAAGAGCGTTTGTGAAGCCGCCGGGTGCCCTGTTTGCGGTTGACCAGCGCGGTCCGCTCCCGTAGTCTTGAAGGGTTAGGGCTCGCGGAGGTTCGTGCGCCCTCCACTCACGATGGCCCGATCCGATCGCAGACCAGGTTTCCCTGTGCTGCGCTGCGGCGAGACGGGTCTACCCCAGAAAGAAGAGAGTTTTTAGAAGATGGCAAATCATGTTTCGTCGCTGAAGCGCGCCCGTCAGACCGAGGTGAAGACGGCCGTGAACCGCTCCAACCGGAGCAAACTGCGCGGCACCCTGCGCGCCCTGCGCGAGGCCATCGGCAAGGGAGACTCGGCGGCCGCGACCACCCAGTACCGCGCGACCGTCTCGCTTCTGGACAAGAGCGTGCAAAAGGGCGTGCTGCACAAGAACACCGCCAGCCGCTACAAGAGCCGCCTGAACGCCCGCCTGAAGGCGATCGGCAATAAAGCCGCCTAGGGAAAAAGTAGCCTTGCATTCAGGTGGAGCTCCCGGTTTTTAGGGCTGAAAGCCCGATGTGCCCTGCTCTTTGGTTTGTCATTCCCGCAGGGAATCTGAGTTTCTTTTCACGGCAGTAGTGCAGCACAGGCAAAGACGAGAGAGCAGCCCGTGGCGTTTGCTCCTCCCTTGACCCTGCGTTTCCCACTGGGAGCTAACCCGGCCTCTACTGCGGTGTGCCCGGGCTCTCCGGCGCAGCGGGAGGGCCATAGAGCGTCGGCGGCTTGCGATGCCCCTCGGCCGGCGCAGGCTGATCTCCCATCACCACCCTCGCCTTGTTCTTCTGCTGTGAAGCTGCCGTTGTGCCTGCATCGGGAATGTGGGTGCTGCCCGTCGTGGCGGCAGAAGCGGCCTGGCTGGGTGCGGCAGCTGCCGTCGAGCTCTGGTCGGGGTCCGCGACGATCGCCGACCGGCTGGCCGCCGGAAGGGGTTGCGCGGCGGTCGCGCGGTCATACGGGGTGGCAGGCGGTGGCACCGCGGCGACGCGCGGATTCGGTGGCGCGTGCGAGTCCCTGGCGTTCGTTACCGGAGCATCAAGCCGGACCGGACCCTCATACCCCGCCGGCGCAAAGCTGGCGGCCTTGTGCACCGCCGCAAGATCTCCCTTGCTGAGCGGCGGCAGAGGATAGATCTCGAGCACGCCCTCACGCACCAGGGCCAGGCTCAGGCCATCGGGCGCCAGGGCAAAGTTCTGCCCGGCCCGGGCCGCCGGACCGAACTCGACCGTCAACAGCTGGCGGCCGCTGTCGATCTGGTACACCGTCAGGTTCTGCGTCACCAGCTCCTCGGGAACGACGGAGCTCATATCCGCAATGGGGCCATTCGTGATCACCCGGCTGAGCACAAACCGGCCGGCCGGCCGGGCCAGGGCGTAGGAGGCGAACGCATAGGGCCGGTAGAACTGCTGCTGCCACATCTCGTCGCCGTTCAGGTTGAAGGCGGCCAGCAGCTGCCGTTCCGTTCCCCCTTTGCAGGCCAGGGCGACGAACTCGCTCGCGCTCACCAGGTGCACGTGCGGTCCGCAGGTGCTGTCAAACATCGCCAGCTCATCCCGCTTTCCGGAGAACTCGTTGAAATCAAAGGCCCAGGTTCCCTTGCCCTGGTCAAGAGCGCTCACAAACCCCTCGCCATCGGCCGGGATCTCGACCGCAGTTCGCGCCCTGGCATGACCGGCCCTGGCGGCGACGACCTGGCCTTTGGTCCCCGGGTCGGCCAGCAGCCGGTAGAAGTCGATCTGCATCGGGTGGTCCGCATCGCCCGGCGAGGCGGAGCTCTGGCCGGAGCCGTTGCCGGAGCTCTGCGAAGCCGGCTTCGCGGCGGCCGGGAGCTCGCGGGCGACGGTCTCCAAGGTAAGCAGACGGGCGTCTGGCGAGACAATGACGGCGCGGATGGAACGGTCCGTGTGGAGCACCGTGTGCTGCCGGAAGGCGTCGCCGCCTCCGAGATGGGCGAGCGGCGCGAAGCTCTTCAGGGCATCCCTCTGCCGCAAAAGAAAGCTGCCGTTGCCGAGCGACCAGAGGTACTGGCCATGGTCGTGGAGACGCCACTCCGTGCGGGCGAGCACCGCGCCCGTCGGCAGATCCAGAAGCACAGCGGCGATCACGTGGTCGTCGTCCTGTGGAGGGCAGGTCGGATCACGCGGCATCAGCCGGTGGACGCCAAAGGTCAGCAAAAGATGGCTGCTGTCGACGTAGTGGACGGTTAGGAGAGAACTTCCGGCCGCGAGGAAGCGGGCGCCGGGAGCCTGGAAGCCGAGTGGATCGAGCGGAATGCGACGGGGCTCGGGCAGCTTTGCCGAAGAGATCAGAGGGCACAGAACAAGCCCCAGGCCGGCAACAGAGGCCAGCCCGCGACGAAGGATGGCGCGGCTAGGAGATGGAAGCGGCATGCGGAGGATGGGTTCCGGGCGAGCTTCGCTGCTTTGCGTACAGGGTCGATCGATCTACGGTCTGCGGTGTCGCGATTGATGCTCTGTCGCTCTATCTACTCTGTCATAGACGGCGGCATGGCCGCAAAGTCACCGAACACAGCATCGCCGGGGATCTTCCATGGTGTGGATATAGTGAAGAGACAGAAGTTTCCTGGGGGACGGCAGAGACCATGAGGTTCAGGCAGGCAGGGCAGGTCGGGGCAGGCTGGGTGATCGGCGCGGCGGCGGTACTGGCAATGGCGGGGACGGCGGCGACCGCGCAGACCGGCGGCACGGCGGAGACAACCACCGCACCTTCGACCCCGCCAACCGAGCAGTACAAGGCGGTTCCGGCCTTTGACACCTCGTCGATCGACCCCACAGCCAACCCCTGCGATGACTTCTACAAGTTTGCCTGCGGCCGGTTCGCGGCCAACCACCCCATCCCCGCCGACCAGACCGGTGTCGACCAGTTCTATGCGCTCTTCAACGTCAACACGGAGCGCCTGCACGAGATTCTGGAAAAGGCCGCGGCCGACACCTCCGGCCGCTCCGGCGATGAGCAGAAGATCGGCGACTACTACCACGCCTGCATGGACACGGACGCCATCAACAAGCGCGGCCTGGCGCCGCTCCAACCGGACCTGAAGCGGATCGACGCGCTCGGGGACGGTATGCGCGCCAAGCTCGGTCTGACGCCGGTGATCGGCCACCTGCAGCGCGAGGGCATCAACGTCTTCTTCTCGTTCGGCGAGCAGCAGGACCTGAAGGACGCGACCAAGCAGATCGCCTACGCCGCGCAGGGCGGCCTGGGTCTGCCGGAAAAGGACTACTACCTGCGCACCGGACCGAAGGATGTCGAGATCCGCAAGCAGTATGTGGCGCACATCGCGAAGATGCTCACGATGTCCGGAACGCCCGCGGATCAGGCACAAAAGGACGCTGAGGCGATCCTCGCCTTTGAGACCTCGCTGGCCAAGGGCAGCTTGGGCGTGGTGGACCTGCGCGATCCTGAAAAGACCTACCACCTGGAGCCGATCCATACCTTTGAAAGCAAGCTGCCCGGGGTCAACTTCGCCCAGTTTGAGCAGGCGATCGACGCGCCCGCCGTGACCGAGATCAACAACGCCACGCCGCAGTTCTTTCCCGCGCTCATCCTGGCGGTGCGTGATACGGGCATGCCCACGCTCAAGGCCTACATGCGCTACCACCTGCTGACGGCGGCGGCAAACAACCTGCCGAAGGAGTTCGACGACGAGAACTTCGACTTCTACAGCCGCAAGCTGCGCGGGCAGCCCGAGCAGCGGCCGCGGTGGAAGCGCTGCTCCTCCGCCGTTGACGGCGCACTCGGCGAGGCCCTGGGCAAGGTCTACGTGGCACAGTACTTCGGTGGCGACGCCAAGCCCAAGATGCTCGAGATGGTGCACGACATCGAGACCGCGATGGACCATGACATCGACCACCTGGAGTGGATGAGCGAGCCGACCAGGGAGAAGGCCAAGCAGAAGCTGCACCTGATCTCCAACAAGATCGGCTACCCGGACAAGTGGCGCGACTACAGCGCGCTCGAGGTCAAGCCCGACGATGCGGTCGGCAACGAGCAGCGCGCGGCGATCTTTGAGAACGACCGCGAGCTGGGCAAGATCGGCAAGCCGGTCGACAAGAACGAGTGGAGCATGACGCCGCCGACGGTGAACGCCTACTACGACCCCAGCATGAACAACATCAACTTCCCCGCAGGCATCCTGCAGCCGGCCTTCTACGACCCCAAGCAGGACGATGCGGTGAACTACGGCCATATCGGAGCGGTGATCGGGCACGAACTGACCCACGGCTTCGACGACCAGGGGCGCAAGTTCGACGGCCACGGCAACCTGAGCGACTGGTGGACGGCGCAGGACGCGAAGAACTTCGAAACGCGCACCGACTGCCTGGTAAACGAGTATGGCAACTTTGTCGCGGTCGATAACGTGCACGTGAACGGCAAGCTGACCCTGGGCGAGAACACGGCCGACAACGGCGGCCTGGTGCTGGCGTACATGGCCTATCTCGATCGCGCGAAGAAGGAAGGCATCGACCTGAACAGCAAGATGGACGGTTACACGAAGCCGCAGCAGTTCTACATCGCGTTTGCGCAGAACTGGTGCGAGAACCAGCGGCCGGCCAGCGTTCGGGCGCAGGTGCTGCAGGACCCGCACTCACCCGACCACTTCCGCGCTAACGGAGCCATCGTCAACCAGCCCGGCTTTGCCGATGCCTTCGGATGCAAGAAGGGCTCACCCATGGTGCCGGTCAAGAGCTGCCGGGTGTGGTAGACGAAGGGGTGCTTCGCAGGCCGATCTCCCCTTCGCTTGCGCCACGTTCGCGGAGCTCCACGGCGCGGCAGTGACTTCCATGACGCAACCAAAGCGCCGTCTGTTTGGCTTCGGAGCCTGTGCGCTCGCCAGCTGCTTCTGGGGCTGTGGCTTCTTCTTCGGCAAGATCGCGGAGGCGGAGATGAGCTCCTCCTTCATGGTGCTCTACCGGTTTCTGTTTGCGATCGTGCCGCTGCTGCCTCTGGCGTTGCGCCGCCTGCCGCGCCTTGACCGGCGCGAGTGGGGCATGCTGCTGCTGGCTTCGTTTCTGGGAGTTCCGCTGCAGTTCCTTATCCAGTTCTACGGGCTGTCGCTGACCACCGTCAGCCACGCCTCGCTGATGGTCGGCACCATGCCGGTCATCCTGGCGCTGGGGGCCGTGCTATTCGCCGGCGAGCGGCTGGACGCAGTCGGCTGGCTGGCCCTGGCCGGTTCGACCGCCGGCGCGGCGCTGATCGCTCTTGGCGGCCGGCACCAGGCTGGGGCCGAGCCTGGCGGACCGTCGCTCGCGGGGGACCTGCTGATCGTGGCCTCGCTCTCGATTGCGCTGTTCTGGATTCTGCTGAATAAGCGCCTGCTGGAGCAGCACAACCACCTGACCATCTCGGCATGGGGGCTGCTTCTCGGCACCGCCATGCTGGTGCCCTGGGTGTTGCTGCGGCACGGTCTGCCGCCGGTCGCGGGCGTCAGCGCTCGCGCGTGGTGGGCGCTCGCGGGTAGCGGCGTGCTCTGCACCGCCACCACAACGCTGCTGTGGAACTGGGGCATGACGCAGGTTCCGGCCTCGCAGGCCGGCGTTCTGCTCAATATGGAGCCGCTCATCGGCAGCCTTCTGGGCGTCTTCGCGTTGGGCGAACACCTGGGGCCGAGCGCCTGGGCAGGCGGCGGTCTCATCCTGGCCGCGGCCATTACCCTGACCACACGGGGAGAGCGAGCCGCCCCCGAAGCCAGCCTCGAAGCCTTGGGCTGAGCCGCGACCTCCGTGTCCACCCCATCCTGCCCTCTCGACCGGAGCGCACCATCATCCCTGTCATCTCGACCGGAGCGCAGCGGAGTGGAGAGACCCCTGTATTTCGCACCGTTGCCGCGAATCTCCCCATCTCAGCCAGCCGACAGAGAAGACCCGCCCCCGGTCAGGACCTCCTCGCCCCTGGGAGGTCGAGCAGCCTCTCCTCCGTCGGCACCTGTGCGACCCCAGACATCCCCGAACCGAGGCCGCGGCTGACCCGGTTCCATCGCCACAGCAGCAGAAACCCCGCCAGCACCAGGGCCACGGAAAGGCCCAGCCACAGACCGCGCGCTCCCAGGCCGCGGTGAAATGCCAGAAAGATACCGACCGGCAGACCGATCAGCCAGTAGGTGCAGCTATGGATCACCAGGCCGGAGATGGTGTCGCCTGCCCCGCGCAGCGCGCCCATCGCGGTGACCTGCAGGCCATCGCAGACCTGAAAGATGGCTGCCACGCCGAATAATGGAACGGCGGCCGCGACCACCGCGGGATCCGGCGTAAACAGGCGCGCCAGACCGCGCGGCACCGCAAGGTAGAGGGCAGCCGTGAGCAGCATCACCGCCGCCGCCAGCGCCAGGGCGATCCACCCGGCGGCGCGCGCCCGGCGGAGCTCGCCCCGCCCGATCTCCTGGCCGACGCGAACGCTGGCCGCGGCCGAAAGCCCGAGCGGCAGCATAAACGTGAACGAGACGCAGTTGAGTGCGACCTCGTGGCCGGCCAGCGGAACAGCTCCCAGGCTGGCGATCAGAAAGGTGACCACCGCGAAGATGGTGATCTCGACCAGAATGGTCGCGCCCGCGGGCACGCCCAGCTGCAGCAGTCGCCGCACGGAGCTCCACTCCGGTCGCAGCGCCGTGCCCCCGAGACCGTAGCGATTCTGCCGGTTGTACCAGAGGATGGCGGCGGCCAGTGCGAGGGCCATAAAGCTGCGGGCGAGCGTGGTGGCGATGCCCGAGCCAACCACTCCCATACCCCGCCAGCCAATCGCCCCCAGCGGTCCAAGCTGCCAGTGGTGGCTATAGATCAGCAGCCAGTTGAACAGCACATTCACCCCGTTCGCGGCGATCAGCGTTGCGGCGATGGCGCGGCCGTGGTGAAACGCCTGCAGATAGCGGCGCAGGGCAAAGTACAGCAGCAGCGGAAGCACGCCGGCGTTCAGGGCTTCGAGCGTCGGAACGGCGCGGGCCAGCACCCGCGGGTCCGCGTGGCTGAGCGGCATCAGCAGAGGCGCAAGCAGAAAGACGCCGGTCAGCCCCGCAGCCAGCGCGACGGCCAGCGCGACGCCGTGCAGCATCCACCGGTTCGCCTGCCGGATCTCCCCCGCGCCATGCGCCTGCGAGAGCACGGTATCGAGCCCGAGCAGGATGCCGCCGACCCCGAAGGCCACGGTGTTGAACAGAATCTGGGCAAGCGCGGCCGAGCTCATCGCCAGCGCGGCGTCCGGCAGATGGCCGACCATGACGGTGTCGACCACGCCCATCAGCATCCATCCGATCTCGGCGGCCACCAGGGGCACGGCGAGGCGCAGCATGGCGTGGAGCTGGCCGGCCGGTTCCGGCGCGCTCACTGGTGCAGCTTGGACTGCCAATCTGCGGGCGCCCTCCCCGCCGGACCCGGAATGGGCTGGCCGGCCGGGTGCGCATGTGGCGGCGCCAGGCTGGGCCCGTCCATCTCCTCCCCCGAACGGTAGTCGTAGAACCAGGACTCGCCCGGCTCGAAGCTCTGGATCACCGGGTGCTGGGTGGTGTGGAAGTGCCGTGTGGCGTGCTGCGCGGGCGAGCTGTCGCAGCAGCCGATGTGACCACACTCCGCGCATCGGCGCAGGTGAAACCACCAGGTACCCTCCTTCTGGCAGTCGACGCAGCCGGTGCCGGAGGGTTTGGCGTCAGGGTTGATGCCGGGGGTAGAGGTAGCCATGTCGATCTCCTTGGGGCGGGGTGCCGGAACAGGGGTGATTGTATTCTCCCGGTGCCCTGGTAAGGCGATCAGCAGGGGCTGGGCAATTGCCACGCCCTAGCCATTCCCCTTACCCGACACTGGAGGGGTGTTCCGGGGCGGTCGGCCCGGGAGGCGCCTTCCGGTTCAGAACCGCGGCGGCGCGGACGCGGGCGCGCTCGCTGGCGTGGTCGATCTGCTTCCAGAAGCCGATGAAGTAGTCCGCGGCAGAGATCAGCGACACTACCGTCATCCAGTAGATGGCCGTGTAAGCGATCAGGCGCACACCAACGATGAAGCCAAACCAGTTCCAATAGTTCCAGCGATGCGCCAGGATGGCGGCGACCACCGAGACGATCTGGATGACCGTCTTCAGTTTGCCGACCTCCGACGCGGTGATGGTCATGCCCTCGGCGGCGGCGATCGCGCGCAGACCCGAGACCAGAAACTCGCGGCCGATGATGACCACCGCGATCCAGGCGGGAACGATGCGGGGATTGTAGGCCACCAGCGCAATAAACGCGGCCGCCACCATCAGCTTGTCGGCCAGCGGGTCGAGCAGCATGCCCAGCGTGGTGATCTGGTTGCGCTTCCGCGCGAGATACCCATCCAGACCGTCGGTGACCGAAGCCGCGATAAAGACCAGGGAGGCCACGATCTCCTGCTCGCCGGGGGTGTGGATAGGCGAGTGCGCGCTCAGCAGCCACACGAGCACCGGAACGGTGGCAATGCGGCTCAGCGTGATGGAGTTGGGCAGATTCATGGAGCCGGCCGTGCCGGTCCGAGGTCGCGCCCGGGGCCGGCGGAGAGAGACACTGCCATTCTCCCACACCCCTCATGCCCCGGACGACGCGGCGGCTGCCTCCTTTGTGGCATGGCCGAAGAGCCGGGCGCCTCGTAGCTTTGGAAGCGAGGCAAGGGTAGCTCCCGCGGAGTCTGCAAGCCCTCCCCCCCGGTACCACGTTGCCCTCGCGCCCGGCGAACCTGCCAGCGTGAGGGACGCGGGAGCTCCCACCGCCTTGCACGTTTTTCCCGCGCGAAGCCGCCATCCCTTCCGGCATGCTGCAGGGCGGCTCGCGAAAGACGAACGCATCCCCTTGCCGCTTCCGGAGACAGAGGACACGTTCGCTCGATAGGAGGCAGGTCCAAGCTGATTGCGAGGTGCCGAGTACGATGCGGCACCGCAACAGGTTCTGATGTCCGCAGCCGGCGAAGCTCCGGAAGACTTCGCGGGCTGGCTGGGCAGCAGAAGGGGAGACGGCGCGGAGGCCGTCTCCCCAATTTTGTTTCCTCTCCTTAGGCCCCTCTCAGGCGTAGATACCGCGCTGCTTGGTCGTGTAGGCTACCCGGTCGATCGCCAGCATGTAGGCGGCGATGCGGTTGTTGACCTCGTGCGAGGTCGCGTACGAGATGACGTCTTGGAAAGAATCCGCCATGATGCGGTCGAGCCGCTGGTTCACCTCGGACTCAGTCCAGAAGTAGCCCATGCGGTCCTGCACCCACTCGAAGTAGCTGGCAGTGACGCCGCCGGCGTTGGCCAGGATGTCCGGAATCACGAAGACACCCTTGGATTCGAGCAGGTCGTCGGCCGCGACCGTGGTCGGTCCGTTGGCACCCTCGCACAGGATGCGGCATTGGAGCTGCCCGGCGTTCTGGCTGGTGATGACGTTCTCGGTCGCCGCGGGAATCAGGATCTCGCACGGCCGGGTGAGCAGATCGTCCTTGTCGGCGGCCTCCGCTCCGGAGAAGCCGGCGACGGAGCCGGTGCGGGCGCGGTGCGAGAGCAGATTGGGGATGTCGATGCCGCGCTCGTTGAAGAGGCCACCGTCCCACTCCGCGATGCCGACGACGGTGTATCCCTTTTCGGCCAGCAGCTTGGCGGCGTTGGAGCCCACGTTGCCGAAGCCCTGGAGGATGACCCGGCAGCCGGCGACCGGCAGGTTCAGGTGTTCGAGTGCCTTGTCGCAGCAGACCGAGATGCCCCGGCCGGTGGCCTCGCGACGTCCGCGGGAGCCGCCGATGTTGACCGGCTTGCCAGTGACGACCGAGGTGACGGTCTGGCGCATGTGCATGGAGTACGTGTCCATGATCCAGGCCATCGTCTGTTCGTTGGTGTTCATGTCCGGAGCGGGCACGTCCTTCTCCGGACCGATAAACTCAATCAGCTCGGCGGTGTATCGGCGGGTCATGCGCTCGAGCTCGCCCTGCGACATCTTCTTGGGGTCGCAGATGACGCCGCCCTTGGCCCCGCCAAACGGAATGTTGACGACCGCGCACTTCCAGGTCATCCACGAGGCCAGCGCGCGGACCTCGTCGAGCGAAACATCGGGCGCATAGCGGATACCACCCTTACCGGGTCCGCGAGCCACCGAGTGCTGCACCCGGTAGCCGGTAAACACCTCGATCGAGCCGTCGTCCATGGCGACCGGGATGTGCACGATGATCTCGCGCGTGGGGTATCGCAGCACCTTCCAGATGCCTTCATCAAGGTTGAGCTCGCGGGCGGCGCGATCGAAGCGAAAGGCCTGCGCCTCCCAGGGATTCTTCTCCTGCTCCAACGTCAGAGCGGGTGCTGTCTGCGGCATGGGGAGGTCTCGTTTCTTTTCGGTGGCTGGGATAAGCGATTCAGTGATCATGGGAACTGCCCTTCCTTCTCGGACAGTCTGTTGGATGATCGCCAGTTGCCCCGAGGTACGGGTTCCGGCGAGTCTAGACCGTCCCGCGCGAAATCGTACTCCCCCAAAGGGGGGACACGCATCTCAGGCGCGCTCCCAGACCGACGGGTGATCCTAGTCCGGCTGCCGCGAACGGAAAAGGCCAGTCCCGCCTGAGCCGCCTGCTTCCCTGGGGAGAGCAGCGGCCCAAAACGGGGCTGACCTTCGATGCCTAGCTAATCTGCCGTGTTTTACATGCTTGGAGGTGCGCCACCGACCACAATGCCGACCTTGCCTGCGCCCTGAAGGGCTGCCTGCAGGGAGTATCCGGGGCCGGTGGACGGAGTCACAAACGGGACAAGGGCCGCGAAGGCGGAGTTTGGACCGTTGTAGACCGCGTTGATGCCATCCAGTTGCTCGTAGTTCAGGTTGTTTGCTGGATTGATATTCGCGATCACGTTGCCGAGCACGCGGTGCTCGCACTCCACCCCCATAATCGTGGCGGCCACCTTGGCGAAGTACTGCAGCTGCGTTGCCGAATACTTGTCGTTGATAGTGACGTTGGCCGACATCAGCGCGAACTCCTGAATGGCGTTCAGGTAGGCGCCGATAAAGGCGTTTTCAAGCGCACTCAGGATCGAAAGGAAGCTGCCGATGGTCTGGAAGGTACCTTCGGGGAAGAAAAAAGTCTGGTACGGATCGGCCGTCGCGTCGCCGCCGCCCAGCAGGCTCCGAAACAGATTCGCGTGGTTGATCTCTTCGGTAAGCGCAGCCTGGATGTACTCAAGGTTGCCCTGATTGCCGTTGGTGATGTTGTGAATGCCGCCGCCGGAGCCGGCAAGCGCGGGGTCGTCGATCACCTTCCCGACCAGGCCGTTGTAGTAGAAGGTGGTTGCCAGGTCTTCGGCGACGAGTGCCGCCTGAAAGATCTCGGTGGCGGTGTCGGCGGCCTGCTCGGTTGCCTGGGAACTTGTGGATTGCGCGTGCGCGTGGTTGACGAGCAGTCCGGTGGCGGCGACGCCAACACCGGCAAGGCCGGCCTGACGGAAGAAACGGCGGCGATCCAGCCGGGCAGACAGCAGCCCGAACTCTTGCGTGTTCGACTCATTGCGATTCATGGGAGTTCCTTGGGAGACCGTTGAGCGTTGCGTTCGGGGGAAAGATGGCCGCCCCGCATGGTCCGTCATCGGAATCGGGAGGCCACAAGTATCGAAGCGCCGGGCTGAAGCTCAGAGGGCGTTGTGCGTTCAAGAAAGGCAGCCGATGATCGGGCCGTCACGCCGTGCGATAACACAGGGCCGCACTCGATCTACGCGCCGGAGCTGACGCTGGATTGCACACACGCTGAGTCGACTTTCGCCAGCCCGCGGGACGCTGCCCGCGCCAGTCTTTCGCAAGGAAACTGGCATCCGTCCATGTTCGCTAGGCCGGCGCCTGATGAGAACAGCCTTAAACTGACGGGATGACAACGGGGGGCGGCGCAGCAGCGGTGGATCTGGTGGGTGTGGGGCTGAACGCAACCGACACCCTCATCCCGCTGGCGACCTTTCCGGAGCGCGGCTCCAAGGTGGAGTATCGCGACTCCTCCGTTCTGCCCGGCGGGCAGGTCGCAACGGCCGTGATCGCCTGCCAGAGATGGGGACTGCGGACGCGGTATGTCGGTGCCCTGGGCGAGGACGAGGCGGCAGCCATGCATCGGCGCGAGTTCGCCGCCGCCGGTGTCGAGACGCAGATCGTCACGCTCCCCGGAGCGCCCAGCGCCCAGTCGCTCATCCTGGTCGACAGCGCCGACGGCAGCGGCGAACGGACGGTGCTGCGCCGGGGGAGCGACGGCATGGTGCTCCGCCCGGAACACCTTCGCCGAGGCTGGATCACGGACGCGCGGGCTCTGCTGGTGGATGGCTACGATACCGCCGCGGCGACCCTGGCCGCCGGCTGGGCACGCTCGGCCGGGGTGCTGGTAGTCGCCGATCTCGATGAGGTCTACCCGGGGGTCGAGGACCTGCTGCTGCAGGTCGACTACGCCATCGTGAGCCGCGACCTGCCGCAGCGCCTGACGGGGGAGGCGGATCTCCGGCGGGCGCTCAGGACCATGCAGCGACGCTTCGGATGCCGGTTGGCGGCGGCAACGCTGGGCGAGGGTGGCGTGCTCGGATGGGACGGCGAGCTCTGGTACCAGGAGGCGGCCTTTGAAGTGCCGGTCGCGGACACCACCGGAGCGGGCGACGTCTTTCACGCTGGCTTCTGCTACGGTCTGCTGGCCGGCTGGGAGCTGCCGCGGGTGCTCCGGTTCTCCTGCGCCGCCGCAGCGCTGAACTGCACGGCCCCGGGCGCGCGCGGAGGCATCGCGCCACTAGCCCGGATTAAGGAGCTGGCGAGATCGGGCAGCCGGCATCCGATAACGGCTGCCCGGCAGTAGCGGCCCCGGCCGCAGTTTTAGCTTGACGCCTTTGTATCTTTCAGATATATCTGACAGGCATGGAAGCAACATCTACAGCGGACGCCTTGCTCGGAATGCTGACCCTGGGGCCCATGTCGGGGTACGACCTGAAACAGCGCATTCAGTTTTCCATTGGCAACTTCTGGAATGAAAGCTACGGCCAGATCTATCCGACGCTCAAGCGCCTGGAAAAAGAAGGCGCGGTTCGTTCCGCGGAGCAGGGCAAAGCGGGACGCCTCGTCTACACCATCACCGAATCCGGCCGAGATCGACTGAAGGCATGGTTACAGGTCGCACCTCGGCGAAAGATTCCTCGTAACGAGTTGCTGCTGAAGCTGTTCTTTGGTCATAGTGCAGCCACGGAGACGATGCGAGCGCATGTGCTTGAGTCGCGAGCGCGCTACGCTGCGGACCTCGATCGCTATGAACGGATCACGGGGCCGACGATCCATGACCGGCAACAAGGTAATCCGGGGCTCCCGTTTTATCTGAGCGTTCTCAGCTATGGAATTCACGAAGCCCGAATGATTGTTGCATGGTGCGATGAGACCCTGGCCATGCTGGATAAGTCAGAAACGGTCGATGAGAAGAAACAATGTGAGGAGGCGTTGCGATGACTGGCGATCCGGTATGGATGAAAGGCTTGCTTCTGGTGCATGTTGCGGCCGGCTCCAGCTCCTTTTTGCTGGCTCCTGTGGCTTTGGCGACGGCCAAAGGAGGAAAACAACATCGACGCTGGGGCATGGTCTATCTCTGGTCGATGGGGGTGGTAGCGGCGACCGCTCTGCCGATGGCGCTGTACCGACCGGTTCTGTTCCTGGCACTGGTCGCTGTGTTTAGCTTCTATGCGGCCTTCTCAGGTTACCGGGTGTTGAAGCTCAAGGATCTCGCTCGGGGCGGGAGAGCAAAACCGATTGACTGGTTTGCAGGAGGGATGACCTTCTGTTCCAGCGCATGCCTGGCAGCTTTCGGCTGGCTGCGGCCAGCGTGGGTGCAGCACATGGGCCTGGTCGCCATCATCTTCGGACTGCTTGGAATGCGCCTTGCCTTTGTGCAGATGATGAGCTTTGTGCGCAAACCGAAAGAGAAGATGTTCTGGTGGTATACGCACCTGGGCAACTTCATCGGCAGTTACATCGCTGCCTGGACTGCCTTCTCCGTGGTGACACTGCCCAGGCTGCTGCCGCATGCAGGCTTTGCGTTGTGGTTATGGCCGACGATGGTCGGCGTCCCGGCCATTGCCATTATGACTGGCTACTATAAACGGAAGTTCGCTCGGCGAGTGGTGGCAACCGTCTAAGTTCTTACCGACACGCTACCGGAGAGTGGTGGGAACTGCGTCTAGCGGGAGTTATCTCCCGCAATGAACCTTTGCTGAGCCTGCTCTACGGCCACCGCGAGATCTGGCCAGCCGTATGAGACTTCTGTCAGGAGTTTTCCGCCCAACTCGATCTCTGCGTTCGTAAGCTCGCGGCCGCCCAAATGTCTGTAGAAGCCCTTCGACGGATTGTCGTCAAGCACCCAGACATACATTCCGGCGCATCCGTCGCGTTCGAGGCTGCCGGCGACTGTCCAGAACAGGCGAGAGCCGATTCCTTTCGATTGAAACTCCGGAGTGAGATAGATGGCGTACAGTTCCCCGGGAAAGCCTGCCACCTCTGCTCTGGCCGGTCCCCCCGAAGCGAAGCCACAGATGCGTTCGCCAGCTTCCGCGACATAGATCAGCATCTCTGGATGCGCGGCCAGGCGGTCAGCCCAATGTTCGGTGAACACCTCCACATCCAAGGAATCAAGGTAGTCCTGTGGGACGATACCCGGGTAGGTGGCCCTCCAACTCTCAATGTGCACCTGTGACATCGCGCGAGCATCCTCCACTCTCGCGGGCCTTACCTCCATTGCTTCCCTTGCAGAGGTGTCCATGACCTTATGTCTCCATCAGACGGATTCTGATCCGAGAAGTCGAACAGGAAGAAGTGAGGCCCTTCCACCCGCAACGCAACTTAATGCCGTCAACATCAACCCACATCAGGTAGCAAGGTCTTTCGGGCCGGCATCACGACGCGGGCGCTGCTCCAGAAGTCGGCTCCGAGGGATTCGGCTTCGGGGGCATCGGGGCTGGTCTGGTCCTCGCCCCGATCGCGCATGGCCTGGATCTCCCGAAGGGAGTGTCGCACGGTGGCGGATGTCTCGTTCATCTCTGCTCGAGCGATGGCGCGCTCGCGACCGGGATTGCCGGCGCCGGCAGGCTTCGTCCGAGGGGGACATTCGAGCGGCCAAACAGCAGTCGAATCCAGTCCGCAAGCACGCCAAGGCGCGTGCGGACGCCGGGCAGCTTGGCCAGGTAGACCCCACGCCACAGCAGAAACGCCAGAACGCCCCGGACGCGCAGGCCAAAGACGTTCGCCACGCCGCGGTCGCGGGAGACCAGGGCAAGCTGCCCGATCTGCTGGTAGCGGAATGGCTCCACGCGGCCGCCGCGGACCGTGGCCAGGATGTTTCGGGCGACCGCGGTGCCCTCCCGCGTGGCGTTCTGGGCGGTCGTCTCGAAGAAGTGACCGCTGCCGTCCGGCTTGGGGATCTCGGCACAGTCGCCGATCGCCCATATGCCCGGCATGCCCTTGACCCGGAAGCAGCTGTCCGTCGCGATGCCGCCTTTTTTGCCACGCGGGCATGCCAGGGTGCCGACCAGCGGATTCGGAATGATGCCGGTGTCCCACACCACGGTCGCCGCTTCGAGGGTGTGACCGCTGGTGAGAACGACGCAGGTCGGCTCGACGCGGTCCACGCCGACCCCCGTATGCACCTCGACCCCGCTCTCCTGGAGCACCCCCCGGGCATAGGCGGCCAGGCTCTCGGGCATCTCCTCCATCAGCCGCGGGCCGGGCTCGATCAGGCGGATCGCGATCTCGCCCTCGTCCACGCCGTGCTGCCTCGCCGTATCACGCACGAGGTCGTTGAGCGCGGCGATGGTTTCAACGCCGGTGTATCCGCCACCGGCGACGGCAAAGCTCAGCAGCAGCCTGCGTTTCGCGCCGTCGCTCTCCCGCGCAGCCTGCTCCACGTTGCGCTGCGCCCGGTCGCGGAGCCGGAGCGCGTCGTCCAGCGTCTTCATCGTCAGGCTATGCTCTTCGGCGCCGGGGATGCCTCGGTAGTTGGTCGTTGACCCCAGCGCAAACAGCAGGTGATCGCCCTCAAGGGTGCGACCATCGGTGAGTTCGATCGTCTTCGCTCGGAGGTCGGCAGAGCGCACCGTCCCCTGCACCACGCGGACACGGCGGGGCAGGTCGCTGTTTGGCACCTGGATGTCGCCCGGGCTGACCGAGCGGCCGGCGGCCTCCGTCAGCATGGGGGTATAGAGCAGGTAGCTGTTCCTGTCGATCAGCGTCACCTGCGATCCGGCGGGAAGACCATACGCCAGGCGCCGTGCCGCGTTCCGGCCGCCAAAACCGCCGCCGATGACTAACACCTGTACGGGTCGCTGCTGTGTGGACTTCGTCATCGGTCCATTACAGCAGCTTCCCGGTTGGCGCATGAAAAACTTACGCTACAGATTGGCACCCGTGCCAACAGGTCAGCGAAGGATCGGACGCAGGTGGCGGGACGGCGGAGCTAATAGCCTCCCGGCCGAAGCTCAAAGTCCACCCCGCGCCGCCGATTAATCTCGACCGTGGAGGCGAGGTCGAGCTGCCCCGGTGACATCACGACCGGCGCCCCGTTGGTCGCCGTGTAGCGGATGCTGCCGCGCTCATCCAGCCAGTAGTTCACTGCATACATCCCGTATCCGTTGCGCATCACGAGAAAGGTCAGGGGCCGGTTCGCTGGCTGCATTCGGACCGGCGCCGGCGGCTCCGGCTCCTGATACCGGATCGGCTGCGGCCCGGGATCGGCCGAAGGAGGCACCTCGATGACGGTGGGGGCGCGGTGCACCAGCGGCGGCGGCTGTTGCGCCATCTGGGTCTCCGGCAGGGGCACCTCGATGTCGTCCATGATCTTCAAGGTCAGGCGGGTCTCCGCCTTCAGCACCGGACGGGGGCCACGCCGGGGCAGGTTGATCAGGTCGATCGGCCACAGCACGGGAAGCAGCCACTCCACGGTGTCGCGCACCGGGTGGCCGGTGCCGTGAATGCGGCCCTGCCGGTCCACCGGGTACTTCGGCACGTCCACCACCTTGGCCGAGAAGCCGATCACGGTGTCGGGCGGCAGCACCAGGCGATCGAACTTCAGCTCCATCCAGCCCTTGCCCACCAGGTGGCCGGGGTCCTTGTAGTCCTCGAAGCGGCCGATCAGGTAGCTTCCGTAGGGAACGGCGGAGCGGCCAGGCAGCTCCACCCGGTTGACGCGGCAGAGCACCGGGTCGCCGACGTCGGCGGTCTTCGAGGAGAGCCGTGGCTCGGTGATGGTGCATTGCACCAGCGCACCGGCGGGAAGCAGCTGATCCGCGGCAACGGCCGGCAAAGGAAGCGCCAGCAGGATCAGGGAAAGGGTGCGGAGCTTGCCGGTCATGCGGGGCCTCCATCAGTCGCGTGCGGGCCCCCGAAGACGGGAGCCGGGGCGGAACATACATCGCAGCGCGGGCGGCTGGGCTGCGGGCTGGGGGTGTTTTCCGCCTGAAGGACAGACGCGAACACGTGCAGGCGGGAGTGGAACGATGATGGACCGTCCCGGTGCGGGCGTCAAGCAGGAAGATTTCGTCTGTGGAGTGCCAGGCGAAGTCTACGCCGGGCGCTTCGGCAGCAGGCCCAGGCTGGTGTAGATCGGCCGCAGCTCCCGTCGCATGCCGGGCAGCTGCGACACGTACCAACCTGCTCCGCACAGCACCACCGAGCCGGTCAGCAGCACCGCGTGCGGCGCACCGATGTGCTGGGCCAGGAAGCCGGCCAGAAGCGATCCTAAGGGCATCATGCCGGCGAAGGCAAGTGTGTACCAGCCCATGACGCGACCTCGCAGATCTTCGGGAACGATGGTCTGGATCAGCGTGTTGGAGCTGGCCAGGCCGAGCATCATGCCGCCGCCGGCGAGCAGAAGGCAGACGAGCGAGCTCCACATCCGGTGGGAGAGCGCGAACAGGACGATGCCCGTGCCGAAGGCGAGCGAGGCGATCAGAAGGGTGCGGGTGAGGCCCAGGACCGACTTCCGCGAGGCAAGGTAGAGCGCGCCCGAAAGTGCACCGACACCCGAGGCCGCTGTCAGCAGGCCCAGCGTGTGGGCGCCGCCATGGAGAACGCGCGAGGCAAAGATGGGCAGCAGCGTCATAAACGGCATGCCCATCAAGGAGTTAAGCGCAAACAGCAGAAGAATGGTGCGGATGGGCCGCGATCGCGAGACCGTCTGCCAGCCGGCGCGCATCTGTTGCAGCACCGGCTCCTTTCTCCGGCCCGAGCCTTCGCGGGGCGCAATCCGCATCAGCAGGAGGCAGGCGATCACGGCAAAGTAGGAGAGGCCATCGATCAGAAAGCACGGGCCCTCGCCCGCGCGAGCGATAATGAAGCCCGCAATCGCCGGTCCGACCAGGCGGGCGGCGTTGACCAGCGAGGAGTTGAGCGCAATGGCGTTGCCCAGGTCTTCGCGCGATCGGCCGACCATCTCGGTCATAAAGGTCTGCCGGCCAGGCATGTCGAAGGCGTCCACCAGCCCCTGCACCGCCGCCAAAGCCAGGATCTCGTGCACGGTGATGCGATGGGTGAGCGTCAGGAAGGCCAGCGTGAGCGACTGCGCCGACGACAGGGCCTGGGTGGCAATCAGAAGCTTGCGACGGTTGAGGCGGTCGACCCAGACCCCGGCGAACGGGCTGACCAGCGCGGTTCCGATCTGCCCCGAAAACCCCACCACCCCCAGCAGAAGGGCCGACCCGGTGAGCCGATAGGTGAGCCAGGAGAGTGCCAGCCGGGTCATCCAGCTGCCGATAAGAGAGATGCCCTGACCCAGAAAGAATAGGCGGAAGTTGCGGTGCCGAAGCGCCCGCCAGGCGTGCGAGAAGCGGCCGGGCGGCGTGGCGGGGGAGATCGTCCGAGGCTCGGAGACGGGCGGGGAGGTGGCAGGCACAGAGGTTGGATGAGACCCGAGGTGAGTTGGATGGAGAGATGCGGAGAGCAGACCGCCAGCAGCCCCGCGGGAGGAAGGAGCCGTCTACGCCCGCTCAGGACCGGGTCGCGGCAGCCGCCGCCCCATTTACTCTGGTGCGATGGCGACGCACACGCAGCCGGGGGAGCGGGAGTTCGGGCGTCTGGCCGAAGAGCACACGCTCATCCCCGTGTACCGCACCGTGGTCGCCGATCTCGAAACCCCCGTGGGCGCCTTTCTGCGGCTGGCCGCCGATGCGCCCGACGCGTTTCTGCTGGAGTCGGTGGAAGGCGGCGAGCGGGTGGGGCGCTACACCTTTATCGGCATCGAGCCCTACCGGCGCATGGTGGCGCGAGGGCGGACGATCACGGTCGAGGAGGCCGGCGGAGCGCGGCGGGAGTTCGACGGCGACCTGTTTGCCGAGCTGAAGCGCGAGCTCGGCGGACACCGTCCGGCACGCCTTCCGGGTCTGCCCCCGTTCACGGCCGGCGCGGTCGGATTTGTGGCCTACGATGCCGTGCGCTCCATCGAGAGGCTGCCGGCGATCGCACCCGACGAGCTCGGCGTGCCCGATGCTTCCCTGATGTTCTTCGATCAGGTGGTGGCGTTCGACCACGTCCGGCAGGAGATCTTTCTGATGGTGACGGCGGACCTGGCGCGTCAGCCGGCTGGGGAGCCCCCCGAGGAGGCGTACCGGAGGGCGGAGGCCCGGCTGGATGCGCTGGAGCGGCGCCTGGCGCGGCCGCTGCCCACCCCCCAGGCGCCCCAGGAGAAGCCGGCGCCCATGGAGGTGCGGCCACGCACCTCGAAAGCCGACTACCTCCGGGCCGTCGAACAGGTCAAGAGCTACGTCTCGGCCGGCGATGTCTTCCAGACGGTGCTCTCGCAGCGCTTTGACTGCGAGCCGGGCGTGGATGCGTTTGCCATCTATCGCGCGCTGCGCGTCGTCAATCCGTCGCCGTACCTGTACTTCCTGCGCTTCGGGGGGGCGAACGAGCGGGGCCAGACCGCGCACATCGTCGGCTCATCGCCGGAGCTGCTGGTGCGCGTCAAGGGCCGCCGGGTGGAGTACCGGCCGATCGCTGGAACGCGCGGGCGCGATGCGGATGAGGAGGCCGACCGGCGGCTCGAGGCCGAGCTGCGCGCCGATGCGAAGGAGGTCGCCGAGCACATCATGCTGGTCGATCTTGGCCGCAACGACGTGGGGCGCGTCAGCGAGTTCGGCTCCGTCGTGGTCAAGGAGCTGATGTTTGTTGAACGCTACTCGCACGTGATGCATCTGGTGAGCGCGCTCGAAGGCACGCTCAAAGGGGGGCTGGATGCGGTGGACGCGCTCCGGGCCTGCTTCCCTGCCGGAACCCTGAGCGGAGCACCCAAGATCCGCGCCATGGAGATCATCGAGGAGCTGGAACCGGCACGACGCGGCGTCTACGGGGGCGCAGTCCTGTACGCTGATTTTTCGGGCAATCTCGACAGCTGCATCGCCATCCGAACGCTCTATATGGAAGGCGATCAGGGACACATTCAGGCGGGCGCGGGCATCGTGGCCGACTCCGTGCCGGAGAGCGAGTGGGGGGAGTGCCGGCACAAGGCCCAGGCGGTCGTCCGGGCGATCGAGCGGGCACGGGAGCGTATATGAAGTCAGCAAAACTACTGATGGGAACTCTGCTCCTCTGCACGACGGCTCTTGGACTCCCGCAGCCGAAGAAGGAGGTGACGACAGCCGCCCCCAAGCGTCCGGCCATGGTAAGCCCGGCACACCCCAGCGACTCTCGCGGTGAAACCGTCTATGAGTACAGAAACGAAAGCGACCAAGGCAGCCCCACTGTTTCAGGAACGCTTCTGCCGCCTGTTTTAATCAAGAGTAAGGAGCCAAAATATCCTAAGCAGTACAAGCACACCTTGAAAGAGGGCCATGTGATTCTGATGGGAGTAGTGGCTGAAGATGGCAGCATGATCGATGTCCAGCCCGAAGCGGGCAGCGATCCAGTGTTTGCAGAGTCCGCTTTGGAAGCCGCTCGTGACTATCACTTCCGGCCCGCGACGCTGGAGGGCAAGCCAGTTGCATTCCTCCTGAAGATCGACGTGTCTTTTAGTGCGGATAGGCACTAGAACCCCATGCTGCATGGCTGCGAATTTGCTTCAGCGTTGACGCTTGGTAAGGAGAGTCCGTGACACTGCATCCGTCGAACGTTCGATTCAGGTATCTCGGATTGATCCTTTCGGTGGCCCTTCTGGGCTGCCACGCGCGGGAGGAGCACGCCCAGGGCATTGTGCACGACCCGGGACGGAACGCGCCGGTGGTGGTCAGCCGCATGGCACCGCGGGATTCGCGCGGCGAGACCGTCTACGAGCGCAAGGGGCCGCTTGACCAGGGCCGGCCGGTGGTGCCGGGGACGCTGGTCGCTCCCGTTCTGGTGCACATGGAAACACCGCGTGCGCCGCGCGGCATGGCCGAGAGCCACGGCACGGCCCAGGTGGTGGTGGATGGGGTGGTCTCCGAGAAGGGCGACTACATCGACGCGCTGGCCGAGCGCGGCGCCGACCCGGCGTACGCCAAAAGCGCCGTCGCGGCGGCCAGCGGGTATCGCTTCCATCCGGCGACGCTCGACGGAAAGCCGGTGGCGGTACTGCTGCGCGTGGTCATCGACTTCCGGAAGCCGTAGGAAGCCTCTCATCAGGCTCGCTGCAGCAAAGCTTCTGCTCGTTTGTTGTCATTCCCGCAGGAATCCGCGTTTCTTTCTAAGCCGCCAGGGCTGGTCAGAGCTTCCGGTTAGCTTGAGACAGACTTCCGACTACCCCCGGCTGGATCGTCCATCCTGCTGCAGCGCCCACCAGACGCCGCCAGCGATCTGGGCCGCGCCGATGGCACGTGTCAGATTTGGATTTTCACTCAGGGTGCGCATCAGATCGCGCCACGGACGCGGACCCTTCTTCCAGGCGCGGGCGTCGCGCGAGGGTCGAACAACGGCCATCACGCCGTCTCCGATCAGGATCATGGCTCCGAAGTGCTGCAGGCGCTTGCCGTTGAAGAACATACCCAATAGGAGACCAAAGGGGGCCTGCACCGTTGCCCCGGGCGCCCCGCGGAGCCCGCGCCTGAACCGTAGAATGGGATCTGCGATGGTCTTTGTTCTCGACAACTACGATTCGTTCACCTACAACCTGGTGCAGTACATGGGCGCGATGGGTGCGGAGATGGTGATCCGTCGCAACGACGAGGTGACGCCGGAGGAGGTGGAGGCGATGCGGCCGGAGCGCATCCTGATCTCCCCCGGGCCGTGCACGCCGGAGGAGGCAGGCATCTCGATCCCGCTGATCCAGCACTTTGCCCGGATCGGGTCTGCGGCGACGGCTCGGCGCGTTCCGATCCTCGGCGTCTGTCTTGGCCACCAGGCGCTGGGCGCGGCCTTCGGCGGAAGGGTGGTTCGCGCGCCCGAGCTGATGCACGGCAAGACCAGCACCGTCCGGCACGACGGCCGGACGATCTTTGCGGGCATTCCTGCCCAGACGACCTGCACGCGCTACCACTCGCTGATCGTCAGCGAAGAAGGTCTGCCGGAGGTGCTGGAGGTCTCGGCGCGGACGGTCGAGGACGGGCGAGCGCCTGGCACCATCATGGCGCTGCGCCATCGCGATCTGCCGATCGAGGGGGTGCAGTTCCACCCCGAGAGCGTCCTGACGGACCACGGCCGCGAGATGATCGCGAACTTCCTGCGCCTGTAAAACAGAATCTTCGGCGGCCTACACCGGCCGGCGGCACTCGACTCCGAGGCAATCCTTCCACCGCCCCTCGTTCTCGACGCGGGCAAAGAGCGGATCGCCCGAGTCCTGGCAGGCGGCTCGGCGGATGGAGGTGAAGCCGGCCCGGTCGAGCTCGGCGTGCATGCTCCTGTAGTCCCACATGGAAAGGTGCTGGCTGCGACCGAAGAGCGCCCGTGCCAGCGCGCGGAGACCTCGCGGGGAGTGCTCCTCACCCAGGTGCGCCTCCGTCATGAAGCCTGGGGCGGCGTCCGGGTGGGGGTTGTCCAGGTACGTCCGGGCGATGTGTTCGAGATCCGGCACCACCAGGCGAAAGACCCCGCCCGGCTCCAGGTACGAGAGCACGTTGCGCAGGCTGGTGCGGAAGTCCGCCAGCGACAGGTGTTCGAGCACATGGGAGCAGTAGACAGCGTGCGCGGAGCCGGGGCGGACGGGCAGCCCCTTGATGATGTCGCCGTATTCGATGGATCTGGGGTAGTCCGGAAAGCCCTGCCGGATGAGCGTGGATCGGAGGAACGGAAGCCGCTTCTCAAGCAGAAACGCTGGACCGGCATCGAAGTTCCGCCATCCACCGGGGGCACAGGTTCCGCAGCCGAACTGCAGATATTGGGCAGACATAAACCTATTCTCCTCCAGGGCGGCCGCTTGAACCAGCGCACGAGGCAATTGGACCAACGCACGAGGCCGCTTGAACCAGACGCACACTGCCGTCGGGAAGCCTGACGGGATCGGATGTAACCTGTCTGGGTGAGGACGCTGCGAGTTACGGCAGCCCTGGGTGTGCTCGCTCCGGCGGCGTTGCTGCTGATTCCGAGGCCGGCCCGGGCGCAGGAGCCGATCGGCCGGGTGCGCATCGCGGATGCGGAGGTTTCGGGCGCGCTCGTGGTCAGCGGCGATGTTGCCGTTCTGCGCGGGGCGGCCACGGTGGTGGCGCGCGACCACACCGCGGAGGTGCACCTCCAACGCGGCGGGGAGGTGCAGGTCTGCTCGACCAGCAGCCTTCACGTGGCGCAGGGGCCGTCGGCCGCGGGAGCTCCGGCGCCGCTCTTGTTGGCGCTTGACCGAGGCGCCGTGCAGGTCCACACCGCCGGCCTGCTGAAGGATGCCGTCATTACCCCGGACCTGCGGCTGACCGTGCGCCGCGCCGGCCTTCTGGACCTCGGCCTGCGCGTGACCAGCAACGGCGACACCTGCGTCGAGAACAGCGGCAGCCGCGCCCCGGTGCTGGACATCACCGAGCAGATGGGGGACGCGAGCTATGAGCTGCACCCCGGGCAGCATGTGCTGTTTGAGCACGGCAGCCTGCGGGAGGTGGTAGATCACGAGACATCGCCGTGCGGCTGTCCGCCGGTGATGGCAGCCCCTCCGCCGCCTGTCTCGGTGGCGGGCTCCGGCCTTCCCGGAACGACGCCGACGGCCTCGGGCAGCGCGATCGCGCGGCAGCAGGCAGAGGCGAGCAACCCGTTTCCGGCCGCGGAGAGCCAGGGCCTGGCACCCGCTCCGGCGATCCCGCAGGCCCCTCCGGGCGATGTACACGCCCAGGTTGGGGCGACTCTGGCCTACGGCGACGAAGGCACAAACAACGGCTCGGGCAACGTGCCTGCAGGGGCGGCGGCACCGGATGCGGGTGGTGACCTGGGCCGGGTAACCGCGCCCGCTCCCCCAGGCTCGACCGCGTCCGCCTCCGGCACGCAGCCTTCCAGCAGCCCGGCCTCCACGCCGCCCACGACGCCATCCCCAGCGGCCAGCCCGGCTCGGGCGGCGGCGGCCGCGCCCTCCTCCCCCGCGCACAGTGCCCCGGCCCCCGCGGCCCCGCCGCCAGGCGGAATCTTCCACCGCATCGGCAGCTTCTTCCGGCATCTGTTCGGCTGAAAGGATCTGTCGTGGACGGAGAGCCTCCGCGAGCTCCCGATCGAGCCGCGCTCTGCTCACGAGCGGCGGAGGGCACGTTGAGCCGACTTCGCTACGACGAAGAGCTCGAAACGCAGCGATCATGTGCCCCGACGCCATGTAAAGTTCACCCCATCGGTTCTCTCGAGCGATACCCCGAACAACTCCAAACGCGACCTCGGCAGCCGTCCTCCGGCCGCGGCATCCTGGACAACGCTCCCGCCACGCTGCGCTACAATCAGCAGGTTGCGGCGTTCCGCATCTCCGACGTACGGCGCGTCGCCTCCGGGCGGACGTCACCCGTACTGTTCCGCTCGGAAGGATGCCGTCCAACTCACTTCTTTGCCGACCCATCGAGGTAATCTTCCATGTCGATTCCCGCCACGCAGATGCGCCCGGGCATGATCATCAAGTTCAAAGACGATCTTCACCTCGTCTTTTCCGTCGAGCACCGCACCCCGGGCAATCTGCGGGCCTTTATCCAGGCCAAGCTGCGCAACATCCGCACCGGGGCCATGTTTGTCGAACGCTTCCGATCGCCCGACCCCATCGACCGCGTGGTAGTCGACGAGATCAAAATGGAGTACCTCTACAACGACGGCGATGAGTACTACTTCATGGACGAGAGCTTTGAACAGACCATGTTGAAGCGCGACACGCTCGGCGATGCGGTCGACTTTCTTCTGCCCAATCTTTCAATCTCCGTCAGCTTTCACGACGGCAAGGCGGTCGGCATCGAGCTGCCAGGCGTTGTCGAGATGACGGTGGTTAAGACCGAGCCGGGCATCAAATCGGCCACCGCCTCCAGCGTGACCAAGCCGGCCAAGACCGAGACCGGTCTGGTGGTGCAGGTGCCGCCCTTCATCAACGAGGGCGAAAAGATCCGGGTCGACACGGCGGAAGGCGCTTACATGAGCCGGGCCTAGGCTGCACCGACCTATACGTGTTGTCATCTCGACCGGAGCGCAGCGCAGTGGAGAGACCCCTCTATTTCGCCCTGGCTATACGTCACTAAAGCCTGGCAGATCCAGGCCGCGTGCCGGGCGTTGCAGCGGCGAGCCATGACGCCTGTGGCCCTGCCAGACTCCGGGGGCGAGGGTAGCTTGGCACCTGGCCACACCCTCTGCGAGACTGGGTGCTGCATGGTGGTTCACTTCATGGTGCGCGGCCGGGTGCAGGGTGTCGGCTTTCGCTGGTTTGTGCAGCGGGAGGCGGCCGAGATCGGCCTGCGTGGATGGGTGCGCAACACCGACGACGGTGCGGTCGAGGTGGTCGCGGCCGGAGATCCGGAGGAGATCGCCGACCTGCGGCAGGAGCTTCGTCGCGGATCCCGTGGCAGCCGCGTGGACCGCATCGCCGAGCAGGAGTTGCACGAGGCGGAAGGCGAAAAGCTCGGCCCATTTGTGATCGAGGGAGCGTGGTAGGGACTATGGCAGAACGTGTGAACTGCGAGCCGCTGAAATCGCTGATCCGGACCGTCCCGGACTTTCCCAAACCGGGGATCCTCTTCTACGACATCACCACCCTGCTGAAGGACAGGAAGGGCTTCGCCCAGCTGATCGACGCCTTTGCCGCGTACTACATCGGCAAGGAGATCGACCTCGTGCTGGGGATCGAGGCGCGCGGCTTCATCTTCGGGCCGGCGCTGGCCTACCGTCTGAACGCCGGCTTTGTTCCGGTGCGCAAGCCGAAGAAGCTGCCGGCCGAGACAGCCAGGGTAAGCTACGAACTCGAGTACGGGACCGATTCGCTCGAAATTCACGTCGATGCGATCGAACCCGGGCAGCGCGTCCTGATCGTCGATGACCTGCTGGCGACCGGCGGAACCATGGAAGCGACGGTGCAGCTGGTGCGGCAGCTGGGCGGCGAGATCGTCGGCCTGGGATTTGCCATCGAACTGGACTTCCTCAAGGGGCGGCAACGCTTTTCCCAGTACGACGTCCTGAGCCTGCTCCACTACGACGAGTAGCGCCAGACCGGGAAGCCGAAGCGGAAAAGCCGGACCGTCGCCGGAAAGCTGCAGGGCAAGGCTGGTGTTTCTTCCCACATGCACCCGCCTGCACCTCCGCGACGGATCCAAAGCTGCACCGAGGTGTCTTCGGGCTACCTTCGCCGACGGCTAAGTAGCCCGGGAGCGTAACTTAGCGGGAGCCCTCGCAAAAAGTACCTTGGCTTCCCAGGTACCTGCAAATGTTTTCACATGTCAGCTCGCTTTCACATACTGCACGATGTCTGCAGGCGGTCTTCTGGTGCTTTTGGGGGATTTCCGCTCTTCGCGGGATTGGCCCCTGAGGTGCACTTAGCCATGGTGCGAGCGAGAGGCTCTAACCTCTCTGGCTCACGGGAGAAACAATGAAGCTGAAGAATTTTGCGGCAGTTCTGGTTGTAGGTCTTGTCTCGGCTGTGGCGGCGCACGCAACACCGATCACCGGTCAGTTCTCGGTTACGGGCGCATCGGTCACCGATAACGGCAGCATGCTCTCTTTTTCGCCGAACACGATCAACGTCGGCGCTGCGAACACCCTCACTGGCTCGTTCCAGACGCTGCTCACCGCGGGTGAAGCGGGGACGATCACATCCCCCATCGACTACGCCCACTACGTGCCTGGCAGCTCGTCCCTGATGTTTGGCTCGAGCAGCAACCTCCTCACCTTCACCCTGAGCTCGATCACCGAGATCACGAACGGCGCCTTCGGCAACTTCACCGGCCTGGGCACCATTATGTCGGCTGTTGCGGGCTACACCCCCACCCCCGGAACGCTGCTCTTCAGCACCCAGGGCAACGGCACTGTGACCTTCTCGGCCACGGCGACCACCCCCTCGGCCGTTCCTGAGCCCTCCACCCTGGCGCTCTTCGGCACCGGTGTCCTCGGCCTGGCTGGCGCGGCTCGCCGTCGCCTGTTTGCCTAAAACACACACTTCGGTCCACCGAACGCAACCGAACCAACTCAGGGCAGGGCAGCGGATCATCCGCTTCCCTGCCCCTTTTTGCTGCCCGCCTGCCCCGCCTCGGGCGCGAGAATTTCCCGTTGCGCACACCACGTCTCCGGCTACACTGCTCCCGGAGCTCCTGTCCCGCGTATGCCCGGCCCTGTTCGCCTTTCTGCTGCCCTCGCCCTGGTCTCTCTGACCTGTCTGCTGCCCTCCGCTCTCCGTGCCGCCGCCCCCGAGACGCAGGCGGAGCTGTTCGCGCGGCTCGAAGCGGTTCGCCAGGCCTCCGCGCTGCGTGACCCCGCGCTCAAGCCCTGGCACCTGACGGTCAGCTTCGATCTGCTTGACGAGAAGGGCACCGTCTCCGAGAAGGGCACGCTGGAGGAGTGGTGGATTGCGCCGGATCGATGGCGCTCCAAAGTCACCTCCCCCAGCTACAACGCGGAGGAGATCGCTGACGGCACAAAGCACTACAGAACCAAGGACGCGAAGCAGACGCCCGAACTCATCCGAGCCTTGCGAGAGCAGTACGACAACCCGCTGCCCGGTGAAGCAGAGATTAGAGCGTTGACCCTGGATCTGGTCCATCAGAAGGTGGGAGGCAGTTCGTACGACTGCCTCGTCTTGAAACCCGCTCACGGCGAAGACAACCCGGCTTACTGCATCTCCCCGGAAGCAAACGCTCTTCGCTTCAGCCTTCGCTACCACGGCGGGGAGGAGATCCTTCGCAACCAGCCCGGACAGTTCCAGGGCAAGGCTGTCTTTCTGAGCGTCACCGTCTCCGGGAACGGCAAGCCCTTGCTGCAGGGAAAGCTCGATGTGCTCTCGACCGTTCCGCCAGAGAGTGTTTCTCTCGTGCCGGATGCCTCTCTTGTGCCGGTCACGCCACCGACGCGGCTGCAGGCCGGGGTTGTCGCGGGGAAGAAGATTGGCGGATCCACTCCCCAATACCCGGCCGAGGCCAAGAGGGCTCGGATACAAGGGTCTGTGATGCTGAGCGCCATCATCGACAAAACGGGTCACATCCGGGCCCTTACTCCACTCTGGTCTCCAAGCAGGATCCTCACCGATTCGGCGGTGGACGCGGTGCGTACCTGGACCTACCAGCCGTATCTCCTGAACGGGCAGCCCGTTGAGATCGAGACACAGATGGTCGTGAACTACTACATGGGCCGCTGATCCTGTTCGCGACCGGAACGATCAGCCGGACCGGGGAGCGTTTTACCAGCCGGATCGCATCCAATCAGAAAAGTTTGATGAGGAGACTCCCATGATTCAATCCAAGGGCTACGCTGCCCAAAGCAAGACCTCGCCGCTGACGCCATTTTCCTTTGAGCGGCGCGACCCAAGGCCAGAGGATGTCGTCGTTGAGATTCAGTTTTGTGGTATCTGCCACTCGGACATCCACCAGGTGCGCGACGAGTGGGGCGGGTCGATGTACCCCATGGTGCCCGGCCACGAGATCGTCGGCAAGGTCACGGCAGTGGGGAACAAGGTGACGCGTTTCAAGGCGGGCGATCTCGCCGCCGTCGGAGTCACCGTCGAGACCTGCCAGGTCTGCGAAAACTGCAAGGCCGGCGCCGAGCCCTATTGCAAGAAGGGCATGGTCGGCACATATAACGCCAAGGACTACGATGGCAACGTCACCTACGGCGGCTATTCCAACAACATCGTCGCGCCGGAGCGCTACGTGCACACCATCTCGCCGAAGCTCGATTTGGCCGCGGTGGCGCCGCTGCTGTGCGCGGGCATCACCACCTACTCCCCGCTGAAACACTGGGGCGCGGGACCGGGCAAGCGCATCGGCATCGTCGGCCTGGGCGGTCTGGGGCACATGGGTCTGAAGTTCGCGCACGCCTTTGGCGCGGAGACCGCCCTGTTTACCACCAGCGAAGACAAGGTCGCCGATGCCCGGCGTCTCGGCGCCGACCAGGTGGTCATCTCGCGCGACAAGGAGGCGATGAAGCGCGAGGCGAACCGCTATGACTTCATCCTGGACTGTGTTTCGGCTCCGCACGACCTGAACGACTACCTCGCCCTGCTGCGGCTGGATGGCGTGCTCTGCCAGGTAGGCCTGCCGGAGGAGCCGCTGCCGGTGAGCGCTTTTTCCCTGGTGACCAACCGCCGCTCGCTCTCGGGGTCGATGATTGGGGGCATGGGCGAGACGCAGGAGATGCTGGACTTTTGCGCCGAAAAGGGCATCGTCTCCGACATCGAGTTGACCTCCGTCCACAAGCTCGAGGAGGCCTACGAGCGAGTGCTGAAGGGTGATGTCAAGTACCGGTTCGTCATTGACATGACGACGCTCGACTAGAGCTGTTATGTGTCGGGCCTTCAGCCCTGAAGTTCTTGATGGATCGCTCCCTGGGCTTGCGCCCCAGGCTCTCACATTTCGGGCTTTCAGCCCTAAGGTTCGAGAGCTGCGCCTGCACGCAAACAGCTCCAGGCGCCCAGGCGAAATACAGGGGTCTCTCCACTTCGCTGCGCTCCGGTCGAGATGACAAAAGCTTTGTGTCGATCTGCCCTGGCGAACGGACAGACCTGAGCTACCGCCCCGGTGGCGTCCCTCGTGGCAGGCCAGGGCGGTGCCGGGTGGAAGTGCTTTACACGGCAAGCGGCATGCCAGCCGAGCCTGTGGCATCGCGCGGCACCCGCGAGCTCATGGTCGCCGGCGCTACCGAATCCGGCGTCACTCCGCAGATCGCAACGAAGTCGCGCTGCACCTTGGCCGCATACATCATCCGGTCGGACGCCTTGATGATCTCCGCCACCGTCATCGCGTCATCGGGAAAGGTCGCCAGGCCGAAGCTGCCGGAGAGCTGCAGGTCCAGATCGGCGCCCTCCAGAAAATGGGCGTCGCGCAGATCGTTCCAGAGCTTCTCCGTCATCAGGGTGGCCGCATCCTTGCCGAGCGACGGCATCAGCGCGACGAACTCATCGCCGCCGTAGCGGAAGCAGTCGTTCTCGGGCCCCAGGCTTCGCTTCATCAGGCTTCCCACCTCTGCCAGCAAAAGGCTGCCAATCTGGTGTCCATAGGTGTCATTGACCTGTTTGAAGCGGTCCAGGTCGAGAAACATCAGGCTAAAGGTGCCGCCCAGCTCCACCTGCTCGGTCAGGCGGCTGTACAGATATCGCGCGTTGAACAGCCCCGTGCAGTCGTCCGTAATGGTCAGCTCCTGGATCAGCGTGACCGACTTCGCGTTCTGGATCGCGATCGCGGCATAGTCGCACAGGATCCGCAGAAAGGAGATGGAGTATTCGCTCAGGAGATCGAGCTTGCTGTTCAGCAGCTGAATCACTCCCAAGGTCTTGTCCGCGGACCGGATGGGAACGCAGGCGATCGACTGGATGTTGAGCTCCGGATGCGCCCGCGCAAACGCCGACCAGGTGGGGTCCTGCTTCACATCCGGAACAATCAGGGGATTGCCAGTCTTGGCAACCCACCCCGCGACACCCTGGCCCATAGGCACGGACAGTCCTTTTAGAGTCTCCGTGCTCTCGCCGATGGCGATGGCAAAGGTCAGCTCGGTCTCGGTTGGGTTCACCAACAGCAGCGACCAGCGCTCCGGGCTGAAGAACTGCGCCATCTTTTCCATGATCTTCAGAAGGACCTGCTCGAGCTCGAGCGAGCCGGTCAGCGTCGTCGCGACATCATGAAAGACGCGAAGATGCTCCAGCTGACGGCTGTCAATGATCTCGAACTGTTGACCGATGCGCAAAGCCGGAGTCCTTCCCGGCAGATTACCCTAGTTAGGCCAACTCTCTCGCAAAAAGTGTAGCCCAACCGTCACAAAGGTAATCGCAAGGTGCAGGAGGAGCCGGCCCTCCTAGCCGCCGATGTGCACCATGCTGCGCGACGGCTGCTCGAAGCCCGGCTCGCCGATGTGGTGTCGAGCCTCCTTTCGCAGGACCACGCGGCGGATATAGGCAGCCAGTTCGGTGTCGGTGCCGCCGCGCGCCGCCAGACCGTGGAGGTCATGGTCGCTCTGCGAGAACAGACAGGTGCGGATCTTTCCGTCGGAGGTAAGACGGACGCGGCTGCAATGGCCACAGAAGGGGCGGCTAACGGGGGCGATGATGCCGATCTCGCCCACGCCGTCCTCGAAGGTGAAGCGCCGCGCGGTCTCCGCCAGGGCGTTGGGGGGCAGCTCCACCAGCGGGCGTATGGCCCCGAGACGGTGGACGATCTCCTCCATCGTGACGACCTTGTCGAGACTCCAGGTGCGCCCCTCTTCGAGCGGCATCCATTCGATGAAGCGCACGATCACACCTTCGCTCCGGGAGAACTCCGCGAACGCCTCCACCTGGCCGTCGTTGAAGCCGCGCAGCAGCACGCAGTTCACCTTGACTGGACCGAGGCCCGCTGCCTGGGCCGCGCGCACGCCGGCCAGAACGCGATCGAAGCTGCGCGGCACCCGGGTGATGGCCGCAAAGGTCTCCGGCTCCACCGCATCCATGCTTACGGTCACGCGGCTGAGGCCGGCGCGCGCCAGCGGCTCGGCAAGCGTCTCCAGCAGGTGGCCGTTGGTGGTCAGGGCAAGGTCAAGTGGCCTGCCGCCCCCCTCCGCCGCGGCGACCGGCGTCCCGTCCGGCAGGTACGCGGTCCGCACCCGGGCGAGCTCCTCGACCATCTCGATCAGACCGCTTCGCAGCAGCGGCTCGCCACCGGTGAGCCGCACCTTTTCGATCCCCAGATCCACAAAGATGCGGATCATCCGCAGGTACTCGTCGATGCGGAGCTCGGCATACTGTGCGCCCTCGTTGCCGGTCCGGCAGTAAACGCACCGGTAGTTGCAACGGTCGGTGACGGAGACGCGGAGGTCCGTGATGGCGCGGCCATGCCGGTCGCGCAGACGCGACCCCGAAAGATCTGGCACATCGTCGCCGACGGACAATGGTGCCGGTGCACCGATCGAGATGAGGGCAGAGGTCAGCGGCATGGGGGTGTACATCCTGCAGGGCATCGCTGGGTGCTCAGCCGGCAGAACTCCTGTTTAGATGCCGCAGCGGCTGCGAGGGCTCGACCTCCGTGGCCGCTCGTCCCCTTTAGTAGCTGAAGAACTCGTGGATGCCGCGTCGCAGATAGATTCCGCTCGCCCCGAAGATCACGGCCAGGCCGAAGGTCAGAAGATCCCAGTACACCATCGGCCGCATCCATCCCGGGGAGTAGGTGGCGTCCTGGCCAGCCCACAGCGTGACCAGCAGCGCCACAAGAAAGCACTGCCCGGAGATCACCAGAAACAGCTGTCCGCGACGCCGGCGTGCATCCAGCTCCAGCACGTCGTCCGGTGTCAGGTTCCGTTCTTCAATGGGCAGCAGAGTGTTCGGCATCGGTTCCTCGCGTTGTCGGTCTCGTGTGTCCGTATTACACCACAGTGGTGGCTGCCCGGAAACGGGCAGACGCGGCGGAGCCGGCCTACAAAAATGCCACGGACTGGATCCCTGCCACATCGAACCGTTTGCGGCAGCGTATGTTCTTGCAGCCGACGGCATCGTCGCGCCGCACCATGTAGCTCTGCGCCTTGCTGAACCGTGCCCGGTCGCGGTCGTCCGCGCCGCGTGGAACCTGGGGCTTCTTGCGCCGCACCAGCCAGCTCACCTCATACTCGTTCGCCTGCCCGCAGTGCGGACACGTCATGGTGTGGGTCCGCTGCTCGGGCCGTTCCTCAAAAAAGTCGCGTTCTTCCATGCATTCCCTCCGCCCGGCCGTCGACTTTGATCATAAATGCTGCTGTGGCCTCCGGACCGCCTGACGCGACCCCGCGGCGTGCGGCACAATCGTCTGGGAGGTCGCGCATGAGCGCAAGATCCTGAAACCCGAGCAGCAACCCGCCTTTTCCGTCGTCAAAGCGGTGAAGGGGAACGCCCGCGACCGCATCGGTGCGCCACCGCCCGAGCGCGTGATTCCCACGGCGGAAGAGCGCCGCGTCGCCCGCGCCGCCAGACACAAGCTCACGCTCTCCGACCTTGTCGCCCAAAAGGAAGACTAATCGCCATGAACGTCCCCCACCTCCGCTCCCGACTTGGCCATTCGCTTGCCTTGGCCGCGCTGCTCGCCACCTCCGCCGCCCTTCTGCCCGCGCAGACGGTCCAGGTCTCGGGCTCCAACCGCTCCATCGATCTCACGGCGACCGACAAGGTGATCGCCATGGCGGATGTCGCGACGGTGCACCTCGGCTTTGTCGCCTACGGCCCGGACAAAGACACCGCCTACGCGCATGGATCGGAGGTGTCGAACCGCATCCTCAAGGCGCTCACATCGGCCGGCGTTCCGACCGACAGCATTGAGAGCGAGAACCAGAACGTCGCCCCGGCACAGCCCTACGAGGTGCAGCAGATGCCGGAGGCGGACCGGGCGCAGCGCCAATTTCAGGTGACGCAGTCCTGGACCGTCCGGACGAGCGCCGACGACGCGGCAAAGGTGCTGGACACGGCCGTCAAGGCGGGAGCAAACCAGTCCGGGCAGATCGATTGGAGCCTCCGGGACGAGAACGCCGCCGACAGTGAGGCCGCCAGTAAAGCTCTGGCCCACGCCCGCGCTACCGCAAAGGCGATGGCGACGAGCCTGGGCGCGAAGCTTGGGGCGCTGCTCTATGCCTCGAACCAGATCGAGGCCAGCCCGGTCCGCCCGCAGCCGCGCGTGATGGCGGCGGCAGCGATGCAGACGCAGCAGGCGGTCGAGCCGCTCGCGATCCACCCCCGCCGCATCGAGCGCTCCGCGACCGTCCACGCCATCTTTGCGCTGGAGTAGCACCGGCGAGCGATCGCCCAAGGGCAGCAACCCTTCAGCTTTCAGGGCAGCTTCGTCGGCAGCGGCAGATGGAAGTGGAAGCTGGTGATCCGCAGCCGGTTTCGAAGGTAAAACGCGTGCGCGTCCTGGCGCTGTGTGCCGGAGTCGAGCGAAAAGCTCTCGCAGCCGGTCTCGTGAGCGTGCGCGATCAGCCATCGCAGCATCGTTTCGCCATAACCGAGCGAGCGTGCCCGGGAGTCTGTCACCAGATCATCGACGTACATCGTCCGACCCGTTGCCAGCATCTCCAGAACGCGGAAGCCCGCGACCGTGACGACGGCTCCCTCGTGACGCAGCGCCGCCAGCCGGTATCCCTCCGCCTGCTGAAGCCGGATGCGGTCCACAAAGCTCTCGCGCCGGAGAGACGGCCGCAGCTGATGGAGCACGTCGAAACAAGCCACCACCGCGGCATCTGTCTCGGCCGTTTCGATGGCCGGAGCTACCACTGCTCGCGCTGGCGCAGGTGCTGGATGTGGGCGGCGTGGTGGCGCGAGTGCCAGGCGTACAGCACGGTCGCCTGCTCCACGGTCATGGGACCGCGCTCCGGATGGCGGAACCCGCGCGCCCACTGCCCGTCGTCCAGCGACTGCAGCAGCATCACCCACCTGGCATGGAGGCTCTCGATCAGGTCGAGCGACCATTCGACCGGCGCCGCGGTGTCGTGGAGCGCCGCCCAGGCGTTCTCGTCGTAGGGTTTGATGGTGGGCCAGTCCTCGGTCAGCGCCAGCTTTACCCGGATGACCGCATTCATGTGCGAGTCGGCGATGTGGTGCACCAACTGCCGGACGGTCCATCCGCCATGCCGGTAGGGGGTATTCAGCTGCTCGGGCGAGAAGCCGTGCACGGCGTTGAAGAGCTGGCCCGGAAGCTCGGCGAGCTCGGCGATGGCGGAGATCCGGTCATCGCTCGAGATGCTCTCCGGCTGGCGGAACCGGCCGATGGGATAGCGCAGGTCGGCGGCCGGCGCGCCGCCTTCGGTGCTTGCGTTGAGCTCGTCTGTGGGCACAGAAGTCTCCTGAAAAGGACGTTAGCATAGGGACGTGAGCCCATGGAGCAACGGTCGGCGGAAGCGTCGGGCGCTCGCGGCGGCAGCCCTGTGCGGCGGCCTGGCCGCAGGCGGTATGGAGCTCCAGGCCGCCACGCCGGCGCCAGGGCCCGAGCGCCACGCGCCTTATCTGGGATTTGACCGCAACGGCTATCCCGGCGACGCCGCCCTGCCCGCCTTGCGACGCCATTTTGCCTTTGCCGGCTACTGGCTGAACGCACCGCCGGGCGAGCGCAGCAGCAGCTGGCTGGGGCACCGCGCGGCATTGCGCACCTCCGGCTTCGGATTTCTTCTGCTGTGGAATGGCCGGCTGGATCGCGATCTGCTCGCCGGCGCCCAGGCCGGCACGTCCGCCGAAGCCTCCGGCCGCGCCGACGCCGAGGCTGCCGTCCGGGCCGCGCGCGCGGAGGGCTTCCCCGCCGGAGCCGTGATCTTTCTCGACCAGGAGGAGGGTGGCCGCCTTCTGCCCGAACAGGCCGCGTACCTGCTCAGCTGGACCGAGGCGGTGGCCCGCGCCGGCAACCGGCCTGGCGTCTACGGCAGCGGCCAGCCCGTCGACGAAGGGCCCGCTCCCAACGGCGGCCGTGCCACCATCACCACGGCGGGGGACATCCAGCAGCGCGTCGCCGCCGGACATCTCCATCCGGTCGAGCTGTGGGTCGCCCAGGACACCTGCCCGCCCGCGCCCGGATGCGTGCTGGCCCCGCCGCCGGTCGCGGCAAGCGGCACCCCCGGAGCTCTGGCCTGGCAGTTTGCGCAGTCCCCACGCCGCCCCGCTCAGACCCGCTCCTGCGCCAAAACCTATGCTCCGGACGGCAACTGTTACGCTCCGGAGCTGCCCGGCATGTTTATCGATCTCGATGTCTCGGCGGTGGCCGATCCCTCCGGCGGCCGCTGAGCGAAAGCCGCCCAGTTCTTGCCCCTGCCGGTTCGGCAGCCTATCATCAAGAGATGAATCTCCCCGGCCCCGATCACAAGCGCTACTTTATCGACAGGCTCGGAATCGGCGAGCGCCTGATGGAGCGCTGCCTCGGCGAGGCGCTCTCGGCCGGTGGCGAATACGCCGATCTGTACTTCGAGTCCGTCACCTCGACCTCGCTCGGCGTCGATGAAGGCATCGTCAAGACCGCATCGCAGGGCCTCAGCGTGGGCTGCGGCATCCGCGTCCTGTCGGGCGAGCGCACCGGCTTCGCCTACACCGATGACCTCAGCCCGGATCGCCTCCTTAAAGCCGCCCGCACCGCCGCTCTCATCGCCTCCGGCCCTGCCCGGCAGATGGAGCAGGGATTCACGCACGCGGACAGCCCCGCGCTCTATCCGGTCGCCGGTGCCACGGCGGACGCCGCCATCTCCGAAAAGCTGAAGCTGATCCAGCGTGCCGACCGCGCCGCGCGCGCCTACGACAGCCGCATCACGCAGGTCCGCGCCGGCTTCAACGACGAGCTACGGCGCATCCTGGTCGCCGCGTCCGACGGCACCTTCGCCTCCGACACCCAGCCGCTCGCACGGCTGAATGTGCTCGTCATCGCCTCCGACGGCAAGTCGACCGCACGCGGCTCCTCCGGCGGGGGCGGCCGGGTGGCACTCGATTTCTTCGATGGCGCCAAGAGCCCGGAGCACTTCGCCCGCGAGGCCGCCCGCACCGCCATGCTGCAGCTGGGCGCGGTTGAAGCGCCGGCGGGCGAGATGGAGGTGGTGCTCGGTCCGGGCTGGCCTGGCGTTCTTCTGCACGAGGCCGTGGGCCATGGGCTGGAGGCGGACTTCAACCGCAAGAAGACCTCCGCCTTTGCCGGCCTGATCGGAAAGCAGGTGGCCTCGTCCAAGGTCACTGTGGTCGATAACGGCACCATGCCCAACCGCCGCGGATCGCTCAACGTCGACGACGAGGGCACGCCCACACAGGAGAATGTGCTCATCGAGAATGGCATCCTGCGCGGCTACCTGACCGACAAGATGTCCGCTCGCCTGATGGGCACACGGTCCACCGGCAGCGGCCGGCGCGAAAGCTACCAGGCCATCACCATGCCGCGCATGACCAACACCTACATGCTGGCCGGCGAGGACGCGCCTGAGGACATTCTGAAGAGCGTGAAACGTGGCCTGTACGCGGTGAACTTCGGCGGCGGCCAGGTCGACATCACGAATGGGAAGTTCGTCTTTTCCGCCTCGGAGGCCTACCTGATCGAAGACGGACAGGTCACGCGTCCGGTCAAGGGCGCGACCCTGGTCGGCAACGGCCCGGAGGCGCTCAAGTACGTCTCCATGGTCGGCAACGATCTAGCTCTCGACGAGGGTATCGGGACATGCGGCAAGGCCGGTCAGAGTGTGCCGGTCGGTGTCGGTATGCCAACAGTGAAGCTCGACCGCATGACGGTCGGGGGAACGGGACGGTAAAGCCAACATGGCAGCATCGGAACGCGAAAAGATATACGAGTGCGAGGTGAAGCGGCGGCGCGTGAAAGAGGGCGGAGGGTACGAGCCGTTCTGGAAGGTGAAGAGCGTCGCCGAAGCCCTGGTGGACGGCGACACGGAGTACCGCTGCAAGGACTGCCGGGGGGAGGTCAAGATCCTGGGCAAGACGAGCAAGGCCGGCACCCCCGCCTACGTCGAGCACAAGCACACCTCCGATGGCGACTTCTGCTCCAATGGCCTCGGATTTCGTCGCGCCACGGATGGCCGCGTCAGCCGCTGGTCGGACAACCCGGTCGCCTGATTTCGCCTGCGGGAGGCGCGCGTACACCGCCTGCCGGACAGCCACATTGCCCCGGACACGTCCATGGCGAAACGCAATCCGTTATGATGGGACTACACCGTCAGCCGATGCAGTTTCTCTCTGGCCGGTTTCTGCCACACAGCGAAAAGATCCGCTCCACGCACCAATAGCCGCAGATGGGGGAAGAGCATGGCCGCAGCAGAGCGCGAAGTGTTTACAGTGTGCGAGGTGAAACGGCGCCGGCGGTGTGCCGGCGGCGGATATGAGCCGTTCTGGAAGGTAAAGCCTGTTGCCGAAGCCATCGAGGACAACGACACCGAGTTTCGCTGCAAAGATTGCGGCGGTCCGGTGAAGCTTGTCAGGCGCCGCACGGAGGGCGTTCCTTCGCTCCACATCGAGCACAAGCTCAAGATCGACTCCGAGTATTGCGTTGCCGGCCTTCATTTCCTGAAGGCCACTGATGGCCGCGCCAGCCGTATGTCCGAACATCCGGTCGCCTGACCCGCGACCATGGCGCCTGACGCGCGCGCCCCGGCGCCCGCTGCTCTCCCCTCGTGGATCGTTGGGTGCCTGCTTCTCCTGTTCGCAGCCATCGTCCTCGCGCACCTCACGGAGCCTCTTCGAAGTGGCCAGCGCTGGCTGGTCTTCGAGCAGGACGACTTCTTCTACTACCTCCAGATCGCACGAAACCTGGCCAGCGGACACGGCTCCACCGCAAACGGCATCGTTCCGACCAACGGATACCATCCCCTCTGGCTCTTGTTTCTGGCGGCGGTCTGCGCCGTCAGCACGCACGGCACGGCCATCGCGATGGCCCTGTTTCTCGTAACGACCCTTGCGTGTGCCGCCACGTTTGGGCTGACGCTGCGGCTCCTCCACCGCGTGGGCGGTCTGCGCTGGCCGGCGTCGCTCCCCCTGGCCATGGCCGCGCTGGTGTACTGCCTCAAGCTGTTCTTCGACGGCATGGAGATCACTCTTACCGTGCCGCTCGCGCTGGCGGCACTGACCGCGTTCCATAACGAGCGCCGATGGCGGTCCGGCCTCCTGCCCGCGGCAGGACTGGGCCTGCTCTTCTCCCTCGTCATCCTGTCCCGGCTGGATTCGGCTCTGCTGGTCGCCATGCTGCTGGCCGGTTCGGTCGCCAGCCCGCAGCTTCGCCGCCGGATCGGCCGCCGGCAGGTCCTGGGCGTGGCACTCGGCCTGCTTCCCGTAGTCCTGTACCTGGCCGTCAATCGGCATGTCTTCGGCGTCTGGCTGCCGGTCTCGGGGATGGCGAAGCAGATGCGTTCCTCGCACCTGCCTGCGCTGCGGGTCTGGCGGGACCTGCTCGGCCCCAACCGCCTCTCCGTGACCAAGCTGCTGATTCCGCTGGGCGGTCTCGCCCTGCTGGCTGGGCAGCGCCGATCCGTTCCCGCCGTCGATCGCGTTCTTCTGCTGGCAGCGGCGGCCTTTCCACTGATCCACGTGCTGGTGCTCTCCATCATCAGCAACTGGCAGCTTTGGCCGTGGTACCTGTACTCCTTCCGCATCTCCTGGGTGGCGCTTCTCGTGCTCCTGGCCCGGCTTCCCGGCGTTCGGCAGCTTCTTTGGCGACCGGCGGCCGCGGTTGGCCTCGGCACCGCGGCTGTTCTCGCCGCCGTGCTCGCCCGGCCGGCGACCGCCCAAACCAGCTCCATGCTGCGCGTCGCAGAGGACCTGCTGCGCTTCCAAAAGCAGCATCCACCGGGGGTCTACGCCATGGGCGACCGCGCCGGCCTGCTTGCCTATCTTCTGCCCGAGCCGCTGGTGCAGACCGAAGGCCTCACCATGGATCGGCAGTTTCTCGAGCTCATTCGCAATCGGACCGCGTTGCTTGCCGCGCTTCGGCAGTACGGCGTCCGTTACTACGTCGCCACGGTCTACGACGCGGCGGAGGACCCGGCGCACCGGACGGATGGCTGCTTTCATGCGGTGGAGCCCTGGCAGGCCGGCCCCGATTCCCCCCACATGGCTGCTACCCTGTGCCAGCCACCCGCCGCCCGCTTCACCGATGGCGAGTTCCCGACGCTCGTCTACGACCTCGACAGCCTACCGGCCCATGCGGCCGCCGCCCCAACTCAAAGTCAGCCGTAGAGCCTGCCTGCCTCGTCGGGAAAAACTCTCAGCGGTTCCTCTCTAGCTCAGCACGGGCAGTTGCAGGGTCTCACCGACCTTAATCTTGTCTGCATCGATACCGAGCTTCTGCGCTACCTCGTTGTACTTGCTCGCCGCACCGTAGAACAGCTGCGAGATCGCGCCGAGCGTGTCTCCCGCCTTGACCGTGTACGGCTGGGTTTCACCGCCCGACGTGCCAATCTCGTGGTGAAGGTCGGAGTAGGTGGGATCGACCTTCTTGATGGCATCCCATACGCGGTTGGCCACAACCGTGCTCGGGACGGTGCCCACAACGTGCAGCTTCCCGTCAGGATCCTGGTTTACGTCCTGCAGCTGAGCCCCATAGGGCTGAAATTTGGGAAACAGGTCCAGAACCGGGGCGTACTTCTGCTTGAGCTGATTTAGATCCGCCATCTTCTTCTCCTTACTTGCCTTGGCTATGCCGCCGCTGCGTTGAGTTGGTGAGCAAGATGAGGGAGGGCAAGCTTCTTCCTCTCTGAAGCGCCTCTCCCCGGCCGCTACAGGAATCGTCCCAGGACGGACTGCAGCATGCCGCCCGCCTCTGGCTGGTTGCCGGTCGGTTCCCCATTCGGGTTCACGTGTCCGTTCGCCGCCAGGTGATGGATCGCCAGCGGCACAATGACTGCCAGACCTGCCTTGACCGCGCCGGACGAGAGTCCTGTGCGTTGGGCGATGCTGTCGATCATCCCCGATCCCATCCCCTGCTGCACCGTCTGCGGGTCAGCTGGCTGGGTCTGTCCGCCGGCCCACTGCTGGGCCGCCTCGCCTGCGCCGTTGTGGTGAAACATCTGCACGAGGCTGCTGATGCCGCCCGGACGGTTCTGCAACTCCTGCATCAGACCACCCGCCACCTTTGCGTTCTGTCCCGCGCCGCTGGCTCCGCCGGCCATCGACTCAACCATGTCCATAATTCCCAAAGCGCACCTGCCTTCCGGAGGGTCGTTCCTTCCCTCTTTGGGGAATGGATGCCCCCAACCTGCGGCAGGCCGCCCTTCGGCAGGACATTTGCCGAAAATCAACCTTTGCGGCAGAGCGGTCTCCGCGACTACTCGCGTCCCCGGTTTAGCTCCGCCTTCAGCAACTCGCTGACCTTTGCTCCGTCCGCGCGCACACCATCGGCGAACAGCCGCTGCTTGACCACCCGCATCGCCGGCCCGATGTCCTTGGGCCCCGGGGCCACTCCGCCGTTGTCCTTGGTCAGGTGCTCGATGGCGCCGCGGATCACCTCCCGGATCTCATCCTCGCCGGCCGCCTGCGGCATGTAGGTCTCGATCAGCAGGATCTCGCCTTCTTCCTTCTCCGCCAGCTCCGGCCGGCTGCCCGCACGGAACTGCTCCGCCGAATCCTTCCTCTGCTTGATCAGCGTCGACAGCACCGCCTGCTCCTCGACCTCGGTCAGCGCCTCGCGCTTGTCGATCTCCCTGTTCTTCAGGGCGCTCTTGATCATGCGCAGAGTCGTCAGCTTTTCTGCCTCCCTGCCCTTCATTGCCGCCACGATATCTGTCTGGAGCTGTTCCCCGATCGCCATCTGCCGCCTCGCCTCTCCCCTGAATTATAGGGACGCGGCAGATCGTCCATGCGGTGCATAGAAAAAGGGGAGTGCGACGGCCCCCGCACTCCCCATCTTTTGCTCACATCGAACCCTGCTACTGAAAGATTCTGCGGCGAAGGGTCGTCGCCGCGCCCAGGGCGCCGGTCGCGAGCAGAAGAATCGAGCTGGGCTCCGGCACCTGCCCACCGCCGGGCAGACCGATACCGCCACCGCCACTGATGCTTGAAGGCGAGCCCTCGAGCGAGAAGTAGGTGGAGGCTCCGTCCGCAAGACCCGTGACCACCACATCGCCCGAGACGCCGCCCGGGCTGATGTTGGCAAAGGTCACCAGCGGCCCTTCGTAGCCCGTCGGTGCCTTGGCGCAATACGGGGCCGAGACGTAGTCACAGATCCCGTCGCCGTCGAACGCAAACAGGCCGCCGCCGTTGCCGCTGCCCGAGAGGGTGATGGAACCGGTAAAGGCCGACCCTGAGTTGTTGACGATGCCCAGCAGAGCGTCATCCGAGCCGTCATACGGATTGGCGCCGGGAACCGCGGCTCCGGTGATGCCCGAGGGCCCGATGGTCAGGATGAACCCGCAATCGGTGTTGGTGTTTGATGTGGTGGGGCAGATAGCCCCCCACGCGTGACTGCCCAGGCAGAGAACCGCCACTGCAAGGGCGCAGAGGACCTTCAGACCAGCTTTCATGCTGTCTCCGTGAAACGTTGGAATTGGGGCCCGAATGCTGACGTTTGAGCAATCTCCGGGCCAATCGGATTCGAACAATCCGGCCCAATTTGGGAGATGTCACCGCCGTGCAGAGCAAACTTCTGCACATTTTCTGGGCAAGTGCCTTCTAGTCTCCCGACTGCTTGCACAGCAACAGAAGCCTGCCGGGCAACCGAACGGAGCCACGAAGACGAAGCCCGACGGGGCAGTCTACGGCCGGTGATGGATCCGGAGGTTCAGCTCCCGCAGCTGCATCTCGCCGACCGGGGCCGGCGCATCGACCATCAGGTCAATCGCCCTGGCTGTCTTTGGAAACGCAATCACCTCGCGCAGGCTGCTCGCTCCCGCAAGGATCATCACGATGCGGTCGAGGCCGAGCGCGATGCCGCCGTGGGGTGGCGTGCCGTACTCGAGCGCGTCGAGAAAGAAGCCGAAGCGCTCCCCGGCTTCCTCATCCGTCATGCCCAGCGAGCGGAAGATCTGCTGCTGCACATCCTTGCGATGGATGCGGATCGAGCCCGATCCCAGCTCGGTGCCGTTCAAGACCACGTCGTAGGCGAGCGCTCGCACCGCGCCCTTGTCCGAGGCCAGACGGCCGCTGGTGATGTCGTCCTCGTGCGGCGAGGTGAAGGGGTGGTGCGCCGCCTGCCACACCTCGTGCTCCTCGTCCCACTCGTACATGGGAAAGTCCGTGACCCAGAGGAATTTGTAATCGTTGGGGGTGCCAGTCTTCTCAAAAAGGCCGTGCTTGTCGGCGTACTTCCTGGCGAGCTCCAGCCGCAGCGCGCCGACCTTCTTGTAAATCCACTGCGGGTCGTGGTTCCAGCGCTCCGGCGTCCCTGGCTTCGGCGTGATGACCACCGCCAGATCGTCCGTGGTGAAGTTCTCGCCGTGGAAGACGATCTGCTCTGCCGTGAGCCTGGCCGCGATGCTCTCGGCCAGGGGAGAGAAGGCCTGGTTGGTCCGCAATCGGGTTAGGTCCAGGAAGTCCAGGCCGGTGTCGCCGAGGCTGCCCCGAATCTCGTCGATCAAAGCCCGCCGTTGCGTTCCGCTCATCGTTCCCGCGCGGGGAATGGTGAAGCCGAGCACCGGCAGCCGCTGCTCGATTTTCAGGGTCTCCCGCAGCTCGGCGGTCAAGACCTCCGTCAGGTCGACCATGGCGGGCAGCCGCAGGTCCGGCTTGTCGGTGCCGTAGCGCCGGATCGCCTCGTCGTAGGTCATGCGCGGAAACGGGGTTTGGAGCGTCACGCCAGCCGCGGCGAAGGCCGCCTGGAGAAACCCTTCCGCGACGCCAAAGATCGTCTCCTGCTGCGGAAACGTCATCTCCAGATCAATCTGCGTGAACTCCGGCTGACGGTCGGCGCGCAGGTCCTCGTCGCGAAAGCAGCGCGCGATCTGAAAGTAGCGGTCGAAGCCCGAGATCATCAGGATCTGTTTGAAGATCTGCGGGCTCTGCGGCAGAGCGTAGAAGCTGCCGGCATGGACGCGCGAGGGCACCAGGTAGTCGCGCGCGCCCTCGGGGGTCGACCGCGTCATGAAAGGGGTCTCGATCTCGAGAAATCCCTGCTCGCTCAGATATCCGCGGATCGCCTGCGCGACCCGGTGCCGCAGAGCGAAGTTGCGCTGCATCCCCTCGCGCCGCAGGTCGAGGTAGCGATATTTGAGCCGCACCTCCTCATTGGCGATGGCGCCCTCGGCGGGCGAGAACGGTGGCGTGCGCGCGTCGTTCAGCAGCAGCAGATCGCTGGCCACCACCTCGATCTCACCCGTGGCCATGTTGGGGTTCGCCATGCCGGGCTCGCGCATGCGCACCGTTCCGCGCACCGCCACCACGTACTCCGGCCGCGCTGTCTCAGCCCTGGCGTGTGCCTCGCCGGCGAGTTCCCGGTCGAGCACAACCTGGGTGATGCCAGAGCGGTCGCGCAGGTCCAGAAAGATCAGGTTGCCGTGGTCGCGCCGCCGGTTGACCCAGCCCATCAGCACCACCTCCGCGCCCGCGTCTGTGCCGCGCAGATCACCGCACATCTGTGTGCGTTGGAGCGGCCCGAGAAAATCCAGAGTCATGTCACATCCACTTTCCGGGTGAGGTTTCTGGGTGAGGCGTTTCGCGGATCCGGCGCCGCGATCCAAGGGGGTACCGACATAGACCGCGTGTCATCTCGACCGGAGCGCAGTGAAGTGGAGAGACCCCTATATTCCCGCGCTGGCCGCTGGAACTTCTGTGCCTCCACGGCAAGATACAGGGGTCTCTCCGCTCCACGAGACGGGAAGCCGTCTCGTTCCGGTCGAGATGACATGCTGTTTGCTCTATGTCGATACACCTTAGCTCCGATCCGGCGTCGCGATCTATCGCCGCGGGGCCGCTGCCTTCAGCAGAGCGGAGAGCTCGCCGCGGGGCACCTTGCTCTGCTCGCCAGCCGCGAAGTTCTTCACCGTCAGCATACCGGAGGCGACCTCGTCTTCCCCGAGCAGCACCATGCGGTAGGCCAGCCGGTCCGCGGTCTCGAAGGAGCGCTTCAGGCGAAAGGCGCCGTCGCCGACCTCGATCCGCAGCCCCGCGGCCCGCAGCTCGCGCGCGAGCGCCAGAGCGGCGGCGTTCTGCGCCACGCCGATGGGCGCCAGAAAGGCATCCAGTTTGGGCTCCGCTACCGGTTCTCCGGCGGCGGCCTGTGCTTCGAGCGCCAGGATCAGCCGGTCTTCGCCAATGGCAAAGCCGATGCCCGGCGCCCTCGGTCCGCCCAGCATCTCGGTCAAACCGTCGTAGCGGCCGCCGCCCAGCAGTGCATTCTGCGTTCCCAGGCCGCTGCCGTCCGGAACGGTGAACTCAAAGGTGGTTCGCGTGTAGTAGTCCAGACCACGCACCAGCCTGGGGTTCAGGTGGTACGGCACGCTGCAGGCGTCCAGCGCCGCCAGCACCTGCTGGAAGTGCTCGCGCGAGGCGTCCTCGAGATAGTCGGCGATCTTGGGCAGGGTGTTGATAATCTCCTGGTCCGCCGGGTCCTTGGAGTCGAGCACGCGCAGGGGATTGCTGGTCGCACGCCGCTGGTTATCGGCGCTCATCTGATACTTCACCGGTTCGAGCGCCGCGCGCAGCGCCTCCAGGTAGCGGGGGCGGTCCCTGGCCGAGCCAACCGAGTTGAGCTCCAGCCGCCATCCCTGGACACCCAGCTCGTCGAGCAGCGTCGCCAGCATCTCCAGCACCTCGGCGTCGCGCAGCGGACTCTCGGATCCCGAAAACGGCGGTCCCAGCACCTCCGCGCCGATCTGCCAGAACTGCCGGTAACGTCCTCGCTGCGGCCGCTCCCGGCGAAACTGCGGTCCGATGTAGAACAGCTTCTGCAGCGCTCCCAAGTCGTTCAGTTTGTGCTCGATATAGGCGCGAACGACACCGGCGGTATTTTCTGGCCGAAGGGTAAGGCTCTGCGCCTTGTCGGCCACTCCATGGCGGCTGTCGCCCGGCTGTGGCCGGCGGCTTGCGTCTTCGGTGGGCGTAAAGGTGTACATCTCCTTCGAGACGATGTCGGTCTCCTCGCCCACGCCGCGTGCGAACAGCGCCGTGTCCTCGAGGATGGGCGTCCGGATCTCGCCAAAGGCGTAGCGGGTAAACACCTGGCGTGCCACCGCTTCCACGCGGTTCCAAAGCTCGGTCTCGGGCGGAAGGAGATCGCGGGTACCCCGGACTTTGAAGATGACAGACATGGGTCTCAGTCTACCGAAGCGGACCCTCGGCTCAGGGGAAGTTTTGCTTACTGCGAGCAGCCCGTCTGGCCGGGCGTCTCGCCCGCAAGCGGAAAAGCAGAGACTCACACTCAGATTTCCTGAGGATTCTTCTATTCCCTCTTGAAAGACCGGAGTATACTCTGAAGGTTCCGCATTGGAGCTGTTGGGAGGTGTTTCCCCGTTGGCAGAGGTTCGGATTCAAGAAGGCGAACCGCTTGAGAATGCCCTGCGGCGCTTCAAGCGCAAGGTGCAGACCGAAGACATCATCAAGGAAGTGAAGCGGCACTCTTTTTACCTGAAACCAGGCGAAAAGAAGCGCGTAAAAGAGGCGCTCGCCCGCAAACGCAACCGCAAGAAGATTCGCAAAGAGCAGGATTAGCTGTTCCCCGTACGGAGATCGGGCCGCCGCAGGAAGGGCGGCCCAGCTTCACCCTAAGGCCACCGCAATCTTTCGCAGTGACCTCCTTCCGCAGCAGCCCTCCCCACAATCTGAAGTGTTCTCGGGCCCTAGCTTCTTCCATGTAATGGGAGTTATGCCATGGAATTCGTGGATCGTCTTCTGACGTGTGCCGACTGCGGGCGTGAGTTTATCTTCACTGCCGGTGAACAGATCTTCTTCTTCGACAAACAATTCAAGAACGACCCCAAACGCTGCAAGCCATGCAAGTCCCAGCGCCTGGGCGCGGCCGGCAAGCCAGGCGCGGGACTTGCCGCCGCGGGCCTGTTGCGGACAGAGACCCGCACGCGGTGCTCGGAGTGCGGCATCGACACCACCGTGCCCTTCAAACCCACGCAGGGTCGCCCGGTTCTGTGCCGTGGATGCTTCCAGGCGCGCCGGCCGGCCGCCACGACCACGGTGATCTCGGCGGCCATGATGCCGGCAGGAGCTCCTCCTCCCGAGACTCGCCCCGCATCGAAGACCTGACGAGCTGCCGGTGGAGAGCGAGCTTCGCGCTCCCTCGTGTGCGGCAGCGGCACCTCCGTCGCTCCCGCATCCCTGGCACTTCCCCATCAAACCTCCCGCGGGAACATTTCGCAGTGAGGCAGATCGCCTGCTGCATGGGCGACTCTGCGCCCCTGCAGATCTCATCCGATCCTTGCTGCCTTCCCGTGCAGGAGCGATCAGTTGGCCTTCCGGTCTCCGCTATGATGGACCTGCGATGCCCCCCGGCCCCCTCCCCGAATGAGTCGATCGACGCTCAAACGCCTTCTGGTCGCGATGATTGTGCTCATGCTCCTCGCGGGCCTGGGATACGCGCGCTGGGACACCTACCAGATCGACGGCGACGCGGTCTCCTTCATGGACATCGCCGACGCCATCCGCACCGGCGACTGGCCGCGGGTGGTGAACGCGTACTGGAATCCGCTCTACGCGGCGGCGCTTGCCCTTGGGCAGGCTGTTGCGCATCCCTCGCGATGGACCGAGCTGCAGGTCTTTTACTACGTCAACTTGGTCATCTTTGCCGCGTGCCTGTTTGCCACGACGGATCTCGTCCGGGCCGTGGTGCAGCTGCGCGAGCGCACCCTGACCGGCGACCGCGAGCGCTCCGCCTTTTCGCCGCTGGCGCTGCAGTTTGCTTCGCTGGCGATCCTGTTCTTCTCCTTCCAGCGTGAGCTAAGCCTGGCCAGGGTGCGATCAGACGCTCTGCTGCTGCTGCTTTTGCTCGCGGCCACGGCGGCGCTTCTGCGCATCCAGGCCACGGGCAAGCTGCGCTTCTTTGCCCTTCTGGGCTTGTGGCTGGGCCTCGCCTTCCTGACGAAGTCCTTTGCCTTCCTGCCCACGGTCGCTTTGCTGCTCGGCATGGTCGTGTACGGGCTGCTCCGCAGCGGTCCGTCACGCCGCCGGACGCTTTCCGGCGTGGCGCTGGCCACGGTCGTCTTTGCCATGCTTGCCGGACCCTACATCGTTGCCGTCTCCCGGCAGGTGGGGCACTTCAGCACGGGGGAGTCGGGCAGCCTGAACTATGCCTTCGACGTGGACGGCACCGTGCGGTTCCACACCTTCAACTACCCTGACGGCGCCGGCCACGCCAGGATGGCGCTGAAGCATCCGGAACAGCTGCTGCTGGCCTCGCCACCGGTGTACGCCTACTTCAATCACCCCTGGGGCACCGCCCCGATCTGGTTCGACCCGAGCTTCTGGCACGATCGCGTGTGGCCGCGCTGGTACCTTCCCGGACAGATCGACCGGCTGAAGCACACGCCGGTGCAGCTCCTGCGCTTTCTAGTGGCGCACCCGGAGGGCTTTGCCCTGCTCATGATTCTGCTGCTGGCCGGCTATCGCTTCCGCTTCACCGATCGTCGCGAGTGCCTGCCCCTGCTGGTGCCCGTCGTGTGGGGTCTACTGATGCTCAGCATCTACATGCTGGTCGATCTCGAAGACCGTTACCTCACCGGCATGCTGATGCTAATGCTCCTTCCGCTCTTCGCTCTGCTGCGCCGGCCGGAGAGCGACGCCGGCGCTCGCCTGGCAACCGGCCTGGCGCTGCTGCTGGCCCTGCTCTCGCTGAGCGATGCCGCGCGCGATCTGGGCGAGCGTCGACGCAATCTAAGCGTCGCCGGCTATCCATCGGGCGCCTGGAACTTCGAGATCTACGGCGCCGCGCACGGCCTGGTCGACCTTGGCCTGCAGCCGGGGCAGCCGGTCGGCTGCCTGGGCGACCAGGCCTGCTATCCCGACCCCTACTGGGCGCGGCTGGCGCACACGCAGATCATGGCGCAGGTCGACACGCTCAACCGCGATCCGGCCGCCATCTGGCAGCAGACGCCAAACCAGGGGGAGGTCGTCGACGCCCTGCGCCGCGATCACATCCGCTTCCTGGTGGCGAAATTTCCGCCCGCCGCCAAGGAGCCCGCTGGCTGGGTGCAGCTGGGGAGCACCCACTACTTCGCTCTGCCCATCTCGCAATAAAACCGTTCAGGCAACCTCGGGTGCGGCGTCGAACAGACCCAGAAACGACCTCCGGTAGACCCAGATCAGAAACAGCTCCAACGCCGTGCAGACCAGGCCGGGAACGATGCCAACGCCGCCCAGCAGGGTGATGTGGAAGAGCAGGATGTTGAACAGGATCGGCGCCAGAATCGTCAGGCCGAGCGGGACGAAGCGGCCCACCAGCAGAAGAAGGCCGCCGACGATCTGCAGCAGGCCCACCACCGTCATGTACTTGTGAGCTGCCAGAATGGTGGCAAAGGTGCCCGCATCGCCCGGCGGTACCGGCTGATGGAGAAAGTTCAGCACGATGTTGGCGCCGAAGAAGACAAAGATCGCCCCAAGCAAAAGGCGCACCACGAGAATTGCTACTTTCATTGCACCATCCTCATTCCTGATCGGGCATCCTCCGCGCCCTTGCACGCGAGGCGAATCAACCCATACTGTCAAGCGTATGCAGGATACCTTGCCCCACACGGGCGTCAACCTCTCCCTTGCCGGCCGCACTGCCCTGGTCACGGGCGGCTCACGCGGCATCGGCGCCGCCACGGTGCGGCTCTTTCGCCGCGCCGGAGCCCGTGTCGTCTTCTCTTATCGCACCCGGCACGACGAGGCGTTCGCGCTCGCAGCCGAGTGCGGTGGCGCCGCGCGCTGCCGGGCCATTCAGCAGGAGCTGTCTACCGCCGAACACGGCCGCCAGCTGGTGGATTCTGCCGCCGCCGTCTTCGGCGCGCCCGACATCCTGGTCGCCAACCACGGCGTCTGGCCAGCGCATGAGCAGCCGGTTGAGAGCATGCCGGAGGCGCAGTGGCGGTCCACCCTTGCGACCAACCTGGACAGCGCCTTCGGCCTGGTGCGATCTGCCGCGGCCCGGATGCTCGATCGACCACAGGCTGCCGGTCCGCGCGGCCACATCGTTCTGGTGGCCAGCACCGCCGCGCAGCGCGGCGAGGCCTTCCACGCCGACTACGCCGCCTCGAAGGGCGCGCTTCTGTCGCTGACCAAGAGCCTGTCAAGTGAGCTCGCGCCCAAAGGCATTCTGTGCAACTGCGTCGCTCCGGGGTGGGTCGCGACCGAGATGTCCGCTGCTGCCCTCGACGACCCCGAAACGTCCAAAAGAGCGATGTCGCTCATCCCTCTGGGCAGGGCGGCGCACGTTGATGAGATCGCCGGTCCCATCCTGTTTCTGTGCACGCCGTTCGCGGGCTTTGTGTCCGGCGAGATTTTCAATGTGAACGGGGGAGCGGTGCTGGCCGGCTGATTTGCCCCCCCCCGGAAAAACTCAGACCCAAACGGACCCTCATGCCCCGAATGCTCCGCCACTGCCTTCCTGCCGTCTGCCTCTGTGCCGCCCTGGCCCTCGCGCCCCTCCGCGCCGTGGCGCAGGCGGACGCTCCCCCTGCTGCCCCGGCTGAACCCCAGATGGTCAACGGCAAGGTCTCCGGAGATCGTGGACACCAGCTGATGGACGCCATGATCCAGGCGCTCGGCGGCGAGGCATGGCGCTCCCGCAAGACAGAAAGCTCGCTCGGCCGCACCTCCTCCTTCTTCCGCGGGCAGCCCACCGGCGTCATCGTCGAGTACGCGGCGTACCGCCGGTTCGGGGACGGCACCCAACCGACCGAGGAGCGCATCGAGTTCATCACCGACAAGAGCATGATTCTGCCGGGCAAGAAGCGCGATGTCGCGCAGGTGTGGACCGCCGACAACGGCTACGAGATTACCTACAAGGGTTCCAAAGCGCTGCCCAGGGACCAGGTGGAGGACTACCTGCGCCGCCGCTCGCACTCGGTCGAGTCCGTCGTCAAGCAGTGGCTGAAGGCACCTGGCGTCATCGTGCTCTCCGAGGGCACCACCATGGTCAACCGCCGCATCGCCGACAAGCTGACGGTGCTGAGCGCCAACAACGACGCCGTGACCTTTGAGCTCGACGCCACCAGCCACCTGCCGCTCTCGCGCACCTTTGAGTGGCGCAACCAGCAGTTTGGCGATCACGACACCGACCGCGAAGAGTATGACGACTGGCACACGGTCGATGGTCTGCCCACCGCCCTGACCATCTCGCGCTACCGCAATGGCGACCTGGTGAATCAGCGCTTTCTGACCAAGGTCGAGTACAACGTGCCGCTGCCGCCCGACACCTTCAATCAGGACGTGCTGCTGAAGAAGCATTAGGGCAGCAGCCGGCCGAAGGTATACTCAGCTCTGCATGAGCGACCTCGCCTCCACCTCCGCGGAGCCCGCCCAGGACTCCTCCTCCCCGGCGCCCTCGCAGACGTTGGACATCGTCGAGATCATGTCCATCCTGCCGCACCGCTACCCGTTTCTATTGATCGACCGCGTGCTGGAGATGGAGCGCAAGCAGCGCATCGTCGCCACCAAGAATGTCACGTTCAACGAGCCGCATTTTCAGGGGCACTTCCCCGACTACCCCATCATGCCCGGCGTTCTGATGGTGGAGGCGATCGCGCAGGCCGGCGGCGCCCTTCTGCTGACCGAGATCCCCGACCGCGCCTCCAAGCTGATGGTCTTCACCGGCATCGACTCCGCAAAGTTCCGCCGTCCGGTCACCCCCGGCGACCAGCTGCGCATCGAGGTCACCGTTCTGAACTGGCGCTCGCGCGCGGTGAAGATGCAGGGCGCGATCACCGTCGAGGGCAAGCTGGTCTGCGAGGCCGTGGTGACCTGCCAGCTGGTGGCGCGACCGGGTAAGCAGCAGCCCACGCAGGCACCGGAATAGAGCCAGGACGCCCGGTGCCGATTCATCCCACCGCCATCGTCGCGCCCGAAGCGCAGATTCCCCATTCCACAACCGTCGGTCCTTTCTGCACGATCGGACCCGACGTCGTTCTGGGCGAAGGCTGTGAGCTCATCTCGCACGTGGTGCTGGACGGTCACCTGACCGTCGGCCGCGAAAACCGCATCTTTCCCTTTGCCTGCCTGGGCGTCGCGCCGCAGGACCTGAAGTACCGCGGCGAGCCCACCCGACTCACCCTCGGCGACCGCAACACCATCCGCGAATCCGTCACCATCTCGCGCGGCACGCCCGGCGGTGGCGGCGAAACCACGGTCGGCTCGGACTGCCTGATCATGGCCTACACCCACATCGGCCACGACTCGCACATTGGCGATGGCGTCATCCTGGCCAACTCCGCCACGCTCGCCGGCCACGTCACGGTCGAGGACTTCGCCGTCGTCGGAGCGCTCTGCCCGGTGCACCAGTTCTGCCGCATCGGCCGCTACTCCTATATCGGCGGCGGTACCACGATCACGCAGGATGTGCTGCCCTACTCGCTGACCTCAATCGAGCGCAACAACCACGCCTACGGTCTGAACAAGGTGGGCCTGGAGCGCCGCGGCTTCACCCCGGAGCAGCTGCGGCAGCTGCGCGCGGCCTATCGGCTGCTGCTCGCGTCCAGACGCAACATCGGCGACGCGCTGGCCGAGCTTCGCGCCAGCCTTGCCGAAGCTCCCGAAGAGCACGTGCAGTACCTTGCCGACTTCATCGGGTCGAGCCAACGCGGAATCATTCGGTAGACCGCCCACCACCTCGGGCGCCTTCCGCACTAGTCATCTCCGCCTCGCAGCCCGCATCATGCTGCTATGCCCTCTCTCGAGGACCTCCGGTCGCCAGGCACCCTTCGGAACCGCGCCGTTCTGGTGCTCTTGTGGGTCGTCTTTTATGCCAGCTTCACGCTCGTCCGGCCGCCGCTGCTCGACGACGCCGATTCGGTCCACGCCGAGGTCGCGCGCGAGATGCTGCTGCGCCACGACTGGGTGACGCTCTACGCCAACGGCATCCGCTACCTCGAAAAAGCGCCGCTGCTCTACTGGGCCATGGCCGCGTCGATGAAGATCTTCGGACCGCACGCCGCCGCCGCTCGTCTGCCGCTTGCCTTCACCGTTCTGGCGCTCGCCTGGGCCACAGAAAGCTTCGCCCGGCGCGCCTTCCGGTCGACGATTGCCGGTCTTTACGCCGGGCTCATCCTTCTGTCGAGCTTCGGCATTTTTATCTTCACCCGCATCACCATTCCGGACGCGATGGTGTGCCTGTGGCTGACACTCGCGATCTTCTGCTACTGGCGCGCCACGGAGCTCGATCATCCCTCGCGCGGGCTCGCCTGGGGCTTTGCCGCGTGCTGCGCGCTGAACGTGCTTACCAAGGGCCTGATCGGCCTGGTCTTTCCCGTGGGCATCGTGATTCTGCACCTCGTCCTCACCGGCGGCTGGCGGGCCACGCTGCGCGACCTGCGCCAGCTGTTTCCATGGTCCAGCGCCGCCGTCTTCCTTGCCATCGCCGCGCCGTGGCATATCCTGGCCGGCCTGGCGAACCCGACCGAAGGGCACCCGGGAAGTCCGCACCTGGCAGGTGGCCACTGGGTGGTGCCGCTGCCGACCTACGGCAACGTCCACGGCTGGTTCTGGTTCTACTTCATGAACGAGCACGTGCTGCGCTACCTGAACCTGCGCGTGCCGCGCGACTACGACACCGTTCCCCTGCTGCTGTTCTGGGGCCTTCTGTTCGTGTGGCTCATGCCCTGGAGCGCATTTCTGCCCAGCGCCGTGGCTGCCGTTCCGTGGCGCCGTGCCTTCCACGGTTCGCCCGCCGTACCCGCGCGATGGCGGCGTCCGGCCGTGGCGCCGCTCTCCAACCTGGACTCCACCCGACTTCTGTTCGGCCTGTGGGCCGCGGTGCCGATGATCTTCTTCTCCTTCTCGACCCGGCAGGAGTACTACGTTCTGCCATCGATCCCGGCGCTGGTGCTGCTGCTCGCCGGCTGGCTGGCCGAGGAGACCACCGAGGCGGCGGCCTTTGTTGTGCCCGGCAACCGAGTCCGTGCCGGGCAGCGCATTGCCGTGGCTCTGCTGCTGGCGGGCTCAGCGGGCGCTCTGGTCTGTGCCTGGCTGGTGGTGCACACGCGCGCGCCGGGCCCCAACGTGGACCTGTCGGCGCTGCTCCGGCAGAACCCCGGGGAGTACGCGCTCTCCTTCGGCCACTTCCTCGACCTCGACACCCGCGCCATGGGAGCCTTTCGCACGCCGCTGGCCATCACGGCCGTCGCGCTCTTCGGCGGCACGCTCGTGAACTGGCTGCTGCGCATGCGTTTTCAGCCGCACGCCGCCACCCTGGCGCTCGCATCCGCGACGTTCCTGTTTCTGTTCGCCGCGCACCAGGGACTGGTGATCTTTTCGCCCGTGCTCACCTCGGCGCAGCTGGCGCGCGCCATCGCTCCCGAGATGAAGCCGCCGGGCAGCGCGTTGCCGGATCTGCTGGTGATCCATGGCGAGTACGAGGCCGGCTCCTCGTTGGGCTTCTATCTGCGCCGCCCCGGAGCCTCCCTGCGAGAGGCGCCGCCAATCCACATCCTGAACGGCCGCTCCTCCAATCTCTGGTACGGCTCGTTCTTCACCGACGCCCCGCCCATCTTCGAGGACAACGAGTCGCTCCAGGCCAAGTGGCGGTCCACCCAGCGCATCTTTCTGTGGACCGATCCGGAGGACGTGCCGTCGCTGCCCCCGCACAGCACCTTTCTGATCGCCGCGAGCGGCGGCAAGGAGATCCTCTCCAACCAGCCGCTGCGCTACGGCGCAACACCTCCTGCAGAGCAGGCACCGGGAGCTCCCGCGCCATGAAATCCTTCCTCTCTCAGCGGCTCTGGCTGCTTCTCCTGTTGACCTCGCTTCCCCTGGCGGTCAGGGCTCAGGCGAAGGTTCCCGTCGTCCTTTCGACCGACATCGGCAACGAGATCGACGACCAATGGGCGGTGGCCTACCTTCTGACGCAGCCGGCCTTTGACGTGCGCGGCATCCTGTCGGCGCACGCGCCCAGCCTGCCGGATCCCTCCGCGGAGGCGACCCTTGCCGTGCTCAAGGATGAGGTGGAGCACCGCCTCGGGATGCGCCAGCACCCGCCCCTGATCGAGGGCGCGAACCTGCCGATGCCCGACCGCTCGACGCCCCAGCCGAGCGCGGCCTCGCGCTTTCTGATCAAGGAGTCGCGCGGCTTCACCCCCGATCACCGGCTCAACGTCGTCGTGATCGGCGCGGCCACCGACGCCGCCTCGGCGCTGCTGATGGACCCCTCGCTCGCCGATCGCATCCGCGTCGTCGGCATGGCCTTCCGCGATCTCAGCCCCGGCGGCGCCCGTGAGTACAACGAGGAAAACGACCCCGCCGCATGGGCTGTTCTGCTGGCCTCGCGCGTTCCTCTCGCGGTGGGCACGGGCGACACCTGCGAGCGCTACCTTGGGCTCAATTACGCCCAGGCGGAACATCTGCTGGCCGGTCACGGACCGGTGGCGGCGTGGCTGTGGAGCGACTACCGCGCGTGGTACTACCGCAACGTCAAACCGCTGCGTGTGGACGACTTTTCGAAGCCGTGGGTCATCTGGGACCTGATCACGCTCGCCTACCTCCGTGGGCTGGCGAGCGTGGAACCCCACGCCCGGCCTCGGCTGGACGAGCGCAGCATGCGCTTTGAACCCGGCCACGCCGGAGCGACGCTGCAGCAGATCACTCGGGTGAGAACGCCGCAGCTCTGGGCAGAGTTTACCGCCGGGCTCGATGCCTGGCAGCGAAGACAGGCCGAGCGAAGTAAAGGCGATGCACGAGCTACTTCGATCCCGTCTCCGTCCACAGGAAGCTCATCTCGTCGGCGTAGTCCTTGACCAGCTGCGTCTGCGACACTCCGGCGCTGTGGCCACCCTTCAGGCTGTAGTGCAGCAGAATGGGCCGATCGCTCGAGCTTGCCTGCTGCATCAGCGGCGTCATCTTGCGCGCATTCATGGGGTCCACGCGGGTGTCGCCGTCCCCGGTAAAGAAGAAGATCGCCGGGTACGCCGTCCCCTGCTTCACGTTCTGATAAGGCGAGTACTTGCGGATGTAGGCGAAGTCCTTCGGGTTCTCGGCCGAGCCGTACTCGGTGGTCCAGGTGCGCCCCATCAGAAACTTTTGGTAGCGCAGCATGTCCAGCAGCGGATACCCGCACCAGATCGCTCCAAAGAGTTGGGGCCGCTGCGTCATGGAAGCGCCCATCAGGAGGCCACCGTTCGACCGGCCACGGATGGCGAGGTGTTCGGAGGATGTGTAACCGTTCTTGATCAGGTACTCCGCCGCCGCGAACCAGTCGTCAAAGACGTTCTGCTTCTTCTCAAACATCGCAGCCTTGTGCCAGCCTTCGCCGTACTCGTCGCCGCCGCGCAGGTTGGGCAGCGCGAACCAGCCGCCGTGCTCCATCCACCAGGCGTACTCCGGGTTCCACACCGGCCGCTCGCTCAGGTCAAAGCCGCCGTAGCCGGTCATCAGCAGGCGCTCCGTGCCGTCGCGCTTCAGTCCCTTTTTACCGGCAATAAACATCGGCACGCGGGTGCCGTCCTTGGAGGTGTAGAAGACCTGCTTGACCTCGTACGCCTCGGAGTCGAACGGCACCTGCTGCCGGGCGAAGATCTCCGACTTGCCCGTCCGGGTGTCGTACGAGAAGATCGACGGCGGCGTGATGATGGACTGAAAGCTGTAGAAACCGATCTCGTCCTCGGGCCGGCCGATCACGGTCGAAGCCGCGCCAATGCCAGGGAAATCGATACTTCCGGTCTGTTTTCCGTCGAGGGAGTACGCCGCGAGATCGCTCTTTACATCATGTAACCGAAGAACGTACATTCTCCTGCCAACGATGTTGACCTGCTCCACGACATCCTTGCCCTCGGGGATAATCGTCGGCCAGGCGTCGGGAGACTTGCCCATGACTGCCTTCAGCACACGGCCGTTTGGCGCCTTGTAGTCGGTCCTCACGTAAAAGTCGTCGCCGTCGCTGATCTCGCTGAAGCGGCTCTCGACGCCGTAGACCAGGGGAACGATGGGCGAGTCTGCGACGCGCAGATCCTTCAGCAGGATGTCTTCGCGTTTTGCCGGCACCCCGTGGCCGACGTTCAGCACCAACCAGTGACCGTTCTCCGTGATGCGGATGCCGACGTTGTCGATCTCGCCCAGCGTTTCGCCGCGGTACTCGCGGCCAAAGATCAGAGGGTCGGCCGTCATCTCCGTCCCGAAGGCGTGGTAGAAGACGCGCGTTCCCTCGTGCGGAAAGAACTTCGAGTAGTACACGCCATTCTTGTCCGGCGCCACGCTGACGCCGTAGAAGCGCGCGCTGGGCAGCGGCTGCCATTTCTCCTGGCGCGAAGCCACGTCCAGGAAGTGCACCGCAACCTCATCCGCGCCACCCACGCGCACGCCGTAGAGCAGCACCGATCCATCCTCGGTGACGCCGAGCAGATTGGCGCTGGTGTTGCCGTCTGTGCTCAGGGTGTTGCCGTTCACCAGCCGCTCATCGGTCCCGTGCAGCCCTTTTCGCAGGTAGATCGATCCCTGGTTCTCCGCCGCCAGGCGCTTCGAGAAGAAGTAAAGGTCGCCGCGCCGCGTGGGAATGCCTGTGGTGTCGACGCGCAGAAGCTTGCCGAGCTGTTCTTCCGTCGCGGCCAGCATCTTGTCCTGCGCAAAGTACTTTGCGGTGTAGGCGTTCTCTTCGGCAATGTAGGCGCGGGTCGCCGGGCTGTGCGCGTCTTCGAGCCAGCGGTACTCGTCGGTCACGCTCACGGGAGCCGTCTCGCCAGCGACGCCGTACTGGTCCGTGACCGGGTGCTGCGCGACCTCGGGCGGTGGCGGCAGCACAATGCCGTCCTTCCCATGGATCTCGCCTTTTCCAGTCTGTGCTGTCGCAACCTGCGCCAGCAGACACCCACTCAGCAATGCAGCAGAGACACCTCGTCCAATCCGCAAATCCTGCCCCCCCTTGCCCAACCATGATCTGGAATGTGCCAACAATAGCACGCACAGAGCTCACCGCAGCCTGGCCTCGGCGGTCTGGGCTGCAAGGTAAGCGCGCGCCTCGCTCAGCTGCGGCAGGTCGCTGTCGGCGTGCGCCCACGCGTCGATGAATCGGCTGTACGCCGTCGTCGCAGCTGCGCTATCGTGCATGCCTCGGTCCGCGCGCGCGATTCCGATCAGCGAATATCCGGAGTTCGGACGCTCGCGCAGTGCCAGCTCGTATGCCGCACGCGCCTCCTGGTAGCGCCGCGCGCGCAGCAGCGCATCGCCGCGCGTTTCGGCCACGGGGCGAATGGAGTACGGTGGCTCCCGATAACCCAGAGCCACCTCCGCCGTCTGTGCCCGCGCAAACGCCGCGTCCGCCTCGGAGCTCCGCCGCTGCGCCATATACACCGCACCGCGCAGCTCATCCATCGCCACATCCAGAAAGCTGTGCAGCGGCCCGGGCATCGCGTCGCGCGAGGAACCCGTGCCCGGCATCGGCCGCATGCCGTCGCCCGCGGGCAGCTTGCCGAGGTTCGCCTCCATGGCATCGCGATCCCGCACGGCGGCCGGGATGTCGCCACGCTCGATCGCCGCCATGCCGCGGGTGTAGCCGAGCAGCGTCGACCGCAGCAGCAGAAGATACGGCAGATCGGCCGCCGGCTGGCTCGCCTCCAGCAGACGCGTCGCGCGCGTCCAGTCGGCCGATCGGAGCGCCACCGGCAGGTCGGGCGAGAGCCGTGTCATGCCGTCGCGCGTGGAGAATCGATACAGCGTCGCCTGGCTCTCCCCGCGTGCGGCGTGCAGCTTCCCGGAGACCGCCACCGCCTCGCGCAGACGACCCGCCTCCAGCAGATCCGCGACCAGGTACATCAGGTTATGCACGTAGTTCCAGTCGTTGTCGACGCTCACGTGCTGCGCCTGCATGTAGCTCTCGTCGACATGCATCGACGCCAGAAACGCCAGCCGCGCCTGCTCGTAGTCGCCCGTGCGGTAGAAGATGTGACCCGGCATGTGCACCATGTGGCCGCTCGCCGGGGCCAGCGCGGCCAGCTTGCGCGCGCTCGAAAGAGCAAGCTCCGGATGGTTGCCGGGCTCGACCGCGTGGATCCAGTAGTGGTTTGCCGCGGCATCGTCCGGGTGCTCGCGCAGCAGCTCGGCCAGCATCGCCTGCGCCTCACGCGTTCCGGCACGAGGCTTGCCGTCCGCGCCGAAGCCGTCGATCAGCGACTCGGCCAGGAACAGGCGCGCCTGGGTGTCTCCGGGCTCGAGACGCACCAGCCTGCGCAGAAGCCCGGTCGCCCTGGAGTCCAGGTGCGGCAGCTTGTCGGGTTCGTCCCGGCGCTTCTTTGGCGGCTTGTTTTCGCGATGCTCCTTGTCATCGGCCAGCGCGGCCTGGATGTAGAGTCGCTCCGCCGGGCTCGCGTGCCGCTTCAGCTTCTTGGCCTGAACGAGCGCTTCGGTGGCCCACTCCGCATGGTCGCCGCGAAACGACTCCGCCTGGTACACCCCCCACCAGCACATGGCGCAGCGCGGGTCCAGACGCACGCTCTGCTCAAAGGCACGCTCGGACTCGTAGTCCCAGAAGTCGTGCAGGAGGTTCAGTCCCTGCTCAAACCAGACCCTCGCCTCCGGGCTGGCCGTGGTGATCGCCATCGAGCTCGCGCCGATGCCCTCCATGTGCACCGGCGGGGGCAGCTGCGCGGGCGGCACCGCGGCTGCATTCGCCATGGGCATCGCGCTCTGTGCGACGCCGATGCCCCCGCACGCGAGCAGCAGCGCCACCACTGTTTGAAAAGTCCTCCGAGCCCTGCGCCCTGGCCATCTCATCGCTTTCCGTCCACCCCGGAGAATGTGTCTCTGCTGCTTGGACTCCGATCATGACAGCAACGTATAACCGCCAGCCAAATGCGGCACTGCCTCGGCGCGCGCTGACCCTGGAGCGGGGCACTGCTCCAGGGTGCGAAACCTCCTTTGCCGGAACGTCCGCCTACGGCAGTGCCTCGGCTGGCTCCGAAGTCACGAGCCAGCCGTTGGCGGCGACGACGTACAGCAGCAGCAGCAGCTCCGCCAAAAGGAAGAAGTATCCCCAGACGAGGATGTTGAGCAGCACAAAGGCGACCAGCGCCGCCGACATCCAGCGCAGGCAGCCGGCGAGCGTGGAGCATCCGCGCCGCGCCGCGGCAGATGCGACCAGAACCGCGAGCACGGCCGCCTGCACCAGCTGCAGGTGCCCTGCGCCGACCACCTTCGCAACAAGAAAGGACAGGTTGACCGGCCGCGCATTCACCCCCGCGTGGGTCCAGTGCGAGAGCACCCCATAGATCATCGGCTGCGCTCCCCAGAGCAGAAACGGAGCCACAAGGGCCATTGCCGTCGCGAGCGAGCCCGCGAGCACCGCCGCCGCGCCACGCCAGCCGCGCCGGTGCAGGCTATACACCCAGAAAAAGGGGAACAGCACCCAGGAGAACTGCGACATCGCCATGCTGACGCCGAAGGCCGCCGCCGCCCAGCCGAAGCGTCCGCGACTGGCCAGCAGCATCGCCAGGGTCAGCGCCAGCCAGTGCGGGGCGGTGTAGATCTCATGGCGGTACAGCAGGTAGGGCGACAGCAGCCACACGCCAAGCAGCCCCGCAGTCTGCCGCCGGAAGCGCCGTCGCGCGGCCGCGACGATGGCCACCGCCAGCGCAGCGGTCTCCGCCACGGAGAGCAGCCGCGGATCGAAGCCCAGCAGCGCCGCCGGCAGATAGGCCAGCACGGTTCCGGGCAGGTAGGTGAGAAAGACGGTCTCGCCGGGAAGTCGGTACAGCCGGTAAGGGTCCCTTCCGGCCAGGAGGTCGCGCCCGGCCGCCATCAGCAGGGGCAGCATGTCGGATCGCCGGGCGTCCAGGGGAAAGCTGGCGATCGAAAGCAGCGCCACACCCGCGTAGGCCAGAAGCACCGCCAGCAGAACAGGGGCCGCCCCTGAACTCCGCAGCAGGGGGGCAAGCAGCACCAGGGCTGCCGCGGCAAAGACCCCAGCCGTCGCCCACGGATACAGCCGGTATCCGAAGCGGAGGTAGCCATGGGCTTCCAGCAGAAACATGGCGAGCGAACCGGCGAGCGCCACCCCCGCGGTCAAAAGCAGCGATCGCCAGCCAGCGACCGCCGCCGGAAGCCGGAGACCCGGCTTCGCCTGCGAAGGCGCGGGCATCTCCCGGACCTCGGCACGGGGCGTTCTGAGCAGAAGAAACAGTCCGGCGCAAAACAGCATCGTCAAGGGGACCAGCCGAAGCTGATCGAGCCACGGGCTCGCCGCAAGGTGAAATCCGTCGCCCTGCGCGTTCAGAAAGGCGAGCAGAAGAAGAAAGAGACCGACCCGTCGTCCGCTTGCCAGGTCCGTCGCCGGGGCATGTTGTTCAGCCGTCACTCCACCTCGGCGCCCGGGTGGACGAGGCCACCGCTCTCTGCTCGTTCGCGCATCTTCAGAGTACCGTCTTCCCCAAGCGCGGCCCCGGTCTGCTGGTGCAGGGAACGAGCCCGCGGGTCAGCGGCGGCAGGCTCCGGTGGCTGCTGCCTGCTGCGCGCGGGCGTCGTCCGGGTTGAAGCGAAGTGCTGTCGTAACCGTCGCTCCAGCATCCGCGGCGTGGCCGAGAGCGCACTGGATCGCCGCCAGATTCAGAAGAGCGGCGGTGGCAGCGGGATCGCCGCGAGCGACCTCCTCCAGACGGTGTTCTGCCGCCGCGGGATGGCCGCCGCGGGCCTCAAGCACGGCCAGGTTGGTGAGGGTGGTTGCGTTTGCGGGATCGATCTGCAGGGCCAGGTGGTACTCGCGCTCCGCCGCCGCCGTATCGCCGGCGATCTGCTGCAGAAATCCCATCTGCCCATGCACGGCGGCGTCCGCGGTGCCGTCCGCCTCGGAGCGCGCCAGCAGCTCCATCGCCCGGCGAAAGGCGGCGCGGTCGCCGCGCTCGGCAAACTGCACATACGCCAGCCCCAGCTCGCGAGCACCCGCGCCCGCCGCATCGCCGCCCACCGGCCGGAGAGCGACCGCGCCCGCCACGCGCGCCAGCGCCGTCGCCGCCCTCCTCGCGGCAGCCTCTTTTTCCAGCGGCCGCAGCTCGATATCGTGGTCGGTCACCTGCTCGTGCGAGATATCGGTGGTGGCCCGCGATGGCATGTGGCAACGAGCGCAGTCCGGCTGCTCCGGGTGATGCGTCGCCGCGGCAAACCCGGGCGCGGTGTGGCAGCCGAGACACTTCGACCGGAACTCCGCCACCCGTTCGGGGGTGCCGGCCGGGGCATCGCCGTGCGGGTCGTGGCAGCTGAGGCAGCGGAGCCTGGGCCCCACCGCGCGGCGGCAGGCAGACCGCAGCAGAGCCTCGTACTGACTGGTGGCGCGCCCGGCGGTCCGGGGCGAGCTCGCATTGACGAAGTACACGGCCGTGGCCCCGATCTCCTCCCCGGGGTGGAACTGCGCCAGCGACCGTCCCGCGCGCTGCACCACGGCGTCGCCTTCCAGGTGACACTGCAGGCACAGGCTATCCTGCCGCGAAGGCGAGAGCGCCAGCAGCGTTGGCAGAGCCACCCTGCCGCCCGAGGCCACGTGCTCGGAGCCATCGCCATGGCAGGCCGAGCAGCCCACGCCGCCCTGCCGGAAGGGCGCGCCCACCCACCCGTTGCGCGCCATGCCCACCACGGGCTGCACCCCCGTCGTGTGGCAATGGAGGCAGTTCGGCTCGACCGGCAGCGCCAGCGGAGCGCGCGGGGCGCCCTCATACGCCGGAGCCATGCCGTAGTGCGCCTGGCGCGTGTACCAGTTCACCGGCGCCTCAAACCACAGCGCGCCGCCGCCCGCCGGCAGCGGTCGCCGGAACAGAAAGGTCCGGCCGCGCGTTCCCGAACCGATGAAGTACACCAGCGACTGCCCCCCGCGCAGCGCCTCCGCGGCCGGCATGCCGCCTGCCGCTGCCGCGGCCTCCGACGGAATAGGCTGCACCCGCTCGAAGCGCAGCGTCGCCTCGTCGCCCTGCCGCCCGACGCGGTACTGGACCCCGCTGCTCGGGTCGAAGTAGCTGCCCGGGATCAGGCCGTCCGCCGCCAGACCGCTGCTCCGCGCCATCGCCGTGCGCTCGTACTGCTTGTAGATCGCCGCGTGGCAGCCGGCACAGCTCCGGTCCGGGTTCTCCAGATCGCCCACTGGCAGGGGAGTGGGCGTACCTGCCGGCGACGCCGCATGCACCGCCACAACCCGGAGCCCGACCTCGAGCCCGCCGGCCAGCTGAAGCCCGGAGCAGGCCAGCAGCGCACACCCAACGCCGAGCAGCGTGGCGGCAAACAGGCTTCCCGAGCGAAGTTCCGCCGGTCCTCGTGGCACTCTCGCAGCCTCCCACCCACACACCCGCGCCGGTGTGCCCCCTCCACGATAGACTTCCTCCGCCCTGCCCTGCCATCGCTTCGTCCGGCTCCTCCGCAGAGCTCGCGTAGCAGCCTCATTTACCCTTGAGACTGGAACCCATGAGCGATCTCGTCACCCAGCCCGCCGCCCCGGAGCAAGCCGCAGCCGCCCCCGTCACCACCATCGCCAACGTGGGCCAGCACGTGGGCGAGACCGTCAACCTGCGGGGTTGGCTCTACAACCTGCGATCCTCGGGCAAGCTGCTGTTTCCCACCTTTCGCGACGGAACCGGAACCATCCAGGGCATCGTGCCCAAGGCGGCCGTCCCCGAGCAGGTCTTCGCCACGCTCAAACAGCTCGGCCTCGAGTCGTCGCTGACCGTCACGGGGCGGGTCCGTGCCGACGAGCGCGCGCCCTCCGGCTTCGAGCTCGACGTTCAGGATCTCCAGGTCATCTCCGCCGTCTCACCCGAGGAGCCGTTTCCCATCACGCTCAAGGAGCACGGTGTCGACTTCCTGATGGAACACCGGCACCTTTGGCTGCGCACCCCGCGCCAGTCCGCCATCCTTCGGGTTCGCGCGGCCATCATGCGAGCCGCGGCGCAGTACTTCGATGACCACGGCTTTGTCCGCACCGATCCGCCCATCCTCACGCCCAACGCCTGCGAAGGCACCTCCGAGCTGTTTGAGATGGATTACTTTGGCGACGAGAAGGCGTACCTGACCCAGTCCGGCCAGCTCTACATCGAGGCCACCGCGCTCGCGCTCGGCAAGGTCTACTCCTTTGGTCCCACCTTTCGGGCGGAAAAGTCCAAAACCCGCCGTCACCTGACCGAGTTCTGGATGGTGGAGCCGGAGATGGCCTACGCCGGGCTCGAGGACCTGCTCGACCTGGCCGAGGCTTACCTGCGCTTTATCGTTACGGAGGTCCTGGGCAGGCACCGAACCGACCTCCAGGTCCCACGATCGGCCGGGACGTGAGCCGGCTCGAGTCGGTCATCGCCCCCGGTGCCTTTCCGCGCATCTCCTACGACCAGGCCCACGCCATGCTCGAGGAGGCCTTCGAGGCGGGCAAGATCGACCATGCCCACATCTACGGTGAAGACTTCGGATCGCCCGACGAGACCTACATCTCCTCGCAGTTCCCCCAGCCGGTGATGGTGCACCGCTACCCGGCGGCGATAAAGGCGTTCTACATGCAACCCGATCCGGCCGATCCGGCAAAGGCCCTGTGTGTCGATGTCCTCGCGCCCGAGGGGTACGGCGAGATCATCGGCGGCTCCCAGCGCATCGACAGCTACGATCTGCTGAAGCAGCGCATCGAGGACCACGGACTTCCGCTCAGCGCCTTCCAGTGGTACCTCGACCTCCGCCGCTACGGATCGGTGCCGCACTGCGGCTTCGGCATGGGCATCGAGCGCGTCGTCGCATGGATCTGCGGTCTCGATCATGTGCGGGAGACGATTCCGTTCGCCCGCACACTGAACCGCATCTATCCCTGATCTGGAGGCGAATCCTCTAGGCGCGCCAGAGCCAGGCGGTCCCGCTCACGCCTCCAGCAGACCGTATCTTCGCTGCCACTGCAGCTTCAGCCGACTCCAGACGGCCTCGCGCTCCGTACGGCCGAGCTCATCCGTGGGTGACGGCGCCTCGTCGATGAAGCGGGCGGCTTCGGCCTTGGCCAGCTCCAGAACGGCACGGTCGCGGAGGAGGTTGGCCACGCGAAACTCCGGCGCGCCCGCCTGACGGGTGCCGAAGAACTCACCCGGGCCACGCTGCTGCAGATCAATCTCCGCCAGCTCAAATCCGTTCTGCGTTTGCACCATGGCGTCCAGCCGCGCCTCCGCCTCCGGGCTCACACGGGCGCCGGTCATCAGCAGGCAGTAGCTCCGGGCCTTGCCCCGGCCCACCCGGCCGCGCAGCTGATGCAGCTGCGAGAGCCCGAAGCGCTCGGCATGTTCGATCACCATGACGGAGGCGTTCGGCACATCGACGCCGACCTCGATCACCGTCGTCGTGATCAGCACATCGGTATCGCCGCGCCCGAAGCGCCGCATCTCCACCTCCTTGTCGATCGCCGGCAGCCGGCCGTGCAGCAGTCCCAGCCGCAGGCCGTTCAGCGCCCCATGCCGCAGCTCCTCGTACATCTCGGTTGCGGACCGCAGCTTCGGCCGGGGAAACAGCGGAGCCGGTTTACCGGGGCGCCGCGCCGGCCTGGATTGCCCGGTTCGGGGCCGCTCCGGCGAGGTGCCTGCGGCGGCCGGAGCAGTCTCCGGATGGGGATCGTGCGCAAAGTCCAGCTCCGGCTGGTCGTCCTTTGCGCCTTCGATGACCGGGTAGACGACATACACCTGCCGACCGGCGGCGACCTCCCGGCGCACAAACGCCCACACCTCCTCCGCGCGCTGGTGCCCGACTCGTCGGGTGACCACCGGCGTGCGCCCGGGCGGCAGCTCATCGATCACGCTAGCTTCGAGATCTCCGTAGAGCGTTAGGGCAAGGGTCCGCGGAATGGGCGTCGCCGTCATCACCAGCACATCCGGGTCCAGCGCCTCGGGCTTCTTCATCAGGCGAAACCGCTGCTGGACGCCGAAGCGGTGCTGCTCATCGACGATCACCAGGCCGAGGCTCTCGAAGTCGACCTTGTCTTCGATCAGCGCATGCGTGCCGATGGTCAGGTCGGCCTCGCCGCGAACGATGCGACCGCGTGCCTCGCGTTTGGCCGCCTGGTCGAGCGATCCGGTCAGCAGCGTGATCCGGTAGGGCCGGCCGGTGCGCGGAGAGACGGCCTCGTGCAGCAGCTTGCGCGCCGACAGGTAGTGCTGCGTCGCCAGGATCTCGGTCGGCGCCATCAGCGCCGCCTGGTAGCCGTTCTCGATCGCCACCAGCGCCGTCTGCATGGCGACGATGGTCTTTCCGGAGCCGACATCGCCCTGCAGCAGCCGGCGCATCGGCCGGCCCTCCCGCATGTCCGTCGCGATCTCCCCAAAGGCGCGCTTCTGCGCGGCGGTGGGGTGAAAGGGCAGGATCTGTTTGATGGCCGTGCGCACCCCGGTTCCCGTGGCGAAGGCGATGCCCTCGCGCTCACGGAGGCGGCGCCGTTTCAACTCCAGGCCGAGCTCCAGGTACCAGAGCTCCTCAAAGATGAGGCGACGGTGCCCGGGAGTCGCCGCGCTGACCAGCGCCGCGGCGGCCGTGCCGGCCTCCGGGAAGTGCACGGACCGCCAGGCGGCCAGCTTTCCGGGCAGGCGAAGCCGCTCGCGCAGCTCCGGCGGCAGCGTCTCGGGGACCGACCCGGGGCTGCGCTCCAGCTCCTCCAACACATCCCACACCACACGCCGCATCCAGCGCGAGGTCAGCTTCGCGCCCCAGGGCGTGGTTCCGCCGAGCGACTCGTAGACCGGGACGATGCGGCCGACCTCCAGCGTAGCCAGATCGGAGGCGGGCGCACCCGGTCCGGGCAGAATCTCAAACTGCGGCTGAATCATCTTGAAGCGGCCGGCAGCGGATCGCGACGCCTCCAGCCTGCCGTAGACCGCCACCATCTGCCCGGGCTGAAAGCGATCGCGCAGATAGCTGCCGTTGAACCACATGCACTTTACCGCATCGGTACCCTGGCCCAGCGTCATCTCGAAGATGGGTGCGCCGCGTGTCCGCAGCAGCAGGCTCCCCCGCACCTCACCGATGACGCTGGCTATGGTGCCCGCGACCAACGAGGCGATCGGCTGCAGATTGGCCCGATCCTCGTAGCGAAACGGCAGGTGAAGCAGCAGGTCCTCAACCGTCAGGACGCCGCGCGTTGCCAGCTTCTCCGCGACACGCTCCCCCACGCGCTTGACATACTGGACGGGGGTCGAAAGCTCAAGCGGCACAGACCCTGATGCTACCAAGGGAGGCCAGGACGGGATCATCGCCTGCAGCACGGCGCCGTGAACCGGGGCTTCTAGTGAGAGTTGGCCGGAGGTGCGCTCGATCCACCGGCAGCCTGGGCTGCCGTCTCCCTCGCCGCAAAGTGCTGCACCATGCGATCGACGACCACGTAGAGAAGCTGGCCTGGATCTCTCCGGGCAATCTCCTTGAAGCGGGCGCCGGCCTGCTTTCCGGCGGCTTCGGTGTCCGGCAGCGTCACGTTCCGCTTACTCGCGCTCAGCCTGGCCAGCTGCTCCACCAGGTCGAAGAACCTGTCTTCGTTGCGGCCGCTGGCGACCCACGCCTCGTGGACGGTCATCGGCAAGAGCAACTCGAGCGGCATCGCCGGGGCCTCAGCCTGCCCGGAGGATGGGGCTCCGGCCTGCCCGGCGGGCGGATTCGCGGTCTGCGCCGATGCGCGGGCGAGGGGGTTCGCCGTCAACAGCATCGCGACCAGAACAAGAGTGGCTGCACCATAAACTTTCATAGGGTTCCTTTCAGGTCTTCCTGCCCGCATGGGGCTGCTCTCAGTGGGAGTACGGATACTGGTTGCCGTACCGATCGCCATCCCGGTAGTCGTTTCGGTAGCGGTCCTGGCGATGGTCCTGAGCCACCTTGCCGACCACCGCTCCGCCACCGGCTCCGATGCCCCCGCCGATCAGCGCACCCTTCAGGCCACCGCCGAAGAGTGCCCCAAGCACCGCGCCGCCCGCACCGCCGATCAACGCCCCTTTGCCCGGGCCGATACCACCCTGGTGGTGGTCCCGCTCGTACCGGTCGTCATAGTGGTTGTTGTAGGGCTGCGACTGCTCGTAACCGCGGCGAAAGCCGTCATTCCGGTACCGTCCGGCGTCGTCCCGGTGATCGCGGTACTGGCCTTGAGAGTCGTTGTGCCGGTCGTACTGCGCAAGCGCCACACCGGCGAGCGGCCCTGCCGAGCCGGCCGCCAGGATCCCGCTCAAGACCCAGCCTGTCAAAGTTTTCATGGACCTCAAAGACCTCATGGTCCCTCCTTCGCGCACTTGGACCCGTCCCGTATCAATCGGGTGCGTTTCTATGGGATGCATGGGATGGGGGTGGAGTGGGGACGCGATCATCCGTTCGTAACGTGATGCTGATCCCCTTCCGCGGCGGACCTGCGCCTCCAAAACTCCTGCGGACGAAACAGCCCAGCCCGCTTCCTGACCCGGACTGGAGCAGAGGCGCCCTGCTAAACTACTGCTTTTCCAGAGGACTTTCCCGAGATGCCAGTCGTCGAGCTCCAGAACGTGCGCAAGGTGTACGACACCAAGGTCGCGGTCGATTCCATGACCTTCCGCATCGAACCCGGCACCATGTTCGGCCTGCTCGGGCCAAACGGCTCGGGCAAGACCTCGTCCATCCGCATGACCATCGGCATCACCGTACCTGATTCGGGCACCGTCCGCCTCTTCGACCAGCCGTTCCGGCGCGACAACCTGAAGCGCGTCGGCTACCTGCCGGAGGAGCGTGGGCTCTACAAGAAGATGAAGGTCATGGACCAGCTGATCTTTCTGGGGCAGCTCCATGGCTTGGACGCGACCACGGCGTCCCGCCGCGCGCACCAGTGGTGTGAGCGGCTCGAGATCACGGAGGCCATCCCCAAGAAGACCGAAGAGCTCTCGAAGGGCATGCAGCAGAAGATTCAGTTCATCTCGACCCTGCTGCATGAGCCCGACCTGATCATCATGGACGAGCCCTTCTCCGGCCTCGACCCGGTCAACGGCAAGCTGCTGCAGGACACGCTGGTCGACCTACGCCGCAACGGCAAAGCCATCCTGTTTTCGACCCACCGCATGGACCAGGCGGAGAAGCTCTGCGATTCGATCGCGCTGATCTCGCGCGGGCAGCTGGTGCTGTCAGGCTCCATGCGCGAGATCAAGTCGAACTACCTGCGCAATCGCGTGCAGATGGTCTTCGAGGGTCCGGACAGCTTTCTTCGCCACCCCTCGGTCGAGCACGCCGACAACTACTCCGGACACGCCGAGATCAAGCTGCGCGATTCCATCGGCGGCGGCAGCCCCGACGCCCAGCCGCTGCTGGCCGCGGCCGTCGACGCGGGCGCGCGCATCTCGCGCTTCGAGGTGATCGAGCCCACGCTTGAAGAGATCTTCATCGAAAAGGTCGGACGGGACGCCATGGAGACGGTGCCCGAGAGCCGGGAGAGCAGGGTCTATGCATAACGTATGGCTGATCGCCAAGCGCGAGTACCTGGAGCGCATCCGCACCAGGAGCTTCATCGTCATGACGGTGATGATCCCGGTGCTGATGATCGGCGGCATCGTCGGATCCGCCATTGTCACCGGCCGATCGAAGTCCGCGTCGCACATCGCTGTCGTCTCGACCGATCAGCAGCTCGCGCTCGACCTCCAGAAGGAGCTCGAGACCGGCCGCAACGCCCACATGAAGGTCGATGTCATCTCGCCGCCGGGGACGAACACCCGCGAAGAGATCAACGGCATGCTGCGCGACAAGCAGATTGACGGCTACCTGTGGGTTGCGCCGGGCGCCGCAAAGACCGGCCGGCCGGTCTTCTCCTACCGCTCCGGATCGCGTGGCGATATCGTGGCCAAGGAAAACATCCGCGGTGCCATCCGCACCGTGCTCACGCGCGAAGGGCTGTCGCACCAGGGGCTCTCCGCCGCCGAGGTCGACGCCATCATGCGGCCGGTCGAGCTCGACCAGACCGCGACCGGCGACACCGACACCGTCTTCTACAGCGCCTACGCCCTCTTCTTTCTGATGTACTTCGTCATCATGCTCTACGGCATGAACGTCGCGCGGTCGATCATCGAAGAGAAGACGTCGCGCATCTTCGAGGTTTTGCTCTCGACCATCCGGCCGGAGGAGATGATGGCCGGCAAGGTCATCGGCGTGGGCTCGGTCGGCCTGACGCAGATCACCATCTGGCTGGTCACGGCGGTTCTGCTCACCAGCACCTCGCTGGTCGCGCACTTCACCGGCTCCTCGGTGCACATCGCGCTGGCCGCCTCGCAGATCATCTTCTTTATCGTCTTCTTTCTTCTGGGCTTTCTGCTCTACTCCTCGATCGCCGCCGCCCTGGGCGCCATGACCAACTCCGAACAGGAGCTGCAGCAGCTGAATATGTTCCTGGTTATGCCGCTGGCCATCTGCATGTTCGGCCTGGGCGCGGTCATCACCAATCCCAACGGCATCTTTGCCACCGTGCTGTCGCTCATCCCGTTTTGCACGCCGCTCATCATGTACATGCGCATCTCCATGTCCACGCCGCCGGTGTGGCAGGTGGCGCTGTCGATCGGCCTGATGATCCTCACCATCTACGCCATCCTTTGGGTCGCCAGCCGTATCTACCGCGTCGGCATCCTGATGTACGGGAAAAAGCCCAACCTGCCGGAGATCATGCGCTGGCTGCGCTACAGCTGATCCGCTTGCCTGCCCAGGCGACTGGGTCCTGGAGCTCTGCCATGCGTCGGTTCCGTCTGCCTGTTCTGCTGTTGTTGGCCGCGATCGCCGCGCTTCCGGCCTCGCGTGCGCAGAGCTCCGCCGCGCCCGACTCGGACCACGACGGCCTCAGCGACGCCCTGGAGCAGAAGCTGCTGGTCCAGTTCGCGCCGTCGTTCCAGATCGGCCGAGCGGACTGCGCCGGCAGACCCGTGGAGTTTCTGCCGGAGCCGACGCCCACGGCGAGCTCGAACGTCGGCGTGATCTACGGCCAGGTCTCGCCCGTCGCATCACAGCCCGGAACGGTCGAGATCCACTACTTCCACCTGTGGAGCCGTGACTGCGGCGAGCACGGCCATCCGCTCGACGCCGAGCACGTCTCGGCGCTTGTTCGTGCCTCGAGCGCCGACCTGCAAACGGCGACCTGGCACGCGGTCGCCTGGTACGCCGCCGCGCATGAGCATACCGTCTGCGACGTGAGCCAGATCGCCCGCGCCACCACGCTCCATGCGGTCGACCACGGCGCCACGGTCTGGATCTCGCCCGACAAACACGCCTCCTACCTCGAGCAGAGCCTGTGCCGCGCGGGCTGCGGAGCCGACCGCTGCGAGCAGATGGTGCCGCTCGCCGTCTCCGCGATCCTCAACCTCGGAGAGCCGGGCCATCCCATGAACGGCTCCAGCTTCATCGCCTCCAGCCGATGGCCGCTCGGCAGCAAGATGGCGCGCAGCAACTTCCCGCCCTCCGCCATGACCCGGCTCGATGCGCTGCCCGCCGGCGAGATCGCGTGGTTCTCGCCCGGCCGGCACCCGTCGCAGGGCATCATCGCGCACAGCGCGGCCACGGAAAAGACGCTGGCTACCGGCGCGGCAAACACCTCCGGCGCCCTGCTGACGAGCGGAGGCAACACGGCGGACGCGCTTGCCACCGCCGATGACGCTACGGGCAACGCTCTCGGCACCAGCTACCGCAAGACGGTCCATGCGCTCGGCACCTCGGCCTCCCACGTGGGACGTGCGCTCGGCGTGGGGCCGAAGAGGTCAGATCCGCAGAAAGATGCGCCTGCGGTAGAGCGGCAGCACCAGAAGGATGTTGATCGCCACGATCCCGAGGGCGTATAGCAGGGACGCCTCGACCGGCGGGAGCCAGGTCGCGAACCAGTGGTGATAGATCCATGCATGGAGGTTCTCCCGCGTTCCGTTCGGGCCGGGGACGTGAATCTCGGTCAGCAGCGCTGTGATCACGGTCGAGAGCGCAAAGGCGAAGATGGCGTTTGTGCCCAGCACGCGCAACGGCGCCAGCCAGCGACGCCAGCGGACGATATCGACCAGCCAGAAGCAGACGGCAAAGGCAGCGAGGGTGACGCCCGCGCTGAAGACGGCAAAGGTCGGGGTCCAGATCTTCTTGGTCAGCGGCATCGCCGGCGCCAGCAGCAGACCGGCGAGCGCCAGCAGCAATCCACCGGCAGCCAGCCCGAGCGCCTTCGCCTCGCGCGAGCGGTGCGACGATCGCATCCATTCGCCCGCGAGCACGCCCAGCAGCAGAGTCGCCAGCGCGCCCAGGGTCGAGACGATGCCCTCGGGGTCGTACGTCACGCCGTGTCCCGGCGTCAGGCCGTAGGCCCACATGTGCCGTGTGCCAAAGACCGCCCGGTCGACATAAGCGCCCACGTTGCCGAGCGAATCCAGCCGGCCGGCGCCGAAGCCCGGCACGGGAACGAGCTCCAGAACGGCCCAGTAGCCCACCAGCAGAGCAAACGTCACCGCGATTAGAGTCCCCACGCGCCGCCGGCCCTCCCCCGCGAAGAGGTACAGGAGACTGCCCAGCAGATAGCAGACCGCGATGCGCTGCAGGATGCCCGGCAGGCGCAGCGTGGCGAGGTGGAAGTGCGGAAATCCGTTCAACAGCAGGCCCAGGGCGATGAGCACGACGCTTCTTTGCGCGACGTGGCCCAGCAGTGCCGCGCGGCTGACACCGCGACGGAGCCGCGCCGCAAACGCGAGCGTCATGGCCATGCCGACCATGACCAGGAACGCGGGAAAGATCATGTCGGTGGGCGTGGGTTGCTGCCACTCGGCGTGGCGCAGCGGCCAATAGACGGCGCTGTAGGTGCCCGGGTCGGTGACCAGAATCATGCCCGCGATCACCAGCCCGCGAAAGACGTCGAGCGAGACGAGCCGGGCTGAATCAGACGATGGCCGATGGGGGGAGACGGCGGCCGGCGATTCGGGAGCGGAGTCCAGGAGAGGCATCGATGCTCCAGGTAAATCGTTTGACCAAACTACACGCGCACACTCACTCTGGCCAGACAAATTGGCCCCGGGCTTCGACGGCACACCTCTTCCGGCATCCCGGAAGTTTCCCGAGCGACCCCGGCACGAGCCCGGCACCAACCCCAGGAAACGATCCGGGGAGCCTCTGATCAAGTCCGTTTGTCCTGCTCTTTTGTTGTCATTCCCGCAGGGAATCTGCGTTTCTTTCCGAGCGGCAACAGTTGATCAGAGCTTCCCTAGAGACGATCCGGGAAGCGATTGAGGCGAGGCTTCGAGCAAAGTCCGCAACGGGCCAAAGTACACTCAAACCCGTGCCGTCCCCCTACAGCCCCAGGCAGCGCCTTCTGCTCGGCGTTCTTCCGCCGCTGGCCGCGGGTCTCATCCGTCTGCTGGGCACGACCCTGCGCTACCACGACCTCGACAACTCCGGGCCCGTGCACGCCGACGAGCACCCCGGCGCATCCATCTTTGCCTTCCCGCACCGGTCGCTGCTGGCCTGCGCGCACCGCTTTCGCGGGCTCGGCATTCACATCCTCATCAGCCGCTCCTTTGACGGCGAGCTGATCGCTCGCACGGTGGAGTGGCTCGGCTTCGTTCCGGTGCGCGGCTCCTCCTCGCGCGGGGGGGCCGGCGGTCTCCGCGGTCTGGCCCGCGCGTACGAAGGAGGCGGCATCTGCGCCATCACCGTCGACGGTCCGCGCGGCCCGGCGCTGGTGGTCAAGCCCGGAGCCAGCCAGCTCGCGGCGCTCAGCGGAGCGCGCGAGATCGGCGTCTTCTACGCGCTGCCCCGACGCGCCTGGCAGCTGCGCTCCTGGGATCGCTTCCTCATCCCCAAGCCGTTCTCGCGCGTGGACTTCATGTGGGTGGCGGCGACGGAGCCGACCGAGGTCGCATCCGTCCAGGCGGCTCTGGACGCCGCAGCGGAGATGGTGGGTGGTCAGCTGCCGCCGGCCTCATCCTGACCCCAACGCTGGTCTCACCACGCTGCCGCCGGCCTCACCTTGACGCTGCCGCCGGCCTCATCCCGACGCCGCTGCCGGTGTCATCTTGACGTTGCCGCCTGCCTCACCCTGCTGCCGTCGCCGGAGCCCGAATTCCGCGACTACACTGGGCAGGTGCGCGTCGCCGACTTCCACTTCGACCTCCCGGAAGATCGGATCGCGCAGCAACCGCCGGAGATCCGGGGCAGCAGCCGCCTGCTGCGGCTCGACCGCGCCACGGGCAGCGTGAAGGACGACTGGTTCCGTTCGCTTTCCAGCCTGCTCGCACCCGGCGACCTCCTGGTGCTGAACGACTCCCGCGTTCTGCCGGCGCGGCTCTTCGCCACACGTGCCGGTCTCCACACGCAGGGGAGCTCGCCCGCTCCGGCCGGCCGCATCGAGGTCCTGCTCACCGAAGAGCTGCCTGCGGAGACACCGCCCGCCGCAGCTCCTGCCTCCGGCACCCGGGTGCCCCAGGTGTCGCTTATGACACCGGGGATCCCAGATCCCAGGGAGCCTACCGCCCGGGTGCCCCAGGTGTCGCCTCTGACACCTGGGATCCCCGAACCCAGGGAGGCGTCCGGTCCTCTCTGGAGGGCTCTGGTCCGCCCGGCGCGCAAGGTACAGCCGGGCGAGACGCTGCTCTTCGCCGACCCCCGCCGCCCCGCCGAGCCGCTGCTGACAGCCGACGTCATAGCCGCGGGCGAGCGCGGCGAGCGCACCCTGCGCTTCACGGTGCCGCCATCGAACTCGCGCGGCTTTCTGGAGACGGTGGAGCAGATCGGCCACATGCCGCTGCCGCCCTACATCCGCCGCGACCAGGCGAAGGCGCCCGACACACCCGAGGACCGCGAACGATACCAGACCGTCTACGCCCAAACGGCCGAGGCCCAGCCGCCAGCCTCGCCCGCGCACCGATCGGCCGCCGCGCCGACAGCCGGCCTGCACTTCACGCCGGAGATCCTGGCCGAGCTCGCCGATCGCGGCGTCGAGATCCGCTACATCACGCTCCATGTCGGCCTGGGTACCTTCCAGCCAGTGCGCGTCGACCGCCTGGAAGAGATCCGGCTCCACGCCGAGCGCTATACCATACCGGAGGCCACTGCCGAGGCGCTCAACCGAGCCCGACGCGACCACCGCCGCATGATCGCCGCCGGAACCACCGTGACGCGCACGCTCGAGCACGTGGCGCTGCTCGCCGAACAGCAGGGCATCCCGGAGCTCCAGCCGCACTCCGGCTCCACCTCCCTCTTTCTCGCGCCCGGGCATCGCTTCCGTCTGGTCTCCGGGCTGCTGACCAACTTCCACCTGCCCGAATCCACGCTGCTGATGCTGGTCAGCGCCTTTGCCGGCCGCGAGGCGGTGCTGCGCGCCTACGACCACGCGGTCGAGCAGCGCTACCGCTTTTTCTCGTATGGCGACGCCATGCTGATCCTGTAGACCTGTAGACGGCCACGCTACCATCAAACTGCCATGGCCACGACCAAAGCCGCTACCGCCTCGAAGACCGCCGCCCAGGGCAAGCCGCCCGTCTACCTGCTCGACACCATGGCCTTCATCTTCCGCGCGTACCACGCCATGCAGCGGTCGCGGCCCATGTCCACGCGCACCGGCATCCCGACAGCGGCCACCTATGTCTTCGTCAACATGATCAACAAACTGCGCGAAGACTTCGCCCCCGAGTACCTGGCCGCGGTCTACGACGTGGGCCGGCCGGTGCACCGCAACGAGCTCGCCGGGCAGATGAAGGACGTGCAGAAGTTCAACATCAAGACCCAGCAGTTCGAGACCACGGAATACGGCGGCTACAAGGCCAACCGCGCCGCCACGCCGCCCGACCTGATCCAGCAGCAGCCCTACATCCGCCGCGCGCTCGAGGCCTTCCGCATCCCCATCGTCTTCTACGAGGGCTTCGAGGCCGACGACGTGATCGGCACGCTCTCCTGCCAGCTGGCCGCGCTCGGCCACAAGGTCTACGTGGTGAGCTCCGACAAGGACATGATGCAGCTGGTCAACAGCTCCGTCAGCATCCTGAATCCGACCAAGGACAACCTGATCCTCGATGCCAGCGGTGTCGAAAAGGCGCTCGGTGTCGCTCCGGAGCGCGTTATCGACGTGATGGCCCTTCGCGGCGACTCGATCGACAATATCCCCGGAGCTCCAGGCATCGGCGACAAGGGATCGATTGAGCTGATCCAGCAGTTCGGATCGGTCGAAGCCGCGCTCGACCGCGCCGACGAGGTCAAGAAGAAAACGTATCGCGAATCGTTACAGAACAACCGCGACAACATCCTGCTCTCGAAGGAGCTGGTGACGATCCACACCGCGGTGCCGATCGAGGCCGACCTCGGCCTTATGCGCACGCAGCCGGTCGACAACGCCGCCTGCCGCGCGCTGTTTACCGAGCTCGAGTTCACGACGCTGCTGAAGGAGCTGGCGCCCGCGGTGGACACCACACCGGTGGTCTACCGGCCCGGCGCAACGGCCGAGGAACTGCAGGCTGTGCTGGCCGAAGCGCGGGGGCACGGCCTGGCGATCGCGATCGCGGAGACCGCGCAGACCCTGGCTGAGGAGACCGCCGCCGAATCTGCCGAAGACTCTGAGAACTCCGGGGAGGCCGATCCCGAGCCGCCCGCTGCCTCGAACCTGCTGCTCTTTGGGGAGAGCCCAGCTTCGGCTCCGGCTGTGGACCCCTCGCCTGCCCAGCTCGCCTGCACGCTGGGCATTGCGGCGGCGCCCACACTCGGCCTCACCGCCGGGCTCGACGCTCCTGGCCTTCGCGAAGCGCTCGCCGACGCCGCGCTGCCGAAGTTTGTGCACGACCTGAAGGCGGTCACGCGCACGCTCGCTCCGCATGGCGTCACGCTGGCCGGTCCGGTCACCGACGTGATGCTCCTGAGCTATCTGGTCAACCCGACCCACAGCTCGCACACGCTGGCAGACCTGGCCGCGCGAACCAGCTCGCGCGCTCTGCAGCACCAGCCCACCAAGGAGAACCCCTCCGACCCGGACCGCCTTCCCGAGGCCGCAACCACCGTCGTCCGTCTCGCCAAGACGCTCACCGAGCAGCTTACCGAGGCCTTCCCCACCGAGCGAAACATCCCCGCGGACGACCCTTCCCTGGGCGGAGCGGTCACCCCCGAGATGCTGTTCGCAGACCATGCACCGGCTGGCCAGCCGCCCGCGGACAACACCCTCGCCGACGTCTACCGCACCATCGACCTGCCGCTGGTTCCCGTTCTTCTGCGCATGGAGGAGACTGGCGTCGCCATCGATCCGGAGTTTCTGCGCGCGATGAGCTCGCGTCTGGCCGTGACCATCGACGATCTGGCCGAGCGCATCTACGCGGGCTCCGGCCACCGCTTCAACATCAACTCGCCCAAGCAGCTCGGCGATGTGCTGTTCAACAGGATGAGCCTGGCCAAGCCGGTGAAGTACGGCAAGGGCAAGGTCATCTCGACCGCGCAGGACGTGCTCGAGGACCTGGCCCTGCTGCACGAGGTTCCGGCGCTGGTGCTGGAGCACCGGCAGCTGCAGAAGCTGAAATCGACCTACCTTGACCAGCTGCCCGCGCTGGCCGACGCGCAAGGCCGCGTGCACACCACCTTTAACCAGGTGGGCACGGCGACAGGCCGGCTCTCCTCGACCAACCCCAACCTGCAGAACATCCCCGTCCGCACCTCCGTTGGCCGCGAGATCCGCGCCGCCTTTGTCGCGGGCCTGGGCCCGGATGGCGGGCGAAACATCCTCATGTCGGCCGACTACTCGCAGATCGAGCTGCGCCTGATGGCGCACTTCTCGGGCGATCCGCTGCTGGTGGACGCCTACCGCACCGGCCGCGACATCCACACGCTTACCGCGGCCGAGGTCTTCGAGGTGGACCCCGAGACCATGGACAAGGAGACGCGCGCCCGCGCCAAGGCCGTCAACTTCGGCATCGTCTACGGCATCAGTCCGTTCGGCCTGTCGGCGCAGCTCGGCATCGACCAGAAGACGGCGCGCGACTACATCCAGCGCTACTTCGAGCGCTACGCCGGCGTGCAGCAGTTCATCCAGGAGACGCTGGAGCAGGTCCGCCGCACCGGGGCGGTGCGCACCCACTTCGGCCGCATCCGGCCTATTCCGGACATCAGCTCGCGCAACCCCAACCAGCGCGGATTTGCCGAGCGCACCGCCGTCAACACGCCGCTGCAGGGCACCGCCGCCGACCTGATCAAGCTGGCCATGATCGCGATCGACCGCGAGATCACGCGGCGCAAGCTGAGCTCCCGCATGACCCTGCAGGTGCACGATGAGCTGCTCTTCGACGTCGTCCCCGAGGAGGCGGAGCAGATGCGGCATCTGGTGAAGCACGAGATGGAGTCCGTGGCGGAGTTCCGCGTGCCGATCGTCGCGGATGTGGGCGTGGGAGCGAACTGGCGGGACATGGAGTAGGAACGGCACCGGGGAGCAGGAGACAGCTGGCTACCGCCCACCGCGGCTTCGGAGGCCGCGTTCGCCTGATAGACTTAGGCTTTGCGCCGCCTCACGCGCGCAAGCCTCGCCATGTCCGTGGCGCGGCCATGTCATCTCGAACAAGGAAGATCAGTCCAGGTGGATCAGCAAAGCAGAGTGATCAGCAAGCGGGAAGCGCGACGGGATGCCTATGTTCCCCTTCCCGAACACGGCCTGAGCTGGGCCAGCCAGAACCGGCGAACCCTCGTCGTTGGCAGCGTAGTGGCCTTCCTCCTGGTGATCGCCGTCGTCGCGGGAGCCTTGATCTACAACGCCCGGTCGGAGGCCGCGTCGACCGCCTTTGGCGCAGCCATGGCCGACTACCAGACGCCGCTGGCTGTTCCCGGTCAGCCCGCGCCTCCGGGCGTGAAGACCTATGCATCGGTCACGGAGCGCGCAAAGGCGGCCAATCAAAGATTTCTGCAGGTTGCGAGCAAATACAGCTTGACCCCGGACGGAAAGAACGCCCGCTACTTTGCCGGGCTGACGTACCTCGAAGCAGGGGAGAACAGCTCTGCCGAGAGCACGTTGAAGGACGTTGCGTCCTCCTGGAACAGCAATCTGGCCAATCTCGCCAAGCTTGCCCTGGCCCAGCTCTACCGGCAGACTGGCCGCGATGCGCAGGCGATCGACCTCTACAACCAGCTCACCGCGAAACCTTCAAACACGGTGCCCTCCGGTCTGGCGCAGCTGCAGCTTGCGGACCTTTACACTGGCGAGAACAAGCCTGATGCCGCACGCAGGATCTACGCACAGCTGAAGGACAAGGATGCCAAAGGGCCGGCGGGAGTGATGGCCGCACAGAAGCTGAATCCGACTGCGGCGGCCACTCCGCAGATCCCGCAGTAGCCATCCTCACAGATTGGTGGCTTCCCACGCAGGTGTAGCTCCCAGGGCTGAGAGCGAGACAGATCATAGCTGCGGGAGCAGGCCTCAGGGATCGTTCCTTACAGGCTTAGGAAAGTTCTCTCTTGGGTGTAGGGCGGAAAACACAGGGGTCTCTCCATTGCGCTTCGCTCCGGTTGAGATGACCTCTCGTGAGGAGCTCTACACCATCAGGAGAACTGCTCCAGGGCTGGAAGCCCGACATAAGACAGCCTGGGACGCAAGCCCCAGGTTGCGATCCATAAAGGCCTTTGGCACCGAAGGCCCGACATATAGACGCAGGACGACACCTGCTCTACCTGGAGCGGCGCGCGGCTGACTTCGCCGCATCCGTGGCGCGACCCCGGATGGAGTCGCTCGGCTCCATCTTCAGGGTCGCGTCGTCGTCGTCCTCATCCTCGTCGTCGTCATCATCGAGGTCGTCGTCGTCCTCCTCGTCGTCATCCTCATCTTCGAAGTCGTCGTCCTCGTCGTCGTCATCTTCGTCGTCCAGATCATCGTCGTCGTCGAGGTCTTCGTCCTCCTCCTCGTCGTCGTCCTCATCGGCCGCGGCAGAAAGACCCAGGTCGGAGTCGCCGGACTCCCGGGCGGCATTTGGCTGGCCGGCCGCATACAGGCTTTCGCTGCTGCTGTTGGCCGTGGGGTCGCTGTCCGCATGGTTGCCGCGGCTTTCAAAGGTGGCCGTGGCATCGTCGCCCACCGTTTCGTGCAGGTTGCCTTCGAGGTTTGCTTCCAACTCCCGCTCCTTGGTCGCTGCCATACGTCATCTTCTCCTGGTCAGTGGGTTCGTCTCTGGGTTCGGGTCCCGGTGGCCGGCATCCGGGGATGCCGGACTGGTCGGCATCGGGCGCCGTCTCCGTTAGGATGCAGCCCCGGCTCGCAGGATGGATGAACAGGCGTGGAAAACAGCCGCCTACTTCGGGAGATGCTGGGAGCCGTCGCTGAACTGCGGGGAGCAGCGGTACAGGCAGGCAAGGTAGAAGACGGTCAGAAGCAGCAGGGCTACAGGCATCGGCCGCAGGAGGACGATCGTGCCAAAGGTGCCGAAGGCTGCATGGGGCAACCCGGCCCGCACCAGCTGGGGAAAGTTGTGCGTCGTGACGACGACACATACCGCAGACCCGATCGCGGCGGTCCATCCAACAGCACGGCTGCGGCCGCCCAGAGCGTGGCTGCGGGCCAGAAGCAGCGCCACAGCCGGAAAGCTCAGCAGAAGCAGTCGGGTGTCGTACTGCCGGTGGTAGACGGGCAGCAGCGTCAGCGCGGAGACCGCGGCCAGTGCCAGCAGGTCGCGCGCGAGCGAAGGGGGACGGCGCACCACCGGCAGGAGCCACGCGATCAGCAGCAGGCCGGAGACGCCGAAGGAGGCCGCGTTATAGAACGCCGGCCGGTCCTCGACGACGCTGAACGCGGCCTGGAGACTGGTGATGTCGTGCGCCTCGTCGTTTGCAGGACCCGGATCGCTTGGCTGCCCGTGGCCGGCAATTCCCTGCAGGTTGCGCCGCAGCTCCTGCGGCCAGTGGCGGGTGGCCGGAGAAAGACTGGCCCATGCGAGACCCGGAAGCGAGATCAGCACCGTTCCAGCCAGAATCTGCAGCGCTCGCCGGCGATAGAGGGCGGCGGGAGAGAGCGGCGGCGGCGGAAGCGAGGTGTCGGCACCGGACACATCGCTTTGCGGAGACCGCGCCAGGAGAAAGAACAGCCACACCAGCGCTCCAAGGTGCGGTTTGAGGGTAAGGCTGAGCGCGAAGCATGGCACCGAGATCCACGCCGGACCGCCGCGCAGGAGGCACCACACCGCAATGCCCAGCAGCCCCAGCACCGGTCCGGCGGGCTGCCCCAGCATCAGCAACATGGTGGAGGTGGCCACGAGCGCCGCAAGCAGCGTGGGAGCGACGACGGCCGACAGGCGAGCGCACAGGCTGCCCACAAGCAGCGCTGCCGTCGAAAACAGCCCGATGCTGAGCCCTAACCACAGAAGATGTGCCGGGCCAAAGGGCAGAAGCGCCAGGGGCGTGAGGAGGGCCAGCGCCGACGGCGGGTAGTTGGCATTGAACCGGCGAAAGGGCCGAAGATCGTGGGGATCGCCCCCGTGGGCGAGAAACTCGCGCTGGAGCACGGCGGAGTCGTAGGGATCACAGCCGTCGATCAGGCACCGCGCGCCGCTGTAGACAGGCTTGAAGTCAAACGACTGCAGAGTCTCTCGCTGGTCACGGTAGCCGCGCACGGCAAACAGCAGGCACCCGGCGAGAACGATGGCGAGGCTGAGCAATCTTTTCGAGCGAACCCGCATGCGCTCTCAGTCTCTCAGAGAGGCGGCGGTTCCGATGAGTTGATTAGCCTAAGATGGGCTAAATGGGCACCGACCAGCTGAGCAGAAGGGTCCGCCACGTCCCAGAACTCGACTCCCTGCGCGGCCTTGCAGCCATTGTGGTGATGTTGTACCACTTCTACCGGCTGTGGCAGGGCACGCCGCACGCTCGGTGGGCGGAGCACCTGCTGACGGCCACCCCGCTGCGGCTGCTGATCTCCGGCCGCGCCGCAGTGGTGTTGTTTTTTCTGCTCAGCGGGTTTGTGCTGGCTCTGCCACGGCTGGTGCACAAGCAGAGGCCGTACGGGCCCTATCTGCTGCAGCGAATCTGCCGCATCTACCTGCCCTACCTGGCGGCGCTTGCGCTGGCGGTCGCGGGCTGCTGGCGATGGCACGGGTCGACTGCCTATGGTGGCTGGTTTTCGCTGACCTGGCAGGCAAAGCCGAACCTGCATCTGCTGCTGCAGCATGTGCTCTTTCTCGGCAGCTACGACGATGCCGCCTACAACACGGCGTTCTGGTCGCTGGTGCAGGAGATGCGCATCTCCATCTTCTTCCCGGCGCTCTTTCTGCTGGTGCGCTGGCTGCCGTGGGGCTGGGCGGTCGTTCTCCCCGTAGGTCTGACGGTTGTCACACGCGCTGCGCTGCTGACCACCGCGGTTCCCGAGCACGTGATCTGGACGGTGAACTACACCGGCGCCTTTGTTTATGGCATTCTTCTGGCCCAGCACCGAGCCGACCTCGACCGGTGGCTGAACCGGCTGGGCCGATGGAGCTACGCCGGCGTGGTGGCGGGCTCCTTTCTGCTGTTCATGGTGCCGGACCGGGCGAGCCGCCTGCTCGCCGGTCTGGGACCGCCGGGCGTGGACCTCGTGATGATGTGGGGCGGCTGCGGCCTGATGCTGCTGGCGATGCAGCACCGGCATGCCCTGCGCCTGCTGCGGAGCCGCGCCGCCCGCAGCCTGGGCCACATCTCCTACAGCCTGTATCTGCTGCACGGAACCGTGCTGTTTGCACTCGTCTACAGCGTGGGCCAGCCGGCCGATGTTTGGCCTCTGCTGCTGCCGTACTTTGCCCTGACCCTGATGGCCGCGGTGGTGATGTACTGGCTGGTCGAGCGGCCATCCAAGACGCTGGGGCGGTGGCTGGCGCGGCGTGCGGAGGGAGCGTGGGCCGAGCCCACCGAATCTCCGTAGCTTCTCTGCCTGTTGAAGGCGTGCGAGGGCACATTGGGAAACCTTCCCGCCCGCCCCCTCTTTGCTGCTGATTACACGGGCGTGCTCTGCGTGTGTGCGGGCATGGCGGCCCGGTGCTCCTGACGCGCCCGTTTGTTCTCATACATCCGCAGGTCGGCCAGGTGCTGCAGCTGGTCGATCTCCGTCGCGTCGTCGGGGAAGATGGCGGCTCCGATGCTCAGGCCGACCCGGTAGCTCCGGCCACCGAGTTCGATCGGCTGCGTCATGGTCTGCTGCACGTTGGCCTGAATGGCTTCGACGGCAAAGCGGGCCTGTCCGGGAAACGGCACCAGGTCCGGGGAGACGATGGCAAACTCATCCCCGCCCACGCGGGCGAGCGTGTTGTAGCTGCGCAGCGTCACGCGCAGACGCCGCGCAATCTCCGCCAGAAGAGCGTCGCCCAGCGCGTGCCCGAAGGAGTCGTTCATCGTCTTGAAGCCGTCCAGGTCCAGCATCAGCAGGGCCACGCGGCTGCCGGTGCGCTGAGCCTGCAGCGTCGCCTGGCGCATACGATCGTCCAGCAGGCGGCGGTTGGGCAGGCCGGTCAGCGGATCGTGCAGCGCCAGGTGCTTGTTGCGGTCCACCTGGTCCTCGTACATCACCAGCAGCATGCCGACCGTGACGGCAAAGGGCTGCAGCGACCAGACCTCCTGCGCAAGCGGAAGGAAGTAGCGGTGGTGCATCACCAGGTCATGCGACAGAAAGCAGAGCGCCCAGAGCGAGAAGCCTGTGACGATAACCACGCGACCGATGCTGCCGCGCGGCAGCGTCTGCCAGAACGACCAGGCGCACAGCGCATAGGCATACGCCAGCGCCAGATAGACCGTCAGGCGAAGATCGCCGTGCGCGACACCCAGAGCCATCGCCGCGGTGATCGCAACCCGCAGAAGGATGTAGCGGCGACGGAGGTCGAGCCCAAGGATCGTCCAGATCCCGGTACCGAGCATCGTTGCGATGGTCCAGTCATAAAAATCCGGACGTTGGACGCCGTAGCTGTAGAGAACCAGCAGAAACAGCAGCGGAGGTCCGCTGGCCCAGAGCAGCAGCCGCTGTCGGGGGGTGGCGTTGCGGGCGGGAAACGCTCCCCAGATAAACACGATGGCCGCCAGGCCATAACAGGCCAGGCCCAGCGCATGGGAGGCCTGGTGCCAGGGGCCCGGAAGAAGGAAGAAGAGGTGGGCCACCGTCTCGGCAAAGATGAGCACCAGGCCCGCGATCCACAGGCCAACGCGCCGGTCGTGGTGTCGGTGACGAAGCCAGACAAGCAGCAGAAGCAGGGCGCCCAGGGCAGCAGTATCCACGATCAAATCCAGCTGCACCGGTTGGCTCCCTTCCAGGCTCACATCCGCCCTCAGCCCTCACGCGGCTGCATGGCACGATCTTTCTCCTGGGCTCTACCCTTCGCCGAGCGACTCGAGCTGCTGAAGGTCGGGAGGTGCGGTCAGAAGACTTACCAGGACGAGGCAGACAAGAGAAGCCAGCAATGCAGGTATGATGGCATCGCGCTGGCCGACGATGGCCGGGAGGTGCGGTTTTACGCTGTCCCAAAGTACTGTGACTACCGTGCCGGCGGCGATCGACATCACCGCTCCGATCGCGGTGGCACGCCGCCAGAAAAAGGCGGCCAGAATCACCGGGGTCAGCGCGGCGGAGTAGATGGTGTAGGCATACAGCGCCTTTTTGAGCACCGACTCCGCGTGAAGCCCCTGGTAGAGCGCCCATATGCCGAGCAGAACGACGGTCAGCCGAGAGACGATCAGCACCCGCTTGTTTGAAGCCTCGGGCGCAATGTAGCGCAGGTAGATGTCGTTGACGAGGTTGGTCGCCGGGGAGAACAGCCAGTTGTTGGCCGTCGAGATGACCTTGGCAAAGATCGCCCCCATCAGCAGAGCTCCGAGCAGCGGCAGAAGCGCAGCCTCCCACGCCGGCATGGCGGTCGCGGTGCCGGTGACGGCCGCTCCGGTAGCGGACAGGACGACCGTCGTCGCCGGCTGCTGAAAGGCGTGCAGGCCGAGATACGCGAGGATCTCGCGGGGCGCGCGCGCAACCTCGCCGGTCGGGTAGATGGCCGATCCGGCCACGGCCAGCGCGACAATCACAGTCTCCAGAACCACGGTCCCGATGATCCAGCCGGTGACTGCGTGGGTCGCGGCCTTCTCGCTTTTGGCCGAAAAGAACTTCTGATACATGGACTGGTTGCCGAGCAGAAGCAGGCAGGTGGGCAGAAACAGCTCAAGCGCGGTGATGGGCGAGATATCCCCAAAGACCTGGAAGTGCGTCGCCGGCAGGGCGGCGTGGATGGCGTGCCATCCGCCATGGAGCGAGACCAGCACCGGCAGCGCCACAAGCAGTGTTCCGGTCGCCAGAAGTCCGATAAACAGGTCCATGTACGCCACCGAGCTCATGCCGGCGATGGCGGTAAACAGGATCACAAAGCCGGCGACGATGTAGCGGCCCAGCATGGAGGTGATCTGCCCGGGAAAGATGAGGTGGAGGATGTCGCCGCCGCCGATGAACTGGTAGGACGTGATGGCGGTGTAGGTGAGAAGAATGGCGACTACGCCGAGCACGCGCGCCGCCTGGCTGTAGCGCGCCTCTAAGAGGTCGGGAATGGTGAACTGGGCGAACTTTCGTGCGCGCGGGGCGATGAAGTAGATCAGCAGAAGGCCGACCCATCCGCCGGCAGGCTGCCACAGCGCGGCAAACCCGTGGCGATACGCGTTTTCGGCCCCCGCGAGCAGCGAACCCGAGCCGATCCACGAGCTGAGCAACGTGAAAACCAGCACAAACGCCGAGAGCGAACGGCCGGCCACCAAGTAGTCGGCCTTGGTTTTCACGCTGCCAAGACGCCCCAGCGAGACCGCCAGCAGCACCAGGGTGATCAGGCCAATAACGAGTGCGTAAAGATTCATGGGCTATTCGGGCGATTGTAGCCTGCGACGCGGCCCGGCCGATGCACCGTTGGTGCGGCTCCGGTTGCTCGTGGTCAACCGCTCCGTTCCAAATCGGGACAAAGTAACACCTTCGTGTGCCTTCCGAGCCAAAGGAGGAGAGGTCAGAGCTGATCCGGCCTCTACGCTTAGCCGTAGGTCAAGCAAGGGGGAAGAGACGATGGGCGGTCGTATCCAGAAGCTCGCCGGGATGGCGCTGCTGCCCTGGCTGAGTTGGCCGGCCGGAGCCGTGGCCCAGTCACTCGCACGCCTTCCGCAGCTGCGGGGGTTGCCCTTCCAGGCAGTGCAGGTTGTCACGCGCGAGAACGAGGCCGGAACGGTGGTGACGCGCGGACGGATCGCACGCAGCGACGACGGCTCCACCTATGTGGAGCTGGTCGATCCGGCGACGGGCATCGCGACGAATGCTTTTCTCCTGGATGTGCCCGGGCGTCGCGGAGTTGTGCTCGACCTCCTGCGCCACCGCTACAGCATCCGGCCGGCTCTGGAGCTGCGGTCGGTGGAGCTTGGGGAGGATCGGGTGTCGCAGGAGCTACAGCTGGCGAAGGCGGAGCGGGGCCGAAGCGAGGCTCCGCAGCGCGGCGAGGCCGGAGTGACCGTGACTCATCTGGGAACCGGTCTGGTCGCGGGTCTGATATCAGTCGGCAACCGGCAGACCGGACCGGGGGGAACGCGCGTGACCGAGACCTGGTTTGCCGTGGAACTGGGCCTCGCGGCAAAGATCACCGAGGCGGACAGCAGCGGGAGGCGGCGCACGGAGGTCGCGCTGACGGAGGTGATGCGAACCGCACCCGATCCATCGCTCTTCCGCATCCCGCAGGACTTCCGACCTGAGGTGTCCCCGCAGCCTGTCCCGTGGAGGGCGGGTCCCATGGCCGACGGCGAATGAGCCCTACGCCGCGTGAGTGACTCCCCGAGGAGGTTCTGCAAGGCTGGCAGGCACGTCGGCGGAGGGCGTCTCTCCGCCCTTCAGATTCTTCTCAATCACGGCAGCAGCAATCTCGGAGTTGATCTCCGCCCCCGTCAGCAGCATCAGGCCCGTGATGTAGAACCAAGTGAGCAGGATGACCACCGCTCCGAGCGATCCGTAGGTCAGCGAAAAGCTGTTGAAGAAATGGAGGTACATGCGCAAAGCGACGGAGGCGATCAGCCAGCCCGCGATGCCAAGCGCCGCGCCGGGAGTAAACCAGTGCCACTTCTTGTGCTGCACGTCTGGCCCGAAGTAGTAGATGGTGCTAAACAGCAGCATCAAAAGGACGGTCGCCACCACCCAGGAACCGACGCGCGTGAGTGTGCTGGAGGCCGAAGCAACGGTCGCGGGATGCATGTGGTGCGACAGGTAAACCGCGAAAAAGTCTCCGCCAAACAGGCAAGCCAGGATGACGGTCACCATCAGCGACAGAAGAAGTGTGACCAGGATCGCCGATCCGCGCGCCTTCCAGTACGGTCGCGTCTCCTTGGTCTTGTACACAATGTTCAGAGTGTCCTGGATGGCCGCGAAGCCGACCGAAGCGGACCAGAGCGCGGCAGCCAGGCCGAAGAGGAACTTGCCTCCGCTTGAGGCACGAGTGGTCTGGTTGAAGGTCTCAACCACCATGTTGAACGCTGCGTGGGGAATCACCAGGGCGAGGTAGTCCAGCAGCTTGATGTACATCGTTGAGGCGGATTTGGCTGCCAAACCCAGGATGGACGAGACGCTGATCAGCGTCGGAAACAGGGCGAACAGGAAGTAGTACCCCAGCTCGGCAGCGCGTGAGAGCAGGTTGTCGTCGTTGAAGGCGTGAAAGGAACGCTTCAGGATGACCTTCGGAGGAACGCCCTGGAAGTCCCACAGGCTGTGTACGGGCGAGTGCGAGACCTGATCCCAGATGCGCTGCCGCCACGGGTCCACCAAGCTGTGGTCCTTCGGGTCCTGTGGGGCGGTGCCGGGAGCGGAGGAATGGTCCAGGGACGGAAGGTCTGGCCGAGATCCCTTCATCCGGTACCTCCTTTAGGGGAATCGCGCCTGGATGGTGCGCTGGATGCTCCGAGTGGAGTCTACCAGTGAGATGGGCTACAAGCGATAAAAGCTGGTTGGGGATCGCCCGAATCGCATTCCGCCGGACCCGATCGAGGCGTCCTACGGAGTTCCAGGGCATCCAAAGGAAGAAGGATTGTCGTACATGGCAGGTTGGAGGTGGACCAAGATGATGCAAATGTGGCGGCTGGCACGCGAAAGTCATGAGATTCCCATGATGGGCGAGACGCATGAGTTCGAGGCAGCCGAGCCGCAGGAGCTGGGAATCACCTTTATCGGCCACTCTTCCTTTTTACTGCAGGTCGATGGCCGGCGCGTCCTGGTGGACCCGGTCTTCAGCAAGCGGCTGGTAGTGCTCCGCCGGCAGCGCCACCCGGGTCTCAGGCTCGAGGAGATTCCTCCCGTAGACCTGGTGCTCCTCAGCCACGCCCACATGGACCACCTCAACGTCCGATCGCTTCGCCAGGTGGTGCGCCGCGCCCGGCGCCAGGGCGGCCGCGCTCCGGAGATCATCGTTCCGCGCGGGGTCGAAGACCTCGTCGAGCGGCTCGGGTTTTCGGAGATCCATGGCATGGAGTGGTGGGACGAGCTCACGGTGCAGGGCCTGCGCGTCACCATGACCCCCGCCCGGCACTGGGGCGCGCGCATGTTCCGCGACACCCACCGTGGATTCGGCGGATACGTCGTCACGGGCGACTCCGGCAGCATCTACCACTCCGGCGACACGGCCTACTTTGGCGGATTCCGCGAGATTGGCGAACGCCTGCACCCGCAGGTAGCGCTTCTGCCGATCGGAGCATACTTCCCCGACAGCCATCGCGCCGTGCACACCTCGCCCGAGGAGGCGCTGCGTGGATTTGTCGAAACCGGGGCGGAGCTGATGATTCCCATGCACTTCGGCACCTTTCGGCTGGGCCGGGAGCCCATGAGCGAGCCGCCCATCCGGCTGATGACCGAGGCTCGCCGCATGGGTGTCGCGGATCGCGTACGGGTGCTGGAAGAAGGGGAGCTGCTGCGAGTCCAGACGCGCGAGCTCAAGGTGTGAGCTCTGCCGCAGGCCTCCGCGGGGGGATGCGGTCGGACACCGATGGCATCCCCCCTGCATCCAAACACCATGGCAAACCAATCGATTGGAACAGTGGATAAGGCGGGAGTCGCGGAGAGCGGCACCTTCAAACTGGGCGGCGATCTCCTGGTGTACCGCCTCGGCTTCGGCGCCATGCGGCTTACCGGCAAGGGCGTCTGGGGTGAGCCGAAGGACCCCGCCGAGGCGAAACAGGTGCTGCGCCGTGCCGTGGAACTGGGGATCAACTTCATCGACACCGCGGACAGCTACGGGCCGGAGGTCAGCGAGCGGCTGATCGGCGAGACCCTGGCCCCTTACTCCCAAGGAACCGTGATCGCGACCAAGGCCGGCCTGGCCCGGACCGGACCCAGCCAGTGGCCGCCCGTCGGCCGACCGGAGTATCTGCACCAAGAGGTCGAGCTCAGCCTGCGCCGGCTGAAGCGCGAGACGCTGGATCTCTGGCAGCTCCATCGCATCGACCCAAAGGTGCCGGTTGAGGAATCGCTCGGAATCATCGCGCGGCTGCAGGAGCAGGGCAAGATCCGCCACGTGGGCCTGAGCGAGGTCAAGCCGAACGAGATCGAGCAGGCGCAGAAGGTGGTCCGGATCGTCAGTGTGCAGAACCAGTACAACCTCGGCGACCGCAAGCACGAGGACACACTCAACTTCTGCGAAGCCCATGGCATCGCGTTTATCCCGTGGGCTCCGGTGGCTGCAGGAAAGCTGGCCGGTGAGGGCAGTCCCCTGGAGGGCGCGGCCAGGCGTCACGGCGTCAGCGTCAGTCAGCTCTCGCTGGCATGGCTACTCCATCGCAGCCCGGTGATGCTGCCGATTCCCGGCACCTCGTCGGTCAAGCACCTTGAGGAGAATGCAGGTGCAGCCGCGGTAAAGCTGAGCGATGAGGAGTGGCGCCAGTTGGAAGAAGCCGTCAAGGGATAGCGGGCGGCGGCGGCGAGTCGTCCCGCTCGCTGCCGTTCCTGTTCGCCGGTCGTCCTTCAAGGAGGAGCGGCGCACGGACGAGCGGAGAGAGAAGCAAGGCGTGGGTGGTGAAGAATGCGGCCTCGGAAGAGGGATCATTCGCACCTCTTGCCGGGCCGTCTCAGGTCGTGCCAAACAGCTCAGTTCCAGCAGGCTTACCTCAGAAGAACGGCTTTCCACGGGAAGCGGATGTCGGAGCTCTCCGAGTTTTCTTTCGCTTCCCGATCGGAGATTTCCCGCTTCCCGATATGGAACTGCCATCGCTCAAAGACCCCGCCGAAGGACAACTTCGGGCGTGCACTTCGGGTCTGACCTTGCGAGGGGAAGATCCTCGAAGGAGAGACAGCAATGATTGGAAAGTCGTCGATGAGGACCTTTACCCTTGCGTGCGCGGCCATGGCCGCCGGCATGGTCAGCGTGGGAGCATGTGGAACCGGCTTCGCTCAGGGGCCGCCGCCTCCGGGAGTCTATGAGCGGCACGATCCGCAGGCCTGGAACGCACCGCGGGGATACGACGAGTACTACCACGAAAACGGGCAGGCCAATTTGGCGGCGCGGCAGGGCTACTCGGCCGGCTTTGCCCAGGGCGAGTCCGACTTTCGCCGTCACCACAGCTACCGGCCGACACATGTCGACACCTATAAGCACGTTCCAGATTCGCCGGACGCCATTAACCGGAACGACTTCAAACACCTGTACCGGCAGGCCTTTGAGCGTGGCTACGCGAAGGGCTTTGGCCGCTGACCGGAGGCGGACCTCGGCAAGGAACCGGGACGTCAGGTGATGACGATCAGGGGAGCTGCGCCCCGCACGGAGCACCCTCAGTGCCCCGCTATTCAAGCCTGTAAGCGATTCTTTCGCTCAGACCAGCTCCGATTACCGTGAATGAGTAACAAGATGCTGAATCGGCACCCCACTTGCAGGTCCGGACCTCTCGGCCGAACCTGCAAGTGCGACTTCTCCAAGTCAGCTAAGTATGCGCGGTCTCAGCACGTGAGAACGGGGAGTATCGGCAAACTCAAGAAACAACTGAGCGATTGCGCCTAGTAAGTGAAGAAGAACGGAGAGGAGATCGTGATCCGGGATCGTAGCACTCCCGTGGCTCGAATTTTGCCGTTCCGGCATGACTCACGATGGGAGAAAGGTAGTGCTGAACCCGCGCGGTCTCGTCGCCGTGGAGCAACTCGGCCATCAAGCGCGCGTCATTCACGAGATGGACAACAAGACGGGAGAGCTATAGGGGCAGTCGCGCTGAATGAGTTGGGGACGGTCATGGGTTAGCAGTAGCACAGATCTGTGAGCAGGGTAGAAGCCAGACCAGGTATGGTTCTGGCTTCTACTCTCCATCAATCGATCAAGGGGCATGGATTGAGGATCTCCAGGGGGCCTGGTCGGTGACGTGGTGGTGCCTTCATCAGCGGCTGACCAGCACGGTCGCCAGGTTGGAGAGCAGAGTCTCATTGGCGATGGTGTGGGCCCATATCTGCAAGACATGGGTGCCGGCGGAGAGACCCGAGGTATCCAGTTCGTAGACATACGGGGCGGAGCCGACGCGACGCCAGCCGACCTCGGCGCCATCGACCATGAGGTACGATCCCGCGGCGTCCAGGTTCTGACCGATGCTGGCGATGACCGAGACGATCCCCGAGATCGCCTGCCCGCTCTGCGGGTAGCTCAGGGTGATGGGGGCGTTCGTCACCACGGGATTTGAGACCGGTGGCGGAGGAGTCGGGCTGGGAGGCGTTGGCGTCGAGCTGCCAGCAAGGTTGTTGTTCACGACGATCTGCACGGTCGGGGACAGATCGGTGTTGTTTCCGGTGTCGTGACCCCAGAGCTGCAGGACATGACTTCCATTCGCCAGCGAAGTGGTGTCCAGGGCGTACTGGTAGGGTCCCCCCGTGACACGCCGCGTGCCGATCTCATTGCCGTCCACCATCAGGTAGGATCCGGCCGCATCCAGGTTGACGCTGATCTGGCCCTGCACGGTGATGGTGCCTCCGACTGTGTCCCCGGCACCCGGGGAAACAATCGTCAGGGAAGTAGAAGCGGGAGCGGGTGCCGGCGGGGTTGGTGGTGCAGGGGGTGCCGGCGGTGTTGGAGGAGCGGGTGCCGGCGGTGTTGGCGGCGCAGGAGGTGTTGGCGGAGCGGGTGCCGGCGGGGGTGGAGCGGGTGCCGGGGGATCGGGGACCGGGGGAGCGGGCGAGGGCGGTGCCGCGCCGGCCGCAGAGTAAATCCCAAGGATGGTCTGATCGTTCTGCTGCCAGTAGTCGACGTGACCCATCAGGATGTCACCCGCCTTCACCGAGGCAGTCAAAGCCGGAACCGCCGCGGCGAGCTTGCCGGCGTCCACATCGTTCACGAGCACCGCACTGAAGGCCTGCGGGTAGAAGTTATAGACGGAGCTGTCGGTGCCGGTCGCTCCAAGAAAGATGAAGCTCTTGAAGGCTGCGGTGTAGGCGTAGTCCTTCGCGACCGTCTCCTCGGGGATGATCAGCGAGTCCGGGAGGGCAGCCTGAACCTGCTGGAAGATACCAGGGTCAAGCACTGCCCCGTTCTGTTCGACGGTTGAATCGACATAGAACAGGGTCGCTCCCCAGCGATCGTGGGCGAAGCGCATCTTGCGGATGAGCTCCGATGGAATCTGAGCGTCCGGCAGATAGACCTGCGACGCCGTGCCATCGGCGAGCTGGGTGAAGTGCTGCGGCCGAATGCAGACTCCGACACGAAACCCTGCATCGCGCATGGTTTTGAAGTAGGCGTCGTCGAGCTTCATGCCCGCGTAGCGCGAGGAGTTGTCGGCGATAACGCTTTCCATCTCGGGCGCGACCTGGGCGATCTGATCCGGAGCGCAGACATAACTGGTGTCCTGCGGGTACTCCTCGCCTTCAATATCCCAGGTAATCGCTCCCTGCGCTCCGAGCCGCCGGAGGTTCTGCACGTTTTCTGCTGCCTGGGCCAGCACCCTGGCCTGGAACTGCGCCAGGCCCTGGCTGGTGCGAATGTCGAACTGGCCTGGGTCCCCTCCATTGAAGTAGCGGCGAGGGTTGTTCGGAGATCCACCGGACCGGTGGACATCGCCGGTGGGGGAGCTCGCCAGGTAGGCGGTTCCGATCGCCCGGCGGTCCTTCCAGTTCAGCTGCATGGGCCAGGTCTTTGCCCAGTTGGCATAGGCGTCAGCGGCCAGCGATCCCACGGGTACTCCGGAGGGCGCAAACCGCAGGGAGACTGTAAACCGGTCTGTCTGCCCTGGCTGCACCGGCCGGTCCAGATGCGGAAGAAAGGTCGCCAGACCGTCCGGCGTGGTTCCGCTGATCAGAGCGGTGTAGACCACACCCGGTCCGGCGGGTTGAAATCCGCTGTACAGCGGCTTACTGGCATCCGGCACGACAGCTGCGACCTCGCCATGCCCAAAGTCGGCCAACGTGACACTCGGTGCATTGGTGTTAAAGGCAAGCTGGGCGTAGCTGGGGTCGGTAAAGCCGGCCGGCAGCTGCGGCAGGTGCAGCACCAGGGGGAAGATGGCGGCCCCGTCGAAGATCACGCCGGAGTCTGAGTTGTTCACCTGGGTGACGTTCAGGTTCAGGGTATTGCCGGTCTGGGCGAACTGCACCGCGATCGAGCCCCAGGTGAACCCATACCGCATGGTCTGCGACGATGCATCCCAGCTGCGGCTGTTGTGGTTCTCCCCCCAGCCATACTGCCCCGTCGAGACAACATGCCCCTGCAGGTCCGTGGCCTTCATATGGTAAATGTGAAAGGCGTCCGAGGGGAAGGTGTTTAGATCCTCCAGAACGACGCCGCGATAACTGAGCCGCTGCACCCCCTGGTCCCCGTAGGTGACCTGAAGGTCAGACTGTGCCGCCGTGCGGCGGCTTGAAATGATCGCAAACAGAGCCAGTCCAGCAAACAATCCTGCAGCAAACGTACGCTTCATCGCTAAAGAAAGCCTTTCGCCGGGCGTGGACCCGTGCCTGCGGGCTGGAAAGCTCCAACCCGTCTGTTCTCTTATGCGATCAGACATGGAATGTACCCTCACGCGGAATCCCACTCCCGTGCTATGACCTTCGTCAGAGCACATCCCCGTTGTGTCGCAGGCTGCGGCAGAAAGCGAGTTGCTGCAGACCAGTCCGGAGACAAGGGTCGAAAAGGAGTTGCGAGGTATGCCTCAGTTTTACCGGAATCGCGGCTCCATGGGAAGCCGGGAACGCTGGAAGCAAGAAACTACTGGCGATGGGTGGCGGCTGTCGCGGAGGGGGTGTCTGGTTCAAGCGAGAGCAGGTGAGCGTGCACAATGAAGCGCTTGGGCGCCTGTCCGATGAAGTCAAAGGGGTAGCAGGTGATGAGCGTAAGCTTTGGCTGATTCAGGATGTCAAGCACCTGGACCTCGTCGGGCGTCACAATCTCGGTGGAATCGACGATGTAGTGGAAGGTACCGGCCGCGTCGGTGATGCGGATATCCATATTCTTGGCGATATGGCGCAGCGGCCGGAAGAAGGTGTCGCGGTGCCCCGCGAGGCCGAGCGTTCCCAGACCGCCTGGAAGCGCGGTCCCCTCGATATGCCCGACTCCGCGCTTCAGGCTATCCGGGTCGAAGTTGGAGAGCACGGGAACGGACAGCTTCAGATCGGGAATCTCGAGCCGTCCGACTACGGTGTTGTCTTTGGCATCGACCCATGGGCGAGCTATCGCTGCATCATCCTGCTGATCCTGCACGGCAGCCGGCGGCGTTGCCGGAATGGCTGCGGCGCTTTGGCGCGCTGCCCGCACCTCCACACCTCGCGTTGCGATCACCAGCAGGCAGATGGCTGCGACATACCACAGCAGCCGCTCCAAGGGAGCGGCTGCCTGGCGAGGGGACCAACGGGCCAAGGACGTCTACCCTCGGTCCGTGGAGGCAGAGCGAACTACGCGGAGCGTCGCCGCTCCCACGAGCGAGAGCCCTCCCAGCAGGATGATCAGCGGCAGATTGCTGCCGGTATGGGGCAGCGCCGAAACGACGTGCCGGCGAGGTCGGGGTGTTGGCGAGCTGGCGGTCGCCTGCTCCGAAGGGGTCGATTGAGACGCGGCGGCGTAGCCTGAACCTGAGCTCTGAGCCGCAGCCGAGGGTGCGTAGGACGAAGTCCTGGAGCGCCGCGCCTGCTGTGCAGGCGGAGGCGGCGGCTCATTGCTGGCGACCTGCTGGTACTTCTGCGCCTGGATAGCGGGCTGGTCGTTCGGGCCGACGGTGGTCGAGGAGAGCAGCCACAGCGTCACCACCTCCATGTCGTCCTTGGAGAGGTTTTTATCGGTCGGCTTGCCCTCGGACGCGGGATCGATCGCCGGAACCTTGCTCTGATTCGACTTGGCGATGGCCACCGCCTCGGCCTTCGGATAGACGAACTCAACCAGGGAGCTGGTGTTGGGAAACTGGAAGCCCTTTAGATAGGCGGTCCGGTCCGCGTCGTTCGACCAGTTCACCACGCCCGGGCTGCCGGTGGCCCCCTTCGCATCCTGCAGGCCCAAAAATGTGGTGTGGGTCTTGCCATTCGCGGAGTCGACCCGGACGATCAAACGATCGGAGAGATGGTCGACGATGCGGATGGTGTACTGACCGGCTTTGAGGTTGGATCCTGGAATCCTGGTGTCCTGGGTCAGGGTGAAGTTCGCGGTCGCGCCGGTGGGGTCCGCGGCGTACGCCATGGTGGATCCCAGAACAGCCGCGACACAGACGATCGATCTCCATTGCATGGCGTTTCTCCTTGTGGTGCCTCATCCTGCTTCAACCGGGCGGAATCGAGTAATCTGGCAGACACTGGGGCCGAGTGAAGAGTCGTGTTCCGCCTACTCTACACAAACGAACTCGAGGGCCGCGCGCCCGAATAAGGTGTTCTCCAGAAGGACGCGCATGCTCCGGGGTTGGATGCCAGAGGACGGGAGAGGCTCTGAACTAAAGTGAGTTACTTCGGTGCCAGGTCGCGGACGGGCGTGCCTCTGAAAGCCGGCGATCCAACGGGTGCTGCGGCCTGGATTTGGACTGTCACTCGACCCGGTTCTCCTGTGGCGTAGTGGCGGTAACTGCTCCAGGGCCAGTCTCCAGGATGTGCGACAAGGCCACGAGTGACCGGATTGCGGTGCATGTATCTGAGCTTCTCGATCCGTTTCCCTTCGGTAAATACGTTGAAGTCGTAGTAGCGTCTTTGCCAGAACTGCTCGTGGTTGCCTTTGAGGCGCTTCGACGTTTCGCCTTTGAGAACGCGGAGCGTGGAACCGAGGCTGCGGACCTCCGGTTCGCTGACAAGAAGGTGGACGTGTTCGGGCATAAGCACGTAGCCGTGAACCTCGAAGAGGTGGCGTCTCCGGACCGTTTCGAAAAGTTGCTCGAAGCAGGTGCGCGACAGGTCGTCACTTAGGTTCGGCAGACGGCGGCAACAGCTAAAAGTGATGAAGTGGAGGTGGCCCTCCTGCTGATAGCGCTTCAGACGCGGCGGCATGCGGCGATCGTAGCTTCTGGGTCTTGGGGCGACCATAGCCCCTTTCTGCTATGGCCTTTTAGGGGGGTGCCCCATTCATCTCGATTTTGAGATGAGTGGGGTTGTTTGGTCCAACTTCGCAGAAGTTCTGACTCCACCCATCATCCGTACAAAGTGGGCCACCCCGCGGAAGGTAGAACATGTGCGCGATGGCCTGTTCGATGGGTGCCCCATTCATCTCGATTTTGAGATGAGTGGGGTTGTTCAGTGGGCAAGTGCTGCCCAATTTCACGAGGTTTCTGACTCCCCACTCATGCGCGATGAGACCGCGCATGAATGGGGCACCCATCATCCGTACAAAGTGGGCCACCCCGCGGAAGATAGAACATGTGCGCGATGGCCTGTTTGGTGGGTGCCCCATTCATCTCGACTTTTGGTGGGTGCCCCATTCATCTCGAATTGAGATGAATGGGGTTGTTCAGTGGACAACTCCGTCCCAACTTCGCGAAGTTCTTGACTCCCCATTCATTGGGTAGTGAGTGGGCCACCCCGCCTGTCCCAAAACCAGTTGCTAGCGGTATCGAAGCAAGCGCGCTTGTTGTTTAATGTCTTGCCTCAGGGTCGTCTGCTTCCGTCGGACTTCCTGTGCTAATTGATGTCAGGAAGGAGTTATTCCCCCACTGCACCTGCCAAGTCCTTCCGTCAGAAGTGTCAAGTAGTACAAATGTCCAGATGTTCTCGGTTGGGCGCAACGTAAAACGACCAACAAATGGATCATCTGTCTGCCGAACCAAAGAAATCGTCTGTTCAGAAGGAGCTCCTTGGACGCTTACGTTATCCTGCCATAGCCGCCCATCTCTAGTGTCCACCTTCAGCGATGTCCATATATTCTTCGTGGCGACTAACCGGTACGCACCAGCAGAGGTTTCCTTCTTCATCAGTCCTGCTGAGAAATTCTTGGATGCCGTCGCCACCGACGCTTCAGGTGCCTGGCAGCCCGAAGTCATGCAGACGGCAACGAATAAGCAAAGCAGAGTTGGCTTTCGGTGAACGGGACATCTCGTCATTTGATTCTCCAAACGGGGCTACTCCACAGTCACGCTCTTCGCCAGATTTCTCGGCTGATCCACGTCACACCCTCGTCGTACCGCGATGTGGTACGCCAGCAGCTGCAGCGGCACCACCTCGAGGATGGGGAGCAGCAGCTCGGGGGCGGGGGGGATGTGGAGGGTGTGTTCGACCAGCTGGGTGATGGTGGTGTCGCCCTCGGTGGCGATGGCGATCACTCGGCCGGAGCGGGCGGTGACCTCCTGGATGTTGCTGAGGGTCTTTTCGTACTTCAGGACGCTGGCCGGGTCGGCGGGGTCTTTGGTGGCGATGCAGACGACGGGGAGGGTCTCGTCGATGAGGGCGTTGGGGCCGTGCTTCATCTCGCCGGCGGGGTAGCCTTCGGCGTGGATGTAGGAGATCTCCTTGAGCTTCAGGGCGCCCTCGAGCGCGATGGGGTAGTGGATGCCGCGGCCGAGAAAGAGGAAGTCGTTGGCGGTCGAGAAGACGCGCGCGAGCTCTTCGCACTGAGCGGCGACGGAGAGTCGCGGAGTCTGACGCCGGTCGTTGCTCTCCCACGTGTCAGACGCGACACGTGGGGCACCCGGGACCGCACCCGGGGCGAGGCGCGTGGGGGCGGCGGTGCCCTCGCTCATGCCGGTCGAGCCGGGCAGGTGAAGGCTCAGGATCTGTTCGAGCTTGGCCGGGATGCGGGAGAGCTCGGTGACGAGGTGGAGCGACTCCTCGTCTGACACGGTGCCGCGCACCTGGGCCAGGTGCAGCGCGAGAAGAAACAGCGCAGTGAGCTGCGCGGTGAAGGCCTTGGTCGAGGCGACGCCGATCTCCGGCCCGGCGTTGGTGGTGATGGTGCCGGCGGCGCGGCGGGTGACGGCCGAGCCGACGACGTTGCAGATGGCAAGGGTCTTTGAACCCTTGTCGATCAGCTCGGTCTGCGCGGCGATGGTGTCGGCGGTCTCGCCGGACTGCGTGATGAGCAGGCCGATGTGATGGGGGTCCGCGATGGGATCGCGGTAGCGGAACTCCGAGGCGTAGTCGACATCAACGGGGAGGCGGGCAAGGCGCTCGATCATGAACTTGCCGGCGAGCCCGGCGTGCCAGGAGGTGCCGCAGGCGGCGATGGTGATCTGGCTCGCCTCCCGGAACTCCTCAGGGGAGATCTTGAGGTCGGGCAGAAAGACCTTGCCGGTATCGAGCGAGACGCGGCCCAGGGTGGTGTCGCGGATGGCGCGCGGCTGCTCGTTGATCTCCTTGAGCATGAAGTGCTTGTAGCCGGCCTTTTCCGCCTGGATGGGGTCCCAGGTGACGCGCTGCGGAGTCAGCGTCTTCGCTTCGCCGTCGAAGCCGGACAGCGCAATGCCGCCCGGCGTGAGCACGGCGAGCTCGCCGTCGGCGAGGAAGTAGATAGTGCGCGTGTGATGGAGGATGCCGGGAACGTCGGAGGCGAGAAAGAACTCGCCCTCGCCCAGGCCGAGGACGGCGGGCGGTCCCATGCGGGCGGCGACCAGCTTATTCGGCTCGTGGGCGGAGAGCACGCCAATGGCGAAGGCTCCGGTGAGGCGCTTGACGGCGCGGCGGACGGCCTCCTCAAGCGGAATGCTGGGAGGGGTGGGATCGGTGATGGCGGCTTCGGACTCGTTGGCCTCGAGGGAGGTGGCGGGGTTGGGTTCATTGGTGGGCCCACTCACGTCGCGGTGAGGCTGCGCCGTGAATGGGGCACCCGTCTCACCCGCACCCGCAGCCTGTGCCGCGAGCTCCAACTCGTCCTGGATGACGTGGGCGATGATCTCGGTGTCGGTCTCGGAGACGAAGCGATGGCCCTTGGCGATGAGGGCGGACTTGAGCTGCAGGTAGTTCTCGACGATGCCGTTGTGGACGACGACCAGGGAGCCGGTGCCGTCGCGGTGGGGGTGTGCATTTTCCTCCGTCGGTCGGCCGTGGGTGGCCCAGCGGGTGTGGCCGATGCCGAAGCTGCCTTCGACCGGGTCGGTGTGCAGAATGGCTTCGAGGTTGCGGAGCTTGCCCGGGGCGCGACGCAGCTGCAGACCGGCGGGGCCGCCGGCGACGGCGATGCCGGCGGAGTCATAGCCGCGGTATTCGAGGCGGGCGAGGCCTTCCATGATGACGGGGACGACAGGTTTGGGGCCGATGTAGCCTACGATTCCGCACATGAGCTTGAGTGTATCGGCTGCTGCCGGCGAGCCGGTGTGAGACTTTTGGGGGATAGGCGTGCCCGCCGAGTGGCTTTCCCGGGACTGCGGAGTGAGCGCCTCGGCTCCACTGGACCACCGGAACCCTCGTTGCAGGGAGTCCTTCAGCCGCGCATCAGCTGCACTCGGCTATGCTCTGGGTATGGTCCGACAGGCGATGTTGATCGGTGGCTGCTTGGCGCTGGGCTCAGGGTGGGGTTGGGCGCAGGCTCCCGCGGGCGAGGCGGTGATTCCGCAGGGCACGCCGATGGCCGTGGCGATTGGGCCGGGGGTGCCGAAGCGGCTGCACCAGCAGCTGGAAGGGCACCTGCTTTATCCCGTGTATGTCAGCAACCAGCTGGTGCTGCCGGCCTCGACGCGCGTAACGGGAGCCGTGGTGGGAATGACTCCCGACGGCACGCACCGGCTCGATTCGCGGCTGCGCGGCGACTTCACCCCCTTTGACCACGCTGTGGTCCGATTTGACACAGTGGTGCTGGGCGACGGCCGCCACATCCCGATCCGGACGGGTGAAGCAGCCGATGGCGCGCCCGTGTTCCACATTGAGCCGCCCGCGCCGGCCAAGGGCGGCTTTATCCGGCGGCAGGCCGGGGCCGTGGTGCAGACGGCGAAGGATCGCATCGCGGTCATCACGGGACCGGACAAGAAGGAGCGTCTTCTGCGCTTCGTGTACTCGCAGCTTCCCTACCACCCGCAGAGGATCGAATCGGGAACGGCGTGGACCGTGGAAACAGCAGCAGCGGTGACCGTTCCGCTGCCCGCCGCTCCGGCACCGCCAGAGGAAATCTCTCCACCGCCGGGCGCGGATCCTTCCCTGTGGACCATCGAAGCGACTCTGAAGCAGCCGCTTGATTCAGCCCACGCGACGGTGGGCCAACCGGTCACAGCCATCGTGGCCAGGCCGGTTCGGGACAGCGGGGACGGTCACGTTGTGGTGCCGACTGGGGCAGTGCTGAGCGGGCAGGTGACCCGTGCGCGGGCGGCACGCCGGTTTGGCCGGCCGGGTGTGCTGCGCTTCGAGCTTCGGGAGATCACCTTTCCCGAGAGCCACACCACCGAGCAGGTGCAGAGCTCGCTCGCGAGCGTGGACGCTGTGGGCGGCAAGGACCTGACGCTGGACTCCGAGGGACGGGTGAAGCCACGACCAAAGGACAAGCTGGTCGTTCCGCTGCTGCTGGGCATTCTGGCGACGCGGCCGCTCGACCGGGACGGGGGCGATAACGCCGTGGGTAAAAACGCCGTGGCCTCCAACAGCCTGGGCCTGGTCGGCTTCCTTGTAGGAACCGCAGGCGGATGGACCAACGTGGCCTCGGGTATCGGTTTCTACGGCACCGCGCTGTCGATCTACAACCGCTGGATCAAGCGCGGCGAGGAGACCCGGTTTGCGAACGACACCCGGATCGTGGTGAAGGCCTCGGTGCGGAGGAGCCCGGCGCTGCCGATTACGGGCCGCGCCAGGCCCTCCGAGGGGACAGGGCCCACCGTTCCCGGGCCGCAGTAGCCCCATCTACCGTTCGCGGTGGGGAGACCAGCGCAGGCCGCCTCCAAAGGTCTGGCGGTAGAACTCCCGCTGCACCGGATAGATGGGGCTGCCCTGGTAGAAGCCGAAGACCTCGTTGTTCAGGTTCAACCCATAGGCAACGGCGGTGAATCCCCGGGGCAGACGGTAGGTTCCCTGCAGGTCAATCTGCAGGTGCGAGTAGAAGTAGTTATCGCCGTTCGGACCGTGGAGCCCGCCCCCGCCGCCACCCTGCGTGATCGGGCCGGCATCGCCGTTGTTGTAGTTGTAGTAATCGATGTTTGCCTGGTTGTAGGTCACGCCCAGGCGCACGGAGAGGTTTCGCTTGTCGTAGGTCGGGCTGAGATTGAAGGTATTTGGCGACTGCCTCAGCAGCGCCGGCTTCTGGTTGCCGGGACCACGGTTCGGACCGCTGATCTGGCCGGGCTGCGGATTCGCGAGATACGGTGGCAGCGTCGCCTGCGATCCGGTATAGCCATAGTTGGCCGAGACGCCGAAGCCGTTCAGCAGACCGGGAAGATAGGTGAAGTGTTGCTGAAACGAGATCTCCAGGCCGTACACATAGGCGCTCCCGGCGTTGATGGTCTGGTTCTGGAGATAGTTTGGGTAGTTGGGATCGGTCGCGGGAAGACGGGTCTGCGTGGCGATCAGGGGGTCGTGCAGGAACTTGTAGAAGAACCCCGCCTGCAGCAGGCCGGACGACCGGAGATTGTTCTCGTACAGCAGGTCGATATCGTCGGCGTACTCGGTCTTGAGCGCTGGATTGCCCCTGCTGACCGTCGGCCGCGCCGCACTGGCGCTGGTGACGGTGGCAAACGGCACCAGGTCGCCGAAGTTTGGTCGAGAAAGCCCGCGGCCGTAGACCAGGCGCAAGGCGGAGTCTGGCGTGATGGCATAGCGCACGGAGGCACTGGGCAGCGGGTTGAGATAGGAGGTGTTGACCCGCGTCGGAGGTGCGTTGGAGTTGCCGGCCGTCGGTGTGCGCGCGGTGCTGACGTAGCCGAGCGTGTTCTCGCTGGTGGCCTCAAACCGCAGGCCAAGGTACAGGCGAAACCTGCCCAGCTCCGTCGTGTTCATCAGGTACCCGGCTGAGACCTTCTCGATCTGATTGAACTGGTTGCCCAGAAGATTGCTATGGTTCGGGTCCGGCCCGACGGCCTGGAATGCGTTGACCCGGTTGTAGTCGGCGGTCGGACCGAAGGCATAGTCGCCGCCGTAGTAGCCGGGATCGCGGAAGCTGCCCAGAAAGTTCGACATCGCGATCGACGGGTCCTCGGAGTTGAGGGCAGCGGCAAGCGGGGCACTGTAGCGGGTGTCCTGATTGACAAACTTGTGCTCGTTGCGAAAGCGCCCGCCGAACTCAAAGGTGTTGGAGTGGCCGGCAAAGGTGTACGGCAGCGACAGCGACGCGCCAAAGCCGAGATCGACCTCGGGATTGTAGAAGTACTGGATCTGCTGGTAGCTGTAGAAGAGGTGCGTCGGATCGAAGATATTGACGCCGTTCTGCACCACCAGCTTCGGTTCGAGTGGATGCGCCAGGTTCAGCTGGTACTGAATGTTGTTCAGCGGGTTGGTGTCGGAGAACGGGTCGAAGTGCGCGGTGGCGTAGCCCTGATCGCGGGTGCGCGCCACGGAGGCGTTCAGGTCCCAGTTGAACAGCGCCTGCCGCAGCACATGGTGGCCGCCGATCTGCAGACCTCCGAGGTCCTGCACCGGCCGGCGGTTGAGCACCTCGAAGCCGATGGTTCCATCCCCGGCGCCCTGCGTGAGCGTGGTGTCGTCCGCAAAGCTGTTGATGGCCGGGGAGTAGATCCAGTCGGAGCCGAAGTTGTCGAAGTGCGAGTAAAGCCCCTTCAGGAACAGGTTGGAGGTGTCGCTGAGGCGGTAATCGAGCGTTCCACCGATGCCCCAGCGGCCGCGGTAGTACTGGTAGTCGCGCAGGTCGTAGGTGCCGCTCAGAGCGGGGCCGGGCTCGACATCGTTGATGCCCCGACCGTTCCAGTCGTAGGAGCCGGCAAAGAGCGCACCCAGCTTTTTGCCCGCGAGAAATCGCCGGCCGAGCGCGCCGTCGAACTGGTAGTTGGGGCGGCCGCCGATGATGGGGTTGTAGCCGCCCAGCGCCTCCAGGTCCAGCGTCGGCCGGTCTTCGGCGCTCTTTGTGCGCAGATCGACCGATCCGCCGATGCCCGCGCCTTCCATGTTGGCCTGCAGGGTCTTGTTGATCTGGACGGATTCGACCAGGCGCGCTGGAATGATGTCGAGCTTGATCTGGCGGACGGTCTCGGGCGAGGCGATGGTGACGCCGTCCAGCGTCGTGTGGGTCAACCGCGGCTCGGTGCCGCGCACCTGCACATACTTGCCCTCGCCCTCGTCGCGTTCGAGCGTCACGTCGGGCAGGCGGCCGATGGCATCGGCGACGTTCGCGTTCGGCAGGCTGACGATCACGTCCGCCGGCAGCACATTAATGATGTTCGGCGCGTTGAACGTTCGATTGATTGCCTCGAGCTCGCCCCCGACACGGCCGGAGTAGACCTGCACCGTCTGCTTGCCCGACGAGACCGCCAGTTGCTCGTCGAGACGCACGGTCTGGCCGGGGGAGACCTGGGCTGCCGCCGTCGCATCCTTGAAGCCGACGTAGGCTACCGTCACGGTGTAGCCTCCCGCAGGCAAGCCGAGCACGGAATAGATGCCCTGCGCATTGGTGATGGCGGTGGCAGTGCCCGGCGTCAGCCGCACCTTCGCGCCCTGCAGCACATTGCCCTGCGGATCCGTGACGGTGCCGGTCACAGCACCCGTGCCCGCCTGAGCGGAGGAGGACCGGGCCAGCAGGAGGGAGATCGCGAGCGCAACGAGGAGCACGGGGCATATCTGGACGAGCCGGAAGAAGCGGTGGCAGGAAGTCATAGATCCTTTGGCTTGAGAAGTTCCGTATGCCAACGAACCTAGGGGCGCCATGCTACAGCCGTGTTGCGAACCTGTAACACCGCCGTGAATGGGGAGGCGCCTCCGCAGCAGGCAAAAGGCTTCCTGCCTCACACAAGTGAACAGGGCAGCGGATCCATTTTCTTGATCGCGATGCCCTGAAATTCAGCCAGCCTTCAGGTGCGGGAATAGCCGCTGTGCGCAGAACGCCCCGCCACGTGCGAAACAGGTCAGCTTAGGTTTTCTTGCCGTAGCGCGTCGGGTCTAAAACTGTTTGCATCAAGGTGTAGCTCTCGGCTCTTCGGGCTGAAGGCCCGACATAAAAACTCAGGACTACACCCGCAGCTAAACCGCTCTAGTGGGCGCGATGCGCATGCCGGTGGACGACATAGTGTCCGAGCAACCAGCCGGCGGCGCTGCCCACAACCACGTCGGAGGGAAAGTGTTCTGCCCCGAGCACGCGTGTGAGACTGACGCCGGAGGCCAGGCTGTAGACCGCCAGCTTGCCCCAGGGCGAGTGGATGTCATCGGCCAGCACCGCTGCGGACGACCACGCGAGCACGCTGTGGGAGGAGGGAAAGGAGCCATCCGCTCCGGCGCGGCCCTGGAAGAAGAGACCGCGGGCGTTGTCCTGCGCCGGCCGCTCGCGCCAGAAGATCAGCTTCAGGCCCTGCTCGACGATCACGCCGTCGACCAGCGCTTCGGCGCCATGGAGCCCCGCGATGCGCTGCTGTTCGCTGCCGCGCAGGTGACCATAGGCAAACAGCGCAGCCGGCGCTGCGATGAAGCCGCCGATCAGCACGTTCGAGGCGTTCACGTTGGCCTGGTTGAATCCCAGGTCGTGCGAGACGACGGAGCCAAGGGTGTGGTGGTCGGTCGCGATCGCCGCGCCTGTAGCGGCCGCAAGCGGAACGAACCACCGGAGATCGTGCGTGCGGAGGCGCGCCGGGCTGGTCCAGACCGGCACCTGGTCCTCCAGGATCGCGCGCGGCAGGGTCAGCAGCGACAGGCTGCTCTGCCCCTTCGTGTCTGTGGTTGCGGGCGGCGCCGCACCGGGGGCGTCAGGCAGGGCTGCCTCGGCGCTCGTGTTGCGGGCGACGAGTGCCGATTGGTCAACCGTCTGCGTGGAGGCGACTGCGGAGATCGGCAGCAGAACAGGGGCGCAACAGAGCGCGAGCGCGACAAGGCTCTTCATCAGGCACCACCACTGCCGCTGTGCTTTGCCTGCAGGGCGTTGCGGCTGAAGATGGGATACAGCAATGGCAGCACGTAGAGCGTGAGGATGGTGGCGGTGATGAGACCTCCGATGACGACGGTAGCCAGGGGGCGTTCGACCTCGGCGCCGCGCGAGGTCGAAACGGCCATGGGGATAAACCCGAGGCTGGCGACGAGCGCCGTGATGAGCACCGGGCGGAGCCGGTCCGAGGCGCCCTGGTGCACGGCATCCTGCATCTCCACGCCTTCTTCGCGCAGCGAGTTGATGTGGCTCACCATGACGACGCCGTTCAGCACCGCCACGCCAAACAGCGCGATAAATCCGACGCAGCCGGAGAGGTTGAGGTTGATGCCGCGAATCCACAGCGCCGCGATGCCGCCAACCAGGGCCAGGGGAACGATCAGCAGAATCAGCGCCATCTGCTTTGCGTTCTGAAAGGTGGCATAGAGCAGCGCCGAGATGATCAGCAGCGAAACGGGGAAGACGATGGCCAGCCGCTTCTGCGCGCGCTGCTGATTTTCATATTGCCCGCCCCACTCCAGCTCATAGCCGGGCGGCAGCTGCATGCCCTGGGCGATCGCCTGCTTGCAGGCCTGGACGAAGGAGCCGAGATCGCGTCCGCTGACGTTGCTCATGACCACGATGCGGCGATGCGCCTGCTCGCGCCTGACCTCGATGGGCCCGCCGACGATGTGGATCTCCGCCACCTGATCGAGCCGCACCAGATCGCCTGTGGGTGTCTTGATCTGCAGACGGCGTAGCTGTTCGGGATCGGTGCGCAGGGCGGCGGGCAGGCGGATGGCGATGGGAAAACGCTCGTCCCCGAGCAGCATCTCCGACAGCTGCTTGCCGCCGTACATGGTCTCGATCACCTCCTGGATGTCCGAGACGTTGACGCCGTAGCGTGCGGCGGCGCGACGGTCCACGCGCACCTGCAGCTCGCGCGCGCCCGCGATCTTCTCCACCTGGGTCTCCGAGGCGCCAGGCACGCCGGAGATGATGTGCTCGGCCTGGCGCCCCAGCTCCTCCAGCGTGTTGAGCTCCGGGCCGAAGATCTTGAGGGCCAGATCGCCGCGTGTTCCGGTGATGGTCTCGTCCATGCGCATCTCCATCGGCTGGGTGAACTCGTACGTCACGCCGGGGATGCCATCGAGCTTCTTCTCGAGCTGGTCGGTGAAATCATGCTTCTGCTTGCTGCTGGCGTTCTGCATCTTCGGGGTGAAGGAAAGATACGAGTCCGACTCGTAAACGCCCATGGCCTCGGTCGCAAGGTCAGGACGGCCCAGCTTGGTCACGACACTCTGCACGCCGGTGGCGGACTTGATGGTCTTCTCGATCTGGTCTCCGATGGCGATCGACTCGCTCAGCGAGATGCCTGGAAGCCGCCGCGAGGTCACGACCATGGATCCTTCGTCAAGCGTCGGCATGAACTCGGTACCGATGAACTTGAGCGATCCAATGGCAGCCACGACCAGCACCGCGGCCGTGATCAGAATGAGAGCGCGGTGTTTTTCGCCGGTTGCCAGCGAGCGCCGGTACCTGTCGCGGACGGCATCGAACCAGGACCTTTTGCTGTGCGGGTCGCCATCCAGGAAGTGCCGGACGTACCAGCCGTGCACGGCGCGCGCCGGAGCGAGCCCCGCAAACCAGGCGCCGGTGCGTTCGCGACGCGTCCGGAACCAGGCCGCGGTCGCGTGCCAGTGGCTGCTGAACCAGCGCCGGGTGCCGTGCCAGTGCCGAACCCACCAGCTGTTGTGCAGCTTCTCCGCCTGGCCGGGAAGATCGGCGCTGCTGTTGCCGTCACCCTGCTGCACCGGTCCGTTCTCGCGGGCGAGCCTCTTCTGCCGGTGGCGAAGGGCGACGGTGCAGAGGGTCGGGATGACAAACAGCGCCAGCAGCAGCGATCCGGTCAGAGCGGAGACGATGGTGACGGCCATGGGCCGGAACATGCGGCCTTCCAGGCTCTGCAGCGTGAGCACCGGAAGGTAGACCGAGATGATGATCAGGACGCCAAAGATGATGGGCCGCGAGACGTCGTGCGCGGCGTCGCGAACGATCTCCCGCAGCGGCCGGCTGCTGTCGCCGGTCTCCAGCCGGTGCATGCAGTGCTCGACCATGACCACCGATCCATCGACGATGGTGCCGAAGTCGATCGCGCCAAGGCTCATCAGGTTGACCGAGATGCCAAAGGCATCCATGCCGATGAAGCCGAACAGCAGCGCCAGCGGAATGACCATGGCGACGATGAGGGCGGCGCGCCAGTCCCCCAGAAAGATGAGCAGGATAACGAGCACCAGAACGGCGGCTTCAATCAGGTTCTTGCGCACCGTCGCCGTGGTGGCGTTGATCACGTCGGACTGGTCGTAGAACGGAATGATCTTTGCGCCACCCGGCAGCTTCAGCCTGCTGATCTTGTCCTTGACCTCCTGGATGATCTTTTGGCCGTTGGTGCCGCGCAGGATGATGACCATGCCGGAGACGGTCTCGCCGTTGCCGTTGCGCATGACCGCGCCGTGCCTTGGAAGCGGCTCCGTGGCGACGGTGGCGACCTGCTTCAGAAGAACGGGAACGCCGCCGCTTTTTTGGGTGGAGACGACGATGTTGCCGAGGTCGTCCAGGCTCTGCACCCGCCCCAGGCCGCGCACGGTGTACTGCTGCTCCGCGTGCTCGATGTAGCTGCCGCCGAAGTTGGCGTTGTTGTCGGTCACCGCGGTGGCGACATCGTGGAGCGTCAGGTTGTAGCGGCGCAGCGAGTCAGGATCGACCTCGATGGTGTACTGCTTGGTGTAGCCGCCCCAGGAGTTGATCTCGCTGACGCCCGGGATGGTGAGCAGGGCATACCGCACCACCCAGTCGTGCAGCGTCTTCAGCTGCATCAGCCCCATGTGCGGCGCCGTGATGGTGTACTGGTAGACCTCGCCAAAGGCGTCCTGCATGGGCATCATCTGCGGCTGCAGACCGGCGGGAACGCGGCTCTGTGCCTGGCTCAACCGCTCGGCAACCAGTTGCCGCACCAGGTAGCGGTCGGCCGAGTCGTCGAAGATGATGGTGATCATCGAAAGATCGAGCTTGGAGGTGGAGCGCACGGTCTCAAGCTTGGGCAGACCCATCATGCTGGTCTCGATGGGATAGGTGACCAGCTGCTCCACCTCGACCGGCGACATGCCCGGGCACTGCACCGTCACCACCACCTGGTTGTTGGTGAGGTCGGGAAAGGCCTCGAGCGGCAGGTTGAGCATGACGGTAATGCCGCCGACCAGAAGGGTGGCCAGAAGGGCCAGCACGAGCCAGCGATTGTTCAGAAAAAAGTCAACGATGCGGTTCACGGCTCAGCCCCCGCCCATGGTGTTTTTGAGCATCTCGGACTTCACCATGTAGGCGCCCTGGGTGACGACGTGGGTTCCGGGCACGAGACCGGTGACGATCTCGGCCTTGTCGCGGGAGCGTGTGCCGGCCTCAACCGTCTGCGCCTTGAAGCTTTCCCCGTCGTGCGTCACAAACACGACCTCCATGCCGTTGATGTCCTGCAGCGCGCTCTCCGGAACAAAGAACGCATCGCGGGTGGCGGGCTCGGCCAGGTGCGCGGAGGCAAACATCCCGGGCCGCAGCTTCCTGTCCGGGTTCGGCACCACCACGCGCACGGGCACGGTGCGGGTCTGGGAGTCGAGCATGTCGCCCACCATCTCCACCCGGCCGTGGAAGATCTGGTCGGGGTAGCCGGCCGTCACCACCTCGGCCAGAGCGCCGTTGTGGATCAAGGGGAGGTCCTGCTGGTTGAGCGCCGCGGTCACCCACACGGTCGAAAGGTCCGACACGTCAAAGGCGTCGAAGCCGGTCTGCACCACCTGCCCCACGCTGACGTTGCGGGTCATTACCACGCCCGAGATGGGCGACCGGATCGGAATCAGCTCGCGGTCATAGATGTTCTGGAGAGTGATCGACTCTGGCGGCACCTGCAGCAGCTCGGAAAGGTGTTCGCGCTCCATGTGGACGTTGGCCTGGGCGTCGACGAGCAGCCGCTCGGCCTCGAGCACACCCTGGTCGGAGCGTTGCGCCTCTTCGAGCGAGGCGGCCTGGATGCTGTAGAGGTGGTGGTATCGCTCCTGCGCCTCTTTGGCAAAGACGACGCCGCCCTTCTGGCGGTCGACCGCGGCATAGGCCTGCACCAGCGCGCCCACGGTCTCATGCACGGTGTGGCTGTGAAGTGTTCCAAGCACCTCCCCGCGACGGACGTACGCCCCTGGAAGCACGCTGACTGACATGATGCGGCCGTCGGCCAGAACGCCCACGTGCGAGGTGTGCTTCTCGTCCATGGTCACCTGGCCGGCGACCGAGACCGACCGGGGGACGCGTTCCACCAGCACATCACCCACCCGTATGCCGGCTCTTTGCTGGTCTCCTCGTGAGATCTTGACGAAGTCCGCGGCGGTTGCGCCGCCCTCGGTGCTCTTGTCCGGCTGGCCTGCCTTTCCGGCCGAGCTTCCCGCCGATCCGCCCCCACTGCCCGAGCCGCCGCCGCTCTTGCTCTCATCCTTGCCGCTCGACGACGAGGAGTTATCCGGTTTGTAGGGGCCGGAGCTCGATCCACCACCGCCATGGCAGCCGGCGGCCAGCAGCGAAAGAGCTCCGGTGAGGATAAGGAAAAGAACCCGTTTCATGGCAGCACCCCGTTGGCTAGTTGCAGACGAAGAGCAGCCTGCTGGAATTCGGCAAGCGTTTGCAACGCGCTTACCTCCACCTCGAACTCGGTCCGTTGCGCGTCCAGCAGCCGAAGGAGGTCGACCCCGCCGGTGCGGTAAGCATCGTTCATGATGTCGAGGTTCTGCCTGGCGCGCGATCGCATGTCCGGCAGCACGTCGCGCACCATCCGCTGCTGCTCTGCATAGGCCTTCCGGGCGGCGTCCATCTCGGCCCGCACCGTGATCTCGAGCGCGCGCAGGCGGTCCTGTGCGAGCGTCACCGAGGCGCCGGCACGCGCGATCTCACCCTGGTTGCGATTGAAGATCGGCAGCGGGATCTGCAGCAGCGAGTAGATGGTGTTGGACCCGATGTTGCGCTTATAGCCGCCCTGGAGATCGAGATCGGGAACCGCCAGCGAACGCTGCAGCTTGACGTCTGCCTCCGCCGCGGCCACGGCGTCGCGCGCAACGATCACATCGGCTCGCGTGTTCAGCACCTCGGGAAGGCTCTTGTCCGGCAGACGGGGCGTGCTGTCGAGCGTTCCGGTCAGCGCTGTTTGGCTGTCGGCCGGACATCCGATCTGCCGGAAGAGCTCCACCCGGGCAAGCTCCGCGTCGCGCCGCGCAGCAGAAAGCGCCAGGTCCAGCCGGTCGCGCTCGATCTGCACCCGAAGCAGATCCACACCGCGCATCGCACCGGCGTCCACCCGCTCCCGGTTGTAGCGCACGATGCCGTCGACCGCCTGCATGTCGTCCGCAAGCAGGCGCGCGACACCGGCGGTGGCAAGCACGGTCCAGTAGGCCTTGGCGACGCCGGCGGCGATCTGGGCATTGAGCAGATCCTGCTCGGCCTTCGTCTGCTGCGCCTGGGCCTGCGCCAGCCCGACGCGGCTGCGGCGCTTGCCGCCAAGCTCAAAGATTTGGCTGAGGTAGGCGTAGTCCTCCGTCTGATTCGGGAAGTCGTTGTGGCTGTCCCACGGGCGAAGGTCGTCCGCGGTCAAAAACAGGTGGGGGTTGGGCCGGAGACCTGCCTGCCGCAGCAGGCCCTCCGCCTCGTTCACACGGTCCCGGCCCTGCCGCGCGACAGGGCTGGTCTCGGCCTCCGCAATGGCGTCGTGAAGCGACAACCCGGTCTGTGCGGGGGCGGGTACCGCGAGCACCCCGGCCAGAAGCACGGAGACCGCAGCCATGGCCTGCCATCTCCTGCGGAGGGCGCCGAAGGCGGGCGTGGACGCCCGTTCAGAACGGCTGAAACGATCGAGGTTGGGACGAGGCGCGGCGATACGAGAAGCTCCCTCCGGATCTGCTGGACGACAGCTGTATCTTGGCCTGTCACCATGCTGTCTTGCAAGGCTCGTGCCAAACCCTGCTTCACGTCCAAACGGGCAATTGAACCCGGAGACTGCGCCCGGGAACCCCTACGTTCCAAAATTGCTACGCTCTGTTTGAAGATTGAAACGACCGGGAAGGTCGATCCCATTCGGACGCCCGCCGCCCCGAGCCGAAAGCCCCGCCCGGAGCCGGACGTTGAGGGTGGAACTGCAATTGCATACATCCGTTTATACGGCGGAAGGCTTTGCGTCAGTCGACCTTCGCCGGGGGAGACTCAACACGGATCAGCTACGGCACGCGCGGTTCACCAGCGAGGTTCTGCAGCGAAGCATCATCGCGACCGTCAGCCTTCTGGTGCTGCTGGTCTTTGTCGCGGTGGAGCTGGGCTTCTCCTACTTCCACTTCCCAACGCCACGAGCGATGCTTCTGGTCGCCGCGACGGCTATTCTGCTTCGGCTCGCCGAGATCGCCATCGTCTCCCGTGGTCGCCGGGCGATGCCGGCAGCGGAGTCGCGCCGCTGGGCCATCGCCTCCATCGCGCTCGGCCTCCTGCTTCCCTTCTGTCTGGCCGCCGCGACCCAGCAGTTTCACAGCAGCTACTTCGGACTTCTGATCCTGCCGGTGCTGGAAGCGGCACTCTACCTGCCGCTCTCCGCAACCCTGGCCGTCGCCGCGGTCGCCTCCGCCTCGGACTTTCTTTGGGTCGCCTACGCGGCCCACTTCGAGCCGCCGTTTCAGCTGGGAGAGCTGCTGGAGGCCACCACCCTGGTGCTTCTGCTGTTCATCGTCGCGACGCTGGTGTGGTCGCTGCTGGACCTTCTGGGACGCCGCGAGCGCGAGCTGGCACGGCATGTGGAGGAGCTTCGGGAGACGCGCACGCAGCTGATCGAGGGAGAAAAGCTGGCAGCCGTCGGACGTCTGGCCAGCTCGGTCGCTCACGAGATCCGCAATCCGGTCGCCATCATCTCAAGCGCCATCGAGGCGGCTGGATCGGTCGCCTTCTCCGACGAGGACCGGGAGGAGATGGCGCGGGTGGCGCTCGCCGAGGCGCGCCGGCTGGAAAAGCTGACGACCGACTTCCTGCGCTACGCCCAGCCGGGCAGAGCTCTCATGGCGGAGGTGGATGCGGCGGCGCTGGTCGGCTACATCGGATCGATCGCCCGGGCGCAGGCCCTGGCCAAGGGGGTGCAGATCGAGCTGAACGCTCCCGAAAGCTGCCTGGTGCGGGGCAACGAGGACCAGCTGCAACAGGCGCTGGTGAACCTTCTGCGCAACGCCATCGACGCCTCGCCCAAGGGAGGACGGGTGGCGGTGGAGGCCCGTCTGCAGCAGAGCGTGCTTCGCATCTCGGTCGAAAACGGCGGCCCGCCGATACCCGACTACGCCGTTCCGCGGCTGTTCGAGCCGTTTTTTACCGCCAAGCCCGGTGGCACGGGGCTGGGCCTCGCGATCGCGCGGCAGGTGGCTGAGACGCACGCCGGTGAGCTGCTGCTCGAACGCAACCTGGACGGCTGCGTTCTGTTTGCGCTGCTTCTGCCCGTCTTTCACCCATCGTCCGCAGCCGCGGCGCGGAGCTAGCGAGTCGAGAAAGCCCGGGTGGGAGACGATGGCTCTCAGGGTTCGACCGGGTGGGTGGCCAGCAAAGAAAGAGGATCCGCGTGGCACGGGTACTGATCGTCGAAGACGAGCCAAACATGCGCAAGCTGCTGGACCTCCACCTGCGCTCGGAGGGGCACGCGCCGGTGCTGGCGGCGACCCTGGGGCAGGCACGCTCCGCGCTGGGCGACCAGGACTTCGACGTGGTGCTGACGGACCAGAAACTTCCGGACGGCGAGGGTCTGGAGCTGCTGTCGGCCCTGGCGCAGACCGGACGCGCGCCCGCGCTGGTGGTGCTGACCGCGTACGGCAGCGTCGAGCTGGCGGTCGAGACCATGCGGCAGGGAGCCTTCGACTTCCTGACCAAGCCCTTCTCAACCGAAAACCTGAAGGCGGTGATCGCGCGCGCGGCCGAGCACACCCGGCTCCGCCGGGAGAACACCCTTCTGCGCTCCGCAGTCGGCAACCTGCAGGGGAAGACCGAGATTCGCGGGGGCAGCCCGGCGGTCGAGCGGCTGCGGGAGCTGGTGCGGCTGGCCGGCCCCACCGACGCCACCGTCCTCATCACCGGCGAGACCGGCACCGGAAAGGAGCTGGTGGCGCGCGCTCTGCACCGGGCAAGCAGCCGCGCGGGCAAGCCGCTGATCAGCGTCAACTGCGCCGCGCTGCCGGAGACGCTGCTCGAAAGCGAGCTCTTCGGCCATGAAAAGGGTGCCTTCACGGGCGCCGACCGGGTGCGCATCGGCCTGTTCGAGACCGCGCACCAGGGAACGCTGTTTCTCGACGAGGCGGGCGAGATCTCCCCGGCGGCGCAGGCGAAGCTGCTGCGCGTGCTGGCGGAGGGCAGGATCTCGCGCGTGGGCTCCCCGGTTGCGCGCGAGGTGGACGTGCGGGTGCTGGTCGCCACCCATCGCGACCTGCTCGCCCAGGTCGAATCCGGGCAGTTTCGTCAGGACCTCTATTACCGGCTGGCCATTGTTCCGATCGAGGTGCCGCCGCTGCGGGAGCGCTCTGAAGATATCCCGGAGATCGCCCGTTATCTCCTGGGGGAGATCACGAGGGAGCTGAAGACACCCCCTCGCACGCTGTCGCCCGAGGTTTCCCGGCAGATGATGCACTACCGCTTCCCGGGCAATATCCGCGAGCTCCGCAATCTGCTGGAGCGCGCCTGCATCCTGACGCGCGGCGACACCATCGAGACCATCGATCTTCCTTCCCCGGCTGCGATGCCAACCGGCTCTCCGCCGGCTCCGGCGTTTCCGGCTGAGTTCGATCTGCGCGGGGCGATGGCGGGGTGGGAGCGCGCCGCCATCGAACGGATGCTGGTCACGACGCGCGGCGCCAAGGCCGAAGCCGCTCGCCGGCTGGGCATCTCGAAGAGCGACCTGACCTACAAGCTGGCGAAGTATCACCTGGGATCGCCCGCCTCGCAGAAGGAGCCGGGCGAGACGACCTAGGCCTCGCTGAGCGGCAGCTGGGTCTCTGCCGGGGGGATGGTCGGGGGAAGGATGTAGCGGCGAAGCGACAGCGCGGGCAGCTCGATGAGGTAGCGCGACAGCAGACTGAGCGCCGTGGTGCAGGCGAAGATCGCCAGCATGCGAACGACGTACTGGCGGATGTTCCCGACCGCGATCGGACCGTGCCACCGGTCGTAGAGCAGGATGACGTACATGTGCGTCATGTAGAAGGCGTAGCTGATCAGACCGAAGAAGCCAAGCAGGCGCGTGCGAAAGAAGGCGAGCGGGCCGGGCGCGCCCTGGTTGGCGATGACCAGGCCGAAGAAGCCGGTATACGCGATGACCATGCCGGTGAAGTCGAGGGCGCGCGGGACATAGTTGGGCGGCAACACCCGGCTGAGCAGGCTGGAACAGAGGACGACGACCGTCCCGCCAGCCAGGGTCAGCCACATCCACCGGTTGGCCCCGGGGCGGCTGGCCTGCTCCGGTGTGCGCTGGTGGAAGTAGCAGGCGAGGTACGCTCCCATGGCGAGGCCGTCCACGCGGAAGAAGGTCAGCACAAAGTCGTTGTGTCCGGCCAAGGCAGCCGCCATGCGGAGCGTCATGGAGACGCCGGCGATGATCAGCGACAGCCGGCGCAGCTGGCTGACGGAGCGATGGCGAATCAGGGTCGGCCACAGCAGGTAGAACTGTTCCTCGATGGCCAGTGTCCAGAAGGGGCCGTCGATGTAGATGTGGAAGAAACCGTTGAAGTTCGCCAGAAAAAAGGTCGCGACCAGGACATATCGGCCGGAGCCCGGGATCAGCAGAAGAATGGCGAGGAGTGAAACCACGTAGAGCGGAAGGATGCGCAGCGCCCGGCGCCAGTAGAAGTTGCGAAAGTAGTGCTGCCGTTCCCTCCGGCCGATCAGGATGTTGGTGATCAGATAGCCCGAAAGGACGAAGAAGACATCGACCCAGGAGTTGAACGACCGGGCGAGAGCGTTCAAACCATTGATCAGCGGTCCCCACGCCGGAGCGGAGGGGAAGTACCCCAGTCCATGGGCGAAGAATACGATCAGCGCCGCCACGCCGCGGATGCCATTCAACTCGCGCACGGCGACGAGCCGGACGGTACCTGGTGCAGGAGCGGCCTGGACGGGAGAGACGGACATGCTACGAAACAAAGCCTATCTGGCGAATGATCCCCGCCATGGCCGCGCGGGTATCGGATGGGTCCATCTGCACCTGGTAGCCGAGCGACACTCTGGGATTCTGCTCGACCTCCGGACCTCCCGGGGAACTCAGGCCCGTTCGGGGCCAATGACCTCTGCCGGCCGCGTCAGTCCTGCCTACTTTGCAGCCATCGCGTGTTTGCGTCCGTCGGAAAGTTCGGCGACGCGCTTGGCAAGCATCTGCTCCAGGTCCTCGAGCGCCTTCGAAAAACCCTCGATGCCCTCCTTCAGCTTGTCATGCGCCATACGGTCTTCCTGGTGCATGCGCTCAAAGGTCTCCTTGTCCATCGGCATCTTCTGGAGATCGAGCTGCTTGGCAGTGGCCGGGTCGAGCCGCCGCTCGAGCGTGCCCTCCGTGGTGTTCAGCTCTTCGAGCAGCTTGGGAGCAATGGTCAGAAGATCGCAGCCGGCAAGCTCTTCGATCTCACCGATGTTGCGAAAACTGGCACCCATGATCTGGGTCTTGTAGTCGAACTTCTTGTAGTAGTTGAAGATGGTGGTCACGGAGTGGACGCCGGGGTCATTCTCCGGATCGAAGTTCTTGCCCGTGTCCTTCTTGTACCAGTCCAGAATGCGTCCGACGAACGGGGAGATCAGCGTTGCCCTGGCCTCCGCGCAGGCGACTGCCTGGTGCATGCCGAACAGCAGCGTCATGTTGCAGTGAATGCCCTCCTGCTCGAGCACCTCCGCCGCGCAGATTCCCTCCCACGTGGAGGCGATCTTGATCAGCACGCGGTCTCGCGAGACGCCGGCCTGGTCGTACTGCCGAATGATGTCGCGGGCCTGTTCGAGCGTCTTCTCCTTGTCATAGGAGAGCCGGGCGTCCACCTCCGTCGAGACCCGGCCGGGAATGATGTCGAGGATCTTGCGGCCAAAGGCAACGGCGAGTGTTTTGAAGGCGAGTGCAGCCACGTCCTTGTCGGAGGCGTCCTCCCCAGCGCTCTTGCGCGCATCGTTCAGCACATCATCGACGACGCTCTGGTACTCCGGCATGCCCGCCGCCGCCTGCAGCAGAGACGGGTTGGTCGTAGCATCCTGCGGGCAGAACTTCTCGATGGAGTTGAAGTCGCCGGTATCGGAGACGACGGTGGTCATGCTGCGGAGCTGTTTAAGTAGGGTCGCCATGGGGGGTCTGCTCCTTCAAAATCATCCATCATCGATGGTACCAAAAGCCCTGGCCGCAGATGCATCGCCAGATTAGGGAAGACATATTCCCCAAACGTGAGGGTAGTCGCGCCGGAGATGTCAGAAGGATGGGCCGGCCTCGTTCACCAGGGTTCCCAGCCCACCGATGCTGATTTGGATGCGGTCTCCCGGGGCGAGGGCTCCTACACCGGCAGGGGTTCCTGTGGTGATCAGGTCGCCGGGCTCGAGCGTCATCACGGCAGAGATGAAGCGGAGCAGGTCGGGTACCCCAAAGATCATTTCGGCGGTGCTGCCCGCCTGGCGCTGCTCCCCGTTGACGAAGGTCGTGAGCGTGACCGGCGCGTGCGTGGGATCGATCTCGTCCGAGACCAGCGGTCCCGCGGGGCAGAAGGTGTCAAAGCCCTTCGCCCGGGTCCACTGGCCGTCACTGCGCTGGAGATCGCGCGCCGTCACGTCGTTGACAATGGTGTACCCGCGGACGCAGGAGCGCACATCCACCTCCGCGCCCAAATGGCGGCAGCGCCGGCCGATCACCACTCCGAGCTCGCCTTCAAAGTCCACGCGCCGCGAGATCGGAGGCATGCGGATGGTGCCGCCGGGCTCGAGCAGGGACGACGGCGGCTTCAGAAACAGCAGCGGCTCGGAAGGTACGTCGTGGCCCAGCTCGGCGGCGTGCTCCCGGTAGTTGCGGCCCACGCAGACGATCTTGCCCGGGGTGACCGGCGGCAGCAGGGAAAGGCTGGCGAGCGGGGTGGGGCTGAAGTGCGTGTCGGGGCTGGCACGGAGGTCCTCGGGCGGTGCGGGGTAGGGCTCCACCGCCCACAGCGCGCCTTCGCGCTCCTCCACCCGGGCGTACGCAGTTGCAGGCTGTCTCTCGTCGTCGGTGAAGTTGTAGCGGCAGAAGCGCATGCGGGGTTGGATGGCGATTCCTGCCCAGGGCTGCCCGCCCGCATCTCCGCCGGCTTCGGTCGGGGAGCTCAGGGTTCGGTGCCGGACGGAGCGGCGGCGGTCTCGCCGAGGCTCGGTCCCGGCTGGCTCTCGTTGCCGCTGCGGTCAACAGCGGTGACGCGATACAGGTAGCGGGTGCCGGCGGTGACGTGCTCATCGCGAAAAGCGGGCGCGGCCAGCGGCTCGCGGTTCAGCCTCACCCATGCGCCCGGAGGTGGCGGCGGGCCGGCTCCGGCGGCCGTCCGGTACACGTTGTAGCCCAGCAGATCGGGCTCGGGCGAGGGCTCCCACGAGAGAGAGATCTCCGCCGCGCGGGCGCCCGGCGCACCCGGCACCGAGGCGAGCCCCGACGGGGGCTGCGGTGGAAAGATGTCGCGGACGCTGACGAAGACGGGCGCCGAGCTATGGCTGCGGAGCGTCACCCTGTGTCCCTCCAGATCGGCTTCGCGGACCCGCGCGGCCGTGTATCGGTAGCGAAGCCCCTGCCCGGCGGTCCGGTCCTCGGTGCCCCCGGGGTCGGTGCCGGCGGCATCGGCCGCTCGCAGCTGGACCGCCGAACCGGCTCCCGAAGCCGCTCCCGAACCGGCGCCCGAACCGGCACCAAGGAAGGTCGGGTTGGCGGTGCGAGGAGGGGGCGGCGGTGCCGCGGCTGCCCCGGCCCCGGGCGCGGCAACAGCCGTCCGGTCGAGTAGGACCGGCGCGGCTCCAGGCACGCGCGTCCACTCGACCAGCGCCCCCTCCGGCCAGGGTCGGGCCTGCAGACCGGTGACGGGCGGCGGGGCGGAGCCGGCGGCGGCAAAGGCCGGGGCGGACGGCCCGGCGTCGTGGCCGGATCCATTCCGGAGCCGGATACGGTAGATCAGCAGCGCCGGCGGCCCCTCAGCGAGCGCTGGCGGCAGCCGGTCGATCCACTCGCCAGGCTTGCCGGGAGCGACGGCGATCTGCTGAACCGGTCGACAGATCTCCCGCACCCTCGCGGCCGATCGGCAGAGCTCCGCGATCATCGTCGGCTGGACCGGCAGGCCATCGGTGCTCTTCGACGGGTTGGTCCAGTGCAGGCGAACCTCTCCGTCCACCCGCTCCGCGGACAGGTCCGTGACCGGGCGGGGCAGGTGAAGCGAGGGAGGCCGCGGTGGCCCGGGATTGGCACAACCGGTAGTCAGAAGCCAGAGCAGCGGCGTGAGGGGACGCCAGGTCCGGAGTGGTTGGGCAGTGGCGCCGGGCAGCCGCATGGAGTTCAGGCTAGCACCGCTTGCCGGGATCGCCACGGAAGTCCCCTGGGGCGATAATCGGCCAGATCGCGGTTCATCCTGTGTTTCTTCCGGCCGCGAAGAAGCCTTTCACCAGATGGACACATCCTTTGATGAGGCAGGAAAATCTATGACAACTACCATCCATCCCAAGCTAGCCGGTCCGGAGACCCTCGAGGTGTCGGACGAGGCAAACCAGAATCTGTCCGTAATCGAGTCAGTCGAACCAGTTGGCATGAGTGAGGCAGCCGAGCCCTCACAATCTCAGGTCCCGGGGGAGGCTGCCGAGGCCTCCATCAGCGAAAAACGCATCGGCGAGCGGATCAAGTACCTCCGTCTGAAGAAGGGGATGGGGCTGGTGGAGCTGGGTCGCCATACCGGCCTGTCGGCCAGCTTCCTGTCGCAGCTGGAGACAGGGCGCGTGGTGCCGACGCTGCGCAACCTGGCCCGGATCGCCATGGTCTTTTCCAAAGACCTGAGCTACTTCTTCGACCCCGAACCGCAGATGCTGTTTCGCATTCACAAGGCGGAAGACCGGCAGCTCCATCCGCAGACGGGCGTCGAAGACCCGAGCTACTTCTTTGAGAGCCTGGGTTACCTGATCCCGGACCGGCAGCTCGATCCCTACTTTGCCGAGTTCCTCCCCGCGAAGGAGGGCCGGCAGGAGCGCCCGCACCAGCACGCCGGATACGAGTTCCTGTACCTGCTCTCGGGCGAGATGGACCTGCGCCACGGGGAGGTGACGACGCGCCTTGCCACGGGAGACGCAGCGTACTTCGACTCGTCCACCACCCACAGCTACGTCTGTGCGGGCGAGGCCCCCGCCAATGCCATCATCGTCACCATGCACGGGCCTGCGCTCCACTCCGGCAGCGGCAGCAGCTCGGGCGCCGGGGTGCGGGCGTCCCAGGGGCGCAGCCGCCTCCTTGCCGGCAACGGACACCAACCTGCCCCTGCCTCTCAGAATGGGAATGGGGCTGGCTTGAAGCGAACTGCCTCGTAAAGCGGTATCGTGGGGCGGTGGTCCTGCCGAGCAGAGTCGAACCTCCGTCGCCGTTTGACCGCATGAAGTTGCATCAGACTCTATGGAAGCTGCTTGCATCTCCACGGAGGAGCCGGGCGGCGTCAGGAAGCCATTGCACATCCGAACACTTCAGTCCCCCTGGTGAGCGCTGCTGAACAGCGCTCTGCCCGGCAGGGCGGAGGAGAATCATGGGCAATCCCACTGAGACCGCGTCCCACACCGGAGCGAGTGCCTCGTCGAATCAGCTTCCCGCCGCAGCCGGGCACGGCAGCCACTATGCGCCGCTCCCTTCGAGCCGCAGGGACGGCGTCACGACCGCGCACGCCGTGCAGACCATTCTTGTGGAGGCCCAGCCGCTCTACGAGCTCTGGGGCGACGTCGAGAGCATCCCGCTATGGCAGGAGCATGTCGTCGCGGTGACGCGATCCGGCGACAAGACCAGCCGTTGGGTGATGGGCAATCCAGAGGACCCAAAGGCTCCGCGGCTGGAGTTTGACTCCGAGATCTACGAGGACGAGCCAGGACGAAAGATCGCTTGGCGAACCGTGGCCGGGCAGGCCAACGATGGCGTCGAGCAAGAAGGCCACGTGACCTTCGAGCCGGACCCTGCCGGCCGCGGCACCCGTGTGACCCTGGTCCAGAGCACCAAACTTCCGGGTGGAGCTGCCGCAGCCATCGGTGCGGCGATCGCGGAGCGCGGCCCGAAGCAGACGGTGATCGAAAACCTCCGGCACTTCAAGCAGCTGGCCGAGGCGGGCGAGATCCCCAACGTAGAAGGGCAGCCGCACGGCCCACGCGGCCTTTCCGGTGGCATCAAGCGGTGGATGTACGGGGAAAACAACCCGACCCCGCCAGGTACGGGCGGGCAGGCGTAGAGATTTCGCCAGATGCCGGCCTGGCAGGGGAACGCACGATCCACATGCATCGCGGAGCGCACGGAGACTCCGGAGGAGAAGAGGGTTATGAAAGCTGTCTGCTGGATGGGCAAGCACGCCATGGAGGTCCACACGGTGGACGATCCGAAGATCATCAATCCCCAGGATGCGATCCTGAAGGTCACGCGAACGGCGATCTGCGGCAGCGACCTCCATCTGTATGACGGCTACATCCCGACCATGGAGTCGGGCGATATCGTCGGCCATGAGTTTATGGGCGTGGTCGAGGAGGTGGGCAGCGAGGTCAAGAAGCTGAAGCGCGGCGACCGTGTGGTTGTGCCGTTCACCATCGCCTGCGGCAACTGCTTCTTCTGCCAGAAGACCCTGTGGAGCCTGTGCGACAACTCCAACCCAAACGCCCACGTGGCGGAGGCCATGTACGGCTACAGCGGATCGGCGCTGTATGGCTACTCGCACATCTACGGCGGGTACGCCGGCGGGCAGGCGCAGTATGTGCGGGTGCCGTTCGCGGATGTCGGTCCCATCAAGATCGAGAACGATCTGCCGGATGAGAGCGTCCTGTTTCTGTCTGACATCTACCCGACCGGATACATGGGCGCGGAGAACGCCAACATTCAGCCGGGCGACACTGTGGCGGTGTGGGGATGCGGTCCCGTGGGTCTGTTCGCCATTGCCAGCGCCTACATGCTTGGCGCGAGCAAGGTCATCGCCATCGATCGGTTTGCGCCACGCCTGAAGCTCGCGCGCGAGTACTGCGGCGCAACCACCATCGACTACAGCCAGGACGACGTGACGATTGTCGAGGCGCTTCGCGACCTTACCGGAGGCGTGGGTCCGGACTGCTGCATCGACGCTGTCGGCATGGAGGCGCACTCCTCGACACCCGTGGGTCTCTACGACAAGGTGGAGCAGGCGCTGATGCTCGAGACCGACCGGCCATTTGTTCTGCGGCAGGCGATCCAGGCGATTCGGAAGGGCGGAACCCTTTCCATCCCCGGTGTCTACGGCGGTGTCCTCGACAAGGTGAACTTTGGCGCGGCCTTCGGCAAGGGAATCCACATGAACATGGGCCAGACCCACATGCAGCGATACCTGCGGCCGCTGCTGGAGCGCGTGGAGCGCAAGGAGATTGACCCGTCCTTCCTGATCTCCCACCGCATCGGCATCGAGCAGGCCCCGGAGTTCTACAAAATCTGGCAGGAAAAGGCCGACACCGTGACCAAGATTGTGATCGATCCATGGCAGGACACGATCGCGCAGCCGGACCTTCGCCTGAGCTAGGCTGTGTCGACACGTAGCTATAGTGTTTGTCATCTCAACCGGAACGGGACGGTTTCTCGTCTCGTGGAGTGGAGAGACCCCTGTATCTTGCCGCGGACGGACAGAATGTCAGGCGCCAGGGCGAAATACAGGGTCTCTCCACTTCCCCTTCGGCTACGCTCAGGGTCCGGTCGAGATGACAAAACGTATAGGTTGATACAGCCCAGGGAAGCTCTGATTCGCCACTGCGGCTCGAAAACAAACGCAGATTCCCTGCGGGGAATGACAACAAACGGGGGAACTCTTGCCGCAAGTGGGCTGATCCCAGGCTGCAGGAGCTCAGAGCCACACCTGTGGATTGGTGTGTTCGATCTGCCCGGAGGATGCGCCTGATGCAGGTCCGAACTAAGGACCGTTGGTGCTTCCGGATGGATTCGCCGGGCCCGACGTTGATGCTGCGTCGCCCTTTGGTGGGGCCAGTTTGCCTGCCTTTGCCGTCAGCCTGCGCAGGATGAACTCCTGAAAGACGTTGTTCAGAGCGTCGCCGGCGACACCGAGAAAGCCATTTTCGACGGTCAGACCGGCGCCGTGCCGGTCCGACTCCGGGTAGTAGAGGTTGGAGATGGCGCCTTCGGAGAGGTCGCCGAGAATGCTGGCATACGCCGGCTGCCACTTGCCATTGTCTCCGCGGGCGATGACGGCACGGGACAGCGCATAGACCAGCCGCGACCGGACGGTGCCGGTGCCTTTATAGAAGTATCGGGGGTCCTGGCGAAAGAGCGATGGCAGAACCGCGCCTCCCATAAATGTTCCGATCACGAGGTTCGCAGCGTTGGCGCCGTATCGTTTGCCGTAGCCCTGGGCTCCCTGACCATAGCCGGGAAAGGCGTCGGTCGCCTGCTGCACCCCGGCGACCGCACCGGCCAGCACCAGGTTGCCCGGGTCTCGCGCGTTGGCCCAGGCCAGGCTGAACTTCTGCCGGGCCGTCAGTGGAGGCGTGTCCCAGCGGTAGCTGACAAAAAAATTGGGCAGAACGGCGAATAGCCTCTGCTGTTCTTCCACACGGACCTGCTCGGCAGCGCGCTCGTGCGGGGGCAGCTCCACCTCGACCGAGAAGTGTGCGACCGACTTCCTGAGCGCGATCACCGGCAGGTCGAAGTCCTGCCCCTGCTGCAGGATGCCTTTGGTGGTGCTGGAATCAAAGCCCTGGAGAGTCACCGTCAGCAGAAACTCACCCGGCGTGACCCCCGTGAACAGGTAACTGCCGTCGCTGTCGGTCAGGGTCTGCCGATCGGGCGTGCCGGAGGCTCCGCGCAGCCGAACCGTGGCGCCGGAGACCACGGCACCACCCTCGTCCTCAACCGTCCCGCTGACGCTTCCGGCGGTGACGGTCTGGGCTGAAGGAGCTGCTGCCTCCTGGGTTCCATTCAGCTGGGGAATGGGTGCGCAGGGCAGGCCATCGTCCGACACAGCCGCCCACCCTGCGCCGGCGCAGAGGCCGAGGTGCAGGAAAAGGGCCACAACCCGAAGAAACGGCCTCCGGCCCAACCACCGCCTGTGAAGAGTTCGCATCACCATCCCAGCATAGAGACTCAGACGCGACCTCCGGAGTCTCTTTGCTTCAACGGCTCATCTCCTGCGGCACCGGAAAGGGGTTTCGCTCCGCGAACTGGACCTGGTGCCAGTAGGGGTATGCCTGGTTGACGCGGCTGGCCGCGTCCAGCGTCCCCATCTGCTCCGGTGTCAGGTTCCATCCGACTGCATCAAGATTGGCCCGCAGCTGCGTCTCGTTGCGCGCCCCGATGACGAGGGTGGAGACGGTTGGCCGCTGCAGCAGCCAGTTCAGCGCGATCTGGGGGACGGACTTGCCGGTCTCGCGCGCGACCTCGTCGATGGCGTCGACCACGTCGTAGAGGGACTCCTCCGGCACCTGCGGACCGGCGTCGACGACACTCTGGGTGTTCAGCCGGCTCTGCTCCGGCCTGGCAGCGCCGCGGCGCAGCTTGCCGGTCAGGCGGCCCCAACCGAGCGGCGACCACACCAGCGCCCCCACACCCTGGTCGGCGGCCAGCGGCATCAGCTCCCATTCGTAATCGCGGCCCACCAGCGAGTAGTAGACCTGGTGGCCCACGTAGCGCGCCCAGCCGTAGCGCTCGCTGACCGACAGGCTCTTCATCAGGTGCCAGCCGGAAAAGTTCGACGCTGCGATGTACCGCACTTTACCGGCCAGCACCAGGTGATTGAGCGTCTGCAGCACTTCGTCGACCGGCGTCAACGCGTCAAAGGCGTGGAGGTGGTAGACGTCGATGTAGTCGGTGCCGAGCCGCTTCAGGCTCGCTTCGACCGACTGGATGAGGTGGTAGCGGCTCGACCCCACACCGTTCGGCCCCGGGCCGCTGCGAAAGGTGGCCTTGGTGGAGATCAGCACGTCCTCACGGCGGAGGTGAGAGACGGCCCGGCCGAGCATCTCCTCGCTCGCACCCGAGGAGTACACGTCGGCGGTGTCGAAGAAGTTGACGCCAGCCTCCATGCACACGTCGATCATCCTGCGGGCATCCTCCTCCGACGTCTCGCCCCATGCCTTGAAGAACTCGTTTCCCGCGCCAAAGGTTCCCGCGCCGAAGCAGAGCACCGGCACCTTCAATCCTGACCGTCCCAGGCTTCTGTATTCCATCCCGGTTCAGATGCCGGCAGGCACGGGAGGGGTTCCGCGCGGGCTAAGCTGAAGGGGGAGACGAGGAATCCCCTGTTGATCGAAGCACGGCCATCGCGCACAGCAGTTCGAGTGGCTCTCCGGCGGGCGGCGCACCAGCTGCTCGACGCCCAACCGCTCGTCCTTGCCGATCCTCTGGCGGTCCCGATCCTTGGCCGGGAGACGGCGGCCGAGCTCGACCGCACGCCCCGTCGCTCGGACCGTCCCTGGTCGATGGCGCTCCGCGCCCACGTGGTCGCGCGCTCCCGCTACGCTGAAGACACCCTGGCGGAGGCCGTGCGCCACGCCGGCGTCCGCCAGTATGTGCTGCTCGGAGCGGGGCTGGACACCTTTGCCTACCGCAACCCTCACCGCGGCCTCCGGGTCTTCGAGGTGGACCATCCGGCCACCCAGGCCTGGAAGCTCGACCGCCTCCACGAGGCCTCCATCGCTCATCCCGGGAACCTCTGCCTGGTGCCCGTCGACTTCGAGCGGCAACACCTGGCCGACGAGCTGGCGGCCGCGGGCTTCGACCCGGGCGCGCCCACGGTCTTCAGCTGGCTCGGCGTGGTGCCCTACCTGACGCGTGAGGCCTTTCGATCGACCCTGGCACTGATTGCGGGGTGCCCGCGCGGCAGCGGCGTGGTGCTGGACTACGGACAGCCTCGCCGGGTGCTGCCCCCGCTCGAGCAGCTGGCGCACGATTCGCTCGCCGAGCGTGTGGCGCTCGCCGGAGAGCCCTTCCGCAGCTACTTCACGCCAGGGGAGATGGCCGCCGAGCTGACAGGCTTCTCGGCCGTCGAGGACCTGGACGCGGCCGCGGCCAATGCCGTTACTTCAGCCAGCGGACCGACGATCTGCGCCTCCGGGGAGCGGCGGGACGCCTTCTCCGGGCTCTGGTCTAGACCGGTCCGCACAGATCACGGCAGATTTGCTCAAGGTATAGCGGATTCGCATTCACGGGCTGAAGGCCCGCGCTAATTTAGCCTGGGGCGAAGCCCCAGGTTGCCGGGGCAATGTCTACTGCGGGCTGAAGGCCCGCGCTACACACCTTCAGCTAACCGATCTAGCTCCGGCGAATCTGCCCCCGCACCCAGAGCGTCCCCAGGTAGGCCAGCGCCACGATGGCCACGAGAATCCCCGCCGGCAGACCCACCCAGCGGTAACTGACCGTGTAGTTGATCGCCCGGCCACCCGCATTCAGGATCAGGATGGTGACGATGGCGCAAAAGGTCGCCAAGAAGAAGGCGGCAACGCCCGAGGCCAGACCCATCAGCAGGCTGGTGAACCAGCCCAGACCGCCCAGAGGAACGCCGAAGAGCGAGTCCGTGCCGGAAGGGCGTGGATAGGCATCGCGAGGCGGTTCCGGCACTCTGTCCATACCGGCTAGAATACCGTCTTATGTCCGAGCGCGTCGAAACGGGAGTGGTCACGGCAGTTCAGGCCGCGGGTGAGTCGTCCCTGCGCCAGGCAGCCAACGGCATTCGCTACACTACGTGGGGCGACGCGCGGATGGACCCGGCGGAGCTCGAGCGGCTGGTCGAAGCCGTTCCGGCCACCATCGGCAGGGCGCTGGCGGGCGTCGCCTTTTTCTTTGTTCCGCTGGTGATCGCGGCGCGCGACCTGCCGGGCTCGGGCCATCGCAGCACCGCGCCCGAGGAGACGCGAGTTGCCGGGACCTACAGTGAGAGCCTGGCCGAAGAGGCCATCTGCCACCGCAACGTCACGCTCGAGGAGGGCGAGGCGGTCTTCCTGTCGGCACGGCTGCTGAGCGACCGCTTTGCGATCTCGTTTGAATTCTTCATCAACGCCAGCCATGGATTTGTGGAGGTCGCCGGCGTTCCGGAGCCGTTCGCCGAGCTCGTCTGGGCGCAGGCCCTGGGCGACGTTCGCGGTGAAACCTCCCAGGACGCATGGGAAAGCCGGCTGGCCTCGCTCGAGAACCGCGCCGCCCGCCGGGGCGATGCGCTCCAGGTCGACGAGAAGGCAAAACAGGCTTACCTCGAGGCCGCCTTCGCCGACGCGATTGCCATCTATCTGCTGTCGCTGGCGCTCGACTTCAATTACTCCGAGCTGCGCGAGCGCGAATATCCCCTGCTGGCACCGCAGCCGCTGGCAGAGCGCCTGCGGCACGTCGCCGAGCTGTTTCCGCCGAACCCGGGATACGAGTTTTCGATCCGATACCGGCGTCACGCTTAGAGCGCTGGCTTGTGACTCTTCGGCAGAGATGAGGAGCCCACTTTCCATCGACCGCGTGAATGAGGTAGAAGCATAACGGAACAGGCGAGTGCCTGAGACGTGAGTCCCTGCCCTTGGCAACTCTCCAAACGGTTCGTGTGTCGTTGCGAAGACGGAGGTCGGTTCGTCCCGTGAAGGGCCTGGTTACCCTCGGCACCATGGTGAACGTTGTCCGCTTGCGTGGAGGAGCGCCTGCAAAAGCGTTCAAGCGCTCGCTGACCGCCTGTGTTCTGCTGTTTGTGATTTCTTGCACCGGACTCTCGGTCGCGCAGAGGACCATCCGCGTTCCGCAGGACCAGCCCAGCATCCAGGCCGGGATCGACGCGGCAAGCAACGGCGACACCGTTCTGGTCTTGCCGGGCAGCTACACCGAGCAGCTCAACTTCAAAGGCAAAGCCATCACCGTCACCACGGGAGCGACCAGCTACAGCGCGCCGGAGGTTGCGGCAACGGTGATCCACGCGATGCTCAATCCCGAGAATGACATCGTCAGCCCGATCGCCAGCTTCTTCTCAAACGAAGGCCGGGGCACGGTGCTGAACGGGTTCACGCTCACCAGCCCAACGCAGGCGTACTTCTACCAGTACGGCCAGCCTCTGGTTGCAGTCTCCGTGTTGAACTCACTCGTCGCGCCCTTCTCAACAGGGCCAGGACCTGCCGGGCCAGGCACACCGACCATTACCAACAATCGCTTCGTTGGGGACGCAAATCCGGTGGGGCTGGTGGGTGGCGTGGTCGCCGGGAACTACTTCGGCGGAGGATCCGGCTTCTACGTCATCTCTGTCGGCAAGCCGGACCATCCGGTCGAAAGCAACGTTCATGACAATGTGATCGAGAACAACCACCTCACTCGCCAGAGTCTGCCCACTGGCGATCTCATCGGCGCGATCCTGTATGCGAGTCACGCGCTGGTCTACAACAACACCATCCGCGACAACACCGTGACGACGCTGGCAGCAGGCGCCAGGCAGCAGTTCCTCTTTCCGGGAGTTGGATTTCAGCTGGCCGAGCCATTTGTCTTCGCCCAAAACCTGGTCTACGGCAACCAGATGGATATCCAGTTCTCCATCGCTCTCGGCGCCGACCCGGGCATTCAGGAGATCGTGGCCAACAACACGATCGCCGACAACGCTCCCTCGTCGGTCTGCACCGAGACCTGCACGCCCGGCCAGATGCTCTTTACCAAGTCCGCGGCCTTTGCCGGCAATGACGTCATCGTGGCCAATAACATCATGCGGGCCGGTCCCGGCGCAGGGCCAACCTTTGCCTGCGTGGACGACTCGGCAGGACCGTACCTTCCAGCGATGCAGGATACGCTGCAAGTCGATCACAATCTGTTTGCGCCGTCGTCGCAGCCCGTCTTTGACGCGAGCTGCCGGCAGCAGATTGTGAATGCCGGCAATCTCCTCAGCGATCCGCAGTTCGAGTCCGCGGAAGGCGGAAACTACCGTCTGGAACAGGGTTCCCCGGCGGTGGACGCCGGCAACAACAGCATCCTGGCGCAGCTAAGCACCTTTCCCGACTCGCTCTTGACCGACTCGCTGACGACAGACCTGGAAGGGCAGCCGCGGCCGACGGATGCCACGGGAAAGAGTTATCCCACGATCGATATGGGTGCCTATGAGCTGCCAGGGACGCAGAGCGATGCGCCGACAAGTCTTCTTCTGATCCCGCAGAGCTATCCGCCCACAGGCACCAGGCAGGCCATCCTGACCGGACATCTGAGCTCGCCATCTGGCGTTCCCACGGGGACCGTCACGCTCATGGACAATGGCAATCCCACGAGCACGGCAAGCGTGCAGGCAGACGGGACGACCGTATTTCATGTCACGGAACTCACCTCTGGCATCCACGAGTTCATCGCCAGCTATCCCGGCAGCCAGCGGTTCGCGCCGGCGATCTCCCTGAAGCTGGTTCTGCCGTTTGATCCCCTCCCGACCTCATTGCTGCTGCTTCCGGCTCCCCAAACCTCCGCCGTAGGCACGGCCGTAACTTTTCACGTGGTCGCAACTGCGCAGGATGGCTCGGTTCCTTCCCCTGTCACCCTGACCGACAGCAACGGCCAAACCCTGGGAACGGTGTACCCCGACCCATATGGCAACGGCTCGCTCGTGGTGAACAACCTGCCGCCTGGCAACGACACCGTTACAGCAACCTATGCCGGCACGGGTAGATATGCAGCCGCCACAGCTACATCGACGGTGGTGGTCACGAACAAGGGCTTCAGCATCACCTTGAACCCAGCTTCTCTGTCGCTGCGTGCGGGCCAACAAGGCACCAGCACTGCCGTCGTGACCAGCCTGGGCAGCTTCGCGGGAACCCTTCGTCTGAGCGTAGATCCGGGTTCCGAGGGCGTGTTCGCCTCCCTTGGCACCACCTCCTTGACGCTCGCCCCTGGTGCCACCGGCAGTTCCACGCTGACGGTGAGCACATTCAGCAGCGCGCAAACCGCCTCAACCGCGACCCCTGGCAGGCGGCCGCCATGGGTGCTCTTCGCCGTCATGTTCGCCTCCCCGTTCGCCTGGAGACGCCGGCGTCAACGGCTCGGAGCGCTGGCGCTCGTCGTGGGCACGGTCGCCATCGTCAGCCTGGGAGGGTGTACCAACCTCCGCATCCCGCGGCAGCCGCTCCCGCCAGGCACCTACCTCATCCCGGTCACCGCGACGGACTCCGCAGGCAACAGCCACAAGGCGACACTGACCCTGCTGGTGACGAAGTAGCGGAAGTACTTGTTGCGACCGCGACTCCAAACTTCCCCGTGGCGCCATTCGCTGGCTCCATCTCGAGATCGTCCGTCACGCGTCGGCTCTGCTCCTGCTATCTCACGATCTTGAAGTGACTTGAATCGTTCTGGATGTCGGGAATGTCTGAGTGCACCAGGGTGAGACTGCCGTTTGCATCTTCGCGGACCCACAGTCCGTGCCGCCCTTCCGTCGCGACACCGTAGTTGGGGATCGTTACGTCGTCCAGGCGCGCGTTCGACAGCGTACCTTCCCCCTTTCTGCTCCCCGGACCCACGATGCTGAACCCGTCCGAGAGACTATCTTTGATATTCACCTTGCTGAAGTTCAGCCCGGAGATGCTGCGGCGATCCATGCAAATCTGAACGGCTCCTCGCCAACCCCATTCGTGATCGAATCCGCCGCAGCGAAGCAGATCGCAGTTTTTTATGCTCGTGATGCCGCTGAAGTTGTTGTCGATCTTGCGGCTCTCGTTTGAAGTGGGAAACGTCGTGCTGATCAGGATGCCGCAACCAGCGGTGATGTCAGTGAAAAGGCAGTTCTCCATCCTGTTGTTCGCACCGCCGTAGATCGCTCCACCATTAGCAAGGAATGGCTGCTGGCCCGTGCAGTGGCGGAAGACGTTCAGGCCTGGGGACGGGGCCTGTTGCGGAAACGAGGTATCGGATGCGGTCGGCCACATGGCAAAGCAATCGTCGCCGGTGTTGCGGGTGGTGCAGTTCTGAACGACCGAGTTTCTGGTATCCGTACAGAGGTTAATGCCATCGGCCAGCGTATTGCGAAGCCGGCAACTATACACGACAAGGTTGTTGCAGCCGAAAAACCACATACCTACCTTGGTGTGCTCCACCCAGATCCGGGTGATGGTGGCATTCTCGCCGCGTGCGCCGAAGATGCCGTCATTCGGCTCCTCGTCTTTGCGGTAGTTCAACTTTCCTAGAATCGCGAAGTCCGCGAGATGGATATGGCTGCCACTCACTTTGAATCTGACCCGCCGGTCGGGTTGGTGATATAGCTCGTCATCGCCCACAAAGGTCGTGTGCCACATGCCCGCACCCTGAACCGTGGTGTTAGAGGGCATATCGATGTCGCCGGTCAGCTTGTACTCCCCGGCCGGCACCCAGACGACTTTTTGCCGCTTGGCGGCCTCGGCGATGCACCTTTTCAGAGCTTCTGTATCGTCTCCCTGGCCTTTGCCGTCCGCTCCGAAATCAACGATCGAGAGTGAGTTCGCAGGCATGGGAAGGGCCGGCGCAACCTGCTCCAGATCGACCAGGTCGAGGATGCAGTAGTCCGCGTCATCGGCAGGCTTTTCCAGCCGGATGACGTCGCCTTTGGCAAAGGTCAGATCCTTCAGGCGAGCATCGTTATAGAAGTTTCGAGGCTTGCCTGCTTTCGGATCGTTCGTGAAGGGATACTTTCCATAGAGCCAGGTGTATTTGGAAGTGAGGGGAACTGTCCTCAGGAACCGCCCATTCCGGCTGAGCGTTAAGCTCGAACGAATGCCTCCTCCATCCGCGGAGTCGGGCAGGCAATAACGAATCACCATCGCATTGGCCGCGGACTTGACCCTGAACTCCACGTACTCCCCGGCGGCGGCGAGCTTCACACATCTCTGATTGGAAGACTCCGTTTCCACCCGAAACGGCTCATAGGCTGGACCAAGGACGGTGCCGGTCGTCTTCATGGCTTCGGCCTGGTAGGTCGTCCACGGCATCTCCGCGCCGATGCCGCCATGGATTGGAACGGGAACCCGGGCCGCCGACACATCCGCTGGTGCCGCGAGCAGCGCGCCTGGCAGACGAGTCCACAGGGAGATGCCTGCCAGAGCGGCACTTCGAGCGACAAGATCTCTTCTATTCATCCCACCATCCTCTCCGTTGGGATCGTCTTTTGTCGAACGCGACTGGCGGCCCCTGAAGGAGACCCTGAATCTTCTGGGCAAGTCCTCCCTGCTCACCGGAGAGGAAGAGCAGGGGTGGCTCGTTTGCCTTGCAAACAACAGCCACTTCCGCTACCGAGGCATTGGGAAGCGAGGACGCATCATGTCTTCCTGCAGGTTGACTCCTCTTCGCACGTCAAACCTTAGCGTTGCTGTTCAGACTGCGCTGCGCCCGGAGCCGCTGGCAGAGCGACTGCGGCATGTCGCCGAGGTATCTCCGCCGAACCGGGATACGAGTTTTCGATCCGATATCGACGTCACGCATAGAGGCTGAGTGGTACTCGGCGGTTAGTGACAACACACGGAGTTGACTTCAGCAAACGGCGTTAATGAGATGGTCCGCCGCTTGCTTCTTCATTTCCAGCCGAGGATCGCTGGGCGCAAGCTGTGACAGGAGGATCATCGACATGCAGATACACTCGATTGGCATCGATCTGGGCAAGACGACTTTTCACCTGGTGGCCCTGGGAGAGGCAGGCAAGGTGCTGGTGAAGAAGAAGTTTACTCAGAAGCAGCTGCTGACCTACACCGCCAACCTGCAGAGCTCGCTGATTGGTTTGGAGGCTTGTTCCGGAGCTCACTTCCTCGGCCGAGCGCTTCGCAAGCAGGGCCACGACGTCCGGCTGATCGCAGCCCAGTTTGTGAAGCCTTTCGTGAAGTCCAACAAGAACGATTTCGTGGATGCGGAGGCCATCGCTGAAGCCGTCGAGCGGAAGAACATGCGCTTTGTCCCCATCAAGACCGATGACCAATTGGATTTGCAGGCGATCCATCGCGTTCGCGACAGGCTGGTCTCTAGGCGCACCGCGGTGATCAACCAGATCCGTGCCTTTCTGCTGGAACGTGGCCTGGTATTTGCGAAGTCTCCGGCCAAGCTCAAGGCCGTGATGGCAGACATCCTGGAGAACGCAGAGGCGGACCTCACACCGATGATGCGCAACCTGATCAACACGCTTTGGAGTGAGTGGAAGCTGATCGAGCAGCAACTCGAAGAGCTGAACGATGAGCTAGAGCGGATATGCGCAGCTGATGCCGGCTGCACCCGCATACGCCAGATCCCTGGCATCGGACCTGTCGTGGCTACGGCTATCGTTGCTGCAATCGGCAACGGAGCCGCTTTCCATAAGGGCCGGGAGTTCGCCGCCTGGCTTGGCATCGTGCCGCGTCAGTACTCCACCGGAGGCAAGACGAACCTGCTTGGCATCAGCAAGCGCGGCAACGTCTACCTGCGCAAGATCCTGATCCATGGTGCTCGGGCAGCCGTGCTGCGCATCAAGCGAGATAGAGCGCCCATTGGAGCCTGGCTCGACCGGCTCGACGCCCGGGCTCACAAGAACGTCGTCGTCGTTGCCATGGCCAACAAGCTCGCCCGCACCGCTTGGGCTGTACTGTCCAGCGGCAACGACTACAGGCCATCCGGCGTACCAGCCTAGGCGCGGGAAAGATGCCTCCGGCTTGGAAGTGCTTCGCGCTTCCACTTTACCCGCACCACGGCGACGAATAAGCTCTCCACCGAAGTCTGCACAGGGCGACAAGGACGAAAGAACAGTCACAACGACGTGTCTATAGCCTGATCCTGAGAATGGTCTCCAACGACCGCGGCGTTTATAAGGACAGACACGTGCGCATCTCATCCTGGCCAGGAGAGACGATCTCCACCAAAAGGCCGAATACATTTGCGCAGACTTGTCTTCTCGCCCAACCTTACCCTTGCAGTCGCGCGGCGGACCATACATTATGAGGACTAATCTGGCGAGGTTAGGAGCCTGGTCCATTTGAGACCTTAACGCGCCAGTCGACAAAAAAAGATCGACGCGATGAACTTGCATCTCACAACTCATGAAACTGATCGCGGTCGAAGAGCACTTCCTTACCCCCCAGATCCATGCAGCTTGGAAAAACTCTTCCCTGGGAACTGAAGGTACTGACGCCTTTGATGAACGGGAAGAGATAGCCGAGCGTCTGGAGGACTTGGGTGAGGCGCGCATAGCGCTGATGGATGAGGCAGGCGTTGACGTGCAGGTGCTTTCTGTCACGACACCCGCCTTGCAGAATCTGGAGGCAGAGGAGAGTGTCCCTCTGGCTAGACGAACCAACGACTGCCTGGCTGGTGTGATTGCAAAGAATCCTACGCGATTTCAGGGCTTTGCTACACTTCCAACTCCAGCGCCGGAGATTGCAGCGTCTGAGCTCGATCGTTGCGTGCAAGTTCACCGATTCAAGGGGGCGATGTTGTGCGGTAGAACGCGCGAGACGAACCTCGACGCTCCCGCCTTTCTGCCGCTGCTCGAAACAGCGGCTAAACTCGGAGTTCCTCTTTACATCCACCCGCAGATTCCTCAACGGCAGGTGCGCGACGCTCTGTACGGCGGCTTTGGAGAACCTGTCAGCACAGCCTTTGCCGCGTTCGGCTTAGGCTGGCACTACGAGGCTGGCATCCAGTTCGTACGGCTGATCCTTGCCGGTGTCTTCGATAAGCTCCCAGGACTACAGATCATCTTGGGCCACTGGGGCGAGGTCGTGCTCTTTTACACCGAGCGACTTCAAGCGCTGGCCCGCGTCGCCCCTCTAGATCGACCTGTGCTGGATTACTTCCGCAAGAACCTCTTTGTGACACCAAGCGGCATGTGGAGCCAGGCGTACATGCAGCGGGCATTGGAGGTCGTCGGGCCTGAACGCATCCTGTTTTCGGCCGATTTTCCATATCAGTACAGGCCCGGTCGCCAGGCGCGCAGATTTCTCACGGAGTCTGGCCTTTCGTTATCAGACCAGGAGCTGTTTGCACATAAAAATTGGGAGCGATTGACACAGTCGCCTGCTTGACGTGGCGCATCGTGGCTGAGATTACGTACTAAACCAGACTCTCAATAGAAGTTTCGAAAAGCCGTCCGGGCTCGTGTGTTGGAGGTCGCTGGCGCTCGTGATGCACTGCATGACGTGCTCAGGTACCGCCAATGTATGGTCCGCCGCGCGACTGCAAGGGAAAGTTTGGTCGAGAAGACAAGTCTGCGCAAATGTATTCGGCCTTTGAATGGAGACTAGTTCTCCTGGCCATGATGAGCTGCGCGCGTGTCGGTCCTTATAAGTCGCTCGGTCGTTGAAGACCATTGTCGGTACCAGGCTGTAGACACGCCGTTGTGACTGTTCTTTCGTCCTTGTTGTCCTATGCAGACTTCGGTGGGAAAGCTCAATGAATCGTCTTCGTGGTGCGGGAAAGTGGGAGCGCGTAGCGCTTCCAAGCTGGAAGCGTCTTTTCCGCGCCTGTTATGTGGCCACGGCGGCTGATCGATAGTCGTTGCCACTGGACAGAACCGCCCAGGCGATACGGGCGAGCTTGTTGGCCATGGCCACGACGACGACGTTGTTGTGAGCCCTGGAGTCGAGTCGATCCAGCCACGCACCGAAGGGCGCCTTATCCCGCTTTACGCGGAGCACGGCGGCTCGGGCACCATGGATCAGCATCTTGCGCAGGTACACGTTGCCGCGCTTGCTGATACTGAACAGCCGGGCCTTGCCACCGGTGGAGTACTGCCGCGGCACGATGCCCAGCCACGCCGCGAAGTCCCGTCCCTTGCGGAAAGCAGCACCGTTGCCGATCGCCGCGACAATGGCGGTCGCGACAATCGGCCCGATGCCTGGAATCTGCCGAATGCGGGTGCAGCCGGCATCGGCTGTGGAGATCCGTTCCAACTCATCCCCAAGCTCCTCGATCTGCGCTTCAACGGTCTTCCACTCACCCCACAGCGTGCTGATCAGGTTGCGCATCATCGGCGTCAGGTCAGCCTCTGCATTTTCCAGCACGTCTGCCATCGCGGCCTTGAGTTGGGCCGGCCTCTTCGCAAACACCAGGCCTCGTTCTAACAGAAATGCACGGATCTGGTTGATCACGGCAGTGCGTCGTGAGACCAGCCTGTCCCGAACGCGATGAATGGCCTGCAGATCAAGCTGGTCATCCGTCTTGATCGGGACAAACCGCATGTTCTTGCGCTCGACCGCTTCCGCGATGGCTTCCGCATCGACGAAATCGTTCTTGTTGGACTTCACGAACGGCTTTACGAACTGCCCCGGAATCAAACGCACGTCATGTCCCAGCTTGCGCAATGCCCGGCCAAGGAAGTGAGCGCCGGCGCAGGCTTCCAGGCCGATGAGTGAGGTCTGCAGGTTGGCCGTGTAGGTCAGCAACTGCTTCTGCGTGAACTTCTTCTTCAGCAGCACCTTGCCGGCTGCACCCAACGCCACAAGGTGAAAGATCGTCTTGCCCAGGTCGATACCAACGGAATGAATCTGCATGATGATCCTCCTGAAAACCTGCCATCTACAATCCTCTGCAACAGCAGAGGAAGCAAGCGGCGGACCATCTCATTAGTCGCATTATGGGAAGTTATGGACTGGAGGAGCGGCAAACAGGCGAGCCAGACGGATATTGCCGGGCTTCTGTGTGTGTAAGGGGCGTTCAGTCCTGGAGCGGTTCAGCTGAAGGTGTATAGCGCGGGCCTTCAGCCGCAAGGGCTGGTTGCTTCCGCCATCCATCCAGGGGCTTTGCCCCAGGCGACTAGCTCCGCTACTTATTCTTTGTCTCAGGAGGGAATAGAAAGCTCACCGCAGGCCCGAACCGCTCCGCCCAGTACTTCGGCTGATGCTTACCGCCCTGTTCCACCGTCAGCTTGACCTCCGGGCGATCCATCAGACTTCTCCGAAAATTCTCAGCCAGCATCCGACTCAGCGTGACAAATATATCGTCAAAGTATGGAAAACCGATGGCAGCGGATACCTGCGGCGGCACCTCCTCGGTACCCACACCGATCGACACGCGAATTGGTCCTTGTACCACCGGCGAAGTCTCTTGTATGACCCTGCCATTCCCGTTCTGTAGCGACGTACTTTCCAGCAGCCCTACGCCAAATACCTCTGGCTGGTCCAGCAACAACGTTAATGCCGCCAATGAGCCTAGCGACGAACCGCCCACGCCCCGGTGCGCTCGGTCCTTCACCGTGCGATATCGCCCGTCGATCAGTGGCAACACTTCCTCTGTCATGAACATGGACAACTTGTGTGCCGCATCCGGTAAAGAGCTGTTGTAACGCGCATACTCACTGCTGCGATCTGGCCCTGCATTGTCGATCCCAACAACGATCAACGGCTGCACAGCGCCCTTCCCGATCAGCTCCGTCAATGTCTCATCCACGTGCCATTCATCCGGAAACGGCTGTGAGGTGCAGCGGTCAAAAAGCAGTTGTCCGTCGAACAGGTAGAGCATGGAATAGCGCTTCGTCGCAGACGCTCGGTCGGAGTAGCCGGGAGGCAACCATATGCGCAATGAGCGTTTATTCCCAAATGCCTTACTCTCAAGCGGAATGATTTCTAAGTCGCCGGTGACTGTGCTCCTGCACGCCGGCTCCGGTACAGCGGCCGCTACGTCGACAATAAGGCCCAGCCCAAGGATCAAGGACACCAGTACCGATCGAAGTATGATGACACGCCCTCCATATAAACGTTTCGCAAACTGCGCTTCGCTGGCAGATTCCGTATGAGAACGGGCGCTCTCACCCAGTGTTGCGCAGCCCGGCACTGATGCCGTTGATGGTCGCTGTGATGGCCCGGTCCAGATCGCTGCGGGCGTCGCCCGGCGCCTCCGGTCCAAGCGCCCGCTTTCGTCTGAGGAGCTCCACCTGCAGCAGGCTCAGGGGATCGACGTACGGGTTGCGCAGGCGGATGGAGTGGTTCAGCACCGGGTTGGTTTCGAGCAGCTCCCTCTGCCCGGTGACCGCCAGAACCATGCGCCGGGTCAGGTCGAACTCGAGCTCGAGCATGCCGAAGACGCGCTCACGCAGCGCCTCATCCTCGACCAGCGAGGCGTAGAGCCGAGCGATGCCGAAGTCGGCCTTGCTGAGCGCCGTCTCGACGTTGCGGATGATGTCAATAAACAGAGGAAAGGAGCGCTGCATCGCGCGCAGGAGATCGAGGTTGCCCTCCCCCTCCCGGGCGAACGCGTCCAGCGCGTGGCCGACGCCGAAGTACGCCGGCACCAGGTGGCGCGACTGCATCCAGCCAAAGACCCAGGGGATGGCGCGGAGGTCGGCCATGCTGCGCTGGCCGCCGCCCGTAGCCGAGGCGTCGCGACGCTTGGCGGGGCGCGACCCGATGCGGGCGTGCTCGAGCTCGGCCACCGGCGTCGCCTGCTCGAAGTAGGTGAAGAGCTCCGGATCGTCCACGATGTGCTGCCTGTAAAAGGCGAAGGACAGATCGGAGATCCGGTCCATCGCCTGCTCCCACTCGGGCAGGATCTCGCCGGTCAGGTGGGGCGGATCGCCGGCCGGCCGAACGGTGGCTCCGGGCCGCGCCAGGGCATCGAGCGAGGCGGCAATCATCAGCTCGAGGCTGCGCTCGGCCAGCACCACATCCGAGTACTTCCAGTTCAGCACCTCGCCCTGTTCGGTCAGCCGCAGCTCGCCCGAGAAGCTGTCCACCGGCTGGGCGAAGATGGCCCGGTGCGTCGGTCCGCCGCCGCGCCCGACGGTTCCGCCGCGGCCGTGAAACAGCCGCAGCGTCACATTGCAGTCGCGGGCGACGGTGTGCAGCGCGCGGTGCGCCCGCCAGATCTCCCACGTGCTGGTGATCATGCCGCCGTCCTTGTTGGAGTCCGAGTAGCCCAGCATGACCTCCTGCCGGCGCCCCCACGCCTCCAGCAGCGGCTCGTAAGCGGCGCTCGACCACAGCTCGCGGCAGATCGCCGGTGCATTGCGCAGGTCCTCGATCGACTCAAACAGCGGTACCGGCTGGAGACCGGGATCGGCATCGGCCGTTGCGGTCGCCGGCGCGCCCTCGACCGCGACGCCGCCCAGCCGCAGCAGCGCGATGACATTCAGGACGTCCGCGGCCGAGGTCGCGCCCGAGATGACGTACTGCCGGATGGTCTCGGGCGGGAAGCTCTGCTTCAGATCAGCGACCGCTCGCACCGTGGCCAGCAGTTCGGTGGTGGCGGGCGAGAGCGCCGGCGGCAGCCGGGATTCCGATCCGGAACCGGAGTCGAAGCGGCCGGGCGAGAGCCGCGCGAGCTCCTCAAGCGCGGCCGCGTGGACGCGCGCGTGCTGCCGGATGTCCAGCGTCTGGAGGTGCAGGCCGTAGGTGCGCACCTCCAGCAGCAGGGGATCGATGAGCATGCGCGCCAGCCGCGCGCCACGGTTCCGCACCAGCGATTCGCGCAACACAGCCAGGTCGTGCAGGAGGTCGGAGGCGCGCGTGTACGGCCGGAGCGCGGGGTGCTCCGGCAGCGGCACCGCCGAGAGCGTGATGGCCGCGCCGCCGAGGTCGCCCAGCCGCATCAGAATGCAGGAGAGCAGAAGACGCACGCGCTCGTGCGGAAACCGGTCCTCGAGCGCCGTCTGCCGCGCCGACCGAAGCTCCGCCAGGTAGTGGTCCAGCAGCGACTCCATCTCCGGCGTGACCGGAGCCTGCTGGGTGGAGGAGCCGAGCTGCTCAAACACCGTCTGCAGCCGCTGCCGGTAGTGCGCCAGCAGAAGCGACCGCGCCATGGCGAGCGCCTCGCGCGTGACCGCCGGTGTGACAAACGGATTTCCATCGCGGTCGCCGCCAATCCACGATCCGAACCGCAGCAGCTGAGGCAGCCGCGCGAGCTCTGGCAGGTGCCCGTCCGCCATCGGGAACTCCGCTGCGAGCGCATCCGCGATCTCGCCATAGAGCACCGGCAGCGTGTCGAACAGGGACGAGTCGTAGTAGTCGAGCGCCATGCGGACCTCATCCATCACCGTCGGCCGTGTGCTGCGCACGTCGTCGGTCTGCCACAGCGCGGTGATCTCGGCCAGCAGATCGCGCTCGAGGGCCTCCATGCGCGCCGGCGGCAGCGGGATGCGGTCGATCTGCTCGAGAAGGTCGGAGATGCGACGGCGCTTGAACATCACCGATCGCCGCGCCACCTCGGTCGGGTGCGCGGTAAAGACGGCCGTGATGCACACCTGGCTGAGCAGCAGAAGCGCCGCCGACCGGTCGAGCCCCGCCTCCCGCATGGCGCGCAGCGTTCCGCGGAGGCTGCCGCGCTGCGGTGCCGCCGCGGGGTCGAGCTGCGCGGAAAGCCGCCGCCGCTTGCGATGGTTTGTCTCGGCCAGGTTGATCAGCTCGAAGTAGAAGGAGAACGCCCGCGCCAGGTGGTAGGCCGCTGTCCTGTCGTCGGCAAGCGTGTGGATCTGCAGCAGGGCCTGCTGCAGATGCGACTTCGCCGCCGCTTCGGCCGTCTCGGTTGCCCCGGCCGCGAGAGCGTCGCGGCGTTGAATGGCCGTTCGCCGCAGGCCCTCGACGGCTTCGAAGACCGCAGGCCCGGCCTGCTCGCGCACCACTTCGCCCAGAAGGCTGCCGAGCGAGCGCACATCGCGCCGCAGCGGAGCCTCCTTGCGCTCACGCGTGGGGGCCTGCATCTCGTCGAGGCGCTGCGGCCAGGAGGCGGGTGTCCAGAGCGACGGCATGGGTTTGATTATGCACGCGGGGGCCGCCGAAGCGAGCCTTCCGGTCAGCTCGCGGAGCTCTCGTGCAGCATCTGAAACGGGCTCGGGGCCGGCGGACGACTCGCCGCAATGCCTTCAAAGACGGGCATCGCCAGCTCTGGCATGGGCTTGCCCTGGAATAGCTTGCGGCAGGGGACGGCGATCCATCGCGCCCAGTTGGTGGCCTTTTTGCGGCGGGCGCTGTCGGTGGTGATGCCGGTCGAGGCGTACATCTGGCGGTACAACTTGGAGACGAACAGGAACGCAAGCCGAGCGCGCAGGTTGGGGGTGCAGTCGGCGCGCTTCCACACGGCGGCCAGCGAGTAGAAGCGGTCCCACACGCCCTGGGTGCGAGCGCGCATCTCCTCCGAGCCCATGGTGGGGTGCGGCATAAACATCTTGGGCCGGCGGTGCGGCGGGATCAGCCAGTAGCGGGTGACGGGGATGCCGTCGACCGCGACGGGCTCCTCGCCCTGCTCCTTCTCCCATCGGCCGAAGTCGACCGTGCCGGGAAAGGGCGTCAACATGACGAACTGGGCAAAGGTGACGTTGGCCTTGAGGGCAAGCTCGGCGGTGGCCTGAAAGGTGTCGGCGCGATCGGTCGGAAGGCCGAAGATAAACGAGCCCAGGATGTGAATGCCGTGCTTGCGAAAGGTCTGGAGCTGCTGGACCAGGTTGTCGCCGGAGAGATTGAAGTCCTTGAAGACGGCCTTGAGACCCTCGGGCGTGACTGCCTCCACTCCGACCAGCGCACCTTTGATATGCGCACGCTTCATGGCATCGAGGTATTCGCCATCTTCGGCGGCCTCCATGGTGATCTGGGTGAAGAAGGTCATGTCGTCCGGCAGCTTGGCCAGGTACTCCATCAGCGCGAAGCGCTCGGCACGGACGCGTTCGAGCTCGGCGAGCTTCTCCGTGTTGCCCTGCGCGCGGGCGTTCTTCAGGTCGGTCAGGGTGACGGGGTAGAAGTTGTCGTCGGCGAGCGCGATGAATTTGAAGCCCTTGCGTCGGAGCTCGACGATCTCGCGTACCACCGCCTCCACTCCGCGTTGCCGGGGCTTCTGGCCGTCGGTGCGCCACACCGAGCAGAAGGAGCAGTGCTTGGGGCAGCCGCGAATTGTTTGCACCGACGCCCACATGTACTTGTCCGCCGGAAGGAGGTCCCAGCGCGCGGGAAGGAAGTGGTCGGCGTCGATGCGGCCGCCCTCGTAGATGTGTTCGGGCGCGCCCGATCGGCATCCGCGCAGGGCCTCCCCCCAGGCGCGGTCGCCGTCGCCGCGGACGACAGTCTCGGCGCATCCGCGCTCAAACGGCTCCTCCGGGTACAGGGTCGAGTGAATGCCGCCGAAGATGACGTGCGCCCCGCGCTCCTTTGCGACGTGGCCGACGGCGTATCCGCGCAGAGCGTTGCCGGTGTGGATGCCGATGCCAACGTAGTCGCCCGGCTGGATGGTCTCGGGGTCGAGCGACTCCAGCGTCTCATCGACGATCGTCGGCGGGCCAAACTCTTCCGGCGTTGCGGCTGCCAGCACAAAGAGCCATCGCGGCGTGATGACCGCAGTTCCAAACGCACTGTCGCTCGGATTAATCAGGTGTACGGACAAAGGTGCTTCCCTCCCAGGAACATACGCAGAGTGAAGACCGGGCCGCGTGGAGCGATGATACAGAGATTCAGCAACTCTGGTTTTCTGCAAACAGCGACCGGGTCGCGATTCATTCTTTTTTGTTGGAATCGTTCAGGGGCTGGGCGAATCCCCACCGATGGCACCGACGGCAGGTTCGCCGACGAGAACCGGTCCGGTGGGCGTCTGTTCGATGGCCGGGGCATAGGTCCCGAGCAGTTGCCGGCGCCACCACAGGCCGTGCTGGTGGCGCTCGGGGAGGCTGGTGAACCAGTACTGGAAGAGCACGGCGCGAACGTAGCGCGGTGGGGCCGCGGGGAATGGGTTGCCGGCAAAGAGCTCGAGCACCGCGGGGTCGCGCGTGAGCAGAAGCTCCTCGGTGCGGGGCACGATCGGACAGCCCTGCCAGACGGTGAGCGAGCAGAACCACAGGTTCCAGTCAAAGCGCGGCTGGTAGGGGGCGTAGATGCCGGGCGCGGTGTGCACGTCCTGCGGCTTGTAGAGGAACGGGTACGGGGTCCAGGTCTGGCCGTCGTCCGAGCCCTGGAACTCGATCTCGTAACGGTGCGGCGTCATGGTCGCGAACAGGCCGTACTGATTGCTGATGCGAAAGGGCTCGAGCGCCGCGACCGGAGCCGTCGGGAGGGGCACTCGCGGGGCGAACATCTGCAGCATCTGGAGCGTGGTCGCGTAGCCGATGGAGCTGAGAACGACGGCGTTGAAGACAAATCGGAGGTTGGCCCAACGGGTGGGCGCGGGCACCCAGGTCTCCGGATCTTCCGTCGCATGCTGGGCGCCGTTCAGGCGGAAGCGGAGGCGGCGCGGCAGGCGGGGCAGCAGAAACGCATCATCGAGAAGAAAAACTCCGAGTGCCAGAACAAGGTAGTTGAGGAAGCAGTAGTTGGCGGTCAGGATGACGACCGCCTGCCACGGCGTGATCACAAGGAAGCAGGCGATGCGCCACCGGCGCGGCAGCCAGAAGGTCCACACCAGGACAAGCTCCAGCAGCAGCGTAAGGGCGGCGGTGGCGGCGTGGACCGGGTGCGGCAGATGTTGGAGATGCCATCCGACCCACGTCGGCAGCGGGCCGTTCTGGTAGTACTCGTCCATGGCGGTCAGATTGCGCCAGGTCGGATCCCCCGAGAGCAGCTTGACGGCGCCCGATTCGAAGTAGATGCGAAAGCACTCCCACAGCAGAAGAAAGATGCCGGCGCGCGTGGGCAGCGACCGTCGTCCCCAACCGGGCAATCGGCCGCCGGGGGCGATAAAGAGAGCAAGAAAGCCAGCCGCGAGCAGCATGCCGTCGGACTGGTAGCTGGCGAAGTCCTGCGCGGCTGCGATGAAGGAAAGAAAGCAGACAAAGCACACGGCAAGCGAGATCCGCGGCCAAAGATTGAAGACCACGAGGAGCGACGCCAGCAGGCCTGCCCATGTGAGCGCCATCAGGGCACGGTCGCCGCTGGCGACCCACAGCAGCGTGGGCGCAAACCAGTACCTCGCATGGGGAAGCGCGCGGGCGACCGCGGCGAGGTATGGGCCGGCGGGAAGGATGCCGTGCGGACCGATGAGACCGCGGATCTGAAACAGGAGGGAAAAGAACGCCGAAAAATAGATGAGCCCAAGCGCGCGAAGAAACAGCCAGCGCGCGACGAAGTGGTTCGGCGATCCGAAGCGCGGATCAAACAGGCGGCGGAGAAGGGACGGCTGCATGCTGGGCTCCGTGCGTGCAGAGATCTGCTGATTGGATGTCTGTCAGAGCAGTCCTGAAAGATGGCCGCAACAGAGGTGCGTGCGCTGGCGTGCGAGGTTTGGTTCGCGCCCCTCCGTGAGGACGCCGTTTTGGGCGCAGACTGAAGAGATGAAAGCGAAGCGGACGAAGAAGAGACTGCGGGTCGGAATACTATTTGGCGGGCGGTCGGGCGAGCACGAGGTGTCGCTGCTGAGTGCAGCCTCCATCCTGCAGGCGATCGACCGGACGAAGTACGACGTGGTGCCGATCGGCATCACCAGGGCCGGCCGGTGGGTGACGGCGCACGATGCGGAGCGGCTGCTGGCAGGGGACCGGAAGCCAGCCAACCCGCGGCTGGCGGGCGATCCCGCACAGACGGCAACGGCCGAGGTGATCCGGCACGGCGACCAGACGGTGCTGATCGCGCACCAGCCGGCCGGTGCGGGCGATCTGAATCCGCTGCGGCTGAGCGCGGGTGCCGAAGGAGCGGCGGCCGGTCTGGCTCCCGGTCTGGCTCCCGGTCTGGGCCTCGATGTCGTCTTTCCCGTGCTGCACGGGACCTTTGGCGAGGACGGCACGATCCAGGGGCTGTTTGAGCTGGCGGACATCGCCTACGTGGGATCGGGCGTGCTGGGCTCGGCCGCGGGCATGGACAAGGACGCCATGAAGCGGATGTTTGCCGCCGAAGCTCTGCCCCAGACACCTTACCTGGCCATGCTGCGGAGCGCGTGGCGCGCCGATCCCAAGGGGGCGACCCGGCGCATCGAGAAGCACCTGGAGTACCCGGTGTTCGTGAAGCCGGCCAACCTGGGATCGAGCGTGGGGATCAGCAAGGTGCACGGCCGCGGCGAGCTGGCCGCCGCCATGGACCTCGCGGCCAGCTTCGATCGCAAGCTGGTCGTCGAGCAGGGCGTCGGCGGACCGGGCGCCAAGCCGCGTGAGCTCGAGGTGGCGGTGCTCGGCAACGACCTGCCCGAGGCCAGCGTGGTGGGCGAGATCGTCCCCGGAGAGGAGTTCTACAGCTACGACGCCAAGTACCACTCGGACGCGAGCGTGCCCATCATTCCCGCCAGGCTCACCAAACATCAGGAGCGCGAGATCCGGCGTATGGCGGTGACTGCCTTCCAGGCCTGCGACTGCGCGGGGCTTGCCCGCGTGGACTTCCTGATGGAGCCGAAGCGCAAGGGCAAAAAAGGCCACAAACCGCGCATCTTTCTGAACGAGATCAACACCCTTCCGGGGTTTACCTCCATCTCCATGTACCCCAAGCTGTGGCAGGCAAGCGGCGTCGGCTATGGGGAGCTGATCGACCGGCTGATCGCCCTGGCGATCGAGCGGCACCAGGAGCGCCGGGAGACGAGCTTTTCACGGTAGGGTCCACGTGCCACGAAGCGAAAACGTGAGGAAGCCTGCTGGCTCGGGTAGCGGTTTCTGGAGGCACCTGCAGGTAAACCGCTCTCGCCTCCGCAAACCGGATGCTGTGGGGCGAGAAGAAAGGGAGAACCCGGGAGGCGCTTTAACTCTCCGGCTCAGCCGCGATGGTGAACTCGCGCTCTGCGGAGTCCCAAAGAACCGTCAGCAGGTTGGGACGGCAGCAGACCTGGCAGTCTTCGACATACTGCTGGCGCGATCCGCCCGACTCGTCGACCGTCGTCTCGATCCATTCAAAGCAGCTCGGACACTGATAGGCGGCGGCGTACACGAAAGAAACACTCCTGTCTGTCTCTGACGGCGGCAGCCACTCCTGTTACTGCCAGGTGATCTCCGCCGTTTTGGTCAGGTCGAACTCCACCGTGCTCACACCGTGAGCGGACTCCAGCCTGGCGGCGCTTCCGTTCACGCTGACGCTGTGGATGGACGCAAAGCGCCACCTCAGGATCACGTGGGCGGGTTTGCCGGAGATGTGCAGCGTGCTGCCACTGCGTCTCACCTCGCGGCCTTCGAAGTCGGTCATGGAGGTCTCGCCCGCGGGGGTGCCTGTCATCTCGTAGACGCGCCGTTCGTCCAGGGTTTGGATCGCCTTGTTTCCGCTCTCGCTGGCCGGAACCAGCGTCATGACATCGTCGGGGATCTTCGGCAGCACGGCTCCGGCCCGCAGATAGACGGGAACGGTGTCGAAGGGCGCGTCGACCAGGAGAGTTTGGCCACCGCTGACCGCCGCTCCCGTCCAGTAGTCGACCCACTCGCCCTTCGGCAGATAGACCGGCCGGCGGGTGTTGCGATCGGTGACAGGGGCGACCAGCAGGTCCGGGCCGAAGAGGTACTCATCGCGCGCCTCGCGAGCCTCGGGATCGTCCTGGTAGAGCAGAACCAGGGCTCGCATCAGAGGCATGCCGGTCTTCGCGGCAGTTTGTGCGGCGGCGTAGCGGTACGGAAACAGGCTCATGTGCAGCGTGGCATAGCGACGGTAGGTCTCAAGCGCAGCCGTGCCCCAGTCCCATGGCTCCCGATTGGACTCCGAGCAGATCTCCATGATGGGCGAGAAGGCGGCAAACTCCGTCCATCGCATCTCCAGCTGCGGATCGGGCGATGGGGAGCTATTCAGGTAGCCACCGATGTCGGAGGTCCAGAGCGGCATCCCGCTCAGGCCGGCGTTCAGGCCGGCGGTCACGACGGTCGGCAGGCCGGTCTCCGGCGAGAAGCTGGACCGGCTGTCGCCGCCCCACAGGAAGCCCAGACCGTTCGCGCCCTGCGTCACGCTGCGCGCCAGAAGCACGCCGTTCCCCTTCAGATCCTTCTGCACCAGCTCCTCGACCGCCTGGTTGTAGAGCACCGCATAGCGGTTCCGCATGAGCTGGGGGTCGGTGCCGTCGGCAAAGACGACCTGGCCGAGGAAGCTGCCCTCGGCGTCGTCATCCTTGAAGCCATCGGCTCCAGCCTGGATCGCCTGCCGCACCTGCCCCTGCCACCACTGCCGCGCGGCCGGGTTGGTGAAGTCGATCAGCGATCCTTCACCCTTCCACCAGCGGCCCACGTACGGCTTGCCATCGGGTGTTCTGACGAAGTAGCGGTTTGCCGCGGCTTCGTCGTAGGTTTCGGTGTGAAGATCAATCTTGCCCGCGAAGCCGGCCTCGTGCGGCGGGTCGGACTGGGAGTTGATCCACGGGGTGTGCCAGAGCACCAGCTTGTAGCCCGCGCGATGGAGATCTTTCACCATCGCCGGTGCGTCGGAGAACTGCTTTGGATTGAACCGGTAGCTGTTGTACCCCGTCGCCCAGGGCGAATCGATCAGAAGAACGCTGCCGGGCAGCTTGAGGGAGCGGGCCTTCTCGAGATCGTCGCGGACCTGCTCGCCGTTCTGGTAGTAGTCCCGGCCGAGCCAGGGAGCGAACGCCCAGTACGGGGGCAGCTCCGGGCGGCCCGCAAGCGCGGTAAAGTGGGCGAGAATGGCCGGAAACTCCGGACCGGTGAAGAGCACGACGCGCAGACGCTCGGCCGGAACCGCGATCTGAATATCGGTCCTGCTCGAGAGATTGAGGTCGAACTCCGCATCCGCCGTCGTATCCACCCACAGACCGTAGCCTGTGGTGCTCATCAGGAACGGCATCGGCTTGTAGGTCGAGCTCCCTTTCGGACCGGCGTTGTCCTGCGACGCATTTCGCAGGATCTGGTGGCTGTGGTCGAGCGTGTCGAAGTGCTCACCCAAACCGAAGTAGCTGGCCGCGTCGCGGACACGGAACTGCCATTCCCCGACGGAGTACGCCAGGCTCTTGATCTCGAACACGCCCGGAGCCAGCTGGCGGAGGTGCAGCTTCGTGGCGGGCACCGCCTCCCCATTGAAGGAGAAGCTGTGCAGCAGAAGTTCGGCCGGGCTGCCAGCCGGAGGTTTGCCAGGCAGGCTGAGCGAGATCGCGTCGGAACCCTGCCGGACGAAGCCGGCGATGGCTGGCTCGGCACGACCCTGCGGAGAAGATGCGGCCGCGCCCGTGGGCGACGCGACAGGTCCGGCCGGCGGTACCGGGGACGGAGTCGAGCTCTGCCGCGCCTGTGCCAGTGCGCACATCGAAAGCAGGCTGCCTCCCACTGCGGCGCGTGCCGCACCGGCTCTCCATCGCAACCAGCCAGAGCTCACGCGTCCCCGTCCTCTTGCCTCGAAAAGTGTTTCGCCTCGCATCTCCGGAAGAAGCTGCATGGTCATGCTACGGCAGGCCGGGGCGGATCGAACTCCCTCGAAAGTGTTACGGAACGCAGCTGTTTCCAGCGGCGGTTTGCTTGCGTCTGGCTACATATTTGTGTGGCCGCCCCGCATCTGCTCATTGAAGCTTGGCTTGAGAAAGGCGAGAGCCTCCTCGAGCGCGGCGCGGTAGCGCGCCTGATGGCTCATCAGAGCTCCGGTCGGCGAGGCAAACTCCAGATCGGGAGCCAGCTGGATCACGCCCTCCTGGGCCAGTGCCTCCGCGTCCCGCTTCAACTCTGCCTCGGTGGTGTTCAGGTACTGCGCGTCCCGCGGATCTGCGACCCAAACCGGGCGCGACTCCCCCAGCACGCCTGAAAGCCAGAACACCTTGGCCGCCAGAAACTCCTGTCGCTGCGTCTCGAGCGTGTCGTTGAAGACAAATCGGCGCTGCCTGGAGCTGTAGAAACGCGTGGTCACCGGCACCGGCTGGCGGTTTCCGCTCTTCACCAGCTCCAACTGGCCCTGGTCCATGGTCTTGCGAACAGCGTTATAGATAAAGCTCTCCGCCAGCGGCTGCTCGGGCCTGGCGACGATCTCGCGAAAGGTCACGGTGAGGGAGGCGGAGATCCTGGCGTGGAGCGGACTCGCCTCCCCATCCGCAAGCCATACCTCGCCGTGCAGGATGGAGGTGTCGGCCCCGGAGGTCGAGGAGTGGAACGGCCAGGCGAAGCCGGCAAAGCTGAGCGGGATTCCGGAGAGAGTCAGATAGCAGTCCGGACGCGGGTTGCTGAGCCGCCTGGCGGCCTCTGCGAAGTACATCGCCAGCTCCGCACCCTGGGGCTGAAAGGCGTGACTTACCTCGAACGGCAGTTCAGCGCCTCCGCCGCTCGCGGCAGCAAGCACCGCCCGAAAGGTGGGCTGGCCAGCAAAGTCGACCCCCGTCCCGGCGTCCTTCACCTCCAGCCCGCTTTCCCGCGCTGCCGTGCGAATCTGCTCTTCCAATGCCAGTTCTGTTGTCTGGTTCTGTGCCGTTTCATTCGCTTCGTTCATAGACTGTCGTTGCCCTTCAGGTAAGTGGTGGGCGAAGGGAGGCTGCGCCGTGCGCCTCCGAAACTGCCCCCCCCCCGGCCATCCCGTCTGATTTTAGGGCAACGGGGCCGACCACGGCTCCCCTGCGGAGATTCCCGTTCAGGGAGCGTTCCTCCACTTCTCGGGCAGTCTCCCCGCCTATTCCCCTGTCTTCCTCTTTGCCTTGCAATCTTTTGCACCTCCACGTGGATGTGCAACAAACGTGTTATCCGCAAGTCGTTGCAAACAGGGGCTTGCGCAACCCGTCAGAACGCTGTTGCGATTGGCAAGCTGCTTGCACTATGACCAGGCGAGGACGGTTTCCTCACAGCGTCATCTCTTGGAGATCTCACATGTTTCGTAAGCTTGTTGCACTTACTGCTCTCACCCTCGGCTGCGCCGGTCTTGCTGCTGCTGACACCCTCAACCCCACACCCCAGACCGGCATGGAGATCTCCCCGGTTCCCATGCTGAACCCGAACGGCGTTCTTCTGGCGTCGACCGGCGGCACGCTGACTGCCCCCACGTTCACCGGAACCTACACGGCTGCCGTGTACCGTGACATGTCCAACGTCTTCGGACCGGGCAACCTGGACTTCCTGTACACCTTTACCCACGTTTCGGGTGATTCGGTGGAGCGCATCACGGTCGGCAACTTCAACGGCTTCGGCGTTCAGGCCGGCGTTCTGACCTTCAACTCGGCGGGCACCATCCTGCCGGAGGGCGTCTCCTTCGCCAAGAACGGTGCCGTGGGCTTCTACTTCAACGGCGACCCCATCGGCGATGGCTCCACGTCGCAGGGTCTGCTGGTTGAGACCAATGCAATGGATTACATGCCCGGCACGTTCTCCGCCCAGGACAACACCACTGCCAACGCCATCGGCTACCAGCCTGTCGCTTCCACCCCGGAGCCGACCTCGCTCGCGCTCTTCGGGACTGGCCTGCTTGGTGTAGTTGGTGTCGCGCGCCGCAAGTTCAACGTCTAACTCTCGAGTCTCTCCGAGAACCCTCTGGGAGCCGTTCACGGCTCCCAGAGCTTTTTAACGGCTGGATTTGCCTCCGCATCCACCTCCACTCCAAGATGGAACTGGCATGTCTGACCTGGCACAATCTCCCACCGAGGCCCGCAACCCGAGATCCGAGCACATCGACGAGCTTCCGACGATCGAGATGCTGCGGGTGATCGGCGAAGAGGACGCCCGGGTCGCCCGTGCGGTGGGTGCCGAACTGCGCGCCATCGCAGAGGTCGTGGACGCGGTCGCGGAGCGATTTGCCCGTGGGGGGCGGCTGTTCTATCTCGGAGCCGGAACCAGCGGGCGGCTGGGCGTCCTCGATGCGAGCGAGTGTCCACCCACCTTTTCGGTTCCACCCACCCTCGTGCAAGGCATCATTGCCGGGGGCGATGCGGCGCTGCGCCGGTCGAGCGAGGGCAGCGAGGACTCGTGGGAGGGTGGAGCTCAGGACCTTCAGGCTGCGGGCTTCGGACGCGCTGCGGGCTTCGGACAGGCTGCGGGCTTCGGAGCCTCACGCGACGGCGCAGCCTCGACTGCGCCGGACACCCTGGTCGCCATCGCGGCCAGCGGTCGCACCCCGTACTGCCTGGGGGCGATCGAGTTCGCCCGGGGGGTTGGCGCTCTGACCGTGGCCCTGACCTGCGTTCCAGGATCTCCCATGAGCCTCGCTGCCGACCTGGCGATTACACCCGACACCGGCCCGGAGGTGATCACCGGTTCCACGCGCATGAAGGCCGGAACCGCGACCAAGATGGTTCTCAACATGATCTCCACAGGCGTGATGCTTCGCACCGGGGCCACGCTCGGCAACCTGATGGTGAACGTGCAGCCATCCAATGCGAAGCTTGCTGACCGTGCGCGGCGCATCGTCCAGGCGGCGACCGGATGTGACGAACAGCGCTCCGCTCAGCTGCTTGCGGAGGCTGGCTCCGTGAAGATCGCCATCGTGATGGAACGGCTTACCCTGCCTTACGCCGCGGCTGCTGCCCGTCTGAAGCGGGCTGGCGGTGTGTTGCGGCAGGCTCTCCGCTTCTGACATCCGGCCTACCCGAACGCCCCTTCGGAACTGACGGAAAGGTAGTCTTCGGTATTCGCACCGACAGCACCGCGTTAGACCTCGGGAGCGTCCGGGCGCTTGCCTGGAACCCTGGCCTGCTGCTCCTCCTCAGCGCGAACGGAGTGGTTGGTGACGCCCACCGCATCCGGCTTCGGATGCATCTGGCCGGCGGGGTACTCCGAGGCCGTGGTGGGCTCCGTTTTATGCTCGTTGCCGTTGTACTCGGTTGCGCGTTCGTTGCGACTCCCTGCGGTCTGTGCGTCCTTCAACTCCTGAAACTCGCGGCCATCATAGCCGGTGCCCACCTTGGACGAGATCTGGTCAATATCCATGTCGGTCTGGGCAGGGTCCTGCTGCGGCTGGGTGTGGGGGGTGCTCTCGTTTGCCATGGTCGCTTGTCCTCCCTCCATCAGACGCATGCGGGGAGAAGGCCGTTGTCACCGATCGAGGTCCCGGGTACGTCACGGCGCTTCAGCCCGCGCTTCCCAACGCAACGTGGTATCAGTTGTCGTCCGTGCAGCCGCCGGCAGAGCTCTGCTCCACAAAACCTGAGGAGCCCCTGAATCACTGTCGCGGCTCGGGAAGACACGCAGATTCCCTGCGGGAATGACAACAAAGGTGCAGGGCTCTCGACATACGCGGGGTGGGTTCGGAGTCTCCCTCAAGCATCTCCAAGGTCGCGCATCGCGGACCTTGCCTTGTCCAGCAGCGTTGCCGTCTCCGCTGCCTGTTTCTTCAGGCCTTCGACGATGTGCGGAGGCGCCTTTGCCATGAACGCGTCGTTCTGCAGCTGCCGTTCGGCCGCGGCCATGCCCTTCTCCAGCCGGCCAATCTCCCGGGTCAGCCGATCGCGCTCTGCGGCGACGTCGACCTGCCGCTCGTAAACCAGGGCGACGTCAAAGTGCGCGGTCGACCGGGCGGTGCTGCCGGTGAGCGGCTCGGCGGCAAACTCCATGCCGCTCACGCGCGCCAGGCGCTCAAGCATCCCGGCGTTGCTGTCGACCAGGGCCACGACGCGGTTCTCCGCATGGATGACGATCGCGGCCGGCTCTTTCTCGGGCACGCCGAGCTCCTTGCGCAGAGCGCGCACAGTCACGATCAGCTCCTGAAGGATGCTCATGGCGGCTTCGGCACGTTCGTCGCGGGGGAACTCCTCCGGCCGCGGAAAGCGCGTGAGCGCGATGGACTTGGCCGGGGGTGCCTCGTTGTGCAGCGCGTGCCAGATCTCCTCCGTGAGGAAGGGCATGAACGGGCTCAGCAGCCGCAGCGCGCTCTCGAAGACGCCGGTGAGCGCGCCCAGGGTGATGGCAGTGATCGGGTTCGGTTCGCCGCCTTCGGGAAAGTCGAGGCGGAGCTTGCTCAGTTCCAGATACCAGTCGCAGAACTCGCCCCAGAAGAACTGGTACGCCGCCGCTGCGGCCTCGTCGAAGCGGTACGCCGCGAGCGCGCGGTCGACCTCCGCACATACCGCCCCCATGCGCGAGACGATCCATCGCGTCTCAAGCGGCGTATCTTCCGGGAGCGCGGTTACCCCGCTTCCGGACGCCCCGGCGACTGTCACCTTGTAGCCGGCCGCGGCCGCGCGGTCGAGCTGCAGAAACAGGAAGCGCGCCGCATTCCAGATCTTGTTGGCAAAGGCGCGGTTGCCCTCCGTGCGCGGCTCCGAGAAGGCGATGTCGGTGCCGGGCGAGGCCATGCTGGCCAGCGTGAATCGGACCGCATCGGTGCCGAAGCGACGAATGATGTCCAGCGGATCGACGACGTTGCCCTTGGTCTTGGACATCTTCTGCCGGTCGGCGTCGCGGATCAGCCCATGGATGTACACGTGACGGAACGGCACCGTATCCCCTAGCGTACGGCGGGCGCCGCCGCCGCCGGGCAGGGGAACGCCTTCCATCAGGTGGCAGCCGAGCATGATCATGCGCGCCACCCAGAAGAACAGGATGTCGAAGCCGGTGACCAGGAGGTCGGTTGGGTAGAACGCCGCGAGATCCGGGGTCAGCGTGTCGGTTCCGTCCCAGCCGAAGACCGTGAACGGGAGCAGGCCGGAGGAGACCCACATGTCGAGCACATCGGTCTCCTGGCGCAGGTGGCCGCCGCCGCACTTCGTGCAGGTCTCTGGCGTGCTGAGGGAGACCAGGATCTCGTGACAAGCGTCGCAGTGCCACGCCGGAATGCGATGGCCCCACCAGAGCTGGCGGGAGATACACCAGTCATGGAGGTTGTTCATCCACTCGAAGTAGGTCTTGGTGTAGATCTCCGGGGTAAAGCGCACGTGGCCTTCCCGGACCGCCTCGATCGCCTTGGCGGCGAGCGACTTGCCGCCGCCGGCGGGCTCCTTGTGGACGGCGATGAACCACTGGGTCGATAGCCGCGGCTCGATGACGACTCCGGTGCGCTGGCTCACCGGCAGCGTCAGCGCGTGGTCTTCTACCTTCACCAGGAGGCCCGCTGCCTGGAGATCGGCGACGATGCGCTCGCGCGCGGCGAAGCGGTCGAGGCCGTCGTAGGGTGAGCCCGCGAGCTGGATGCGCGCGTGTTCGTCCAGGATGGAGATCTGCGGCAGCTGGTGGCGCTGGCCGATGGCGAAGTCGTTCGCGTCGTGCGCGGGCGTCACCTTCACGGCTCCGGTGCCGAACTCGGGGCTGGCCCACTCGTCGGCGATGACGGGAATCTGCCGCTCCGGAGCTCCGTTGACACCACTGAGCGGCAGCACCAGCAGCTTGCCGACGACGCTCGTGTAGCGCTCATCGGCCGGATTGACGGCAACCGCCACGTCGCCCAGCATGGTCTCGGGGCGGGTGGTGGCGATGACGACCGACCCGGAGTCATCGGCAAGGTCGTAACGGATGTGGAAGAGCTTGCCGGCACGCTCCTCGCTGTCGACCTCCAGGTCGGAGACAGCGGACTGCAGCTCGGGGTCCCAGTTGACGATGTAGGCCCCGCGATAGATCAGCCCCTGCTCCCACAGGCGAACGAAGGCCTCGCGCACGGCGACGCTCAGCCGCTCGTCCATGGTGAAGTACTCGCGCGACCAGTCGACCGACGCTCCGAGGCGCCGCATCTGGTCGGTGATGGCACCGCCGAACTCGCGCTTCCACGTCCACACGCGCTCGGTGAACGCCTCGCGGCCGAGCTCCTGGCGGGTCTTGCCCTCGGTCCTGAGCTGCCGCTCGACCATCATCTGCGTGGCGATGCCGGCGTGATCGGTGCCGGGCACCCACAGCGCGACCTCGCCGCGCATCCTGTGCCAGCGCGTCAGGATGTCGATCTCGGTCTGGTTGAGCATGTGGCCCATGTGGAGGCGGCCGGTGACGTTGGGCGGCGGCAACAGGGTGACGAAGCGGCCCGCGCCATCGCCTTCCTCCCGCGCGGCGGCACCGGTGGGGACGTCGAAGATGCGCTCCGCCACCCAGTACCGCGCCCACTTTTCCTCGATCTCCTGCGGATCGTATGCCTTTGGAAGCTCTCTGCCCATAGCTGTTAAAGCTAGCATTCCAGCTTCCCCAGAGATTGTCAGCTCGACTTCCTTCGAGAGCTTGTCAGCTCACCTGACCCCGAGAGCTTGTCACCTCGACCGGAGGAAGCGTTCTTGTGCGTCCGCAGTGGAGAGGCCCCTGCTTTTCGCTTTTGGTTTCCCCGGGGACGAAATACAGGGGTCTCTCCACTTCGCTCCGCTTCGGTCGAGATGACAAGCCGGGGGCTCCGCTTCGGTCGAGATGACAGATTTGGAAGTGCTCCGCTTCGGTCGAGATGACAAGCCGGGGGCTCCGCTTCGGTCGAGATGACAGATTTGGAAGTGCTCCGCTTCGGTCGAGATGACAAGCCGGGGGCTCCGCTTCTGTCGAGATGACAAATGGGGGGCTTCGCTTCGGTCGAGATGACAGGTGCGGCTTTCGCTTCGGCCGCGTTCCGTTACCAGACCTTGCAGGTAGGGGTGTGCACCATCGGCTGCCCCTTTTTGCAGCCAAAGGCAGAGGCGAACTGCGGCAGGTTGGAGACGACGCCGTTGATGCGCGCGAAGCCGGGCGAGTGTGGGTCGGTCAGGGCGTTGACGCGCAGCTCCTCGGGCCGCTGGTTTTCGCACGCCCACTGCGCCATGCCGACAAAGAAGCGCTGGTCCGGTGTAAATCCATCCTTCGGCTTGAGCTGCTCGCCTTCGGTCTGCGCCTTCCAGGCGATGTAGGCCAGCAGCGTTCCGCCGAGGTCCGCGACATCTTCGCCGCTGGTCAGCCTGGAGTTGATGTGGATGTCGTCGACGACCACGTACGACGCATACTGGTTGCGCACGCAGTTGATGCGGTCCTCGAAGCCCTTGGCGTCGGCGGGGGTCCACCAGTCGCGCAGGTTTCCCTTTGCGTCGAACTGCCGGCCCTCATCATCGAAGGCGTGCGTCAGCTCGTGGCCGATGGTCGCGCCCGTGTTGCCGTAGTTGGGCGCGTCGTCCTCCTTCGGATCGTAGAGCGGCGGCTGCAGCACACCCGCGGGGAAGTTGATGTCGTTCATCTGCGGGTTGAAGTAGGCGTTCACCGTGGGCGGCGTCATGCCCCACTCGTTGCGGTCGACCGGCTTGCCCAGCTTGTGCCACTCGTACTCGTCGGAGAAGCGGTAGGCGCGCAGAACGTCACCGAAGTAGTCGTTCGGCTGGACCTCGAGCGCGGTGTAGTCGCGCCAGTGGTCGGGGTAGCCGATCTTGTTGCGAATGGCGGCGAGCTTGCGCAGGGCCTCTTTTTTAGTCGGCTCGCTCATCCAGGTGAGCTTCTCGATCTCCTCGCGCATGGCGGTCTCGATCTGCTCGGTCATGCGCTGGGTGTTTGCCTTCATCTCGGGCGAGAAGGTGCGCCGGACGAACTCCTGCCCGAGCGCTTCGCCGAGAAAGCGATCGACCTGCCGGGTGCACTGCTTCCACCGCGGCGGCATCGCCGGCACGCCGCGCAGGGTGCGGGAGAAGAAGTCGAACTGCGCCTGCTGGAACGGGTGCGCGAGGTAGGGTGCGGCGGCGGTGGCGAGGTGAAATCGCAGATACGCGCGCAGCGCCTCGACCGGCTCGGTGGTGAGCTGCGTGTCGAGTGCCTTGACGAACTCCGGCTGCGCGACGTTCAGGCTCTTCAACTCCGGCGCGCCCTGCACGGCGAAGAAGCGGCTCCAATCAAGGGCCGGAGCGAGTCCGCTGAGTTGCTCGACCGTGAGCTTGTGGTAGATCTTGTGCGGATCGCGGCGATCGACGCGCGTCAGCGACGCCTTCGCCAGCGCGGTCTCGATGCGCAGGATACTGTCGGCATCGGAGTTTGCCTGCGCGTCGCTCTCGCCCACCATGCCCAGCAGATGGCGGATGTAGGCGACGTACTTCGTGCGCAGCTCCACGCTGTGCGGGTCGGTCTTGGTGTAGTAGTCGCGGTCCGGCAGGCCCAGGCCACCGGCACCGAGCTCCACGATCACGGTGTCGGAGTCCATGGCGTCCTGGGTGGTGCCGGCGCCGAAGAAGAAGTTGCCGGGGTAGGTGTGGTCGAGCTCGGCCAGACTCGCGATCAGCTCCGGCCGCGTCTTCAGAGCGTCGATGCGGGCCAGGCCGGGCTTGAGCGGCGAGTCGCCCGCGGCATCGATGGCCGCGGTATCCGTGCAGGCGGCGAAGTAGTCGCCCACCTTCTGCTGCACGGGCGTGCGGTCCTGGGCTTTGGCGTCCTGCTGGAGGATGCCCCACAGAAACTGCTGGTTGTCGTTTGCCAGCTTCGCGTAGACGCTCCACGCGGCCTGGTCGGCAGGGATAGGATTGCGCTTCTTCCAGCCGCCGCAGGAGAACGTGTAGAAGTCCACGCAGGGGTCCGCCGAGCGGTCAAGACTGGTGAGGTCGAGCGACGGCGAGTAGGGCATGCTCTCGAGGGGCCTGGGACCCGCGGAAGCTGCGGTCGCGGGCTCCGGAGCCGGCTGCTGCGCGCCGAGCGGCAGCACGATGGAGGCGCTCAGAACTACTCCGAAACACACCGCGGCGCGCCGAATGGAAACCAGGTGCATAGGACTCTCCCGTGAACTGATCGTACAGGGACGTCCCACGGAAGCGGCACGGGTTTTTAGTCGAGTCAGCGGCCAGGCGGTGCGGGCACCATGACGGCGTCGGGATCCACCTTGGGGATACCGAAGTGGCCGGAAAGGTGCAGCAGATCCAGCGGGCGGAGGTCGCCCGAGACCTCGACCAGGTTCATGGTGCTGGGGCCGCGCACCAGAACGGCGACGTCGTCGATGTCGGCGCCGCGGAAGTGGAGCCACAGGTCGGTAATGGGCGCGCTCGGCTGGGCGGAGTTGCCGGCTCTGGCGTGTGCATCCACCAGGTGCTTCCAGCCGGCGGCGTTGAAGTTCGCGATCAGCGAGGACATGGCCTCGGGTTCGTAGAAGGCGGGGCGCGCGAAGTGGTAGTTGTCGACCGTGATCGAGTTCAGCGCGGCCACGACGCGGCGCGCGTCCGTCTGGTTGGGGTCGAGCAGGCCCTCGGCCGACTGCAGCATGCCCCGGTCAAAGGTAAAGCCGGTGTGGGTCGCCTGCCCGTCCGCCAAGCCGGCGACCTGCTGCTGAAGCGTGGGCAGGGGAGGCGGCTCGTTCAGCGGCGCAGGCTGCTGCGCGGCCAAAGTGGCGCAGGGCACGACCGCGATAGCGGCAGCGATGGCGAGGCGGACAGGGTGGCGCAGGCGCATGGGGAACGGGCCCTCAGGCAGATTAGACCCGGCGCAGCGGGGAAAGTTTCCAGGCTGGAGTGGCGGAGCGGACGGGGTGTAGCGCGGGCCTTCAGCCGGCAATCTGGAGTGGCCCGAGGACCTGGGGCTTTGCCCCAGGCTAGGAAAGCGCGGGCCTTCAGCCCACAAGGCGAACCCTATACCGTTCTGCAGAGCTGCTGTCTCCCCGGCGGGGAAGGTCTGGTAAGTCCTCGCAATCAGGAGCGTCTCGGAAGACGCAGATTCCCTGCGGGAATGACAACAAACAGCAGAACTCTTCGGGCGAGGGAGACTCGATCAGAGACGCCCAAGATGTTCCCGAAGCCGCAGATGGAGTTGCCAAGGATCAGGATCAGGGAAACTACGCTACTGCCGTGCGCTCTCCGGCTGCGGTGCGAAGTAGCCTTTGCGGGCGCGGACACGGTATCGCGGATCCAGAGCAACGATGTAGATGGTCCGGAAGGAGCCATCGTCCTTGAAGTCGGTGGGCAGGTACTGGAGCGAGTACTGCGATCGGAGCTCGAGCTCCACGTTGTGGAAGCCCGTGGCGACGTCCTCGATCTTTGTCGGAAAGAAGGCCTGGCCGCCGGTCGCCTCCGAGATCTGCTTCAGCACGTCGTCGCCCTTGTCCTTTGAGGGGCTGACGTTGGTGGAGATGGAGTAGACGACCGTCTCGGCGCGCTGGCACATCTTGATGGCGTCCGATTCGAGCGCGCGCGAGTAGTTGTCGTCGCCATCCGAGACCAGCACGAGAGCGCGGCGCACCGGGCCCTCGTCGCGCAGGGTCAGCATCTGGTCGCGGCAGGTCCTGTACAGCGCGTCAAACAGCGCGGTGCCGCCGCCCGGACGCAGCTTGGAGATGCCCTGGTTCAGCAGACCCACGGAGTTGGTGTAGTCCTGCGCCAGATCGATCTGGCTGTCGAAGCCTTCCACAAAGGCGCGGTCGTTGCGGTGGAGGATCTGCAGAAAGAACTCAAGCGCCGACTGCTGCTCAAACTGAAAGCGCGACCGGATAGAGGACGAGGTGTCCACCATGATGCCGACGCGCAACGGCAGGTCGGTCTGCTGCTTGAAGCCGGTCACCTCGCGCGGCGGGCGGCCGTCGTCGAGCAGGCCAAAGTTCTGCTGGTGCAGCCCGGTGACGAAGCGGCCCTTCTTGTCCGTGACGGTGAAGACAAGGTTGACCTCGCGGGCACGGACGCGGATGGTGGTGACCGGTTGATCGGTGGACTGTGGCGGCAGCGCAGCTTCACCAGCCCCGGTGGCGGCCGGCACGGTCGATGGAGTCGCGGCAGGGGCCTGCGTTGGCGCCGAGGAGCTCTGACCCTGCGGAGGAACCTGGGACGGCGCCGAAGGGGTCTGGGGCCGGCTCGCCCCCGCCTCGGCCGGTGCGGGCTGGGCGACCCGCGGCTGCTGCGGTGAGCCGCTCGCGGGTGCACTGCTCTGCGCTCCGGCGGGCAACGCAGCCAGCGCGAGGGACAGGGCAAAAGGGAGGACCGGACGGCGCAAAGCGTTCACGCGCTGATTCTACCGAACTCGCGGCGCGGCTGGCTCCGCGCGAACGCTCGCAGACCGCAGGCGATCGAGCAGGCGGTCGAGTTCGGCTGGCAAGGGGGCCTGCAGCTCGAGCACCGGCGACTTGCCGCCACCGCCGGGGTACGGCAGGCGAAGCTCGGCAGCGTGAAGGAAGTTGCGGCCGAGCTGGATGCCAGGAGCGGCAGAGTCAGCCTGGTGGCGAAGCGTCGCCGGCGCCCCGTAGACGGTGTCGCCCACCACGGGGTGTCCGAGCGCCTGGAGATGCACGCGAATCTGGTGGGTGCGGCCGGTCTCGATGCGCACCTCGACCAGGGTGAACGGTCCCCAGGGTGTCTCCAGCCGCTCGAGTACGCTGATGTGCGAGACGGCGGAGCGCACCCCGGGGGCGTCTGCCGGCCGGCGGGTGGTCATGCGGGTGCGCCGCTCGAGGTCACGGCCGATGGGCAGCTTCACGGTGGTGCGGTCCTCTCGCAGGTGCCCGTGCACCAGGGCCAGGTATCTCTTTTCGACCTCGCGGTTGCTAAACATCTCGCTCAGGCGGCGGTGCGTGACGTCGTCCTTGGCGACGACCAGAAGTCCGCTGGTCTGCTTGTCCAGACGGTGCACGATGCCTGGGCGCAGGGCTCCTCCATTGGCGGAGAGCCTGGCGCCGAAGTGGTGCAGCAGCGCATCCACCAGGGTTGCCGGGGGGTCTTCGCTGCCCGCGACCGGGTGGAAGCTTCCGGCACCCGCGTGGACGGCGATGCCGGCGGCTTTGTTGACGACGGCAAGATGCTCGTCCTCGTAGACGATCTCGATCGGCACATCGCGCGGCGTGGCCTGGAGCGGCGCGGGCCGGGGGCTGCCCTCGATGGTGATGAGCTCGCCTGGTGTGAGTCTGTGGCGAGGCCTGGCGGGGCCGTCACCGAGGCGCACCTGCCCATGCTCGATGAGTAGCTGCACGCGCGAGCGCGAGATCTCCGGGATCGCCCCGGCGAGGTACTGGTCGAGCCGCAGACCGCGCGCCGCCTCCGGCACGACCACCTGCCGGAGCTCGCCTGCGGGAGCCAGACCCAAGTCAAGCACGGGAATGCTGGGCGGGGCGGCTGCTTCGACGCCCCGCGTCGCGCGGTATTCCGGCTTGACGGTGTGGCGGCGCTTTCCCTTGGGAAGCATGTTGCTAGAGGGCATGGGCGGGCTCCGGGGCGGGTGATCGAAACGGGGGCGAAGCGGCCCAAAGGACGCCCCCTGCGGCGATCATGCCCAGCGCCAGCCACTGGATAGGATCGAGCACGCTGGTGAACGGTGGCAGATAGGGGTAGGGCTGTCGGAGAAAGGTAAGCAGAAACTGCGCCAGGCCGGCACCAAACAGCGCCATCGCCAGCGTGGAACCAACCCCTGGCCGACCCCCGCGCCGCATGCGCCGCAACAGAAGCGCGGTAAGAAGCAGCGCGGCCGCGCACGCCAGCAGCGGCACGGGGTAGGTTCGGAGCGAACTGCCGCGCAGCGCGGGAAGGCCGAACCGCGGCGCTGGCAGACCGGGGTCGGAGCCTTCGGCGAAGTGGCCCAGCGCCAGAAACGCCCAAAGCAGCGTGGCCGGAGCAGCCCAGGCATCGAGCGTCCGCAGGAGAGGCAGTCTGCGCCAGCGCAGATAAACAAGCGTGAACCCTGCGGTGAGCAGCAGGCCAGAGGCCGTGAGTGACGGCACCATCAGCAGAAGAATGGGGTAGCGGCGAAACGAGGCGAAGTTGGTGGCGACCAGAAGCGCCCGCGAGAGCACAAAGGCAGCCAGCACGGCGAACAGGCCTGCGTTCCAGACCCGCTCGGGCGGCAAGGAGAGCCAGGCGGCGGTGCGCTCGGAGAGCAGCAGCGCCAGAACGAGACCCACGGCAGCCAGCACCCCGAAAGTGGGGAAGGTCAGGTGGCCGAGGTGGAGGAGGTTGGGCAGCACAGGGCAGTTCAAGTCTTAGACGACGGGTTTGTAGGATCGGAGGATATTCCGCTCGCGCACGCTGCGCTTCCGTCGGCACAGAAGCACGGGAGTTGCAGCGATCGCTACCAGCCGAAATGGTGCTTGAGCCACATCCCAAGAAGGCTGAGAACGAAGACCAGGATGCTCCCCGCAACGGCCCAGAGTCCTCTGACCGCCCACACAAAAAGCGGCTTCAGTGTGTCGACCGTGGTACTCAGGACTGTGAGCTGGGTCGAGATGGTGCCCAAGCGCGTTTCAACGCCTGCCAGACGAGCGGTCGCAGCTTCAAGGCCTGTCTCCAGCCTTCCAATCTCCCGCTGAATCTCGAACATGGCTTGTGTGTGGAAGCTGTGATCTTGAACGCCTGCCGGAATAGCAGGTGTGCCTTGCCTTGGACTGGGATTGGACTCCTGCCCGGGAGTTCTAGCTCGCGCTGGCAAGCGGGACCTCCAATTTTGCGGAGATCCACTCCCAAACTTCCGTGTTTGCCCGTCCGAAGTAGTTTTCGACGCGAACCACAATCGCGCTGCTTACGGAGCCGTCGGTGATGCCGAGCGCGTTCGCGAGTTCGACAGTGGTGAGGGCGGTGGACGCAATCAGCAACCAGCTCTCATCGGACGTAGGCTTGAACAGGATGCCGGTTCTGTCTTGCTTCTCCAGCCGCTCTCGGAGGGCCTCGGGATGGGAGGCGGCAAATACGGCAAAAAGCGCATTCGGTATTGCCATCGGAGAGATCCTATCGCGACTCGGAGGCGTGCCTCGGAGGAGCAGGGACGGACCTCGGAGCTGGCGAGCCTTCGAAGGAGCTAGAAACCGACCCGCGGGGCCGTGTGGCGAAGCGCCGGTGAACCCGTCCTAAGACGGCGGGATCCGGCCGTGGCTCTTTAGGCATTCCGGACTGGCGGACACTGCACACCGAGCCATGTCTACGAGCTAGATCCCTGTTCAATGAATGTTGGTTCAACCAGCGTGGATCGCCGCACCTGCTTGGCAGGCCGGTTTCTTAGGTTGGATGCTAACGGGCACCCGATGATTGCGCAAGTTAAGTCCCATGCGTCGATTGGGGTATGGCGTCAGGAAGATTTCACATCGTGAGGAAGCGCGATGCGGTCGAAGTCCTGGGCCAGCTTGGTTAGACCTTCGTGCACCTCCATTCCGGACAAGGGCTGCCCGTGCCCCGGAGCGACGGTGCTGGGAGAGAGAGTGGCGAGCTTTTCGACCGATCGCCGGGCAGACGGCCAGTCAGGCGTGAAGTAGCTGGGCGGACCGTGGAGCTCGGGATCATGTGCGATCGTCGATTCGTAGAGGCTCTCGGACTTCGTGGTGCAGAAGGCATCGCCCACCAGCAGCGTGCGGTCGCTCTCGCGAAAGAAGGACACGTGGCCGGGCGTGTGACCGGGCGTGTGCAGCAGCGACCACTGCGGCAGGCCGACCGCCTCCAGCGTGGAACCGTCGCCGGGAAGTTCGCGCAGGCGATCGCCAAGGTCGATGGGATCGCGCGGAAACATGCCTGCCAGCTTCGGCATCAGGCCGCCACCGGCCTTCTTGTCGGGCGGATCGTAAGCACGCTTTCCGGTAAGGAACGGAAACTCCATCGGGTGCGCGTAGATGGGCACGTTCCAGCTCTCGGCCAGCTCCTTGGCGGAGCCTGCATGGTCGAAGTGGCCGTGCGTCAGCACGATGGCATTCGGCTTTGTGCTGCCAAAGTGTTTCAGCGCCCAGCTGTGGATGACGCGGGCCATGTGGGGAATGCCGGAGTCGATCAGCGTCCAGGAGCCGTTCGGATGGCTCACCGCGAAGACGTTGACAAAGGCGATGCGCAGTCCGGTCAATCCAAGCGCGACGCCGTCCATCGGCACCACCAGATGATCTGGAACCTCGATCTTGTCCATGAAAAGGTTTCTCCTCGCAGTTGGGATGCCAGCCGATGCGTGCTGGTCAACCGGCGTCGCTCGGTGCGGACCGGAGGCGCGGTCTCCGGCACGGAACCCTGTTTGGTACGCGATATCCACGGATATGTGCATGCGTGTGCCCCGAAGCCTTGATTCATGCGGCCTGGAACGCCATACTCGGCCTAGCAGTCCATGGATTCTGGCGTACAGAACCAACAGAGGCGACACCCTGTGACTCGCTACAGCCGCGAAGACGCTCTCCGCATCCTGCACCTTTCCAGCCGCGAGCTTGCCGTTTGGGAGCGTGCCGGGCTCTTCGCCCGGCAGCCGGACTACGGCTTCGCGGAGCTCTCGCAGATGCGTCTGCTGCGCGATCTCCGGCACGCCCCGGCCGCCGCTCGATCCCCTTCGGGCAGCCAAGGAGCTCCGCGCCGCATCTCCGCCAGCCGCATTCGAGCCTCGATTGAGGCCATGCAGCGGGCCGCTGGCGTGCGTTCGGCGCTGAGCGAGGCCGGCGTTCTGCGGCAGGGATCGCGGCTGGCGTTCCGGCACGGCGGAGCGCTCGTTGACCCGTTGACACAGCAGTTGCAGTTCGACTTCGAGGTCGGCTGCGACCCGCAGACGCGGGTGCTGGGCGGCGCACGCGCGGAGACGCTGCGCGCCGCCGCAGTGCAGGAGATGTTTCTCCGGGCCGTGCAGATGGAGGAGGATCCGGCGAAGTTGGCTACCGCCATTGAGCTCTATCAGCGCATTCTGGAGGTCCGGCCCACCCATGCTCCGGCCCTGATCAATCTTGGGACCATCTTCTACAACCGGCGGGAGTACCACGAGGCGGAGCGGCTGTACCGCCGCGCCAGCGAGGCGGACCCGGACTACGCGCTCGCCTTCTTCGACCTGGGCAACGTGCTTGACGAGATGCAGCGTCTGCCGGAGGCCATTGCCAGCTACGAGCGCGCGGTTGCGCTGGTGCCGGGCTATGCCGACGCGCACTACAACCTGGCGCTTGCGTACGAGCGGCAGGGGCAGCGCCGGCTGGCTCTGCGGCACTGGCTGCGCTACGTGCGGCTGGACCCGGCCGGCCCCTGGAATGCCCACGCGCGCGGACAGGCGCGAAAGATACTGAAGAGCGAAAAACTGGCCATTGTGAGCCGGGGCGGTCGCCTGGTGCAGGCCGGATAGAAGAAAAGCGCGGGCACATGGAAGCCGTCGGCATCCAATGCGGGACGAGGATCAGCACTCCGCATGCACGGCTTCTCTGAACATCAACTGCTCTTCACCTTTCTGGCCATAGCGATCCTTCTCGGGGTGGCGCGCGGCATGGCGGAGCTTGCTCGCCGGCTGGGCCAGCCGGAGGTGCTGGGCGAGCTGCTCGGCGGATTTCTGATCGGGCCCTCGGTGCTTGGCGCTCTTCTGCCCGGCACCTATGCTGCGCTGTACCTGGAGCCGGTGGTCGGACATGCGCTCCAGCTGATCTCCTGGATCGGCGCCATCCTTCTGCTGATGATTGCGGGCATGGAGGCGGACCTGGCAATCCTGCGGGAAAAGTCCGTCCCCGGTCTGCTGGCCGCTGCCGGGGCCGTGGGCGCTGCGCTGGGCGTCGGCACGTGGCTTGGTGTGCACTACTTCGGCCGGGACCGCTCGGGCGCTTTCTTCCTTGGCCTGGTGCTCTCTGTCACCGCCGTCAGCGTGGTGGCCAAGCTGCTGATCGAACGTGAGGCGCTGCGGCGAGACTACGCGCAGGTGATGCTGGCGGCGGGCATCGCCAGCGAGGTGCTGGTCTGGCCGCTGATCTCCGTGGTCTCCTCCGTGCAGCATCGCGACAATCCTTTCGTTGCCGGGCTCCGCGCGACCCTGCTGGCCGCCGCCTTCTTCGCCTTCATGCTGACGCTGGGCCGCCGTTTCACCTTTTGGGCGATGCGCCGCGTCGCCGATGTGACCGACATCGTCAACGGCGAGCTGTCGCTGGTGCTTATTCTGCTGTTTCTGGCTGCCGCCGCCACCACGGTCATGGGGCTTCACCCCCTGCTCGGCGCGTTTGTCTTTGGCGTTCTGCTAAGCAAGGCGCCGCGCGCCACGGTGGAGCTGAAGCAGCGCATCCAGTCGATCACCATCGCTCTGTTTGCCCCCGTCTTCTTTGGCTTGGCCGGCATGCGCGTCAACCTGTTCGACCTCCGTGGATCGCAGTACATCCAGGGCATTCTTCTGCTCTTCCTGGCCGCCGGCGCGATCAAGGTGCTGCTCGGATTTGCTGGTGCGCTCGCCGGGCGGCTGCCGGTGTGGGAGGCGGCGACGGTCGGCGTGGGCCTGAACCTGAAGGGCGGAACCGACGTGGTGGTCGCCATCGTCGGGACGGAGCTTTTGCTGCTCTCACCCAGCCTGTACACCATGTACGCCGTCGTGGCGATTCTTACGGTGCTGGCCTCGCCTCCGCTGATGGCCTTTCTTGCTGAAAAAACCAGGCCGGGCGAGCAGGAGATGAAGCGTTTGAACCGCGAAGAGGCCAAGCGGATGGCCTACCTGTCCGGCATGGAACGCATCCTGGTTCCGCTGGTGCCAGAGCTGCTTCCCGCCGCGACCGCAAGCCTCGTCTCCGCCCTGGCCGCCGGCAAACAGGGTGAGGCGGAGCTGTTTGACATCACCGAGTGCTCGACCGCTGACGACACCTCCCTGACCCGGTCCGACACGCACAGCAGCGTCATCGACGCCGCGAGCTCATTGGCGACGGCCGCCGAGCAGAGCAACGTGGAGCTGCGCCATGTATCGCTCGACGCCGAGGAGGAGTTCACGTCGATTCAGGAGGCAGCCGACGGGCAGCAGCTTCTCGCGATCGGCACAACGTCGGTCACAGGAGAGCTTGCACTCTCCTTCGGCCCCCTGCAGGACAGGCTGCTGCGCGAGCTGGAGGTGGATGTGCTGATGGCGGTTGCGCCTCAACGCGATCTGCCGCCGGTGAAGCGCATTCTGGTGCCGGTCAACGGTCTCGGCCATGCCATGTCGGCGGCCGATGTGGCGGGCTATCTTGCGAAAGGTTGGAATGCGGAGGTTGTGCTCTTCTCTGTCGTCGCGCCGCGGCTTGGACCGCTGTTCTGGCGGGAGCGCATGCATCGCGACCTGCTTCGAACCGGCTACAGCACAACCCGCGAGGCGCAGGAGCGGATCGCCCGGCTGGAGGTGCAACAGAGCGAGCAGGTGGCGCTCGCAACCGATGCCGCAGAGGCGGTGCTTGCAGAGCTTCGCCGCCAGCCCTACCAGCTGCTGGTGATGGGATCGGTCATGCGGTCGAGCGATCACGGCATTTCGCTGGGCGGGGTGGTGGAGCGACTTCTGCAAACGGCGCCCGTACCGCGCGTGGTGCTGATCTCGCGCGCGCCCGAGAATGCGGCCGCAGCCACTGGCTGAGGTGGGTGCCGAGCAGACCTCCAGCCCGGCAACATGGTCGCGTTGGGGAGCCTCTGAACGATCCGTTTATACCGAGAGCGCTGCTCTTCGGTTGTCATTTCCGTAGGGAATTTGCGTCTCTTCCCGAGCCGCAACGGTTGATCAGAGCTTCCTTAGAGCGGAGGCGAAACGGCTCCGGGAGCGGCATCCGCGGCTCCGACCAGGTCGTCCGCCGCACGGTGCAATCTCGCGTGAGCGTCCTTCAGCCGGGTCTCTGCGCCGCGGCACCATTGCTCATCTGCAATCAGCTGCGAGCGCGCGCGCTTCAACTCCGGGATCAAGGCGCGCGCTGCGGGACCGCCAGGGATGCCGCGCACCTCCACAAAGTTCCGCGCGTCCAGCGCCCTCCGGATCTCCGCCCGACCGATCGCATCGGCTTTCCCCGCAAGCTGCTGCAGCTGCCGCTCGACGGTGTCGGCCAACACCTCCGCGTCGTACTCGACGTTGCCTGTGGCAGCCACCCGGACGCAGGTGCTGACCAGGGCGTGCGCGGCGGTGAAGCTTAGGCCCGCCTCGCGCACCAGGGTGTCGGCGAGCTCTGTCACGGTCAGAAAGTTGCGTTCGGCCGCAGACGCCATGCGCTCTACCCGGAACTCCGCTTCGGCGAGCAGACCGGAGAGCAGCCGCATCGCCCGGTCCGCATCGTCAAAGGCGATTGCGACCAGAGGCTGCAGCTGATCCTCGGCGTCGTTCATATCGGCGAAGGGCGTGTTGTGCAGGCTGCCAAGCACCCCCTGCGCCTGCGTGAGGGATCGGCTCGCCAGCATACGCACGTGTTCGATCGGCACGGGGTTGCGCTTCTGCGGCATGATGCTGCTGATCTGGACGAAGCCGTCGGAGAGACGCAGGTAGCCGAACTCCGCCGAACTCCACAGCAGCAGGTCCTGCGCGAAGCGGCCCAGGCTGAGCATGGCGGTCGCCAGCACCGAGCAGCTCTCGGCGACATAGTCGACGGCGGCGATGGCGCCGTAGGAGTTGACCTGCAGCCCTTCAAACCCGAGCATCTCCGCGGTCCATTCGCGATCGATGGGGAATCCGGTGGTGGTGATCGCGCAAGCTCCCATGGGGCTGCGGTTCACGCGGGTGTAGGCCGCGCGCAGACGTTCTCCGTCGCGCTCCAGCACCTCGATGTAGCCGGCCAGGTAGTGACCCAGGGTGGTGGGCTGGGCCGGCTGGCCGTGGGTGTAGGCGGGCATCAGGCTGGCGGCGTGTTCGCTGGCAAGCTCGATCAGGCATCGCCTCAGCTCCGCTGAGCTGCGATGTGCTGCCAGGAGACGTCTTCGCAGCAGCATGCGATACATGGTCAGGTCAAGGTCGTTGCGGCTGCGCGCAATGTGCATCTTGCCCGCCACCGCCGCACCACAGGCCGCAGCCAGTTGCTGCTCGAGAAGGAAGAACAGGTCTTCAAAGCTGCCGTCGTACGGTGTGGTGCGAATCGCCTCGAGATCAAGCCGCGCCAGGGCCCGGAGACCCTGGGCTGCCTCCGCGAGTGGCACGATGCCCTGCCGCGCCAGCATCAACGTGTGCGCACACTCCACCTCGATCAGTGGCTGCAGCAGCATGCGCTTGGCCTCCGCGAAGACCGGTTCGAGAACCGTCTCGCGGTAGACCAGCGCCGGAAACTGTGAGACCGCACGTACAGACTTGCTATCCATCGATTCGCTCTTCTCGGCCGCTTACGCCGGGAGGGCAGGCGCAGCGCTGCCGATGTTCTTCACACCCTGGGGCTCTAGAAACGCACCGCGGCACCGAACTGCACGATTCGCGCCTCCAGCACCGTCGTTCGGCTCGTCGTTGGCGTTCCCGTGGCCACGCCGCCGTTGGGAATGCCGAGCGCGGCGGAGAACGGGGTCACGGGTTGCGTGACGGATACGTTTGTGACATTGGTGTGGTTGAAGAGATTGTTCGCTTCGATCAGAAACGACGGCTCAAAGCGATCGAAGATCCTGGAGATCGACCGGGTGTAGCGGGCATCCACCTGGTAGATGCTGGGGGAACGCACCGTGTTGCGAGCCACAAACGCCGGGCGCGCCACGGATGTGACCGAGGAGTCGCCGTTGATGATACCGGGGTTCGCGATGATGCTCGACTGATCTCCCGAGGAGAGGTTCAGAAGCAGCGCCAGCCGGTTGTGATTCGCCAGCTCCTTAGCGAAACGGTTGTGGAGGTCGAAGCTCGGCTCCAACACCGCGCTCATGTTGAAGGCATTGGGCCGGTTGACGCTGCTGTTGCCGCGGCCTCGCTTCAAATCGGTTGTGTCTTCGATGGGCAGGCTTTGCTCGAAGGTGTTCACCTCCGGAGCATCCGAGATGGTGTGCGACCAGGTGTAGTTCGCGTTGAACTGGAGTCCACGCGATAGATAGTGCGTGTAGCTTGCAATCAGCGCATTGAAGCTCGAGTTCGCACCGGACTCCACACGGTTCACCTGATTGAAGCGCGGGTCTGCCCGCGTCGCCGCGCTGACCACGGTGCTGAATACCGGCCGGCCATCGGCCAGGTTGCCGATCGGGTTGATCAGATTGACGTTGTGCAGATACTGCAGATTGCGCCCGTTCGCCAGGATGTAGCCGATCGTCATGGCGTCGTGGTTTGAGAACTCCTGCGAGATCTGCGTGTTGAAGTTCCAGGTGTACTCGTTCTTGAAGATGGGCGAGACCGTGGTCACATTCTGAATGGAGACCCGGCCGGTCTGAGGCGGAATGTTCGGGTACGCGGGAGCTCCGGCCTGTGACGGCGTGTACGTGTAGGCGGAGACGCGGTTGGACCCGTCCAGGTTGAGCGCGTTGTACCAGACGTTGGTCGGCGGAGCCTGATAGAAGATGCCGGCCGACGCCTTGACCACCGTCTTGTCCGTGAACCGGTAGCTGAAGCCGACGCGCGGAGAAAAGTCCGTGCTGGGCACGTTGAAGTGGCGCGAATCGGGGTAGGCGGCGTTTGCGTTCGCCCGGGGAGCCTGGAACCGGTCATAGCGGCCGCCAAAGATCGCCAGCAGCCGCGGCGTCACCGCCCACGTGTCCTGCACATAGGAGCCAAAGAACTGCGATGCATAGTTCACCCCGGCGACATCGGTCTGCGAGGTGAACTGCGTGTAGGCGTACGGGTTGCTGCCGCTTTTTGCAGCCAGGTAGGCGCTGACGGTCGGAAAGGTGTACGCGTTGAAGCTGTCTGCCCGCTGCTTGTCTTCAATCTGCGAGAAGTTGAAGCCAACCTTCACGGTGTGGCGCCCGCGCACATAGCTCACGTTGTCGCTGCCGCTCGGCTGCTTCTCGGTGAAGCGGTCTCCGGCGCTGCTGGTGCCGTTGAAGTTCGCTACGCCCGTGATGATGACGGCCGGCCCGGTTCCCGTGTAGGAGCCGGCGAAGTGGGTGTTGTCGCGCAGGGGAACCGAGATGCGGAGCTCGTTCAGAAGGTGATCGTTCAGTGTAGTGATGAGCTGGCCGCCAAAGACATGCGCGCGGTCCGCGTAGTCCACCCCAGCGCTGCGCGCGTTCAACCCTCCAACCTGCGTGTTCAACGGGAAACTGTTCTTGAAGTAGTTGTAGCGAAGAAAAAATTGATTACGCGACGAGATGGTCCAGTCGATACGCGCGTCCACGAACTTGCCGTTCAGCAGGCCGGGCGCGGTTACGAGCTCCGAAGCGGGCAGGCCGATGACGGTCGCGTTCGCCTGCGTGATCGTCACGGGTGCGGGAACTCCGCGCTTTAGCTGCTCGTAGGAGCCGAAGAAGAACAGCCGGTTGCGCAGGACCGGGCCACCCAGATTGGCGGAGTAATCCGTAAGCTGCAGATCCGGTTTGACCGGAGTGGTCGCCCGGTTCGTCAGCAGAGGAAAGGCCGTGGCATCCTGCCAGCGGCGGATGTACTGGAACAGACCGTGGAACTGGTTGGTGCCGTTGTTGGAGATGACGTTGTAGACGTTTCCAGCGCTCCACCCGAACTCGGGAGCAAAGCTGTTCGAGACCGTCTGCACCTCCTTGACGAAGACGTTGCCGATGGGAAACAGGCGCAGCCCATAGCGATCGCTCTCCGTGTTCACCATGCCATCCAGCTGGTAATTAATGCGGTCGAGCAGGCCGTTGGTGTTGATGGTGCGGGGAATGCCGAGCTCCGGATTCGGGTGTCCGCTCACGCCGGGCTGGAAGAGGATGAAGTTGTACGGGTTGCGCGAGGTCAGCGGCAGATTTTCGACCTCGCGGCTGTCGATCGTTCGCTGGATGTTCAGCGTTGCCGGATCGATGGCCGCCGACTGCGCGCTCACCTGGATCTCGGTCGACGTGCCGCCCACCGTGAGCGAGGGGTCGAGCACAATCTCGCGTCCGGCCGTCACCGTCAGATCAGCGTAGGCCACCGGCGAAAAGCCGGTCATCGAGACGTTGACCGAGTAGTGCCCCAGGGGGAGATTGAGCAGAACGAAGTAGCCATCGGCTGCGGCCTGCACCGTCCTGGTGAAGCCAAGCTCCGCGTCCTTGACCACCACCTGCGCGCCTCCGACAGAGGCGCCGGTCGCGTCGGACACATGCCCGCGGATGGTCCCGTTGATGGACTGCGACTGCGCCAGCGCACCGCGGTGCAGGCCCAGGAAGAGCGCCGGCAGCGTGAGTGCCGCGGAGAGAAGGGAGCGTCGAACGGATCGTCGGCCGAATCGCTGCATGCGGTCAGACTCCTTCCTAACGTTTGCTAATTAAGTGGTCGGATGGGTGCGAGGATATGGGTTATGCCTAGGCAAGTCAAGCGAGGCGCTCCTAGGCGATCCATCGGAGCTCTGCCGCCCGCAGGCTCACCGAGATGGCACCGTGCAGCTGCGCCTGGGTTCCCAGCGCGCTCGATCGCAGCTCTGGACAGGCAAGTTCGTGCCGTTTGAGCAGGTCAAGTGTCACGCGGCAGAGCTCGGGATGCGACCCCACACCGCCGCCCAGCACCACCAGCTCGGGGTTCAGGACCAGCGAAAGATCGGCGATGGCATCGGCGAGCAGACCCGCCGTCTGGCGCACCACGGCGGTAGCAACCGGCTCGCCGTCGCGCGCCAGGTCCAGCACCGCGTTGGCCCGCAGCGCGCGGAGCTCCGGTGAGCCGCTGCCGGCGCCGCGGTCAAGAGCGCGCTGCCACCGCTGCTCCAAACCAGCTCCGCCGATGGCCCGCTCCAGCTGGCCGGTCTCGCGCATCCGCATCGCCTCACGCGCTCTGCCGCTCACCCCGAAGTAGCCGATCTCCCCGGCGCACCATTGCGCCCCGTGGTAGAGCTCGCCACGGACAAAGATGCCCGCGCCCATGCCCGTGCCGACCGCGACGAAGACGAAGTTGGCCACCCCCCTGGCAGCTCCATTCCAATGCTCGCCCACCGCAGCCAGATTTGTGTCGTTCTCCACCTGGGCCGAGAGGCCGGTCGCTCGTTCCAGCATCGCGCGCAGCGGTACGGCGGTCCAGTTCTTCAGGTTTGGCGCGGCGATCACCACCCCCTCGTCTCCATTCGTGATGCCGGGTGCGCCCGCCGTCAGGTGCATCACGCGCTTCGGCGGAACGCTCGCCTCACGGCACATGGCGCGCAGCCCTTCCGCCACCTGGGCGCACACCGCCTCCGGCGACTTCTGCGAGCGCGCCAGCACGGTCGACCACTGCGCCACGATGTCGCCGTTGAGATCGGCCAGCGCCATGCGAAGCCGTGTTCCGCCGATGTCGGCCGCCGCCACAAATCCAAAGTCGGCCCGGAACCGAAGCAGCCCCGGAGGCCGGCCACCGCTTGAATCGCCCATGCCGATCGACTCCACCAGGCCGAGCTCCTCAAGGTAGGCCACAGCGCTCGACACCGTCGGTGCGCTCAGGCCGGACCTTCGCGCCAGCTCCGCCTTGGAGCAGGGAGCGTCCTCCCGCAAGCATCGCAGAAGCTCGCGCGCGTTCGCCTGCCGCAGGTGAGACGGCCGCGAGGGCGCGGGATACTGTGGTCGCATGGACGAGGCGGGAGCCGTGAGAGATCGTGTCCGGAGCGGCATGGGGCCTCTTCGTAGCGACATCATACCCCATCTATGGAAAGGATCCTTAAGAAGATTCCGGGCCGGAGCGCCTCCGGCAGAAGCTGGCGAGCGAGTGGTCGCTGCGCAGCAAAGCGGCATCCGATGAGATCGGTGCTCCCCCGCGTATCGGGGGCTGTGCCGGGAGCGATTGTGTTCGCATCATCATTGCTGTATGCCCGCTTTTTGCTATCGCTGCTGGTGGTGGCTGTGCCCTGCGCATTGCCCGGCCAGACTGTGCCCCGGCCTCCGGGCGCTGTGCCGATTGAGAATACAAATGCCGCCTTTGCGCCCAGCGACGCCGCTGTGCCGCAGGCTTCCCCTACCCGGCCTACCTTCACCGCGCCCGCCCACATTCCGCCTACGGGCTATCTCCAGTTTGAGCAGGGTTTCAACCAGGCCAATGGCTCCCCTGCGGGAACCGACGGGCAGTTTGCGCTCAGCCAGTCGACCAAGATCTCGCTCACCACACGTCTGATGGTGCAGTACATCGATCAGCCCTACGTCCGCAGCCGCATCGCCTCACCCACCGGAGGAGATGTGACCAGCAACGATCCCGGCGATCTGCTGGTGGCCGGCCAGGCCATCCTGCACAAAAGCGTCGGCCCGGTCCCGGTCGTGGCGATGGAGTACATCCGTCGCGTGCGTGCCGGTTCGTCCGCCGACCTCGACATCGGCAGCTACTCGCAGGCGGCACTGCTTCTGCTCAGCGGCGACCTGCCGGACAAGTTTCACTACGACTCCAACATTTCCCTCTACGAGCAGAACAGCGGCCCCGTTCGCCGGCCACAGCTCTCGCAGACACTGGCCGTCTCGCACCCCCTCTTGGAACAGGCTACCGAGGGCAAGCTGGCCGGGGTTGCTGAACTCTCTCACTTCACCCAGCCGCTCGTCTCCAGTGCGAGCTCCGGGAGACCTGTCGATCGCGCCAACGCGGTCGAGCTCCTGTTTGCGGGCATCTACCAGATCAAGCCGAATCTTGTTCTCGACGCTGCCTTTGTGCATGGGCTCACGTCTACCTCAACCCAGTGGCAGGGCTCCTTCGGCTTCACCTATCTTCTGCCGCACCGGTTGTGGCGCGATCGCCATCCTGCGCCCGTCCCGGTCGGTCCGTACCACTACCGCAACCCACGCTAGTTCCCCCACAGAGACAGACTGCGAAAATCGGATCTCAAGCGAAGGAGCCGTCATGGCCAGCCAATCCGAACTTCTCCACTTTCTCGATCAGCACGTCTTCGATCCCATCCTGAACGCCGGGAAACGCTCCGGCCACGAACAGAAGGAGCTGGAGGACGTGCAAAATCGCACCGTTGCCGAGCGGGAGCGCTTCCAAAACTACCCGAGCGCGGAAAAGATCGTGGAGATGTATAAGGACGATCTCCACTCGGAGAAGGTTAAGGAGGTCAACTCCGAGCTCCAGCGATTGCACCTGCCGATCCTGGCGGACGTCAAAGACGATCTTCTGAAGCTGGCAGGTCAGTCATTCCGAGGAGCGCGGGGACAGAGCTCCGCTGCCGACGTAGGATGGGAGCAGATGAGCAGACCCCGCACATCCCTGTCCGACGATCAACTTCACGCCATTCTCCGAGCGCTTGCCGACCCCCGGCGCTTCGCCATGCTGCAGCAGATTGCGGCTGCGGAGAGCATCACCTGCTCCTGCCTGGAGGAGCAGAAACAGATCAGCCCCGCGACCATCTCGCATCACCTGAAGGAGCTGCAGGAGGCCGGGCTCATCGAGGTCGCGCACGAAGGTCGCATCGCCCGGCTTCGCCTCCGGCGCGACACCTGGAGCCGCTACCTCCAGCAACTCGGCCAGATCTAGCGGACTGATCCAATCCGATCGCGACGATCTCCGTTCTTTCCGTTGTCACTTCCTAAGGGGGTCTGCGTCTTCTCCGGGCGACCCGTTCATCCGGTGCTCCTCAGTCTCCCGTCAAAAAGTCTTCTCCAAATACTCTGCATCGCTCCGCGCCGCCGCTCATCCATTCGATAGACATCGAAGTCTTGCGGAAGCCGACTTCCGATGAACGAAAGGATTGGGGAGATAGAGATGAGCAAACTGACAGGCAAGATCGCGGTCGTGACCGGGGCGTCCAAGGGGATCGGCGCAGGTATCGCCAAGGCACTCGGGGCCGCCGGCGCCACGGTGGTCGTCAACTATGCAACCGACAAGGCGGGCGCCGAGAACACGTTGGCAGCCATCACCGGCGCGGGCGGACACGCCGTCGCAGTCGGCGGCAGCGTGGCCAAAGCGGCGGACATCGCGCAGATCTTCGCGGAAACCCGGAAGCAGTTCGGCAAGGTCGACATCCTGGTCAACAATGCGGGCGTGTACGGCTTTTCGCCGATTGGAGATGTAAGCGAAGAGGACATCGATCGCATGTTCAACACCAACGTCAAGGGTCTGCTGCTGACGACCAAGGCCGCCATCGAGCTCTTCCCTGAAGAGGGCGGGTCCATTATCAACATCGGTTCCACTGCCAGCGAGCAGACCCCGATGGGCATGGCGATCTACAACGGCACCAAGGGCGCGGTCGACTCCATCACGCGCACGCTGGCGGCGGAGCTCGGCCCGAAGAAGATCCGGGTGAACGCTGTCAATCCCGGCCCGGTTGTCACCGAGGGCACCAAGGACTTCGTCGAACACGAGATGATGCAGGATATGGTGAAGAAGACGCCACTGGGCCGCATCGGCCAGCCGGACGACATCGCGGACGTGGTCACCTTTTTGGCATCGGACGAGGCGCGCTGGGTAAACGGATCGCTGCTCCAGGCAGCTGGCGGCCTGCGCTAAATCCAGGCAGGACCGGGCCGTGTGGGGCGGCCCGGCCGCCCTGCACCTTGGAGCAGAGAGCGACGTCACACCTGGCAGGCTGCCGCTCGTCAGCAGCTGGTTGACCGCTGTGCCGTGAGATCAGGTTCAGCGCCGCCGGGTGCAGGTGGTCCAGCATTGCACGCTCCCGTGCTTCAGCCTCGTCCTGACAAAACGGTGTCCATGAGCGTGCGATGGCTGCGCACAATGGTTGCAGTCCGGTGCGCTCGCTCCTGTCACTTCGCTCCGTGGGCGCGTTCGCCTTTGTGATCTGATATCTGCAAGGGTTCGCCGGAGACAACTCCACCCATGCAGCTCCACGCTCGTCTTTCCCTTCCGCTGCTCTTCGTTCTTCTGCTGGCGGCGCTCGCCCCTGGGTTGCGGGCGCAGGCGCCCCAGCCGGATCTGCAGCAGACCGACTTCGGCTCGCTCGCTCCCACGCCGCCCATGGGATGGGCCAGCTGGAACCACTTCTTCTGCGACTACGACGAGCGGACGATTCGCGCGCAGGCCGATGCCCTGGTCGCGACCGGCATGCGCGACGCCGGTTACAGGTACGTCGTCATCCAGGAGTGCATCGCGCGCGAACGCGACCCGCAAGGCAACCTGATTGCCGACTCCGCTCGCTTTCCCAGCGGCGTGCCCGCGCTGACCGCCTACATCCACAAGCTGGGGCTCCGGGCGGGCACCTACACCGACGTCGGCCGCCACACCTGCTACCCCAACCCGCGTTACCAGGGCAGCTATGGCCACGAGCAACAGGATGCCGACACCTTCGCCAAGTGGGGTATGGACTTCGTCGAGATGGACTACTGCAACAGGGAGGAGGCGCAAACCGGCCGATGGGTCTACGAGCGCATGGCCGAGGCCATCCGCAGGACCGGCCGGCCGATGATCTTTTACCTCTGCGCCTGGGGCAACGAGCAGCCGTGGGAGTGGGCGCAGGGGCGCGCGCAGATGTGGCGCACCGAGTTCGACATCAGCCTCGAAAAGAACCACGTCAGCTGGGACCGGATGGTGCGCAACTTCGAATCCAACACCGTCCACTCCGTCTTTTCCGCGCCCGAAAGCTGGAACGACGCCGACATGCTGGAGATCGGCAACCCTGGCCTGAACGACGCGCAAGGGCAGGCGCAGATGTCCATGTGGGTCATCTCGCCTTCGCCGCTGCTGGCCGGCGCCGACCTGACCGCGATGAGCACGGCCACGCGCGCGACCTACGGGAACCGCGAGGCCATCGCCATCAACCAGGACTCCTTGGGCGCGGGTGCGGAGCGCCTCGGGCAAGAGACGCCGGGCGTCGAGGTCTGGGCGCGACCGCTCACGGCGCGAACCTCGGGGGAGGCTGCCGCGATGCTGCTCAATGCCACGGACGCTCCCGCCGCCGTGCAGCTGAAGCTCTCCGAGCTCGATCTCGCCCCCGGAGCGCGTGTGCGCGATGTCTGGGCCGCGCGCGATCTGCCGGTCAACGGCGATCTCGCCTTCCACGCCACCGTGCCCGCGCGCTCCTCCGTGCTTCTGCGCATCTCCGGGAAGCGCGCCTGGCGCCAACCGGTCCAGTACGAGGCCGAGTGGCCCGGCAACGGGAGGTCCGGACGGCTCGCCCTGCTGAGCTGCGGTGAGTGCTCCCACGGCTATGCCGAGGCGATCGGCGGGGCGCACGAGGCCGGATCGCTGACACTGCGAAACGTCCGTCTGCTCGCGGGCGGACGCTATCTCCTGCGCCTCACCTACGTACGCAACGGCCTCGAAGACAAGCAGATTGGCGTGGCGGTGAATGGGGCCGCGCCGGTCACCGTCACGGCCATCATGCGTTCGTGGAACTACGTCGACGTGCCGGTCGAGCTCCGGTCCGGCGCAAACACGATCTCCGTCTCCTACACCGGCGAGCGCCCGTTCTATCTCGACAGCCTCGATCTGCAGAGGCCGCGTCCCTGACCTGCCAGACGGCGCTCGCATCTCGACATGGGGCAGAGATGCGCCGTCTGTGGGAGCCTTGCCGCGCGGCAGTCCTCTCGCTTATGCGGGCGCCGTCTCCGCCTTCATCTTCTCCGCCACATCGTGGGCGATCAGGGCGTCGACTGTTGGCTGCAGCATGCCTTCCATCACCATGGCAAGCTGGTGATTGGTCAGACCGATGCGGTGGTCGGTCATGCGGTTCTGAGGAAAGTTATAGGTGCGAATCTTCTCTGATCGGTCGCCCGAGCCAACCTGCGCCTTCCTTGTCTGCGCCTCCGCCTGGTGGCGCTTGTCCTCTTCGACCTCGTACAGCCGGGCCCGCAGCACCCGCATCGCCTTTTCGCGGTTCTTGATCTGCGACTTCTCGTCCTGGCAGCTCACCACGGTCTGCGTGGGCAGGTGCGTGATGCGCACGGCCGAGTAGGTGGTGTTGACCGACTGGCCGCCGGGGCCGGAGGAGCAGAAGGTGTCGATCCGCAGGTCCTTGGCCTCGATCTTGATGTCGACCTCCTCGGCCTCGGGCAGAACGGCCACGGTGATGGCGGAGGTGTGCACCCGTCCCTGGGTCTCGGTCGCGGGCACGCGCTGCACGCGGTGAACGCCGGACTCATACTTCATCTGCTGATACACCTTGTCGCCCTCAAAGATGGCGGTGACGTCCTTCAGGCCGTGCCCGATGCCGCTCTCCGACTGCGACAAAATCTCGACCTTCCAGCGGTGCTGTTCCGCGAAGCGGAGGTACATGCGGAAGATCTCGGCGACAAACAGCGCGGCCTCGTCACCCCCGGTGCCGGCGCGCAGCTCAATCACAATATTTTTCTCGTCGTTGGGATCGGTTGGCAGCAGAAGGATCTTGATCGCCTCGTCGAGCTCGGCCAACTGCGGCTCCAGCGTGGCGAGCTCCTCTTCGGCCATCGCGCGCAGGTCGGGGTCGGCGGCGGCCTCGGGACCGTTCATCATGGTGCGGGCGTCGGCGATGGCTGTTTCGACTCGGCGGTACTGGCGAAACGTCTCCACCACGGGCTGGAGATCGCGATGCGCTTTGGCGGTGGCCTGAAATTTCTTCTGGTCGCCGACGAGGCCGGGATCGGCGAGCTGCATTCCGAGCTCCTCGTAGCGGGTTTCAAGCTGGTCAAGACGGTCAAACATGGGGGCACTCCTGAATGGCAGGGGGTACAACGAGAGATGCTGAAGGGGGCAAGAGCGGGGGAGGCGCAGCTAGGCGAAGTCGTGACGGCCACGGGAGCTCCTGCGAAGCACGCGGGAGAAGGACACCGGATCTGCGCTCGGCTGTGACATGGCTGCTGATTTGATGGTACAGCCGCCGTCAAGTTGCAGCACTCCCCTTTGGGGGAGGTGCAACCGCGGCTGCGTGCGAAGCGTCGTCTGTGGGTCCGCCGCGCATCTCTTCTACGGGATCAGGATCGGGACTGAAGGGGGTGTGCAAAGGTGTCACTGTTCGTGCATGGAGCGAAGCTGGCGGAGGAGCTCGCCGCGGAGGGCAGCCGGCTGAGGAAGCGGGCGGCGCTGGCTGGGGCGATTGGTAGTGTGGCCGGTGAACGCAACGACGCGCAGCTTCGGGATGCGGGCCTGTTCGCCCTTTATCTCGCGGGGACGCCCTTTCCTGAATCAGATCAGCGCAAGCTGAATGCCGGCGGTGCGCTGCTGTCGAAGGCCGTGAAAGAGGTGGCGGGGGCGACCGACGCGGAGCTCGGGGCAGCCTACCGGTGGCACGGCGACCTGGGCGCGGCGGCGTTTGATCTGCTGCGGACGCAAGATCTCGGCAAGGAGCCGGTCGTCACGCTCCAGGAGATCGAAGCGGCGTTTGCCGCGATGGCCGTGGCCGCGACGACAAAGATCCGGGCGGAGGTGCTCAATCAGCTGCTGCGGCGATCGACTGCGATTGAGGCGAAGTATCTGCTGAAGCTCATGCTGGGCGACATGCGCATCGGCGTGAAGCAGAGCCTGGTCGAGGAGGCGATTGCGGTGGCAGCCGGCGCGGAGGTCGCCGCCGTGCGCAACGCCGTGATGCTGGAGGCCGATCTGGCGGATGCGACGCGGCGGGCGTTTGCCGGGACGCTGGCGGAGGCTCGCATGCGGCTGTTTCATCCCCTCGGCTTCATGCTGGCAAGCCCGGTCGAGACGCCAGAGGAGGCGGTGGATCGCTTCACCGAAAAGCCCAGGCCCGTCAAAAAGCCTGCGGCCGCGGAGCGCAAGAAAGCGGACCCCACCGCCGGCGCAGCAGCGGAGGAGTTGGCCGAGGGGACGCCGGGGACCGGCGACTTGGACGCCACAATAACCCCTTCCGGAGCTGCCGACGCCGACTTCCGCGACGCTCCCGAGCTGGACCTGATTGCCGCCCCGGAGCCGGCGGAGGCCGAGCGGATTGCGGCCGAGGGCGAAGAGACGCAGAGTCCGGGCAGCGGGGCGGACGATGCCGTCCAGCGTGCCGCAGGTCTCGCCGACCAGCTGCCTGCCAGCTCCGCCGTCCAGGCCTTTCTGGAGGACAAGTACGACGGGATGCGGGCGCAGCTGCACTTCGGCGATCCGTCGCAGCCAGGCCGCGTGGCCATCTACTCTCGCAATCGTGACGATGTGACGGAGAGCTTTCCGGAGTTGGTGGAGGCGTTCGCCCTGGTTGGTTCGGGCAAGGTTGGTTCGGGCGAGGCTGGCTCGGACGAGGCCGGCGGGAGCTCCCCTGAGCAGGGCGGCGTCATTCTGGACGGCGAGATCCTGGGCTGGGACCTCGCGGCAGACCGGGCGCTGCCGTTTGCCGTGCTTGGCCAGCGGATCGGGCGCAAGCGCGTCCCGAACGAGGTCCGGCGGGAGATCCCGGTGGTGTTTATGGCCTTCGACCTGCTATACGCCGACGGCGGTCTGACGCTCGATCAGCCACTCCGCCAGCGGCGTATCCGGCTGGAGGAACTGGCCGCCGACCTTGGGCCCGTGGCTCACTCCCCGCTGGTGCTGCCCGAGACGCCAAAGACATCGAAGCCGAATCGCGGCAAAGCGGCGGCTGCTGCCAGCGCGGGACAGGCGCAGATCTTCAACGATGACGGCCGAAGAACAGAGGGCAGCGCCAGCCCGGAGCCGGGCACTACGGAAGACGGAGCCATCGCGGCGGGAGGTTCGCTCCAACCGCTGGTTCCGCGCCTGCTGCTCTCGCCGGCGCGGCTGGTGGAGACGGCCGCGGCCATCGACCAGGCCTACGCTGACGCGCGCGCCCGCGCCAATGAGGGCGTCATGCTCAAGGCTGCCGGCAGCCCCTATCTCCCGGGCCGCCGCGGTCTGCTGTGGGTGAAGCTCAAACGCGAGCTGGCCACGCTGGACGTGGTGATCACCGGAGCGGAGTTCGGCAGCGGCCGCAAATCGCAGGTGCTGAGCGACTACACCTTTGCCGTGCGCGGCCCGGCGGGCGAGCTGTTGAACGTCGGCAAGGCCTACTCGGGCGTGACCGACGCTGAGATCGCGGAGCTCACACAGTGGCTCAAGGCGCACACGCTCGAAGACTTCGGACACTTCCGCACCGTCGAACCCGAGCGCATCCTGGAGGTCGCCTTCAACAACATCATGCGGTCCGACCGCCACGCCAGCGGATTTGCCCTGCGCTTTCCGCGCATTGTTCGTCTGCGGCCCGACAAGCCCCTGGCCGAGATCGACACCCTGGAGCGGGTGGCGGAGGTGTATGAATCGCAGGTGGATAAACCGTCGGAGGCATAGGGAGCCTTTGAACAATCCCGCTTACACCGGGAGCAGAACCCTTGCTGCAAGCGGGTTTGATCAGACCTTCTCGAAGGACCGGAGCTACACCTCCTGCAAACCAGTTCGAGCGACGGGAGTTTGCGATTGCTGGTGTTCCCTGCGCTCCGCAGTCGAAGGCGAGTGGCTACACCCGTCTCGAAGCAGAGATGCTGTTGGTGGCTTACCGTGCGGGCAACTCCGCAGGCAGTCCACTGGCTTCTACGTGGTGAGCGCGGCCAGCCCGGCCCGCCTCCCGTGCTCTGCAATGGCCCGCGTGATGTCGATCGCCACCGCCAGCGCAGCGCGGCCATCGTCGGCCGAGACTACTGGCTGACGCCGCGTCCTCACGGCCTCGAGAAAGGATTGGATCTCCAGACGCAGCGGCTCCCCCGGCACCACCTCCGGCTTGCGCAGCAGCAGCCCGGCGCTCGGGTGCATCTCCCCCGTGCCGGCGTGCGCGGCCATGGCTGCCAGCTTCTCCGGCGTCATGGCGGACATGGCCGAGGCGACGTCGATCATCAGCAGGTCCTGCCGGGCGAAGTCCAGCGAAAGGTAGCCCTGCGGCTGGAAGAACCGCAGCTTGCGCACGCGCTCCGTGCTTACCCGGCTGGCGGTGAAGTTGGCCACGCAGCCGCTCTCAAACTCCAGCCGCACATTGGCGATATCCACCATGCCTGAGAGCACCGGCAGACCGACCGCGCGAACCTCGCGCACGGGGGAGGCAGCAAAGCTCAGAACGATGTCCAGGTCGTGGATCATCAGGTCGAGCACCACGTCCACATCGAGCGACCGGGGCGTAAAGATGGAGAGCCGGTGCGCCTCAAAGAACATTGGCCGGTCGACGAGCGCGCGTGCCGCGGTGACGGCCGGGTTGAAGCGCTCCAGATGCCCTGCCTGCACGATGCGGCCGTGCTGCCGGGCACTCAAGACAATGCGGTCCGCGTCGGCAAGCGAGCCCGCGATCGGTTTTTCGATCAGGAGGTCGGTGCCGGCCTCGAGCAGCGGCACCGCCACCGCCGCGTGCTGCACGGTGGGCACGCAGATGGAGGCGGCATCGAGCGGGCCAGCCTCTCGCAACAGGTGCTCGACTGACGGAAAGACCGGGACGCCGAAGCGCTCCGCCACCCTTCGGGCCGTCTCCGGATGGGGCTCGACCGCACCCGTCAGCTGCACCTCACCGCTCGCGGCCTCTTCCAGCTCGCGATAGACCCTCAGGTGATTCTGCCCAAACGCCCCCGCTCCGACGACGGCTACGCGGGCCGGCACTACTTCCGGGCCGTCGCCGGGCTCTCCACCGCCTCTCGGCAGCGGCCGTAGAGCTCCAGCAGCTGGTCGACCTGGTCCTCTGACTTGGCGGCGGAGGGCACGCCAAACCCGGTCGCTCCGGCGCTTTTGCCGCCGACGTTCGCTGCTGCTGCCACAAACTTCAACAGATCGAGCGCGATATCTTCCGTACGGCGCGCCGTGGGGGTCGTGTCCATAGTCTCTTGAGGTCTCCTAGGGTCGATGCTACCGGGCGTTCCCAAGCGGCGCAAACTCGGCCGGGGAACCGCCCGACGGCAGAGATCGCAGCGGCACTTCCCCGGTCTCGCTCGCCGAGGACGATGCCGTGCACCGGTCCACCAGCCGCCGCTGCTCCGGCCGCAGGCCGCACAGGATCTCGTAGGGGATCGTCCCTGCCAGCCGCGCCTGGTCCTCCGCCGTCGCGTCTTCTCCCAGCAGCAGCACCTCGTCGCCGACCTCCACGCCCGGAACCCCCGTCACATCGACCGCGGTCAGATTCATGGAGACGCGTCCGGCCACCGGCGCCCGCTGGCCCCGCAGCACTACCCATCCGCCTGGCCGGCCGTCGGCTCCCGAAAGCTCGCGCCGCAGCCCATCGGCATAGCCCACCGGCAGCAGCGCCAGCTGTGTCTGCCGGCGCGCATGTTCGGAGGCCCCGTAGCCGATGGCGGTGCCGGGCGCGATCTCCCGCAGTGAGCGAACCCGGGTCTTCCATTCGAGCACGGGTGCCAGCGGATCGAGGCGGTGGCGGACGTCCGCGCAGCCCACAGCCGGGCCTTCCAGCGGCAGAGCGTAGCCATACAACGCCAGGCCGGCCCGCACCATGGGCCTGGCTCCAACCGACAGAGCCAACTCCCTCAGCCAGGGCAGCGGAGCCTCCGCCGCGCCTGCGCCTTCACCCTCCAGCAGCAGCCGGTTATCCACAGTCGAGGTGTTGCCCACGTGGAGCCACTCCGGCCGAAGCCCCGCCTCCGTCACCTGCAGCAGGGCCGTCGCAAAGCTCTGCAGCTGCTGGCGGGTCTGCTCCGCCCCCACCACCTCGGCCGAGGCCAGGTGGGTCAGCACGCCGCCCAGCCGCAGGTGCCTGGCCGAGCGCAGCGCCTCCAGCGCCGCGCGGAGAGGCTCCCCAGGCTGCGCTCCCTGCCGCGACATCCCCGAATCAACCTCCAGGTGCACGGAAATCGAGTCCTGCGGGCTCCCGGCCGCCTGTTTCCTGCCGGAGAAGCTCTCCGCCTGCTCAGCCGCCTGTTCCATCGCCCGGATCTGCCCGGGCTCCCACACCGTTGCGGTCAGCCGCTGCTCCAGGGCCAAGGCCGCCTCGGCCGGCTCCCCGCCGCACATCATCAGGATCTCCGGCTGCAGCCCCGGGGGCATGCCGGCCCGCTCCAGGGCGGATCGCACCCGCGCTCCTTCGGCCGCGTCGGTCACGCCCAGCCAGGGAGCGCCAGCGCGCGCCAGCACCTCGGCACAGATCTCTGCGCTATGGCCGTAGGCGTCCGCCTTCACGACCGCCAGCACCGGAAGGTCGTCGCCGGCCGCCCGCCGCAGCTCGGCAAAGTTCGCGCGCAGCCGCCGCTCCGAGATCTCCACCCAGCTCTTCAAAACGGCGCCGCTCCTGGTCTCATCGTATCGGGAGTGGGCGGCGAGACGGGACCGGGCGCACGCCGGGGTGCCCGTCGGCTCACTTTTCCGAAATCTCCACAGCGGTGCGCCGAATCCACAGCCGTGGCTCGGATCTCCGCCAGGCTTCTCCCGCGTTAGGCTAGACCCCTGTGGCAAGCCTGGCTCAACTCGGGGCGCCCTCGCTGGAGGGTCTGCCGTCGGCCATCACCGCCGAGATCGCCATCCTCGGCGCGATGCTGCTGGACCCGGTCGCGATCAGCGATGCCACCGGCCGGCTGCGCGTGGAGGACTTTGCGCTTGACTCGCACCGGCGCATCTACCAGGCTGTTCTGGACCTCGTCGCCGTGGGCCAGGCGGTGGACACCATCACCGCCATGGAGGCGCTCTCCAGGCGCAAGGAGCTGGATTCGATCGGCGGCCCTGCCTATCTCGCCTATCTGAGCGAGGGCATCCCGCAGAACTTCAACGTGGAGAGCTATGTCCGCATCGTCAAGGACAAGAGCCTTCTGCGGCAGCTCATGGGCGTCTTCCACGACGGAATGGGGCGAGCGTCGGACTCGGGCGAGAGCGCCGCCGACGTGCTCGGCGACGTCGAAGCGCGACTCGCCGAGATCGCCGACAGCTCCATCCAGCGCGGCTTCTCCGGCATCGGCGAGATCGTTGCCAACTCCTTCGGATCGATCGACGCCCTCTACGAGCAGGGCCGCGAGATCACCGGCCTGGCGACGCACTACCTGGAGTTCGACCGCATGACCAGCGGCCTGCAGGAGGGTGAGTTGATCATCATCGCGGCGCGTCCCTCCATGGGCAAGACCGCCTGGGCGATCAACATCGCGCAGAACGCGGCGGTGCGCGACGGCAAGGTCGTCGCCGTCTTCTCGCTCGAAATGTCGAAAGAAAGCCTTCTGCGCCGCATGCTCGCCTCCGAGGCCATGGTGAACTCGCGCAAGATCCAGACCGGATTTCTGCCGCGGGAGGACAAGGGCAAGCTGATCGCGGGGCTCGAACGGCTGATGGAATCCAAGCTGTTTGTAGACGACACGCCCGGCATCACGCTGGCGGAGATGCGTGCCAAGGCGCGGCGGCTGCGCCAGCAGGAGGGCCGGCTGGACCTGATCGTGATCGACTACCTGCAGCTGATGACCGGGTCGGCCGGACCGAACCAGAAGCGCTTCGAGAACCGCACTCAGGAGGTCTCGTCGGTCTCGCGCGGGCTCAAGGCGCTGGCCAAGGAGATGCGCGTTCCGGTGGTCGCGCTGTCGCAGCTTTCGCGCGGATCGGAGCAGCGCACCGGCGACAAGAAGCCGCTGCTGAGCGACCTGCGCGAGTCCGGCTCGATCGAACAGGACGCCGACGTGGTCGCGTTTATTCACCGCGAAGAGTACTACGACCGCGAGAACGAAGACCTGAAGGGCAAGGCCGAGATCATTATCGCCAAGCAGCGCAACGGGCCGACCGGAAGCATCCAGATGGCGTACCTGGCCGACTACACGCGCTTCGAGAACCTGGCACCGGGGGCGGAGTCGGGCGGGTACGAGTGAGGGAGCCTCGGATCGAAGACGCTTGCCGCAGAAGTCCTTCTGGTTGGTTGTACCCACATCTCAGAGGCGAGATGTGGGGCACCCGCACTCTCGGACGAACCCACATCTCAGAGGCGAGATGTAGGGCACCCTCACTCTCGGACACGCAGTGAAACCCACATCTCAGAAGCGAGATGTGGGGCACCCACACCCGCACCCGCACCCGCACCCGCACCCTTGGATGCTTCAGAGATGTGGGGCACCCGTCCTGGTGGGTGGGTGGTTCGTCCTTTCCTGTTGCCGCAAAACAGGGTGCCCCACGTCTCGATTTTGAGACGTGGGTTCAGGGTCTTCCCGTGCTTCGGACCTGAGTGCAGCCTCAGTACAGAGGAAAATACACCCTCAGGAAAACTGCCCTCACCAGAGCTTCCTACAAACAGTTTGAGGTGCCGGAGCGGAGCGGGCGTGCCTTACCCCTCCCATGCCTCACCCGGAAGCAGGGCTCGAAACCGATCGGCAGGCAGTCCGCGCTCGCGCAGCACCTCTGCCAGCCGCTCCACGGGCGCGGCGCAGGCCTCATTGGTCAGCTGAAAGGTGCCCCAGTGGATGCCAACAGCCGTCTCCGCCCCGCACTCTTCCATGATGGAGACGGCCTCGGCTGGGTCGGCGTGCTGCGATCGCATGAACCATCGCGGCGCATAGGCTCCGATCGGCAGCACCGCCAGCCGGATGGGCGCAAACCGCTTCCGCAGCTCGGCGAAGATCGCCCCGTCACGGTAGGCCGTATCGCCGGCGAAGTAGAGAACGCCCTGCGGCGTTTCAAGAACAAATCCGCCCCACAGCGCCATGCGATGGTCTCTCGTCCCGCGCGCCGACCAGTGGTTGGCCGGCACAATGGTGGCCCACACCTCCTTGCCCAGCGAAAATCGCGCTCCCCAGTCGCCGGTCGTCACGTCCATCTCCGGCGCGTCCTTTCGGATGACGGCATCGTTTCCGAGCGGCGTGATCACCCGTGGCCGGTGCTCCGCCCATAGCCGCCGGAGCGTTCGCGTGTCCATGTGGTCGTAGTGGTTGTGCGTCACCAGAACCGCGTCGAGTGGCGGCAGGTCCGCCTCACGGATGCCGGGCGGGTTGTGCCGTTTCGGCCCCGCCCACGTGAATGGGCTGGCTCGCTCCGACCACACCGGGTCCACCAGAAGGTTGGCTCCCGCCACCTGCAACAACACCGTCGCGTGGCCGACCATGGTGATGCGCAGGCCGCCGACGTGTGCCTCCGGCCGCACCACCGGGCAGCTCGGAGCCACCTCCGGCCACTTCGCCGGGCGGCTGGTCAGCCGCCACCGCAAAACGTCGAGCAGTCCCTTGTCGGCGACGGGGAGACCGGCGTTGTGGAAGCGGGTGCCATCGAAGTGGTCCGACACCGGCCCACGGTAGTACGGATTCGCCAAATCCCTCCTCCTTGGAGTCCCCGCAAGATTGGCAGGCGAAGTTCCGACCAGGTGCATCCCCCTCGCGAAGACTCGCATTCGATGCACCGCAAATTGCCTCCGATGCAGGAGATCGGCCGCCTGGCAGATGCCTCGTCGAGTCGTGGGGCGGATGGCCGAAGCTCTCAGGGCATTCCCTTTGGCCGGGTCTTCAGCGAGGGAACGGCCGGCATCAGGCGCCCGCACAGTATACTTCCGTCAATCGAGTCCTGCCGATGGACGGTCAGGTTGACTCACTGTGCTTCAGCCAGACACTTTGCCCTTATCCATGTGGGTCAGGCTGGACCGCAGTGGCTGCAAAGTCAATGTATGCCCACAAAATGACACCACAGCAACTTGCCGTCTGCCCTCTCTGCCGAACTGACAACAGTGCGAATGCAGCTTTGTCGTACTCCCAGGACGGTTGGAAGCTTAAGAGGTGCTCAAACTGCGAGATGGTGTATCTGGAGAACCCACCTCTTTCTGAAGCTCTTCAAGATGAGTTTGCGTGGGAGAAGACCTTTGCGAAAGAGTCCAGGCAGCGAGAAAGCGAGAGTCCGCTTCTACGAAAGGCGACGCGAAATCTGAAGAGGGCCGTGCAACGCGTGACCAGGCGAGATAAGCTTGGCAAGTTGGTTGCCCATTATTTCGAATCTGGCCCAGTGCTCGATATCGGTTGTGCTGGCGGGCACACCCTCCGAAACTTGCCGGACAGATATAGGCCCTTCGGAATTGAAATCAGCTCTGAGCTAAGTCAGATTGCCGCGAAAGACTTTCGCGCGCGGGGAGGCGACGTCATCCACGCGGACGCTCTCAATGGGCTTGGTCAACTGCCGGCCAGGAGGTTCACGGGGATCATCATGACATCCTTTCTCGAGCACGACACGAAGGCTCTCGAAACCTTAGTTCTAGCAAGACGGGTCATGCTTCCAACCGCGCGAATCATCATCAAGGTTCCGAACTACGCCTCGTGGAACCGAGTCGTGCGAGGAAACAGATGGTGTGGGTTCCGATTTCCTGACCATGTAAGTTATTTCACTCCGAAGTTACTGACTGATCTACTCGGCAAAGCTGGCTATTCTATCGTGCAGTTTGGGGTGTTTGATCGGCTGCCCACCAGCGACACAATGTGGCTTGTAGCCGGGCTGAACTAACATCCTGGGGGGCACAGAACGTGCCTTCCGCGCGCCGGCCGGCAACGCTGCGTCACTTCGAACGGCTTGCCTGGTTCGCGTCGTCCTGGCAGGAGAAGCTGGCTGCCTGGCTGGGATCGCCCCGGCCGTCGAAGTGCGCGGTCTGTGGGTACGGGCACAGCGGACGTGTGATGGACGGCGAGGCGTCGCCCCCCTTGCTGAACTTTCCCGCCACGATCGCGTCCGGCGCCTCCCCCTGCTCCACCCATCGCTCAAGCTTGCCGAGCGCACCGGACCCCGGCCCGTTCGCGCCGGGCATCCCGAGCTGCCCGAAGTGGTCCGGCCCGGGCCCGCCCACGCAGTGTTCCATGCCGGGCACCATGTACAGCCGGAGAGATCGATTCGCGGCCGCGGCGCCCACCGTCTTCTGCACCTGCTCGAAGTAGGCAATGGTGTTCCAGGGTGAGATCGCCGCGTCATCCCAGCCGTGATACAGAATCAGCTTGCCACCGCGCGCAAAAAAGGGCCGGAGGTCGGGGTTGGTCGCGTCGACCTCCTTTCCCAGTTTTGCTTCGGCCTGCGCGAGCGAGGCTCCGGCGTCCGCATGCAGCGGCTCCCAGGCGGGGTCGTCGGTGACCATGTAGCGGAAGAAGTTGGTGGGGTAGCGCACTCCGGCCGCGGCTCCCGGACCCGCGCCGACCACCCAGTACTCCCAGCCGGGCAGCTCCGAGCCCGGGACATAGCCGGGAAAGATGGGCCTGCCGTCGGCGGCGGAGCCACCGGCGTACAGCTTGCGCAGCGTGGCAAGCTGTGGCGCGGTCAGGCAGGAGAGCGTGTCCTCGCCCGTGCAGGCGAGCGAGGCGGGTTCGAAGTGGCATGCCCTGGGGTCGCTGACGATCCCATCCTCCACGCCGTCCAGCTTGTCGCAGGCTGCAAGCACCGCACGGTGAATGGCCGGCAGCTTCACCTCTGGAAGGTAGCCCGCCGGATTGCCCAGCATGGTGTGCCCAATGTCGACAGCAGAGCTCATCATGTGCGCCCAGTTGTTTGCCGGGGCGCCGGCCAGGATGCCGTCGAAGTCCGCCGGAAATCGCTGCGCCTCGAGCAGCCCCTGCCGTCCGCCGGTGGAACACGAATCGAAGTAGGCGTGCCGCTGCGGCATGCTGTAGTACGCCCGGATCACCTGCTTGGCCGTGACCGTCGTCTCATGCAGCGCGCGAAAGGCCCAGTCGGTGATCTTCTCCGGGTGGTGCCACGCCCAGCTGGCGTCCTCGGAGTTTGCCTGGTGGCCGGTGTCGGTGCCCGCCGTGGCGTAGCCCAGCCGCAGGTTCGCGGCCATCTGGCTGTAGCTGATCTGCCCGGCGAAGCCGCCGTTTCCTACACTCAGAAGTCGTTGATTCCAGGCGCTCTTTGCCGGCAGCCACACCTCGAAGCGGATCTCGGAGTCCGCCGCCGGTCGAAGGATGCCGGCGACCCGGCAGAAGGCCGGCAGGTTCGCGAAGCGCTCGCCGGAGGGCGCCGTGAGCTGCCCGGAGCTTTCGAGCTCATTCCGGGTGATCGTCGTATGCGGCGCAGCCACCGCTGCGGAAGGGAGGCAGATTTCGGCGAGCAGCGCCCGTGGGGAGCCCAGGTTCAGAGCCACAGCCAACCATCCGCAGCCAAGGGCGGCGGATGCGCACCATCGAACCACCGATCCAGAGACAGCACCAGATTGCATCGGGAAGCACCCCGCTGGGCAGCTTAGCACGCGCCGCAGCTTCGCCCTGCGGAGCCCGGCCCGAACAGCGGCGAGCGTTTATTTACCTGCTGGACGATGCAGAAGAACAGAGCTTCGCAGAGAATGGGAGTGCGCCCCGGGATGGGGCATGCGGCACGATGGCGTGGAACAGGAGATCGCAAGGACCTCCGCCCGGCAGCGAACCGCAGGCAAGACGGAGGAAGTTTGGCAGACACAACGCAGCAGACCATCGCCAGGAGAAATGCAGCGGCCCACACGGCGGAGACCTTTCGCGACTCGTTTCTGAACCACCTGACGCGCACCGTGGGACGCCTGCTGGACTTTTCGACCGAGATGGAGCGCTACCAGGCGCTCGCCCATGTGGTGCGCGACCAGGTGATGGACGACTGGATTCGCACCATCGAGAGCTACCGCGAGCGCGACGTGCGCGTCGTCTGCTACATGTCGGCGGAGTTTCTGCTGGGGCCGCACCTGATGAACGATCTCCTCAATCTGGGGCTAACCGACATCTGCCGCGAGGCGCTCGATTCGATCGGCGTCAGCCTGGACTCGCTGGCCAACCAGGAGCCCGAGCCCGGCCTGGGCAACGGCGGCCTGGGTCGTCTCGCCGCCTGCTACATGGACTCCATGGCGACGCTCGAGGTGCCGGCCATCGGCTACGGCCTCCGCTACGAGTTCGGCATCTTCCGGCAGGAGCTCAAGGATGGTTGGCAGGTGGAGTGCTCCGACAAGTGGCTGCAGTTCGGCAATCCCTGGGAGATTCCCGCCTCCGACGCCGCCTGCAAGGTCAAGTTCGGCGGCCACACGGAGACCTACCACGATGAAACTGGTCGCATCCGCTTCAAATGGGTGCCCGCCCAGACCATCGTTGGCATTCCCTACGACACGCCCATTCCGGGCTACCGGGTCTCGACTGTGAACCGGCTGCGCCTGTGGAAGGCCGAGGCCGTCGACTCCTTCGACTTCGAGGCCTTCAACGTCGGCGACTACATCGGCGCGGTACGCGGCAAGATGGAATCCGAGACCATCTCCAAGGTGCTCTACCCGAACGACGAGACCGAGGGCGGCAAGCGCCTGCGCCTGATGCAGCAGTACTTCTTTGTCTCCTGCTCGCTGCAGGACATGATCCGGCTTCACCTCATCCAGAGGGCCAGCGTCAACGACTTCGACCAGAAGTGGACCGTGCAGCTGAACGACACGCACCCGTCGATCGGCATCGCCGAGCTGATGCGGCTGCTGATGGACGAGCACGGCCTGGAGTGGGACGAAGCCTGGCGCATCACGCAGCAGACCTTCGGCTACACCAACCACACCCTTCTGCCAGAGGCGCTCGAGCGCTGGTCGCTGTCGACCTTTGGCTCGCTTCTGCCGCGTCACCTGGAGATCATCTTCGAGATCAACCGCATTTTTCTGGACGAGATGCGCGCCAGGTACCCGGGCGATGTCGCCAAGCTGCGGCGGATGTCGCTGATCGGCGAAGAAGGCGAGCACACGGTGCGCATGGCCAACCTGGCCGTGGTCGGCTCAAAGGCGGTCAACGGCGTGGCGGAGCTCCACACCAGGCTGCTTGAGGAAGATACCCTCCATGACTTCTACGAGGCCTTTCCTGAGCGCTTCTCGAACAAGACCAATGGCGTGACGCCGCGGCGATGGGTGATGCTGAGCGATGCCCCGCTCACAACGCTGATCAACGACTGCATCGGCGACGGCTGGCACACCGACCTGAACGAGCTCCGCGGGCTGGAGCAGCACATCGACGACCCGGGGTTTCTCGATCAGTGGCGCAAGCAGCAGGAGGAGGCCAAGGCCACGCTGGCCCGGTTCGTCAAGCGAACGATGGCCATCGATCTCGACCCGGCCAGCATGTTTGACGCGCAGGTCAAGCGCATCCACGAGTACAAGCGCCAGCACCTGAACGCTCTCCACATCCTGGCGCTCTACTGCCAGATCAAGAACGGCACTCTCAAAAACCCAACGCCGCGCACCTTCCTGTTCGGCGGCAAGTCGGCGCCTGGCTATCGCATGGCCAAGCTGATCATCAAGCTGGTCTGCACCATCGCGGACCTGGTCAACGCCGACCCGGCGATCCGCAAGCTGCTGCACGTCGTCTTCATTCCGGACTACAGCGTCTCGATCGGGCAGCGGATCTATCCGGCCGCCGACCTTTCCGAGCAGATCTCGACCGCGGGCAAGGAGGCCTCGGGCACCGGCTGCATGAAGTTCATGATGAACGGCGCGGTGGCCATCGGCACGCTCGACGGCGCCAACATCGAGATCCGCGACGCCGTGGGTCAGGAGAACTTCTTTCTCTTCGGCCTGACCGCCCCCGAGATCGCCCTGATGAAGCAGAAGGGCTACCGTCCGCGAGAGTACTACGAGCGCAACCCGCTGCTGCGCGAGGTGCTCGATGGCCTGGCGGACGGTCGCTTCAGCAAGGGTGACCGCGAGCTCTTCCGGCCGCTGCTCGACGAGCTGCTCAACAAAGATACCTACATGGTGCTGGCCGACTTCGAGGCCTACTGCAAGGCGCAGTCCGACGCCGGCGCAGCCTACCAGGATGAGGCACGCTGGAATCGCATGTCGGTGCTCAACACGGCGCGCTCCGGCAAGTTCTCCTCCGACCGCGCCATCCGCGAGTACTGCCGCGACATCTGGAAGGTGCCGGTGGGCGAGGGGGCATAGCGCACTTCGTGGGTCAGGTGCGCCGTTCCGTCGTCTTTCCGGTTGCCGGGCGGAGCGATATCGCGGCCGTGGCTGCCAGCAGCGGAATGGCTGCCCACAGGGATCGGTCGCCGAACCGCGGCGCGAGCGCGGCACCGAGGGCGACCCCGGCCACAAAGCTCAGCACAATCCAGGCCAGCTCCCGCGCCTTCCGTCGACCGCGACGCCGCGTTCCGGCGTTTGTGCCCCTGGCAAAGTCGATCGCTTCAAAGCAGCCCTCCGCCAGGTCGCGCAGATTGCCGGTTGTGAAGGTCGAGTTGTAGGCGATGCGCCTGACACGCCGGAAGTTCTCGATCTGAAAAGCCCCCCCAAACGCCGCCATCGCCACAATGACCTGCCCGGGCAGACTGCCGGAGAGCAGCCCGCAGAGCAGCAGCAGCACGGACTCCAGGCCGAGGCTCAGGAGGGTGACGCGCCTCGGAGAATCGAGGCGGATCGCCCGTGCCACAAAGACGCCCACCAGGGTCGCGGCAATGGGCACGGTGTGCCGCACGGCCTGAGAGAAGTCACCGCGGACGAGGGTGATGCCCAGCAAAACAACGTTGCCGGAGAGCGCGCTGGCAAACACGCCTCGATGCACCATGTAGGTCACCGCTTCGAGCACGCCACCGGCCGACGCCACCAGCATCGCGGTCGTCAGGGTCCCTCCGGCGTACTTCGGCTGAGGCTGGGGCATCGCATGGAAAGGCAGGTTGACGGTGCAAACCGAACCGGACACCTGCCGAGGTGGAATGTGAGGTGTGATGCAGCCACCCCCGACCTCGATGGCGATCCGGCGAACGGCACCGGTTACGGAAAAGGCCCTGCTGAACGCAGGTCTGGCGCTCCGGCTCGGGCAAGCCGTGCCGTGCTGCCGGATGCGGGCGACGGTCTGGCTCTCCGCGGAAGGGCGGAGAAGGCCGAAACATGAGTGTATCTATGTCACATTCATGTATCCAAAGAGGCTAAGGTTCATCTATTCTCTAGGACCTGGATAGGTCCAACTCATTCTCAACAGCATGCAAGGAGATCACGACCATGGCAATCAAATGGGACCGGCTGACGGTCAAGAGCCAGGAGGCGGTGCAGGGGGCACAGTCGCTGGCCGGGGAAAATGGCAATCCGGAGGTGATGCCGACTCACCTGCTGCACGCCCTTCTGGAAGACCGCGAAGGCGTGGTGCTGCCGGTGCTTGAAAAGATTCACGTCCCCGTCCAGCAGCTGCTGGCGGCGATGAACGGCGCCATTGACCGCCTGCCGAAGGTACAGGGCGGCACCCAGCCAGGCCTGGGGCAGAGCACGCAGCGCGTGCTGGAGCAGGCCTTCAAGGAGGCGGAGTCCTTTAAGGACGAGTACGTCTCGACCGAGCACCTGCTGCTGGCGATGGCACGCGCCAAGGGCGAACCCGTTCAGCAGGCGCTGGCCGGCTTTGGGGCGACGCATGAGGCCATTCTGGGTGCGCTCAGCCAGGTGCGAGGGTCGCAGCGCGTCACCGACCAGAACCCGGAAGGGAAGTTCCAGGCGCTTGAAAAGTATGCGAAGGACCTGACCGAGCTCGCCCGGCGGGGCAAGCTGGACCCGGTGATTGGCCGCGATGAGGAGATCCGCCGCGTGGTGCAGGTGCTGAGCCGCCGGACCAAGAACAACCCTGTCCTGATCGGCGAGCCCGGCGTTGGCAAGACGGCCATCGTGGAAGGCCTGGCGCGCCGCATTTTTCTCGGCGACGTGCCTGAGATCCTGCGCGGAAAGCGGGTCTGCTCGCTCGACCTGGGCGCGATGATCGCCGGGGCGAAGTTTCGTGGCGAGTTTGAAGACCGCCTGAAGGCCGTGCTGAAAGAGATCGAGGAGTCCGAGGGCGAGATCATCCTGTTCATCGACGAGCTGCACACGCTGGTGGGCGCGGGTGCGGCCGAAGGCGCGATGGACGCGAGCAACATGCTGAAGCCGGCGCTGGCCCGCGGCTCCCTGCGAGCCATCGGCGCGACGACGCTGAACGAGTACAGGAAGTACATCGAAAAGGACTCCGCGCTCGAGCGGCGCTTCCAGATCGTCTACGTCGGCGAGCCGAATGTGGAGGACACGGTCGCCATTCTGCGCGGCCTGAAGGAGCGCTACGAGGCGCATCACAAGGTGCGCGTGAAGGACGCGGCGATCGTGGCCGCGGCGACGCTCTCGCACCGCTATATCTCCGACCGGTTCCTGCCTGACAAGGCGATCGATCTGGTTGACGAGGCGGCGGCGGCGCTGGCCATCCAGATCGGCTCGGTGCCGGTCGAGATCGACGACCTGGAGCGGCAGGCGACCTCGCTCGAGATCGAGCGCGCGGCGCTGGGGCGGGAGACCGACGCCAGCTCGCGCGAGCGACTCGAGGCTGTTGAGCGCGAACTGGCCGAGGTGAAGGAGAAGGCCGCCGGCCTCCGTGCGCGATGGCAGCAGGAGCGCGGCGCCATCGGCCGCATCGCCGAGCTCAAACAGCAGCTCGAAGCTCTGCGCTTCCAGCAGCTGGAGGAGACGCGCAAGGGCAACCTGCAGCGCGCCGCCGAGCTGCAGTACGGGGAGATCCCCGCGGCCGAAGCCGAGCTGCGCCAGCTGACCGAGGTGCAGGAGGCGGCGGTGGCCGAGGACAAGGCGGTGGCTGCCGGAGACGAGACGCAGATGCCCTCCGGAGACACCATCGGGAACGCCAGGACCACGGGTTCACGGCGCATGCTAAAGGAGGAGGTGGACGAGGAGGATATCGCCGCGATCGTGTCGAAGTGGACGGGCATTCCCGTCTCCAAGATGCTTGAGGGCGAGGTGCAAAAGCTGGTGCAGATGGAGGATCGTCTGCGCGAGCGCGTCATCGGGCAGGGCGAGGCGCTCGCGGCCGTGGCGAACGCCATCCGGCGATCGCGGGCAGGGCTCTCCGATCCCAAGCGGCCGATCGGCAGCTTCATCTTCCTCGGGCCCACCGGCGTCGGCAAGACCGAGACGGCGCGCGCGCTGGCCGAGTTCCTCTTCGACGACGAGAACGCCATGGTGCGGATCGACATGAGCGAGTACATGGAAAAGCACGCCGTGGCGCGGCTGATCGGCGCGCCCCCGGGCTACGTCGGCTACGACGAGGGCGGGCAGCTGACGGAAGCGGTGCGCCGCCGGCCTTACTCGGTGGTGCTGTTTGACGAGATTGAGAAGGCCCACCCGGACGTCTTCAACGTGCTCCTGCAGGTGCTCGACGATGGCCGGCTGACCGACTCCAAGGGCCGCACGGTCGACTTCAAGAACACCGTTCTGATCATGACGTCAAACGTGGGCGCGGCCGCGCTGACCACCGCCTGGGCCGAGGGCGAGGAGGGCTTCGCCGACGCAAAAGAGCGCGTGATGGATTCGCTGCGGCAGCAGTTCCGGCCGGAGTTCCTCAACCGCGTGGACGACATCGTCGTCTTCCATCCGCTCGGCGAAGAGCAGCTGACCCACATCGTTGATCTGCGGCTGCGCGATCTGCAGGCGATGCTGGCCGATCGCAAGATCACGCTCGAACTGACGGACGCGGCGCGAAAGGCGATCTTCCATGCCGGCTACGACCGCGTCTACGGTGCGCGGCCGATGAAGCGGGCCATTCAGCGCATGGTGCAGGACAAGCTGGCGGTCCGGATCCTGGACGGCAGCGTTCTACACGGCGACCGAGTCCGCATCGAAGCCGATGGCAACGGCCAGCTGGACTTCCATGTGGAGGATCGCGTCGCGGTGGCGTAACTGCCGGGCAGCAGGGTAGGCAAAGGTGAGGCGGGGTGTGCGTGTACCCCGCCTCAGCCTGCCCGTCGAAGCGCCAGCCTGCGAGCGCGCGAAACGGAGCGTTCGGGTTCTGTTCTATGCTCCGACCGGCTCGTCCACCTTGACGTTCACGGGTGTGAGCCAGTGGAAGCGGTCAGGCCGCGTGCCGTGGACGATGCCAAAGAACTCGTCGTGGAGCGCTCGCGTGACCTCGCCCATGGTGCCGTCCTTGCCGACAAGGATGCGATCGACCGAGCGCAGGTGGGTGACCTCGGCGGCGGTGCCGGTGAAGAAGGCCTCGTCGCAGATGTAGAGCATCTCCCGGGGCAGCGGCTGCTCCATCACAGGGATGCCAAGCGCGCGCGCGATCGTCAGGATGGAGTTGCGCGTGATGCCATTGAGCACCGAGTTCGCCAGCGGCGAGGTGTAGAGCGTGCCGCCGCGCACCAGGAAGAGGTTTTCGCCCGAGCCCTCGGACAGGTATCCATTGGTGTCGAGAGCGATGCCCTCGGAGTAGCCGTTAATCTCGGCCTCCATGCGGATGAGCTGCGAGTTCATGTAGTTGGCGCCGGCTTTGGCAAGCGATGGCATCGTGTTGGGGGCCAGGCGGTTCCAGGAAGAGACGCACACGTCGCCTCCGTCGTGACCCGGAACGTACTTGCCCCATGGAAAGTTGGCAATAAAGATCTCGACCGGGCTGCGCAGCGGATTCACGCCGATCTCGCCGTAGCCGCGAAAGGCAACCGGGCGGATGTAGCAGGGCGCGATGCCGTTGCTCTCGACCACGTCGACGACGGCCTCCGAGAGCTGCTGGACGGTGTAGCCGAGCGGCATGCGGTAGATCTTCGCGGAGTCGGCGAATCGCTCCATGTGCTCGGGCAGGCGAAAGATGCCGGCCTTCTCGCCCTGCCGGTAGCAGCGGATGCCTTCAAATATGGACGAGCCGTAGTGGATCACATGGCTCATGACATGCACCTGGGCCTTGTCCCAGGGGATCAGATCGCCGTTGTGCCAGATGTTTTTTGTCGTTTCGATGGGCATGTCCGTCGACTCCTGTGGTGATCGAGATCAGATTATAACGAGGGTTAAGGGCGACGTGGGAGAGAATGGGCTGTGCTCCTTGCCAGCCATCTCTATCCCTTCGGGGCAGTTCACGCCTCGGCGCTGGCGGGCCTGCGCTACTCGGCCTATGTCCGGTTCTCGCTGCTGGCGCTGAGCTCGATCTTTTTTCTGGTGGATCCGTTCGCCGCGCTGCCGACCTTTCTTGCCGTGACAGCCGGGGCGGACCGGGTTCGTCGGCGGGCGATCGCGCGCAAGGCCTCGCTGACCGCCTGGGTTGTGCTCAGTGCGTTTGCGGTGGCGGGGCAGTACCTGTTTCGCATCTTCGGCATCACGCTGCCGGCGTTTGAGATCGCGGGCGGCATCATCCTGTTTTTGATCGGCCTGGACATGCTGGCGGCAAAGCGGTCGCCGACGCAGGAGTCGAGCGAAGAGGTGGAGGCGGCCTCGACCAAGGAGGATGCAGGCATCGTGCCCCTGGGCGTGCCGATGCTGGCTGGTCCGGGGTCCATCACCAGCGTGATGGTGCTGGTAGGACAGGCGCAGAACCTGTGGCAGATGGCGGCGATCCTCAGCGCCATCCTGGTCACCGCGGTGATCTGCTTTTTGGTGCTTGGCAACTCGGACCGTGTCGCCAGGGGGTTGGGAGAGACCGGCATCCGCATTCTGGTGCGTGTCATGGGACTTCTGCTGGTGGCCCTGGCCGTGCAGTATTTTGTGAACGGATTGGTCGACCTGAACGTGATTGCGCGTCCGGGCGCATAGGGGATTCAGCCATGACGCCGATGGAGAGTATGCCGCAGACCGTGTGGAATAATGGCACGCAAAACCTGCAAACCGAGCTCTCCGGGAGACCAGCGGCGGCAGGCAGCCGGAGTGTGGATGGGGCGGCACACGGCGCGACACGGAGCGATCGCCCGCCAACTCCGAAAGGTGGGCCAAGCCCGGCGGGCTGCGGCCCCGTGATCACGAAGGCACAACCAGGAAGTCAGGACGAGAGATGGCGATGAACAGGTCCGGCGAGCCCGCCGGCGGCAGGCTGTGGCAGTCCGTAGCTCTTCTGCTCTCGATGGGCCTCGCGGTCGTGATGATCCTCAACACCCAGATGGGCGGGGAGGCGATGTGGTTCTGGTACGGCAACGTCTTCCGCCACGGTGCGAAGCTATACTCCACGCTCCACTTCGCCCTGCAGCCTTTCTTTGTGCTCGAAACGGCTACATGGCAGCGCTTGTTTGGCGAGCGGATCGCCATCGACGAGATCCCGGCGCTCGTTCACGCCTTTCTTCTGGCCTTCGGCCTCTACCTCGTTCTGCGGGAGTCGCGCTGGCCCGACTGGCAGAAAGCCGTGATCCTGTTTGGCTCGTTCGTCTTTATCGTCGCCGGACACTCCTACCGGTTTGACGACTACCATGTGCTCGCCGAAGCGTACATGGTGTACGCCCTGGTGGTGTTGCTGCGGATTGGCCGGCCAGGGCGCCCGGAAGATCCCCGGCGCGATCTGCTCTGGGTCGCGACACTGGGTCTGATCTGCGGCATCGCCATGGTCACCCGCATCACCGACGGCGTTGCGCTGCTGATCTCCTCCGTCATCGGCATCGTGTTCCTGGTGCGGCGGGGAAAGATTGTCAGTCTCCTTCTGCTGATGACGGTGGCGGGCCTGGTGACCGTGGTGACGGTCAAGCTCACCGGCGACACGATCTCCGCCTGGTCGTCAAGCAGCATCTTTCACGCAGCGGCGAGCAAGGGCGGCGCTGGCAGCATCTTTGCCGCCCCGTTTCTGGTGATTCGCCAATCCATCAGGCTGCTGCTGGCACGCAAGCGGATGCTGCTCTTCTTCGTTCTGGCCGTTGGCGCTGCCGTTCTGATCAACCGGTACTGGCGAGGGGGCCGGCGGTACATCATCCCCGTTCAGTTTGCCCTGGCGGCCCTGCTGTACCTGATGGCGGACCGGTATAACCGCTACGACCTTCGCCGAAGTCTCTTCTTCGAGTACCTGGTCCTGCTGCTGACGCTTGGGATGTATCTGCTTGCCGCGGGGGTCATCTTCCGCTTCGTCCGCGCGAGGCAGGGACGAGGCACGTGGGACCCCCGCGAGGTGCTTCTGGTGCTGCCCATGCTGGAGTGGGCCTCGTACTCGGCGAGCGCTGCCGCAGATCCCCTGATGAACTACTACGCGCCGGTGGCGCTGCTGGTTCTGCTCTTTCCCGTGCTGCAGCCGTTTCCGAGGTGGGCCGCCTGGCTGAACCCGACGGTCGTGGCGGTGATGGCTCTGGTCGCGATCTCCGGCATCTCCGGCAAAATTCTTGAGCCCTACTCCTGGCAGAACTACCGGTATGCGGGCATGTTTCACAACCGTGTGTGGTACCACCATCCGGTCTTTGGCGAGATGTACATCGATCGCGACCTCCTGCGCGTCAGCCAGCGCATCTGCGCGGACATTGGTGCGCAGCCCGGGCGGTCAGCCCCGGAGCTGCTGTCGCTGCCCTATCCCTACCCCAATTACTTCTGCGATACCGCGCCCTGGCACGACTACGTACAAACCTTCTTCGATACCGCGACCCGGCCCCAGATCGAGCACCTGATGGGTGAGCTTCAAACCCACCCTCCGGAGTGGATCGTCTACCAGCGCCAGCTCAACATCATGGAGGGCGCCGAGCGGCTCTACAACCACGGGCACCCGCTGGCGCAGCGTGAGCTTGACGCCATGCTCATGCGGAAGATCGCGTCCGGGCAATGGGTCCTGACCGATCACTTCGACTATCTGACCCCGGACAAGGTCGATCCGCGAGAGACAGGCTGGTTCGTGATCCGGACTCGGCCGGAGCAGGTGGCGGCCGGGGACAGCCGGGCAAAACAAGTTGAACCCGGCATGCCGTCCGCCGCTGCGAGGACGCGATAGGCTGCAGAGGGAGCATGAAGCTGTGAAGCGAAGTCCGAGGCCGATCCATGCATGGCGCGAGTCTCTCCCACGGTCGCTCCGGGTCTTCTTCGCGGTCTTTCTTGCCTACACGGCGCTCACCTGGATCTCCTGCCTAGTGCACTGGCGACTGGGGTACGGACAGGCCTACTCCAGCCCCTTCATCCACCAGAGCGCCGATCCGTTCACCGACTTCCGCACCTACCTGGTGCGGTTCAACCGGTACTTCCACTCCGAACAGTTCTTTGAGCAGTTTCCCGCCCGGGATCTCCCCTACTTCTCCTACCCCGCTCCGGCGGCAGTCGTATACCGGGCGCTCTACAAGTTGCCCCGGCGGACCACCGGCTACCTGGCGCTCGGGATCGTCTGGTCCCTGCTGCTGACGTGGGGGCTGTTTCGCGTGCTGGTCCGAAGCGGGCTGCGATCGGCGGTGGCCGGTGTGGTTGCCGTCCTGACGCTGGCGGCAGCCTTCCCGCTCGACTTCCTTCTGGAACGCGGAAATATCGAACTGGTTGTCTGGATCCTGGTCTTCGCAGGTCTGCTGCTGTATTTGAAGCGTCAGGAGAATGCAGCCGCCCTCCTTCTGGGTCTGGCCGCCTCTGTCAAGATCTTTCCGATCCTCTTCTGCGGGATTCTTCTGCATCGGCGCAGATACGCCGCTCTGGCCCTGGCGCTGTGTACCGCTGTCCTGTCGGACGTGCTCGCGCTGTGGTACGCGGGGCCAACCTTTTCCGCTGCGTTTCACGGCTTCAACGCGACCGTGGGCAACTACCAGAGGAGCTACTCCGCCGTGGCGCGCCCCGCGGACGTTGGGATGGATCACTCCTTCTTTGCCCTGGCCAAGGTCGCCGGGCAACAGCTTGGTCTTCCGTTTCAATCCTGGCTGCATCCCTATTACCTCATCGCCGGTGCGCTGGCGATGGCACTGTTCTTCGGTCGGTCGCTGCGGCTTCCCCTTGCCAATCAGCTCCTGTTCCTCGCCATCATGGTGGTGGGCCTGCCACCCAACTCCTTCGATTACACGCTGGTTTACCTCTACGCTCCATGGACCGTCCTGGCTGTCGCAGCGGTTCAGTCGTGGCGGCAGAGGAAGGGAAGCGTGCCGGGGGTGACCACTCTGCTGCTCTGCTTCGTTCCGCTGCTCGCCCCCTTTAGCCTGTTTGTCTTCAACGGCGTGCGCTTTGGCGGGCAGGTGCAGACGGCCACTCTTTTGGCTCTGCTGTCGCTTTGCCTTGCGTATCCGGTTCCGGATGATCTCTGGTACCGAACTCCAGCAATGGAGCCGCGGCGGGGCTGACCCGTAACCTACGTACGGGAGCGGCGGCCTCTAGGTCACATCGGCCTGGCAGCTGCATCCACAAGGTCCAGCCGGTATCCACACACTGTGGAAACCGGTCAGTTGCGCGGCCACGATATGGCTGCTACTCTCAAGAAACTGAATCGGGGCTTGCGACACTGCCCGGAGATCAGGGCTGGACTTGCAGGCTCAGCAGAGTCACGATATATTCAAGAAGCGGCAGACGGGTTGGAGCTCGTTGGAGTCCTTTCCGCACCGCCCGGCTGAAACAAAGCCAAGCAATCACCCTCCAAACGAAGGTGAAGCAAAACGGAGCTCAGCGCTCCACGACCGCAAGGTCGTCAACGATGTTTTCTCCGGAATAAGCCGTTCGCGGAAATTTCGGAAAGTGCTTGACAAGACGCAAGCGCTTTAGTAATCTTAGAAAGTTCGCCAAAACGCAGTACGCGAAGGCGAGACAAGTTCGAGGACACAAGCCAGTGGCTCTGCCCGGCTGGTCCTTGATCCAAAAACTACACCGCACATGCGGATCGTAGTCATGGATCTTTGACAACATAGTTGAACGTGCCAGTCGTGAGATGAAGCGAACTTCGGTTTAGTCATTCTCACTAGTTATAAGCTGCAGCTGCTTTTCGAGCTGGCTGCAGCCGCTCGGTCTGCTGCGGGACCCCTGTCCTTCAGCGCGAGCACACCAAGATTAAACGAGAGTTTGATCCTGGCTCAGAATCAACGCTGGCGGCGTGCCTAACACATGCAAGTCGCACGAGAAAGGGGCTTCGGCCCTGAGTAAAGTGGCGTACGGGTGAGTAACACGTGACTAACCTACCCTCGAGTGGGGAATAACCTAGAGAAATCTGGGCTAATACCGCATAACACTTACGAGTCAAAGCAGCAATGCGCTTGAGGAGGGGGTCGCGGCCGATTAGCTAGTTGGCGGGGTAATGGCCCACCAAGGCGATGATCGGTATCCGGCCTGAGAGGGCGCACGGACACACTGGAACTGAAACACGGTCCAGACTCCTACGGGAGGCAGCAGTGGGGAATTTTGCGCAATGGGGGAAACCCTGACGCAGCAACGCCGCGTGGAGGATGAAATCCCTTGGGATGTAAACTCCTTTCGATCGGGAAGATAATGACGGTACCGAGAGAAGAAGCCCCGGCTAACTTCGTGCCAGCAGCCGCGGTAATACGAGGGGGGCAAGCGTTGTTCGGAATTATTGGGCGTAAAGGGTGCGTAGGCGGTTTGACAAGTCTTATGTGAAATCTCTGGGCTCAACCCAGAGTCTGCATGGGAAACTGTCGGGCTTGAGTATGGGAGAGGTGAGTGGAATTTCCGGTGTAGCGGTGAAATGCGTAGATATCGGAAGGAACACCTGTGGCGAAAGCGGCTCACTGGACCATTACTGACGCTGATGCACGAAAGCTAGGGGAGCAAACAGGATTAGATACCCTGGTAGTCCTAGCCCTAAACGATGATTGCTTGATGTGGCAGGTACCCAATCCTGCCGTGTCGAAGCTAACGCGATAAGCAATCCGCCTGGGGAGTACGGTCGCAAGACTGAAACTCAAAGGAATTGACGGGGGCCCGCACAAGCGGTGGAGCATGTGGTTTAATTCGACGCAACGCGAAGAACCTTACCTGGGCTCGAAATGTACAGGAATCCGGTGGAAACATCGGCGCCCCGCAAGGGGCCTGTATATAGGTGCTGCATGGCTGTCGTCAGCTCGTGTCGTGAGATGTTGGGTTAAGTCCCGCAACGAGCGCAACCCTTATCTCCAGTTGCTACCATTTAGTTGAGCACTCTGGCGAAACCGCCTCGGATAACGGGGAGGAAGGTGGGGATGACGTCAAGTCCTCATGGCCTTTATGTCCAGGGCTACACACGTGCTACAATGGCCGGTACAGACCGTTGCAAACCCGCGAGGGGGAGCTAATCGGAAAAAGCCGGCCTCAGTTCGGATTGGAGTCTGCAACTCGACTCCATGAAGCTGGAATCGCTAGTAATCGCGGATCAGCATGCCGCGGTGAATACGTTCCCGGGCCTTGTACACACCGCCCGTCACATCACGAAAGTGGGTTGTACTAGAAGTCGGTGCGCTAACCGCAAGGGAGCAGCCGCCCAAGGTGTAATTCATGATTGGGGTGAAGTCGTAACAAGGTAGCCGTAGGAGAACCTGCGGCTGGATCACCTCCTTTCTAAGAGAGAACGTTGTAGCGGCCTTGACAGACCTGCGGAAGCAGGCGGGCCTTGGCCGATGTCGGAGTCGCTGCACACCCGACTCGAGCGATCCTTACGGATTCTCGAGCGGAGCCTGAACTAGACCGTCTCTTGGTCGCAACGCATCAACATCGATAGTCAGGGGTGGCGTAGCTGCCCCGCACGTTCAACTGTGTCCTCGAAACCTTTCGCGGGATTGCCGTCCGAGGTCAGATATCCTGACCGGATCCATCCCACCGCCGTTTCTCGGGCCTGTAGCTCAGTTGGTTAGAGCGCACCCCTGATAAGGGTGAGGTCGGTAGTTCGAATCTACCCAGGCCCACCACGATCTGTTGGGCGCGGCCCGCCGGAGATGGGGCTGTAGCTCAGTTGGGAGAGCACCTGCTTTGCAAGCAGGGGGTCAACGGTTCGATCCCGTTCAGCTCCACAAAAGGTTTTTAGTCTTTCACGCTTCTCTGGATGAGGGTCTGTCCCAGCGCGGCTGGGCCTGACCCTTGGGCAGAAGTCCGAGCGACTCATGATGTTTGACAACTGAATAGATTGGGTAAATAACTACAAGGCTGAGCAGCCTTCTTACCCCTCGCTGAGGGGCGGTAAGGCTGTCGTCAGTATTGAGTGTCTTTAGGATAAAAAGCGAACGGCAGCAACGCCGTTCTGGCGGACGAGACGCATAGATCCCATGCTGTGAGCGGTAGGTTCGCTCCTGTGTGCGAGAAAATTCTATGGTCAAGCTACTAAGGGCGCACGGTGGATGCCTTGGCAGAGACAGGCGATGAAGGACGTGGCAAGCTGCGATAAGCTTCGGGGAGCCGCACACAGGCGTTGATCCGGAGATTTCCGAATGGGGAAACCCACCATGGCAAAACCATGGTATGTCCCGCTGAATTCATAGGCGGGAACAGGCAAACGGAGGGAAGTGAACCATCTCAGTACCTCCAGGAGAAGAAAGAAACCTCGATTCCGAGAGTAGTGGCGAGCGAAATCGGAACAGCCCAAACCCGTTGCATCAAGGTGTATCGGGGGTTGTAGGGCCTGCAACAGTAGAGTTACCAATCTGGTCGATAGCCGAAGTCCTTGGAAAGGGACTCCATAGAGCGTGACAGGCGCGTAGGCGAAATTGATCCAGACTCGAAGCAGGTACCTGAGTAAGGCGGGGCACGAGAAACCCTGCTTGAATCCACGGGGACCATCCCGTAAGGCTAAATACTCGTCTCTGACCGATAGTGAACCAGTACCGTGAGGGAAAGGCGAAAAGCACCCCATTGAGGGGAGTGAAAAGTACCTGAAACCGTGTGCCTACAAGCAGTGGGAGGACTATGCCCGAAAGGGAATGTCTGACCGCGTGCCTATTGCATAATGAGCCGGCTAGTTATTCTTGTCAGCAAGGTTAAGCGTGAGCGAGCCGCAGCGAAAGCGAGTCTGAATAGGGCGATAAGTTGGCAGGAATAGACGCGAAGCGGGATGATCTACCCTTGGCCAGGTTGAAGGTGGGGTAACACCCACTGGAGGACCGAACCGGTGTTTGTTGAAAAAAGCTCGGATGAGCTGAGGGTAGGGGTGAAAGGCTAATCAAATTCCGTGATAGCTCGTTCTCTCCGAAATAGCTTTAGGGCTAGCGTCGGGTGATTTGGATCGGTGGTAGAGAAATGGATAGACTAGGGGGCTTTCCGGCTTACTGAATCTAATCAAACTTCGAATGCCGATCACATCCAGCCCGGCAGTCAGACTGTGGGGGCTAAGCTTCACAGTCGAGAGGAAAACAGTCCAGACCGCCTGCTAAGGTCCCAAAATTACAGTTAAGTGGGAAAGGAAGTCGGAACGCTCAGACAGCCAGGAGGTTGGCTTAGAAGCAGCCATCCTTTAAAGAAAGCGTAATAGCTCACTGGTCAAGCGGTCCGGTGCCGACAATACAACGGGGCTCAAACTGTATACCGAAGCAGCGGATGCACACATATGTGTGCGTGGTAGGAGAGCATTCTCAAGAGCGATGAAGTCAGACTGAGAAGACTGATGGAGCGTTGAGAAGAGACCCTGCCGGCATAAGTAGCGATAAGGAAGGTGAGAACCCTTCCCGCCGAAAGTCTAAGGTTTCCTGAGGAAGGTTAATCCGCTCAGGGTTAGGCGGTCCCTAAGTCGAGGCCGAAAGGCGTAGACGATGGACATCCGGTTAATATTCCGGAGCTCCCAGCAACTCGTTATCACGATGGGGTGACGCAGAAGGATAGGCAGGACCTCCTATGGCTATGGGGTTCGATGCACGCAAACTGGTTCTTCCAGGCAAATCCGGAAGAGCATAACAGTGAGGTGCAAAGCAGTAAGCCGTATGGCTGAAAGCTGCCGAGTTCATGCTGCCAAGAAAAGCCTCTAAGGAGAGCGGTTGGGAACCGTACCACAAACCGACACAGGTAGACGAGGAGAATATCCAAAGGCGCTCGAGTGAAAGCTTGTTAAGGAACTCGGCAAATTAGACCCGTAACTTCGGGAGAAGGGTCGCCACATGGGGTTCATAGCCCTGAGTGGCCGCAGTGAAACGCGTACGGCGACTGTTTAACAAAAACACAGGTCTCTGCAAAGTCGAAAACGACGTATAGGGGCTGACTCCTGCCCGGTGCCGGAAGGTTAAAGGGAGAGGTTAGGGCGCGAGCTCGAAGCTTCGAACTGAAGCCCCGGTGAACGGCGGCCGTAACTATAACGGTCCTAAGGTAGCGAAATTCCTTGTCGGGTAAGTTCCGACCTGCACGAATGGAGTAACGATCGTACGACTGTCTTAACGAGTTGCTCGGCGAACTTGTAGTACCGGTGAAGATGCCGGTTACCCGCAGCTAGACGAAAAGACCCCGTGCACCTTTACTATACTTTTACTTTGAGTTACGGCATTTGCTGCGCAGGATAGGTGGGAGGCTTTGATACCAGGCTTTTGGGTTTGGTGGAGCCAACGGTGAGATACCACCCTGTGAATGTTGTGATTCTAACCTGCTCCCGTGATCCGGGAGAGGAACAGAGTAAGACGGGTAGTTTGACTGGGGCGGTCGCCTCCTAAATTGTAACGGAGGCGCGCGAAGCTACACTCAGGTCGTTTGGAAATCGACCGTCGAGTGCAAAGGCATAAGTGTGGTTAACTGCGAGACCTACAAGTCGAGCAGATGCGAAAGCAGGCCTTAGTGATCCGGTGGTTCTGTATGGAAGGGCCATCGCTCAACGGATAAAAGGTACGCCGGGGATAACAGGCTGATCGGAGCCAAGAGTTCATATCGACGCTCCGGTTTGGCACCTCGATGTCGGCTCATCGCATCCTGGAGCTGTAGAAGGTTCCAAGGGTTAGGCTGTTCGCCTATTAAAGCGGTACGTGAGCTGGGTTCAGAACGTCGCGAGACAGTTCGGTCTCTATCTGCTGTGGGCGTAGGAGATTTGAAGAGGGCTGTCCTTAGTACGAGAGGACCGGGATGGACGAACCTCTTGTGTTCCAGTTGTCATGCCAATGGCACGGCTGGGTAGCGAAGTTCGGTTGTGATAACCGCTGAATGCATATAAGCGGGAAGCACGCTCTAAGATGAGATCTCCCAACCCGTAAGGGAAATGAAGGGCCCAGGAAGACCACCTGGTTGATAGGCTGGAGGTTGAAGCGCAGCAATGCGTGTAGCTTACCAGTACTAATCGCCCGTTCGGCTTGTCCATAGAATTTACTCTGCACAGCGAAGTCCGCTGTCCGGAAACATTCGATACAAGCCATGTAGTTATACGCAGGATCCCAATCTATTCAGTTGTGAAAGATCGCGTGTGCGTGTTCTTTCCTAACTTTGCCGGTGAGTTTACCGCGAGGGTTCCACCCGTTCCCATCCCGAACACGGAAGTTAAGCCTCGTTGGGCCGATGGTACTGCACGCGTGAGTGTGTGGGAGATTAGGTGATCGCCGGCATAATCTAGAAGCCCCCACCCTTTCGGGTCGGGGGCTTTTACTTTTACGGTAGCTTTTTTTGCGAGGTGCTTGGGATCGCGTTCAGGATCTCATGCGTGGGGGCCTGAGAAACACTTCTTATGAGCCGTGTCCTGCCGGCTACTGCTTCCCCAATACCCTGGCAATCGTGCTGCCGATCTCTGCCGGTGATTTCACGACATGGATGCCGGCCTGGGCCATCGCCTCCATCTTGCTGGCCGCAGTTCCCTCGCCTCCCGAAATGATGGCTCCGGCGTGGCCCATGCGGCGGCCCGGAGGTGCGGTCTGACCCGCGATGAAGCCGACGACCGGCTTGCTGACATGGTTCTGGATGTACGTGGCGGCGGCCTCTTCGGCGGAGCCGCCGATCTCGCCGATCATGATGATGGCCTCGGTCTCGGGGTCAGCCTCAAGCAGCTTCAGTGCGTCGATGTGCGTGGTCCCGATGATTGGGTCGCCGCCGATGCCGATCGCGGTGGACTGCCCGATGCCGCGCGTGGTGAGCTGGTAAACCGCCTCGTAGGTGAGGGTTCCCGACTTCGACACGATCCCTACCGAGCCCTCCTTGTGGATGCGGCCTGGCATGATCCCCACCTTCGCTTTACCAGGCGAGATGACACCCGGGCAGTTGGGGCCGATCAGCCGCGAGTGCGACTGCCGCACGACCTCCCAGGTCCTCACCATGTCGAGCGTCGGGATGCCTTCCGTGATGCAGATCACCAGCGGCAGGTCGGCTGCGACGGCCTCGAGAATGGCGTCCGACGCGAAGGGCGGTGGGACAAAGATGACGGTCGTATTCGCGCCTGTCGCCGCCACCGCCTGCTCGACGGTGTCGAAGACCGGCCAGCCCTCGTGGGTGGTGCCGCCCTTGCCGGGGGTGACGCCCCCGACCACGGTTGTGCCGTATTCGGCGCATGCCCTGGCGTGGAAGGTGCCCTCGCGGCCGGTGATGCCTTGCACAAGCAGGCGGGTATTCTTGTCGACCAGTACTGCCATGGAACGATCTCCAATTGTGGATAGTTGGTTCCGGTTTGCCGGCTCCGGAATGTTTCGGGTCAAACGGCGTTGAGCTGCCGTGCCAAATCCTCAAAGCTGTCGACCACGTGGTCGTAGCTGCCGTCCGGGTTGCTGTCCTCGGTCTCACGACGGACGAAGCAGGTTCTGAAGCCGAGGGCCTGAGCCGCTTGCAGGTCCTCGTTGTGGGCGGCCACCATGAGAATCGCGGCGGGAGGGAGCTCCAACAGCCGCGCAGCGCCAAGGTAGAGCTTCGGGTCGGGTTTGTAGGTGCGAAAAAGGTCGGCTCCGAGGATGAGATCCCACGGAAGTCCGCCCCACTTTGCCAGGTCGACCAGCTGGCGCGTCGTTCCGTTCGACAGGGGAGCGATGAGGAAGTGCTTCTTCAGCCGGTGGAGTCCTGAAACAACGTCAGGCCAGGGATTGAGTTCGTGCCAGCCAAAGGTAAGCCGGTCGCGCTCGGCCGGGCTCAGACGTTTGGCCCCGTAGCTGCTGACGATCCTGTCCAGTTCTTCCCGATGGAGCGTGTCGAAGCCCGTCCATGGGCGCTTGCCCTCGCGCACTGGCTTCACGGCGGGTTTGTAGCGGTGCCGCCACTCGCGAACAAGCCCGGCCCAGTCCGCATCGATGCGGCGCTCGCCCCCAATGCGCTGGGCGTGAGCGGTCATCGAGGAGAACCAATCGACCGTGGTGCCGAAGGTGTCGAAGAGCAGGGCCTGCACCGCGGGGGTTTCGACGGTGGGCTTCGGTCCTCTCTTCCAGAAGGCCACAGCTAAAGCCCTGCCGCGGCGACTGCCAGATCGGCCGCTTCTTTCATTGTTTCGCCCACCTCGAACTTCAGCCCGGAGTCGGCCAGAATCTTCCGGCCCTCCTCCACATTGGTGCCTTCCAGCCGAAGAATGATCGGGAGCGTGACCTTGAGCTTCTTCGCTGCCGCCACGACGGCCGTCGCGAGCACATCGACGCGCAGGATGCCGCCGAAGATGTTGATAAAGATGGCGCGGACGTTGGGGTCAGAGAGCAGGATGCCGAAGGCATTTTCAATCTGCTCCTGATTGGCGCCGCCGCCCACGTCCAGGAAATTAGCGGCCTTGCCCCCGGCGTATTCGATAATGTCCATCGTCGCCATGGCCAGGCCGGCCCCATTCACCATGCAGGCGATGGTGCCATCAAGCTTGATGTAGTTCAGCGCGAACTTGGAGGCCTCGACCTCCAGCGGATCCTCCTCGGCCAGGTCGCGAAGCTCCTTCAAGTCCTTGTGGCGGAACATGGCGTTGTCGTCGAAGTTGATCTTGCAGTCGAGCGCGGCGAGCTTGCCCTCTTTTGTCGTGATGAAGGGATTGATTTCCATCAGCGTGGCGTCGTTTTCGACAAAGGCTCGGTAGAGGCCGCTCATCAGGTGGACGGCTGAGTTGATCTGCGCAGGTTGGAGGCCGAGCTTGAAGGCAAGTGCGCGCGCCTGGTAGGGCTGAAAGCCGACCGCCGGGTCGATCTCCTCTTTGTAGATTGCGCCGGGATCCTTGGCGGCAACCTCTTCAATCTCCATGCCGCCGGCCTGCGAGGCCATGAAGACCAGTCGCGAGGTGGCGCGGTCGAGCACGATGCCGAGGTAGAGTTCACGGTCGATCTGGCTGGCCTCTTCGATAAGCAGGCGCTGGACCTTCTGCCCGGACGGGCCGGTTTGGTGGGTCACGAGCTGCATGCCGAGGATGGCCTTTGAGGCGGCGTCGGCGTCGGCCAGCGATCTGGCCACCTTGACTCCGCCGCCTTTGCCGCGGCCGCCCGCATGAATCTGAGCCTTGACGACCACTGCCGGGTTGCCGTTCGAGAAGATCTGCTTGGCGGCCGTGTCGGCCTGCTCCAGCGTCGTCGCCATCTCACCCGCGGGAACCGGCACGTTATATCTGCGCAGGATGTCCTTGGCCTGATACTCGTGAATCTTCATAAAATGGAGCTCGCCCCCAAGGCCTCGAGTGTAGCGGAGCGGTGGAGTGGCTCGCAAACGACCTCCTTTCGCGTGCGGCTGTCTGGTTCGCGTCGCACATCGTCGGAGCCGTTTGCTAGGCTCGGAGCCATGGCCCTGCGGGATGAGCTGCGCGTGGTAATGGAAGAGGGCGGCACGCTCTCGCAGGAGCAGGCGCGCCTGGTGCTTGCGCGCACTCTGGCCGGGGAGGCGGCCGAGGTGGAGATCGCCGCCCTGCTTGGCGCGATGGCAGCCCGCGGCGAGACGGCGTGCGAGATCGCCGGATTTGCGGAGGCGATGCGCGCGGCCTCGGAACCCGTTCCCCTGTCCCCCGCCGAGCGCGAAGCTCTGGTGGACACGTGCGGCACCGGCGGCGATGCAAGTGGCACCTTCAACATCTCGACCGCGGCGGCGCTGGTGGCGGCGGCGGCGGGGGCCACCGTGGCCAAGCACGGCAATCGCGCCGTGACCTCGAGCTCCGGCTCCGCCGATGTGCTGGAGGCGCTTGGCGTGCGCATCGATCTCACGCCCGCGGCGGCGGCGGAGTCGCTGCGCCGGCACCGGTTCGCCTTCTTCCATGCGCCGTCGCTGCACCCTGCTATGCGGGCTGTTATGCCCGTGCGCCGGTCGCTTGGGGTGCGCACCATCTTTAACGCCGTGGGTCCGCTCACAAATCCCGCGGGAGCGGCCCGGCAGGTGATGGGCGTCTACGCGGCCAGGCTGCTGCCGCGGGTCGCCGAGGCCATGGTGCTTCTGGGGGTCCGTCGCGCCATGGTGGTGCACGGGGCCGGCGACGGAGCCGGAGCCGCCCCCGGGCCGGGCATCGATGAGCTCTCGCTCTCCGGACCAAGCCAGCTGGTGGAGGTGCGCGAGGGCTCGGCCCACCCTCGCGCCATCTCCCCGGAGCAGTTTGGGTTTGCGCGGGCGCCGCTCTCCACGCTGCGCGGCGGGGATGCGACGGCCAGCGCGGCCATTCTCCGAGGAATTTTTCACGGCGAACCTGGACCTCCGCGCGAAGTAGTGCTCCTGAACGCGGCGGCCGTTCTTGTCACCGCAGAGCTCGCTGCCGACCTCGGAGCAGGCATCGAGCGGGGGCGAGAGGCGATCGACTCAGGGGCGGTCCGCAGGCTGGTGTCGCGGCTTTCGGAGTAACATCATCCCCAGCTTGCCCCAGGGCGAAGACCGGACCGAGTCTGCCCCTGCCGCACGCTGGATCGCTGTCCCGATTTCAGCCGCTGTCGCGTTTCACGATGTGTGGCGCGCCCGTCACGGCAGCCAGGCCTCCATCGCAGCCTGGCTTGCACCAGAGTTCTCCCACGGAGTCCAGACCCATGCAGAATGCGCCTCCCCCGCCACCGCTGGCGACCGTCTCCCCGGACCGCGTCACCACCGCCTTTGAGCTGCCCGGGTACACCATTCTCCAGAACCTGGGTGTGGTCCGGGGTATCGTCGTCCGGTCGCGGTCGGTCTTTGGAACCATCGGGGCCAGCCTGCAGACGCTGGTCGGTGGAGACATTACCCTGTTCACGGAGCTGTGCGAGCGCACCCGGCAGGACGCGTTCGAGCGCATGCTGGAGCACGCCGCCGCCCACGGCGCCAACGCCGTGATTGGCGCGCGGTACGACGCCAACGAGCTCATCCAGGGCGTGACCGAGGTGCTGGCCTACGGCACCGCCGTCCGGGTCGAACCCCGCACCTAGGTAGCCTCTGCTCCAAACCCGCTTGCCGCAAGAGCGCTGCTCGTTGTCGGGGGAATGACAACAAAGAGCAGGACTTTCTCCCAGGCAGACAATCAGAGCTTCCCTGGGAAGATTCCTGAGGGTGTAGTTCCTCTGTTCTGAGACCGCACTCAGGTCCGAAGCGCGCGCGAAGATCCTCAACCCACGTCTCAAAAGCGGGACGTGGGGCACCCTGTCATCGCGGCATCAGGGAAAGGACAGATCACCCGCCCACCAATGCAGGTAGCCCACATCTCGCAAAACCCGAAGATGCGCGTCTGACGATGCGGGTGCCCCACATCTCGATTCTGAGATGTGGGTTCCCTGCGGCGTCCAAGAGTGCGGGTGCCCCACATCTCGACTCTGAGATGTGGGTTCCCCTGCGGCGTCCAAGAGTGCGGGTGCCCCACATCTCGATTCTGAGATGTGGGTTCCCTCCACCCCATTTGCGGGGATCACAGCACCAGGTAAACCGCTCCTGATGCTGTTATGAAGTTTAGAGCCGTTCTGATCCAATCCGCTCCGTCCCCATTGCCCTCGGAGCCACTTTGGCACCTCCTTCAGCTGACGCTGCACCTCCCCTCGCGAGCACCTCGCCAGAGCTCCCGGGCCGATCTCCGGGAAAGGCGAAGCCGCGGATCGCGTTTGCTGCTTTCCGCCCACCGGGGATGCGATATGCTTGCCCCCAGCACCCCGCGCCCCAGGAGATCTCTCACATGCGCCTTTGTTCGCTCGCCCTGCTTCCGCTGCTGATCGCCGCTCCCGCGCTTGCCAAGTCCAAGGAGACGGTGGTCGTGCCGTTGCGCACCAGCCAGGGGCAGGACGCCGGCACCGCAACATTCAAGGCGATCAAGGGTGGCAGTGTCGAGCTCAAGCTGAAGCTCAAAAACCTGCCTCCCGGCGAGCACGGAGTCCACATCCATGAGAGGCCGGTGTGCACACCGCCCGACTTCAAGACCGCCGGCGGTCACTTCAACCCGACTACCAAGCAGCACGGCTTTAAGAATCCGGCGGGCCCTCACGCCGGGGACACGCCGAACAGCATCGAGATCGGCGAAGATCACATGGGGCAGGCAACGTACAAGCTCAAAGGCCTGACCATGAACCCGACCGCCGGTAACTCCATCTTCGCCAATGGCGGAACCTCGGTGATTGTTCACGCCAAGGCGGACGACGAGGTAACCGACCCTAGCGGCAACTCCGGCAACCGGATCGCCTGCGGTGTCATCCCGGCTCCACTGATGTAGGCTGCCGGGCAGGGCAGCTTGCCGGGCCATCGCGGTTTCGTTCCATTGAACCAACGCCGCCGCGGATGCGTACTGCTCCGGTATGGGTCTTCTGGCCATTCCGATCTCGCCGTCGCTCCTTTATCCCGGGCCCCTGCCGTCGACGCGACCGCCGGGCCGGGGGTCGGCCAGGCGTACCGTGCCTCGTTCCGAGAGTGCCGGCAGGCGCCCGGCCGGAGGAGGCGAGCGGCCCGGGGCTGCGAGCGCCACCGCCCGCGATAGACTGCCGCCACCACCGCGACCGCAGACGGCGCACAAGGAAACCGTGGAGCGCACCGGAGAACATCTGGCCGAACAGGAGCAGGCAGCGCGCCTGTTGCGGCTGTGTCGGGCAGGGGATGCGGACGCCTGGAGGCAGCTCGTGCTGTCGCAGCATCGCCGGGTCTACTCCATCTGCTACCGCTTCACCGGATCCGCGACCGACGCCGAGGACCTGACCCAGGAGGTATTTCTCAAGCTCTACCGCAGCCTGGCGAGCTTTGACCCCGAAAAAGGAAGCTTCAACACCTGGCTGACCACCCTGACCCGCAACCTGCTCGTCGACTACTTCCGCCGCACCCGCATGGAACGGGTGACGGACTCGCTCGAGAGTCCTCTGGGTGGTGACGAAGACGGTCCAACCATGGCCGACCAGCTGCGCGACAGCCGCCCCGCCCAGACCGAGCACGTGGCTGGCATCGAACTTCGCAGCCGCATCCAGGCCGCGCTCAAGCAGGTCTCCCCCGAGCTGCGAGAGGCTGTCGTGCTGCGCGACCTCCACGACATGGACTACCGGGAGATCGCGGAGGTTCTAAGGATTCCGGAGGGCACGGTGAAGAGCCGCATCAGCCGGGGCCGGGCCGAGCTGGCACGGCTGCTGCACGCGACCGAAAGGAGGGCGATCTAGATGGCAGAGATGCGGGATTGGAGCCAGTTCGGCAGTGACCGGCCGCAGGTGGCCGGCAACGGACGGGAGTGCGCACGATTCGAAGCGATGCTGGCCGACGCTGTGGATGGCCTGCTCTTGCCCGAAGACCAGGCGGCTCTGGAGGAGCATCTGCTGCGATGCGCCGAGTGCGGAGTCTCGCTGGCGGGCGCGCGGGAGGGTGCCGCGTGGCTGGAGGTGCTGCGAATCGCGCCACCGGAGCCGCCCGCCTCGCTCGTCGATCGCATTCTGGCGGAGACCAGCGTCCGAACCGCGGCGGATCAGGAGGCGGCTCGGGCCACGCGCCGCGTCCACGCGGAGAGCTCCTCTCTGCTCTCCTTCCCGGCTGCCGCCGTCGGCTCTTCCGCAGGGGTTTCACCCATGCTGCCCGGCACCGTTCTCCCGTTTCGCAGCCGAATCGCTCGCAGGCTGCAGCCCATCCCGCACCTCCTGCTGCAGCCACGCCTGATCATGACGGCGGCAATGGCCTTCTTCTCGATCGCCCTGACGCTCAACCTGACCGGCATCCACATGAGCGATCTCCGCGCCAGCGATCTCAGCCCATCCAGCCTCCGGAGATCGTTCTACATGGCCAATGCGCACGTGGCGCGCTACTACGACAACCTGCGCGTGGTGTATGAGCTCGAATCCCGTGTGCACGACCTCCAGCGGTCCTCCGATGGAGGCGCAGGCGCAGGCACAACTCCGGAGCCAGACCAGCCGGGAAGTGGCGGCGATGGGGCAACGCCGGCGCCGTCCGGCCCCGGCACGGAGCAGCCAGGCAAGCCTACCGGCAAGGCTCCGGAGGGGCAGCCCAAGAACAAGCCGGCAGCGGTTCCCCACGCCGGATCGAGCCGCAGCACCTCCTCAGCCGAGGAGGTCGTGCCAGCTGCATGGGAGTGGAACGGCGGCGGCCATCGGCGCCATCGTCACGGACGAGCCGCCAGGACCCCGCTTTGGAGGACGCTATGAACTGCGCCAATCACCCCGATCGTGAACGAGCGGCCTTTTGCCAGAACTGCGGCAAACCGGTCTGCACCGAGTGCAGCCGGGTCGTCGGCCAGGCTGTCTTCTGCGAGCCCTGCCTGGCGGCGCGCCTGGCCGGAGCCCCCCCAGCGGGAGCCGGAGCGGGCTCCTCCACCTACAGCGGCACCAGCTCCGGGGTGAACTACTCCATGAGCGGGACCACGCCGCCGCCGACAGCTCCCGGCGACCCCAATCCGGGTCTGGCCGCTCTGCTCGGCTTCATCCCTGGGGTCGGTGCCTTCTACAACGGCCAGTACGCCAAGGGTGTGGTGCACCTGATCGTCTTTGCGATCCTCGTCAGCCTGACGGACAGCAACGGCATCTTTGGCATGTTTGTTGCGGGATGGATCTTCTATATGGTCTTTGAGGCCTACCAGACCGCGCGGGCCCGGCGCGACGGCACCCCGCTTCCCAACCCCTTCGGCCTGAACGACCTGGCCGAGCGGCTGGGATTTGGCCGGTCGTGGCCCTCGTCTGTGCCTGGGTCCGCTGGTGCCGCCTCCGCGGGCCCGTTTGCGACGGCCCCAAGCGCCTCCTCGCCCACAAACCCCTACGCCGCCGCCTCGGGACAGGGGGGCTGGGGAACTCCCGTCCAGACGCCCCCGCCAGCGCAGAGCTTCGCGGGGTACGGCACCATCCCACCCTATGTGCCGCCGCCGGAGCCGGAACACCGCCTTCCCATTGGAGCGTTTGTGCTGATCGGCCTGGGTGCCTTCCTCCTGATCGCCAACACGGGGCACTTTCGCGGAGTCCCCGTCCAATGGCTGCTGCCGGTGCTTCTGATCGGCTTTGGAGTCTGGTTCTTTGTCCGTCGCATGACAGCGACCGGCCCCACCGTCAGCGAAGATGGCTCCCCCGGATACAGCAGCCGGGTGTACTGCGCGCTGCGCGGCTCCATCTGGCCCATTCTGGTCGGCATCCTGTTCTTTCTCGATCTGACGCACGTCCTCAGCTGGGCCCGCAGCTGGCCGCTCTTTATCGTTACGGCGGGAGCTTTGGCGCTGCTTCGGCGCACCCTGTACCACCCCCCTGCCTACCCCGTCAGCTACCCCTACCCTGCCGAGGGGTACCCACCGCAGCCGGGCGATCCAGCGTTCGTTCGTTCCGCCAGAGGCGATGCGGCAGACACCGGCTCGGGCGCGGGAAGGAGCTGAGCGATGGCCGGCTATCCGCCACCCTACCCTCCACCTCCCCCCGGGGACTGGCGCTCCCAAGGCCGCATGCAGCGGGAGATGGCACGAGCGCAGGCCAACCTGCTGCGAGCCCAGCGCGCAGCCTACCGCCGGCAGCTTCGCGGACGCTCCTCGGTCGCCGGTCCTCTCATCGTCATCGCGCTGGGTCTGGCCTTTCTGCTGGATCAGACCGGAACCATCTCCGGCCGTGCTCTCTGGCGGTGGTATGGGCACTGGTGGCCGATCGTGCTGGTCGTCGTCGGCTGTGTTCTTCTGCTGGAATGGGCCCTCGACCGGTTCTTCAGCACCGGCGCACCGGCCCGGCGCATCCACAGCGGCGGCGTCGTTCTGCTTGTGATCCTTCTCGCCCTGGCCGGCATCGCGTTCTCCCCCACAGCTGGCCGCGGCTACACCTTTTTCGTCCACAACCTCAATCTTTCGCCCGAAAACCTGAACGAGCTGTTCGGCGACAAGCATGAGAGCGATCAATCCCTGGTGCAGCCAATCGCCCCAGGCGCATCCCTGTCCATCAACAACCCGCGGGGCGACGTCACCCTCTCCGGAACCAGCGACGACGGGCAGCTTCACCTGCTGATGCACAAGGAGATCTACAGCCGTTCGGACAGCGAAGCCAGCAGCAAGGCGCAGCAGCTCGCACCCCGGTTCCACCAGGCAGGCGACGGCCTGAGCCTTACCCTGCCGCCGCTTGAAGGAACGCGCGTCGACCTGACGGTCACCTTGCCGGGCAGCGTCGCGGTCACGGCTACCGCCGACCATGGCGAGGTCCACATTGACTCCCTCGCGGCACCCGTCACAGTCTTTGCCAACCACGGCGACGTCGAGGCCGGCACCATCACCGGTCCGCTGGCCGTGCACATCAACCACAGCGACTCCTCCTTCACGGGACATGGCATCACGGGCCCGCTGTCGGTCGAAGGACGTGCCCACGACATCACCATCTCCCATCTGAAGGGTCCGCTCTCGATGGCCGGCGACTTCTTCGGCAGGACGCACCTGGAACGGATCGACGGCCCGGTCGACTTCCACACCAGCCGGACCGATCTGCAGCTGGCCGGCGTTCCCGGCGAGGTCACCATCGCTTCGGACGCCGATCTGTCGGCCGAGGATCTGGTCGGTCCTGTCCGTCTGAATACGCGCAATCGCAACATCAACCTCGAACGCGTTTCGGGCAGTCTTTCCATCACCAACCGCAACGGCTCGGTCGACGTCAGCATGGCTCCACCCCTGAGCGAGGTGCAGATCGACAACCGGCACGGTTCGGTCGACCTGAAGCTGCCCGCCAATGCCAGCTTTGAGCTGCAGGCCAACACCACGGATGGCGACCTGCAGAACGACTTCGACCTGCCGGTTCAGGGCGGGGACAGCCAGCGGAGCTCCTCGGGAACCGTCGGCACGGGCGGCGCGGCGGTCCACCTCACCACCGCGCAGGGCGACATCTCCATCGGAAAGATCGATGCAGCGGCCGTGCCTCCACCACCACCTCAGACCCCTCTACCGCCGGACAGGTCGCTGAACGGGCCGCCGAACGGGTCGAGAAAAAAGACCTCAAAGCCCGCACCAAGGCACTCCGGGGGCGAGATCACCTTCTAGGGAAGCTCTGACCAAGTCCACGTGCGGAAGAGTCATGCTCTTTTTTGTACAAGAGTCCTGCTCTTTGTTGTTATTCCCGCGGGGAATCTGCGTTTCTTGCCCAGCCGCAATCATTGAATCAGAGCTTCCCTCGACCTGTTTGCGTGGAGGTGTAGATCTCGGCTCTTCGGGCTAAAAGCCCGACAGATCATAGCCTGAGGCGCTAGCCCAGGTAGCAATCCATAACGCCCCTTAGGGCGGAAGGCCCGACACAAAAACTAAGGACTATACCTGCAAACAAACCGCTCTGGGGAGGCTCCGATTAGCTAGTGCGGCTCGGAACTTTCAGGTTTGGAATGGCCTTTCGAGGCCGCACCTTGAGCCACCTATCGCCGACGTCCCTGCTGCCTATAGAAGAACCCGGCCGCCAGAAACAGCATGGCGACGATCAGGGCCAGCTCGGCGTGGGCCCACGCGCGGAGGCGCAGACTGACTGCGGCGTCGACCACCCAGGCGGCGCAGCCGGCAAACCAGACCCACGCCGCCCACGCTGGCGTCGCTCTTGGCATCGTGCTCCGTTGGACGCGGTCTGGTGAAGGGGCGGTAGCCGCAGCTCCGTGCCCGTTCTAACCTTCACCAAACCCGTGCTTTACACTGGAACCTAAGCTCAACTTTGAGGAGAGTCTCCGTTGCCGCAGCGCACCTTCAGCATCATCAAGCCCGACGCCGTCCGCAAGGGCGATACGGGCGCCATCCTCGCCGAGATCGAAAAGGCCGGATTCAAGATCGTCGCCATCAAAAAGCTGTCCATCTCCAGGGCGCAGGCCGAGGGCTTCTACCACGTCCACGCCGCCCGTCCCTTCTTTGGCGAGCTGACCGAGTTCATGTCCTCAGGTCCCATCTTCCCCATGGTGCTTGAGAAGGAAAACGCGATCGCCGATCTCCGCAAGCTGATGGGCGCGACCAACCCGGCCCAGGCCGAGGAGGGCACCATTCGCAAGAAGTTTGCCGCCTCCATCGGCGAGAACGCCATCCACGGATCGGACGCCGAGGACACGGCCAGCTTCGAGATCGGGTACTTCTTCGCGGGCTACGAGCTGAAGTAGCCGGCCGTTCACGGCTGTCATCTCGACCGGAGTGAAGCGCAGTGGAGCGACCCCTGTGTTTCGCCCATCCCGCCCACCCCACGCATGCGCGAAGCACGCGCTTGCATGGGGCACCCTGTGATTCCGCATGGGCCCTGATCGAGCTATCCACCCGTCCTTCTCGATCGGCGCGCTCGCCCCCACCCAACGTCATCTCGACCGAAGCGAAGCGCAGTGGAGAGACCCCTGTATTTCGCCCGTCCGTCCACCCCACGCATGCGCGAAACACGCGCATGCGTGGGGCACCCGCACCCGGGTCGCCCTCTACTTCTCCTGAAACAGCTTCAGATCGAACGCGTCTGCCATAGCTTTATAGCCCGCATCGCTCGGATGGAGATGGTCGCCGGAGTCGTACTTCGGGTTGAATCGCTCCGGGTGCTGCGGATCGCGGGTGGCCTTGTCGAAGTCGACGACACCGTCGATCTGATTGGAGGTGCGGATCCACTGGTTTACCTGCTGCCGCATGGCCTCGCCGGCGGCGCTCTCATACCCGGCGCCGACGTAGGGCGTCAGCGTCGCTCCGATCACCTTCAGGCCGCGGGTGTGCGCCCGTGCCGCCAGGATGCTCAGCCCCTGGATGAGGTCGGTGGCTGTGATCACATCATGTGGATGCTGGTTCTGGGTCGCGGCGCCGATGTCGTTGATGCCCTCGAGCAGGATCACGTACCGGGCGCCGGCCTGCGAAAGCACATCGCGGTCGAAGCGGGCCAGCGCGCTCGGCCCGGCGCCGTCGTGCAGCACGCGGTTGCCGGAGATGCCCTCGTTCATCACGCCGTCCTGCCTGGTCTTGCGACTGCCGGCCAGACGGCGGGCCAGATCATCCGGCCATCGCGAGTTATTGTCGGAGGTGCTGCGGTATCCGTCCGTGATGCTGTCGCCGAAGGGAATCACGGCGGCGCTGGCACCGTCTCCCAGCACGTCCACATCGGTCAGGAACGGCCATCGTCCAAGCTTCTTCGGCGCGTTCAGCGAAGCACTGCTGACCTGGTTGCCGGCCACGGTGTAGCTCGTCTCGAGCGCCAGGTCGTGCACGGTACCCTCGGTCACGGTCTGAGCAGGAAGAAAGAAGCTGATGGCCAGGTCGGAAAAGGCCGGCAGCTTCAACGCCACGCTGTCACTTACCGCGGCTCCGCCCGGAGGAATGGTGACGGAGGTTTGTCCGCCAAAGGTAAGCGCGTGCGCGGACGAGAGCTTAATGGCGTCCGCCTTGTCGCGAAGCGCCAGGTGCACCTCGCCGATCTGCAGCGGCTCCTTGCCGAACGCGTTTGAGAGCGTGATGCGCACCATGTCCCCGCCGCGCGAGACGTGCACGATCTCCCGGTAGGTGGTGTCGGAGACACCCAGATTCAACCGGCTGCCGGGTTCGGCCGAGGGAGCGGCGCCCCAGGTGCCGACCCATCGATCCGGTGCTTTGCTCGCGGCGCGCGCCGCCGGAGCCGCCGCCCCCAAAGCGCACAGCAGGCCGGCAACCGCAAAGGCAAGGGTGTGTCGTGCAGGTCTCATCGGAGAGATCCCTCCATCCCCACTTGGAGTGCGTTCACCCGCCAGCCGTTGTTCCCGACGGTGTCTCCGATGCCGTATAGTGGGCGATGCGGAAGGAGGCTGCGCGGCCGGTCACCTGCCGCGCGCGCCCACACCCCACCAAGGACGAACATAATGAAACAGGTTGTAAGCGGTATGCTTCTCTGCATGATGACCACGGGAGTTTCGGCGGCGGCGGCATTTGGATCGGTCAGCAAGGCCAGCTTCGGCACAGCGCCCGACGGGAAAGCGGTGGAGATCTATACCCTGAAGAGCCCGAAGGTGGAGGCGCGCATCATGACCTACGGCGCTCGCATCGTCTCGATCGAGACGCCGGACCGCAACGGCAAAATGGCCGACATCGTGCTCGGCCACAAGGATCTGCAGGGCTACGTCGACGACGGCAAGACCTACTTCGGAGCGGTCGTCGGGCGGTACGGCAACCGCATCAACAAGGGTCACTTCACGCTCGAAGGCAAGCCCTACCAGATCACGGTCAACGACCACGGCAACATGCTCCACGGGGGAAAGGTCGGCTTCGACCAGAAGGTCTGGCAGGCCAAGGAGATTCCGGACGGCGTTGAGATGACGCTGGTCAGCCCCGATGGCGACCAGGGCTTTCCCGGCACTCTGACGGCTCACGTCAAGTACACGCTGCACGGCGACGCGCTGCACCTGGACTACAGCGCCACGACCACCAAGCCGACGGTCACCAACCTGACCAATCACAGCTACTTCAACCTGAACGGCGAGGGCAGCGGATCCATTCTGGATGAGACGATGGAGATCAACGCCGATAAATACACGCCGACCGACTCCGGCCTGATCCCGACCGGCATCGAACCGGTCGCCGGAACGCCCTTTGACTTCCGCAAGCCCACCGAGATCGGCACGCGCATCCACGACAACAACGTCCAGATCACGCAGGCCAACGGCGGCTACGACCTGAACTGGGTGCTGAACGGCCCGAACGGCCAGATGAAAAAGGCCGCCGTGGTGCACGATCCGAAGTCCGGCCGCATTCTGACCGTCTCAACCACGCAGCCCGGCGTCCAGTTCTACACCGGCAACTTCCTGGATGGCACCATCACTGGCCCCGGCGGCCACGCCTACGAGAAGTACTCGGCGCTTTGCCTGGAGACGCAGCACTTCCCTGACTCTCCCAACCACCCGCAGTTCCCCTCGACCGAGCTCAAGCCGGGCCAGACGCTCCACACGGAGACGATCTTCACCTTCACGACCGACGGGAAGTAGCAACGCCCCTGGTTCGCAGGAGCTGCGAGATCCGTCTTCGCCTCCTGGCAGCCCTGTCCTTTAGGTAAGCACATATGTGCTAACCTGAAGGACGAGGTGAAATCTATGCCCTCCGCAAAGATGAAGCCGCGTTCGCCGCACGGCACAGCGTATCGCGGCAAGCAGGCCAGGACCGGTAACTCCTCCGGGTTTCGTTTTGAAGGAGCCCTGTTTCGCAGTCATCCCGAGTTTCAGGGCGAGGTCGAGGCGCATGTTCTCGCGCCGGGCCGTCTGCTGGTTCTGGCCACCGAGCCCAGGCAGACGGAGCAGATCGACCCTGTGATGAGCTCGTTTCTTGCCTTTCTGGCGCAAGACATCGCTAACGCCCCACACGGCATTGCGTCTCTGGATCAGGAGCTCGCCAGCCGTATCGATCGCCTGACGGAGGGCGTTGATCCCTCGACCGATGAGGAGATCGGCGGCGAGGTCAGCCTCTGAGATGTTGGTCAACGGCTGGCGGCTGTTTGTTCATCCGCTCTTCGACGGACAGCTTCGCAGGCTGACCGAACAGGTGGAAAGACTTGCGGAGCGCGACCCCTCGGGATACCGGGATGCGGCCGCTACCAGGCTGCTCGCCACCATCAACCGCCAGATCCGGGAGGCGATCCCTCGCGATCCCGGTGCGCGGCAGTTTCGGCAGGGCAACACCCTCGGCAAAGACAACCGGCACTGGTTCCGTGCCAAATCTCACCAGCGCTACCGGCTCTTCTACCGCTTCTCCAGCGTGGGAAAGATCATCCTCTACGCCTGGGTGAGCGACGATCGAACACTGCGCAAAGCCGGCTCGAAGACGGATTCGTACAGCGTCTTTCGGACGATGCTCGAGAGCGGCGATCCCCCAGCCAGCATGGAACATCTGCTTGGGGTGGCCCGGGAGATGCGGGACTGAGTTTGTTGGAGCACCGGGTGGGGATCGAACCCACGAATACTGGTTTTGCAGACCAGCGCGTTAGCCACTTCGCCACCGGTGCCCGTGCTCTCCCGCGCGAGTGAGCGAACGGGAGAGCAAAGCGGAGCTTACTTTGGCTGCGCCGCCGTGCGCAGGTAGGGCTTGACGGTCTTGTAGCCAGGGAACAGCCTGTCGGCCTCCTCGTTTGAGACCGCCCCGGTCAGGATCACGTCATCGCCCTGCTGCCAGTTCGCCGGCGTTGCCACCTTGTGCTTTGCAGTCAGCTGCATGGAGTCGAGCACGCGCAGGATCTCGTGGAAGTTGCGGCCGGTGGTCATGGGGTAGGCCAGCTGCAGCTTGATCCGCTTGTCCGGCCCGATCACAAACACGGTGCGGACGGGCGCGTTCAGCGCCGGCGTCCGGCCCTCCGAGCTGTCGCCCGCATCGGCCGGCAGCATGTCGTAGAGCTTCGCCACCTTCAGCTCGGGGTCGCCGATCATCGGATACGTCACCTTGGATCCGCCGACGTCCTCGATATCCTGCGCCCACTTTGAGTGGCTCTCGACCGGGTCCACGCTCAGGCCGATCACCTTGGCGCCGCGCCGGGCAAACTCGCTCTCGAGGTTTGCCATGGCCCCGAGCTCCGTGGTGCAGACCGGGGTGAAGTCCTTGGGGTGCGAAAACAGCACGGCCCAGCCGTCGCCGATCCAGTCGTGGAAGTGGATGGTGCCCTGGGTGGTCTCGGCGGTGAAGTCAGGAGCGATATCGTTGATGCGAAGCGACATAGTCGGTCTAGCCTCTCACTTCCGGGGGCGGAGCCCCGTGTCTGTGGTGCATATCGGTGGGCGGCGGGCAATGAAAAAACCCACCAGCGCTTCCGGTGGGTTCAGAGTCGTGTGCCGCATCTCGCTTCGTTGCAGCTCACACCCCTGCGTCCACCCAGTCCGCGCCGCGGCGACAGCAGCGGCAGGCGGTGAAGCGCGAGATGGAGTTTGCGACGGTCATCGGCAGCGTCCAACCTGACATTATCCCCGGAGGACCGGTATGTCAAACCCGCACACGCTCTCCTATGCGCTCGCCGATGTCTTCGCCGAGCGGCCGCTTGAAGGCAATCAGCTGGCGATCTTTGCCGATGGCCGCGGTCTGCCGGATGCCCGGATGCAGGCCATCGCCCGGGAGATGAACCTGTCGGAGACCACCTTCATCCTGCCACGGGATGAGGCGGTCGAGGCCGAGCGCGGGGTGCGCGTGCGCATCTTCACTACGGAGGAGGAGCTGCCCTTTGCCGGCCACCCAACGCTCGGCACGGCCTCGTGGCTTCACAGCAACCACCCATCCCTGCGCGGGCGCGACGAGCTCCGCCTGGAGCTCACGGTGGGCACGATCCCGGTGCGCTTCCGCGCTCCGCAGGCCGGTGAGCTGGGCACCTTTGCCACCATGGAGCAGCCCGACCCGATCTTTGGCGAGGTGCACGACCCCGTCGCCGTGGCGCGTGCCTGCGGCCTCAGCCCGGAGGACCTCGACCCCGCCTATCCGGTGGAGACGGTCTCGACCGGCGTGCCCTTTGTGATTGTGCCGCTGCGCTCCATGGCAGTCTCCGGCCGCCTCAGCATCCCGTCCGGGCCCTCGCGCGCGTATTTGGGGGAAGCGCGGGCGCACTTCTTCTACACCCTCACGCGCACCCCTCCGGAGTCCGCCGCCCGCTGGCACGCCCGCATGCAGTTCTACAACGGCGAGGACCCGGCGACAGGGTCGGCCGCTGGCTGTGCCGCCGCCTGGCTGGTGCGGCATGGTCTGGCCCAAAGCGGAGAGCAGACCGTGCTCGAGCAGGGCCTGGAGATCGGCCGGCCCAGCCGCATCGAGGTCCGCGCGACGCTCGCGGACGGCCGCGTGACCGGGGTGTTCGTCGGGGGTCGCACCATCCCTGTGGCAAGCGGACTGTTTTTCCTGCCCTGACACGGCAGTTATGCACAGCCGAACCACCGCGAAGACCCCGTCTGGCGCGGGTTTCAAGATGAGAAGTGGATTAGAAGACCCCGAAGGGCAGCCTTTCGTCGCATCTTCGCCCGTTGCCAAGCCGCCTGTCTCTTCGTAGTCTGACGCAGTTGCTGGGGAGCGCAATGCTCGCCGGCCAACAGAGTCTTTCGCCTGGTATTACCGACAATCTGATCTGAGAAAGGACTCCCCGGCCGTGTTCGCGGCCGCGCCGTCCCTATCGCCTGTCCGGTGCCCCACGTCGGCTCACGGAAGGAACGAGTTCGCTCGTCCCCTTCCCACCAGCCAACGGGTTCCGCACAGCGCGACGTGGGAGACGTGTGTCCGCGAACACCGCCCGGAACCGACCTCAGGACCCCCGCTGCCGGTTCGCCGGCGTTCGGTGGCACTGCCCCCTTTCCGGGCAGACAGGAGAGCTTTGCGCTTCCTTTCTGCCCGTCCGGCGGGGCATCGGCCCCGTCACGCCTCCGAGTTGCCGCGACCGCGAGGGGCTGCTCGACCGCCGTGTCTCCGCGCCCGCCAACCCGCGCGCCTCCGGAGCCCGGCCTGAACCCGCCCGGCAGCCGCCGCCAACAAACCGCGGCCGCCGTGGCAGAAAGACGAAGATCCGAGATCCATGCGTCCCAAAAAGATCATTCTCTGTGTCGATAGCAACGAAAATGTCCTGTCCGTCAGAACCTTTCTGCTGGAAACCCGCGGCTACCGCGTGATCCCGGCCAGCACGCCGCAGGCAGCGCTCGAAACGGTCGCGCAGTCCGTGCCGGGTGCGCTCGACCTCCTGCTCTGCGACCTCCTGCTGCCCGGCATGGATGGCAATGAGCTGGTCCGCCGGGCCAAACAGCTGCGCCCCACGCTGCCCGCGCTGATGGTGTCCGGCACGGCGACGGCGGCCGACCGCGGCTACGCCGCCGATGTCTTTCTGCCGAAGGCGGCCTGCTCCCCCGCGGAGCTGATCGAGCGGGTTCGCATCCTGGTCGCGCGCAAACGCGGTCCGCGAAAGTCTGTGCCAGGCCTTGCCTCGGCTTCCGGCGCGGCCGCCCTCTCGTGAGGCCGGCCGGCCGGCGCGGAAGCGTTTACCGGGGGTCGTGACCACGCCTCCAATCCTCGGCTCGAAGCACGCAAGGACTGGCGCGCCCGCTACAATACCGGCATGATCCGCAAGACGCGCCTTTACACCCCCGGCCCCACGCCGCTGCTGCCGGCCGCGCAGTTTGCCATGGCTGCCGCCGATATCCACCACCGCACACCGGAGTTTCGCGCGCTGTTTACCCGCGTGCTCGGGCAGCTCAAGGAGTTTGTCGGCACGGCCAACGATGTGGTGCTGCTGGCGTCCTCGGGAACCGGGGCGATGGAGGCCGCGATGTCGAACCTGACCTGCCCTGGCGACCGGGTCCTGGTGCTCTCGGCCGGCAAGTTTGGCGAACGCTGGACGGCGTTGGCGAAGAACTTTGGGTGCGAGGTCGATGTGGTCTCGGCGCCCTACGGCCAGACCTTTTCGCTCGACGAGGTGAAGTCGGCGCTCAAGCTCGAGACCCGCGTCGTGTTCATGCAGGCGACCGAGACCTCAACCGGCGTGCGCCACTGCACGCCCGGCGTGGCGCAGGTGCTGCGCCGATCCGGCCACGACGCTCTGCTGGCCGTCGACGCGATCACCGGCCTCGGCACCTCGCACCTGGACATGGACGGCTGGGGCGTCGACGTGATGATCGGCGGCTCGCAGAAGGCGGTCATGATTCCGCCGGGGCTGAGCTACCTGGCCGTGAGCGAGCGCGCCTGGGACCGCATGGAGGCCACCTACAACCCGCGCTACTACTTCGACCTGCGCAAGGAGCGGAAGAACGCGAGGTCCGGCGAGAGCGCCTACACGCCGGCGGTCGCTCTGATCGCCGCGCTCGGTGCCGCGCTCGACTGGATCGCCGCGCAGGCCGGGACGCCCGAAAACCCCGCCGGATCGGTCCCCGAGGGCCGGCGCCTGCTGGTCGAAAACGCCGAAACAATCTCCGCTGTCACCCGCGCCGCCGTGACGGCGATGGGCTTCCATCTGTTCGCGCCCGACGCACCGGCCTCGGCCGCCACCGCCGTTCTGCCACCGGCGGGCGTGGACTCCGGCCTCATCGTCAAGGAGCTCAAGAGCCGCTTCGGCGCCATCATCACCAACGGTCAGGGCGAGATGAAGGGACAGATCTTTCGCATCGCCCACCTCGGCTACTTCGACTACATGGACACCGTCGCTCTGATCGCCGCGTTGGAACAGGTCGCGCACCGGTCATTGCCGCAGCTGCTTGCCCCGCTTGGCATGGGCCTGGCGGCCGCGCAGCAGGTCTTCGCCGACCGGCAGCCGGATGCGGTGCTGCACTCCGGTTGCATCTGCGGCCGGTCGGAGGCGTGCTGCTCGCTCCAGCACCCGCAGTTCGGCAGCCACACGGAGAAGAACAACGTGAGCGCCGACGGACTCGACCCGCGGACGATGCACACGACGGCTGGCGGTTAGGACGAACGAGATCGTTGGTCAGGTAGAGGGTTCACCTGCTTAGCAAAGTGAGCGTTCCCAACCTTGGTAATTAGCTCTGCTGTGCTCAGACCAGTAAATTCTGACATATCGAGCCTGACAGGAACCACTTGGGTTTGGCGATGAACACTGCCGTCAGGTCCAATGATGGTTGTGGTGATTGTGTCATTCCGACGATCTCCCATCTCATAGCCCTTTACACCATAGACATTAATCTGGAAGGCCTTGGTTGAAGTTGCTGGTCCTTTCAGACTTTGCCCTGCCGCGAACTGCTCGATTCGGTGATTGGTTATTACAGTGTAAGTCTGGTCAGAACCTTCGGTTCTAGCAGTACTGCTGAAACGTCTTTCGGTAACGCCCTTATCGTCTGTGACGGTGTACTGCATAATGTGCTCTTTGCCGCCGGGTATATCAAACTTCTCATCGCGGAGGACTTCGACTTTACCTATTGACGAAAGCCGGGGTGTAGAAGGTGCATCGATCTGGTTCTCATGGGCTTCTGCCCCGGCTGTTCCGGTGAGGGCAGCCAAGCCAAGAAAGCCTAGTCCTTCAAGGAAACCTCTACGATTCGATATTCCAGACAGGGCCGTGTTGGTTGTAGGTGGCACCCTTTCTTCCTTCTCCATGGTTTCTCCATCTGATCAAAGTGCGGGAATACCTGATCAAAGTGCGGGAATACGAACTATCTTCTTCTAACAACCGCAGTTTGCGGTGGGATTGCGGCTAGCTAGCCAAGTTTACCTGCCCCGGAAATTTATAAGTGCCCAGAAGCTCTCGTGTTTGCGCGCGGACATTGAAAGCAGGGTTGCTTAGACTAGCGCAGCTTCCCGAGTGCTGTGCTCTCGCAAACGGGAGTGAGGCCAGTTCTCTTGGGGAACCCCTGCGGGCTGAAAGCCCGCTCGATCGATCGATCCTGGCAGGCGATCGGAGGCAGCGGGAAGGCCGAAGGTTGCGGTGTCGCCGGTGGCGGCAAAGGCGCCGGGCGGAAGCGCGGTGGCGGCTGCGGCGGCGGGAGCTAGGGCAAGCAGGCGGCGACGGGAGAGGGCGGTCTTGGGCATGGCGTGAGGGGCTCCTGGAAGGCGGAGCTAAGGTACGCTGCCCGTGGCACGAAGGGCAAATCGGGGTCTAAAGAACCCGGCTGTGGCGATATCCGCTTGCGTCCAGCGCCGTGAGCAACTGCTGCAGCTGCTCGCGGCCGCGAGTCTCCATGGTGATGTCGATCACCGTGTCGCCCAGGTTCACGCCGTAGTACGCCCGGTTGTGCAGCGTATCAACGATGTTGGCCTCGTGTTCGGCGATCAGCCGGGTGAGGTCGGCGAGGGCGCCGGGGCGATCGAGCAGGTGGACCCGCAGGCGGACGCGGCGGCCATCCTGCACCAGGCCGCGCTCGATGATGCGCGACAGCAGCGTGACATCGATGTTGCCGCCACAGACCAGGACCGCGGTCTGCGCTCCGGGCGGGATGAGGTCCGAGGCACGCCCCTGCAGCAGGGCCGCCAGAGCGGCGGCGCCGGCACCCTCGGCCAGCGTTTTTTCGCGTTCCAGCAGAAGCAGGATGGCGGAGGCGACCTCGTCCTCGTCGACCGTGACGATCCGATCGACATAGCGGGAGACGACGGGCAGCGTGATCTCGCCCGCGCGGCGAACGGCGATGCCGTCCGCGATGGTCGTCGCCGGAGCGAGGGTGACGGGGTGTCCCGCGGAGATGGCCTCCGCCATCGACGGCAGACGCGAGGTCTGGACGCCGATGACCTTCACCGCGGGCCGCAGCTGCTTGAGCGCGCAGCTAATGCCGGCGATCAGGCCGCCGCCGCCGATCGGCACCAGAACGGCGTCCAGCCCGGGCATCTGCTCCAGCAGCTCCAGGCCGATGGTTCCCTGGCCAGCCATCACGGCCGGGTCGTCAAAGGCGTGGATAAAGGTGAGGTCCTGTTCCCGGGCGAGACGCGTCGCCTCCTCGCAGGCCTCGTCGTAGTTGGCGCCGTGGAGCCGGACCTCCGCGCCGAAGTTGCGGGTGGCCGTCACCTTGACCAGCGGCGTCTGCCTTGGCATGACGATCAGTGCCCGGATGCCGCGCCGGGTGGCGTGGTAGGCGACGCCCTGGGCATGGTTGCCGGCCGACGCCGCGACGACGCCGCGCTCGGCTTCGGCCGGGGTGAGCTGGGCGATGCGATTCAGCGCACCGCGTTCCTTGAAGGAGCCGGTCATCTGCAGGTTTTCAAGCTTCAGGTGCACCTCGCGGCCGGTCAGCGCGGACAGCATCTCCGAACGCGCGCAGGGCGAAAGGTAGACCGAACCGCGGATACGCTCGCGGGCGGCAACGATGTCGGGCAGCGAGAGGGCGAGGTCGTCGTCAGACAGGGGCATGGGAGGTTTCAGCTTAGCTGAGGGGCCGGGATCTCGCGGCCGGGCAGGTGGCCCCCGAAGCTTTTCCCTTGCTCCCGGCGGCAGGAGTGCTATCGTAGGTCAGGCTCAAAGGCGGGGATAGCCTTTGTCTGCCGCAGATCTGTGCGTGTACGCGGCCCTTAACTGGACAGGAGATCCGGGAGGCACCCGCTCCTGTCCGACGTGGAGCGTGAGCAATGAGTGCTTCCGATCTGAAGGCCCTGGCGAGTGCGGGCACGTCCGCAGGAGCGTCCGACGAGGGTTGCATTCGCTGCGGCCCGGGCAGATCCCTGCCGGCGTTCTCGATGGCATTTCAGCCCATCGTCGACGTGCGAGCCCAGGTCACCGTGGCGTATGAGGCCCTGGTGCGTGGCCCAAAGGGCCAGCCCGCGGCCGAGGTGCTGGGACAGGTCCCTCCCGATGATCGGTATGCCATCGACCAGGCCTGCCGGGTGGCGGCGATCGAGCGGGCGACGGCCCTCGGCCTGTTGAGCACCAGCCGAGACCTTTGCGTCAACTTCTACCCCAACGCCGTTTACGAGGCGAAGTCCTGTCTGCAGAGAACGCTGCGCGCCGCGAAGGCCGCCGGTCTGCCGTTGACCCGCATCATCTTTGAGATCACCGAGCTCGAACGCCTGCGCGATCCCCAGCACCTCCGTTCGCTCCTTCGGGAGTACCGCCGCGAAGGTCTGCGCATGGCCATCGACGACTTCGGAGCAGGATTTGCCGGTCTGAGTCTGCTGGCGGAGTTCCAGCCCGATATCCTCAAGATCGATCTGGCACTGGTGGCCAAGATCCAGGAGCGGCGTGCCAGCCGCATGATCGTCAAGGGCATCGTGGCGATCTGTCTCGACCTGGGAATCCAGGTGATTGCTGAAGGTGTGGAAGAGCTGCCCCAGCAGGAGACCCTCTGCGACCTCGGAGTCCACTACATGCAAGGAAACTTCTTTGCCCCGGCCGGATTTGAGCATCTGCCCGCGTGGCCGGCCGCGGCGGTTGGGGCCTAGGCTGTATCGACATATAGCCAAACAGGTTGTCATCTCGACCGGAACGAGACGGTCTCTCGTCTCGTAGAGCGGAGAGACCCCTGTATTTTGCCGCATAAGGGCAGAACTTCCGGTCGCCAGGGCGAAATACAGGGATCTCTCCACTTCCCCTTCGGCTACGCTCAGGGTCCGGTCGAGATGACGAAACGTAGATGTCGAGATAGCCTACCGGCTCCCGGTGCGGCGTGCTGTGTGTCAGTCCACCTGCAGCATGCGCAGGATCGCCGCGGCGCTCGATGAGGTGTTGACCCCAGGCTTCAGCAGGTAGTCGAAAGCGAGTGGGTCTTCGGGCGATCCGCTGGCCATGTGGACGTTGCGGGCGTGGAGCTCCGGCTCTTCCGCGATGGCGGTCAGGGCAAGGTCGTGAGTCGAAAGCGCCCCAACCGCCCCTTGCCGGATCAGCGAGCGAAGGATGCCGTCGGAGGCGCGCTGGCGATCGAGTGAGTTGGTGCCGCTGAAGATCTCATCGATGAGGAACAGGACGGGCGCCCGGCTATCTTCGCCGTGCTCCCCGGGCCTGGTCAGCGCGAGGATGTCGCGGATGCGCTCGACCTCGGCCAGGAACCGCGACCGGCCCTCGGCGAGCGAGTCGGTCAGGGCGACCGAGGCTCCGATCTGCATGGGCGTGAGCCGCGCGGAGGTGGCGCGCACGGGAGCTCCCGCCTGCGCGAGCACGGCGTTGACGCCGAGGGTGCGCAGAAGCGTCGACTTGCCCGCCATGTTAGAGCCGGAGATGAGCAGAAGGCGTGTTTCGGCATCGAGCGTGACCGCGTTGGGAACGGCATTTGGCAGCAGCGGGTGCGCCAGGCCGGTCACCTCAAATGCGGGCCGGTGCGGTGTGTCAATCAGCTCCGGATCGATGAGCTCCGGATCGATGAGCTCCGGAAAGGTGTGGTCCGGGTGCTCGTGCGCGTAGGTCGCGAGCGCGGCCATCGCCTCGAAGTGGCTCCAGGCGGCGATCCAGTCGCGCATCGCCGGCCCGTGCCGCAGCCGCCAGCGTTCGATGGCGATGGCAGTCTGCGTGCCGGCGGCGACCAGAAGCGAGATGACGTAGAAGTACTCCTTGGATCGCTGCTCCGCGATCGAAAACAGGCTATGGAGGCTGCGGAGCTCGCGCGGCGCTTGGGCCGGGATACGGGCCTGGAGCGCCTGCAGGTACGGCGCCTGGACGTCCAAGCGTTGCAGCAGTTGCAGGCCGTCGCGCAGCATCAGGATCTGTGCCTGCAGCCGTTTGCCCCCTTCCAGAAGCGGCAGCACGCGCGGCCGAACACTCCAGGCGAGCCCGGCCTGCAGAACGGTGATAAGCCCAAGGTTCGGCAGCAGCGTGGACCAGGGAAGCCAGTGGGCGGCTCCGGCCAGGAGCCCGGCTACGAGCGTGGCGGAGAGCACCGTAAGGACCGGCGGGAGGTAGCGGGGAAACTTTGTGGGCGGGTCAGCGAGCCAGCGGTCGAACTGCGTGGCGGGCAGCTGCTGTGCGGTCGAGACACCCAGGAGAGCGATCCGTTCGCGCAGGGCGAGCTCCGGGGCGAGCTCCCGGACGGCAGCCTGGCGTGCCCGGATCTCGGCGACCGAGGTGCTGGGGTGAAGCAGCAACTCCGCCAGCGCACGCTGGCCCAGGCCGGTGCGCACGGTGGCAAGCGCGCCAAACAGGGAGTCCGGACCGAGAATGGCCAGGTCGCGGTCGAACAGGTGATGCGTCGGGCGAAGCTCCTCCCCGGTCAGGCCGGTCTGGACGGCGGTTCCGCGCACCCGCGCCAAAGCTCGGTCATATAGGCCAACCAGGCGGGCGAGACGGTCCTGTGCCTCCTTGATCCTCAGCCACCAGGCGATGGCAGCCAGCAGGACGACGAGCGGCATGCCGGCGTAGCGCATCGGCAGCCTGCCTTCGGCAGCGGCGATGAGGAGAGCGACCAGCGCGGCGGAGGCGGCCAGCAGCAGCAGACGGGCGACGGTGGATTGGCGGACGGAGGCGGCATACCCATCGGAGAGCGTCTGACGCCGGTTGGCATACACGGCCTCCACAGCGGCCTGCCCGGGGGTCTGCGGAGAAGAGGTTTGCGGCTCGGGCATGGCTCTCTTGAGCATAGCCCGCCTCCGGCAGGCGATGGTAGACTTGGGCTGTGCCGGGTCCTACGCGACGTAATCCCGCCAACCCCGCCAGGTCCGGAAGGAAGCAACGGTAACGGGCTAGTATGGGCGCAGTAGGTTGCCCGGCATTCTCCCCTCCTCACTCCTCGAGCCAGTCCTCGCCCGCCGATCCCGTTTTCACGGGGTTTTGTCCCACGCGGCGTGGCGTTCAGCCTGCGGTGAGATGATAGCTTCATGCCGATCGCATCCCCAACGGCCGCGCCTCCGATCGCCGACGCACCCCCGACCGGCACAATCGCCGTGGCGATGTCAGGCGGCGTCGACTCTTCGGCCGTGGCGGCGATGCTGCGATCTGCAGGGTATCGGGTGGTGGGGCTGACGCTGCAGCTGTGGGATCAGCGGCGGCTGGCCGGGCACGACGGAACCCCCGTGCCGGTGCAGGGGCGGTGTTGTTCGATCGACGACGTCTACGATGCGCGCCGCGTGGCCGAACAGCTCGATATGCCGTACTACCTGGTCAACCAGCAACAGCGGTTCGAGAGCGATGTGGTCCAGCCGTTTGTGAGCGAGTACCTGGCCGGGCGAACGCCGGTCCCGTGCACGCTGTGCAACAACCATCTCAAGTTCGACCAGCTGCTGGTGACGGCGCGGCAGATCGGTGCGGAGCGGATTGCAACCGGGCACTATGCCCGGAATCGCTTCGACGCCGGGAGCGGCCGGTGGATTCTGTCACGACCCGCCGACCGGTCGAAGGATCAGACGTACTTCCTGTTTGGACTGACGCAGGACCAGCTGGCGCACACACTGTTTCCCCTGGGCGAGATGCGGAAGCCCGAGGTGCGGGCCATGGCGGCCGAGGCCGGACTGCGCGTGGCGGGGAAGCCGGACTCCCAGGAGATCTGCTTCATCCCGGGCGGCGACTACACGAAGTTCCTGCACGCCTACCTCCGGGAGCGCGGCGAGACGATGCCGGAGAGCGCGGGCGCGCTCGTCAGCACAGAGGGGCAGGTGCTGGGGCAGCACGCCGGCGTCCAGGGCTTCACCGTCGGGCAGCGCAAGGGCATCGGGGTCGCGGCTCCCAGCCCGTTGTACGTGATTGCGATCGATCCGGCCTCCCGGCAGGTGACCGTGGGCGCGGAGGAGCAGCTGATGTCGACCGATCTTTGGGCCCGGGAGGTCAACTGGATCTCGATCGAGGAGCTCCGCGGGCCGATGCGGGTGCAGGTCAAGATCCGGCATCGGCACGAGCCCGCGTGGGCGACACTGGAGCCGGCAGGACCGGGACGGGTGCACGCCCGCTTCGACGATCGGCAGCGAGCCATCACACCCGGCCAGGCGGCTGTGTTTTACGTCGGAGACGACGTGCTCGGCGGCGGCTGGATCGCATCGCCGCAGCGGGACTGAGGGAGCCGGCCTTCGAGGCCAGCGTATTTTGCGGGCAGGCGAAGATGCGCCGTGCGCGGGGTACCCTGAAGCGCACCCCGGCTATGCCGAAACGACCGTCTGGCCTTCCTGGGCGATGGGCTGCAGCTCCCATGCCGGTGGGGTCGCGGGAGCGCTGGCGTGGCGTTCCCCGACTGCCTGAAGCGCCTCGAAACAGACGGGATCGAGCTCGGTAGGGACGATCTTTGCCATGATCGCAAGGCACTCGTCCAGTGGCAGCGGGGGGCGGTAGGGGCGGTCCTCCGCGAGCGCGCTGAAGACATCGGCCGTGCTGACCAGGCGCGATTCGAGGCCAAGCTTCTCCGCCGGTAGCCCCAGGGGATATCCGCTGCCGTTCAGCCGCTCGTGGTGCTCGCCCGCGATGCGCGAGATCTCACCGAAGGCCGAGACTCGTTCGAGGATGCGAGCGCTGTGCCCGGGGTGGCTCTTGAGCAGGGTGAACTCGTCAGCGGTAAGCCGGCCAGGTTTGTCGAGGATGGAGTTCGGCACTGCCAGCTTGCCGATGTCGTGCAGCAGCGCAGCCCGCCGGATGGTCTGGAGCCGCTCTGCCGGTAGTCCAAGCGTGGTGGCAAGGCTCTCCGAGACCTCCGCCACCCGGACGGAGTGGCGGAAGGTAAACGGGCTCTTGGCATCGACGACCTCGGCAAAAGCGTCGCAGATGGTGTCGACATCCTGCGGTGCGAGGTCGCCCGATTGCCTGGGATCCAGCTCGACCACGAGCGCCTGGGTCAGCTTGAGGCTGGCGCCGGGCCGCGCGCCAATCCACAGCGTGCAACTGCGGTAGAGCGATTCGGCGGCAAGCACCAGGTCCGGGTCAAACCAGGCGCCGCTGCGTTCGTGCAGGCTTTCCATGGCGCGGTCGATGCCGCGTTCTGCCGCAAAGACATCCAGGTGCTGCGCCACTGCTGCAATGCGGGCGCCGATCGGGATCTCGTCGCGGCGAAGACCCCACCCGAAGCCGCTGCCGTTCCAATGCTCATCGAGGCACCGAACCGTCTCGACCGCGATGGGCTCCATGCCCAGTTTGGTCAGGATGGTGGCGCCGCGGTCGCAGCGAAGAAGGATGTTCTCTTCGGTCAGATTGCCGGCCTTGCGGGCGACGAACAGCAGTTGGCGAAGGCGCGGCAGAAGGGGTTCGCCCGGACGCACGCTGCCCCAAACGTACTGCAGCATCTCCCGGCTAAGAGGAGACCGGGTCCAGTCGACCAGCTTGAAGCGGGTCTTCACCGACCGCTCATCGCCGCCAAAGATCTGGTGCAGCCGGGCGGCGTTGCTGCTGCATCCCACGTCCTTCAGCAGCAGACCATAAAAAAGGCCCGAGCGCTGCTCCGGGGAAAGGCCGATCGCCTCGGCCAGACGCATGCCGAGCAGGCAGGAGCGCAGGCAGTGCCCCTCGCGGGCGCCCTCCGTCAGGTCCAGCGCAAAGGAGAGGGCAGAGATCAGCTCCGATCGGGAGATCCGGTCCGGTCCGGTGGTGCGTGCCAGGCTGGCGGTTTGGGCAGGCTGCGAGGACATGGCATCGGTGAGCAAGCGCTCAGGTGAGACCAAGCCTACCCGCGCCGGCAGCACCGAGTCTCTGCCACCTTCGTGGTAAGGGGAGCGACTGAGGCGCATGTGCGCCCGAGCACAAGCGGAGGGCAAGGATGTCGACCGGGGAACGAAATCATGCGTCTATTCACCTTTTCGCTTCGTTCCTTCAGCAAGGGGACCAACGGTTCGGAGGGAGATGCGCTCCTACCAGCTACCGCCAGTTCCTTTGCAGGAGGTCGCGATGGAGTCTAGGAGCTATCCGCCCGAAAAGTTCGCATCCGCCGAGCTCTCCTCGCTCCGTGCCGAGCTGTTGAAGTCCGGCCTGGACTCCTGGCAGGCGGGCGAGCTGGTGAGTGCGTTTCTGTCGGGCCGCGGCTACGGGGTCTCGCCGCAGGCAGCGCGGCAGGCCGCCACCCGCATCGAGGCGGTCGGTTGCTCGCTCGAGTGTATGCAGGAGGTGCTGTCTGGCCTGGCGGTCGCCGTCTAGTGGGAACGACCGAGCCGAACGCCGACGCCGGACTCCAACCATCGGCGGAGATCCATCTGACAAGAGAGATCTTCGATACCGTTGCAACGCCTTCCCGGACTGTGGCTTCCGCACCTTTTCCCGAGCGTCCGCCACTTTATACTGATCGGTAAATGACTTTCTCCTTCTCCCGTGCCCTTTTGCACCGGAGCTCTTCCGCTTTGCCTTGCCAGGGTATGCGTCGCGGTCGGCGAGCCGTCCGGAGTTCTACCCTCCGCCATTTCGCGATCGCGGCAATGGGCGCCCTCCTGGTTGCTCCGCCCGCGCGACCGCAATCCACGCCGCCGCCGCCACCGCAGCAGGGCGTGCCTCCGGCCAGCCCGAACAGCGGCAGCATGAGCCCTTCCGGAACAATGCATGGCAGCGGCCAGGGGCAGAGCAAGGCTGCCAGCAACAGCGCGGCCGCCGGATTCTCCATCGCACCCGCACCACCGCCCGCCGGGCCTCGTGGCCGGCGCAGCATCGGCCTGGTGCTCGGCGGTGGTGGCGCGCTTGGGCTCAGCGAGGTGGGCGTGCTGCAGTGGTTCGAAGAACACCGCATCCCTGTAGACATGCTGGCCGGCACCAGCATGGGGTGTATGGTCTCGGCGCTCTACTCCACCGGCAAAAGCGTCGACGACCTGAAGCACACCATGGACGATGCTGTGTTCAAGTCGGTCTTTGCCTTCAGCACAAGCTACAAGAGCCGCAGCTTCCGCCGGCGGGAGGACAGCCGCGAGCTGCCCAACGCGCTGGAGCTCGGCCTGAAGCACGGCGTCGCGTTTCGCAATTCGGTGCTGACGGACGCCGGCCTGAATGCCTTTCTCGACCGGCAGTTTGTCCGCTACGGGGAGCGCACCGAGTTCAACAACCTGCCGATTCCGCTACGCTGTGTCGCCACCAACCTCGACACCGCGCAGACGGTGACGTTTACCCGCGGCTCCTTGCCGGACGCGGTGCGGGCCTCGCTGTCGCTTCCAGGCATCTTTCAGCCTTTTCACCTGGACGGCGCAGATTTTGTGGATGGCGGTGTGCTGGACAACCTGCCGACCGACACCATGCGCAACATGCACGCGGATGTGGTGCTGGCCGTGAGCCTGCCGCTGATTCCGGTGGCCAACGGCGGCCTGAGTTCGTTGCTGGGCATCCTCCAGCGCAGTTTTTCGGTGAGCATCGAAGGTGCCGAGCGCCGCGAGCGGTCGCTGGCCGACGTCGTGATCATGCCGGACCTGGACGGCTTCAGCCAGACCGACTACCTGAAGACGATTCCGCTGGCAAAACGCGGCTACGAGGCGGCCGAGCGCGAAAAGAGCAGGCTGCTGCCGTACGCTCTGGACCCCCAGCAATGGCAGCAGTACCTCGATCAGCGGGAAGAAAAGCAGCGCGGCCATCCTGGGCGCATCCTGCGTGTCGCCGTCAAGACGCCCAGCGACGATGTGACGCGGGTGGTGGAGCGCAAGTTCATGCCGCTGGTCGGCCAGCCGCTCCAACCGAAGCAGGTCGAGAACATCCTGTCGGAGATCCGCAGCGACGGGCGCTTCGAGGCCGACTACAGCGTCACCTACGAGCGCCCCGGAGACGAGCGCCGGCCGGTGCTGCTGGTGACGGTCAGCGAAAGAAAAACCGGACCGCCCTTTCTTCTGGCCGGCATCAATATCCAGGCGCAGACCGCCGGAATCACCCGCGCCGTGGTCGAAGGCATCCTGCTGGACCAGGATCTCGGCGGGTACGGATCGGAGTTTCGCGGTCATGTAAAGCTCGGCTACCTTACCGAGGTCGATAGCGAGTACTACCGCCGGCTGCGCAGCACAGGGCAGACGGGGGGCTTCTTTGCCGCGCCGCGCGCCGGCATTCTTCGCGAGCCGTTCCCCATCTACAACCGGCAGCAACAGCGGCTGGCGGAGCGGCAGCTCGATCGTTCGGGCGGCGGAATCGACATCGGCTGGTCGGATTCGCGCACCCAGGAGCTTCGCGCCGGATGGGAGATGCATCGGATCAGCTGGTCCACCACCACCGGATCGGACGGCGCGCCGAACCTGCAGGGCAGCGCGCAGCAGGCCCGTTTGCGCTACGCCTACGACACCCAGGACCGGGCGCTGGTGCCGCGTTACGGATTCCGCTCCGTGACCAGCCTTGGCTACCAGTTCAGCGCCCTGGACAGCCACAATGCGCCCCGATTGGAGGAGGTCTTCACCGTGGCGCACGCTCTGGGCCACTACGTTCTGGCCGGCCGGCTGGAAGGCGGGACGATGCTCAACCGCAACGTCTCCCAGCCACTGCGCTTTACGCTGGGCGGACCCCTGCGGCTTTCGGCCAGCGCCATCGACGAGTACCGCGGCACCGATTACTTCCTGGTCAGCCCGGCGATCCTGCGGCGCATCGCTCACCTTCCGGCACCGCTCGGCCAAAGCATCTACCTGGGCGCTGGCTACGAGCTGGGCCAGATGCGTGCGCCGGACGCATCCACCCTGACGCGACAGGATGGCTTCTTCGGCCTGATAGCGGAGACCCCGCTGGGCGTCATCACGGTCGCGCCCGCCATCGGCAGCGAGGACCACCGGAAGTTCATCTTTACCCTGGGCAAGCTGTTTTAGCAGCCTGGGGCGTCGTTCCGCCGGCCGACATGTCTGCGAGAATACGGAGGGGGGAGGCTGCTGCTCCTCGATCCCCCGCCACCAACGACAGGAACCTGCCCAGCAATGCCTTTGAACTGCGGAATCGTCGGTCTCCCGAACGTCGGGAAGTCCACCATCTTCAACGCGCTCACCGCCTCCGAGGCGCAGGCCGCGAACTACCCGTTCTGCACCATCGACCCGAACGTGGGCATCGTGACCGTTCCCGATGAGCGCCTGGACAGGATCGCCGACCTGATCCAGCCCAGGTCCCTGGTCGCCACCACCATGGAGTTCATCGACATCGCCGGCCTGGTCGCCGGCGCCTCCAAGGGGGAGGGTCTCGGCAACCAGTTTCTCGGCCATATCCGGTCGACGGATGCGATCGCGCATGTGGTGCGCTGCTTCCACGATCCCGAGGTCGTCCACGTGGCGGGTGAGGTCAATCCGCTCTCGGACATCGACACCATCAACACCGAGCTCCTGCTGGCGGACCTCGACACGGTCGACAAGCGCTCGCAGCGGCTGGAAAAGCTGCTCCGGAATACAACCGACATCAAGCTGAAGGCGGAGGGCTCGGCCGTCGGCAAGCTGAAGGCGGCGCTCGAAGCCGGTCGCGCTGCCCGCACCGTTGAGCTTTCGGACGACGAGGTCGCTGCGGCGCGCGATCTTCACCTGATCACCGCCAAACCCATGCTCTACGTCGCCAACGTCGATGAGGCGGCACTGGCGGCGGGCAACGCCTACACGGAGGCGGTCGCGGCGCGGGCCGCGGAGGAGGGCTCGGAGGTGGTCCGCATCTGTGGCGCCATGGAAGCCGAGATCGCCCTGCTCGAACCCGGAGAGCGCGGCGAGTTCCTCCAGTCGCTCGGCCTGGCCGAACCCGGCCTGGATCGCCTCATCCACGCCGGATATCGCTTGCTGGACCTCATCACCTACTTCACGGCCGGTGTGCAGGAGGTTCGTGCCTGGACCATTCGCCGCGAAACCAAGGCGCCGGGAGCCGCCGGTGTGATCCACACCGACTTTGAACGCGGCTTCATCAAAGCGGAGTGCTATGCCTCGGACGATCTCTTCCGCCTCGGCTCCGAACAGGCAGTCAAGGAGGCCGGCCTGCTGCGCCAGGAGGGCAAGGAGTACGTCGTCAAGGATGGCGACATCCTGTTCTTCAAGTTCAACGTGTAGGGGTCTGTCCTCGTGACCGAGATGTCACGGATCAGTCGGACTCGCCTTCGAACCGAAGATTGATAGCGCGGGCCTTCAGCCCGCAGATCTATGTTGCCCGGCAACCTGGGGCTTCGCCCCAGGCTAGGGTAGCGTGGGCCTTCAGCCCACGGATTTGATTCACCCCGGGAATTTGGGGAGAAGCCGTGGGAGCCTTTGATCCATGCGCTTCCACCAGGAGCCCTGCTTCTTTGTTGTCATCCCCGCAGGAAATCTGCGTTCGTTTCGAGCCGCGATCGTCAATCAGAGCTTCCCTAAACCCTGTCTGCATCGAGGTGTAGCTCTCGGCTCTTCGGGCTAAAGGCCCGACGTACCATAGCCTGGGGCGCAAGCCCAAGGTGACGATCCTAAAGGCTTTTAGGGCTAAAGGCCCGATGGAGAAGCTCAGGATTACACCCGCAGGCAAACCGCTCTGGTCCCTTCCCTTCCACCAGGAGCCCTGTTTCCTTGTTGTCATTCCCGCAGGGAATCTGCGTCTCCTTCCGGGCCGCGACTGCTCATCAGAAGGTAACCAGGGCAGCGGCAGATCCTGGGCATCCACCGTCAGACAAACCGCTCTATCCACCCAGTCGCATGATCGCGCTCTCGTCAAAGCGCCGGAGCAGCTCCGCCACGTCCTGGTAGACCTCCACGCATCCGGCGGCGAGCAGGTCCTCGCGGCTCCAGCCGCCGGTGGTCACGCCGATGGTCCACACACCGGCCAGGCCGGCGGCCTCCGCGTCGTAGGGGGTGTCGCCGAGCGCCAGCACCTTCTCCGGCGGCAGGTCCAGCTTGTGAAGGCTTGCCTGAAAGATATCCGGGTGGGGTTTGGCCTTCCGGGCATCGTCGGCGGAGGTTTCGACGTCGATCAGATCCTCGATGTGGCAGAGGCGCTTGTAGATCTCAAGGTCTTCGCGGTGTGCGGAGCTGGACAGCGCCAGCCGGATGCCCGCCTGCTTCACGCGCACAAGGAGATCGCGTACGCCGGGGAGCGGTTCGACGCGGTGGAGGTAGTCCTGGTGGAACAGCAGGCTGCGATATCGCTTCAAGGGCTCAGCGACCGCCTTTCGACGCCACCACGGCACAAACACCGGGATCAGCTCGTCGCCGCCCTTGCCGATCTGCCGCCGCACCTCTTCTTCGCTGACCGGGATGCCGATGGCGGAAAAGGCGTCCTTCCAGGCGGCGGCATGGAGCCAGTTGCTCTGGACCAGGGTCCCGTCGATATCACATAGCAGTGCATTGATCACGCGAAATATATCCCCTTCGATTACCTTCGTGCTGTCTTCCAGTGAAGTGGGATCGAAACATCCGTAATCACACCAAAGCTGGTAGTTTCCTGCTGGATTTGCTTGCGACTCCCTGTGCGGCAGGCGTACAACTCGGAGGCGCCCCTGTTCGATGCGGACCGCGCTGCGCAGGTCGTGAAGTCTTCCGGAGCTCCTGTTTCGATGATCGCTCGCAAGCCCTGGCTGTTTTCTTCACTCGTCGCCGCGACGCTTCTTCTGCTGGTCTGGCTCGCCCTGCTCTGAGCGAAGACTGGTTCGGTCTGCTCGACGGCTGTGCCGAGAGGGCTCAGTCCACACGCAGAACCGCGTCGACGTCCAGCACCAGCACATCCGTCTGCACGGCGATCGAGTGGATCTCGAGAGAGTCGAGGGTGAGCGCGTACCCGGTTCGGTCCGCGGATCCGCGCAGCACCTGCCGCAGCATCTCCGCCGCGTTCACCTGGAGCTGCTGAGGCAGCTGGTCCTGCAGAAAGGGCAGCAGAAGCGCGTTCAGCTCGGGGCTGTCGCTTAGCTGTTCCAGGCGCACCTCGCGGAACGCAATGCTCTCGCCGGCGGCGACCGGCACAATCGAAAGGGTGGCGGTGCTGTCGATGGGGATGCCGAAGCAGGTTCCGTACAGGATGGCTCCCAGCTTTCCATGGGTCTCGACCCGGATGACGACGCGGTTGCCGCGAAAGCTCACCCGCGGGTGCTGCGCATACACACCACAGGGTGAGCTCCGGTCGCCGCGGAGGTAACGGCGCCCGTCGCCACTGTTGAAGATCTGCGCGTCGAGAGTCTGTTCCAGGGCTGCCGCCGTCACCCGGACCTCCATGGCCGCGACCGGCGGCGTCAGCAGGCAGAGGAAGGTGCCCGCAGCCAGCCACAGGGAGCGCAACCGCCTTGGAGGCCAGGACATACCCCTTCCAGCATACGGCTGCGCGCCCCCTTACCGCTTACACTGGTCGCGATGGATGATCTCGAGCAACTGAACCAGCAGTTTGGCCTGCCCGGTGTGCTTCGGTTCTCGGCGCGCGGAGCTCTTCCCCGGGCTGAGGTGACGCTGCCGCAGGCGACTGCGACCGTCTTCCTGCAGGGGGCGCACGTCGCCCACTGGCAGCCCGCCGGGGCCGAGCCTGTGCTGTTTCTGAGCTCGCGGACCGACCTTCGTCCCGGCAAGGCGATTCGCGGCGGCATCCCCGTGGTGGCTCCATGGTTCGGCCCCGACACGGAGGGTCGCGACGGTGGGCAGCCCGGGCCATCGCACGGGTTTGCCCGGACCCAGCCCTGGCAGGTGGTCTTTGCCGCCATGGCCGGCGAGGATCTGCACCTGACGCTGGCGCTCGGGCCCACACCGCTCAGCCGCAGCCTGGGCTACCCCAACCTCCACCTGGCGCTGCAGATCGCCATCGGCGCGGAGCTTCGTCTGCAGCTGGCCGTCGGCAACAACGGCGCGGAGCCGGTGCCGATCGAAGATGCGCTGCACACCTACCTGGCGGTCGGCGATGTGCGGCAGGTCGGGATCTCTGGCCTGGGCGGAACGGAGTTTCTGGACAAGACCGACGGCATGCGGCAGAAGCAGCAGACCGAGGCGGTGCTGAACCTGACGGGGGAGACCGACCGCGTGTATCTGCACACGGACTCCACCTGTGTCGTCGACGATCCGGTCTCGGGCCGCCGGCTGGTGGTTGCCAAGACGAACTCCCGCTCCACCGTGGTTTGGAACCCGTGGGAGGCTGCCTCCGCGAAGCTGGCCGACATGGAGCCCGGCGGATGGGAGAGGATGCTGTGTGTCGAGACGGCCAACACCTCGGCCGATGCAATCTCGATCGCTCCGGGCACGACCCACACCATGGGATTGACGCTGAGCGTGGCGCCCTTCCCGAAGCAGATCTGGGCCGCTCAGATCTAGGCCGCTCAGATCTAGGCCGCAGCCCGGCCTTGCAGGCCGCCGCACGCGGCGGGAAAGGGAACCGAAGAGATCCATGCTGATTCTTGCCTCCGCCTCACCTCGCCGACGCGATCTCCTGGCTCAGGCCGGGCTTGCCTTTGAGACCGAGTCGGCCGATGTGCCTGAGACTCCCCAGCCCGGCGAGGACGCGGCCACCTACGTGCTCCGGCTGGCGGAGGCGAAGGCGCAGGCGGTGTGGGCGCGCCGCGCGCCGGCCCATCCGGCGGCCGATCCCCTGCTGGTGCTCGGGGCCGACACCTGCGTGCTCTGCCAGGGGGAGATCCTGGGCAAACCGACCGATGCCGACGACGCGCAGCGCATGCTGGAGCTGCTCTCCGGCCGCACCCACCAGGTGCTGACCGGTCTGTGCGTGCTGACGGCACACGAGAGCTTCGCCGACGTGGAGGTGACCCAGGTGACCTTCAACCTGATCGGCGAGAGCGAGTTGGCACGCTACCTGCGAAGCGGTGAGCCGATGGACAAGGCGGGGGCGTACGGCATCCAGGGCTTCGCCGCGCGCTGGATCCCGCGCATCGAGGGCGACTACTTCAACGTGGTGGGCCTGCCGATCTCGCGCTCGGTGGCCATGATCGCCGAGGCGGGGCGACGGGTGAGAGCCGCGGGGGAGAGTGCCTGACGCTGTGCCGGGAGTGTGTCTGATCTGCCACATCACCACGAGCCACCCGGCGTGTACTTTGGGAGCCATGGGTGCGCGGAGACCGCTCGATTGATGCCGGAAGAGCAGTTTGAACGAACGATTGGCATGCCGGTCGCCTTTTCAGGAGTGGGCCTTCACAGCGGGGCCCAGGTTTCCATGCGGCTGATTCCCGCCCCCGCCGGTTCAGGGGTTGTCTTCCGTCGAACCGACCTGGATAACTTCGAGATCGCCGCCACCGGCCGCAACGTCGCGAAGGTCAGCTATGCCACCAGCCTGATGCGCGGCAGCGTTCTGATCTCGACCACCGAACACCTCCTGTCGGCGCTGGTGGGCTGCGGTATCGACAACGTCATTGTCGAGGTCGACACCCTGGAGCTGCCGATCCTGGACGGAAGCGCGCTGCCGTACGTCGAGGCCTTCGCCACGGCGGGGATGAAGCAGCAGCGGCGGCGACGCGAGTACCTCCGTGTACTAAAGCCGGTCGAGGTCTGCGACGGGACCAAGTTCATCGGGCTCTACCCGGGGGATGGATACGCGATCGACTACCGCATCGACTTCCCCCAGCCGATTGGCAGTGCCTCCCTGTCGATCGATCTCGAGGCCGGCGACTACCCGTCGCTGATCGGACCGGCGCGGACCTTTGGATTTCGCGAGGACGAGGCCATGCTGCGGAATATGGGGCTGATTCGCGGCGTCTCGGACAGCTGCGCCATCATCGTTGGTTCGGAGGGGGTGCAGAACGGCCCCCTGCGCTTCCCGGACGAGTTCGTCCGGCACAAGGTGCTCGATCTGATCGGCGATCTTGCGCTTGCGGGGAAGCGGATCCGGGGCCGCGTGGTGGCCGAGCGGGCCGGACACGCCATGCACACCGCGCTGGTGCAGCGGCTGATGCGGGACCGCTCCGCGTGGGAGATGGTGCATCGTACGCCGCGCAGCGAGGCCGCCTGAGCCGTGCTGGCGGCCATCGCGCTCGGATCCAACCTCGACTCGGAGTTCGGCGACCGGGAGAGCACGCTGGAGGTCGCGGTGGCGCGGGTGGGGGCGCTTGGCCGCGTGCTCGCCGTCTCCCCCTTCTTCGATACGGCGCCGGTGGGCGTCACCGACCAGCCCCGATTTCTGAACGGAGCCCTTCTGCTCGAGACCAGGCTTGCCCCCGGGGAGCTGATGGAGGAGCTGCTGGCCGTCGAGTTCGGCCTGGGCCGCGACCGGTCGGCCGCCGCGGAGAGACGGGGGCCGCGCGTGATCGACCTGGACCTGCTGCTCTACGACGGCGAGGTGCGCGTCACGCCGGATCTGGTGCTGCCCCACCCCGAGATGCACCTCCGTCGCTTCGTGCTCGAACCGCTGGCGGCGATTGCGCCAGAGTGGCGGCACCCGGTGCTGGGAAGAACGGTACGCGAGCTTCTGGATGAGCTCGTCCACGCACAGAGCACGTAGAGGCAAGCCGGGCCTGGGCGTGGGACAGGGAGCGGATGCGCGAAAGAAAAGACAGGGGTCTCTCCACTCCGCTGCGCTCCGGTCGAGATGGCGGAAGTTGTAGCCGGGCTGGGATGGCTCTAGCCGTGCTCCTTCGACTCCGCGAACTGGCGGCGTGCCTGCTCGATGGCCTCCCGGTGCTCTTCGGCCCAGGTCCAAACGCCGCAAAAGGCATAGCCCAGGCTCATGCCGAGCGGCGTCAGCTCATAGTCGACGTGTGGCGGGATCACCGGGTGCACCGTGCGGGAGACCAGGCCATCGCACTCCATCTGGCGCACGGTCTTGGTCAGCATTTTCTGGCTGATGCCGCCGATCAGACGGCCAAGCTCGGTGAAGCGCAGCCGGCCGTGCTCGGCCAGCGTCTCAATCGCGATCATGGTCCATTTGTCGGCAACCCGGCCGATGATCTCGCGAACCAGGGCTTCCAGTTGCGGATCGGGGGGCATCTCCGCCGGGGAAAGGCATGCTTCGTCGGTGATCTGCATCGAGTCACTCTCCTCTGGGTAAGTATGGCGTGATAAGGTGCCTACTTCCCAAGTGTACGAGCTCAGCCTACTCTTTCGAAAGAGGAGATTGGAACCATGCAGATGAGCGGAAACACCATCCTGATCACCGGCGGCGGAACCGGTATTGGCCGAGGTCTGGCGGAGGCCTTCCACAAGGAAGGCAATCAGGTCATCATCGCGGGGCGGCGCCAGGGGCCGCTGGACGAGACCACCGGGGCAAATCCCGGGATGCGGTCGGAGACGCTGGATATCGGGAGCTCCGTCTCGATCCAGAGCTTTGCCGAGCGGATGCGACAGGAGTATCCAGCGCTGAACGCCGTGATCCACAACGCGGGCATTATGCGGTCGGAGAACCTGCTGGGCGACGGTCCAACCGAGGCCGAGGCGACCGTCAACATCAACCTGCTGGGGCCCATCCGGCTGGATGCGGCGCTTCTGCCCCATCTGCGCTCGCAGCCGCGGGCCACGGTGTTGACCGTCTCGTCGGGACTGGCGTTTGTGCCGTTGGCACCTACACCGACGTACTGCGCGACCAAGGCGGCGCTGCACTCCTATACGGAGTCGCTCCGGTACCAGCTGCGGAAGACAAATGTGCAGGTGATCGAGCTGATTCCGCCCTATGTGCAGACGGAGCTTGGCGGCGCACGGCAGGCGACGGACCCCAACGCGATGCCGCTGGACGAGTTCATCGCGGAGACGATGCGGCTTCTGCGAGAGAACCCGGACGCACCCGAGATCAATGTCGAACGCGTCAAGCCGCTGCGGTTTGCGGCTGAGAGTGGCAGCTACGCTCAGGTGTTTCAGCACCTGAATGAGGCCATGGCCAACCGGTCGCCGGAGTAGGAGCCTGGACCTCCCTCGCCGTCCACGGCAGCCGGGCGGCGAGGGAGGCGATGTCGCGCCGTGGCCGACCTCCGGACAGACCGCTGCTACACTCGTGCCCATGCGGAAAAAATCTGTTCTGGGTGGGGCCACGGCGGCCCTGCTGGCATCCTTGTCTCTCCATGGCGGCGCGCAGATGCCGGCAAAGCACGGCATGACGCTCGACGACATGGAGAAGCTCCAGCGCGTGGGTGCGCCCGAGATCTCGCCCGATGGCGCGTGGGTCGCGTACACGGTGTCGTCGGTCGACACCGGCGACGACAAGAGCGTGAGCCATCTGTGGATGGTGAGCTGGGATGGCAAGCAGCAGATCGAGCTGACCTACGGTAAGGACTCAGCCGGCAGCCCGCAGTGGAGTCCCGATGGCCGCTGGCTCGCCTTCACCAGCGGGCGGGAGGGCGAGGCGAAGGGCAGCCAGGTGTGGGTGCTGGACCGGCGCGGCGGTGAGGCGCGCCAGGTGACCAACGTCAAGCAGAACCTGGGCGAGTATCGCTGGTCGCCGGACAGCAGGACGCTGCTGCTGGTGTTGACCGAGAAGGTGGAGCCGGACGACGAGAAGAAGGACGGGGGCAAGCCGAAGCCGCCCAGGCCCATCGTGCTGGACCGTTACCACTACAAGCAGGATGTGGCGGGCTTTCTTTCCGACAAGCGGCCGCACCTGTATCTCTTCGATGTTGCGACCAGGAAGCTGACCAAGCTGACGAGCTCCCCCGAGCACGGGCCGAAGGCCTACGCCGAGCAGGCGGCGGAGTGGAGCCCCGACGGCAAGGAGATCGCGTTTGTCAGCAACCAGAGCGTGCCGGACCCGGATGAGGTGAACAACTCGGACATCTTTGCCGTCAGCTCGGCGCCGGGCTCCACGCCGCGCAAGCTGACGACCTTTACCGGCTCCGACGAGGGACCGGTGGCCTGGACCGCGGACTCGAAGCGCATCGTCTACCGGCAGGGGCGCACCCCGCACTACTCCATCTACGACATGACCGAGATGATGGCGGTGCCTGCGGCCGGCGGAGCGCCGGAGGCGTTGGCGCCGAGCCTGGACCAGTGGGTGGGCGCGCCGGTGATGGCGGCGGGCGGCAAGGGCGTGCTGACCGAGGTGCAGGCCGACCGCGTGAACTACGTGGCGGAGCTGCCGGTGGACGGTCGCGGCGAGGCGAAGCGGCTGACTCTGGAGACCGGATCGGCCAATGGCCTGAAGGAAGCGAATGGCCATGTGGCGCTGCTGTGGACGACCGACGCCGCGGCCCCGGAGATCTATGCTCTCGAGGGGTCTGGCAAGCTGCGCCAGCTGACCCATCACAACGACGCGTTGATGGCGACGCTCGATCTCGCGCCGGCTGAGGATGTCTCGGCCAGGGCGGCGGACGGCAACGACGTGCACGGTCTGATGACGATGCCCGTCGGCTACGCGGCGGGCACCAAGGCCCCGATGGTGCTGTGGATCCACGGCGGACCGACGGGCCAGGACGCGCACGGCTTCAACCCCGAGCGGCAGCTGATGGCGGCACATGGCTATGCCATCCTGAACGTGAACTACCGCGGCAGCACCGGCCGCGGCCACGCCTACAGCGAGGCCATCAACGCGGACTGGGGACACAAGGAGGTCGAGGATCTCCAGGCGGCGGTCGACGCGGCGGTGGCCTCGGGCAAGATCGACGCGGGCAGGATGGGCGTCGGTGGATGGAGCTATGGCGGCATCCTGACCGACTACATGATCGCCTCCACCACTCGCTTCAAGGCGGCGTCGAGCGGCGCGGGCATGGGCAACCTGCTCGGGCTCTACGGCGTGGATCAGTACATCCTGCAGTATCAGAACGAGCTGGGGCCGCCGTGGAAGAATCCTCAGGCCTACATCAAGCTCTCCTACCCGTTCTTCCACGCCGACCGCATCCGGACGCCGACGCTGTTTATGGGCGGCGACAAGGACTTCAACGTGCCGGTCGAGGGCGGCGAGCAGATGTACCAGGCGCTGAAGACGGTCGGTACGAAGGCGGAGCTGGTCGTCTACCCGGGGCAGTTCCACGGCTTCACCCGGCCCAGCTTTATTCGCGATCGCTACCAGCGCTGGTTTGACTGGTACGACAGGTATGTGAAGAACGGCGAGTCGCCGGAGACGCCGGCGATGAAGGCGGCCGAGTAGAGTCGGCCCCGCGGCGAGGCCGGTGGACGCAGGCCGGCTCGCTCCGGTCAGCGCGCGCTAGGGCTGGCGCGCGATCGGCGCGATGCGATCGGTCCCGAACTGCCGCTTCAGCCAGTCGACGATCGGCTGCTCGACGATGCGGTGCACGACGACCCCGGCAAACAGCGTGAGCAGAAGCGACAGAGCGATCATGCCGATGCCGCGCTCGCCCGGGGTCAGGCGGCTGAGCGCGCCGTGCAGATGGTCGGCCAGGAGATCGATCGGCGGAAACACAAAGCTCTGGATGAGGTAGATGGCGTAAGAGGCGCTGCCGAGCAGAAGCGCCCAGCGCGGCAGGTGCCGGCGAAGCGGCGTCTCCAGCGCAACCACGCCCAGCACAATCAGTGAGGCCGGCAGGCCCCACCAGAAGAAGCGCGCCGCCACCAGCGAAGCGCCCGCAGGCACGACCAGAAGACCGGCGACCCCCGTAAGCAGAAGCGCGGCGGCTGCCGCTGGCGGAGGCAGAGCCCGCCGCTGCGCCAGCCGCGCGATGCCGGCGCCAGCCAGGAACTCGAGCACGATGGGGTCGGCCAAAGAGGTCCAGGCCGGCCATGTGGATGGGCGAACGAAGCCGATGAGCGCCAGGGCGGAGACGAGCAGCGCCAGAACGCGAAGCAGATGCCGCCGTGCCGGCAGGGCAGAGGCAAACAGGAGATAGAACGCCATCTCAAAGTTCAGCGTCCATCCCAGCGAGAGGACCGGCCGGATCTCTCCCTGGGCATTGCGGGACGGGATAAACAGAAACGAGGCGATGGCATTCCAGGCCGATGGCCGGCCGTGCACGCCCATGGACGGAGCGATGGCGAGTGCCACGAGTTTGGCGAGGGTGAGCAGCCAGTAGAGCGGCGCGATGCGAAGCAGCCGGCGGGCGAGGAAGAGCCGCACCGGATGCGCACGGGTGAGCAGCCGGGGCGACGAGATGGTCATGACGAAGCCGCTGATGACGAAGAAGACGTCGACCCCCATGGCTCCCTGGAACTCCCCGATGGAGGTGGGCATGCGCGCGTTCAGCCGCTGGAAGGAGTTGAGCGAGTGGCCGAAGACGACGGCCAGCGCAGCGACCGCCCGCAGCGCCTGGATGCCGCGATACTCCCAGACCGGTTCGGTGTGCCGCGCATCCGTGCCCATAAGCTGATCTCAGCGTACCGGATGGCAGCCGGCTCGCCCGGCCAGCGCTGGTTCCGGGCAGACTGCCGAGCAGTGTTCCTGAAGGTGCATGACGGAGTCGACGAACTCCTGCGCCAATCTCCCCCAAATAGCCTGGCCTCAACGCCACAGCCTCGGGAAACGGGTTCAGCGAAGCGGGTTCCGATCGCCGGCCGTGAGCTGCTCTTCCCGCTCGCGTACGAGCAGGGCCAGGTGCTTGCCCAGGGCGATGCTGGGCCGCTCCACCCAGAGGAAGAACAGCTCCGCGGAGATCAGCGTCGCTACCAGCGCCAGGCAGAAGACGGCGAGGTGAGGGAGGCGGTTCCACAGGAGCGTGCTCACCAGCAGGAGCCACGGCACGTGCAGAAGATAGAAGCTGTAGGAGATGCGGCCCAGGTGCTGCATGTGACGGTGGCGCAGGAGCCGGCTGAAGGAGGTTCCTGAGAGCGCGCCGATCAGAAAGGTGGAGCAGGCGAGGGCGACGACCCAATCGGAGGCCTCCTCCGGAAACCAGACCGGGGCTCGTCCGGAGATCCACGGCGCGTAGGCGCACGCAAGCAGACTGGTGCCCACCGTGAGCATCTGGAGCGGGCGGCCGGAGCGCCGCCAAAGCTCGACCAGGCGCTCCCGGCGATCGGAGAGCACCGCGCCCAGGACGAAGAGGGCAGCGTAGTGCAGCGTGGCCAGGGGAAATCGATGGTGAATCGCACGCATCGAAACCGACGCAGCTGCGGAAACCAGAACGGCGGCCGCGAGCGAACGCCGCCAGCCGTAACGGCCTAAGGCCGCGGCCAGCAGAGGAAAGACGAGCGAGATGCGCAGCTCCTCTGCCAGCGACCAGGTGGAAGGATTGAGATATTCCCGGTGAAAGCTGCCAAGGAACAGAATGTGGTTGGCGATCAGCGCCAGCATCTGAGCGTGCGTGAGCGGCCGCCAGCTGTAAAAGACCGAGATGCCCGGCGGCACGGAGCGGAAGACCAGAAGGTACGCCATCACCGCGAACACCACGCTGGCGAGGTACGGCAGATAGATGCGGCAGACTCGCTTGGCCGCGTACGGCAGGTACCGCCGCGGCCCGCGACCGCTGCGCGTGTACGGCAGGTACAGCACAAAGCCACTCAGCAGAAAGAAGAGGATGACCGCCTGGTGTCCGCCGAGCAGGAACAGGCCAGCCGGTGTCTCCAGCGTGGTGACAAGCCAGGGAGGAAAGCGCGCCAGCAGCAGAATGGAGTGCGACGAGAAGACGACCAGAGCCGCCAGCCCGCGAAGGGAGTCGAGCTCCTCGAACCGGTGTGGGGGTGCCGCCCGGGAGACTGGCTCGAAGACACCGGATCCGGGCTGGAGGGCGGACGAGAGCACAGGTCGAACTCCAGTGTATCCAGCCGGCCCGGTCGCTCCAGATTGGCAGGCGCCTTGCCTGTTTGCACCCTCCGTGGCGAACCGGCGGGATCAGCTGGCCTCGTCGAGCACCATGCGCTGCTCGATGAGGCTGAGCAGGGTGCGCTCTTCTTCCCGGAGAGCCGATGTGTGCTGTTCGATCTCCCGGTCCAGCTGCTGACGGGCAATCTCCACCTTGTCGCGCTTCACCTCCGTCGGCAGCGCGTTGAGGTAGCTTTCGAGCACGGCGGGGTGGATGTAACACTTCCGGCAGACCGAGGGGGTGTTGCCCAGGCGCTCCGCTACCCGCTTGACGGCTTCCACCACATTCTTCTTGGCCTCCGCTGCCGTGGCAAAGGGTTCGAACTCGCTCAGCAGGGTTGCGGCGAGCACCGACCCAGCCCAGGTGCGGAAGTCCTTCGCGGTGAAGTGCTGGTGAGTGATCTCGCGCAGGTAGTCGTTGACATCGGCGGAGTCGATCGAGTGGCGGTCGCCATCGGGGCCGAGATATTGGAAGAGCTCGTAGCCGGGCAGCTCCTCACAGCGATGAATGATGCGCGCCAGCTTTCGGTCCTGCAGGTCGATGGTGTGGTGCACGCGGCTCTTTCCCTGAAAGGAGAAGGTGACGTGCGATCCATGGACCTCCACATGCTTGTTGCGCATGGTGGTCAGGCCATAGGACTTGTTTTCGCGGGCGTACTCCTCGTTGCCGACGCGGATGTGGGTTTCCTCCATCAGCCGCACAATGGTCGCGAGCACCTTTTCCCGCGGCAGGCCGGGCAGGGCGAGGTCGTGATCGACGCGCTGCCGGATGAGTGGCAGAGCCTCGGCGAAGTGGGCCATGCGCTCGTACTTGGTCTCATCGCGCGCCTCGCGCCACCTGGGGTGGTAGCGGCTCTGCTTGCGGCCGCGGGCGTCGCGGCCGGTCGCCTGCAGGTGACCGCTGGCGATCGGCGAGATCCACACGTCGGTCCACGCCGGCGGAATTACCAGCGACTTGATTCGAGCGAGCGTCTCGTCGTCATACAGAGGCTTGCCATCCTTCGACGTGTAGCGGAAGCCCTTGGCCGACTTGATGCGGCGGATGCCGGGGCGGCGGTCCGTGATGTATCGCAGGCCGGCCGCCTTGGCGGAGGCTGCAGGGTCCAGGGCTGGTTCAAGCTCAAGGGGGAGGTCGGGGAGATCGGCGGCCTGGGGCATGTGCGTGGGATGCGGGCGCTATGAGACGCGGTTTGCAGCGCCGGGCAACGCTTTGTGGTGAGACGACAAAGCGCGAAGGCGCAGCGACATCAGCGACTCTGGGCGAGGCGCTCCTGGGCATCGAAGAACGCCTGGGCCTTGCGGCAAACCTCCCCGGGCGCGGGCGCCGGATCGTGCGCAATCTCGAGAATGCCGCGGGTCTCCGGAGACAGCGTCGCCGTGAGCTCATGGAGCCGCTGCCAGCGAATCCCGCTTCCGGCCGGCGGTTCGCCCGGCCAGCAATGCTCGTCCTTCAAGCCGCCGTTGTCATGGAGGTGCAGCTCGGCGATGCGTGGGCCGAGCAGCTCCAGGGCATGTTCAAGCGCGGGACGCGGCCGGCCCTCGGGATTCCCCGGTGTGACGTCGGAGACCGGCGGGGCTAGGTGGGCGTGGCCCACATCGAGCGTGATGCCGGCTGAATCGAAGTGTCCCGTGTGCAGGATCTCCAGCAGCGACTCGGGGCGGGTGACCTCGTTCTGCAGGTTTTCAAGCAGCAGCTGCACCCCAAGCGGCCGGGCAAAGGCCTGCAGGTGCTCGATGGCGGTGAGCGACAGGTCGAGCGCGCGCGAGCTCCAGGGCTCGTCTTTCGCCCCCAGGTGGAGCGTCACGGTGCGGAACGGAATCGCCTCGGCGGCTTCGAGCGCGCGCTTGGTCTCGTCGGCTGCGCGGATGCGCCGGCCCTTGTCGGGATCGATCAGGTTCAGGTCCGCGGCGACGTGCCGCGACCACTCGCCCGAGGAGAACAGCGGCTGGTGCATGGACGGGACGAGGCCGGAGTCGCGGAACCATGCCGCGATCTCGCGCACCTGCCCGCGGTCGCCCGAGTCGAAATGGTGCCGGGCGGCAAACAGTTCGATCGCCTGCGCACCGGAGCGAGCCAGGGTATCGAGCAGGCTGGTCGAAAGCCGCTGCGGAAGAAAGACGTGGGTCGAGATGCCGGGGAGCATGATCCTGTTCAAGGTACAGGAGCGGGCGGTGGATGCGTATGGCCAGGATGGGGGAGGAGGAGCGCGGAATGCGGGGTTACCTGCGGACTCACGGCATGTGAATCGCTGTTGTGAAGGGGAGCCCGGTGTGAGAGCTTCACAAAGCGACGCCTTCTATGGAGCTTTTCCGATGAAGCACTTCCCCGCACGTCCTGCTCTTTGCTCGGTTCTGTTGCTGGCAGCTCTCATCGGCTGCTCGAGCGGCTCAGGCCCGGCAGCCCCGCCCAAGCCCGCTCCGCCCGTCCCGGCCCCGCTAGTAACGCATGTCTACACGGCGGGCGAGATTGACACGACCGCTGCGGACGGAACGGTCCATCCCTCAGCTGCGCTCTGGAAGGACGGAGTGTTGACCATTTTGGGGGTCGCAAACCTGGACTCGCAGGCGTTGGCCGTAGTTGTCGCAGGTGCGGATGTGTACGTCGGCGGCTGGCAGAGTAACGGAGCCGGCTCCGACGCTGTTCTCTGGAAGAATGGAGCTCCGACCCTGCTGACGGATGGTGGCGTGCAGGCGCGGGTGCTTGGGCTGGCGGTGTCAGGCTCGGACGTGTATGCCGCCGGCTCCCGGTACAACCCGACGACGATGACCTCCGACGCGGTGCTATGGAAGCATGACGTTCCAACGGTGCTCCCCGAAACCGGAACCGGTGCAGGGGCGAATGCCGTCACAGTGTCAGGGTCTGACGTGTACGTTGCCGGACACGTGTTCGCTCCTCTCGGGCCGGTGTACGCAGCGGTCTGGAAGAATGGCGTTCTGAGTTTGCTTGATCAGAAGTACGGATCCGAAGCGACATCCATCACGGTCGTTGGACCGGACATCTATGTTGCGGGGATCGCGGACGTGGGTCCGGCCTCCGCGCCGGACGTCCCGGCTTACTGGAAGAATGACACGCTCGTGCAGCTTTCGACGGAACGAGCCTTGCCGGATTCGATCACGGTGTCCGGAACGGATGTCTACGTGGGAGGTTATCTCGAACCGGCGCCGGTGAATGGAACCACTCGCCAGGTCGCGGCCAGAGTGTGGAAGAACGGGACAGAGATCGACTACTCAGGCGGCGAGTTGGCAAGCACCATCACGTCCACGGCGGTTTCAGGTGGCAGCTTCTATGCGGGCGGGTCTACGTTCACGCTGGGTGCTGTGGTCCGGAAAGACGGGGCTGCCATGCAGGTTGACCCTGCCCACCCAAAGTCTGCAGTGTTCGCCATGCAGGTGGTCCAGCAGTAGGCTTCAGGAGCTTTCACGGCGGCCCGGACAAATCTCCGTGCCAGCGCCGCGTACTTTCTGCGATGATGACGGCGGCACGCATCTGGAGGTGCCACGGGGATGGATGGCAGATCGGCATCGGACGGGCCGCGGCGGCTGTGGCTCTGGGTGTGGCTGACCAGCGTCGTGCTGATCGGCACCGGCACCGGCGTGGGCAACTGGATGTACTTGCACTACCAGGTGGCTCCGTTCCCGGGCTTCGAACATAGATATCTGCCCGTGGCCGGCACCACGGCGGACGGCTCCGTGCGTGTCTGGATGCCGAACGGCAATCTGCTGGGCGAGGTGGGCAGCTACCGCGATGAGCTCACCGCCTATCTGCGCCTGCAGTACATCAGCAACCTGCCGCAGCTGGTCGGCACCACCGCGCTTCTGCGCACCTCCGAGGATGCGGCGGGCGAGCCGGTCTACCATGTGCTGGTGGCGGTTCCCAACGATGTGGTCGAGGGGACTCGCCGGCTGGCGGAGCTGCAGGTCGATGGATTCGTCTCTTCGTTCGACATGATCTCTCCCCCGCAGAGCGAGCTTCGGGACTGGCTCGGGCAGACCCGGATCTTCTATGCGGCCTACCAGCGGCCGGTGCACACACGGCTTCTGGCGCTGCCGCAGCGCAAGCTGCAGTCGGCCCTGGAGCAGTTCATCCTGTTCAAGGTCGACACCGACCGGCGCGTCAGAAAGGACCTGGCGCCGGAGCAGGTGGTGCCGAGCGAAGGGGACTCGCGCCGGTTCGCGGCCGACCTGATCGCCGTGGCCAGGTTCTACGATCTTCCCCTCGACATGCTGCTGGGCATCGGCGCCATGGAGAACAACTACCTCCATGCGCGGGGGGATATCGACCATGAGATCTGGAAGCGCCATGCCGACCCGGGCGATGTGGTCGTCGAGCGGTCGCGTGGACGGGTCAGGGTCAAAAACTACTCTCTGGGCCGGTGGCAGATCGGGCTCCAAACGCTGCGATACGTCCATCGGCTGTACCTCGACGACACGCGCGACTATTCCCAGCTGCCGCAGCGTCTGCGGCCCAGCAAAGAGCTGGACGTGAACCATGTCTCCCCGGAGGTGCTGACCACCTACGCCGGTCTGCTGCTGCGAACTCTGCTGGACTACTTCGGGGGCGACGTCCAGAAGGCCGAAGGAGCCTATAACGGCGGCCGCAAGCACCCCAACCTGCAGTACGCGGAGGGCGTCGCGATGGTCTCCCAGTATGCGCACCGGGTTCTGGGCGCAGCGGCCGGTGAGGGGAACGAAGCAGTTCAGCAGGAGCCGATCGAGGCGGTTCGGCCGGATGAGAGCGACACCCTGCTGGCGAGCTCCGATCCGCCCGATCTGCCGCTGATGGCAGCGAAGCCGGCAGCCGACGCTCCCGAGCCACCAACGAGACCGAAGCCGCGCGGAACCAGGGGGCGAACGCACCGCCGGGCGACCGCCGCGAGCTTCCCAAAACGGCTTGCTGGCCGGAAGACACATCGTGCGCATTGAGCGCAGCGGCTCCGGTGGGGGATAATGGCGAGGTTGCAAGGGATGGAGTGCGGTGAGCGTTTGAGATGCCACAACGGCACCGGAGCCCACGGCAAAGCTCTCCGCCCACAAAGCTGCTGAGCCGGATCTGCTCCCCCTTCTCACTGCCCTTGCATCGATACCGATATCCCGCTCAGGACTGGTGGTTGTGATGGAACTCTGGAACGACTTTGAAGGCAAGACGGTTGCGGACCGGTATCCGCTGGAACAGCTGCTGGGACCGCAGGGGCGGAGTGCCTTCTTTCGCACCACGGCAAACGGCAGTGGGCCGGCCGTGATTCGTCTGATCGAGACACACTTCGACGAGGACGAGATCCTGGACCGATGGCGCCGTGTGCAGGCGCTCGACCAGCCCAACCTGCAGCAGATGCGCGACTCCGGCGAAGCCACGCTGGACGGCACGAAGCTGGTGTACGCCGTGCTGGAGGCCGCGGATATGAACCTGGCCGACGCTCTGCGGGAGCGTCGGCTGACCACGGCGGAGACGCGGCAGGTGGCGCTCAGCGTCATCCCCGCGCTCCGGTCGCTCCACGCGGCCGGCCTGGTGCACGAGCATGTGGAGGCCGGCAATGTGCTGGCGCAGGGCGAGGTGGTGAAGCTGCGCAGCGACTGCGTGCGCGAAGCGCCCGAGGGGGCCGAAGGCGAGGCAGCGCGAGCCGCCGATGTCCGTGGCCTGGCGCTGCTTCTGCTGCAGTCGCTTACCCAGACCACCGATGGCAGCCGGGCCGCGCAGCTGCCCGCCCCCTTTGCCGAGATGGTGCGCCACGGGATGGACGGCAGCTGGGGGCTGCAGGAGATGGGCTCGGCGGCGGGGGTGCCGCCGGCCGGCGTCGCTGCGACAGCGGTGCAGACCGCTACGCCGCAGGCAGACGCGGTGATGGCGAGGCCAGACTCCCCCGCGGGCTCCCCGTTCGAGGCTTCGGCGGCCGCCCTTGGCTCCGCGGCGAGAGTGCCGGTGCGTGCCGCACAGACGCGGCCAACGGAGGTCGGCACCGCCGCAGCTCCGGGACGGCTGCGGCTTGACCCTCTGCCGGCCTCGGATGCCGACGCGGCAGCTCCCGCAAACAGCCGCATTCTGCTTGAGCCCGTTGCGGAGGATGAGCCCCGGCGGTGGGGGGTGTGGGCTGCCGCCTTTGGTGTTGCCATCGCCCTGTTTCTGCTGTGGCACTTTCTCCACCACGCGGCCACGCCGCCGCCAGCGCAGGAGACAGCGCCGCTCTCGAATCCGGGGGCTCCGGCTCCGGCCGCACCGCGGTCGGGCACCACGGCGAGCGTAGCCCCAGCCACCGCCGCGCCGGTCGAGACCTCTGCCGCTGCGGCGGCACACGTCGTCGGCGGGCACGGGAACTGGCGTGTCGTCGCCTACACCTACAACCACGAGGACCAGGCGCGACACAAGGCAGCGCAGATCGCGGCACGCCACAGCGGTCTGCAGCCGCAGGCATGGTCGCCGACCGGCCGCGGCCCGTGGCTGGTGGCGCTGGGTGGATGGAAGACGGAACGCGAAGCGCGCGACGTGCAGATTCGGGCTCGGCGGCAAGGCCTGCCGCGCGATACCTTTATTCGGAGCTATCGGCGATAGAGCCTTACCCTCCGCAAACAGCAAGGGGGCGACGCATGGTGCGTCGCCCCCTTTTCGCTGCTTGACCGAGTTACTGGACGTCGCCGGCTTCGAGGTGCGACTCAAGGAAGTACAGCTGCTCCTCCGCCTCGACGACGAGCTGCTTGAAGAAGTCGGAGGTCGGCTCATCGCCGATCTCGTCGATCTTGTCCGAGGCTTCCCGCAGGTCGGCGCAGTAGGCTCCCAGCGAATCAGCCAGGGCGCGGACATGGTCCATGCCGGCAACGGTGTCGACGGGGTACTCGGGCACGCGCGACAGGCAGACCGCTTGGCGAATGGTTCCGTTGGCCACTCCGCCGAGCTGCGTAATGCGCTCCGCGATGGGGTCGATCTGCTTGAAGATCACCTTGGCCACATGATCAAACACCAGGTGAAGCTGGTAAAAGTTGTCGCCCTTCACGTTCCAGTGCGCGAACTTGGCCTGCGAGTGGAAGTCGGTGGCGGCAGCCAGCCGTTCGCTCATCACCTCGACCGTCTTCTTCTTCTGCTCCTCGGTGAGCGCGACGCGGTTGGGGTACATGCGATTGACAATGTGGGTGGCCGGGCCGGTGGGCTCGGTCTGCTTCTTGTTCTTCTTCTCGTGCTTCTCCGTGGTGGCGGGCATATCTATTCTTCTCCTGTACTTCAGCGCGGAGTCTTTGGGACTGCGCGTTCGATTGAACTGTTGGCGTGGGGCCGTGGATGGTTCGGTTTCTCCTCCATTCAGATGCAGACGGCTGGCCGCGCGCTGTGCGAGGCGCCAACCGGCAGGCCCCGCCGCTCATGAGAGCGGTTTCCTGTGGCGAAATACAGGAGTCTCTCCTCTCAGCTGCGCTCCGGTCGAGAGGACGGACCGTCGTGTGTGAGCACGGAGCGAGAGCCGAAAGCGGCATAAAAATACCGTCATCTCGACCGGAGGACGCGTCGTTTGCGTCCGCAGTGGAGAGACCTCTGTCTTTCGCCCGTCAGCCCGCAGCAGCCTGGGCGACGGCCTCAGCCACGAGCGGGAAGCGCTAACGAAGAGCAACCTCGGTCGGCGCCCCGGTGTAGGTCACCTGCTGGAACTTCGTGCTCTCGCCAAATCCCGTTCCAGCCGTCGGGGAGACCATCACGACCCGGAAGACCTGCCGCTGCGGCATGCCCGGGTAGCTTCCCTGCCGACCGGCGAGGCGGAGCGTCCGGGCGCGATCGTCCCAGTGCAGCGCGACGGTCGCGTGCGCGCCCTTCTCGTAGGCGTAGCCGTCCCCGGCGTCGGAGTAGAGCGTGAAGTCGCCGTCCGCGCCGGGGTAGAGGCGCAGCTCGATCGGTGCATCGGGCTGCTGGCCGGCGTACTCGACCGGCGGTCCCAGGGGCAGGATCGCTCCCGCGGGGACATAGAGGGGAATGCGGTCGAGCGGCGCCTCCGCCAGGATCTGCCGTCCACCCTTGAGCCTCGCGCCCGTCCAGAAGTCGTACCAGGCTGGTGCGGGAGGAAGATAGAGCAGGCGCTCGGTGGCTCCTTCGACCGTCACGGGATTCACCAGCAGCGAGGGGCCGAAGAGAAACTGGTCATCAATGTTCCGGACCCGCAGATCGTCCGGAAAGTCCATCACCAGCGGCCGTTGCAGGGTGTAGTCCTCATGGGTCACGCGCCAGGCCAGCGAGTAGGTGTAGGGCAGCAGGCGCGACCGCAGGCGGTCGTAGGCGATCAGCGTCGGCGTCTGCGGACCGTAGGAGAAGAGCTCGTTTGACGCCCGGTGACCGTGGGTGCGCAGGATGGGACAAAAGGTGCCGAACTCGAACCAGCGGGTGTACAGCTCCTGAAACTGCGGGTCGGTCGGAGGATTCTTTTGCGGAGAAAAGTACCCGCCGATGTCAGTCGTCCAGTACGGCATGCCCGAGAGCGCGAAGTTCAGACCTGCCGCGATCTGCCGCCGCAGCACAGGAAAGGTGCTGAAGATATCGCCCGACCACTCCACGGTCGAGTTCCTCTGCTGGCCGGCAAACGCCGATCGCGTCAGCAGAAACGGTCGCTTGCTGTCCGTCGCCTTTCGCCAGTGCTCGTAGACGTTGCCGGTGTGCATCAGGGGGAAGACGTTCAGGTAGCGCGCTCCGAGGCCCAGGTGCAGCTGCTTGTCTTCGAGCACGGCATCGCTCTCGCCGCCCCAGATCTCGGGCTCCGAGCTGTCCAGCCAGAAGCCGTCCCAGCCCTGGGCAAAGAGCTTGCCGAGAAAGTGGTCCCAGTAGAAGTCGCGCGCCTTGGGGTTGGTGGGGTCGTAGTCGGGCGTGCCGGGGATCAGCAGGTGCTGTGCCTGCATCGCCTTGTAGTTCTCTGACGCCGGATCAAGCACCGCCCAGGTCGAGATGATGGCATGCACGTGCTCGGCATGGAGCCTCCGGAGCGCCTCCGGAACGTCGGAAAAGGGCTGCAGATAGGCCTGCGCGAACTCGGGATCGCCCTGCTTGCGCCACCAGAACCAGTCCTGCACGATCAGGTCGAGCGGCACATGCTGCTCGCGGTACTCCGCCGCGATGTCCAGCAGTTGTTTGGCCGAGGTGTAGCGGTCCTTGGACTGCACGAAGCCGTAGGCCCACTCGCCAAACAGGGGGGCGTGGCCGGTCAGATCGCGGTACTGGTGGATGACGGCATCCATGCCCGGGCCGTACAGGAAGTAGTAGTCCACACCGTCTGCCGCGTTCGCGGTGAACTTCATCTCGCGCGGAAACCGGTTGTCGAAGTACGACTTGGAGGCGGTGTTCCAGAACAGGCCGTATCCGTTGGTGGAGACGAGCAGAGGGATGGCGATATCGGTGTTGGTCTGCGCCAGCTCGACCACGGATCCGCGGTAGTTGAAGACGCCGCTGCCGTGCTGCCCCAGACCGTACACCCCTTCCTGCATCTCCGGCAGAAATCGGTCGCTCACCTCATAGAGCGGCTGGCCGGCGATCGTTACCGGCCGATACCGGCGCGGCTCGATGGGGTTCTCCTCGAGCAGCGTCTTGCCAGCGGCGTCCTGGAAGCGCAGGGCTCCGTTCGCCAGGTCGGCCTGGACGGTCAGCTGAGCCGAACTGAGGCGCGCCTTGCCCGAGACATCTTGGTAGCGGCTCTCCTGCGGCTGGCACGGCGCAATGATCCAGGGCTTCGCCTCCGTCGGACGCGTGGGCGCACCGGCCGCAGCGGCGACGATGTGCACCACACCCGGACCGCAGAAGCTGACGGACACCCTTTCGCGGCCGTTGTGCAGCTGCATGCCAGAGCTTCCGCCCTCGGCCGTCAGCGGTTCGGGGGTGGGCGCCTGGGCAGCGGCGGATGCCGTCAGGGCGGCAGCGCATGCGAGGGTGAGGAGCGAGAAGGGAACACGGTGCAAACGCAAGGGAGCTCTCCTGGAGGCGGCACCTCACTGTACCAACTGCGGCTCATGCTGCGGAAGCATCTCTCCTGCACTCTGCGGGAGAGAGACCGGCAGCGCCGGAGCTTCTACTCGACCGTCTTCAGCGGCAGCGGCAATGTGTCGCGCAACCGCTTCGGCAGCTTGCCGTAGACCAGCGCGTGAGCCTCGCGGAGCAGGCTCCGGAGCTCCGCGGATGGCAGGGCGGACCAGCTCTCGAGCGCCACCCAGGACGCGCGGGCAAGGTACGCCGCTGGCCGGATGCCTTCGCGCTCCGTCAGCTCAGAGAAGCGGTCCGGGCGAGCGGCAAAGGCAAGCGTGCCGTGGCGGTCGGGGGCAAGCGGAAGCATGGCGAACATCCGGCCGCCGGTCGCCTTGTTCCCCACCCAGAAGACCAGATTGTCGCCAAACTGCAGGGTCTCCGCTACGTGCGGCAGAGTCAGCAGAAAGGCGCGCGTGTGCTCGATCGACATAGCTCCAGGCTACCTATGGCACAGGGAATCGAGGTTTTGCCTGCTGTCCTTCGGGACCGGATCCGGAGGTCAGAGTCGGGGCTGACCACCACTCTGATACGGATGGAAACGCCCCACCGGGCGAAACGATGCGGTTGGAGCCGACGAACGGACTTGAACCGTTGACCTGCTGATTACGAATCAGCTGCTCTACCAACTGAGCTACGTCGGCCTGCCCTCCGTGATTGTAGCTCCCGGCGACCGGCAGCGCCAAGCCGCTGGTAGCACGGCGAGCGCTCCGATCAGGACTCGTCGCCGCGGGGAAAGATGCATGGAAAGAACGGAGAAAGGATGACCAGCAGAACGATGATGGATAGAACAACCAGCATGGGAAGGGCTCCAGTGGCCGCAGCAGCGGCATGGAGGTTATCGGCCGGAGCTCGCTTCGCCATCATTTTCCTGAGCGACGGAAACCACACCGAAGTCACGGTATCTCCGGGTCCGGAGCCAAATGATAAATTCCTGACGTGACCACATCCAAGGTTCATTCCCGTTTTCGTTCACTCCAGTGGATTACGGCGGTCGGGCTCCTGATCGTGTCAGGGCATCTCGGCTACTACCTGACGATTGACCATCTCTGGCTGACTCTGGCTACACTCGGAGTGAAGACCTGCTCCACGCTTGCCCTGCTTCCGTTTCTTGGTTGTCGCAATCGTGCCAGGGAGCCCGGATTTTTCCAGAGTTTCGGCGTACTTGTGCTGATGATCGCCAGCATGTCCGCGGACTTCGCTGTCGCTACGCTGATCCACCCATAAGTCTTCTGCACAACGTCCGAGTGCCCGCGAAGTGAGGCGTTACTGGTTGGCGCAGGGTCTTGCCGGCGGAAGTCACTCACGTCCAAGTACTCAGGGAGCGCGCTGCCCCCGATACACTTCTCGCATGAGACAAGGGAGCACAGGAACACCCGACCGGGTGGAGGTGGCGGAGTGGCTGCGCCATCTGCCCAAAGTGGAGCTGCACCTCCATCTCGAGGGGTCAATCACGGCCGAGACGCTGGTTGAGCTTTCGCGGCAGGGCGACGCGGATCCGCTGTCGCTCGAACAGGCGCGGGCACTGTACGCCTACACCGATTTCCCGTCGTTCTTGATGAGCTTCAAGGCCGTGACCGAACGTCTGCACCAGCCGCGTGACTACGAGCACATCACCTACGCCATGATCCGCGACCTGGCTCGCCAGGGGGTTCGCCATGCGGAGGTCTATATCTCGCTCGGCATCCTTTACCGCTTCGCGCGGCTGGACGTGGACGAGGTCGTCGCGGCCATCGAGCGCGGCCGTCAGATCGGCGAGGCGGAGTTCGGCGTCACCGTGCTGTGGATCGTCGACGCCGTCCGGCACTTCGGTGCCGAAGAAGGGCTGCGCGTCTTTCAGAAGGCGGCCGAGCTGCGGCAACGCGTTCCGGCGATCGTGGGCATCGGCATCGGCGGGGATGAGGCGCGAGGACCGGCGGAGTGGTTTCGTGAGGCGTACGCCGAGGCTCGTGCGGCCGGGCTGCACCTGACTGCGCACGCCGGGGAATCGACCGGGCCGGAGAGCATCTGGGCGGCGATCAACATCGGTGCGGAACGTATCGGGCACGCGCTGGCCGCGCAGTGGGATCCCGATCTGATGGATCTGCTGGCGGAGCGGCAGATTCCGCTTGAGATGAATGTGACCAGCAACCTGCGCACGGGGTGCTGCCCGGAGATGGACCGGCACCCCTTCCGGATGTACTTCGAGCGCGGCCTGATGGTGACGATCAACTCCGACGACCCGCCAATGTTTGGATCGGATCTGCTGGGGGAGTATGCGATGGCCGAGCGCGAGTGGGAGTTTTCACTCGATCAGATGCGCGAGATCGCGGCCAACGGAGTTGAGGCCAGCTTTCTGCCACCGGAGCGCAAGCTCAGCCTGCTTCGCGATATCGAGCGCTACGGCTGAGACTCCGCCGCAGCGCTCAACCACTCTGAGGTCCGCTCCCGTGACTACATCAGCTTGTCGAGCGTCAGAGGAAGGCTGCGGATGCGCTTTCCGGTCGCATGATGGATGGCGTTGGCGATCGCCGCGGCTGCCCCGGTGATGCCGATCTCTCCGATACCGTGAGCGCCGAGCGGGGTGTGCGGGTCGGGGATGTCGAGCGCGTAGGCCTCGATCTCCGGCACGTCGAGCGCGACCGGAACGTGGTACTCCGCCAGGCTTGGATTCATGATGCGCCCCATTCGCTCGTCGAAGTAGGTCTCCTCGGTCAGCGCCATGCCGATTCCCATGATGATGCCGCCGAGGAACTGCGATCGGGCGGTTTTGGGATTCAGGATGCGGCCGGTGTCGAAGGCGCCGACCCAGCGCGCGACGCGAGCCTCGCCGGTGATCTCACTCACGCGGATCTCGCAGAACTGACCGCCGTAAGAGCCCATGGAGTACTTGAGCGTTTCGAGCGGCTGGCCGGGTGTCGCCTCGGCCTCGAGAAAGCTCTTCTCGGCGCGCGCCAGGATGGCCGCGTAGCTCTCGCCCTTCGACCGATCCTTGCGACGGAAGAGACCGCCGGATCGCGCCTCCACCTCATCCAGCCTGGCTCCATGCAGCGGCGACCGGTCGTCTTTTTCTACCAGCTTCAGCAGCTCTTTTTTGAGCTTCTCGCACGCTTCTTCGACGGCGAGCGCGATGGAGATGGTCTGGCTTGATCCTCCGGCCACGCCAGCCTTCGGCAGGTCGGTATCGCCATACTCGAACCGGACCTTCTCCATGGGCAGCCCCAGCCGCTCGGCTGCGTGCTGTGTCTGCACCGTGGAGGTCCCCATGCCCATCGCCTGCGCCCCGCACTGCACCAGAGCGGTGCCGTCGACATCGAGGCGGACGCGTGCCGAGGTGACGCGCCGGTAGACCGGGTAGAACGCCGCGGCTACACCCTGGCCGATCAGCCAGTCGCCGTCGCGCTGCGATCGCACCTTCTGCGGACGCTTCTCCCAGCCGAACTTTTCCGCGCCCAGGCGAAGCGCTTCCTTGAAGTGCCGGGCAGAGAACGGGGTCTTCTTGGCCGGGTCCTCGTGTGCGTCGTTGCGTATCCGCAGCTCCACCGGGTCGATCCCGGTGGCGCAGGCCAGCTCGTCCATGGCGGACTCGAGCGCAAAGGTACCGATCGATTCACCGGGCGCCCGCATAAACGTGTTTGCCGTCGTGTTCAGGTGCACGACGCTCTGATCGACAAGCAGATTTTCCGATCCGTACATGTGCCGCGCCGGAAAGGTGAACTGCTCCGGGAAGTCGTTGGTGAAGCTGGTGGCGGTGACTCCCGTGTGGATCAGGCTCAGCAGCTTGCCTTCCTTGTCTGCGGCGAGCGCGACCCGCTGGTCCGACGGCGTGCGGCCGCCGACGATGCGGAAGACGCCCTCGCGGCTGACCACCAGGCGCACCGGCTTGCCCGTTACCCTGGCCGCCAGCGCGCACAGCTGCACATGCGGCCACACCGAACCCTTGCTGCCAAAGCCGCCGCCCACGTATTGGGAGATCACCCGCACGTCTTCTTCTTTGAGCGAGAAGATCTCCGCCAGCGTCTCGACGCAGCCGGTGAGGAACTGGCTTCCGTCATAGACGGTCAGCTTGTTCTTGCCCTCCCAGACGGCGGTGGTGGTATGGAGCTCGATCGGGTTGTGGTTGTACTTGGGGGTCTCGTAGCGTTGATCCACAACAAATGGAGCCCCTTTCAGGGCGGCCTCGGGATCGCCGTGCTTGACCTCCGTGTCGTCCATCATGACCTGCTTGGGATGACTGGCGTCCGGCTTGGCGGCGTCGAAGGAGAGCTTGGCTTGCTCGGTCTCGTAGGTCGCCCTGATCAGCCTGGCCGCCTCCTCCGCGCGCTCCTCGGTGTCGGCGACGGCAACCGCAATGGGCTGGCCGTCGTAGAAGATCTCGTCGATGTTCAGGACGTTGATCTTGCTTCCAGCCGCGCCCGAGCCGCCCACGGGATTGAGCAGCGGCGGGTTTTTCATCTTCGGAGCGTTCTTGTGGGTCAGGATGGCGAGCACGCCCGGCGCCTTCTCCGCCGCCTCGGTGTCGATGGACCGGATCGTTCCCTTGGCCACCGTGCTGTAGGCGAGCGCTGCGTAGACCAGCCCCGGCAGAGGATACTCGGCCGAGAACGGAGCCGCCCCGGTTACCTTGTCGATCCCATCCAGACGATCAATGGGCTGGCCGAGCACGCGGTGCGCATCGCTCAGCTCGTCGCGGTCGCGGTCCGGCATCACCTGGACAACGGCCTGCATCACGGTAGACTTCAGACTCATCGGTTTGTCTCCCCCTGGCCCATGCTCTGGGCCAGTTCGGTAAGGACGCTGGTGATGGTGCGGCGGGCGAGCTCCACCTTGAATGCATTGCCCTCGTGGGGCTGGGCCGACTCGAGCTCCATCGCCGCCGCGTCTTCGATCGCCTGCTTTCGAAACGGCTTGCCGGTCAGAAACTGCTCCGCCCGTGTGGCTCGCCAGGGCTTGGGGGCGACTCCGCCGAGCGCGATCCGGACCGCCCGGACATCCCCGTCCTCAAGATCGAGCGCGGCCGCCACCGAAACCAGCGCAAACGCATAGCTGGCCCGGTCACGCACCTTGCGGTACACCGAACTCTTCGCGAATGGAAGCGGCGGCAGGTCGACCGCCGTGATCAGCTCGCCCGGCTGAAGGACGGTTTCGATGTCGGGGGTATCGCCAGGCAGAAGATGGAAGTCCACCAGGGGAACGGTGCGCTCGCCTTTTGGTCCGTTGATCCGGACCACCGCGTCCAGAGCTGCCATGGCCACGCACATGTCCGAGGGGTGGGTCGCGATGCAGTCAGGCGAGGTACCCAGGATGGCGTTGATCCGGTTGTAGCCACCGATGGCGTCGCAGCCCGATCCCCGCAGGCGCTTGTTGCAGCGCGCGGCACTGTCGTAGAAGTACAGGCAGCGCGTCCGTTGCAGCAGGTTGCCGCCGGTCGTGGCCATGTTACGCAGCTGCGCCGAGGCACCCATCAGAATCGCCTGCGACAGCACCGGGTAGCGTTCCCGCACCAGGCGATGACCCGCCAGGTGGCTGTTCCGCACCAGCGCGCCGATGCGCAGACCCCCACCCGGCAGCTCCTCGATGGTGTCGAGCGGAAGGCGGGTGAGGTCGACGAGCGTCTTCGGCCGTTCGATCTCCTCTCGCATCAGGTCGACAAGGTTGGTGCCGCCGCCCAGGTACTTGGGCAACGTGTTGTGCAGCGTGGCGTCCAGCGCCGCCGATACGTTCTCCGGCCGGGCATAGGCAAAGTTGTTCATCGGCTAGCTCCCTGCGCTTCCGGCTGGTGACTTGCGCTCGCTTCGCGGTAGACCTGCTGGATGGCATCGGTGATGCCGACGTACGCTCCGCACCGGCACAGGTTGCCGCTCATCCGCTCCTTCACCTCGGCATCTGTAAGGTCGATCTCCCCGTCCATCATGGTGGCGCTGACCGCGCTCGGCAGCCCGCTCGCTGCCTCCCGGATCATCCCCACGGCGGAGCAGAGCTGCCCCGGCGTGCAGTATCCGCACTGAAATCCATCATGTTGAATAAACGCCTTCTGCAGCGGGTGGAGACCTTCGGGCGTGGCCAGCCCTTCGACGGTCACGATCTTTCGGCCTTCGTACTGAATCGCGAGCGCGAAGCAGCTGTTGATGCGTTCGCCATCGGCCAGCACCGTGCACGCTCCGCAGGCGCCCTGATTGCAGCCCTTCTTGGTACCAAACAGATGCAGCCGATCCCTCAGGGCATCCAGGAGAGAGACCCGTGCCTCCAGCAGAAGGGTGTGGTCGATTCCGTTGACGTTCAGGTGGACGGTCTGTGCCTCGCCGGGCATTTGCATGGTGGGGGGAAGCCTCCTCGGTTGGGGTGAGGGCGACAACGTGCGAGGCGCCCCGGCGCGATTTCGGAAGATGTTTACGACGGCGGCCACATCGATCGGGCCGGATTTCTATAGGGGTATATACCGCCGTTTTGCTGGCGGCCAGCCCGGTCCGTGCTGCTGTTCGAACTTGCTCGATCTACCTCATAGATGCCGCGACCGGCTGCCGCGATGCCGGAGATAGCCGGTGGGCGCTCCCCATGGCGCGGCTCCAGAGGTGGTCTCTGCGGCGACGTCCCAATCAAGTAGGGCAGCGCGTCTAAAATTCACACTTCGCAGAGGGAACCTGTCTCCGGTCAGGCGTTGCTTCCCAGGAGCCGGGGTGATCCGCGCAAAGACACAACATGGCCCAGTGGCGATGTACTCTTCAGCGCTCTCCGGCGGGATTCTTCAGCTTTCGCTGACGCCCAGAAGGAGAGGGGGGGAGACTCGGCGCTCGCCTGGTCATTGCCGCCGAACCTGCGTCAGGTGAGGTCTACCGCTCCACCGCTTAAGGCGACGAGATGCCTGTTCCTTTGTTATCGACCAAGCGCATCGCCTGCTCCGCGCAGGCTTCAAGGGAGCCAGTTGCAGTCACATCACGTTTCGTTACGGCCTGTTCCCATTCATGAAGCAAAGCAGAAGATTCGTTCCTGATGCGGCTCAAGCGGCGATACGAACAGTACAAAAGCTGTCCGCTGGAGCGCTCGCGTATCAGCAGGTAAACATACGGTGCGTTCTGGTGGTGGAACATGCCAAAACGAACGTGAGGAGCTTCGAGCAGTGTCATCTCAAGCGATGCCTGCTCACGGTCGCTTACCACTGGAAAGGAGAGCTGCTTCAGCGCGGTGAGCGCCCGACGGCGCAGTTTCCCGAGGTACTCCGCAATCTCCGGATCGCTCGGCTGCCGGCTCTCAACCGAGAGAAAGGTCGGTGCCGGCACGTACCATCGCCCTCCCGCAGAAACTGCTTGCATTCGGCTCGGGATCTCAGGCGGTCGATCCTGTGCCTTGAGGCACATCAAGGGAAACAGGGCGAAAAACAGCCAGGCGATCGGCAGGTCGCGTGTTTTCATCTGTCCTCCTCAGTTCCCGAACGGGGGATCAGGATCAGCCATGTCGATACCGGAAGGTCACTTGCTTCAGACTGCACCTGGCCGGCGCGGCAGAGTAGGCGAGACGGTTGGACGGGAGATGAAAAACAACTCGGCCAGGTCGCTGATCATAGATTGGCCTGTTCCATGGATTCGGTCCAGCTCTTTTCCGCTGCTGTCTGACAGATCGGATCGTACGGGTTTGGCCGAGCGCCAGCGCCACACCCATATTTGCCGACAATCTGCGTCAAATAGTGCGGAAGAAGCCCGTCACATAGCTCCAAAGAGCCTCTGACTCCCTGTCGCGGCTCGGGAAGAAACGCAGGTTCCCTGCGGGAAGGACAAAGAAGGAGCAGGGCTCTCGGGATAAGCGGGATTTGCTTAGAGGCTTCCTAAATCATCTGGCCTTGACAATCCCGTGGCGCAAGAGAACTTCCCGGCTACACTGGTGTCCTGTCCGCCACCTGCAGGAGAGTCTCCGCCATGCCGACGCTGCACCGCCCGGTTGCCACCCTGGTCGCCCTTCCTCTGCTGGCATTGCTTCTGCCCGTCCGAGCTCTGGCTGCGCCCCACTCGGGAGACGGGGACGACCGCGTTGGCGTCTTTTCCACCATCCGTGTGACGGAGGACCGGCCCGCCGGCGACATCGCCTGCGTGTTTTGCAGCGTGGAGCTCGATGGGGATGTCCATGGCGACGTCGCCGTTCTGTTTGGCAGCGTTCACGCCACCCCGGATCGCACGGTCTCGGGCGACGTCGCGCTCCTGTTCAGCTCGCTCCATCTCAGCGACGGTGATCGCGTCCGCGGCGATCTCGCGACGCTCTTCAGCAGCGCCGACATCCCTTCGAGCGCGACCGTGGGTGGCGACCGCAGCGTGCTCTTCAGCGGGCTTGGTCTTCTGGTGCTTCTGGCGCCGCTGCTGGTGCTCGCGGGCATCGTCTGGCTGATCGTTGCCGCCGTGCGAAGAAGTCGACCTCGGTATCCGCCCTACGCCGCTCCCCCGCGAAGGTTTTGAAAAGATTTCTGGATGATCCGTTTTCCTGACGCGGTGAGGCCCATGGTGAACCGGTTCCCCCGACCCGCGGTGAGAACCGTTTCGCAGGGAGCCTCTGATCCTTTCCTCTGCTCCTTTTCCTCGGATCCTTCCGCCTACATCAGGAGCCCCTGTTATTGATTGTCATTCCCGTAGGGAATCTGCGTCTTCTTTCGAGTGGTCACGTCCCCTGGAGCCAAAAGTGGATAACGCGGGCCTTCAGCCCGCAAGTCTGAAGTGGTCCGGCGACCTGGGGCTTCACCCCAGGCTGAGGTAGCGTGGGCCTCCAGCCCACAAAGGCTCACTCTCCCAGCCTTCACCGAAACGGCGGAAGAACCGCGCTTTAGCTTATTGGCAGTGTCACTGGTGCGGCGACGTCACAAACGGAATGAGGCTATGTTTCATGAGGGCGGCTCCTCTGACGGTGGAATGGGTCCGCCGACGCAGGCTCGAGCGGTTTACTTGCAGGTGTAGTCCTGAGTTTCTACGTCGGGCCTTCAGCCCGAAGAGCCGAGAGCTACACCTGCATGCAAACAGCTTTAAAGGCCCGCCGATGCCTTCGGCGAAGCCCCACATTTCCATTCATCTCCGCCGATGCGGGCTGAAGGCCCGCTACTTCAGCCTGGGGCGAAGCCCCGGTTAGCCGGGCATCTCCGTCTCGCGGGCTGAAGGCCAGCGTAACCGCATCCATTACACATAACTGCTCCAGCCCGGAGATCAGCCATCTGCCGCCCGGCCCACCAACCCACTCTGTCTAGAACGGGTTCAGCTTGCCGACACCCTTCTTTTTCTTGTGCTTGCTCGAAGACTCGTCGGACTTGTCGTAGTCCGACTTTGCCTTTTTGCCCGCCGGCGGAGCCGCGCCGCCCTTTGGCTGATTGGTTCCGGCGGCCTCGTTAATGGCGTCCGGAGCCTCGGGAGCCTTCTCGATGGCCGGCAGCGGTGTCGCGTTCGGCGGCCCCACGGGGGCCAGACCGCCCGTCGATCCGTTGACTGCAGCGTTCCCTTCGGCTGGCGTAGGCGCGGTGTTGACTCCCGGGGTCAGCACCTCGACGCCTACACCGGTTGCCGGCGCGCCTGCCGGTGTGGCGGGCGTCGCCTCCGTGACAGAGCTGCCGCCGGCGGTGGTGTCAGTTGCGCCAGCAGTCGGAACATCCTGCAGCGACAGGGGAGCGGAGGGTGTGGCGGGCACAGCCGGAGCCGCTGCGGCCGAGCCGGCCGTCTCCGTGGCCGCCGCGCCGGTGGGCGCGGGCGAAGGAGCGGCAGCCGCCGCCTCCTCCGGGTGCAGCGCGGAGTTGTACTCGGCGATGATTCCCTTGGCCACCTGGGGCGCGATGGTCGCCTTGGGATCGACGAGCGAGGGATCACCCACGCGCGCCGCCGCGACCACATCCGGCTTGTGGAAGAACAGCAGCTCGGCCCGGCTCTTGAGCGAGTACTGCGACCGGCTGTTTTCGAGCGCCTCGCTCGCTGCCACCTGCTCGGCGTTCGGCGCCGGGATCGGCAGGTTCATCGCGGCCAGGCGGTCCTTGGCATCCTCCACGTGGGGTGAGGCCGAGTGCTCCAGCACCACCTTGCGGTAGGCCGCCGCGGCGTCCCCGTCGAACTGCTGTTCCAGCCGCGCCTTCGGGGCTTCGGGCAGCTGCTGGAGCCGAACGACCTGGGCCTCAGCCGCATAGGCATCGCCCAGGCCGATCAGCACCTCATCCAGACGGCTGTACTCCGGGTAGGTGTCGATCACCGTCTTGTAGCGCGCAATGGTCGCCGGCCAGTTAGTGTGCGTGGCATAGAAGGCGCCGATCTCGGCCTCGCGCGTCGCCAGCACCTCCTGCACCTCGCGCAGACGCTGCTTGGCCTCAGGCACCAGCGTGGATTGCGGGTAGTCGGTCAGCATGCGGCGGTACTCTTCTTCGGCGTGGACCGCCTTGGCGTAGTCGCGGTCCGGCTTGTCCATCTGCCGGAAGTAGATATCGCCGATGCGCATCTGGGCCTCGGCCGCCTCGGGCGAGTTGGGAAAGAACACGCGGAAGTCGGCGTACTCCTGCTCCGCCTGGGTCAGCGCGGCCGTGCCGCCCTCGCGATACCAGCTGTCGGCTATGGCCAGCTTCGCCCGCATCTGGTACTGGGAGTCGCCATAGGTATTCAGAAGCGTCTGCAGGTCCAGCCGGGCCACATCGAAGTGCCCGGACTTCATCGCCGCCTGCGCCTTGTCGTAGAGCGCCTTGTCGGGCAGGTTGGCATCCTTGCCCGCCAGGGGATCGATCTTCTGCGCCTTCTTTGCCCGGCGGTCGGCGCGCACCGTGTCCTTGGACCGGATAGCCTTGTCGGCCTTGCGCTGCTTCCGGCTCTCCTTGATGGTCTTCTTCCCGTTCTCCGGAAGCGCATTCAGGTCGGCCGTGCTCCCGGCCGGAGCCGGAGCGGCCTGGGCGGCGGGTGCCGGGGTCGCGGCGGCGGGGTCGGTGGCCTGAGCCCGGCTCGCCTGCGGGATGGCGAGCATCGCGGCTACGGCGGCGCCGGCGAGAAGACCTGCTTTGACACTGGGGAAGAAGGCGCGTCCGGACTGTGTTTTCTTCAAACCGTAACCTCGATCGCGCCTGCGGAGATCGGTCCTCGGCGCGCCTCTATTCTATCTGCTGCAGCCTTCCCTTGGCTCGCGGCCGCCCGATGCCGGCCCTAATGCCAGCCGGAACCGGAAGTAGACTAGACCCGGATCTGGGCCGGGTCGGCCTCGCGGGCGAGCTCCAGAAGCTCACGGGCGTTGCTTTCGGCCCGGCCGCCGTCAAAGACGGCCGACCCGGCGACCAGCATCTCCGCTCCTGCTCTGACGACCTCCGCCACCGTCTCGTGAGCAATGCCGCCATCCACCTCGATGCGGAAGTTCAGACCCATGCGATCGCGCATCTCGCGCAGACGGGCGATCTTGCCGACTGCCAGCGGCAGAAACTGCTGTCCGCCGAAGCCCGGATTGACGCTCATGACGAGCACGTGGTGCACCATTGGCAGCACCTCGACCAGCGTCTCGACCGGCGTCGCCGGGTTGAGGACGACGGCCGGTTGCATGCCGTGCTGCGCAATCAGCTGCAGCGTGCGGTGGAGGTGCGGGCAGGCCTCCTGGTGCACGCTCACCAGGTCGGCGCCGGCCTCGGCAAACTCGGCGATGAACTCGTCCGGGTTCTCGATCATCAGGTGGCAGTCGAGCGGCAGCTTCGTGACCGGTCGCAGCGCCTTGACCATGGGCGGACCAAAGGTGATGTTCGGCACAAAGTGCCCGTCCATCACGTCCACGTGCACGATGGTGCCACCACCGCGCTCGGCGGCCGCAACCTCGTCGGCCAGGTGCGCGAAGTCGGAGGCGAGGATGGAGAAGGCAAGCTCGATCAACGGGGTCGGTCCTTCGGAAGCAAGGGTGATGTGCGGCGGGGCAGCGGCGCGTCTGATCCCCCTGAGTTTACCAGCCGGCGTTGCCCTGAGCTGCCGTCCCGGACGGAGCGGCTGAGCTCACGGCGGGGTCTGTGCGGGGCCGGTGGACACCGCCCAGTAGCTCGAGCGAGCGGTGACGGCGAGGTCCGGGTGGTTCGGCAGCGACAGGCCGATCCGGTGCAAGCCGGGGTGCGGCGACCGTGGCTGGAAGCTGAGCACATACTGGTTCGGCAGGTGGTTGGAGAGGCTGAACAGGTCGCGCTCCAGGCTCTTCGCGTTGGTGAACTTCGCGTATTCGCCGCCGCTCTGCCGGGCGACCGTCTCCGGCACGTTGGCCCGCAGGTCGTTCATCGCCACAAGGGTCGCCATCTTGGCCAGGCGCAGCGGCGGCGCCAGCAGGCTCAGGCAGTCGTAGAACTGCACCCACCGGTTCGCGGGGGAGTCCGCCGTCAGCTCGATCTCCTTGCCCATGCAGCCGTGCGGAGGTCCAGGAGGCGCGGGCGCGCTCACGAAACCGGGAAGGGCGATCTGCCCGAAGATCTTGCTGGCCTCGCGGCTGGTGGCAGCCCGCGAGCTGTTGAACGCCACACTATAGATGGTGGTGTTGGTGTCGCCGGTCGAACGCAGCGCCTCCTCGAGCGGGATGTGGCTGCCGTGATCGACCGTCTCCGAGACCAGCAGGATCACGCGGCGGAAGCGCGGCGGCTCGGACCACAGGAGCCGAATCGAGAACGCGAGCGCATCGAGGATGGCCGCGGCGTTGTCGCCCTCCGCGAAGCTGCTGGTGGCCTGGCGGATGCTGTCCAGGTCGGAGGTGAACGGCTCAACGAGCGACGGCTCGCTGCCAAAGGTGACGACCGCGACCCGGTGCTCGACCCCGCCGACGATCGCGTCCACGTAGGACGGCAGCCGGCGCAGGTCGCCGAGATGGCGCGCTCCCGTGCCTCCGGTCTGGACCAGAAGAACCAGCGCGAGCGGCTGCGACCCCGTCTCCTCGTCTACCGTGACCGTCTGCGGCGCGCCGTCATCGGTGAGGGCGAAGTCGGAGGCCTGGAGGGTGAAGACGGGATCGCCTGCGCGGGTCTGGACCATGACCGGAACGCGAACCAGGGTACCGGTCGCGGTGAGCGTCGCGGGCGGCGGCTGACCTTCGGTCGAAGTACCGGTCGCCGGCGCCTGCCCGGCTGCGGTCGCCGCCGCCACGAAGATCAGGGTGGTCGCCGCGCCGCTGACGATCCTTTGCAGCGACTTCATGGAAGCGGCTCCGGGGTGGCGTCTGGGCCTCGTTCCGGGCCGGGGTCGGGCCTTGGTTCTGGGACGGGGTCGGGCCTGGGTGCCGGGCTGGCCTTTGACCGGGTGCGCCGGCTCCGGAAGACCGGTGGGCCGGTCGGGTCGGTCGGTGCGGCCGGCGTCGCGAGTACGGGCACGACCCGCTCGACGCCCTCGCGGCCAGGGTGCAGAAGCCGTGTCTTGTGTGCCTTTGCGGCAGTGCGGTCGGTGGCCTCCATGCGCTGCGGATCGCCGATAGCCGCGCGCGCGGCGCCGCGCAGGATGCGCCGCAGCGGCCAGCTGCCGTCGGCGTTCGGCAGAAACAGCTCGCCCACCCGCTGCTTCTCCGGCCGGTAGTACCAGCGGCGCAGCAGCGCCAGGTGGTCGGAGAGCGTGGCGAGCTCGACCGGCGCCGCGCCGCCAGACTCCGCCCGCTGTTCGAGATGCGCGAGGACGCGCCCGGCGCGCTGCTCCGGAGCTTCGGCGGCAGCCGTCTCGGAGCTTGCCTCATCCGGGGAGCGGCCGGCGGTCTCGGGCGGCCGGAGCGGGACGGCCCCGAGCATCAGCGGCTGGGCGAACAGGCTCGACCCGACGGAGGTCTGCTCGCGCACGGCGCGGACGCCAAGGGTGCTGAGGCGCTCGGGACCGCTGAGCTGGCCGCGATCGAGCAGAAACACCGCCGCAGCTTCGGCGTGCTCGCCCTCGACGGTCGCTGCCGGCTGGGTGATTGCGGCTCTCAGTTGTGGGATCGGTCGCACCAGGTCCTCGGCGAGCGCGGCCGCGGCCTTTGCCTTCTCCCACCGGAGATGGAGCGCGGCGGCGCGCTCAAAGTCCATTGCCTCGCTGGCGGCCTCGCGGTCCGCGGCGACCGCGGCCAGCAGGCTCGCTCCGCCGGTATCCAGAAACTGCCGCACGGCTTCGGCCTCGGCCGCGTACTCCCCGGCGGTGCAGGTGGTGTTGCAGGGCGCCATGCAGCGGCGCATCTCGCCGTAGACGCAGCCGGGGTGCGTGGGCGCGACCTCCAGCTCCTCTGGGCAGCGGCGCAGCTGAAACAGGTCCATAAGGGCGTCCGTGTAGCGTTCGGCGGCGACGCGGGAGGCGAAGGGCCCGTAGCACTCCGCCAGCGTCCGCGCGGAAAGCCGGTTGGTGACGTAGAGGCGAGGGTGCGCGGCGGAGACCGTGAGCCGGACAAAGGAGGGGGTGCGCAGCTTGAGGCGGCGGCGGGCCTCGGCCGGCCCAAAGAGCGTGGACATCCTTTCCCGCAGCAGAAGCAGCGACTCAAACTCGGAGCCGGTGACCGACCAGGCGATGCGGGCGATGCGGTCGCGAAGGTTCAGGCGTTTCGAAGGCGCCGGTTGGCCGTCCGGACCCGGCGTCACGGGTGGGTCCACAAGCCGGGCGACGCGGCGGCGCAGATTGGCGGCGCGGCTCAGGTAAGGCTGGGTGGCGACGGCGCCTGTGGCCTGCCCCGGGAGGTCATGGCCGAACAGCGCCAGGATGCCGGGCTGCTCGGGGATCTCGCGAAGGAGGTCGCGGGCGCGCGCGGGGTCGAAGTCGATCTCGTGCCCGAACTCGGAGCCCTGCGCCACAGAGGAGATTGTAGCGGGGCAGGGCCGGAGACTGGCCCATGCCGACGTCCGACAAACTGCCACGCTCTCCCCTTTTGGGAAAATGCGATCCGAAGGCCCGGGAAGCTGTATATGATGCTTTCACCCCTATGGCATCGACCGCTCCCAACGTCAAAACCAAGCCGCACTACCAGATCCTCGACGGCCTGCGCGGCGTGGCGGCGTTGATGGTCGTTACCTTTCATACCTTTGAGGCCTATGCCGACTCCAACCGCTTCCGGCAGATCATCAACCACGGCTACATGGCGGTGGACTTCTTCTTTCTGCTCTCCGGATTTGTGATCGCGTATGCCTATGACGACCGCTGGCAGAAGATGAGCGTGTGGGACTTCTTCAAGCGCCGTCTTATCCGGCTGGAGCCCATGGTGGTGGCGGGCAGCGTCATCGGGGCCGCACTGTTTTACTTCCAAAGCGCACCCATGTTTCCCCTGGTGCACACGACGCCGGTATGGAAGGTGCTGCTGGCGATGCTGGTCGGATGCACGCTCATCCCGCTCCTGCCTTCGATGGATATCCGCGGATGGCAGGAGATGCACCCGCTCGATGGTCCGGCGTGGTCGCTGTTCTTCGAGTACCTGGCCAACATCGCCTACGCCCTGGGTCTGCGAAAGATCTCGAACCGCTGGCTGGGCGTGCTGACGGCGGCCGCGGCGGCGTTTCTGATGCAATACCTGCTGTTTGGGCCGCAGGGCGACGTGATCGGCGGGTGGAGCGTGACGCCAACGCAGCTCCACATCGGCTTTGCGCGCCTTCTGTATCCGTTTCTGGCAGGCATGCTGCTGATGCGGCTCGGCCGGCGCATCCGCGTGCGTGGCGCGTTTGCGCTGTGCAGCGCGCTGCTTGTGCTCAGCTTTGCCCTGCCGCGCTTCGGCGGGCCGGCGCACCTGTGGGTAAACGGACTCTACGAAGGACTTTGCATCCTTGCGCTGTATCCACTGATCGTGGCAATCGGTGCGGGCAGCGAACTGGCGGGAGCCGGCTCCGTGCGCATGTGCAAGTTCCTGGGCGACATCTCCTACCCGCTGTACATCACGCACTATCCGCTGATCTACATCTACACCGCCTGGGTTACGCGAGACAAAATCCCGGCGGCGCGCGGAGCGGTGTGGGGCGTGGTGTTGCTGCTGACCGCCGTCGCCATCGCGTATGCATGCCTGAAGCTCTACGACGAGCCGCTGCGGGAATGGCTGAGCCGTCGATTCCTGCCGCGGTCCGAGCTGAAGCAGCCGAAGGAGAGCGTGGCCGAGGCAGCAGGACGCTCGTAGGGGCGGCTGTCCCGGTGCCGCAGCGACGGCCCCCAAAAAGCCCTGGGGAAGCCCTGATTGGAGATTGCGGCTGGGGAAGAAACGCAGAGTCCCGGCGGGAAGGAAAACAAAGGAGCTGCAGGCGGGTTGGGTTAGGGAAGCTCTGATCAAACCCGCTCGCAGCGAGAGTTCCGCCCCTTTGTTGTCATTCCCGCAGGGAATCTGCGTCTCTTTCCGAGCCGCAAAACTTAATCAGAGCTCCCTTAGACCGATTTACCTGCAGGTGTAGTCCTGACTTGTTTGTCGGGCCTTCAGCCCTAAGAGCCTTCTTTGGTCAATACCTGGGGCTTCGCCCCAGGCTGTTATAGGTCGGGCTTTCAGCCCTAAGAACCAGGAGCTGCACCCGCAGGGAAACCGCTCCCTAGGCCGCAGAGCTCCGCAGGGAGGCCACGTCGCGGTGGGGTGAGAGGCCAAACATGCGCGTGTACTCACGGCTGAACTGCGATGGGCTCTCGTAGCCGACCCGAAAGGCCGCGCTCTCGACGTTGGCCTCCTCTGCCAGCATCAGCCGCCGTGCCTCCAGCAGGCGCAGCTGCTTCTGGTACTGCAGCGGCGTCATGGAGGTGATGCGTTTGAACTGGCGGTGAAAGGCGGAGGGGCTCATCTGCGCGACCCCGGCCAGGTCGCCGATGCTCACCGACTCGGCAAAGCGGTCGCGCAAGGAGTGAATCGCGCTCAGCACGCGTCCGGTGTGGCTCTTTGCCACGGTCATGCGCACAACTTCGCCGCCGTGCGGTCCGGTCAGCAGCCAGAAACAGATTTCGCGCATGATCGCGGGGTAGAGCACCGGGATGGCCCGCGGCGTCGCGAGCAGACGCACCATGCGCAGGGCGCAGTCCGCGAGCGGGCCGTCGAAGTCGGTGACAAAGACGGCCTGCTTGACCTCGGCGCCCGGCACCGGCGGGGAAGGAAGGCTCTCGAGCACCTCGCGCATCATGGCCAGGTCGAACTCCAGGATGATGCCCAGGTACGGCTCGGAAGGGCTTGCCTCAACCACGGTGCCGAGCGCCGGCATCTCCACGCTGACCACCAGGGCCTGCCCGGCGCGGTAGTCAAATCGCTGATCGCCAAAGATGGCCCACTTCGCCCCCTGGGCAACCACGCACAAGGCCGGCTTGTAGATCAGGTACTTTGGCTGCTTCGGATGATCGGACCGCAGCAGGGTCAGCCCCGGAATGGCGGTCGCGAAGGGGCCGGAGCCGGTCTCGGCCGCGGTGTACTGCCTCAGTGCCTGGACGAGTCTGTCTTCCATAGCGATCCGCTCCTCACGCGTTCTGCCCAGGGCAGCGTCGCTGCCCGGTACTTTCGAGCGTAGCCCCCGGTGCAGGATCAGGCAAGAGATGGGGTTGTTTCGGCATGGTCTCCTCCCCATCTGGCGCGTAGTTTGCAAAGAGAAGAGGAGACATACCATGACAGAGGAAAACCGAGCATCACAAACAGGCAAGATCGCCATCGTTACCGGCGGCAGCCGGGGCATCGGCCGGAACACCGTCCTGCACCTTGCCAGCCGCGGCGTTCAATCGATCCTGACGTATCAGTCCAATCGGGACGAGGCCGAAAAGGTCGTCGCCGCGGTCCGGGAGGCCGGCAGCCGGGCCATCGCGCTTGAGCTGAACGTGGGCGATCCCCGCACCTTGATGCCTTTGTCGAGCAGGTCAGGGGTGCGCTCGCGACGCTGGGGGCGGAGCGCTTTGACTACCTGGTGAACAACGCCGGCAACTCGCATCACGCCGCCTTTGAAGAGGTGACGGAGGAGGATCTGGACAGCCTCTACAACGTCCACTTCAAAGGTGTCTTTTTCCTGACTCAGAAGCTGCTTCCGCTGATGAACGACGGCGGCCGCATCGTGATGCTGTCGAGCGGCCTGACCCGCGTCTCGTATCCGGGCAGCGCGGCCTATGCGTCCATGAAGGGAGCGGTCGAGGTGCTGGCGCGCTACCTGGCCAAGGAGCTGGGACCGCGGCGGATCGCCGTGAACACGGTGGCTCCGGGCGCCGTTCAGACCGACTTCAGCGGCGGTGTGGTGCGGGACAACCCTGCGGTGAACAAGTTGGTGTCCGATGCGACGGCGCTCGGCCGTCCTGGTCTGCCGGACGACATCGGCCCCATGATCGCCTCGCTGCTCTCCGAAGACGGCCGCTGGATCAACGCGCAGCGGATCGAGGTTTCGGGCGGCCTGTCGATCTGACCGTCGTGCCGTAGCGAGGGGGCGGGAGTGACGATGCGCCCCCGCCCCTTGTCCCCCGTCTCCGAGCGATTCATCTGGCCTACTTCTGCTGCCCGCGGGCTCTTCCCTCTACTGAAACGAAGGTCGCCGCAGCAGCAGAAGAGCCGCCAACGACCCCGTTCCGAGCAGAAGCAGCGTGCCGGGCTCCGGAGTGACCGCGACCCCGCCGCCAACGTAATCCAGAGCCGTGGCGCTGGTGGCGACCGCCACGCCGTAGTCCGCGAAGTCTGTCCTCGGCAGAACGCCGTTGCTCCACACATTGACGACCCGTCCGTTGCCGATGTCGAAGAGCAGACCGTAGATGTCGAGAAACCCGCCATGAAAGGGGTAGTCCGTGGCGCTCTGTGGCGATCCGCCCGGATAGAACAGGTTGTCGTAGTTCAGCGATCCGTGATCGGTCCCGGTCGCGACCGGGAATCGGCTGAAGTCGTTGGGTGCGAGCAGGTTGGTCGGCTCCGGCGCCGACCGGTTGAGCGGAGCGAGGCCGGTGATGGCCGCGTTGCTAATGCCGATGTTGCTGTCGGAGAAGCTTCCGCTGGCGCCGGTGACCTCAAACGCCTGCGGGTACCTGGCATCCGTTGCCGTGCCGTAGGTCAGCGCCACGTTGCCGCTGACACCGGGTCCGGAGAGCGTGAACTGGTAGGTGTCGGCGTGCGCCCGCACGGGCACCGAAACGAGCACGAGGGCTGCGGCTAGGGAGAAAAGCTTTTTTTGCATAGGACCATACGCTCCGATTCCTGATGTGTGGATCAAGGGCCCGGGCCGAAGGGAGGGAGATTCACGAAGGAGCCGGGGGGCCGGCGGGCAGACCACACCGGCCAGGCTCCTGTGGAATCGAAGTAATAGTACCACCGGGTGTCAAGGCCGGAGGCGGTCACGACGGCGAGGACACCCTCTCTTCCTCATGGCAGGCCGCGATGACTTGCCTGACGGCTTACCTGGTCTCGCGGCTCGGGCGGCCGATAGCGGGATCGAGGCGGCTGGCGCCCTGGAAGGGAAGCATCCAGCCGGGGTACTCGGGTGCGAGCTTGCTGACCTCGTCGAGCTGCTTCAGCTCCTCCGGGGTCAGCTTCAGGTCGGCGGAGGCCAGATTATCGGTCAGCTGGTCGGGCCGTTTGGCACCAATAATGACGCTGGTGACGACAGGCTGGTGCAGCAGCCAGGCGAGCGCGACGCGGGCAGGTGAGCAGCCGCGGGCGTCGGCGATCGGCCGCATGACGTCCAGGATGCGCCAGGCGCGTTCCTTGTCGACGATGGGGAAGTCGAACTCGGAGCGCCGGGAATCTTCCGGCTTCTGATTGTCGCGGCTGAACTTGCCGGACAGCAGGCCGCCGGCCAGCGGACTCCAGACCAGCAGACCGGTCCGGGTGTGCTCAAACATGGGCACGAACTCGCGCTCAAGGTCACGGCCGGCGATCGAGTAGTAGGCCTGCAGCGTGTCGAAGCGTGCCAGGCCCCTGAGCTCGGAGGTCGTGATGGCCCGGGAAAGCTTCCAGGCCTCCCAGTTGGAGGCGCCGATGTAGCGCACCTTGCCGGACTGCACCAGGGTGTCGAGGGCACGGAGGGTCTCGTCGATCGGGGTGATGCTGTCGTTGCCGTGGATTTGGTAGAGGTCGATGTGATCGGTGCCAAGGCGCCGGAGGCTGGCGTCCACGGCGTCGAGGATGTGCCCGCGCGAGGCGCCGATGTCGTTGCGGCCGGGACCGGTGCGGCCGAAGACCTTGGTCGCGATCACGACGTCTTTGCGGGCGATATTCAGATTCTTGAGCGACTGGCCGAGAGACTTCTCGCTTTCGCCGTCAGAGTACACATCGGCGGTGTCGAAGAAGTTCACGCCGGCGTCGATCGAGGCCTGGATGAGCTCATCCGCGCCGGCCTGGTCCACCTGGCCGATCTTGCTCCAGATGCCGGAGCCGCCGTGAAAGGTCATGGTGCCGAAGCAGAGGGTGGAGACAAGGAGTCCAGTGTCGCCGAGTGTCTTGAACTGCATGGGGGAACCTTCCGGTCGATCGGGTCGATGGGGGTTCGATGCGATGGGAGCTGGTCGAGACTCCCGGTGTCTGGTCATCCCGTGTGCTCGAGAGCGCTGAAGACCGGATCGATGGCGGTATGCCCCCAGGCACGCGTGGCTGGGGAGGGTCGGAAGCTCTTGGTGGCGGAGATCGTGCCAGGGAAGCTGAGAGCAGTCCATGGCTGCGGACAGGGCTGATCCTGCTCCGATTACTTCTGCTCATGCGACATCACGCACTCGAAGCGCCGCTGAATCTGTGCTGTCCGCTGGATCATCTTCACTGTCGGAGGTTCCATGATTGAAAGACAGGTCATTGCGATCACAGGAGCAAGTAGTGGCATCGGAAGGGCCGCAGCTCTGGAACTGGGCCGCCGCGGGGCAAGACTCGTGTTGGGTGCACGGCGCGAAGAGGCTCTTGCACAGGTAGCCGAGCAAATTCGGCGTGCCGGTGGCAAAGCGGTATACCGTCCGACGGACGTGAGCAAGCGTGAGGACCTGCTTGATCTGGTATGCCTTGCCCAGGAGAGCTTCGGTCGGCTCGACGTTCTCTTCAGCAATGCCGGTGCTATGCCCATCGGACCCCTCGACGAGCTCGCGGTGAGGGACTGGGAAACAATGGTCGATGTCAATATCAAAGGCGTCCTGTACGGGATAGCGGCTGCGCTTCCTGTGTTTCGGCAACAGGGCTCCGGACATTTCCTTCATACCGCATCCAGGCCGCCCGGAAGACCGTACCGAATCAGGCAGTCTATTCGGCCACGAAGGCGGCGGTTCTTGCCCTTTCGGACGGTCTTCGGCAGGAACTGGCCGGACAGATACGAGTGAGCACCCTTCTGCCGGGGTTCACCGATACTGCCTTCAGCGACCACGTAAAAGATCCTGAGCTAAAGGCGCAGATGCAGAAAGCAGGAGAGAAGTATGCGATGTCGCCTGAGGCCGTGGCGAACGCCATCGTTTACATCCTCGAGCAGCCTGAAGAGGTAAACATCGGAGAGGTGACCCTTCGCTCAAAAGCGCAGGGCTAACGTTTCTTGCTGCTTAGGATTGCTTATAAATGCAGTTCCCGTCACTTCGGGACAGGAGACCGCCCAGGACTGCGGACAGGTGACCGGATCACTTCCGTTGTTGCAACTTCGAGTGACCGACCGGACTGACAATGTTGTGGCTTCAAGCAACCGTCGAACGTGTCAGGTCGGAGTTCTTCTTTGCCTCTTCTCCCCGTGCCGCCTCTACCTGTTCCACGTAAGCGGCAGCGGCCGTCCCGAGGATCAACCGCTTGGGTACCGTACTGCGCTGAGAAAGGGTCACGACCACAGCGGCGACTTTCCTGAGGTCGCTTTCCGAGTTCTTCTGTGCGGCCTCCATCCTTTCGAGAACCGGTCCGACGGAGGCCTGGTATTCGGGCAGAAGAGTCACCGTCTGCCCATTCGCCCGTTCGGCGAAGTTCGTGCGCATGCCTCCTGGCTCCAGGGTGCACACCTGCACTCCAAAGGGAGCTACTTCGTCGGCGAGGGAGTCACTGAAGCCCCCTACCGCCCACTTCGCTGCATGATAGGGCGAGTTGCCGGGGATCGTGACGCGACCGCCTATCGAAGAGATCTGAAAGATGTACCCGGACCTCTGCCCACGCATGATCGGAAGGGCCCCTCGCGTGGTGTACACGACACCGAACAGACACGTCTCCACTACGTCACGGAATTGCTCCGGTGAGATCTGTTCGAACGGTGCATTGATCTGATACCCCGCGTTGTTGACCAGGACGTCCAGCCGACCATACCTCTCCACAGCACGCTCGACTGCGTTCTTTGCGGTCGCTTCGTCCCGTACGTCGAGTGCGACAGGGGTAATGTTGTCGCCATACTCTTTCACAAGCGCGTCCAACTCTCCCATCCGCCGGACTCCCGCAACAACCCTGGAGCCCGCCTTCAGTGCGGCTTCAGCTATGGCGTACCCGAGTCCACTTCCACTTCCCGTAATTAGCCACACCTGCGACATGCGGACCTCCATCCTTGCAGCCAATTATACCCGAGTGAAAGCTCGGCTACATGTCTACAGACACATGCGCCAGAAGGCCTCGAAGCCTTTTGCGATCAGAACAGCCTCAGCCTTCCGATCTCTTCCAATCTCGTCCAGCACCGCATCCTGCATCGCACCCATGGCGGTGGCTGAAAAACTCGCGGGAAGTTCCCGGAAAAGGCCTTGCATGGCCAGCTCTTGCATCGTCTTCCGCACCTCAACGCTTTGGGCATCGGTGTGGCTTCGCGTCTCGGGTGTAATCACGCTCGAGAGATGAAGATACAGGGAGGCCGTTCGTTCGTTCGGGTACTTGACACCCCAGGCCAGGGTTTCGGTCCAGATGTGTTTTGCACGCGCGTAAAGGTCGGCATCGGTAGGAAAGTTGTGATTCAGGACTCGATAGACCCTGTCCTTCAATTCGATGTAAACGACGTTGAAGAGAGCAGACTTACTTGGGAAATAGGTGAAGAGCGTACTTTCAGCCAGAGCCGCCTTGCGAGCGATCCGCGCAGTCGACGCTTCCGTGCCATGCTTCGCGATTTCAGCCACGGCAGCCCGAAGAAAGGCACGTCTTTTTTCTGAACTCCTTTCCCTCGGCATGATGCGATGCTAAATGTTTTGCTAAACGAGAAACACCGTTGCGGAGAATCGGCCCCGGCAATCCGGCCTCGGGAGGCCCTCCCGAGGCCGTTCCTGACGCCAATGTGACCTATCGATATCACTGACCTCCGAGGAGCATCGGGCAACGCGAAACCAAAGATGAGGTGCGGAATGCCGCATGGGTGCAATCCCCTTCGACTCGTGGTCAGCAGTCAGCCGCCAACCACATACGAAAATGAGAAGGCGAAAGACCACGGCTCGCCTTAAAAGTCGCGGCGAACGCCGAGTAGCTTTCGAAGCCCGACATCGCGGCGATCTGGGTTAGGTTGAGCGCAGAGTCCCTCATCAACCCGCACGCGATTTGAACACGCTCGCGCGCAACATACTGCCAGATAGAAGTGCCCACCGCATTCCGGAAGGAACGGCAGAGATGGAAGGCGCTGGTTTCTGAGGCTTCCGCGATCGAAAGCAGATCCATCGTTTGGCAAAGATGGGAGTGAATATATTCGAGAGCGCAACGCACCCTTTTGTCCCCGACTCCTGCGCGATACTGGCGGTCCCGCACGATCCGCCCATCGTTCAAAAGAACAGAAGCCAGGGTGACAAAAATCGATTCGCCCACAAGCTTTCCGTAGGGATGGCCCGCGACCGCATCCGCATGGATTGACTGGACGAGTTTGACAATGGTCGGAGACAGCAAGCCGATGGCAGGCTGCACTTCGAAGTTTGCGGTCCTGGCCGCGTCGCGCCCGGCTGCCGCGGAGAGCGAAGCCGGCGTGAAGTACAGGCAAGCGAAATCTACCGGCCGGTCCCACCATGCGGTCGCACTCGCCCCGGCAGGGATAATCGAAACGTGACCTGCCGTAAGGCCAGTGTTGCTTTGCCGTCCATCCATCAACCAACCCATATTCAGCGGAGTTCGATCGAGCCGCACGCCGAGGTGATGGAACGGCACCGCCGGTGTCGGGTCATGCACGGGGCCGAAGCACGACTGCTCCAGAGTGCAAAGACTCCACTCTCCGCGGCGCGATACGGTGTGCCGCAACCAGGGTGGAACGCGGCTGAGAGCCACGGGCCCACGCTTTGCCAGGTCCGTCGAAGACATGACAAGAAAATAGCAGGATTCTGAGAGTCCCGATGCGTACGTAACCGGAAGTGGCCGGCCGCTGCATACACTGACGATAGAAAGACCACATAGCCGAACCACCAGATGAGAGGTCCGCTTATGACACTCCCCCGCATTGTGAAACGTATACTTTCAGTTTTACTGTTCCTGATCGGCATGGCAGTCTTCTTTGCCGTGAGCATGGTGGCGGCCTATCAAGCGGCCAAGGTGACGCCGCATGTCGGGTTGCTGATTGTGATGGCACTGCTCGTGTTCTTCGTTGGCATCCTGCTTACGACGGTGCTTGCCGGCAAGCTGAGCCAGATCTTCCTGAACCGAAGCGCAGTTCTCATCAGCGCGACATCGACGGCATTGCTTGCCCTCGGTCTCTATCTGGCCGTGTTGCGACCGATGCACTATCCGCATGTGGTTCCGGTGGCCCGCGCAAATACGTTGTACTGGAATCTCCCGACGGGATCCCGGATCGCTTACAGTGTGTATGAGCCACCCGCTGGTGTGCCGGTAAAGGCTGAGCCGATCCTGTTCGTGCATGGGGGACCTGGTGCGCGTGCGCTCGATACTGACCACGCCTTCTACAGACAGTTCGCTCAGGATGGATTTCGGGTATATCTTTTCGATCAGGCTGGCTCTGGGCTATCCGACCGGCTTCCCGGGGCTGACTATACGGTAGAACGGTTTGTCGCGGATATCGAAGCAATCCGTGAGCAGCTTGGCGCCGAACGGCTCATTCTGATTGGACATTCCTGGGGCGGAACCCTCGTTGCTCACTACGCTGCGGCTCATCAGGACCGTGTTGCAAAACTAATCTTTCATTCGCCAGGTGGGATATGGAAGTGGAACTCCGCCCCAATGGAATTTCAGCGAACCGACGCCCAGGAAGAGAAAAGTCTGCCACCACTGCGTGTTCTGGCAGCTACTGCTTTATCCCATGCGAATTGGAGTGCGGCGGAGAACCTCCTGCCCCAGGAAGAGTCGGGCGACTGGCTAGTCGCATCCTCCCCCGTCGAATTCGGAGCGATGGTTTGTAAGGGAGCACACAACAAGTTGCCCGCCGACCTGTCGCCCGCATACTTTGCAGGGCAGAACCTCTACCCTCTGCTTGTCGCGCAGCGGGAACTAAACGATAAGCCGGAGATGGACATTCGAGCACAGCTTGCCAAGCTGCACGTTCCGGCCATCGCGCTCGAAAGCCAATGTGAATTTGTGCCTTGGTCGCAGCAGCTGGAATATAAGAGATCTGTTCCCGGCCTGCAGAACTTTTACTTTCCAGACTCAGGTCACTTCATCAACTTCTCGCAACCCGATAAGCTGGCGGCCGTTATACGCTCCTTTCTGCTCGATCAGACACCGCCGTTTCCTGCGTATGAGAGCGACAAGGATCCGCGCCCAGCAATTGGGCGGTGATGATCGCCCGGCTGCAAACAATCATTGGTTCTAACAACCGCCGTTCCCGTCACTTCTCGGGACCGGAGACCTGCCCGTGGCTTCGGACAGGACACATCCCGGCCGGATTATTTTCGAGAATGCGACGTGCCGGGAGTGGCAGGTGCCGAAGGCCCCGGGAGACGAAGCGCGCGAGTCGTCCTCATGGAGTGCTCCCACTTCCGTTTCAGGTCTGGCAAGGGGGAGCCATGCGCTTCTTCGAGGAAGTCGGCATCGACGATTCTGTCGGTTCGGAAATGCCGGAAGCCATTGCGCAGCTCACACCAGGCAGCAAGGAGTCGTACGGCTTCTGCGTAGCCGAGAATCACCGGCCACACGACCCGTTCGGTCTCCTGGCCGACTTCGTCGCGGTAACGAATGCGCAGCTTCCGTCCGGCACGGATCCAGGAGCGGGTCTTCGCCAGGTCGAGCCCGTCCCTGACCACCAGGTTGTTCTCCGGTGTGCCAAGGGTAGGCTCGGTGATGAACGTGCGCAGGGAGTGTGGGACCGCGGCGGTGATCTTCGAGAGTAGATCCCGCGCTGCGTTGGCCAGTGCGGCATCGCCCCGCTCGGCAACCCACTGTGCACCGAGCACCGCTGCCTCCAGTTCTTCCGGGGTCAGCATCAGCGGAGGCATGTCGTAACGCCGATCCAGTGTGTATCCGACACCCGCTACCCCCCGAATGGGGACACCCTGGCTGGTCAGGTCCGCCATGTCACGGTAGACCGACCGAACCGAGATGTTCAGCTCTGCCGCAACCGCCTCGGCCGTGACGGCGCGGCGAGAGCGCCGAAGCATCTGAATCACTCGAAAGAGTCGGTCGGCTCGGCGCATAACAAAACCATGCTGACATAACGCTGTCAGGAGAGCTCAGCTAATGTCTCTTCAGGTGCTGGCGGTTCAGCACAGGAGAACATGGTGAATCTGGTTTCGATGCGCGTCATCACAAACGATGTAGAACGGCTGGTCAGCTTCTACGAGACGATCAGCGGCAGTTCCGCGACCCGGTACACGCCGGATTTTGCTGAACTGACAACAGCGAAAGGCACCCTTGCCATCGGCAGCACACGGACGCTGAGTGCCTTCGGCGCAGAGAAGGAACTTGAGCCCGCGTCGAACCGGAGTGTCATCCTCGAGTTCCTGGTGGAGGATGTCGATGCGGATTTCCTGCGGCTGAAGGATCAGGTGCCCGCCTTCCTTCAAGAGCCGGCGACAATGCCCTGGGGAAACCGCTCGCTGCTCTTTCGCGACCCCGACGGCAACCTGGTCAACCTGTTCACCCCGGTCACTCCAGAGGCGATCAGGAAGTTCGCGCAGTAAGGCAGCAGAGAGGGTGGAGAACGGGTTCAGGTCACGATAGACCTTGTCCGAGACCGCCCAGTCTGTCCGCCGCCCCTCGTAGTCTTGGCGTGTCCACTCAAGATCGGAGGCGTCATGCAGCACCCTCGCGTAGGTTCTTCGCATCTCTTCCTGATGGTCTTCAAGGCCCACTACAGCTCGGAACGCCTGGCTGAAAGAGAAATGCAGCGACCGATCTCTTCGCCTGTCCGCCGACCGCCGAAGCTGTCACAACGGCCGGCGGCTCGGCGTCACTATCACGGACGCGAAAGGCAAAGTCATTTACGACGATGCTTTCGTAATGTCGCTGCCCGTGACCCGGGACACGGGCAGCGAGATCATCGCCTACGCCAGAGCCAGATGTAAAGTCGAGAACGAGGGCTTCCATGCTCTCAAATCCAACGGTTACCACCTCAAGCGCAACTTCGGTCGGGGCAAGCAGAACCTCGCCATGGTGTTCGCCGCCGGAAATCTGCTCGCCTTCGCGATCCACACCGCCTGCGACTGTCTCGACAGGTCTGGATCGCCGCCAGGACCGTCGCCCGCAGCGTGCCGGCCGGCACTGTTCACGATGCAGCCCTGGCCATCGCTCGGAGGATCGCGGGCAACGGCGAGGAGGTCGTTCGCGAGCTCATCTCGGCCATCCGCGTCAAACGCAAAGATCTGGACGATCAACTTGAGTCTGACGCCTCTACGCAAGCGAAGAACTACGCGAGCGAAGATTTCAGGAAGCGCATCGTCGCCTATCTGCCCGGTCATCACGACAGCGCGAGCTGAGAGCCCGTTTAACCTCTGGAGCAGGTCTGCGTCGCGACGCAATTCACGGCGCTGCGGGCTCGCCTGGATCACCGCACTTGGCATCCGCCCATTTCAGGTGAGCCCGAGCTTTTCAGCGCTTGGGCAGTTAGCCCATCGCGGCCTGCCGCGGTGGGACCCGCGTCGACGCGTTCGACGGTGGCGTGGGCCATGCCCTTCGCGCGTCTCCTGCCGATCATTCGAAAGGACTTCGGCGCAGACCCCTCTTCCAATCAGAACGATGTTGATAAAGCCTCTGCGACTATGTTCGCAGATCGAGTAGCTGCAGTCATTTGGGCGTGCGGACAGGGTCCACAGTGCCTCCTGCTTCCTGGTACCGGAGGGCCGGCCCACAGCTCCGGAGAGGCTCCTCATAGCCGGATTACGCCCGACAATGCGACCTCCGCTGCCTAACAGCGTGCCCGAACTCCTACCAGGTCTGGAGTTATGCCTGCGCCGCAGCAAAGAGCGCCGGTCCAAAGGGAACCAGAAAATCCTCACGGGACTGCTGACCCATGTCAACGATTTTGCTGCGCCCGCCGCAATAAACGTCACCTCTTCCATCCCGATGACCTTCAGGATCAGCTGTAGATCCATGGTCGCAACATCGCGGTCGCGGATGGTCGAACCTTCCGTGTAGACGCCGCCCGAGGCCATCAAAACCGTACACTGCTTGCCATGTACCAGGCCCTCGCCGGTGGACCCAAGTGTTCGGCCCTTGCGGACAATGTGGTCCAGGTAGGATTTCAGGTTCGCTGGGATGCTGTAGTTATAGACCAGTGTGCTGATGGCGATGTGGTCTGCCGCGAGCAGTTCGTCTATCCGGTCGCGAGAGACGCATCTCTTGGATCAGAGGACCGCCCATGGCTCGCGAAGGCTCATCCTGGCCGGATTAGTTTCTACGGTGCGACTTCACAGGACTGAACTGTGCTCTGTTGCTCCGCTATCCGACAGGACGTACCATCTTGGCCATCTGTCCGAACGGTAGCGACGGAGCCAGGCGGCTCATGAGATAGAGCACGTTGCTCAAGCCCGGGCGAATCTCCGTCTTGCCCGCTTCGATACCGGCGATGGCTTTGGAGACCAAAATATCGACCGGCATGCCTTTCTGACCCTTCATCTCGGTCTCGAACTCCCCACGAAAGAGCTTCGTTTCCACGCCCGGAGGAGCCAGCTCTACTACGGCCACATTCGATCCTTTGAGCTGCACGCGCAGGCAGCGCGAGAATGCGTGCATCCCTGCCTTGGCCGCGCTGTAGACCGGGGAGAGAGGGAATGGAACGAAGGCCAGGCCCGAGGACACGTTGACGATCAGCGCGTTTGGCCTGCTCTTAAGGTGCGGGAGCAACGCCTGTACCATCTGCACCGGTCCACTCAGACATAGGTCGAGTTCCCGCGTTACATCGGTCAAGGAACGCTGGTCGTTGAGGTTCAGATTGCGCATGATGCCTGCGTTATTGAACAGGGTGTCGCAGGCCGGGAACTGCTTCGTGACCTGCCGCACCAGGTCGTCGATGTCTGCCGCTTTGCTGGCATCGCTCTGAATGGCGTGAACGGCCGGGAGGCTGGACTGAGCCTCCAGCACCCTGCGCTGGTCGCGCCCAGTGACAATCACGGTATTGCCGCGTTCGATCAGCTGCCGTGCCAGTTCGAAGCCGATGCCGCTGGTACCGCCGGTGATCAGAATCGTTCTTTCTTCCAGTTTCATGATTGCTCCATGCTGCATAGGTGGACTTGTGGAGGACATCAGGAGGTAAATGCCGTCGCAAGCAGGAGAGCCACGAACAGGGCTACCGTCATGCGTGGCTGCGGATATTCGAGAAAGAGCACGCTGAGGGTGAACCATGCCGCTGCCGCCACAAAGCCCAGCGAAACACCAGACCACTGCCCCATGGCGGCCAGGCCCTGCCGAATGGCGAACAGCGCCAGCAATGCAAACAGGATCTGGCTGAGGCCATAAGCGCTGTTCAGGCCGTAGTACAGGGTTGTGGCAGGACCTGGCACGCGTTTGCCACGGAGATGCTGAGAAACAACATCGATCCCAATCTGTAGGAAACCGCTTAGAAGAAGCCAGCCGTACGCCGCATAGAGCAGCGTGTCATGCAGTCGATTGGAGTGATGTTGAAGGTGCATGGACCAGCCTCTATCTGGCACTATAGGGGTGCCACTCTCCCTGGGGAAGTAGGCACTTGCAAGTGCAATATGCACCAGAAAGAGAGTGTTCTGATGGGTCCAAAACCAGAGTTCACGACCGAACAGATTGCCTCGCTGCAGGCTTATAAGAGTTGCGACCGGAAGGATTTGGGCGACCCGCGCGTTGAGGCGCTCGTGACGGAGTTGATCGGTCGCATTGCCGACAAGTGGACGATGCTAATCCTCGAAGTACTGACGGAGCGAGGAGAGCTCCGATTCACTCGACTGAGTGAGTTTCTTCCCGGAATCAGTTACAAGATGCTGACACATACACTGCGGTCCATGGAACGCGAAGGGCTTATCCAACGCACCGTTCATCCAATCGTTCCGCCGAGGGTTGAGTACAAGCTGACCAGTCTCGGGTTAACTCTGGGAGCCGCCTTCTGCGGAGTATGGATGTGGGCGGAGCAACATTTGGAAGAGGTCGAGAAGGCACGCGCCGAGTTCAATCAACGATCGGTCTCGGGATCACCCAACATATAGGTGTCGCTAGACTAAGGTCATCTCAGCGATCGGTCCCGAGATACACATCTCTCGGGATCGTAGACCCGACCATGGCCCGGACAGCGTCCTCCGGGCCGGATTACTTTCGACGATGCGACTTGTGAGGACCAGGGAGAGTCCGGCTCCAGAACACTTTCTGACTTACTTGTACTCCGGGAGGCGGAGATGGTCGATCCGGACTTCCGCTCTCCATGCCGATTCACGACTCTGACTTCTTCAACGGCATAGCCCCGTTGAAGAATGGTAGGGAGCAGACCCATGCGCTCGGCCACAGCAAAGCCGGTGCCCCAGAAGTCGATGATGTAGCCACCAGTTCGGAGCTGGGGCGCTTTCTCAAGCAATGTGACCTCAAATCCAAAGCGTGCCAGCCAATACGCCGCAGTGGGTCCCGCGATGCCCGCACCGGAGATCAGGATCTTCATGTCAAGAGAGGATCATCGAAGAGAGCTTTCGTCAACGAGGCGCTTTTCGAGCAGGACAGGATCACGAAATGCGGCTCCCGTCACTTACGCCTCGGCACCATCGCCCTATCTGCTCTGGGCAGACGCTTACGCTCGCCGGGTCATCATGCTTTCCACCCGCAGGGTGGGTACAGCGCCGATGCGCGGACAGCTCGTTGAAAGACAACTCGCTCAAAGTTTAGGACAATAAGGCCATGATTCGGCTTTGCAGCGAAGAAGATTTCGATGAGATCTGGACCATCATCAATGATGGGGCGTCCGCTTACCGGGGGATCATTCCAGCCGACCGCTGGAGTGAACCATATATGACCCCCGAAAAGCTCCGTCACGAAATACAGGACGGCGTTGTGTTCTGGGGAGCGGATGAGAACGGTTCCCTCCAGGCTGTTATGGGTGTACAGGAGGTTCTTGACGTCACTCTCATCAGACATGCCTATGTGCGCACAAGCAAACGTCGTTCCGGTCTAGGCGGGCACCTGCTTCGACACCTGCAGACCCTTACCAGCAGACGAGTCCTCATCGGCACCTGGGCTGACGCGAGTTGGGCGATCAGGTTCTACGAGAAAAACGGATTTCGACTCGTTCCAGCGGAGGAGAAGGATCAGCTTCTCCGGCGATACTGGAAGGTACCCGCACGTCAGGTAGAAACCTCCGTTGTGCTTTCTTCGGCGCCAGCCTCCACCCAGACAACGGGATAGCTAAACGAGAAACGTCGTTCCCGTTACTTACGCCTCGGCACAGTCGCGGCATCTGCTCGGGTCGGGGCTTACGCTCCGGCGATCATCATGCCTTCTACCCGCAGCGTGGGTACGGCGCCCGAGCCGCGGAAGTGGAGGTCGTTGCCGACGGCGGTGATGTTGCGGTAGATGTCCTTGAGATTGCCGGCGATGGTGATCTCCTCAACGGGGAAAGCGAGCTCGCCGTTCTCGATCCACAGGCCGCTGGCGCCCTGGGAGTAGTCGCCGGTGACGAGATTGACGCCGAAGCCCATGACATCGGTGACGTAGAGGCCGTTGGGGACGCCGGCGATGATCTCTTCCGGGGTCATCTCGCCGGGCTGGAGGAAGAAGTTGCCGGAGCCCGTGCCGGGGTTGCCGGCCAGGCCGCGGGAGGCGTTTCCGGTGGAGGGGATGCCGAGCTTGCGGCCGGTGTAGGTGTTGGTGACGTAGCTGCGAAGGATGCCGCGGTCGACGATCACGGTGCGGCGCGTGGGCAGGCCCTCGCCGTCGAAGGGCGCGGTGCCGAAGCCACCGACGCGCACGGAGACGGGGGTCTCTCCGATGGGTTGGGCGGGAGCAAAGACAGGGGTCTCTCCGCTGCGGCGCTCCGCGCCTTCGGTCGAGATGACGGTGCGAGGGGGCGCCTCGGCCGAGGGGAGCGTGTGAGGGGGCGCTCCGGTCGAGAGATTGGGCGGGGGCAGGGCGCGATCGAAGACCAGCGTGCCGTCATCGACGACGGTGATGTTTTCGCCGGCCACGCGCTCGCCCAGCATGCCGTTGAAGATGGAGGCGTTGCGGTAGATGGCGTCGCCTTCGGCGGCGGAGAAGATGTTGCCGATGAGGCCGCGGGCGATCTCGGGCGAGAAGACGACCGGCGCCTGCTGCGTGCGAACCTTGCGCGCGCCCAGGTGGCGCAAGGCGCGGTGGGCGGCGATGCGGCCGATCTCCTCGGGGTCTTCGAGCAGGCGTGCCGAGCGCGCGGAAGAGTACCAGTAGCCGCCCTGCATACCACCATGCTGGTCAAGCGCGATGGGCGAGGCGGAGAAGCCGCAGGAGGAGCGGCGGTACTCGCCGGTGAAGCCGCGGGAGTTGCTGAGCACCTTGTGTGAGGTGGCGAGGTCGAAGCTGCCACCCTTGGAGTTGCCGATGCGGGTGTCGGTTGCGAGGGCAGCAGCTTCGACGCGACGGGCGACCTCGATCCGTTCGGCTGGCGGCATGGCCTGCACATCGCCGAAGAAGAGGTGCTGGGCCGCGGCTCCGCCGGGCACCTCGCCGAAGGCGCTCTCCTCGGGCAGGCCGGCGAACGGATCTTCGCCGGAGATGCGCGCGAGCTCGATGGCGCCGGAGACCAGGCGGTCGAGAGAGTCGGCAGACAGGTCGGAGGACGACGTGCTGGCCACGCGCTGGGCCTCTCCCCGGGCGCCGAGAAAGACGCGCAGGCCGATGGCGCGCGAGCCGGACTCGGTGAGGGTTTCGACCTCGCCCAGGCGAACGTGTGCGGAGAACTCCTCGCCCTCGTAGACGACGGCCTCGGCGTCGGTGGCTCCGGCGCGGAGGGCTTTGCCAAGGACCGCTTCGGCGAGCTGGCGGAGGCTGGTTGACGCGGATGCGCTGGTCGGGGAGGGCATAGATCTTGATTCTAGAGCCGTTTCTCCCCTGGGTCTCGCGGGTTGCGGGGGGATTGGGAGGCTTAGACGCACCTGTGGCGGCCCACTCATGCGCAAACGGCGCGCATGAATGGGGCACCCACTGATGCAGGGCGCGCGAAAGGCGTCAGGTCCAGTACAGGATGCGGCCGCACGGTAGCAGGCGCGGGATCTCCGCGTAAAAGAAGGCGCGCAGTTCGGCCATGGGGTCCCTGGGGTAGACGTACTTGAAGCCGCCAAACGTGGTCCGCTTCTGCGCGCGCCTCGCGGGGTCCAGATCGAGCGTGGTCCTGGGATACCAGCCGAGCAGCACCTCGCGTGAACCCGGGGTAAACCTGTGCGTGATGAGCTCGGCCGTAAGGTCGACTCCATCGAAACCATGGAGCGCCTCCCCAGCGCTGCGGAGCAGGTCAGTGTACTGTTCCTGCCAGTTCGCGACCGGCATGATGGGTGCAATCGTGAGGCCGACCGGGTAGCCGGCCTGTGCCATGGCGCGCATGGCGGCCAGCCGTTGCGCCACGGGCGCTGTGCCGCCTTCCAAATCGCGCGCGACGGCCGCCGCATTGACCGAGAAGCGGATGCGGGTGCGGCCGTGGTGCGGCAGAGTGAGCAGAGGCTCAACCGCGGCGAACTTGGTGGTGAAGCGAAGCTGCACCTCCTCTCCGGCAGGCAGCTGCCATTCGCCGAAGTGGCGGATGGTGGCCGCAAGCGATCCGGTGAGGTGCTCGATGCCGAGCGGATCGGTGTAGCAGGAGGCTTCAAAGGTCGTTCCCTCGTGCTGGCGGTCCGGGCTGCGCGAGGTGATAGTGCCACTGCCGACGTAGGCGTTCAGCGCCTCGAGGATCTCCGGCAGGTTGGCATACGCGCGGGTGACCGGCGGGCCGGAGAGCGATCCGGCCAGGTAGCAGTACTGGCAGTGCGCCGGGCAGCCCTGCGCGAGGTGGAACTGCCAGTCGGCCGAGGGCGGAATGGGCTGCAGCTTCCTTTGCCCCGGCGGCGCGGTGACGATGGCCAGGGTAGTCTTCGCGTCCGCATAGGCGCGGCGCGGGTCCTGGTCCTCAGAAGACTTGAAGGAGGGCAGCCGGTTGGAGCGAAGCTCCACCACCTCGCAGCCCAGGTGCGCGGCACGCTCGGCCATCGCGCGCCCATGGGCCCAACGCGCGGCATCGGGGGTGATCAGAACGCGGCGAGGACGCCACAGCCGCACCCTGGCAGCAGGAGTTTCGGTTCCTGGCGAATCGGCGTACGCGGCAGCGGTTGCGGCGAGGTCGGTCGCGGGATCTGCATCGGCTGGAGCGGAAGGGGGCACCTCCCGTTAGAGCCGGGCAGGAGGCCATCGGGCTCGCGAGAGAGATATCTCGACTTCCACAGGATCAAAGGCTCTCCAGCGGCCGCTGACGAGCCGGACGAGCGCTCGATGAGACAAGCGATAGCAGGAGCTCTAAAGCGGGAGAAGCTCTGGAGGCGCGATCTGGAGAGCCTCCGGTGGAACGCGCGTGGCGCGCGCCAGCCACGGCAGCACCGCCGGCAGCAGGGGCCGGGCCAATCCGCCCAGCGCGCGGGCCGGCGGGGAGACCAGAAGGCGCGAAACAGCAGCGGCCAGCAGCACCTGGCGGCGCAGCGTATTTTGCAGTTCGCGGCGGAGCTCTGCCGCCGTCGCGCCCGCGAGCAGCAGCGCCGCAGCCCGCGATGCGGTGTGGAGCGCGATGGACATGCCGTCGCCGGTGAAGGAGGGGATGACGGCAGTCTGGTCGCCCACGCGCCAGAGCTCGTCGCGGTCCGCCGCCGTGCGGTCGTTGCCCGGCGCCTCCTCTGGAAGCAGGCCGTAGGGGATGTGCGACAGAGCAAGCGGGCGCGGAAGCAGCGGTACCGCTCCGGCAAGACGGCTTTCGAGGAGCGGGCTGTTGCGCTGGATCTGGCTGAGCAGCGCAGGCCAGGAGCCGCCGGCCTGCCGGAAGCGCGCCTGCTCGACCACCAGGCAGAGGTTGGCGCGAGGCTGGGCGGTCTCGGGGTCCGGCTCAACCGGTTGCAGGCCCGCGTAGCCGCCGGGAAAGAGGTGGAGCTCAACCTGTTGCCCAAGCGCGTCCTCCTGCGCCGGGCTGAGGGTGAAGTACTGCTTGAAGGCGAGCAGCGAGGGCTGGCGGCCGGCGGGGCGGGCTCGTCCGCGCAGATCGTGCTTGCCGGTGGCGAGCACGGCCGCTCGGGCCGTCAGTACCTGCCCGGAGCGGAGCGTCGCCTGCCAGAGACGGCCGGTCGCGGCCCCCGGCGGCTCCAGGCGGTCTACCGGCTCCCCGTACAGCAGCCGAACGCCCGATAGGGCGGCGAGCTCGAGCAGTGCCGCGTCCAAACGGAGCCGGGTCAGCGAGCGCGCGGTAAAGGGCAGAGACGCGCCGGCGAGGGTTTGCCCTGCGGCAAAGCGGACGCCGGAGAGCGGAACCGCGCCCAGCTCCGCCGCCTGCAGCCCGAGCTGGTCGAGGTAGACGAGGGCCTCGGCGGAGAGGAACTCGCCGCAGACCTTGTGATGCGGGCGGGCCGCCTGCTCCACCAGCGTGACGGGGCAGCCGGCGCGAGCCAGATGGATGGCAACCGAGGCTCCGGCGAGGCCACCGCCAAGGATCAGAACGCCGGAATCGAGAGAAGGAGGCATGCGGGGCCGCAGCTCTCAGGCTACGCCACGCACACTTATCGGCTCGTGCAGCGGCAAGGGAGCTAAGGGCTGGCCGGCGAGCTCAGGGCCGCTCGTGGCCCCAGGAATATACGCTTTGCGCGTCAAAGTTCCTCCTACCGGCCGGTCGCGAGCGGCTCCACCGCATCTACACCAGTGGAGATGGCGAGTAGAGCTCTCCCAGGAGGCAGGAGTGGCGGATCTGACAGCAGCAGTGACAGGCGAAGATCATCAGCAGGGCAGCGCGGATGCGGCGGCGACCCTGGTGGAGTACGGCGACTACCAGTGCCCGGACTGCGGCGCTGCTTTCAAGATCGTGAAGCAGGTGCAGCAGCACTTTGGCGACAAGCTGCGGTTTGTGTACCGCAATTTTCCCTTGGAGATGCACCCAATGGCGGAGCCCGCGGCCGAGGCGGCCGAGTTCGCCGCCACCCAGGGCAAGTTCTGGGAGATGCATGACGCCATCTACGAGCACCAGAGCAGCCTGAGCGAGGCCATGCTCGAGCGGACGGGCGAACAGCTCGGCCTCGACCGCAACCGGGTGCGGCAGGCGATCGAGGAGAGTGAGTTTGAGCAGCGAATCGAAGCCGACATGGAGAGCGGGGATCAGAGCGATGTGCAGGGAACGCCCACCTTCTTCATTAATGGCAAGCAACTGACCGGCTCCTACGATCTCCGAAGCCTTGAGCAGGCCATTGCGGACGAGCTGTAGCGGAGACGGCGGCGCGACGGTTGTGGCGCTGCGGAGGCGAGGGTAGGATGGCGACACGGTTAGAAGTGGGAGGCAAAATGCAGAGCAGAACGGTGTACGGCATGGCGGCTGTGCTGCTGGCAGCGACGGCGGCAGCCGTGGCGGTCGGGCAGCAGGGGGGCGGAGCAGCGGCAAGTGGCGCGGGTGCGGCGGCGGAGGTGCAACACAGCTATGCCGGCCTGAAGACCTACATCCTGAAGGCCGCCGAGGACATGCCGGCCGACAGCTACAGCTACAAGCCGACGCCTGAGATCCGCACCTTCGCCCGTGTGGTCAACCACATCTCCGAGGCCCAGATGCACAGCTGTGGCGCCGTCAACGGCACACCGGCCAGTGCCCTGGGAAAGGTTCCGCCCGAGACCGCGAGCAAGCAGGAGATTGTGGAGGCGCTGAAGAGCTCCTTTACGGAGTGTGACAAGGCCTACGGCTCGGCGGATGCGGCAAACTTCACCGCCATGCTGCCGGCCGGCCGGTCGAACAGGTCGCGAGCGGGTCTGCTGTGGGGCAACGTCTCCCACGACAACGAGCAGTACGCCACGCTGGCGCTATACCTGCGGCTGAAGGGCATCGCCCCGCCGTCCAGCGAAAAGTAGCGCCGCACCTTCACCGCGCCGGGGGACGGGTAGAGAGGGTCAGGCCTGTCCGGCTACCGGGCCGGCCTGACCCTCGTCGCGGGCAAGCAGTTCGCGCGCCTGCTCGAGGTTCATGGCCTTGCCATCGATGGTCATCTCCCACACTCCGGCGTTGTCCGGCACGGGATGGATGTATTCCACGGTGAAGCCGCGGTCGCGAAGCTGATCGGCGAGCAGAGTGATATCAACCATGCCCCCAGTTTACAGGAGCAGAAGAGGCGCTCGCCGATCGAAGATCGGCTGAATCTGGGAGATTGGAGGCGGGAAAGCGCCTGCGCCTGTGGGCAGAGGTCGGTGGGCCCACCAGGATTCGAACCTGGAACCAAAGCATTATGAGTGCTCTGCTCTGACCGTTGAGCTATAGGCCCCTGCGCGGCCGAAGCCGGGTGCGGGAAGGCCAGTGTAGCGCAGACGCGGGGTCCCTCTTTCGGTTACGCGGCCTCGTCGAAGGATGCGGCACAGCTCCCGGCGCCGGTCGATCGCGTCCAACGGGCATGACGCACTGCCTCTCCCACACCCCTATGCGCCTGCCCGGCGTTGGTCTGCTGCTCCTGGCGCTGGCATCCCCTGCCCTTGCGAGCGGTTTGCACCGGGTGACTGCGGCAGCTCAGGACGCGACGGTCTCGTCGAACCAGGCTCGAACAGTGGCGACCGAAGATTTCCCCGGACCCGACGCCGGGCCGGGACTTTCGGCGCGCCTGGCTGCTGCGGATCGTGCCCTGGGCACCGGGCCGGGAACGATTACCGTCGACCGGCCCGGAACCCTGGACGCTCCCGTAACCCTTCGGAAGGGTCACAATCTGCTGCTGCGAACGTCCGTCACCTGGGCGGCGACGGTGCGGCTGGAGGGTGGCAACAGCATCCGCTGCGCGGGTCCGCGGGCCGCCGTGCACGCAAATCTGCCGGAGTACCACTTTGCCGCGTCCACGGGCATGCTTCTGCTGGCCAGCGGGGCGGCGGGGATCACGGTCGCGGGCTGCCGGTTTACCTCGGACAGCCAGGCGCCGGTGGTGCTCGCGGGGTACCCGGTCTCGCACCTGGTGATGGAGAGCAACACCCTCTCGGGCGTCAGCCTGGCCGCGACCAGCGCCGGCACCAGCACCGACCTCGCGTTTCGCGGAAACACGGTCGACTTTCCCGCAGGCGGGCCGAAGAGCGGGATCGCCGCGGTCTCGCTCTTCTACGCCAAGCGGGTGGAGGTCTCCGGCAACCACTTCAGCCGCGTTCTCCATGGGGTGCAGTGGTGGGGTGGAGACTCCGGCGCCGCTGGCGCGAAGCTCGAACAGGTAACCGCCGCGGGGGAGATGCGGATGACCGGCAACACCTGCGAGGCGGTGGGCGGCTCATGCCTGTGGGGTTCCATGGGCTACGGCATCACCCTGACCGGCAATTCGGCCGAGGGCTGCGGCGATGTCTGCTTCGACACGGAGGGCGGCCGCGACACCGTCATCTCCGGCAACACCGCCCGTGGCTGCGCGAACGGCTGTGCCGCCATCTTCTTCTTCACCCGAAACACCGTGATCAGCCACAATCACTTCCGTGGCAGCTCGCCGGGCGGCGGCCTGATCTTTCTCAAAAACGCCTCGCAGGACCCCCTGCGGCACCAGGGCGTGGCCATCACCGACAATGACCTGCACTGTGATCCGGGGACCTGCCGCGCCGTGTACAGCGAGGCTGTGAGCGGGCTGCGGTTCACCGGAAACCAGGTCACCGACGGCACATATCTGCCGGTGAACTATTCCCGTTCGGTGACGCTATCGGGGAACCAGATGCGCTTTACCCACGCGCTTCCAGCCGGCACCGCTGCGATCGCCGCCCCTGCCATGGTGGGCGGAACCACCCTGCGGATTGAGGGTAATACCATCTCCTCGGAGGTTCCGCAGCCACCGGGCGATGCCTGCATTGCGGCGAGCTGGAGCGACTTCAACAGCCCGGATCTACACGTCATCGCGGGAAACCGCTGCGGCGGGTCCGATCCGTTTCCGGCCGGCATCGTGACGACGACGGATGGAAAGAACCCCGGACCGCGCGCCCTGTGGGTCATCGCCGGCAACCAGGTGGAGGGGCCCGGCGGAGTGCAGCATCATGCCGTGACCCACAACGAGGTGTATCGCCTGCTGAGCACGTGCGCGGCAGGTGTCTGCCGCAGCCTCCCGGGTGCTGACGTGCCGACCACCGCGGGCGGAGCTTGCTCGCCGCAGCAGTTTGGCCGGGTGACGGAGGCGGGCAGCGGCCTGGAGGTCTGTGGCAACGCCGAGGATGGAAACGCGGCGGAGATTCCGCTCCAAACCACACCCTGAGAGCTCCGGTATGACCGAGAGCCCCCGCGTTTGGAGCGGGTGCTGGCTACTTGGGCGTGCTGCTTCCGGGGGTGATGTTGCTGTCTTCCGGGGCAGAAGGGTTGAGGTGCCCTGCCCGGTTCTCCGGCGTGTCGGAGCGGACGGCGGTCTGGCCGGGACCGGCGGTCGAAGGATTGGTGCCGCGATAGCCCGACGGCTCAACCCCGGCCTCGCGGGGCGACGGCGGATCTTCGGGGGCCTTGCTCTGGCCAGGGTGAGGAACTGCTTCGGTCATGGTGGAACGCCCTCCAGCTTCGGATGTGGCCCAGGGGAGCGGCGTCACCGTGCCTCCCTGTTAGGAGAACCGGCGGTAACCGGTGAGTTGCCTCGGGTGTGGCGGCACGGGGGGAAGTTCGCTAGACTCATAGGGTTCGCTCCCCTGTACAAAGGGGGCGCAGCACCCGCACCAAGCTCCGGCGGCAGCCAGGCAGGGAGCCGGCGGAATCGCGCCGGCAAGCGGCACCGAGGAGATCTGCGGGCGTGAGACCAAGATGGGGGAGACCGGGACAGAGGAGATTGCTGCAGTCGCGGTCCCACAGGGTGCACCTTGCCGCCTGTCTGGCTTCCGCGCTGCTGCTTCTCTTATCCGCTCCGTTGCGGCTGCCGGCCCAGAATGCGCCGCCTCCTTTTCCCTTTTCTGTGCCCGATCCCGGCCAGGCCGCTTTGGGAAACCCCGTCCCCGGAGCAACGGGAGCGGGGGAGACCGCTGCCCCCGCGACCCCGCCCGGAGCCAGCACGCCCGGAAGCTCGGCACCGGCGCTTGGCGGCAGCCAGCGCATCGGCGAGGGGGGCGGAACGCAACGCACACCGGCCCCCATCGCCCCCGCGCCGCTCACGGAGTTCCAGCGCCTGGTCTTTGAGACCACCGGGCAGCAGCTCGGAAACTTCGGTGCCGGCCTCTTCGGTCCCGTCCCTTCGACCTTTGCGCCGGTCCAGAACATCCCCGTCAGCCCGACCTATGTGCTTGGCCCGGGAGACCAGATCCGGCTGCAGGTGTGGGGCCAGGTGAACCAGGCAGAGACCGTTACGGTGGACCGGACGGGGGACATCGCCCTGCCAGACCTCGGTGCCGTACACGTCGCCGGCCTCCGCTACGATCAGCTGACCGAGTTTTTGCGTGGCCAGCTTGCGCGCGTGTACCGCAACTTCGACCTCAATGTGAACCTCGGCCAGCTCCGATCCATCCAGATCTTTGTGGTCGGGCAGGCGCGCCGGCCGGGCAGCTACACCGTCAGCTCGCTTTCCACGCTCCTGAACGCCCTCTTCGCCTCCGGCGGACCGCTGCCACAGGGGAGTCTGCGGCACATCCTGCTCAAGCGGGGCAGCCAGACGGTGGTGGACTTTGACCTCTACGACCTCCTTCTGCACGGCGACAAGAGCAGGGACGCCGTGCTCGAGCCGGGCGACGTGATCCTGATCCCGCCGGTGGGCCCACAGGTGGCGGTACTTGGAAGCGTTCTGAATCCCGCCATCTATGAGTTGAAGGGGGCTCCGGGGGGAGAGCAGGGCGGCGGAACCACCGTCGAGCAGCTCATCCAGCTGGCCGGCGGCCGCAGCAGCACGGCGGCGGGCGAGTCCGTGCAGCTGGAACGGATCGAGGGGCATGAGCAGCGCAGCATCGTGGATGTGGACCTGGCCACCGCTCCTGGAACCGCGCTGCGCAACGGCGATATTGTTACCGTCCGATCGATTGTGGATCGATTCAGCGACGCGGTGACGCTGCGCGGCAATGTGGCCAACCCCGGGCGGTACCCATGGCACGAGGGCATGCGCGTCCGGGACCTGATTCCCACGCGCGAGTCGCTGTTGACGCGCAACTACTGGCGTAAGCGCAACCAGCTGGGACAGCCGGCGACCGAAGACCAGCCGCAGGCTGCGAACCCCCGCGAGGGCGCGCTCGACATCCACGGGAATGCCGGTGCTCCGGCCGGGGGAACCGCGGCCAATCAGCCGCAGAGCAGCACCGCGGCCGGCACGCAGGCAGGTTCGGCCGCGGGGGGCACCTCGGTCGGCGTGGCCCTGACGGGAGGTTCAAACGTCTTTACCCCGACGACCGATGTCGTGCTCAGCGCTCCGGATATCGACTGGAGCTACGCCGTCGTTGAGCGGCAGGACAAGCGCACGCTCAAAACAGTGCTGCTGCCCTTCAACCTGGGACGCCTGGTGCTCGATGGCGACGCCTCGCAGAACCTCCTGCTCGAGCCTAACGATGTGGTGACCATCTTTTCGACCTCCGACATCAAGGTAGCCTCGCGGCAGCAGACCCGGTTTGTCCGGCTGGAGGGCGAGTTTAACTCCGCCGGGGTGTACAGCGTGCTTCCGGGCGAGACGCTGCGGCATCTGGTGGAGCGGGCCGGCGGCCTCAGCCCCGACGCGTACCTGTACGCCTCGGAGTTTACGCGCGACTCCACCCGCCGCGTGCAGTCGCAGCGACTGCGGGAGTATGCCGATCAGCTGGAGGCGCAGGTGATCGCGACGACCTCTTCCGCCAGCGCCCGCGCGATCTCTGACCGCGATGCGGCGGCGGCGCAGGTGGCGGCTACGACCGCGCGCGCCGCCATCGACCGTCTGCGGCAGCTGCAGCCGGCTGGCCGCATTGTGCTGCAGCTGCGCCCCGATGACCACACGCCGGACGCTCTTCCGGAGCTGGCGCTCGAAGACGGCGACCGCTTTGTGGTGCCGCGCGTGCCCTCGAGCGTCAGCGTGGAAGGGCAGGTCTACAGCGCCAACGCCTTCGTGTTCGAGCGGGACCGCAGGACCAGGTTCTACCTGCGCGAGGCAGGGGGGCCGGACCGGCTGGCCGACACCCGGCGCGCCTTTATTCTGCGGGCGGACGGTTCGGTCTTCAATCGCCAGTACGGCAACTTTGAGCGCGCCCACATCTTCCCAGGCGATACCATCGTGATGCCGCCGCGGCTTACCAGCCATGCCATTCTGCGCAACCTGGTCGACATCAGCAGCATCATCGGGCAGTTTGGCATCGGCGTCGCGGCGATCAATGTCTTGAAGTAGCGGTTCGGTGTTGAAGTAGCGGTTCGGTGTTGAAGTAGCGGTTCGGTGTTGAAGTAGCGGTTCGGTGTTGAAGTAGCGGTTCGGTGTTGAAGTAGCGGTTCGGAAGGGCATGGCCACACATCTGCAGAATCCGCCCCCCGCGCCGGTCGATCCGGCGCTCGATGAGGACGACAGCATCGACCTCATGCATCTGCTGGTGCGCCTTCTGGCGGAGTGGCGGACGGGCGTGCTGGTCTTTGCGCTCGTTCTGCTTGCCGGTGCTCTCAAGGTCTTCAGCCTTAAGTCGCAGTTTGTGGCATCGGCCTCCATTCTGCCGCAGCAGCAGGCGACCGAGGCCAGCGGTCTTGCCAGCCTGTTCGGAGCGCACGGCACCAACGACGTGTACGTCGCTCTGCTGGGTAGCCGTACGGTGGCCAACGAGGTGATCAGCAGGCTCGACCTGCAGCACGTGCTCGGCACACCGACGCTTGAGTCGACGCAGAAGGCGCTGGCGGCGGCGAGCTCGTTTGCAAACAGCGGAACCCTGATTACCATCAGCGTGCGTCAGACCGACGCGGATCTGGCGACCCGCATTGCCAACGCCTACATTGACGCCCTCGGCAGCCAGCAGGATCGCATGAACAGCGCCGAGGCGGCGCGGCAACAGCGCTTCTTCGAAGCGCAGCTTGAGAAAGAGCGAAGGGCGCTGAGCGCAGCCGAGGATGCGCTGCGCAACGGCCAGCAGAGCTCCGGCATGATCGCCGCCGATACCCAGACGCAGATCGGCCTCAGTGCCATCGCCCAGGCGCGCTCGGAGATTACAGGTCTGCAGGTGCAGTTGGCCGCTCTGCTCGAGCGCGCGACCGAGCAGAATCCACAGGTCCGCACGCTGCGATCGCAGATCGCGGCGTTGACGGCGAAGGAGCGCAGCCTGGAGGCGGGACGGGGCGGATCGGGCGCGGGAGCGGCTCCCTCGGCGGGCCGGTTGCCGCAGTTGAACCTCGACATCCAACGGCTGCAAAGAAATGTGAGCCACCACGAGGCGCTCTACAACTCGCTCTCCAACAGCTATGAGGCCGCTCGTCTGAGCGCGGCCGAAAGCTCCCCGCAGTATGAGGTGGTCGATCGCGCCATCGTGCCCGAAGAGCGCTCCTGGCCGCCGCGAGCGCTATACCTGGCCCTGGCGCTGGGGGCCGCTCTGCTGGCCGGCTTCTTTGCCGTCCTTTTGAAGCTGCTTCTGGGCCGACTGCGATCGGACGCGCGGCAGATGGAGCACCTTCGCGCCATCCGCCACAACTTCCGGCTGCGCCGGCGGGTGTAGTTCCCATGTCACACATGTCCCGGCGGTCGCAACACCCTCTCTCTGCCGTCCTGGTGCCGCTGTTGATCTTCTTTCTGGTGCTCTTCCCGAAGGGGGGCATCAAGGCAGCCGGTGCCCCCATTACGTGGGGCTATCTCCTGCTGGGTGTGACCGCAGTTCCTCTGCTGGCCGTGCGCCTTCTGGTGCTGCCGCTGCGGGTCTCGCCGCGAACTGTGCTGGCGGCGGCCTCGCTTCTGCCGTTTGCGCTCCTGTTTGTTTACAGCTGCCTGGCCAACGGCATCGCGCTGCCCTCCTATGCCGTCGCCGTGGCCACCAACTTCCTGTTTCTCCCGGCCATGTTTCTGCTGGTGTACCCGCCGTTTCTGCCGATGGTGGATGGCGGCCAGTTTACGCGGTGGCTGCGCGTCTCCATCCTGATCGCCGCACTCTGGGGCATTCTGCTGTTCTTTCTCCATCCGCTCGTAGGCAGGTACATCGAGATCCCGTACCTGACGGTGAACGCCGCCGACTACGGCACCATCGAGCTCACCAAGCACATCGCGCGCGGCCGCTTTCTAAAGCTGATCTCCACCTACAACAACGGCAACGTCTACGGTGCGGCGATGCTGATTCTGCTGCCGCTGTTTGACCTGCTCGAGTCCGCGCGGTGGAAGCGCAACACGCTTCGGCTCGCCCTGGCGCTGACGCTTTCGCGAACGGTGTGGGCCGGTCTTATCCTGGACCAGATGCTGTCGCTGGCGGCGCAGCTGCCACAGGACCTGCTCACCTTTCCCCGCGTCCGTCTCGGAGCGGCGGCCCGGCGCGGAGCAGCGATTGTGGCCACGGTGGGCGTGGTGGGCGTGGCCCTGCTGTTCTCCTCCAATGCGCTGCAGCTGATCTCCGACCGCACCCTGGGCGGCCGTGCCGGCGAGCTCAGCGGCAGCCTCCAGGCCACCTGGCTGCCCAGCCTGCCGGTCACGGGCTTCGCGGAGGTGCTCTACGCCTCGGCCGCATCGGAGTACGGCATCGTCGGCCTTTTCAGCATTCTGCTTATCTTTGGCGGTCCTCTCGCCCTGCTTCTGCTGGATCGTCGGCCGCTGGCGGTGCCGTCGCGGCGCGCCGCCTTGAAGGGTCTGGTTCTGTACGCCCTGATCTCCGCCAGCGACGGCGCGACCAACCTGATTCCGGTGATGGTCTTCTACTGGTTTGCCTACATGACCTATCTCCACGGGCTGCCGGGGGAGAGCGTCGCCGCTGCGGAGGCCCGCCTGCCGCAGGGACGCCGCGTCGTTGCGCGGCCGGAGCTTGCGGGCAGCGCTGCCGGCGCGAGCTAGACCGGATCATCTACACTTGGGGCGGCTGGCATGGAGATTCTGGCGTCTCCCAACCGGCTCGAAGGGAAGTCGCGTTGGAGACTTGCATGGAAGGGGACCGGGCGGAACGTCCTGTTCTGGTGACGGGCGGAGCCGGTTTTATCGGCTCGAACTTTGTCCTCGGATGGATGGCGGCCGGGCGCGGTCCGCTGATCAATCTCGATTGCCTGACCTACGCGGGCAACGCGGGCAATCTCCGTGAACTCGCAGGCAATCCGGCCTATACGTTTGTGCGCGGCGATATCCGGGATGCCGCCCTCGTCGGCGATCTTTTGCGGCAACACCGGCCGCGGGCCGTTCTGCACTTCGCCGCCGAAAGCCATGTGGATCGTTCAATCACCGGTCCGGACGCGTTTCTGCGCACCAACATCGAAGGCACTTTTACGCTGCTTCAGGGGACGCGCGCGTGGCTCGACGAGGTGGACGCCCGCACGCGCGAAAGCTTCCGCTTCCTACACATCTCAACCGACGAGGTCTACGGCTCGCTGAGCCCGGCGGACGCGCCGTTCCACGAGGAGACGCCCTACGCGCCGAACAGCCCGTATGCGGCGTCGAAGGCGGCCAGCGATCACCTGGTGCGCGCCTGGACCCACACCTATGGCCTGCCGGCGATCATCACCAACTGCTCCAACAACTACGGTCCGTTCCAGTTTCCCGAAAAGCTGATTCCCCTGGTGCTGACCCGCGCGCTCGCTGGCCAGTCACTGCCGGTGTATGGCGACGGCCAGCAGATTCGCGACTGGCTGTATGTCGAAGACCACTGCCGCGCGCTCGAAGCGGTACTGGAGCATGGCCGGCCCGGCGAGACCTACAACGTGGGCGGCGGCAACCAGCGCTCCAACCTCGAGGTGGTGCATCGGCTCTGCGATCTTCTGGACGAACTGCAGCCCGATCCCGCGCTGCCCTCGCGGCGGTCCCTCATCCGATTTGTGGAAGATCGCCCAGGACACGATCGCCGCTACGCGATCGATGCCCGCAAGATCGAGCGCGATCTGGGATGGAGGTCCTCGGAGACCTTTGAGAGTGGGCTCCGCCGCACCGTTCTCTGGTATCTCGCCCATCCGGAGTGGCTGCGCGATGTGACCACAGGCGCCTATCGGCGGTGGATGGAGCTGCAGTACGGCGGACGGCCGGCGGCGGATGGCCAACCGGTCGAGATCGCGCGATGAAGGGCATCGTTCTGGCCGGAGGCTCCGGGACGCGGCTCCATCCGGTGACGCAGGTGCTGAGCAAGCAGCTTTTGCCCGTCTACGACAAGCCCATGGTCTACTACCCGGTCTCGGTGCTGATGCTGGCCGGCATCCGCGAGATCCTCATCATCTCCACGCCGGAGGACACGCCGCGGTTTCGCCAGCTGCTGGGAACTGGCGAGCAGTGGGGCATCCGCTTCGAGTACGCCGTGCAGCCCGCGCCCGAGGGCCTGGCGCAGGCCTTTCTGATTGGCCGCGACTTCCTTGCAGGCGAGGGCTGCTGCCTGGTGCTCGGCGACAACATCTTTCATGGCCACGACTTCGCCCGGACCCTGCGCAATGCGGCCGGACATCGCACCGGGGCGACCATCTTTGCCTATCCGGTGAACGACCCGGAGCGCTACGGTGTGGTGGAGTTCGACGAGATGCGCCGGGCCATCTCCATTGAGGAGAAGCCCGCCACCCCCAAGTCGCGCTACGCCGTCACGGGCATGTACTTCTACGACGGACGCGTGGTCGAGATAGCTGAATCCCTGAGACCCTCCCCTCGCGGCGAGCTGGAGATTACGGACGTGAATCGCTGGTACATGGAACGTGGCGAGCTGCGGACTGAGCTGCTGGGCCGCGGCATGGCCTGGCTGGACACGGGGACACACGACTCGCTGCTCGAGGCCTCGATGTTTATTCACACCATCGAGCAGCGGCAGGGGCTGAAGGTGGCCTGTCCGGAGGAGATCGCCTATCGGCTGGGCTACGTCTCCGCCGCGCAGCTGCGAACTCTGGCCGGACGGATTGGCAAGAGCACGTACGGCCAGTATCTGCTGCAGCTGCTGGAGGATGTGGTCTTTTAGGGCAAAAGACCTGCAGGTGTAGTCCTGAATTGTTGTGTCGGGCCTTCAGCCCTAAAAGTCAATATGGGCCGATACCTGGGGCTTTCGCCCCAGGCTATGATCTCTCGGGCCTTCAGCTTCAAAAAGCGAGGGCTACACCTACCTGCAAATGTTTCCCGCGAGCCTCTGAACACTCCCGCTTATACCGGGAGCCTGCTCTCTTGTTGTCATTCCGCAGGGAATCTGCGTCTCTTCCGAGCCGCGGCCGATAATCAAAGCTTCCCTGGACTCCGCGCCGATAGGTGCCCCGCAACGCGCCGGGCGCCCCGCAGCTTCACGCGCCTACAGGATGTAGCGCGAAAGGTCCTGATCGACCACGATCGAGGCGACCTGCTGGCGGACGTACTCCGGATCGACCACGATCACCATCTCCGATCCTTCGGCCGACCTTCGCTCGATCACCGGCAGCGGCGAGGCCGGGCTGTGCGGGCCGGCCGTGAGTGGGGCAGAAGCACCCACCTCCGCGACGACCCCCTCTTCGGTCGCGCCCGCGCGTGCGGTCTTCATCAGCTGCGGCGCCTCGAAGCTGATCTCGTCGAGCACCCGCTCGAGGATGGTGTGAAGCCGCCGCGCACCGATGTTTTCGGTCGTCTCGTTCACCCGAAAGGCGAACTGGGCCATTTCCTGGAGCGCCTCGGGGGTGAACTCAAGCTTCAGGCCCTCGGTTTCGAGCAGCGCCGTCGCCTGTTTGACCAGCGATAGCTTGGGCTCGGTCAGGATGCGGACGAAGTCCCCGACGGTCAGCGACTGGAGCTCCACCCGGATGGGGAAACGGCCCTGCAGCTCGGGAATCAGGTCGCTCGGCTTCGAAACATGGAAGGCGCCGGCCGCGATAAACAGCACATGGTCGGTCGAGACCATGCCGTACTTGGTGTTGACGGTGGTGCCTTCGACGATGGGCAGGATGTCGCGCTGCACGCCCTCGCGGCTGACGTCCGGGCCATGAGCGCCCTCGCGGCCGGCAATCTTGTCAATCTCGTCCAGAAACACCATGCCGGAGTCTTCCACGCGCTCGACCGCCATCCGCGTGACCTGGTCCATGTCGATCAGGCGTGACTCCTCCTCCTGCACCAGGGCGTCAAAGGCGTCGGCCACCTTCATCTTGCGCCGTTTGGTGCGCTGGCCGAAGAGCCCTGGCAACATCTCGCGAAGGTTGCCTTCCATCTCCTCGGGGCCGTTGCTGATGACTTCAAAGGAGGGCTGGTTGCGGTCGCGGACGTCCAGTTCCACCATGCGCTCGTCCAGCTTGCCCTCGCGAAACTGCTGCCGCAGCCGCTCGCGCGAACGCTGGTGGCTGTCGCCGGAGCCTTCGGCGGCGGCCTGCCGGGCCCGGTCGGTGTCGTGCTCGCCCGGCTCGTCGGCTACCTCCACCGGCAGCTCTACCAGCTTCGATCCGGTGCCGTTCACCTCGACCGGACCGGGCTTGGGGGCGCGGTCTGCTCCACCGGGAGCGGCATTGGCCACCGCCTCGGCCGCGCTCACCGCGGGCGGCGGCAGAAGCAGGTCCAGCATGCGCTCCTCGGCCGCGAGCTCGGCCTTGTCCTCGACCTCCTCGAGCTTCTCTTCCCGCACCATGTCGATCGCAATCTCGACCAGGTCGCGCACGATCGACTCCACATCCCGACCGACGTAACCGACCTCCGTGAACTTGGAGGCCTCGACCTTCAGAAACGGCGAGTTGGTCAGCTTGGCCAGGCGCCGCGCGATCTCCGTCTTGCCGACGCCGGTCGGACCGATCATGATGATGTTCTTCGGCATGATCTCCTCGGCCAGCTCGGGCGCGAGCTTCTGCCGGCGCATGCGGTTTCGCAGGGCGATGGCGACGGCGCGCTTGGCCGCCCCCTGGCCGACGACATACTTGTCCAGCTCCGCCACAATCTCGCGCGGCGTCATCTCATCGAGCGCCACTGCCTGGTCCTCAGCCGTTCCCGGCAGAAAAATCGCCATCAGTTCCTTGTCTCCCCGGCCGGCACACGCCGGCCTACGCTTCCTTCAGCTCTTCCAGCGTGATCTGGTCGTTGGTGTACAGGCAGATCTGCCCGGCGATGCGCAGGCTCTTTTCGGCGATCTCGCGCGCGTTGAGCTCTGTGTTCTCCATCAGCGCGCGAGCCGCCGCCAGGGCGTAGCTGCCGCCCGAGCCGATGGTAGCGATCCCCTCGTCCGGGTCGATCACGTCGCCGGTGCCGCTCAGCAGAAAGGTCTGCTTGGCGTCGGTCACGATCAGCAGCGCCTCCAGCTGGCGCAGGCTCTTGTCGGTGCGCCAGTCCTTGGCCAGCTCGACCGCCGCCCGGCCCAGGTTGCCGGCGTACTGCTCCAGCTTGGTCTCAAAGCGGGCAAACAGGCTGAAAGCATCGGCGGTCGACCCGGCAAAGCCCGCCAGCACCTTGTTCTGGTAGAGCCTGCGAATCTTTTTCGCGCTGTGCTTCATGATGGTGCCGCCGAGCGAGACCTGCCCGTCGGCCGCCAGCACCACCGTTCCGCCGCGGCGCACGCAGATCACTGTGGTCGAGCGGATGCGCCGTCCGTCGCCCAGGTCGAGCGGATGCCCTCCGAGGGGGGCTGTCGCGTCACCGGCGCTTCTGCTCTGATCGGAAGATCCCGTCATTCGGTCCCCTTCGCCTTTCGGGTGCATCTCTCAGTATAGCCGGGTTGCGCCGGCCCCTTGGCAGGCGGCGAGGGCTACCATGTGGGGAAAGGGACCTGTGCTGCACTCCGCACCATCGCCGATCGTGCTCGCCCTGCGCTCGCCGCGCCTCCTTTCGCTGCTGGCGGTCGCCGCGGCGGGTGGTCTCGGCCTGGTGGCCTGGAGAATGCGACAGACCCCGCCCGACCCGGAGGAGACCGAGCGCGCACGGCGGCTGTTTCTGGCTGCCAACGGACGCCTGATGGACGGCACCATCACGGAGACACGGTGGGAGGGCGACGCCATCTCCACGCCGCATACCCTTGTGTACCAGTACCGCATCTCCGGTGTGACCTACGAGTGCGGGCAGGATGTGCACGCGCTGCCAACCCGTGTGCGCGGTCTGCGCATCGATCTGCCCGTTCAGGTCCGGTTCGACCCGCGAAACCCCGGTGACTCCATCGTGGTGGCGGAGAACTGGAGCGGCCTGCGCCTGGATGAGCCGGAAGAGATGGCCGCTGAGCACCGGGGCGAACCGGAGGATGGGGACCGGCAGGGCGGTGACGAGCCGCAGACCGCCTTGCCCGAGAGCTCCTCCCCGGTACCGGGACGCTGACCGGAGGCCGTTGTTTGCCGTTGACGCGGCGCATAGACTAGCAGATATGCACATGGTGGCATCGCCAAACCGGGGCATGCAGCGCGTTCTGAAGATCTCGATGGCGGCCACGCTGCTGTATGTGCTGGCGACCTTCATCTTTGGTCTGCGCGCGCACTCGCTGGCGCTCATCTCGGAGGCCGGCCACAACCTGTCCGACCTCCTGGCCATCGTGCTCTCCTTTGTGGCCGTCTACCTCCAGAGTCGCCCGGCGACCGATCGCCGGACCTTTGGCTACCAGCGTGCGGGTGTGCTCGCCGCCTTTGTCAATGCGCTGACGCTGATCGCGCTTTCGCTCTGGATCGCGATCGCGGCCGTCCATCGGCTGCGCGCGCCCGCCCACGTCGAGCCCCGGCTGATGATGCTGGTCGCCGCCGCCGGCGTGGTGATGAATGGAGCCATCGCCGGCCTGTTGTGGCGATTCTCAGGCGACGTCAACATCCGCTCCGTCTTTGTTCACATGCTGGGCGACACGCTCTCGACCGCCGCGGTCATCGCCGGCGGTGCGGCGATCCTGTTCACCGGCTTCCGCTGGATCGACCCCTTGCTCTCAATCCTGATCGCCGGCATGATCCTGTGGAGTTCGGTCGGCATCGTCCGCGAGACCCTCCACATCCTGCTCGAAGGGACGCCCCGGTCGGTCGAGCTCGGCGAGGTCCGCTCCGCCATGACCGCGATCCCTGGCGTTCTGGACGTGCACGACCTCCATGTCTGGAGCCTTACCTCGCAGTCGCACGCGCTTGCCAGCCATGTGCAGATCGCCGAGATGCCGATCTCCTCGGCGGAGACGATCCTGGCTGGGCTCCGGTTGGCGCTCAGCAGCCGCTTTCACATCCACCACACCACCATTCAGATCGAGAGCAACGGCTGCGAGACGACCCACGGCTGCAGCGCTCCACCGGCGCTCGAAACGGCCGGGGCGCACGGGCACCATCACCACCACGGGCACCACCACCACTCCCACGGCTAGGAGCTCTAGAATCCCGGTGGACGCATGCCCGCGACACCGAAGGCGCCCTGCATGGCCAGGCCCGCCCGGCCGAGTGTTCCTTCGTCAAAGAGCCGGCCGATCAGGGTGACTCCGTAGGGGACCCGGCGGGGTGGGCTGAGCTGCTTTCGGGGGAAGTTCACATCCGGCGCCCAATCGCTGCGCACCTCACTCACCTCGACGAATCCGGCCCGCAGCGTCAGCGATGGATACCCGGTGAAGTTGCCGATGGTCAGCATCTCGTCCCGGAGACTGGGCACCAGCAGCAGGTCCACCTCGCTGAAGATGCGAGCCATCTCCCAGGCGACGCGGCGCCGAAGCCGGTCGGTCTGCACGTAATCGACCGCTGAGAGGAAGCGTGCCTGGCGAAAGGTGTTGGGCCACGCATCCGGCACCTGCATCTTCAGGAATCGCTCGTTGCGAACGGCGGTGAGCTCCTCGAAGGCGGCTGCAGCCTCGGCAAACAGGATGAGGTTGAGGTTGCCAAACGGCCAGTCGGGCAGAGCCACGGGAACGGGCGTCATGCCCAGCCGAGGCAGCAGCGCGAGAGCCGCGCGATCGACATCGGTCGAGGGGCTCTCCTCCATCCATTTGGGGAAGTAGCCGACGCGCAGGCCGGCAGGGCCCTGGGTGCCGTCGAAGTGCAGGTGCGAGGGCACGCTGCCGGTGTCGGCTGGGTCGTAGCCGGAGATCGCCTGGAGCACCAGAAGGGTGTCCTCGACCGAGCGTGCCATCGGTCCCAGCTTGTCGAGCGACCAGCAGAGCGTCATCGCGCCCGAGCGGCCCACCCGGCCAAAGGTGGGCCGGAGGCCGGTGACGCCGCAGCGCATGGACGGGCTGACGATCGATCCTTCCGTCTCCGACCCGATGGCGAAGCCGACCAGGCCGGCCGCCGTGGCTGCGGCCGGGCCGGCGGAGGAGCCCGAGGCGCCCTCCTCCAGCAGCCACGGATTCATGGTCTGGCCGCCGAACCAGATGTCGTTCAGGGCCAGGGCACCGAGCGAGAGCTTGGCCACGAGAACGGCTCCGGCCTCCGCCAGCTTCGTCACCACAAACGCGTTGTCCCCCGGAACGCGGTTGCGGTAGGGGCCCGCGCCATAGGTGGTCGGGATGCCGGCCGTGTCCAGCAAGTCCTTGGCTCCCCAAGGGATGCCGTGCAGCGGTCCCCGGTACTTGCCGGCGGCGATCTCGGCGTCGGCCTGCTTTGCCTGCTCGACGGCCAGCTCGGGCGTAAGCGTGATGACGCAGTTCAGCTTCGGGTTGAAGCGACGGAGACGATCCAGGTAGATGCCGGTCAGCCGCTCGGAGGAGATCTGCCGCATCCTGATCCAGTGCCCGAGCTGCCAGACGGGCGAGTAGGCGATCAGCTCGTCACTCTCGGGCAGCGCTCCGGGGTCCGTCACGGGGGGCACGAACAGGTCCGCTTGCGGAGGCGTGTATCCGCCAAAGGCGTCATCAAACTGCGATGGGCGGGTCAGCGACCAGGGCGCGACCGACGGCGGCAGCGGCACCTGGCGCGGCCCCACGCGGCGCTCATAGAGCGGAGCCATCACCGTCCGCCAGTTGCCGGCGGCCTCCCCCACCTCGTTCACGTCGAGATCCACCTGCACCAGCCGCTCGGCCTCGGCAAAGGTGGCCGGGCTCACCTCCGGACCGAAGGCCGGTCCCTCTCCCGGAGCGGGCGGCGCCCCGGGGACGGGCTTCTGGCTGTCCGGCGGTTCATGCCGCGGCAGCACGGCCTTGCACCCGGCAGCCGAGGCGGCGGCGGCCAGCGTCAACGAGGCGCTCGAAAGGAAGCTGCGGCGGGAGGTCGGCGGGGACAAAGGGGTGTGGGGCGGCGTCGGCATGGGCTCCGGGGTCGGATCGTGCGGGAGATCTACCCTGAGCCTAGCATTGGGGGACAGCCCCGGCTTGGGAGGATCGGTTTCGAAGCGGACCGGGGTTACAGGTGAGAGTGCGACACGTGAGGACGAATCCGTGTCAGGCGGGTGCGATTGTAGGGAGCCTCCGGTACCCGGGAAAACTCGATTGACTCTTGCGCCCACTCTTCCCTAGGCTGGAACTATGGAAGTTGAGCTCACCCCAGACGTGCAAGCTAAGCTCGACCAGCTTTCAAGCGAAACAGGCCGGAAGCGGGAGGAGTTTGTCCGAGATGCGCTTGCAGGGTACTTCGAAGAGCTTGAGGAGGTCCGAGGCCTGCTGGATAGCCGGTACGACGACCTGAAGAGCGGTCGTGTGGCCCTCCTTTCCGGAGAGCAGGTCGTGGCGCACTTCAGCAAGAAGAGCGCCGCCCGCCGTTCGTGATCGGTTATGCCTTTCATCCCGAGGCGCTTACGACCTTGAGGACATATGGGAGTTTATCGCCAAGGACAATGTCGATGCAGCGAACCGGATTGTTGCTCAGGTGCTCGCAACTTGCGAGAACCTGAGTCGCCTGCCACACCAGGGCCACCATCGCCCTGAACTAAGCTCGCACCCATTGCGGTACGCCGTTGTGCGTAATTATCTGCTGGCTTACGCACCTGATGAGCGTCCTTTATGGGTCGTGGCGATCTTCCATGGCAAACGCAATCCTCGCATTTTGGCTGCAGTTTTGCGCGATAGAGGGTCGCCACCGGAAGATGAGACGCCTTGAATGGCCAGGCATCGTGGGCTCCGGGTCGGATGGGGTGGGAAAGTGAGATGTCTCCGAGCCTAGCACCGGCAGCGGCGTCAGCATGAAGAGAGCGGGAGGACCGTTTTTCGAAGCTGACCGGGATCGCTGAAGAGAATGCGACTAATGAGATGGTCCGCCGCTTGCTTCCTCTGCTGTTGCAGAGGATTGTAGATGGCAGGTTTTCAGGAGGATCATCATGCAGATTCATTCCGTTGGTATCGACCTGGGCAAGACGATCTTTCACCTTGTGGCGTTGGGTGCAGCCGGCAAGGTGCTGCTGAAGAAGAAGTTCACGCAGAAGCAGTTGCTGACCTACACGGCCAACCTGCAGACCTCACTCATCGGCCTGGAAGCCTGCGCCGGCGCTCACTTCCTTGGCCGGGCATTGCGCAAGCTGGGACATGACGTGCGTTTGATTCCGGGGCAGTTCGTAAAGCCGTTCGTGAAGTCCAACAAGAACGATTTCGTCGATGCGGAAGCCATCGCGGAAGCGGTCGAGCGCAAGAACATGCGGTTTGTCCCGATCAAGACGGATGACCAGCTTGATCTGCAGGCCATTCATCGCGTTCGGGACAGGCTGGTCTCACGACGCACTGCCGTGATCAACCAGATCCGTGCATTTCTGTTAGAACGAGGCCTGGTGTTTGCGAAGAGGCCGGCCCAACTCAAGGCCGCGATGGCAGACGTGCTGGAAAATGCAGAGGCTGACCTGACGCCGATGATGCGCAACCTGATCAGCACGCTGTGGGGTGAGTGGAAGACCGTTGAAGCGCAGATCGAGGAGCTTGGGGATGAGTTGGAACGGATCTCCACAGCCGATGCCGGCTGCACCCGCATTCGGCAGATTCCAGGCATCGGGCCGATTGTCGCGACCGCCATTGTCGCGGCGATCGGCAACGGTGCTGCTTTCCGCAAGGGACGGGACTTCGCGGCGTGGCTGGGCATCGTGCCGCGGCAGTACTCCACCGGTGGCAAGGCCCGGCTGTTCAGTATCAGCAAGCGCGGCAACGTGTACCTGCGCAAGATGCTGATCCATGGTGCCCGAGCCGCCGTGCTCCGCGTAAAGCGGGATAAGGCGCCCTTCGGTGCGTGGCTGGATCGACTCGACTCCAGGGCTCACAACAACGTCGTCGTCGTGGCCATGGCCAACAAGCTCGCCCGTATCGCCTGGGCGGTTCTGTCCAGTGGCAACGACTATCGATCAGCCGCCGTGGCCACATAACAGGCGCGGAAAAGACGCTTCCAGCTTGGAAGCGCTACGCGCTCCCACTTTCCCGCACCACGAAGACGATTCATTGAGCTTTCCCACCGAAGTCTGCATAGGACAACAAGGACGAAAGAACAGTCACAACGGCGTGTCTACAGCCTGGTACCGACAATGGTCTTCAACGACCGAGCGACTTATAAGGACCGACACGCGCGCAGCTCATCATGGCCAGGAGAACTAGTCTCCATTCAAAGGCCGAATACATTTGCGCAGACTTGTCTTCTCGACCAAACTTTCCCTTGCAGTCGCGCGGCGGACCATACATTGGCGGTACCTGAGCACGTCATGCAGTGCATCACGAGCGCCAGCGACCTCCAACACACGAGCCCGGACGGCTTTTCGAAACTTCTATTGAGAGTCTGGTTTAGTACGTAATCTCAGCCACGATGCGCCACGTCAAGCAGGCGACTGTGTCAATCGCTCCCAATTTTTATGTGCAAACAGCTCCTGGTCTGATAACGAAAGGCCAGACTCCGTGAGAAATCTGCGCGCCTGGCGACCGGGCCTGTACTGATATGGAAAATCGGCCGAAAACAGGATGCGTTCAGGCCCGACGACCTCCAATGCCCGCTGCATGTACGCCTGGCTCCACATGCCGCTTGGTGTCACAAAGAGGTTCTTGCGGAAGTAATCCAGCACAGGTCGATCTAGAGGGGCGACGCGGGCCAGCGCTTGAAGTCGCTCGGTGTAAAAGAGCACGACCTCGCCCCAGTGGCCCAAGATGATCTGTAGTCCTGGGAGCTTATCGAAGACACCGGCAAGGATCAGCCGTACGAACTGGATGCCAGCCTCGTAGTGCCAGCCTAAGCCGAACGCGGCAAAGGCTGTGCTGACAGGTTCTCCAAAGCCGCCGTACAGAGCGTCGCGCACCTGCCGTTGAGGAATCTGCGGGTGGATGTAAAGAGGAACTCCGAGTTTAGCCGCTGTTTCGAGCAGCGGCAGAAAGGCGGGAGCGTCGAGGTTCGTCTCGCGCGTTCTACCGCACAACATCGCCCCCTTGAATCGGTGAACTTGCACGCAACGATCGAGCTCAGACGCTGCAATCTCCGGCGCTGGAGTTGGAAGTGTAGCAAAGCCCTGAAATCGCGTAGGATTCTTTGCAATCACACCAGCCAGGCAGTCGTTGGTTCGTCTAGCCAGAGGGACACTCTCCTCTGCCTCCAGATTCTGCAAGGCGGGTGTCGTGACAGAAAGCACCTGCACGTCAACGCCTGCCTCATCCATCAGCGCTATGCGCGCCTCACCCAAGTCCTCCAGACGCTCGGCTATCTCTTCCCGTTCATCAAAGGCGTCAGTACCTTCAGTTCCCAGGGAAGAGTTTTTCCAAGCTGCATGGATCTGGGGGGTAAGGAAGTGCTCTTCGACCGCGATCAGTTTCATGAGTTGTGAGATGCAAGTTCATCGCGTCGATCTTTTTTTGTCGACTGGCGCGTTAAGGTCTCAAATGGACCAGGCTCCTAACCTCGCCAGATTAGTCCTCATAATGTATGGTCCGCCGCGCGACTGCAAGGGTAAGGTTGGGCGAGAAGACAAGTCTGCGCAAATGTATTCGGCCTTTTGGTGGAGATCGTCTCTCCTGGCCAGGATGAGATGCGCACGTGTCTGTCCTTATAAACGCCGCGGTCGTTGGAGACCATTCTCAGGATCAGGCTATAGACACGTCGTTGTGACTGTTCTTTCGTCCTTGTCGCCCTGTGCAGACTTCGGTGGAGAGCTTATTCGTCGCCGTGGTGCGGGTAAAGTGGAAGCGCGAAGCACTTCCAAGCCGGAGGCATCTTTCCCGCGCCTAGGCTGGTACGCCGGATGGCCTGTAGTCGTTGCCGCTGGACAGTACAGCCCAAGCGGTGCGGGCGAGCTTGTTGGCCATGGCAACGACGACGACGTTCTTGTGAGCCCGGGCGTCGAGCCGGTCGAGCCAGGCTCCAATGGGCGCTCTATCTCGCTTGATGCGCAGCACGGCTGCCCGAGCACCATGGATCAGGATCTTGCGCAGGTAGACGTTGCCGCGCTTGCTGATGCCAAGCAGGTTCGTCTTGCCTCCGGTGGAGTACTGACGCGGCACGATGCCAAGCCAGGCGGCGAACTCCCGGCCCTTATGGAAAGCGGCTCCGTTGCCGATTGCAGCAACGATAGCCGTAGCCACGACAGGTCCGATGCCAGGGATCTGGCGTATGCGGGTGCAGCCGGCATCAGCTGCGCATATCCGCTCTAGCTCATCGTTCAGCTCTTCGAGTTGCTGCTCGATCAGCTTCCACTCACTCCAAAGCGTGTTGATCAGGTTGCGCATCATCGGTGTGAGGTCCGCCTCTGCGTTCTCCAGGATGTCTGCCATCACGGCCTTGAGCTTGGCCGGAGACTTCGCAAATACCAGGCCACGTTCCAGCAGAAAGGCACGGATCTGGTTGATCACCGCGGTGCGCCTAGAGACCAGCCTGTCGCGAACGCGATGGATCGCCTGCAAATCCAATTGGTCATCGGTCTTGATGGGGACAAAGCGCATGTTCTTCCGCTCGACGGCTTCAGCGATGGCCTCCGCATCCACGAAATCGTTCTTGTTGGACTTCACGAAAGGCTTCACAAACTGGGCTGCGATCAGCCGGACGTCGTGGCCCTGCTTGCGAAGCGCTCGGCCGAGGAAGTGAGCTCCGGAACAAGCCTCCAAACCAATCAGCGAGCTCTGCAGGTTGGCGGTGTAGGTCAGCAGCTGCTTCTGAGTAAACTTCTTCTTCACCAGCACCTTGCCTGCCTCTCCCAGGGCCACCAGGTGAAAAGTCGTCTTGCCCAGATCGATGCCAATCGAGTGTATCTGCATGTCGATGATCCTCCTGTCACAGCTTGCGCCCAGCGATCCTCGGCTGGAAATGAAGAAGCAAGCGGCGGACCATCTCATTAACGCCGTTGTGGGAAGTTGGGCCGCATTCCGCGCTACTTCACCAGGAACACGGGCAGGACAGAGTACCGAGACCCCCCCACGGCTGAACGGCGATCGCCCCAGGTTCAGCGGAGTTTCGGGAGGAGCGGAAGAAGGAAAAGGGAATGCACGGAGAGGAGCCAGCGGGTCCTCTGACCCGGGGAAGCGTGCTCCACGAGCTCGGAGCTCCTGACGTCGCGAAAGACATCGAAGTGCCGCAACTCTATGCCTCCGCGAAACAGCTGAAACGAGCCCATTTCGCACCCCTGAGGGTGCTTTGGGGTCCATCTGAACCCGTTCCGATGCAGCTCCCGGCGCCGCTCAGAACCCCTGGTCGTCCCGGATCGCCGTCGCTTTATCCTTGACAAATGTGACCGCCTTGGGGTGGCCGAGGTTGGCGAAGATCACCAGCCGGTTGCCAACGTCTTCGCTGACGCTCTTGCTCACCTGCCCCAACGCCAGCTGAACCTCCGCCTCGCTCATGCCCAGGATGGCGCGGTGCTCGTCGATCGCCTTCCACACCTCCGGGCCCCAGTATTTGTAGAGCTGGTGCGGATCGTCGTAGAAGAACAGCTCGTCGGTGTAGAAGGTCCAGTCGCCGCCCTGCTGGTAGCCGACCGGCACGGCGTACTCCTTCTTCGGGTCGGCGGAGTTCGGCAGGGTGAAGACGAGCAACGCCTGCCGGTCCCCGCCGGGAACGCGGAAGGTGGCCGATTTGGGCGCGCCGGCCTGCTCGATGGCGTCTTGGATATTCATCTGCTGCGCCCCCAGCAGCGTGCCCGCCTTGCTGTTGTACTCGGCGTGGTGGCCCTTGACCGGGTAGTAGTCCATCTGTCCGCCGGCGCTCACCCAGACGGTGGTGCCGTCGAGCTCGCGCAGGTCCTTCATGGACATGGGCCGCTTCTTTTTGAGAAACACCAGCGCGTCGGGCGAGACCGTGCCCTTCCAGTCGTCGGCGTGGCTCACGGCCGGGGCGCTCTCCGCCGCGTGGCGCTGGTGCACCAGCATGCCGAAGCGGATGCCAACCGCGGCCAGGAGCACCAGGGTTCCGCCGATCGCTACCTTCTTGCCTGTGTCCATGGGGTGGATCGTCTCCTTCGGAGAGCTCGGGTCGTCGGGGCGCTGCTGCGAGACATCTCGCGGCAGGGTCCCCGCTGCCGCAAGCATAACCGCTCTCTCAGGGTGTGAGAGTTCTTGATGGATTTCGCAAACCGAGACTTGCCACTTACAGGCACGACCATACCCGAGGTCGGGCGGAGCTCTAGACCGAGCTCCTAGGCCTTGATTTCCTCGTAGGCCGGACTTGGGGGTGGCTGCCGGACCGCTTCCAGCGCGGCCAACCGTTTGCTAAGCGGCGAGACCGCGCGCAAAACAATCAGTTCCGTGTGCGTCAGGATCGCCTGAAACTGAGCGTCACGCTTCTCATCCTGCAGTCTGAGCCGCTCTTCCAGATGCTGGAAGCGGAAGTTCATCTGCTGGTCCATCTGCTCGAAACGACGATCCATCTGCTCGAAACGACGATCGACCTCTTGGAAGCGTTGATCCATCTGCTTCTGCAGGCCGGCGACCAGGACCTTCAGCTCCCGCACGTCCGGCGCGAGAACATCCTGGATGACCTTTTGCACGGTTTGGGCTGCATTCTCGCTCATGCTCTGACCTGCAACGAGTGTACTTCGCCCATAAGGGAATCATGCCTGAAAAGCGAAGCCGCGCCTCCGCGATCGCCTGCCGCAACCAAAGGAGCCGCATTGGAATTGGCGGAGGGAGAGGGATTCGAACCCCCGTTACCCGCTAGGGTAAAGCGGTTTTCAAGACCGCCTGTTTCAACCACTCACACATCCCTCCGCGCAGGGGCGGAGACCGCGATGGAATCGATTGTACCCCCCTCGCCGCCGCCTCCCGTTTCGCATCGGAGCCGGCGGCCCTGGCATCAAAGAAGGGAGGGCGGCAGAAATCTGCGGGGATCGTCGCGACCCTCAGTATTCTTACGGTTTGGGCACACGGCACAGGAGATCGACCCGAATGGCAAGCGTCGACAGCACGATTCAGCTCATCACCATCGGAAACGCCGCGGGCAGCACCTGCGATCCTGCGCTCGCCCTGGCGCCGTGGAACTTTGACGCCGCTCCACCAGCCTACGGCCCCGGAGCCTCAAACGCCGACGCCATTCCCGCCCTCGCCCCCCTCCAGGGCACGCTGCCGGCCGAGTACCGCACCGCCTCGCCCGAGGAGCTGGATCTTCGCATCCGCGCTGCGAAACACGCGCTGGGTAACCGCGTCGTCGTCCTGGGTCACTTCTACCAGCGCGACGAAGTGGTGCAGTACGCGGACTTCGTTGGCGACTCCTTTCAGCTTGCGCAGGCCGCGCGCTCGCGCCCGGAGGCCGAGGCCATCGTCTTCTGCGGTGTGCACTTCATGGCCGAGACGGCCGATATGCTATCGCGGCCGGACCAGGCTGTGATTCTTCCCAATCTGGCCGCCGGCTGCTCCATGGCGGACATGGCCGATCTCGACTCGGTCGAAGACTGCTGGGAGCAGCTTGGCGAGCTCTTCGGCGACGCCCCGGATGCAGAGGGCCGGCAGCCCGTTCTGCCCGTGACCTACATGAACTCCTCGGCTGCCCTGAAGGGGTTCTGCGGCCGGCACGGCGGCATCGTCTGCACCTCGTCGAACGCTCGCACGGTGCTCGACTGGGCCTTCGCCCGCGGGCAGCGCGTGCTGTTCTTTCCCGATCAGCACCTGGGCCGCAACACCGCCCGCGCCATGGGCATTCCGCTCGCGCAGATGCCGCTGTGGGATCCGCAGCAGCCGCTCGGCGGCATCGCCCCGGAGACCCTGCGGGAGGCGCGCGTCATTCTCTGGCATGGCTTCTGTTCCGTCCACAAGCGTTTTACCGCCGGGCAGATTGCCGAGGCCCGCGCCACGCATCCCGGCGTCCGCGTGATCGTGCACCCGGAGTGCCCGATGGAGGTGGTCGAGGCCGCCGATGAGTCCGGATCGACCGACTACATCCGCAAGGCGATCGAGGCCGCGCAGCCCGGCGAGAGCTTCGCCATTGGTACCGAGATCAACCTGGTTCGGCGGCTCGCGAACGAGCACCCGGAGCTCACCATCTTCTGCCTCGACCCGGTTATCTGCCCCTGCTCGACCATGTACCGCATCCACCCTGGCTACCTGGCCTGGGTGCTGGAGGCGCTCGAACGCGGCGAGGTGCTCAATCGCATCTCCGTCCCGGAGGACGTCGCCGCCCCGGCGCGGGTCGCGCTGGAGCGCATGCTCGCCGCCAAGCCGAACCTCCAGCCCATCCCGCTCACGGGCGGTGCCAGCGCATGAAGCACTTCGTCGTCGTTGGCAGCGGCATTGCCGGTCTGACCGCCGCCCTCGACCTTTCGCGCCGGTACCGGGTCACGCTGGTCACCAAGGGCGATCTTTCGGAGTCGAACACGCGCTTTGCCCAGGGTGGCATTGCGGCGGCGCTGTTTCCGGACGACACTGTCGCCGAGCACGTCGAGGACACGCTGATCGCGGGCGCGGGCCTGTGCAACCGCCGGGCGGTCGAGGTGCTGTGCGCCGAGGGTCCGGACCGCGTGCGCGAGCTCATCGCCCTGGGCGTCGCCTTTGACCGGCACAACGGCGAGCTGGCCCGTGGGCTCGAAGGAGCGCACTCCCACCCGCGCGTCCTCCATGCCGGCGGCGACGCCACCGGCCTGGCCATCGAAACGGCCCTTGCCGCCGCCATTCGGGAATCGGGGGTCGAGGTGCTCGAACACACCTTTGCCGCCGACCTCGTGCTCGAACCCGGCGCGGACTCCCCGCGCGTCACCGGCCTCGAGGTCATTCTGCCCACCGGCGAGCACCGGCACCTCAGGGCCGATGCCGTTCTGCTGGCCTGCGGCGGTGCCGGCCAGCTCTACCCCTACACCACCAATCCTCCCGTCGCCACCGGCGATGGCGTGGCCATGGCTCTGCGCGCCGGGGCTGAGCTGGCCGATCTCGAGTTCTACCAGTTCCACCCCACCGCGCTGGCCGTGCCCGGCAACTTTCTCGTCTCGGAGGCGGTGCGCGGCGACGGGGCCACGCTGCTCGATCGCGATGGCCGTCGCTTCATGCTCGAGCTCCACCCGCAGGCCGAGCTCGCCCCCCGAGACGTCGTCGCCCGCGGCATCGCCCGGCAGATGGAGCGTCAGGGTGGCGTGCCGGTTCTTCTGGACGCCACCGCGCTCGGCCGCGAGTTCCTCGCCAACCGCTTTCCAACCATCGACGCCGCCTGCCGCCGCGCCGGGCTCGACTGGGCAACGACCCCCGTTCCCGTCACCCCCGCGGCCCACTACTGGATGGGCGGCGTCCGCACCGACATCTGGGGCCGCACGTCGGTGCCTGGCCTGTTTGCCATCGGCGAGGTCGCCTGCACGGGGGTCCACGGCGCCAACCGCCTGGCCTCGAACTCGCTTCTTGAGAGCCTGGTCTTCGCCTCGCGTGCCGCCCGTCTGCTGCTCGACTCCCCCGACGTAACCGGGGAGGCCTGGCCGCGCCTGCCGCCGGTGCAGACCATCCGCCCGGACGACCTGCCCCGGAGCTCCGGCGCCGCCACCGTCCCGCTCACCCGGTCCGCCCTCCAGCAGCTCATGTGGCGGTCGGCCGGTATTGAGCGCACCGCCGCCGGTCTCGCCGGCGCACTGGCGCAGACGGAGGAGTGGGTGGCGGCCGCGCACTCCCCCGGGTCGACCCTTGACCGCGAGACCAGCAACCTGCTGCAGCTCGCCCGCGCCCTCGTGAGCGCCGCGCTCGCCCGGGAAGAGTCCCGTGGCGCCCACTTCCGCGAAGACTTCCCGGAAAGCTCCGCGGCATTTCAGCACCAGATCGCTGTTGTCCGGGCCGGCAGCGAAGCCGCCGCCCGGCTGGGCAGCCCTGAGCTCCTCGATGCCGCGCTCAGGACCTGACCCAACCCGCACCATGAACTCTGATCCAGGCGCATGATGAGCCCAGAGACCCGCCATCCCGATCCCGGAACGCTGCCGCAGTACCTGGTCGATCGCCTGGTGCTCCTGGCGCTCGAAGAAGATGCGCCCTGGGGCGATCTGACCTCGCAGGCGCTGATCCCCGCGGACGCCCGCATGGCCACCGCGCTGGTCGCGCGTGAGCCCGGGGTCCTGGCCGGCGGCGCCCTGTTCACCGCCGCCATGCGCCTGACCGATCCGTCGATCCAGACCAGCCTTCTGCGGCAGGACGCCGAGAGCTTTGCCGCGGGAGACGTGCTGGCCACGGCGGAGGGTCCGGCCCGCGCTGTGCTCCAGGCTGAGCGTGTCGCGCTCAACTTCATCCAGCGGCTCTCCGGTATCGCCACCCTGACCGCCCGCTTCGTCGCGGAGGCCGCCGGCACCCACGCCCGCATCGTCGACACCCGCAAAACCACACCGGGGCTGCGCCTGATCGAGCGCTACGCCGTTCGCTGCGGAGGCGGCTTTAACCACCGGTTTTCGCTGTCGGACGCGGTCATGGCCAAGGACAACCACCTCGCCGTGCTCACGGCAGCCGGCCGACGCGACCTGACCGGCGCACTGCGTGAGGCGCGAGCGCGCCTGCCGCACACCACCCACTTCGAGGTTGAGGTCGACCGTCCCGAGCAGATCGAGGCCGTGCTAGCGGCCGGGGCCGACACGGTTCTGCTGGACAACTTCACGCCGGACCAGCTGCGTGCCGCGGTCGCCCAGATCGCCGGCCGCGCCCTCGTCGAGGCCAGCGGCAACGTCCGGCTGGAGACAGTCCGGGAGATTGCCGCGACCGGCGTCGACCTCATCTCGGCAGGCGCCCTCACCCACTCGGTCCGTGCCCTCGACCTCGGTCTCGACATCTCCCCCGAGCTTTGACGCCCATGCCCGTGCTCAAGATTGTCGGAACGCTGCTTGGTTTGGCCGCCATGGTCTCCTACGCCCTAATGGCCCGCTCCGTCTGGCACCTGGTGGATGAGAGCCGCCGCGCCAACCCGGGCACCCGATTCCACCGCCTGGCCTGGATTCCCGCCTGGCGCGTCCACCGGCGGGCCTTTCCGGTCTCCGGTCTCCGCCGCCGGATCCGGCAGCAGTACATCGTCACCGCGCTTCTGCTGCTCTCCGGCATGGCCTGCCTGATGGCCGCGCTGACGCGGGCCGGGGCGCGATGATCTACCTGGACAACGCCGCCACCGCCCCAGTCCGGAGGGAGGTGATCGAGGCCATGTGGCCCTTCTTCTCCGGGCAGTTCGGCAACCCGTCCTCGCGGCACGAGCTCGGCCAGCAGGCCGCCACTGCCCTGGCCGACGCCCGCCGCCGCTGCGCCGCGGTGCTTGGCTGCCGGGCCTCCGAGGTCATCTTTACCTCCGGCGGAACGGAGGCCGACAACCTTGCGCTCAAGGGTATCGCGCTGGCCACGCCTCGGGGCCGGCACCTGGTCCGGTCCGCCATCGAGCACGAGGCGGTCGTGGAGTCGGCCGACTACCTCCGGCGGCACCACGGCTTCGAGATCACCTCGCTTCCCGTCGACGGCTTTGGCCGCGTTGCCCCCGAGACGCTCGCCGCCGCGCTTCGGCCGGACACCACCCTGGCCACCGTCATGCTGGCCAACAACGAGGTCGGCACCGTCGAACCCATCGCGGAACTCGCCGCCATCGCCCGGCATCGCGGTGTACCCTTCCACACCGATGCGGTGCAGGCCGCGGGGCAGCTGCCGCTCAGCCTCGCGGCCCTCGGCGCGGATGCCCTCGCGCTCTCCGGCCACAAGATCGGCACGCCGCGCGGCATCGGCCTTCTGGCGCTTCGCTCCCGCCTCCCCATCGAGCCGGTCCTCCACGGGGGCGGCCAGGAGCGCGGCCGCCGCTCCGGAACGGAGGATGTCGCCTCCGCCGTCGGCCTGGCGGTGGCGCTCGAGCTCGCCGAAAGCTCCCGGCCCGCGCGCTCCGCCCGGCTCACCGCCATGCGGGACGAGCTGATCCGGGGAGTCCTGGCCGCCGTCCCCGACGCCCTCCTCACCGGCCATCCCACGGAGCGCCTCCCCGGCAGCGCCTCCTTCTGCTTCCCCTCGACGGCTGGCGAGGCGGTGCTGCTGCAGATGGAAGAGCGCGGCATTCTGTGCTCTTCGGGCTCGGCCTGCGCCGCCGGCAGGGATCGGCCCTCGCCCGTGCTGCTGGCCATGGGCCTTTCGCCGGCCGTGGCCCAGACCGCCGTTCGGCTGACGCTGGGGGAGATGACCCGGGAGACCGAGATTCCGGGGGTGATCGGCGCCATTCGGGAGGCGGTCGAGGCGGTGCGGGCGACCCCCCTGTAGCCGAGGGAGTCCGGCCGTACCGAAAGCACACCGCAAATACCTGCACCGCTGCGATACTGGACGCGTCCAATCCCGTAAGCCGCGCACCCACAACGAGCTGTTATGGCCACCACCGCTCCAGCCCAACCCGAGACCGCCGCCGCCGCTCCCGAGTACCCGCCGAGGATCGGCACCTTCGATGCGACGCTCGCGACCGCGCGCACCACCATGGTCTTTTCCGAGGTGCTGCGCCTCGCTTACGACACCTTTTGTGCCTCGCGGGTGCGATTTCTGCTCACCATGCTGGGCATGGTGATCGGTTCGGCGTCCATCATTCTGGTGGTCACGCTGGGGCTCACCGGCAAGCAGTATGCTCTGAACCTGATCAACTCCATCGGCCCGAGCATGATCGAGATGCAGTACTCTGGCGGCACCGTGGCCGGCCCGGACAACATCAGCTCGCCGGATTCCATGACGCGCGAGGACGAGGCCGCCGTGAAGGAGCAGGTGCCTGGCATCGTCGCCTCCTCGCCCATGCTGGAGGTGCACTACAACGTCGCCATGGGCGACGGCGTGAGCAAAAATGCCATGCTGCTCGGCGTTTCGCCGCAGTACCGCACCGTCCGCAACCTGAAGCTGCTCGCCGGCCGCTTCTTCGACGACCAGGACGCCCTCCAGCACACCAAGGTCGCCGTGATGATCGAGCCCTTCGCCAAGGCGCTCTTCGGATCGCCCGCAGCCGCCATCGGCCGCACCATCTCCGTGCAGGGCATCCCCTTTACCATCATCGGCGTCTTCAACACCCGGATCGACACCTTTGGGCAGTCCGAGGTGTCTGACCAGACCATCCTGATTCCGTACCAGGTGGCGCGCTACTTCACCGGCACCGACACCGTGAAGGAGATCTTCTTTTCGATGGCCAACCCCCGCGACGTTCCCGGGGCCGCCCGCGAGATCCTGGCCGTCATCAAGAGCCGCCACCGCGCGACCTCGGTCTACAACGCCTTTACCATGACGCAGGTGCTCTCCGTCATGGCCAAGATCGCCAACATGCTGACCATCGTTCTGACCCTGGCCGCCGGCCTGACGCTGATCGTCTCGGGTGTCGGCATCATGAACTCCATGCTGGCCAACGTGCAGGCCCGCATCCGCGAGATCGGGATTCGCAAGGCGCTCGGTGCGACCAGCCGGGAGATCCGTATGCAGTTCCTCACCGAGGCCGTCTTCCTGTCGCTTTCGGGCGGCGTCGTGGGCACGCTGATCGGCCTGGCGATCCCGCTCTCCATCTCGTTTCTGACGCCCTTCCATATCCCCGTCTCCTACATCTCCGTGGTTGTGGCGCTGCTGACCTCGGTGTTGGTCGGCGTCTTTTTCGGCACGCTTCCGGCCAATCGCGCGGCCCGGCTGGATCCCGTCCAGACGCTCAAGTACGAGTAGGCGCGACGCCGCGATGTCCACCCCCGACGCACCCATGGACGCTTCCTGGGATGTCCTGATCGTCGGCGCGGGGCCGGCCGGGGCAGCTGCCGCCTTCGACCTGGCCAAGGCCGGCCGATCCGTGCTTCTGCTCGACCAGAGCAGCTTTCCCCGGCCGAAGGCCTGCGCCGCCGGTCTCACCATCAAGACCCTGCGTGCGCTGCGCTACCCTGTCGATCCAGTGACGCACCGCACGATTCACACCATCCGTCTGGAGGGGCAGGCCGTCGCGCCGGCGAGCGTCACCACGCGGAGCCCCATCTGCGTCACCGCGGTGCGCGCGGAGTTCGACGAGTTCTGTCTTGGCAAGACGCTGGCCGCCGGAGCCCGTTTTGAGCGGATCGGCCCCATCACCCGGATCGCCGAGGACCGAAGTGGCGTCACCGTCGTCACGGCCGCCAGGAGCTACACCGCCCGGTACCTGATCGGGGCGGATGGGGCCAACAGCCAGGTGCGCCGGCTGCTCCATGCGCTCCGGAGCAGCCCGCCGCCGGCGGCGGCCTCGGACTCTGGACCGTCCCCGGACGCAGAGCCCGCTTGGCTCCACCGCGGCTTCGCCCTGGAGACCCATCTGCCGCTCCCGGCGAGTGTCCCGGACCTGCTCTTCGACTTTGCCATTCCGAACGGCTACGCCTGGATCTTTCCCAAGCGCGATCACCTGAACGTCGGTCTCGGCTTCTTTTCGACGGCGCCTGCTCCTTCGGCCCGGGCGATGCTGGCCGGCTACATCGAACGAAAGCTCGGCCAATCGATGCCCGCGAAGGTGGTCGGCCAGTACCTGGCGATGGGTGGCGAGAGCTACGTCCCCAGCGGCCGCATCCTGCTCGCGGGCGATGCCGCCGGAACGCTCGACCCGCTGACCGCCGAGGGCATCTACCCGGCCGTCGTGTCCGGCCAGGCGGCGGCCCGCGCCCTCGTCGAAGCGCTCGCGACCGGCGCTGCGGCCGCCCCCCGTTACCGGGAGCTTACGGGGGATTTGCGCGCGCAGCTGAGCTTTTCGGCGCGGGCTGCCCGAAGGTTCTATGCCGACCCGCGGCTCGGCCTGCGCGCCATGCAGATGCCGCTGATGCGCACGGCGATCGTGCGTACCTATGCGCTCGGGCTGTCACGCCCCGCGGTGCTCTCGCGCGTCGCGGGGTACGCGCTGGCGCAGTTCTCCTAAGGATGTGGCTGGGTTGTAACGCGGGCCTTCAGCCCGCAGTCTGGAGTTACCCGGGACCCTGGGGCTTCGCCCCAGGCTAGGTTAGCGCGGGCCTTCAGCCCGCATCGTAGTGTGGCACCGCCGAAACTGCTCCGGCGCGACTCCAGAGTGCTGTTCTGGGAACCTCGCTCTGGCTCCCGTCGAGAGAAAATCCTCCCACGCCTCACCGCGTTCACACAATCGTCATCTCGACTGGAGGACGCCTCCATGCGGCCGGACAATCGTCCTCTCGACCGGAGGAAGCGTTCGCGCGTACGAAGTGGAGAGACCCCTGTATTTCGTCCTTCACTCCAACCTGGAAGAGAAAGCAATCCAGCCCCCGGAACATTCCGGTGCACAAGAGATGGAACTTACCGCAGCAAAACACAGGGATCTCTCCACGCAGCTTCGCTCCGGTCGAGATGACATCTCGCTAGGGAGAGGAGTCTACGGCAAGCTCCTCCAACCGACCTACTGCTTTCTCAGGCTCTTCGCGGCGTGGTGCGGCTTGGCGGAGGCGGAGGTCCGTTCGGCCTCGGGGCCGCCGGTGTTTGCGATGGCGGTGTCGATCGCGTTGTAGAGCTGGCTGACATCGGTCACCTGGATCCAGGCCTTGGGCGTCACCACAAAGATGGTCGGCGTCTGGGTCAGGCCCAGGCGCTCGCCCAGGTTGTAGTCCGCGCGCACCTCGTTGGCAAAGGTGCCCTGCGGGTCGACCACAAAGGGCATCTCCCGGCCGTGCGCCTGGAAGTACTTGCGGGTGAAGTCCTGCAGATCCTCCTTGGAGGCGATGGAGGTCTGATTGGCGAAGACCGATCGGCGGTACTCCTCGGCAGCTTCGGGTGAGATCCGATCCTGGATGTAGCGCGCGATCACCGCCGCGTCGAAGCTCCAGATGTGCATGCGCAGCGGAAAGTCATGGCGCAGCAGCGGGATGTGGTAGTGATCGACGGCGGCGTGCGTGATGGGAAAGGCGTGCGCGCAGGCCGGGCACTCCAGGTCCTCGAAGTCAAAGATTGCCACCTTGGAGCCGGGAGGAGGCTTCAGCATGGAGGTGTCTTTGAACGTCTGTGCCGTGTTGGGCGGGGCAGAGTACTGCGCCCGGGCGGCAAGAGGAGGGGCCAGAAGAAGGGCAGCGGCGGCGAACTGGAGGAGCTTCATAGAGGAGGGACGCATGGCGATCGTCTTTGTATTCTACCGTGCACCTCCTGCCCCGGCGTTCCGTTTCGGCACCGCGGTTCTGCAACTTTCGCAACCCCCGGCGCGACATGGCACTCTAACGGAAGTGAGTTCTACGCGACATCGCTTGAAACAGGGCCTTCTTCTGCCCTCGCTGCTGCTGCTGGCGGCCGGTTCGGCTCCGGCGCAGGACTCGCCGAGCCTGCCCGCCGCCCCTGAACCCTCCCCAGGCGTTCTCGTGGCGATGCTCGCGGGCAACGTCAGGTTGGAGGAGGCGAGCGGAGTGGCCCTTCCGCTCTCGATCGACGACGCCATCGCCCGCGGTCTGGCCCGCAATGTGCAGATCGCCTCCGCCCAGCAGAATGAGCGCGGCGTCCGCGGGGAGGTGTTGTCGGTCGAAAACAGCCTTCTTCCCTCGCTGTCAGTCTCGGCCTACAGCCGCGCCCAGGAGATCAACCTGGCCGCCATGGGCTTCAAACCCTCGTCGCTCGGTCCCCTGCTGGAGCAGTTTGGCGGCTCGGCTGCCAACTTCAAGACCATCGTCAAGGTCAACACCACCGACGCGCAGGTCAACCTGACGCAGACCCTGTTCAACCTGCCGGCCTTTTTCCTTTACCGGGCGGCCGGCAAAGCGGTCGAGGCGGCGAACTTCGGCACCCTGAATGTGCGCGGCGGTGTGGCCCTGGCGGTCGGCGAGCAGTACCTGAAGACCCTGGCCGACGCTGCGCAGATCCGCAACGCCACCTCGCTCGAGCAGGCCGATCAGGTGGCACTCCGGCAGGCGCACGACGCGCACGCCGCCGGAACCGCCACCAACCTGGACGAGCTGCGCGCCCGGGTGCAGTTGCAGACCCAGCAGCAGGCGGTCATCAGCGCCCAGAACACCTTTGACAAGGACAAGGTGCAGCTGAACCGGCTGATGGAGCTGCCCGCCGGACAGCAGCTGACGCTTACCGACGCGGTTCCGTACAAGGAGCTGGCCGAGATCCCTCTGCCGCTGGCGATGGAGCTTGCCTATGACCACCGCAAGGACCTGCTGAATCTGCAGGCGCAGCTGGAGGTGGCCAACCAGACCTCCCGGGCGGTTCGCTACCAGCGTCTGCCGACGCTTGGCGTCAACGGCTACTACGGTATTCTGGGGGAGACCACGGGGCTCTACCATGGCGTCTTCATCGCCGAAGGCTCGGTCCGGTTCCCCATCTTTCGCGAGGCCGAGTTTCGCGGAGAGGAGGAGGTCGCAGCCACCCAGATTCTTGGAATCAAGCAGCAGATCGCCTCGTTGAAGCTCTCGATCGAGGGCCAGATCCGGTCGTCCATGCTGGACGTTCAGACCGCCGACGCTCTGGTTAGGGTCGCGGAGAGCAACGTCACGCTCTCCCGGCAGGAGCTCAGCGACGCCGAGCAGAGTTTTGCGGCGGGCGTGACCGACAACCTTCCCGTGGTGCAGGCGCAGGCGACGGTGGCCAATGCTGAGAGCCGACTGGTACAGGTCACCTTCCAGTACAACACCGCCAAGCTGGAGCTGGCGCGCAACACGGGTGTGATCGAGAGCCAGTACCGCGTCTACCTGGGCCGGTAGCCCTGCCCTTCGCGGCGGGGCGTGTGTCCGCGGCACCGGCGAGTGTGCAAGCATAGAACCGATGGCGGAGAGCGGCACAGCAGCGGCGTTATCCCCAGACAGCAGCCTTCCGTCTGCCAGGGAGGAGCCCGACAGCGGCGGCGGCAGCGCCCTCCAATCGCGCGACTTTCGCCTGTATCAGAGCGCACGTCTGCTGGTCATCCTCGGCGCCGAGGCACAGTCGGTCGCCGTCGCCTGGCAGGTCTACCAGATCACCCACTCCGCGCTGGACCTCGGCTACACGGGCCTGGCGCTCTTTCTGCCCGGTCTGTTTTTCATGCTGGCGGCGGGTCATACCGCCGACCGCTTCGACCGGCGCAACATCATTCTGCTCTGCTACATGCTGCAGGCCAGCTGCACCGCGGCTCTGCTGTGGTTTGCGCTGCACGGCACGGGCCACAACGCCGCCGGCGCCGTGCGCGTCTGGCCCATCTACGCGGTGCTGCTCGGCGTGGGGCTGGGCCGGGCCTTTTCAGGGCCGGCGTCGAGCGCTCTTCTGCCCTCCCTGGTTCCGGAAAAGCAGTTTGTCAACGCCGTCACCTGGGGCGCCACGATCTACCAGGTCGCCAACATGCTGGGTCCGGCCATCGGCGGTCTCCTGTTTACGCTCGCTCTGCCGCCGGCGATCTCGCGATGGAATGGCGCAGGCATCGTCTACAGCTTTACCCTTGTCATGCTGCTGGCGTTTCTGGTGCTGATCGCGCTGATCCGGGTGCGTCCGGTCCGGCCGGAAAAGAAGGCGTTCTCGGCGCGTACCGTGCTGGCGGGGCTTGAGTACGTTTGGCGCACGCGCATCCTGCTCGGATCGATCTCGCTGGATCTGTTTGCCGTGCTTCTGGGCGGCGCGGTCGCTCTTCTGCCGATCTACGCGCACGAGATCCTGCACACCGGACCGCAGGGTCTGGGGCTGCTGCGCGCCATGCCCAGCGTGGGAGCGCTTGCCGTCTCACTGACGCTGCTGTTCTTCCCCATCCGGCGCAAGGCTGGCGCGCTGATGCTGGTCTGCGTGGGTATCTTCGGAGCGGCAACCGTCGTCTTTGGGCTTTCCCGCAACCTCGCCGTCAGCCTTGTCGCGCTGGTCATGATCGGAGCCAGCGACATGGTGAGCGTGGTGATCCGGTCAAGCATCCTGCAGCTGGCGACGCCGCCCGAGATGCGCGGCCGCGTTTCCGCCGTGAACTGGCTCTTTATCGGGGCCTCAAATGAGTTCGGCGAGTTTGAAAGCGGTCTTACGGCCAGCTGGTGGGGTGCCGTCCCGGCAGTCGTTGCCGGGGGCATCGGCACGCTGGTGGTGGTGGCTGCCGCCACGGGCCTGTTTCCCTCGCTGCGCCGAACGGACGCCCTGACCGCCGAAAGCCTGCGCCCGGCCGAGGCCGAGCTGGCCGAGGCCGAACCGGTGAACTGAGGCGGCTTCCGGCCTGTCAGGCTTTCGACCTGTATGGGAACCCATATCTCAGAGTCGAGATGTGGGGCACCCCATACCCTGGTGGGTGGGTGACTCGTCCTCTCTTGGTGCTGCAGGGACAGGGTGCCCCACGTCTCGCTTTCGAGACGTGGGTTCCGAGTCGAGATGTGGCACCCGCACCTTCGGAACGGTGGGGAACACCGCACCCTCGGACCCGGAAGGGAACCCACATCTCAGAGTCGAGATGTGGGGCACCCCATACCCTGGTGGTGGGTGGCTCGTCCTGTCCTGATGTCGCAGCGACCGGGTGCCCCACGTCTCGATCTTGAGACGTGGGTTCAGGACCTAAAGCAGGCTTCGGACCTGAGGGCGGTCTCAGAACAGAGGAACGACACTCAGAGGATCTGCTGTTTACGCTGCGGGAAGTTCGCTGACGAAGGGCAGAAATACCGTAAAAACCGTGCCGCCGGAGCGATCCTCCGCTGCCTGCCGGCTCCGCACCCGTACCCGGCCCTGGTGCTTGTCGATGATCTCGTGCGAGACCCACAGGCCCAGGCCCGTTCCGGTGATGCCCTTGGTCGAGAAGAACGGTTCAAAGATGCGCCGAAGCGTCTCGGGTGGCATGCCGGAGCCATTATCGGCGACGGTGATGCGGATGCCAGAGCGGCCGTCAGCAGGATGGTGTACCGGTTTCATCCGCAGGGTCACCTGGCCGCCCGCGCCGAGCGCGTCGATGGCGTTTCCGATCAGGTTGGCCATCACCTGCCGGATCTCGCCGTCGTGCACCAGAATGGGCGGGATCGGCCGCTCGTCATGCACCACCGTGACGCGCTGCTTGCGCATGCGGGAGTCCAGCAGGGTCAGCACGGTGCGGGCAAGTTCGTGCAGGTCGGTCTGCTGCGCGCGGGAGGAGCGGCGGTAGAAGCGCAGGGTCTGCACCGTAATCTGCGCCACGCGGTTCAGCTCCTTTTGCGCCAGCTCCAGGTAGCCGCGGGCGTCTTCCGGCAGTTCCGACTGTTCGATCAGGTAAAGGCAGTTGGTGATCGCCTCGAGCGGGTTGTTGATCTCGTGCGCGATGGACGCGGCCAGGCGTCCTGCAACGGTCAGCTTTTCGGTGCGGCGAAGCACCTCCTCGCTCTTTTTCTGCAAGGACAGGTCGGCGATAAAGGCGGCCAGCTGGCGCTCGCCCTTGGCTGCATCGGGGTCGAGCAGAGCGATTCCGATCAGGACATCGATCTTTTGACCGGCTTCGGTCACGCAGAAGCCTTCAAACGGTTCGATGGTGGCGCTCTCCGGGTCCGCCGCGAGGCGCTCCCGCATGCTGCCGAGGCTGGGGCAGAGCGTCTGCAGGCTGACGGTGCCGGCGATGATGTCGCTGGGAGAGTATCCGAGCAGCCGCTCCATCGCCGCATTGACGTAGGTGACCTTGCCGGCCTCCTCGCTGATGAGCAGGCCGAGCGGCATGGCCTCAACCAGCCGGTGAAAGCGGGATTCGCTCGATCGCAGGGCACGTTCTGCGGCAGCCTGGTCCCGGCGGGAGGACGCCTCCTTGAGCTCACGCTCGAGCGCCGGCACCAGCCGCGCCAGGTTCTGCTTGGTTACATAGTCCTGCGCTCCGGCGCGCATGGAACGGACCGCCGTCTCCTCCGAGATCGCCCCCGACATCATGATGAAGGGGATATCCAGGCCGGACGACCTGAGCATCTGCAGGGCATCCGGACCGCTGAAGCTGGGCAGGTTGTAGTCGGCCAGAACGACGTCGAACGGAGCCTCGGGCTGCAGGTGGCGCCCCATCTCGGAGGCTGTCTCCACCCGCGTCATCTCCGGCGCGAAGCCGTTGCGACGCAGGTGGCGCTCGACAAAAAAGGCGTCGTCAGGGTTGTCCTCGACAAGAAGAACTCGAAGCGGCCGCGAGTTTAGTTCTGGGGCGGGCATGCGTTGAGCACCAGCCAATACATGCCCAGCTGCCTCGTCGCTTCCGCGAAGTCGCTGAAGTTGACCGGCTTGCGGATGTAACTGTTGACGCCGAGCTGATAGCTGCGGATAAGATCGCGCTCCTCATCCGAGGAGGTCAGCACGACGACCGGAAGCATGCGCGTCTCCGGCCGCTCGCGGATCTGCCTCAGCACCTCCAGCCCCTCCACCTTGGGGAGCTTGAGATCGAGCAGAATGACCTGAGGCTTGATCGGGTGGTCGCCAAACAGCAAGGCCACGGCCTCTTCGCCATCCCGGGCGACACGGACTTCATTGGCGATATTCGACTTCTTGAGCGCGCGAATCGTCAGAAGCTCGTGATCAGGGTCGTCTTCGACCAGAAGAATCATCTTTGTGGCGGCCTCGGCCATAGTCGCTATCCTAACGTAAACCAGAAGCTGGCACCGTGATCGATCGTGCTTTCAGCCCAGATGTGTCCGTGGTGCCGATGAACGACCCTTGCCACGGTGGCGAGGCCGATACCAGAACCCTTGAAGTCCTTATCCCCATGCAGGCGATTGAAGGCGTGGAAGAGCTTGCCGGCGTACTGCATGTCGAAGCCGGCACCGTTGTCGCGCACACACCAGGCGTTCTGCTTCGGATCCCAGCCGAAGGTGACGGTGGCGTGCGGCAGCTTGGAGGTGAACTTGGCGGCGTTGCCCAGAAGATTTTCGAGCGCGACCCGGATCAGCTTCGGGTCACCATTGGCGGTGAGCCCGTCCTCGACGGTGAAGTCGATGACCCGTTCTGGATCCTCTTCCCGGATGTGCTCCGCGACCGACTCCGCGACGGCGCTGAGATCGAAGTCTTCGCGCACGATGTCGGCGCGGGTGATGCGCGAAAGCTGCAGCAGGGCGTCGATCAGGCCGCCCATGCGCTGCACGCCGGCCCGCACCCGCTGAATATAGTCCCGGCCGACCGCGTCTACCGCCTCCGAGTAGTCCTCGGCGAGCGCAAGCGAGAATCCGTCGATGGTTCGCAGGGGGGCGCGGAGATCATGCGAGACGGAGTAGGAGAAGGCCTCGAGCTCGCGGTTGGTGGTTTCGAGCTCGGAGGTCCGAAGCCGCACCCGCTCCTCGAGCGTGGTGTTCAGCGCCATCAGCTCGGTCGCGTAGCGCTCCGTCTCGGCCCGCGCGGCGGCGATCCGTTCGGAGTCCTCCTGTGCGGCGATGCGGAGCAGCCGTTCCCGCAAAAAGTACCGGAGCATAAGCAGAATTAACAGAAGATCGAGACCGAGCGCGACCGCGATCGAGATCTCCGAGTGGCGCTCGTCGACCTTCGCCCGGGCGGTGCGGATGCGGAGCAGCCGGCGCTCTTCGCCCTCCATGCTGTCGGCGATCACTCTCAGGTGGGTGGTCTGGATCAGGCCGACCGAGCTCCGCAGGTAGGCGGTGAGCTCCGGTGAGTTGCCACCGGACCGCAGATCGATCACGCGCTGCAGCTGGTCCATCCGCAGATGGGTCGCCTGGCGCATCTCCGCCTCATGCGCGATCTGAACCGGGTTTTCCAGGGTGAGCTGGTGGAAGGCCTGGAGGGAGCCCGGAAGCTGCCGCGCTGCCTGCCGGTACGTGTCAAGATAGGCCAGGTTGCCGGTATTGACGTACCCGCGCGCCCCCAGCTCCGCGTCCTTGACCGTGCTGACGACCTCCTCCACCTGGCTGATGACCTCCCAGGTGTGATTGACCCATGCCTGGCTTCGCAGCAGACTTTGCAGGGATCGCCAAGCGATCGTGGCGTTGACCACCGCGATCAGGACCGCAAAGACGAGAATCGCAGGGGCCAGGAGGCGGCTGATTCGGTTCGGCATCAGGCGTTGAGTCTACCGCGTTGCGGCCGGGGGGCAGATGGGAGCTGCGGCGGACAGGGCCTGCGGCCCCATTTCATAGGAAGCGGGTGCATCAACCTGTGATTACACTCATCGCCAGGACCGAGGCGATGATGGTGAAGGCGTCCTCCACGATGGCGAAGCGCCAGTCCGGCCAGCCCCAGCGGGTGTCGGCGTGATGCCGCAGATGCAGGCCGCCGAAGGCACCCAGAAGCGCCGCGAGGGTGGCGAGAAAGCCGCCTTCAAGCGTCGACCCGGAGAGCGCCGTCGCGATCACCACCCCCACGAAGCCGCCAAAGAACAGACGTACGATCAGGGGAAAGGCCAGCGTGCGCGGCGGTGTCCTGGGCAGCTTGTCGCCGATGAGCTCGCCGGCCGCCAGCACCGTAAAAACGCCCATGGAGATGGGGTTTGCGGTCCAGAACGCCCACGTGCCCTGCACCGGCAGGTGGCCGAGCCAGGCAAACCAGCAGAGCACCGCAACCGGGATCATGCTGCGGAGACCGGTGCAGAAGCCCAGCAGCGGAATTGCAATCAACCAGGTAAGTACAGCAATAGCCATAGCTTCCGAGCTCCGGGTCAGGGCCGTTTCGAGCGGTTGGCCCCGGGGCGGGCAGGACCGCATTATGCCAATCGAAACTAACCCTACACTGCGGACGTTGAAACGGTGAGAGAAGTTTCTCTCGCCATGTGTGTGCGACGCAAGGGATGCCGCCCTGCTTCAACCGCCGGTCCGCGCCTCGGCCGGAAGGAATCGCGCCAGGTGCCGTTACAGCCAGGGCATAAAATCACCCCATGTCGATCCGCCTGGACGCCCCGCTCAGCAGCTCAGACCCCCAGATCTTCGCCTCGGTTGAAGAGGAGGTGCGCCGCCAGCACGAGGGGCTGGAGATGATTGCGTCGGAGAACTTCGTCTCGCGCGCGGTGCTCGAGGCCGCCGGAACCGTGTTCACCAACAAGTACGCCGAAGGCTACCCGGGAAGACGTTACTACGGCGGTTGCGAGTTCGCCGACGCCGTCGAGAACCTCGCGCGCGACCGCGCCAGGACGCTCTTTGCGGCCGAACACGCGAACGTGCAGCCGCACTCCGGCTCCCAGGCCAACGCCGCCGCGTATATGACGCTGCTGGAACCGGGCGACACGATCCTGGGCCTGGACCTGGCCCACGGCGGACACCTGACACACGGCCACAAGCTGAACTTCTCGGGCAAGCTGTACCGCATTGTGGGTTACGGGGTGCGCCGCGATACCGAGACCATCGACTATAACGAGCTCGAATCGATCGCCCGGCGGGAACGGCCGAAGGTGATCGTCGGCGGTGGCAGCGCGTACCCGCGACAGTTCGACTTCGCCCGCATGCGATCCATCGCCGATGCCGTCGGGGCGTTTCTGATGATCGACATGGCGCACTTTGCCGGTCTGGTGGCCGGGCACGCGCACCCCTCGCCGGTGCCGCACGCGCATATCGTCACCACCACCACGCACAAGACGCTGCGCGGTCCTCGCTCTGGCCTGATCCTGTGCGAACAGCAGTTCGCCGCCGCGCTCGACCGTTCGGTCTTTCCCGGCCAGCAGGGCGGCCCGCTGATGCACGTGGTGGCCGCCAAGGCGGTCGCCTTTCGCGAGGCGCTCGATCCGGAGTTCCGCACCTACGCCGCGCAGATTGTCACCAACGCCAGGGTCCTGGGCGAGGAACTCGCCGGGCGCGGGCTCCGCCTCATCTCCGGCGGCACCGACACGCATGTGTTGCTGCTCGACGTCTTTGAGCGCGGCATGCTGGGGTCGGAGGCCGAGCACGCGCTGGGCGAAGCCGGCATCACCGTCAATAAGAACGCCATCCCCTTCGACACCAACCCGCCGATGAAGCCCTCGGGCATCCGCATCGGCACGCCCGCGCTCACCACCCGCGGCATGCGCGAAGCGGAGATGCGCACCGTCGCCGGATGGATCGTGGACGCGCTCGACCACCGAGCGGACCCGGCGCGCCTGCGCCGCATCCGCTTGGACGTCGCGGAGCTCGCCGAGCAGTTCCCGCTCTACGATTGGCTGCGGGAGCCCGTGGCCAGCGCGGTCTAGGCCTCGGCCCGCGGCCATGGCCCTGTGCCGCACGCCGCCGCGGCTATCGCACCACATTGATGGCCGCGGCGGCCAGACCGAAGGACGACAGGATCTGGGAGTAGTCGAGCAGCTGCCGGAGGGCGGTCGGCTTGATCAGCTTCTCCGGGATCACGATGGAGTCGCCCGGGTGGATGCGGGCGTCGTTGAAGTTGTTCGAAAAGAAGACGCCGCCCGCCCGCTCGCGGCTGTAGATGGAGCCATCGGCGCGAATGATAAAGGCGTGCCTGGCGTCGGCGATGCGGTTCGGCTTTCCGGCGAGAGCGACGTAGTCGGCGAGCTTGCGCTGGGGACTGTAGAGAAAGACGTTCTGACCGTAGACCGCGCCCACCACGGAGACGGTGTTGGGGCGGGTGGGCACACGGAACACATCGCCGTTTTCGAGCGGAATGGGCGGGATGCTTCCGGTGCCTGCGCTTTCGGGGCCGAACTCCAGAACGACGCGGCCGGTAGCGCGCAGCTGCCGCAGCTGACTGATCAGGTTGCGCTGTTCGGCGAGCGCGGTTGGGTCGGCGATCCCGGTGGTGGAGGAGGCGGTCCGGACGGCGGCCGCGCGCTCCATATCGGCCGAGAGCGTGGCGATGTACTCATCCAGGCGCTGCTGCTGAAAGACGCGCGCCGACTCCCGCTCAAAGCTGCTGCCGTACAGGTAGGCCTTTCCGGTGAGGCCGCCGGCCCGTTCCACCAGCTGCTCCAGCGTCTCGTTGGGACCCACGCTGTAGACGCCCGCGGTGACGAACTCCCCCTCGAGCCGGATGTACTTGGTCTGCTCGTCGGTGGGGACGGTGACGTCGTTCTGCGAAAGAATGGTCACCACATCCCCGGGGCGGAGTTCGAGATTCTGGGCTGGATCGTGATCCTGCACCAGGCGACCCAGCTTGAAGGGCAACAGTTTGTTCTTGAGGGTATCGGGGTCAAGCCGCTCAATCACGGCATAGGACCAGTCGATCTCCGGGGCCGGGATCTGGATACGGTTGCGCGGACCGGCCGGTGGGCCCACTCCGTTTCGCTGCTCACGGCGACCCTGGGTATCGGTCAGCGCACCAGGCGAGGCCATAGTCGCTCCGTTTCGGTCCGCGCCGTACCCGGCGGCCTCGCGCTGCTGCAGCTGACCCTGCAAAGCCAGGGCTCCGGCGGCGTTCGCCGGGACGTTCTCGGTCTGGTTCTCGGTCGCGAACGGTGCCTGCAGCCCGGCCTCGGCGGCGTACGGATCCTGCTCTGCCTGGCTGCTGGCCAGGGGCTGATCGGCCGCCGGCAGCCGGTTGCCATTCCGCTGTCCGCGATCGGCCGCGCTCCGTCCAAAGCCGTTTGGCAGATACCCTCGATAGTTCTGGTTCAGGGGCTCAAAGAGGGGCACTGGCAGACCCAGCCGGTTGCGCTCGCGCCAGTAGCCATTGGTCAGCAGCGCCTGCCGGTCGGGCAGAATCTCCGACAGCCGCATGCCGGGGTGCCAGGCAAATCGACCCGGGTTGGCCAGGTTGCCGCGAAGGGTGACCGACTGCTCATAGCCCGGGGAAATGTGCCCCGCATAGAGCACGTCGCCATCGCGCAGCGGAAGAGCGCCGCCCGCGGCATCGAGGGTGACCGACATGGCGTGCCGGCGCTGATTGCCCTCGATCCGTTCGAGCGAGATCTGCCCGGCCGCGGCCGTCGGCGCGAGGCCACCGGCGAGGGCAAGGATCTGCGCCACCGTGGTCTCGCCGCGCAGCTCGTAGATGGCCGGGTGACGGACGCTGCCGGCCACCGCCACCTGCGGCCCTACCGCCGGGATGAAGATGGTGTCGCCGGTCTCAAGCGGGATGTCGCGCGACTTGTCTCCCCGGAGCACCAGGTCATAGAGATCGAACTCCGGCAGCGTCTCGCCGCCACGCCGCACCTGGATGTGGCGCAGCGATCCCTGCACATCCGGACCGCCGGAGGCGAACAGTGCGTTCAGCACGGTGGAAAGCGAGCTGATGGTGTAGGCCCCGGGCCGGCGGGCCTCGCCCACCACATACACCTGGATGGAGCGGAGACGGCCCAGGTTGACGGAGATCTGAAAGTTCCGGTAGGACCGGCTGAGTTCGCGGGTGATCTGGGCCTGCAGCTGGTCAAAGCGCAGGCCGGCGACATGAACCGCACCCACCCTGGGGATGTAGACCGAGCCGGAACGGTCGACGGTCAGCTGGCTGTTGAACGACTCCGGCCCCCACAGGCGCAGAAGGATATCGTCGCCGGGGCCGACGATGTAGTCGGGCGTGACCGGGATCTGGTCGCCCGGGGCAAAGGTCGACGGTGCCTGCCGGAAGAGATCCCGGCCAAAGACCGGCAGCATCTCGCCGGTGGAGGCCTGCGCCAGCCGCTGCATGTCGGTAATGGGGTCGGGAGGGAACAGGGTGGTGCTGTAGGGATTGTTCCTGTTCGCCTCCCCCTGCTCGCGGTGGGTCAGGTTGCCCGCGCTGTCGACGTAGAGCCCGGTCGGGTTCTCCTGCGATCGGCCCATCTCGCCGCTCCCCATGGTCGCCGGCGAAGCGCCCGGGTTGCTGTAGGCCGGGAAGACGCCCTGGTTCTGCTGCGCCGGCGGGGCGGCGGGCGTTTGCGGGCAGAAGAGCGGGTCGATGCAGGCGTTCTGCAGGTCCTGCGTGCTCTGCGCCAACACGGGGAGAGCCAGCCCGGGGAGAAGCAGCCCGGGGAGAAGCAGAAACACCACCAGAACGATGTGGCGGAGTTGGGGATGGGTCGCTTGAAGTGACGGCGGGGCAGGAGGCATGCGGGATGGTCTGGAAGCCGTGGTTTGCTGTACCTTCATGCGTACTTTCGCCGCCGCAGCGCGACGCCGACCCTAACGATAGCAGACAGGGCGGCGCTTCTTCGCAGGAGCCGGAAGACGCGCGTATAAAGAGAGGGAGCGATGACCACTCAGACACCGTCCAGGGAGACGCAGGCCAGGGAGACGCGGCCCGGCGAAACCGAGGGCTCCGGGCGGCCTCGCGGTGAGGAGATCGGGATCTCTCCAGCCGACGCGCTCGATCCGGAACCCTCGGCGCTCTCTCTGGGCCTGTTGCTGCATCTGCTTCGCGCAGGCCGGCGGCGCATCCTGCTATGCGGCGGCGTTTGCCTGGCGCTGTCCATCGCCCTTGCCTTTCTGCTTCCGCTCAGCTTCACCGCCAAGGCGTCGTTTCTGCCTCCGGGATCAAACACCGGCAGCTCCAGCGCCGCGGCGCTGATGGGCCAGCTGTCGGCGCTCGGCGGCGGCGGGTTGTTTGCGGGAAAGAGCCCGGGCGATCTCTACGTCGGCATCCTCAAGAGCCAGACCATCGGCCTCGACCTGGTGCGTCGGTTCGACCTCATGCACGTCTACAAGGTGAAAAAGGAGAGCCAGGCCATGGACATCCTGGCCTCGCGTAGCAGCTTCGAGGTCGGCACCAAGGATCCGATCGTCCAGATCGGCGTCACCGATCACAGCCCGGAGCGCGCTCGCGACCTGGCTCGGGGATACCTCGAGGCGCTGCAGCAGACCTCGGCCGGCCTGGCCTTGAGTGAGAGCTCGCAACGCCGGCTCTTTTACGAAGGTCGCCTGGCCAAGGAGAAGAATGCCCTGGCCGACGCCGAGGTGGCGCTCAAGCAGGAGCAGGAGAAGACCGGCCTGGTCGCTCCCGCGGGGCAGACGGCCGCCAACATCCAGGCGCTGGCGCAGGTGCGGGCGCAGATCACCGACCGGCAGACCCGCCTGGCTGCTCTGCTCCATGACGAAACCGAGCAGAATCCGGATGTGATTCGCATGCGCAAGGAGATCAGCAGCCTGCAGGGGCAGGCGGCGCAGCTTGAAAAGGGTGAAGCCAAGGGGCAATATGGCCGGCTCTCGACCGCCCAGGTTCCGGAGCTTGAGCTGGAGTACATCCGCCGGGCGCGCGACGTGAAGTATCACGAGGCCCTGTTTGAGATCATCGCCCGCCAGTATGAAGCGGCCCGCCTGGACGAGGCCAAGGACGCCCCGCTGCAGGTGCTCGACGAACCCCTGGTGCCGGATACCAAATCGGGGCCTCACCGAACCCTGATAGAGGCGATCGGTCTGCTTCTCGGCCTCCTGATCGGCTGCGCGTGGGTGCTCTTCCGGGCGGCGCGCCTCCGCGAGGCCTAAGGCTGTATCGATAGACAGCCAAGCAGGTTGCTATCTCGACCGGAACGAGACGGTTTCTCGTCTCGTGGAGCGGAGAGACCCCTGTATTTCGCCACAAAGGGATAGAACTTCCAGTTCGCCAGGGCGAAATACAGGGGTCTCTCCACTGCGCTGCGCTCGGGTCGAGATGACAAAATGTATATGTCGATACAGCCTGAGGCAGGCCGCTGACCGCGGCAGCCAGGCTCGCCCCATACAATGAAGAACCAGCATGCACACCCAGCCAAGCGCTTCGCCAGGGAGGCCGTGACGATCTCCCGGTCCACCTGTCTGCTGGCTGCTGCCGCTTTTGGCTTCCTGGGGGCCTTTGTCCGCTGCGAGTGGGGGCAAACCGCGCCTTCGGCAGCGCTTCCACCGGCTCCGTTCCGGCAGCCGGTGCAGTTTGCGCTCGATCTCCCGCGCGCTGTCCTCCGCCCTGCTTTTCTGTCGCTTACACCGGCGGGCGAAGGCGGTGTGCCCGCCTCGGCTGCTGGCCAGACCGCCGGACGCGTCCCGGAGCCTCCCGCACCGGCGGTCGACAGCGATCGCGTGGGGTCGGCCAACGTTCCGATGGACAGCTGGATCTACCCCGCGCTGGAGCGGCTGGGCGCGCTCGGTCTCGTTCCATCGCAGAGTGTCGCCATCCGGCCCTGGACCCGGCAGGAGTGCCGCCGGCAGGTGCGCGAGGCGGAGAGCACGCTGTACGGCTTCGGCAGCCTGGATGTGGAGATCGGCGCCGGCGTCCGGGACGAGGCGGCGCGCCTTCTGCCCTCGCTCGAGCGCGAACTGCAGGAGCCGGACGGCACCGCGGCCCTGGTTTTGGAGTCGGTCTATGCCCGGGTGGGCACCATCGCCGGACCCGCCCTGACGGACGGCTTCCACTTCGGCCAGACGTGGCGGAACGACTTTGGACGGCCGCTCGGCCGCGGCACCAGCGCCATTCTGGGGTACTCGGTTCGCGGCGTTGCCGGGCGGCTCTTCTTCTTTGACCGCCAGGAGCTTCAGACCGATCCGGGTCTGCCGGCCGTCACACCGCAGCGGGCAGATCTGTTCAACGCGCTCGATAACCTCCTCTTCCAGGTACCGGGAACTCCTACCCCGCCAGGCGCGGTCATCTTCCCGTCGCCGGCGGTCGCCGCCTATGTGCGGCAGCGGCCCATCGAGCTGTACGCCGGTGCGGCCTTCGCCGGCAACTCCCTCTCCTTTGGCAAGCAGGAGATCTTCTGGGGACCGACCGCCATGGGCCCGTTCTCCTTCTCCTCCAACGCCGAACCCACCTACAATCTGCGGTTTGTCTCCACCCGGCCGCACCCGTTTCCGATCTTTCCGGAGCTTGGCAGCTACCGCTTCGATCTGGTCTTTGGCAAGCTCTCCGGCCATCACCATCCGGCACGGCCCTACTTTAACGGGCAAAAGATCGACCTCACCTTTGGCCGGTACCTGGAGATGAGCGCGACGCGCTGGTCCATCCTGTGGGGCGTGGGTCACCCCATCACCGCCGGCACCCTCGGCCGCAATCTGTTTAGCCAGAACTCCACCGGCAGCAACTTCGCCTATGGCGACCGGCTGGACCCTGGCGACCGCAAGAGCGGGTTCGACTTCCGTCTCCATGTGCCCGGGGTGAGCGATCTGCTGACGATCTACGCCGACTCCTACGCCGACGACGAACCGAACCCGCTCTCTGCGCCGCGCCGCGTGGCGTGGAGCCCCGGGCTCTACCTGGCCCGGCTGCCCGGTCTGCCGCACGCCGATCTGCGGCTGGAGGTCGCCTCCTCGGAGGAGCTGAGCCGCGACGAGGGCGGCACGCGCTTCTTTATCAACAACCAGTACCGCGACGGCAACACCAACAAAGGATTTCTGCTGGGCAATGCCGTCGGCCGGGATGCGCGCGCCTACGAGGGAAGGCTGGGCTACTGGATCTCCGGCCGAAGCCGGGTGGAGGCGGGGTATCGCCAGACCAAGGGAGGTCTGGCCTTTCTTCCCGGCGGCAGCACCATCTCGGACGCCTTTGCGGAGGGTCAAATCGCGCTTTCGCCCGACTGGTCGGCGCAGTTCTTCGGCCAGTACGAACGATTCCTGATTCCGTCGTACCTCCCCGGCAGCCAGCGGAACGGAAGCGCGCAGCTGCGGATCCTGTGGACACCCAAACACCTGGCGCTGGCGCGTTAGAAACGAGCGAGCGGCGTCGCCTGCGCACGGCAAGGCCATTCCCTCCACGGCGCGGGTGCCAGTCCCCGGGCGATACACTGGGGCCACCGGGGAGGTAGGGTCTGCTGCCAGGGGGCGACCGAGCGACGACGACGGAGATGCCGCCGGAGAACGCCGGCCCGACCACGATTCTGGCGGTGGTTGTGGTGTACCGGATGCTGCCGGCGAGCTCGCCCAGCCTCCTGACGCTGCTTCAGGCGTCGGCTGCCGCCACGGCGCTGCCACTGCGCCTCTCCGTTCTGGTGGCCGACAACACGCCCGGCGGGCAGGACCCCGGCGAGCTGCCGCCCGGGGTTCGCTACCAGGCAGCGCCGGACAACCCGGGTCTGGCCCGACCCTACAACGAGGCGCTTGCGGAGGCGGCTGCGGGAGGATTTGAGTGGCTGTTGACGCTTGACCAGGACACGCACCTGCCGGAGAACTTTCTGATCGGCATGGAAGGGTACGCCCGCCGCTTCCGCCACGTCCCGGAGATCGGCGCCGTGGTGCCGCGTGTCCTGGACCACGGACGGAGCATCTCGCCGTTTCGATTTGCGGGCGGCTTCTGGCCGCGCGTTCTGCCGCAGCAGGCAGACGGCCTCGCGCCGCGCTTTACCTCGGCCATCAACTCCGCGTCGCTCCTGCGGGTGGAGGCGGCGCTCGCGGTGGGCGGCTATGACCCGCAGTTTCCGCTGAATAATAGCGATACCAGCCTGTTTCACCGGCTGGACCGCGCCGGCAAACGCATCGTGGTGGCCGGCGGGGTGCGGGTGGAGCACGAGCTCGCCATCCTCGACCGCGAAGGCCGCATGTCGACCGATCGATACCGGCAGCTGCTCCGCGATGAGTGCAGCTTCTATGACCGGCACATGCCGCTGCCCGCGCGGGGTGAGCGTCTGCTGCGTCTGCTGGTGCGCGCAGGTCGAAGTCTGCTGCGAGGGCAGGAGCCCGAGTTTCGCCGCATCGCGACCGGCGAGATCGCGCGACGGCTGCTCACACGGCGAAGCCGTCGCCTGCGCATGGATGCGGGCGTCGGTCCACGATGAGACCTCTGCCAAGCTTCCCCCGAAACCGGCTTGCCACCGCGGTGCCGGCAGCTTCGGCCGCGGCCGCCACGGCGCGCACGGTCAGCCTGCCATGGGACCTGCTCGATCTGCTCCGCCGAAGCTTCGATCCTCTGCTTCGGGTCTTTATTTATCTCCTGATCATTCTGCCGAGCGGCACGCTCTTTCACATCAACGTCAAGGCGATCTGGTTCGGTCTCCTGTTTGTGCCCGCCTGCCTCCATCTGGTGGAGACACGCCGCTTCACCCTGCGGCACATCGCTCTTCTGCTGCTGCTGCCCGGTGTCTTCGCGGTCTGGATCGTGGTCGCCCAGGTCTATGGCTTTCCCCTGACGTTCTCCCTTTCGGAGTACAAGGACATCGTCACCACCCTTGTCAGCTGCTGGCTGGCCGCGGTCTACTTCGCCCGCGACGAGGCGGCACGCATCCGGTTTCTGCGAACCGTGCTTCATGCCGAAGTGTTGGCGTGTGTGCTCAAAGTCGCCCTTTTGCTCTACGCGGTCCTGCGCGGCATCCCGGTCTCGACGCTGGTCGACGCGATCAATACTCTGTTCGGCGTCAACCTGATGGGGGTCGATTTCGCGTCTTCCCTGGGACGTCTCCAGTTCATCGCAGACGGCCTGATTCCCCTGTGCGTCTACCTTTTGCTGCGCTATCGTCGCCGGCTGGGACTTGGGACGCTTCCGGCGCTCGGGATGTTTGGGCTGCTGGTCTTCTCCCTGGTCCTGACCTTCTCGCGCTTTCTTTGGGCCTTTGGCGTTCTGGCCTTTGTTCTGGGGATGCTCTTCGGCCAGAGGGACCGTTTCCGGAGCTGGCTTCTGGTGGCTCTTGGCGTTGGTCTCGCGCTGTCCTTCCCGATCCTCGCGGTGGTCGTGCAGCTTCGCTTCTCGGCGAGTGTGGCGGGCGGTTCGGATGCGGTGCGCGACGAACAGATTCCCGCTCTAGAACGCTTCTTTCTTCAGGCTCCCCTGTTTGGCCATGGACTTGGGAGCTATACCTCAGAGGTCATCCGCGGAGATCTGCGGTACGTCTATGAGGTGCAGCTGTACGCCCTTGCGGGCCAGGTAGGCCTTGCCGGACTGCTTGTTTTTGGACTCCTGACCGGCTTCTACTTTCGAGAGCTCTGGCCCTTCGACCGGACGGGCCGCCCGGACCGGCTCAGTCAAAAGCTCTGTCTCGTTCTGCTTCTGCTGGTCTGGATCGCCTCCGGCCTGCTCAACCCTTCCCTGTTGAACAGCGCGGCCGCCGTCTCCTACGCCATGCTGAAGGCGCTTGCCGGTGTGCGAGAGCCAGGCGCAGCGCGGCGTCTTGCCTGACGCAGCTGCCCTTCTGGCGTCCCGCTCAGTGAACCAGGCGCCAGACGCCCACCACCGGATACCTGGCCTGGATCTCGGGGTTCGGGTCTCTAAAGCGAAACAGGAGAGTGGCGTCAGTTAGACTGACCGAGCCGGCGGGCCTCCGTGTGAGCGGCGCCTCGATCCGCATCGTTTGCCCGGCCGTGGTGCCCGTTCCGCTCAACGAGAGCCGATCGTAGTGTTGGCCTGGCTCGAGGTACGGTGCGATGAAGTAGTCAATCTGCCGATCAGCCGTGTACCGGAGAAATCCTTCGCGGACGATGTCGAAGTTGTAGGCATAGTCCGAAACCAGACCGTCGGACGGAATCACGCTCATGCCGGAGCGGAAGGCAACGCCTCCTGGAGCGTCGAAGATAAAGATGCGGCTTCCGCCTGGCAACGTCTCGGAGAGCTTCTTTGCCAGCGCGCGCTTGGGCTCGACATAGCTGCCGTGGAAGCGCACACGTCCCTGCATGAAGCGCGTGTAGGAGAAATTGGAGAAAAGCCTTAGGGAGGCCAGCGTGAAAAACGCCAGCAGAAGAGCGGCAGCCAACGGCCCCTCCGTCCGGGCAATCCTCGGCAAACGTCGCGTGATTGCGTCGAAGACCCACAGGACGCACAGCGAGACGGACAGATATCCGGTCGTCAGGTACCACGGGGCGAGCTCCCCGAAGGTCAGGGCGTAGGAGACTTCTAGCGCCGTGGCGGCGGCGGTGAGCAGGCATATCGTCTTGAACGGGGTCTTTCCACGCTGGAAGAGCAGCGTCGCATTCGCTGCGACGGCTGCGAAGACCGGGTACAGGAAGGGAGCCATCGCCCATCGGTGCGGATGGGGAAAGGTGCTCTTGATGGCACCGCTGATCGGCAACAGGTGGTGAAAGGTAAACAGGTTCCACAGGAGGTAGGGCACCACCACGAGGGCGGCGATGACGGCCTCGAGGGAGACGGAGAAGATCCGTTCGCGGAGACCGCGGCCTGTGTCTCTGCGGGTGAGTCGATAGCCGACGATGACCATCGCGAGAAAGATCAGGTCCAGGCGAGCCAGCATGGCAAGGCCAAGCAGGAGTCCGAGGAGCGGAGAGCGCCACCGGCGGACGGCCTGGTACACCCGCGGCAGCGCCGGCACGGCGACCAGAAGAACGGCGACCTGCAGGGCCAGCGCCAGATCGGTTTCGAGCAGGCGCCAGATGCCCAGCACCATGCTGAGAAACAGAAGCGGCGCACATGCCAGAACTCCGCCACGCATGCGGGCATGCTGCGCAACCTTGACGAGGACGGCGAGGCAGGCCAGCAGCAGAAGATCCTGAATGGCGGACAGGATCTGCACGAGGGCGGAGGAGTTCCGCGTGACGGACGCCGCCAGGACACAGACAAACATCCAGAGCGGGTGGTATCCGTTGGTCGGAAGGATGCCATTAAAGGTGCTTCCCTGGCCCGCAGCGATGTAGCGGGCGATCTGTGGGTAGAAGTACCCATCGTCCACGATGAAGTTGTCAGGACGCAGATGAAACGGCACGGCAAGAAGGCAGGTCCCGAAGATCACCCAGGCAAGGGGTGAAGATCGCAGGCGCAGGGAAGGAAGTCGCATGAGCAGACAAGGAGGATCATACGACAGCGACCGTGGCGGCGGGCCGCCGCGACCGGGTCCGCAGAGCTTCGGGAGCCCCCCAGCCATGGCTGCCAAGGGCTCCCTGGCCCGCTGCTATGGACCTGCCTGTGGAGTGCCCGGCACGATGTGGGAGCTTACCTCCAGCTTGTGGTAGCCGCTGTACTCGGCAATCGATTGGAGGTACTCCGGGCTGCCTTGGCGAAAGAGCTCGCTGCGCACGCTGCTGGGTGCGTAAAAGATCCGGTCGCCGAGAGAGACGGGCGCGAAGGTCACAGTCCACACCAGGCGGCTCCACTGGTTGCCGCTGCCGGCCGGATGCGGCAGGGTCTGGCGAATCTGCAGCGGCTCGAGGTTGGTGCGGTCGAGCGTCACCTCGCCCGTGCGGCCCAGCAGGTTGGCGGGGCAGGCCGGCGGCAGCGTGGTGAGCGCGGCAAAGGTCAGGCGCAGCTCGGAAGACGCGTCGGTGGGTGCGGCCTTGAACTGCAGGCAGGATGGAGTGGCGCCAAGAAAGATGGCCAGTGCGCGGTCAAAGCCGCCATCGAGCGTGTACGGACCCCGGATGCGACTGCCGTGCGCTGGGGAGCCATCCACCTCGTGCACGGTGCGTGTCTCGACCAGGTTGCCGGGCGCGCGCGCCCCCGAACCGTGTTGAATGCGGAGCGTCGAAACAGTCGTGCGTGAGTCGGTCTGGTGGCCGTCGGCAAAACGCCTGGAGGTGAACCGCTCCTCGCAGAACAGGTCGGGGAGCGTGGCGGTGTACGCGGCGACGTTGCGCGCGAGACGAGCGACGGCCTCGTCGACCGGCGGTGCGGGCCCTTGCGCCCGCGAGCAGTCTGGAACCGGCAGCCACAGAGCCGCCGCTACCAGCCACCGCCAGGAGACTCCGAAGGGTACGCGGCCCCGTCGTCCGGTGGCAGGCAGGCTCATGCCAGATCATGGCACGGATCGCGTCCACCGGCGCAGCCCGGAAGCCCACGCGCCGCATAGGCGGGCGCCGAAGGGCTCCCCCGTCATCACATCTCCCATTTCCAGCTGCTGATTCAGCCGAGACGAACGAGCACCGGATCAGAGATTACGTTGCCAGCTACTGCCCGCAGCAGACCTACACTACCGGCAGGGTGCCCGTCCGTCTTCCAACCCGCGTCCCCCTGTCTGGCCGCAGTCCGCGACGGCTGCCGTTTGAGCGGCGTCTGCGGCTGGGGCTGCTGTTCTGGGCCGTGCCCTCGCTCATGCTGGCTGGGCTGCTGGTGTGGGACCGCACCGGATCGTGGCTTGCCATGCTGCTCGTGCTGCCGCCGCTCTCGCTGGCTGCCTGGCTGGCCGCCGCGGCGCTCTTGGATCAGATTCTTCGTCCGCTTCAGACCCTTACCAATGTTGTCGCCGCCCTGCGCGACGAAGACTTCTCCTTTCGCGCTCGTGGGGCCCGTCGCGGCGACTCGCTGGGCGATCTCGCGCTCGAGGTGAATGTGCTGGCCAGCTCGCTGCAGGCGCAGCGCACCTCGGCCATTGACGCCCTGTCGCTGGTGCAGCTCGTGCTCAACTCCATGCAGTCGCCGGTGCTCGCCTTTGATGGCGAGTCGCGGCTTCACCTGCTGAACCCCGCGGCCGAGCACGCCTTCGGTCTTGCTCGCCAGCATGCACTCGGCCGGCCGGCGGCGGAAGTGGGTCTGCTGGCCCTGCTGGCGACGCCGGACGAGGGTCTTTATCAACCGAGGGCAGGGGCGCCGGACCAGACCAGCGCCGGATCGGGTGGATCGCGACCTCCTTCCCCGGCTGGGGGTCCGCAGCCGGAGCGGTGGTCGGTTCGCCGCACCACCTTTCGTCTCCATGGCGTGCCGCACTCGCTGTTTGTCCTGGCCGATGTCGCCGCCGCGCTCCGTGAAGAGGAGCGCCTGGCCTGGCAACGTCTGATTCGCGTGCTGGGCCATGAGATCAACAACTCGCTGGCGCCGATCAAATCCATCGCCGGCAGCCTGCGTTCCCGCCTGCCGCCCGTCCCCGGGGCGCAGGAGGCAGGTGTCACTCGGCAGCATCCGGCCGTACCTGCACAGCCGCAGGAGATGGACCGCGGGCTGGCCGTTATTGAGGACCGGGCGGAGTCGCTCAATCGCTTTCTGCAGGCCTACCAGCGGCTCTCACGCCTGCCTTCGCCGGCGCTCGCGCCCACGCCGCTGATCCCTCTGCTCAGTCGAGTCATCGAGATGGAGATGCGGCTGAAGGTCCGGCTGGACGGCGGCCCGGAGCTCGTGCTTCTGGCCGACTCCGATCAGCTCCAGCAGCTCTTCATCAACCTGGTCCGCAACGCTGCGGACTCCGCCCTGGCGGCCTCGCGCGATGAGGCGCCCGAAGTCGCGATCAGCTGGACCGCTGCCGGCGACCGTGCCGTGCTTCAGATCCTGGACAACGGCACGGGTCTGGCGAACTCCGCCAACCTGTTTGTGCCCTTCTACACCACCAAACCGGGCGGCACCGGAATTGGCCTGGTGCTGACCCAGCAGATCGCCGCGGCGCATCGCGGATCGGTCGCACTTCGCAACCGCGAAGGAGCGGCAGGCTGCGAGGCGGAGGTCCGCCTCCCGCTGTGGCCGGCGTCGGAACGAGGGTCGACCTATGCCGTCTCGTGAAGGTCGGAGTATTCCATCGCAAAGACGTTGCTGAGGTAGTCGCGCACCATGCGAAGAGGGTAGTTGCAGAGTGCGCAGGAGACCGGCTGAAGATCGGGGTCGGCCGGAACCAGGGACGTTGCTTTGCAACCGGGGCAGGTCTGGACGGCTGTGGCGAGGCGGGCAGTCTTCTTCATGGTGAGGCGAGGCTAGCAATCCTCACCGGGCGCCCGCGATAGCACTTCCGTGCAGCTTCCGGGGCGCGGCCCTGGCACGCAGATTGCCCGGCAAAACGATGCGCGAGCGCCAACGCTGCGCCTCGTCGGCCACCAAGCCGCAATTGTTCTTGCTCCCTTCGGCGGCATTGCCGATATACTTCAGCTTCACCTCAATCGAACACAGGAGAGCGATGAGCCTAGGGAGAAGTGTGCCGGTCGTGTGGAGTGCGTTGCTGCTGGCCGGCTGCGCGGTTCCGGGGGTTGCGGGAGCGCAGGAAAAGGCGCGCGAGCACAAGACGACAGCGACGGTGACCGAGACCGAAGGCCCCAGGAGCTCGGCGGCGAATGGAGCTGCGCCGGCGGACTCCACGACCGAGGGCACGGTGCACACCGGTGGCCAGACCATTCATTACCGGGCGGTGGCCGGCAGCATCACCGTTGGGGCCACCGACGCCGAGGATGCGCGCATGGGCTACGATGGCAAGCTGCTGCCGGACTCCGGCGTGGAGCTGCCGGCCAAGCCTGAGGATCGACCTGCGACGGCACGCATGTTCTACACCGCGTACATCCAGCAGGGCGAACCCGACGCGGCGCGGCCCATCACCTTTCTCTACAACGGCGGTCCGGGATCGGCGACCATGTATCTCCACATGGGCTGCTTCGGCCCGGTACGCGTCGTGACCCCCGATACCCAGCACGCGCTGGGTGGCCCGTACAAAATGGTGGAGAACCAGTACAGCCTGCTCGACGCGAGTGACCTCGTCTTTATCGACGCTCCTGGCACCGGCTTCAGCCGCAATATGGGAAAGGACGCAGGCAAGGCTTTCTGGGGCACCGACCAGGACGCTCACGCCTTCGACCGCTTTATTCGCAAGTTCCTGTCGAAGTACAACCGCTGGAACTCGCCCAAATACCTGTTTGGCGAGAGCTACGGCACCACCCGCAGCGCCGTTCTGTCGAACGATCTGCAGGATGTGGATCTGAACGGGGTAATGCTGTTGAGTCAGATCCTCAGCTTCAACGACTCTGCCGACGGCAGCGACGCCAACCCCGGCGCGGAGCAGGGCTTCTTCCTGGCCCTGCCATCGTTTGCCGCGACCGCGTGGTACCACCATCGCGTGCCCGGGCAGACGGGCGAGCTGGCGCCATTTCTCAAGGAGGTGGAGCAGTACAGCCTGGGAGAGTACGCCGCGGCCCTTCTGCAGGGAGCGGATCTGCCGGAGGCTCGCAAGCAGGCGGTGGCTGAAAAGCTGCACTCCTACACAGGCATCCCCGCGGCCTTCTGGGTCAAGGCGAACCTGCGCCTGACCGGCGGCGAGTTCTCAAAGGAGCTGCAGGATGAGGCAGGCATCACCACCGGCCGGCTGGACACCCGGTACCAGGGACCTTCGATCGATCCGCTCGCGCGCGATGCCGACTACGACCCATTCACCAACGCGATCAGCGCTGCCTACACCGCGGCGATGAACCAGTATGCACGGGGTACGCTGCACTATGGCGAGCAGATGACCTACAAGCCGAGCGCACGGGAGCCGGGCTTCCAGTGGGATCTGCGCCACCGCGTCCCCGGGGCGGGATACCCGGAGGGCAGCGTCAATGTTATGACCGATCTGGCCGACACCATGAAGCGTAACCCGAAGATGAAGGTGCTGCTGATGGGCGGCTACTTCGACCTGGGCACGCTCTACTTCGGCGCCACCTACGAGATGAAGCATCTGCCGATTCCGCAGAGCCTGCAAAGCAACGTCGAATACCGTTTCTTCCCGACCGGGCACATGGTCTATGTCAACGAGGAGGCGCTCAAGGGCCTGCACGAGCGAGCGGTCGAGTTTATCCGGGCGAGTGAGGGCGCGCCGTAGCCGATACCGCCCTCGACTCCTGCAAGAACCGTCTGGAGTGGCGGCAGCTAACGGGCAACAGAGACACAAGCCTGGCCGTTCGCATCGAGAGCGGATCGCCTCGGGGGTGGCACGCTCGCGACCGGTCGGAGCTCTCCTGCGTCCGCCACCGCGCAGGATCCGGAGCTCCGAGCCGAAGGTGCGCTGCTCCGTGCTTCTCTGCTGCTTGCAGATTACGGAAGAGATCAAATCCGGCACTCTCTCGGAACAATCTGAATAGACATTTAGAGCGAGGCGTCATACTCTTTCCACACTGGAACTCCGCTTGCCGGCGGAGCGCCGGACGCACTTCGCTTGAAAGGTATAGGACCGGCTGGATTTGGGAACCGTTCAAAGCACGCGCCGACTGCAAATACCGCCAGCTGTCGCCCTCGCATCCGGCGCCCGGTCGAGTCTGCGTGATGCAGGCCTGATTATCCCGACCTACAACGCGGCCCGGCATTGGACGGCTCTTGAAGCTGCCCTGAAGCAGCAGGGACTGCGTGACGATCAGGTCCTCATCATTGATTCGTCCTCGATGGATGGAACACCGATGCTGGCACGCCGCGCGGGATACCGTCTGATTCAGATTGCGCAGACGGAGTTCCGTCACGGCGCTACCCGCCAGGCTGCCTGCCAATACCTGCCCCTGGCGGAACGCCTCGTCTTCCTTACACAGGACGCGATCCCGGCAACGGCCAGGTCGCTGGCGACGCTTTGCCGCGCGTTGGACGACCCGGCGGTGGGTGCTGCCTACGGACGCCAGATCGCCCGTCCGCAGGCGGATCCGCTTGAACGGCACGGACGGCTCTACAACTACCCCGAGGTGCCGGAGGTTCGGAGCTTCGAGAGCCGCCACCAGATGGGCTTCCGGGCTGCTTACTTCTCCAACAGCTTCGCTGTCTACCGTCGCTCCGCGCTCGATGCGGTGGGAGGGTTCCCCACCGACACCATCGTCTCCGAGGAGGTCACCGTTGCCGCACGCATGCTGATGGCGGGGTGGAAGCTGGCCTACCAGGCCGATGCCGCCGCCATCCACTCGCACCCGCTGACGCTTGGCAGCGAGTTTCGCCGCTACTTCGACATCGGCGTCCACCATGGGCGCGAGCCCTGGCTGCTGCAGACCTTCGGAACGGTCGGCAATGAGGGCCGTCAGTTCGTTCTCGACGAGTTACGTTTCCTGTGGTCGAACGCACCGCTGTGGATGCCGTACGCCGCCCTGCGGACCATCGGCAAGTATCTGGGGTATCAGCTCGGCGCCCACGAACGGCTGCTGCCGCATGCCCTCAAGCCCAAGCTTTCGGCCCATCCTCAGTTCTGGTCGGCTTAGGGCAGTTCTCCTGGATGCTGTGGCCTGTCGAGGAGAACTGCAGTGGCAGTCCATCGCAGCGAAGAAGCAGAGACGGCTGCCGCCCGACCAATTCGCGAACCTTTGGGAAGAAGCTCCCACGGGGGCGCACACCGCAAGAGACCTTGCCATGACACTGCGTGAGGCGATCTCGGAGGCAAGGGCGCGGCTGTGCACCAGGCAGGAGCTCGCCGAACAGGCTCCGCGAGATGCCGATCTGCTGGTGATGCACGTGCTTCAGGTTCCGCGCACGGCGCTCCTGGCTCACCCCGACCGTCCGCTGAGCGAGCGCGAACAGGCGCAGTTGCAACAAGCTCTCGAACGCCGCGTCGGCTTCGAACCGATGCAGTACATCACTGGCCAGCAGGAGTTCTTCGGGCTCAATCTTCGCGTCTCGCCCGATGTTCTGATACCGCGCCCCGAGACCGAAGTTCTCGTCGAGGCGGTGCTGGAAAGACTTCCTCGAAGCTCGCCGGTGACGATCGCGGACGTTGGGACCGGATCGGGCGCCATTGCCGTCGTTTTGGCCTCTCAACTGCCCCTGGCGCGGGTCATCGCCATTGACCTCTCCGAGGCTGCCCTGGAGGTCGCCAAGGAGAACGCCGCGACCCATGGCGTGGCCGATCGGGTTCAGTTCGTTTCCGCCGACCTCCTGACCGGCTTGGACCGCGAGCCCAGTGCCGCCGCGCCTGCGTCTGACAGCCGCCGTGCCCGGAGATTGTCAGGAGCCCTGTCCACTTCCGTACCACTCGATGCAGTCGTCTCCAATCCACCGTATGTCTCGGAATTGGACCGCGGTTTGCTGCACCCGCAGGTCCGTGCCTTCGAGCCCGCCGGGGCGCTCTTTGCGGGGGAGGATGGCCTCGACATCTACCGTCGTCTGATTCCGCAGGCCGCCGCAGCGCTGGTGCCGGGCGGCCTGCTTGCCCTGGAGATCGGCGCGGGCCAGGACGAGTCGGTGGGGAAGCTTCTGGCGGGCTGGCGATCCCTGGAGTTTGTCGACGATCTCAGACAGATCCCGCGGGTCGTGCTGGCTCGCCGGCCCTGAGGTCAGCTGGCCCGCCCCGGCGTACAGGTCTGGACCTCGTCCGCGAAGTCCGCGTCACTGCCCCGATCGAGCCACCAGGGCAGAGGCATCCTCCGGACTGAGCGGCCGGGCCATCAGGTAGCCCTGCAGCAGATCGCAGTTCAATCCACTGAGCTGCTCCAGCTGCTTTTCGTTTTCGACCCCTTCGGCAACAGTCCGCAGCCCAAGCTGCTGCGCCAGAACCACGATGGCGCGAACCGTCGACAGGTGACCCGGATCGCCGTCCAGACGCGAGATGAAGGAGCGATCGATCTTCAGGGTGTCGAGCGGCAGGTTGTGGAGGCAGCCGAGCGAGGAGTGCCCGGTTCCAAAGTCGTCGATCGAGATACCGACCCCGATCTCCCGCAGAACCTGCAGCTGGCGCGAAGCGGCTGCCGGATCGGCCACAATCCAGCTTTCGGTGATCTCGAGTTCGAGCAGGTTCGCCGAAAGCGCGGCTTCACGCAGGGCACTCTCCACCGTCTCCGCAAAGCTGTTCTGTGCCAGCTGAACTCCCGAGATGTTGACAAAGATGCGAACCGGACTTTGTTCCTCGCGCTGCCACTCGGCCGCCTGCCGGCACGCTTCGCGCACCACCCACCCGCCGAGTGGAACGATGCAGCCAGTCTCTTCCGCTACGGGAATAAATGTGTCCGGACCGATGCTGCCGAGCTCCGGATGGTTCCATCGAAGCAGAGCTTCGAAGCCCCGCAGCGTTCGGTCGACACCGAAGATCGGCTGGTACTGCAGGCAAAACTGCTGCTGGGGATGGGCGGTCGCACTCTGCAGATCCGTGCACAACCTCGCGTAGCGCCGCGCCTCCTGCCCGAGCTCCGGGCTGAACACCATCACCCGTCCACGGCCGGCACGCTTGGCCGCGTAGAGTGCCGTGTCGGCGTTCTGCAGCAGCAGCTCCGGGGTCCCGCCGTCCTCCGGATAGACGCTGACCCCGATGGTCGCTGACGCCGAAAGCCGATCTTCCTCCAGCTGGAATGGCGCTCGCAGCGAGTCAAGCAGACGTTCCGCGATGTTCTGCGACTCCTGAGCGCTCTCGACGTCCGGGAGAACCAGGATGAACTCATCGCCGCCCTGCCGCGCCAGCGTGTCGACTTCGCGGCACTCTGCCCGGAACCGCTGGCTGACCTGCTGCAGAAATCGATCGCCGGTGCCATGTCCGAGTGTGTCGTTGATCTGTTTGAAGCGGTCGAGGTCGATGTAGCAGACGCCCACCCGCTTTCCGCGCCGCCTGGCCGACATCATGGCCTGCTGAAGACGGTCTTCGAGCAGCATGCGGTTTGGCAGGCCGGTCAGGTAGTCGTGCTGCGATTGGTGAAGAAGAACCTGCTGCAGGTGGTTCTGTTCGAGCGCCATTCTGGCGATGGTCTGGGCCGCGGCGAACACCTCCTCCGCCTGTCCGGAGACATCCGAAACCCCTGGTGCGTATGTAACCGAGAGCACCCCCAGCATCTCGCCCTTGGTTGAAAGCAGAGGAGCAGCCTCCTGCAGGCTGAGCGGGCAACCGTCTGCGTCCGGGCTTGCGGGCACCAGGGAGGCGGCGACGGCGCGGCCCCAGAAAGCAGCCTGAGCCACTGGCAACCCGGTCTCCGCGATGTCACACTCCAGGCAAGTGGGAGGATGGTCGATCGTCTGTCCTGCTGAGGCCTCGAGCAGCAGACGGTCCACACCCTGGCCGTGGCCGAGGCGGAAGACTTCGATGCGGCTGCCCGGCTGCACCCGTTGGTAGTTCTCCACGAGCTCGCCCAGGGTGGCAGAGAGCGGCTTTCCCTCCAGGATGCCGCGAGCGATCTCGTTCCGGTGCTGCTCCCAGCGCCGCCTGCGAAGCTCGTCGGTGATGTCGCGAAAGACGATCACCGCGCCGGCCTCGACGCCGTCATCTTGCAGAAGGCGATGGGTGTACGCGACAGGAAAGCCTGTGCCGTCCTTGCGCCAGAAGACCTCGTCCTCGACACGGTGAACCACACCATGGCGCAGGGTGCTGTGAATGGGGGAGGGCGCGTGCGGGCGGACGCCGTCCTCGGGATGCGAGCGAAGGACCAGGCCGTGTGGAGAGCGTCCCCAAAGGTCTTCGAGATTCCACCCCGTCATCCGTTCCGCGGCCGGATTGCTGAATGTCACCCGGCCATCGAGATCAAGACCGAAGATGCCCTCGTCGACGGCGTCCAGGATGAGCGCGCTCGTTTCCCGCGGGGAGAGCGCCCGTTCCACCTCACAAGACCTGTACCGTCCGCCTGCATCCTGGGACGACGGAGACGCTTTGCGTCCGTCGATCAGTCCGATTCCGTTCACGATCCCCTCCGTTGTTGCCGCTCCGTTTGGCATGGAGACGTTATCGGCAGAACGCGGCAAAACATGAGAGGCGATCTGAACAGCGGCGGCCGGAGATGCCAGGATTGGGGGCAGGGACCTGGGAACAGGTCAGTTGATGCGGAACCGCTCCCGCATCAGGCGTTGAAAGCGCGGCCTCCAGATCAGGTCGTACGCCAGCTCCTTGCCGGGAAACATGGCCAGAGCGGCCTTGCGGCTGTCGGCGATCATCTGCGAGGCGTCCTCGACCGTCAGGCTTCCGTCCTGCGCGATGACCTGCATGACCATATTCATCATCATCTGCAGCCGGCGGACCAGCTTGCCCTCCTCCGCGCGCTCCTCGGCCGACATGGGCATCGGCTGCTGCTCCAGCTCTCCGGTCCACTCCTGCATAGGTTGGATCTCCTTATGGAGAATTAGACGCGTCCAGCACCTCGCGGATGCCGCCATCGCGGCCCAGCAGAAACGTGGTGAGGCCGAAGCGGTCTGTGCGGAACAGCTGTGTGCCGCGCGCGGCGAAGCGCTCGACGACCTCGGGCCGGGGATGCCCAAAGCGATTGCCGCGGCCGACCGAGACGACGGCCGCGAGCGGCGCGGCCGCGGTCACGAAGGCGGGGGTGGACGAGGTACGGCTGCCATGATGCCCCACCTTCAGCAGCGTCACGGGGCCGACCTCCCCGGCATGGAGCATGGCGTCTTCGCTGGGCGCCTCGGCGTCGCCCTCAAGCAGCATGGAGGCACGGCCATAGCCGATGCGCATCACCAGGGAGTCGTCGTTCCGTGGCGCACCGGGGTTCCGGTAGGCCGGCATGGGCGCAAGTACCCGAACGTCGGTGCCCTTCCAGGGCAGCACCGCGCCAGCGTGGAGGTGCCGAACCGTAATGCCAAGCTCCGCGGCTTCGGACAGGAGATCACGGTACGCGGCGGAGTCGGGATCCACCCCCACCCACAGCTCCCGCGGCCGGAAGTTGCGCAGGATGGCCGGCATGCCGCCCATGTGGTCGCTGTGTGCGTGGGAAAGCGCCACCACGTCCAGACGGCGCAGGCGTCGCGACCACAGGTAGCTTGAGACCACCTGCTCGCCCACGTCGAAGCGGCTGGTCGCCTCCGCGGCCTCGTCCACCCCGCCAACGGGGCCGCCGGCGTCGACCAGCATGGCCCCGCCGTCCGGGGCGACGACCAGCAGGGAGTCGCCCTGCCCGACATCGATGGCGGTGAGTTCGAGCGCGCCGGGCGTGACCGCGGGCGGCTCCGGCCACAGCACCAGGCATGCGCCCAGGGGCAGTGACGCGACCGCTGCCCAGCCCCACCGCGAAGACCGCCGCCGCACGGCCCAGCAGCAGAAGCCCCACAGCACGATCGCGCCGGCGGCCACCCACCAGACTGGACCTGGCACGCGGAGATCGGCTATTCGGACTCGGGCGGTCGACTCGATCACACCGCGAATCGCGTGCAGCAGAAGCGCGGTCGCGGCGCCGGGCAGAAGGGCCAGCCAGCCGCTGAGAAGAGCTCCGGCGAAGGTGGCCAGGCTGAGCGGCAGAAGAAATCCCACCAGGGGAACGCTGACGAGGTTGGTGGGAAGCGCAAACACCGTCGCCCGGTGGAAGTAGACGGCCATGGGCAGCACCATGACCAGCTCCGCGACCAGGCCCACCAGCGCCAGTTCAAGCGCATGGAGGCCGGCGCGGACCACAAGGGCCGGCAATGGCCGAGCCCACCGGCCGAAGGCATGCTGCGCCACCTCGCCCCACAGCCGCAGCATCACTCGCGTCTGGGCCTGCCGGGGCGCGAGCGACGTATCGCGCCATGTCTCCTCCAGCTGCCGAGAGGCCCGCAGGTACGGGGCAAAGCTGCGCTCGGCCAGGGGAATCGCAATTCCGGTGATGGCGAGGATGGCCAGAAACGTCATCTGGAACGAGGCCTGGAAGAGGGCGCCCGGCGACCACACAAGCACCGCGAGCGCGGCAGCACCCAGGGCGTTCAGCGGGTTCCGGTCGCGTTGCAGAAGCCGCGCGACCAGAAAGAGGGTTGTCATGGCCAGCGCGCGCTCGACCGGAACGCCGAAGCCGGTGAGCAGGGCATACCCGGTGGCCCCGGCCAGGGTCAGAGCGGAGGCGAAGCCCTCCCGCAGGCGCAGACGGCTAAAGATCCAGAACAGACCTCCAGCGACAAGCGCGAGGTGCATGCCAGAAACCACAAAAAGGTGAAAGGAGCCCGTGCGCTCGAAGCCGATCCTCTGCGCGTGGCCAAGGCTGGTGCGGTCGCCAAACAGCATGGCGTTCAGCATGGCGGCGTCGCTCAGGTCCAGTTGCAGAAGGTGCGGTAGATGCCGGTTGGCGGGGCCGCGGACGAGGCGGGTGACGCGTTCGGCCGCCCATGCCTGCGCAGCAGACAGCTGGCAGCGCACGGTGCTCTTTCCCGCCGCCAGCACGCGCATCTGGTCCGGACGGGGGGCGCCCGCGTGGGCCCCGATGCCAGATTCCAGGAGGTAGTCCGCGTACTGCCACGCACCCGGGTCGCGAAAGCGCTCCGGCAGTCGCAGCCGCGCGGGCAACTCGATCCGATCGCCGCACCGGATCCGGGGCGTCCTGCCGGCGTCAGCGGGAAGGGTAACGCGCACGCCACCGGACAGCGGCACCATGCGGCTGAGGTCCGGTGTGACCTCTTCGACGGCCTGGAGGTCGAGATCGACCTGCAGCGCGCCGGTGGTTTCCGGCGCTTCCACCTCGCTGCCGGACTCCGGCCAGCTGGCACCATCGGCGTCCCGGTCGGGGTTGGGTCTGGTCTCCTGCAGCCGCCGTACCCGCAGGACGCGACCCTGTACCTGCCGGACGAGGCCGTCGGCGAACGGTGCCAGCTGCGGCTGTGAGATTGGCTGCGGGGCACTTTGCGCGCACCACAGGCCCACCGTCGCCCAGAGCGCTCCGACCGGCAGCAGCGCCAGGCGGCTGGAGCGGCGCATCGCCACAAAGGAGAGCGCCGCGAGCAGCACGGACGCGGCCAGCAGAAGAAGTGCGGGGTGCCAGGCGCGGGCCCCCAGCTCTCCCAGGGCAAAACACACCGCCGCAAACAGCAGGGGCGCCCGCCTGAAGAGCAGCGGCTCAAGCTCCGTGCTGGGCCATGCAGATTCCAGTGTCGTGCCCTCTCGCCCGGTCGGGTCCGATCCCGTCCGGACGCCCGGCTGGGTCTGCCCTCATCCCGGCTTCGCGCCGGGCTCCCGATGCAGCACGGCAACCGCTTCCCCATGCGAGGTCTGCGGAAACAGGTCGAGGAGGTGCAGCTCCGCCAGGCGATACCCAGCATCGAGCATGGGGCGGAGATCGCGAAATAGCGCTTCTGGGTGACACGACACATACACGATCTCTGGTGCGGCGATGCGCTGCAGCAGATCGCAGACGGCGTCACCGGCTCCGGCGCGCGGCGGATCCAGCACAAGGAGGTCCGGCCGCTCGCGATCGAGGACGGCGGTGCGCAGGAAGTCGAGCACCGGCGCGGCGACCACGCGATGTTTGCCCAGGCGGGCCATGGCCCGGCCGAGGTCTGCCGATGCGGCCGGTGAGGCTTCGACCGCCGTGACTGTGTCGAACCGCTGCGCCAGCACGCGCGAGAACAGCCCCACGCCCGCAAAGAGATCCCAGGCCACCGCTCCGCTGCGGCCGGCGGTGACCACCGAGACGAGATCGTCGACCAGCCAACGGTTCACCTGGAAGAAGCCGCCGCGGCTGATCCAGTAGCTCTGCGCGGCGGTGCGGTATTCCAGGCCGATCGCGCCCCACCCCGCCACGGGACGCGGCTTCGCTCCGGCGCGGCCGCCGGGCAGCAGCACCCAGCCGGCGCCCGTCAGCTGCGGAACCTCTCTGCGCAGGGCCTCGCCGAGACGAGAGAACTCCGCCGGTCCGATCGCTCCGGGATCGCGGTGGGAGATGAAGGTCACGCCCAGCCGCTCCTCGGCGCCATCGCAGAAGAGCTCCGCCTCCTGCACGCGGTGGAGGAGCCTGGCGGCCGCCTGGCCGGTCTGGGCAAGCGCCAGCAGGGCAGTGGCCGCTCGGAGCAGCAGCGGAGCGGCGATCGGACACTCCGAGATGGGCAGAAACTCGTGCGAGGCGCGCCGGCTGTAGCCCACGCGCAGATCGCCCCCGGCGGCGGTCTCGACGCGTAGCCGGATACGATTGCGGTACCCCCAGGGCTCGGCCGCGTGCACGGGGATGTCAGCAGGCAGATCCACCCGGGCGCGGCGGGCTGCATCGCGCAGCAGGTCCAGCTTCCAGCGCAGCTGTTCGGCGTAGGTGCCGTGCTGGTACTGGCAGCCGCCACAGCGGCCGAAGTGCCGGCAGCGAGGCATGGTTCGCTCCGGCGAGGGCTCGAGGATCGCCGGGGAGCTCCCGTTGAGCTCGACAAGTTCGCCGGGCAGAACGAAGGGCACAGCCTGTTCCTGTCCCTCTTCCGGGCGGGCCAGAAACTCCCCACCGGGCAGTGGCCGCTCGATCCGCGCTTTCATGCGTGGCTCATGTAGAAGAGGCTCAGACGGGGCAGACCGTGCTCCTCCAGCAGACGCTTGTGGAGCAGCTGCCCCTGGATCTGCCGCAGCTGCACCGCGCCCATGCGGCTACGGTAGGGCGCGAGCTCGCGATCGGCGGCCTCGCGCAGCCGCAGGAGCTCCGCCTCCGGGGTAGCGGTCACGAGTGCCGCCATCAGCCGCTCCTCCATCGTGCTCAGAGCGCGGTCGAGTTCATCGAGCGGCTTGCCGGCTTCCGCTTCCAGCTCTGCGGCCAGCTCGCCGAGTCGGCCGGCGGTCTCGATGGCCACGGCCTGGGCAGGCTCCGGCAGGGCGGCCTTGCCGACCTGATCGGCACGGTCGCGCAGGTAGTGCGTCACGGGCGCGGTCTCAAACCCGCTCTCGCCTGCAACCTCGCCGGGAGTGGCCGTGCCGCCGACCGCAGCCTCCGCCGCTGCCTCTGCAGCCTCCATCACCGCCTGCGCGCACCAGGCCAGGCCGTTCACTTTGCGTCCGCGGCTGCCTCGAGCGCGTTGCAACCGCGCCTCGTAGCGGTCAAACGCCGTGTCGATGCCGCGCAGCACAACTGCGAGCGGCAGGCCGGCCTCGCGCCAGGTCTCGATCAGAGCCCAGTCGAGCGTCGACAGCAGCAGCAGCGACCCGCGACGCCGCGCGAAGTGCTCCTCAATCTCCGTGAAGTAGTTGAAGTAGTTCTGCATGGAAAGAGATGCTGCCCGCCGGCACCGACGGACGATCTGGACGCGTGCGTGCGGGGCGTGCCGGTAGCGAGTCGCGATCGCGGGCGGCTGTTGCCGTGGCCCGTCTCCGCGTGGAAGCCCAGAAGCCGCCCGCTGGTAGAAGTATGCCTCATCGCCTCTGCCCCGCATCCGCCGGAAGACCTTGCTCGTGGCCTGTCACCGGCTCGATTGCGCGGAGATGGCAATCTGCCGGGCGTGCCACAGGGCGCCGAGCACCGGCTCGGCGATCTCCGGCACGGCTCGGATGCCGCGATCGCGCCTCGTGAGGAGGGCGGTGATGCCGTCGCGAATCTCCGGAACATGCTCCATGATCGATCCAGCGTACGCCAGCCGCAGCGGCTCGCTGGCGCCGATCGAGGCACGCACCCGGGCCGCGACGATGCCGGCCAGGTGGGCCATCTCCTTGGCCTCATGCTCCAGCACACCGATCGCCACCGGGTCGCCGCGCCGGGCCGCCGCGACGATCAGCGGTGCGAGTTCGGAAAGATCGGGCGACGGCTGCCGGTTCGCGAACTCCACCAGCGCCTGGAAGTCCGGCAGGGCCCAGAACTCCAGAATGGAGCCAAGGAGAGCACTCGTGCCCCGCTCATCGTGCTCCAGCACAGCGGCACGAAGTCCAGCACGTCCCAGGATCAGACCGGAGGCCTGGTCCGAGATAGCCGGACCCCAGCCGCCGGCGGTAACGATCTCGCCCGACCGGAGGCGTCCGGCGACGTTGGAGCCGGTTCCGGCGAGAATCAGCACGCCCGGCTCCCCACGAAAGACGGCGTCGAGCGCGATGGCGACGTCGCCGAGCAGAAGAAGAGGAGCGGCGATCCGCTCCTCGATGTGCTTCCGAATCCAGTCCGCCACGCTCGGCACCGTGTTTCCCGCCGCGCCGACGCAGACGGCGACGACCTCCGCCAGCGACCGTCCGGAGAGTGCGGCGATCTGCGCCAGGCCGCTGTCCAGATTGGTCTCGGCCGTCGTGGCGTCCATGCGCATGCGCTTGATGCTGCCCGCAACCGCGCGCGCCAACTCCCGGTCTTCGTCTGCGAGCAGAAACGTGGTGCGGGTGCCGCCCGCATCGACGGCCAGGTAAAGTGCCATACCCGCCACTGTACCGCCGGCACAAACGTGGTGAACAGCCCCCGGAAGGAACGAGGTCCTCAGTCCCGGCGCAGCAGTGTTCGGACGGCCTCCGTTCCCGCGCCATACACGGCATGGGCGGCGAGCGCTCCGCTATGGAGCACGGCCGGAGTTTCAGCGGGAGAGGGTGCCAGGCCCAGTGCGGGCAGCGTCGTCTCACTGGCGCCGAGCAGCAGCGACGTGCCGAAGGCGGTGCCGAAGCCAAAGGTGACGGCGGGCCAGAACTCCGCAATCAGGCCGTAAACACCACCGCAGATCGCGCCAAAGGCGTAGTGCGTGGCGGTCGCAGCGGTCTGCAGCTGCTTGCCGTGCAGCTCGGATCCGGTCGTGACCGAGGCGATCTCCTTGGCCACCACGGCGTGCGCCGCTTCATACCCTTTGATCTGCCCCTTCTGTTCCTGGCTGAGATGGTGGTCCGAGCCCGCGAGGCGCTCCGCCTCCTGCGTTCCCTTGAGCGCCGTTGCCTGAAACAGGTCCATCGCCGCTGTGGCGAGCGCTCCGCCCAGGGCGCCGGCCAGAAACCCGGCCCATGCCGATCGCTGTGGTGTGCTCATTGCTGCTCCTCTCGCTTTCCACTTTGCTCTACTTTGCTCTCTCGTTCGATGCTCGCGCTTCTACTGGAGGAACTTCTTCGCGTCAGCCTCTTTGAGCTCCAGTCCCATGCCGGGCCGGCTCAGATCGGGTGACATTTGCCCGGCGACCGGCTCCTGAAATCCGTCGAAGAAGATCCGCTCGATGCGGGCGTGGTCGTGAAAGAACTCCATGTGCACGGCGCGCGGTACCGAGCAGCAGACGTGGAGGTGCATGGAAGGGCCGCAGTGCGCGGAGATCGGCACATTGTGCGCCCAGCACAGCGCCGCCGCCTGCTGAAATCCGCTGATGCCGCCGCAGCGGGTGCAGTCGGCCTGCAGAACGGTTACCGCCTCCGCGTCCAGCATGTGGCGGAAGTACCAGGCGGTGTAGCCGTACTCGCCGGCGGCGATGTCCATGCCGAGCGGCGCTCGCTCGCGCACCTGGTTGAGGCCGACGAGGTGGTCGGAGCTGACCGGCTCCTCAAACCAGGCAACGCCCTGCTCGGCAAAGGTGTGCGCCATCTGGATCGCCTGCGTAACGGTGTAGCCGCCGTTGGCGTCCACAAAGAGCTTGCACTCCGGACCGATGGCGGCTTTGGCGGTGCGCACGCGGGCGGGGTCCTGCTCGGGGTGCGTGCCGATCTTCATCTTGACCATCCCCATGCCGGAGGCCGCCCAGCCACCCAGCTGATCGGTTAGCTCCTTGTCGGTATAGGTGGTGAAGCCGCCGCTGCCGTAGACCGGGATGGCCGAGCGCACCTGGCCGAGAAGGCTGACCAGAGGCACATCCAGAAGGCGCGCGTGGAGGTCCCAAAGGGCGTTATCGAGAGCGGAGACGGCCATCATGGCCATGCCGGTCTCGCCCTCGTTGCGGATCTGGCGCAGCATGCGCTGCAGCGTCTCGGCCTGGCGAAACGGGTCGCTGCCGAGAACGATCTTTTCGAGCAGAGCGTGCGCCAGCCTGGCAACTCCTTCGTTGCCGTAGGTGTAGCCCAGAGCCTTCACGCCGCCCGCTTCGAGCGTCACCAGAACCATGGAGGTGCTGTCCCAGCTGAAGGTGCCGTCGGCCTCGGGGGAGGTGGTGGGGATGGTGTAGAAGCGGATGGAACCGCCGGTGACCTTGCTGGGTGCCTTCATGGTGAGGTGGTCTTCCTCTCTGCAGAAGATCTGCTGTTGTTCGGAGTCGTTCAGAAATCTGTCAGCACCTCGGCGCCCTGGGCCGTGCACGCAACCACGTCGCAGTGGCGCATGCCTCCCGGGCCATCGAGGTAAATTGCAGGCTCGATATTGAAGCACATGCCCTTCTCGATCGTGTCCTGCGACTCCGGATGCACCCGCGGCAGCGCCAGCGCGCTGGCGGCGGCGAATCCGACGCCGTGTCCTGTGGCATGTTTGAAGGCTTCGCCGAAGCCATGCCGCTCCAGCACCTCGCGCGCGGCACGGTCGACCTCACGCGCCGGGCGGCCGGGCGCGATGGCTTGGAGCGCCGCCTCCCGAGCCTCCAGGATGGCGGCCCGCATGGCCTGCTGCCTGGCGGACATGGGCCCCACGCATAAGTTGCGGGTGATGTCAGTCCAGTAGCCATCGCCGCAGGTGTTGGCGTGGATCATGACCAGGTCCCCGGCTTCGAGCACGCGCGACCGCGTGCGGGCGAAGGCTCCGGCGGCGGTGACGGAGTTGGGCCCGGACATGCAGAAGAAGAACCCCCGGCCGCGTTCGAAGCCGTGGTTTGCGACGCGATCGAAGGCGGCCTGGATCTCGGCCGCGACCTCTTCTTCGCGGCGGCCGGGTGCGATGCTGCCCTCGGCGACGGCGAAGCCCACGGCCGCCAGACGGCAGGCCGCTCGTATCTGCTCCGTCTCCACGGGCGTCTTGATCGAGCGAAGCTTCGTAAGCACATCGTCGGCGGCTACCACGTCCAGTTCGTGCCCTACGGCGCTCCCCAGCAGCGCGCGCCCGGTCTGCCCGAAGAGGTGCAGGGAGAGGTACGGTGCGGCCTCGGTCGCGTGGCCTTCGACCACGCCCACCTTGCCCGAGAGCTTCAGCTCGCTGACCAGCTGGCGCAGCGGATCGACCAGGGCCTCGGCTGGCGTGGAGATACGATGCAGCGTCTCCGGCTCATAGGGAATCAGCCGCGCGGAGCTGGTTGTCTTTGCGATCTCCACCTCATCCTTCGGCAGCAGCACCACGCGGTCGCCCGCTGCCGTCACCAGGGCGACGCTCGACCCCATCACCGGCCAGTAGCCAGTCAGCAGAAGAACATCGGTTGGAAGGGTGCAGAAGAGTGCTGCCAGACCTGCCTCTCCTATCGCCCTGCTGACCATCTGCTCGCGCTGCGGGTCGACTGCCATGCTCTCGCCCTCCTGGATTCTTTGAAAAAGGAAAGACCGGTCCGGCGCTTCGCTTCCCTCCGAGCCGGCCACTTCGTTTCCCCCCAAGTCAGATGCGCGTTTGCCGAGGTTCAGTGTGGGCGCCACGGACCTGCTCCGATCGGGACCTGGCCAGCCCAGGGCTGACCTCCCGCGGCCTCCCCTGCATCTCTCCTTCAGCAACTACTCCTTGGAAACGGTGAGACCGACCTTCGTCTATGTCCAACTCTGTCGAAAAGCACGACACAACGCAGCCCGGGAAGCCCCGCAAAGCGCCCGGAAAGCCGGGCGCGAAGCCGCGCTGGAGCTCCGGAGCCAAGGCCGGGGTGGGGACCTCCGTCTCCAAGAACAGCCGGGTCTGGTTCACGGTCGGCAGCGGCGCAGTCAATGAGGTCTACTTTCCGGATGTCGACAAGGCCAACACCCGGTCCGTCCGTTTCCTGGTGACCGACGATCGCGGCTTCTTCTCGAACGAGATGTCCGACACGAGCAGCCTGGTGCGTACCATCGGCGAAGGCGTCCCGGGATATCTGGTCGAGAGCACCTGCCGCGAGGGCAGATATCGCCTGACCAAGGAGATCATCAGCGATCCGGCGCGCGACTGCCTGCTGGTGCGGGTGCAGTTTGAGGTGCTGCAATCGGGCTCGCCGTTGCACCTGTACCTGGAGATCGATCCGCACCTCAAGGACTGCGGCGAAGGCAATACCGCCTGGGTCGGGCAGTACAAGGGCATCCCCATGCTGTTTGCCGCGCGCGACACAAGCGTGCTCGCGGCGGTGTGCACGGTGCCCTATCTCGAAAGCACCTGCGGGTACATCGGCCGCAGCGATGGCCTGACGGATCTGAAGCAGAACGGAAAGCTGACGGAGCTCTACAATGTCGCGCCGGAGGGCAACGTCGCTCTGTGCGCCAAGCTGGACTGGCAGAGCTCCGGAGGCAGCTTCGTGCTGTCGCTCGCCTTTGGATCGGAGCCTGCCGAGGCAGGGCTGCAGGCGCGAGCCGGCATGCTGCAGCCGTTCTCCGACGCGCGGGAACGGTTTGTGCGCGAATGGCAGGAGGAGCATGCCCAGCGGCGTCCGGCACCGCAGGTCGACGGTGTCGATCCGGCGATCTATCCCATCAGCACCGCCATGCTGGCCTGCCAAGAATCGAAGTGCTTCCCCGGCGGATTCATCGCCAGCCTGTCGATCCCCTGGGGCTTTGCCAAGGGCGACAAAGACATCGGCGGCTACCACGTGCTGTGGCCGCGCGACCTGGCGGAGGTCGCCATGGGACGCCTGGCGGCGGGCGACCCGGCGGCAGCCCGCAGCGGCCTGTTCTACCTGGCCTGCACGCAAAAGGAGGACGGCAGCTGGAGCCAGAACATGTGGCTCGACGGTACGGAGCACTGGTCGGCCGAGCAGATGGATGGCATCGCCATTCCGATTCTTCTCGCAGACCAGCTGCGCCGCGCAGGCGAACTGGGCCACGCCGATCCGTGGCCCATGATTCGCAACGCGGTCAGCTACCTCGTGCAGAACGGTCCCGTCACCGCGCAGGACCGGTGGGAGGCCGTTCCGGGGTACACCGTCTACACCATGGCCTGCGAGGTCGCGGCGCTGTTGGCGGCGGCCGACTTTGCCGACGACGCGGGCGAGCCCGGCACGGGTCAGTTCCTGCGAGAGACCGCGGATGCCTGGAACGACGCGATCGACAGCTACACCTACGTGACCGGGACAAAGCTGGCGCGTGAGCACGGGGTGGAAGGCTACTACGTCCGCATCATGCCGCGCGATGTGGTCGAGAACCGCGACCCGCACCGGCTGCGCATCACGCTGCCCAACCATCTCTGGGGCACCCGGTCGCGTCGCGCCGTCGAGATCCTCAGCCCCGATGCCCTGGCGTTGGTGCGCTTCGGCCTGCGCAGCGCGCACGACCCGCGGCTGCTCAGCACGGTAAAGCTGCTGGACGCCACGCTGAAGCGTGAGCTGTCGACCGGCCCGGGGTGGATACGGTCGACCGACGACGGGTACGGCGAGCACAGCGACGGAGCGCCGTTCAATGGGCGCGGCATCGGCCGCTGCTGGCCGCTGCTGGCGGGAGAACGGGCTCACTTCGCGGTGGCAGGCGGCGACCGGGAGATGGCGGGCAAGCTGGCGCAGACGATATCGCGACAGACCAGCGCGGGCGGCATGATTCCCGAACAGGTGTGGGATGCTCCCGACATCCCGCAGCACCAGCTTTTCAACGGCCATCCCACCGGCTCCGGCATGCCGCTGGCCTGGGCGCACGCGGAGTTCGTCAAGCTCCTCCGGTCGATCGAGGCCGGCCAGGTGTGGGACATGCCACCGCAACCGGTCGAGCGCTACCAGGTGCAGCAGAGGAGCTCACCGTTCGAGATCTGGAACGACAAGGAGAGGCGCGCGTGGGTGACGCCGGGCAAGAGCCTGCGCGTCGATCTCCGCGCGGCTGCGGAGGTGCGGTGGAGGTTCGACGGCGAGGGTGTCTGGCAGACGGCGCGGACCGGCGATCCCGTGCTGGGGGTGCACTCCTGCACCATCCATCTTCCGCGGCAGAAGGGCTCCTGGCGGAAGCTCGCCTTTGAGCTCTGGCCGGACGGGGGCAAGCGCTCGCGGCATACCGTTGTGCCGCGGTCGGGCGCATAGTAAGGCGCCTCGAGCGCGGCTATAGCTCTATGCGCCTTCTATCTTTGTCTTCTTCGCCCGCCCGACGGCAGAGGCGCGACCCCGGGAGCTACCGTTTGTTGCCGTAGAAGTTTCAGCTGATTCTCCATGCCGTCGATGCGCGACAACGTCAGCAGGTGGTAGCCGACCATTCCGGAGAGAACGCCCAGCAGGAAGAGGGTCACCAGCCACGTCCACGCAGGGTACGCGGTCGACCTCATCTGCTGAAGATCGGCGACCGCGGCACGAAGAGCGTTGCCGTGTGTCTCGAGTTCTGTCGACCTCGCGGCTGCAACACGGCTCTCGGTCGCAGCCCTCAGCTGTTCGTGCTCACGGCGAAGCCGATCGTATCTGCGGTTCTCCCATTTCCGCCTCTCACGCTCCTTCCAGGCCTCTGCATAGCTCGCGCCGAAGTCGGACGGTGTGGCGAAGCTCTCGTCGGCGTACTTATCGACCAGGGTCAGATCGCTCGAATGGCCCAGAGCCGCATAGAAGGGTTTGCCGCAGTGGAGCAGGGCCGTCACCAGGCGAGGATCGTTCCAGGTGGCGAACGAATCCGGGTCGCCTCCGCCGCGCAGAAGACAGAGCCCATCGTATTTGGGAGCGTTCTCCGCAATGACAGCTTGCAGACTGGTCAGTGCGGTCGAGCAGACCATGGAGTCTGGCATCTGTTTGACGCCGGACGAGAGGGTCTTCTCCGCATCGCGGATTGCGGTCTCCGTCCCGATCAGGATCAGACCGGCCTTTGGCTCGTCTCCGATGAAGCGCTGCAGCGACCGTTTGACCGTCGTCCTGGCACCCGCGGGCAATATGCTTGCCGGCTGCGCCGGTGTCCACTCGCCCAATCTGCGGCCAAGCAGTTCAAGGTCGTAGCCGCGATGCTGAGTTGACCTCTTCACGACGAGGGTTCCGCGGAGAACGACATGTTCCTTGGGGAGCAGCGGCGCGGCCGCGATTGGGCATTTGAAGGAGAGGGTGGACCTGTCGGCGATGTCGCGGAGATCGCCGTACATGAAGGCTGGCTGGTCGGCCGGCCAGGGCCGCAGTGCTTCGACGCTGCCCCTCACAGTCACTGTACCGGCCGGCTGTTGAAGCCTCACCTGCTCCATCAGTGCTCCAACATCGATGGCGCCGAAATCGTGATGCTCTTCCGCGTCCGCGACCATGGCAGTCCTCCTCCCGAGAACGAGACACGGCGCCACGTTCGCGCCTGCCTTTCTAGAGTAACGATGCTGTGGCCGGGCAGATCTCCCGTTCGGCAGTGTCTCGAAGTGCCGAACCGTTCTAACAGCTTCAAGGCCGCAGTTGCCGGGGACAACCTGATCCGGCCGGCAGGCCATCCCATCGGCTGTTGAAGGAGAGTTCCTGAACCCTGATGCCGGTCTCCCCGTTTCCCGCTGAGCGCACAGCTTCCGCGGAGCTCGACCTGGCGGAATCCGGCCGGGCCTTCGAGCGGCGGCGGACGCTTCTGGAGAGCGTTGTGCCCCGGGCGTTGCCTGCCGCTGGCCCGCCGCTCTTCGTTCTTCTCTCCTCCCTGCCCGCGGTGACCCTGGTCTTTGCCCACCCTGACGATGAGTCGATCGCCCTCGGCTCACGTCTCCAGCAGTTTGCGTCGGTCCATCTGCTGCACGCGACCGACGGCGCACCCCGGGACGGGTCCGACGCGCACGCCCACGGCTTCTGGACGCCGGAGCAGTACAGCGCCGCCCGTTTTGCCGAGCTGGGGCACGCGCTCGAAGTCGCGGGTGTCCCGGAGATGGTGCGCAGCTGCCTGGGATTTCCCGACCAGCAGGCGGCGATGCACCTCCCGGAGCTCACCCTTGCGCTGCTGCGCTGCTTCGAGCAGCAGGGGACCGCCGCGGTGCTGACCCACCCCTACGAGGGCGGCCACCCGGACCACGACGCGTGCGCCTTCGCTGTCCACGCCGCGGCAGCGCTGCTGCGAAGGCAGTCGCGTCCTGCTCCCACAGTGGTCGAAGCGGCGTTCTACCATGCGGGGCCGGAGGGCATCTTGACCGGGCGCTTCTTGGCGCATCCGACCGGCGGCCCCGAGGAGTTGCTGTGTTTGAATGCCGTGGAGAGCGAGCGCAAACATGCGGTCCTGCAGTGCTTTCACTCCCAACGTGAGACGCTCGGCTACTTCGGTGTGGCGGAGGAGCGCTTCCGCATCGCGCCTGCGTACCACTTCACCCAGCCTCCGACGCACACGATCTTTTACGAACGGTTCGGCTGGGGCATGACGGCGGATCGCTTCTGCGATCTGGCGTCCGACGCGCTCGGAACGCTCGGCCTGGAGCCCGGAGACCTGTGCCCCTGACCGTGCTCAGCGTCGCGTACCGCTTCGGTCCGGTGGGGGAAGCCGCTGTGGGCGGAGCCGAACAGGTCCTAGGCGCGATCGACCGGGCCCTGACCGCCGCGGGACACAGATCCCTGGTGGTCGCCTGCGAGGGTTCGGCACCGGCGGGCGAGCTCTTCGCCACGCCACTTCCGGTTGGCGCGCTCGACCAGACCGATCCCGCCTGGTACCGCGACCAGGTGCAGGCGGCGATCGATCGTGCGCTGCGTCGGCATCCGGTCGACCTCGTCCACATGCACGGGCTCGACTTCGCCGGGTACCGGGTGCCGGAGAGTGTGCCGGTGCTGGTGACGCTTCACATGCCGGTCTCCTGGTACAGCTCTGGAGCGTGGTTGAAGATGCGCCCCGGGGTGCATCTTCAGTGCGTGTCGGAGTCGCAGCGACGGTCCTGCCCGGCGGAGCTTCCGGTCGTCGCCGTGGTGCCGAACGGCGTCGCTCTTCCGGAGCAGCCGCCGGTGCGGAAGGAGAACTTCGCCCTGGCGCTCGGCCGCATCTGCCCGGAGAAGAACGTCCATGCGGCGCTTCAGGCAGGCTCGGCCGCGGGTCTGCCGGTGTGGATCGGGGGCGAGGTCTTTCCCTACACGGCGCACCAGCAGTACTTCCGGTCGGAGGTCGCTCCGCGGCTCGACGGCGGCCATCGCTTTCTGGGACCGCTCAACGTGGCCCGCAAGCAGGATCTGCTCGCGCGCGCCCGCTGCCTTCTGCACCCGACGCTTGCGCCCGAGACCAGCTCGCTGGTGGCCATGGAGGCGCTCGCCGCGGGCACACCGGTGGTCGCGTACCCCTCGGGCGCGCTCCCCGAGATCGTTGAGGATGGCGTGACCGGCTTCCTGGTGGAGAATGCCCGGGAGATGGCGGAGGCGATCGGCCGGGTGGGCGAGCTGCGACCGGAGGCCTGCCGCGCGGCGGCGCGCGAACGCTTCTCGCTCGACGTTATGCTGTGCGGCTACTTCGACCTGTACGCGCGGCTAACCGGGCAGCCGGTGCTGGAGCCCGTGTATGCCTGAGGCCGCGCCACGCTGCTCTCTGCTGCGATCGGCCGCGGAGCTCCAGGCCTTTCAGGCGGAGTGGATTCCCCTGTGGCAGCTCGACCCCGCGGCGACGCCATTCAGCCGACCGGAGTGGCTCATCCCCTGGTGGAGTCAGTTCGGCACCGGGGAGATGTGCGCGGCGGTGGTGCGCGACGCCGCTGGCGAGCCCATCGCGTTTCTGCCGTTTTACCTGTACGTGGCGCCAGAGTCGGGTGAGCGGCAATTGCAGCTGCTCGGGGTGGGCACGACCGACTACCTGGATGGACTCTTCGCGCCCCTGTGCCGCAGCGAAGACCTCCGCGCGGCCTTACGGCTGATGTGCGACGAGGTGCGGTGGGATGTGCTCCACGCGAGCCAGCTGCGTCCGAGTTCGCTCCTGGCCCAGTTGCTGGGCGAGGCGGAAAGCGCCGGCGCGACGACGTACAGCTCCGAGGCCTGCTCGCGCATGCCGGCCAGCGAGATCGCCGGGCTGCCCGTCAGAATCCGCCGCAACGCCATGTACTACCGCAACGCCGCGCAGCGCCGCGGCAGCCTGGAGCTCGTCGCGGCGGACGCGAGCTCCGCCCCGGAGGCCTTTGAGGAGCTGGTGCGGCTCCATACGGAGCGTTGGCAGGGTCGCGGCGAAGCTGGCGTGCTGGCCGACCCGCTGGTGCTCGCCTGGCATCGCGAGGCGATCCCGCAGCTCGCCGCGGCCGGCCTGCTGCGACTGATGCGGCTCCGGCTCGCGGGCGAGACGATCGCGGTGCTCTACGCGTTGGTCGATCCGCCCGACCGCCCCGACCGCGTCACCCGCACCGAGTACCTGTACCTGACGGCGTTTGCCACCGCCGCGCGCGATCTGCGCCCGGGGACGCTGCTGCTGGCCTACGGCATCGAAGCCGCCGCCCACGAAGGGGTACGGACGATCGACATGCTGCGCGGCGGCGAGGCGTACAAGAGCCTCTGGCACGTGGAGCCGGTCACCACGCTCGGCTTCTCCCTTCCGCGCCACGCGGCGGAACAGATGCTGGCGCGCCCTTTTTCGGCGCAGCACCCTCGCCCCTGAGCCGGTGCGCATTCCCGCGCACAGGTGGGCTGGCCCCAGCCAGCCGCATAATCAGAGGCGTGACCGGCCCCGACGCACTGCCCCTTTCGCTCGATCAGCTTCCCCCTATTCCATTCGACCGCCTCGTTGTCCGCTGGACCATCGGCGACGTCCACCCGCGCGGCTTCGAGATGCTGCGGCTCTCAGTCTGCTCGGCTCGCCGGATGTTCGGTCCAGCGGCGCAGTTCGTCATCTTCGTCAACAGCCTCAGCCTGGAAGAGGCGCAGCGGCGCAGCGGTGATCTGCCGCCGGAGACTGCCTGGCGGCTGGCTGACCGGCGCGACCTGCCCGCGGTGCTGGCGCCGTTCTTCGACACCGGCCTGATCGAGGGCATGGGATGGAAGCTGATGCCGCTGCGCGTCGCACCCGAGCGGTACGAGCTCGCGCTCGACAACGACTGCATCCTGTGGGACCTGCCCGCAGGCATGCGCGCGTGGCTCAGCCGCCCGGACGCCTCGCTGTTTGCCGAGGATGTGGACCGCTGCCTGGGCGTCTTTGACCCGCTGTGTCCGCCGGGCAGTTATAACGCCGGCATCCGCGGTCTGCCGCCCGGCGCGGACCTGGCCGCGGAGCTCGCGGCGGTGCTGCGGCAGGCGGAGGAGCGAGATGGCGTGCCGCTGCGGCTCGAGGCCGAGATCGAGGAACAGGGGCTGCAGGCGGCCGCGATGTGCCGTCGCGATCCGCTCTTTCTGGTCCGCACCGCGGAGGTCTCCATCTGCTCGCCCTTCTGGCCGCGATCGCCGGAGCTCGGCAGCTGTGGGGCGCACTTTACCGGTTCCAACGCGCACCATATCCCGTGGAACTACTACGATCGGCCGGCAGACGCGTGGCTCGACGAGCACTGGGCGCGGCACCGGCCCGAGCTCTACCGCCGCGCCGGGCTCCCACTGCCGCCAGCCGGCGCGGCCGCGACCAACCCGCCGCCAGCTCATCCAATAGAATGAACAGGACAGACACAGGAACGGAGCAGCTCCCTTGGCAGAGACAGTGTTTGATGTGGTGGTGATCGGCGGCGGGCCCGCCGGGTATACGTTTGCGATTCGTGCTGCGCAGTACGGTTTGAAGGTGGCGCTGATCGAAAAGACTGACAAGCTGGGCGGCACATGCCTCCACTGGGGCTGCATCCCGACCAAGTCCATGCTGTTCTCGGCCGAGATCTGGGATCACCTGAAGCACGCCGACCGCTACGGCATCGAGGTCAGCGAGCCGAAGCTGAACTGGCAGGGTGTGCTGCAGCGCAAGAACGACGTCATCACGAAGCACACCAAGGGCCTCGACTTCCTGATGAAGAAGAACAAGATCACTACCTTTCAGGGCTACGGCCGCATCACTGGACCGGCCAAGGATGGGGTGCACTCGGTCGAGGTCGATCGCGACGGCAAGAAGGAGACCGTCAAGGCGAAGAAGGTCGTCGTCGCCACCGGCTCCGACGCGCGCATGCTGCCCGGCTACCAACCCGATATGACCATCATGACCAACATGGAGATCCTCACCATCGACCGCGTGCCGAAGTCGATGGTGGTGATCGGCTCGGGCGCGGTGGGGGTTGAGTTCGCCTCCGTCTTCCGGAGCTTCGGCACCGACGTCACCATCATCGAGGCGCTTCCCCGCCTGGTAAACGCGGAAGATGAGGAGGTCTCGAAGGAGCTGCTGCGGCTCTACAAAAAGCGCGGCATCGAGGTCTTCCTCTCGGCCAAGGTGGAGAAGATTGAGAAGATCGCCGAGGGTGCCGAGGTGCACTTCACCAAGTCCGACGGCAAGACCGAGGTGAAAAAGGCCGAAAAGGTGCTGGTCGCCGTTGGCCGGGCGCCGCGCACCACCGACATTGGTCTCGACAAAATCAACGTGCAGCTCGAGCGAGGATTTATCCCCACCAATGAGTGGATGGAGACCACCGAGCCCGGCGTCTACGCCATTGGCGACATCGTCGCGGGCCTGCCGCAGCTGGCGCACGTCGGCGCGATGAGCGGCCTGGTGGTCGCGGCGAAGCTCGCCGGGAGGTTCGCCCGGCCGGTGCGCCGCGACCGCATTCCCGCCTGCACCTACTGCGACCCGCAGATCGGCGCAGTGGGCCTGACCGAGGCGCAGGCCAAGGAGAAGGGCTACACCGTCAAGGTGGGCAAGTTCCCCTTTGTGGGTAACAGCAAGGCGACCATCCTGGACTCGCACGACGGCTTCGTGAAGGTGGTCTCGGATAGCAAGTACGGTGAGGTTCTGGGCGTGCACATCATCGGTCCGAACGCGACCGAGCTGATCGCCGAGTGCGTCACCGCGATGGAGCTCGAAGCGACGGTCGAGGAGATGATGTTCACTATCCACGCGCATCCGACACTGGCGGAGAGCATGCTGGATGGCTTTTCGAGCGTCGAGGGCATGGCGATCAACGTCTAACCAGACCGTTTGTCGCTGCCGGACCCACTCATCACGATGAAACTGTGATGAATGGGGCACCCCAGGTTCCGACTCCTAGGGTGTATCGACATATCGGTCGAGGTGTATCCATGAGCAGGCGAGGGCGACGGTGGCCTGGTATGCGGCTCTGTTCTTGCAGTATCTGGTGGCGAGCCTGCGAAATTGCTTTAGCCGGTTGAAGCATCGCTCGATGCGGTTGCGGAGCTTGTAGAGGGTTGGGTCGTGCGGACGCTGTACTTTGCGATTGATCTTTGAGGGGATCACCGCTTCAGCGCCGATGCTTTCAATGGCAGCGATGATGAGGTTAGAGTCGTAGCCGCGGTCGGCTATGACGATTTCTGCCTGGCGGCCAGCCAGCAGGGGCAGCGCCTCGGCAAACTCGCCTGCCTGGCCGCCGGTGAGGCGAAAGCCGACGGGCTCGCCAAGGCCATTGGCCAGCAAGTGGATCTTGGTGCTCAGTCCACCTCGGGAACGCCCCAAAGCCTTGTCTTCGCCCCCTTTTTGCGGCCCGTGGCCGCTTGCTGGTGAGCCCGGACGATGGTCGAATCCAGCATCAGGTATGGGTTCTTGTGGTCGGCGACCAGATCGTCAAACAGCCTGTCCCACACGCCGCGGTCGGCCCAGCGCAGGAACCGTTTATGCACGCTCTTGTACTTGCCGTAACGCTCCGGAAGGTCGGCCCAGCGCATGCCGGAGCGGATCACCCAAAGAACACCGTTTACAAAACGTCGATTATCTTCCGCCGGACGGCCCACCGTGCCAGCACGGCCCGGCAGCAACGACTCCAACCGCCGCCACTGCCCCTCGCTTAACTCATACCGTAAACTGCCCATCCTCCCACTGCACCAAATCCTGTGCAGAGGCGGAAGTGAGTATGTCGATACACCCTAGTTCAAGGGTGCGGGTTTGAAAGGGCGGGTGCCCCATTCATGCGCGTCGTTTCGCGCATGAGTGGGGAAGCACGGACGTCTCGTTTCCATGGCCCCATCCATCGTGGCCGGACCCACTCATCACGATAAAACTGTGATGAATGGGGCACCCAGGTTCCGACTCCTAGTTCAAAGGTACGGGTTTGAAAGGGCGGGTGCCCCATTCATGCGCGTCGTTTCGCGCATGAGTGGGGAAGCACAGAGGTCTCGTTTCCATGGCCCCATCCGTGGCCGGGCCCACTCATCACGATGAAACTGTGATGAATGGGGCACCCGGAGAGCCCCTCAGCTATTCGTCACCACCACCGCCTGGCCGACGTACTGGTCGTTCTCCAGCTGCTCGACGATAAACTCCGCCAGGTCGGCCCGGGTGATCTTGTGCGCCTTGGTGTCGTTCGGGTGCGCCTCGCTCGCGACCACGTGAAACTTGCCGGTCGGGTCTCCCTTGGTCAGCGTCGGCGGCCTCACCAGGGTCCATTTCAGGTCGCTCGAGCTTACCTCGGCCTCCATGCCCGCCTTGTCTTTCATGGCTCCGCGCAGAAACATTGGCATCAGCAGGTGCTCGTACAGGAACGGCGCGTTCCCTTGGCTGTCGCCCGCCCCCATGACGGAGATGACGATCAAGCGCTTGACGTTGTGCTGCTTCATCGCGTCGACCACGTTGCGCGCGGCGTTGGTCTCGAGCGTCGTCTCTTTGAACGGGGTTTTGCCGCCGAGCGCGTCGATGACGGCCTCCTGGCCGGCCACGGCGGACTGGACCGCTCCGGCATCCAGAACATCTCCGCCGATCACGCGCACACCCGCCTGCTTGTACTCCGAAGGGTCATGCACAAAGGCTGTTACCTCGTGTCCATGCGCCTGCGCCCGCTTGACGATCTCCTGCCCGCTCTCACCGCCTGCTCCGATCACCAGAACCTTCATCTCTGCCTCCTTGGCTTTCGTTTGATGGGATGCTGCTCGGGTCTCCTCGGGCGGCCAGCCGCGGCGGTAGACTTGTGAGGTGCGATGATCACCCGTCTGCTCCATCTCGGCCGAACTCCCTATCCGGAGGCGCTGGCGCTGCAGGCCGCTCTGGTGGAGGCGCGCCGCCGCGGCGAGATCGACGACACCCTCCTTCTGCTGGAGCATCCTCCGGTGCTGACGCTGGGCCGCAACTCCGGCCGGCAACACATCCTGCTCGCCGATGAGGAGCTCGCTCGTCGTGGCGTGGAGGTGCATCGGACCCGGCGCGGCGGCGAGGTGACCTATCACGGTCCGGGCCAGCTGATCGGCTACCCGATCGTGGACCTCCGGGGCGACCTGCCGGGAAAGAAGGGACCGTACCTCGGCCCGGTCGACTACGTCCGCCTGCTCGAGGAGGTGCTGATCCGCGCGGCGGCGGAGTTCGGCGTGCAGGCCCAGCGTGTCTGCGGCCGCACCGGGGTTTGGACGCTCCCCGGCGGCAGCGTCGCCGAAAAGAAGATCGCCGCCATCGGCATCCACGTCTCGCGCGGCATCACCTCGCACGGCTTTGCCCTGAACGTCACCACCGACCTGCGCGACTTCCGCTGGATCGTTCCCTGCGGCATCGCCGATCGCGGCGTCACCAGCCTGGAGATCGAGGCCGGCCGGCCCAGCTTGCCGCTCGGCGAGGTGGCCAACGTCGTTGCACGCAGCTTTGGACGGGTGTTTCAGCGGCAGATGCTCTCCTTCAGCACCGTGGCCGAGCTGCTGGGCAGCCCGCCCGCTCACCTCGCCACCGTATAATCGGCTGTTGCCAGCGAAATTGCAATCGAACCCGGGAAGGAAGTCCATGCCGACCGAAGTTGTTATGCCCCAGATGGGCGAGTCCATCACCGAAGGCACCCTGACCAAGTGGCTGAAGCAGCCGGGCGATACCGTGGAACGCGACGAGCCGCTGTTTGAGATCTCAACCGACAAAGTAGACGCCGAGATTCCCTCGCCGGCGGCCGGCAAGATCGAGGAGGTCAAGATCCAGGAAGGGACGACGGTCGGCGTCAACACCGTGGTCTGCACCATCTCGGAGAACGGCGCAGCCAGCAGCGCCAGTGCCGGAACGAACGGGGCCGTCTTAAACGGTGCTTCGTCGAACGGCGCGGGCACCTCCGCGCGAGAACCGGAGACCGCCGCTCACCCCGCGAACGACTCCATCGCTCCGGCGGCGCTTGACGCCGCGGATACACAGCAGGGCAACCCGGCCGCAAACCCAGGGGTCGAGAACGGCACAACGGCTGCAGGCGATGCGGGTGCGGCGGCGAGCTCCAACGGTTCCCCCGAGCCGGGCACAGATGTGCTGATGCCGCAGATGGGCGAATCCATCACAGAGGGCACGCTCACAAAATGGCTGAAGCAGGTCGGCGACGCCGTGCAGCGCGACGAGCCCATCTTCGAGATCTCGACCGACAAGGTGGACGCCGAGATCCCCTCGCCGGCGGCCGGCAAGCTCACCGAGATCCGCGTGAAAGAGGGTGAGACGGTCACAGTCAACACCGTGGTCGCGGTAATCGGCGGTGGTCAGAAGCCCGCGGCTCCGACCGGAGCGGTGGCCGGGGCCACGGTTCCTCAGGCGGCTCCGGCGAAGCAGCAGGACGGAAAACCCTCGGTCGCAGCCTCTGCACCGCAGTCGGCGTCCCTCCCCGCCACCAACGCCGAGCCCGTCCGATCCTCGCCGCTCGTGCGCAAGATCGCGAAGGAGAACAACGTCGATCTCGCGGGCGTCGCCGGCACCGGGGCTTCGGGCCGCATCACCAAGGGCGACATCCTCGGCCACATGGAAGCCGGCGCTGCCCAGGCAGGTGGCAGTCGCCCGGCAGCCTCGGCCGCTCAGCCAGCAGCCGAGTTCCAGGGCCAGACGACGCCGGCCGTGCCCTCGAGCGCGATTCCGAAGGACGCCGCCACTCATGCCACCTACGCCCAGGCGCAGTCCGCGCCTGCGACCACCGCGCCCGCGAAAGCTGCCGCCGCGCCGACTCCGCAGCCGGGTGAACTGGTGCCCATGTCCAAGATGCGCTCCATCATCGCGCGGCGCATGGTCGAATCCAAGCACACCTCCGCGCATGTTCACACCGTCTTCAAGGTGGACATGACCCGCATCGTGCGTCTGCGCGAGAAGGAAAAGGCGAAGTACGAGCAGCGCAACGGTGTGAAGCTGACCTACATGCCCTTTATCGCGCGCGCCGCGGTGAACGCCCTGCGCAAGCACCCCATCGTCAACTCGGCGGTTGAGGGCGAGGCCATCCGTTACAACAAGCACATCAACATCGGCATCGCGGTCGCGCTCGAGTGGGGCCTGATCGTCCCCGTGATCAAGCAGACCGAGGAGAAGAACTTCCTTGGCATCGCGCGGTCGATCGTCGACGTGGCGGAGCGCGCGCGCGCCAAAAAGCTGGCGCCCGACGAGGTCGCGGGTGGCACCTTCACCCTGACCAACTCCGGCATCTTTGGCGAGCAGTTTGGCACGCCCATCATCGCGCAGCCACAGTCGGCCATCCTGGGCATCGGCGGCCTGAACAAGGAGGCCGTGGTGCTCACCGACGCGGACGGCGGTGACACCATCGCCGTGCGATCCATCCAGCGCTTCAGCCTCGGCTTCGATCACCGCATCATCGATGGCGCGGACGCCGGCAAGTTCATGACGGACTTCAAGAACTACCTCGAGAACTGGTCGGAGGACCTGGGCTAGGCTGCACCAACTTCCACCGGTTGTTCTCTCGACCGGAACGCAGCGAAGTGGAGAGATCCCTGCATTTCGCCCCGGCGAGGAGTGTGGCCCGGCCGACCCGTCGTCACCCCTGAGCCGCGAACCTGGTGGGTACGATAGACTGAGGGCAGCGCGCCGATTCACCGCGCGACCCGACCTCAACCATCAAAAGACAGGATCTCCCCGCCGTGAGCCAGCCGACGAACGCCCAGACCATCTACAACATCGCCATCATCGCGCACGTCGATCATGGCAAGACCACGCTGGTCGACGCGATGCTGCGCCAGTCCGGAACGTTTCGCTCGAACGAGGCTGTCGCCGACCGCGTCATGGACTCGAACGACCTTGAAAAAGAGCGCGGCATCACTATCCTGGCGAAGAACACCGCGATCCACTACCACGACGCCAAGATCAACATCGTCGACACCCCGGGCCACGCCGACTTCGGCGGCGAGGTGGAGCGCGCGCTCAAGATGGTCGACGGCGTGGTGCTTCTGGTCGACGCCTCCGAGGGGCCGCTGCCGCAGACGCGCTATGTGCTCTCGAAGGCGCTCGAAGCCGGGCTGACGCCGATCCTGGTCATCAACAAGATCGATCGTCCGGACGCGCGCCCGCAGGAGGTCGTCAACGAGGTCTATGACCTGTTTATTGACCTTGATGCCGATGAGAGCGTGCTTGAGTTTCCCATCATCTACACCAACGGCAAGGCCGGCACCGCGACCATGGACCTCCAAAAGCCGGGCACGGATCTCCAGCCGCTGTTTGAGCTGATCGTCGGCACCATTCCGGCCGCGACCGGCGATCCGGACGGACCGCTGCAGATCCTGGTCACCAACCTCGACTACTCGGACTACCTGGGCCGTCTGGCCATAGGCCGCGTCTTCAACGGCACGCTCCGCAACGGGCAGGAGGTCGCGGTCTCGAAGACGGATGGATCGCTCCAGAACGTGAAGATCACCAAGCTCTTTTCCTTCGACGGCCTGAAGCGGGTCGACATCGACCAGACCACGCTGGGCGACATCGTTGCCATCGCGGGAGTTCCGGGCATCACCATCGGCGAGACCTTTACCTCGATCGACGACCCGCAGCCGCTGCCGCTGATCAAAATCGACGAGCCGACGATCGCCATCAACTTTTCGGTCAACAACTCGCCGTTTGCCGGCCGCGAGGGCAAGTTCGTCACCTCGCGCAACATCAAGGAGCGGCTGGAGCGGGAGCTGCTGACCAATGTCTCGATCCGGGTCGAAGACACCGGCTCACCCGACAGCTTCAAGGTGCTGGGCCGCGGTGAGCTGCAGCTCTCCGTGCTGATCGAGATGATGCGCCGCGAGGGCTTCGAACTGCTCGCGTCGCGTCCGCAGATCGTCACCAAGCGCATCGACGGCGCGCTGATGGAACCCTCCGAGCTGCTCACGATCGACGTCCCCGAGAACTTCGTCGGCACCGTGATTGAGCGGCTGGGGCCGCGCAAGGGCGAGATGATCAAGATGGCAAACCACGGCTCCGGCCGCGTGCGCATGGAGTTCAAAGTGCCGTCGCGAGGTCTGATCGGCCTGCGCAACGAGATGCTGACCGAGACGCGCGGCACCATCATCATGAACTCGATCGCGGGCGAGTACATCCCCTACACCGGCGAGATTCCGCAGCGGCCCACCGGCGCCCTGATCTCGGACCGCAACGGCGTCACGACCACGTACGCACTCGACGGTGTGCAGGAACGCGGCGTGCTCTTTGTCGGCGACGGCGAGGAGGTCTACGAGGGCATGCTGGTCGGGGAGCACTCGCGCGACAACGACCTCGACGTGAACGCGGTGCGCGAAAAGAAGTTGACCAACATGCGCGCCTCGGGCTCCGACGATGCGCTGCGCCTGGTGCCCTATAAGCAGCTCACGCTTGAGCAGTCGATCGAGTTCATCGCCGACGATGAGCTGGTCGAGGTCACGCCCAAGAGCCTGCGCATGCGCAAAAAGGTGCTGCAGGCAAACCGCCGGCCGCGACGGAACCAGATGGTTGAAGCATAAGTGGAAAGAAGGGTCATCCGAGCACGGATGGCCCTTCTCAACTTTCCATCAGGCGTGCTTGTAGCTCTGCGCCTTCTCGAAGCGCTTGCCGATCTCGGCCCAGTTCACCGTGTTCCACCAAGCGGCCAGGTACTCGGGACGGCGGTTCTGGTACTTCAGGTAGTAGGCATGCTCCCAGACGTCGTTGCCCAGGATGGGATAGAGGCCCTGCGAGATAGGGCTGTCCTGGTTGGCTGTGGTGATGATGGCCAGCTTGCCGTCCTTGAACACAAGCCATCCCCAGCCGGAGCCGAACTGCTTGGCGGTCTGCTCGTTGAACTGCTTCTTGAAGCTCTCGAAGTCGCCGAAGTCGCTCGTAATCTGTCCGGAGATCGGACCCTCGGCCTGGCCGCCGCCGCCCGGCTTCATGATCTGCCAGAACATGGTGTGGTTCACGTGGCCGCCACCGTTGTTGCGCACGGTCGTGCGGATCTCTTCGGGCACGGCGTTCAGGTCGGCCAGCAGCTGCTCCGGCGTCTTATCGTACAGATCCTTGTGCTTATCGAGCGCGCCGTTCAGGTTGGTGACATACGCCTGGTGGTGCTTGTCGTGGTGCAGCTTCATCGTCTGTTCATCGATGAACGGCTCGAGAGCGTTGTAGTCGTAGGGCAGTGGCGGAAGTTCGTAGGGCATGATGGAGGTCTCCTGGGTGAGAGTGGGGGCGGCAAAATCCCTCATGGACAGCCACCGCGATCGGTTCCATGCGGTCAGATGCGTGTGGCCGGGCGCGCGATGCAGCCTCCCCCCTGGTCCGCGCGCGCCGCAGAAAGACATCTCGGAGGTCGAAGTACCATTTGCGGCCCGGAAGCACTCTAATCGTTTCAGATGACGCCGACTCTGGACCCGAACACTGAAACCTACCGTTGGCTGGACGACCAGGGACCTGCCTTCGGAGCGCCCGGCCTCGAACCCCGATGGACCTCCAGCCGCAAGGATGCCGTCGGAACCGCGTACTCCGCCGCCAGCCGGGTGTGGTTTACCATCTCGCACGGCACATTGAATGAGCTCTACTGGCCGACGATTGACCGTCCGCAGACCCGTGACATGGAGCTGCTGTTCACGGACGGTGAGACCTTCTTTCATGAAGAAAAGCGCGACTTCGAGTACGACTTCCAGTACATCGATCCCGAGGCGCTGGCCGTGCGCGTCTCCGCTCACGCGCCCGACGGCCGCTACACCGTCACCAAGCAGTTCATCAGCAACCCGCATCATCCCGTGGTGCTGATGCACGTGGAGATCACGGGCGACGAGGAGGTCGTCTCCCGGCTGAAGTGCTATGCGCTGCTGTCGCCGCACATCAACGGCGGCGGCGCGGGCAACTCGGCGCGGTCGGTCGACGTGGCGGGCAAGCGCTGCCTTCTGGCGTGGAAGGGCGGCTCCTCGCTGGCGATGGCCGCGGACTGCGGATTTACGCGATCCTCCTGCGGCTATGTGGGAGCAAGCGACGGCTACCAGGACCTTGCGAAGAATATGAAGATGGACTGGCAGTTTGGCCAGGCGCTCGACGGCAACATTGCCATCATGGGCGAGATTCCCTGCGGAGAGCATCGCTCATTTACGATCGGCATCGCGCTCGGCACCGGCCATCACGCCGCCATCTCGAACGTGATGCAGACGCTTGCCATGCCGTTTGCTGACCACTTGGACCGTTTTTTGGTGCAGTGGCGGCGAACGGCGCTTCCCGAGAGTCTGTGCAAGTCCTCCTGTGATGGAGGCCGCACCGCCCGCATCAGCCAGAACGTCATTCTGACGCATGAGGACAAGACCTACTCGGGTGCCTTTATCGCGTCCGCCTCGATTCCCTGGGGAGCCTCGAAGTCCGACGACGACCTGGGCGGATACCACCTGGTGTGGACGCGCGACATGGTGCAGTCCGCCACCGCGATGATCGCCTGTGGCCGCGCGGAGACGGCACTGCGCGCGCTGATCTATCTCGCCTGCACCCAGCACAAGGACGGCAGCTTCGCGCAGAACTTCTGGATCGACGGAACCACCTACTGGAGCGGCATTCAGCTGGATGAGGTCGCCTTTCCCATCATGCTCGCGTGGCGGCTGTGGAAGGCCGATGCGCTGGGCGGGTTCGACGTGATGCCGTTTGTGGAGCGGGCCGCCGGCTTCCTTGTGCGGTACGCCCCGGTCACCCAGCAGGAGCGTTGGGAGGAGAACGCGGGATACTCGCCTTCGACCCTCGCGTCCGTGATTACCGCCCTGGTCTGCGCAGCAGATATCGTGCGTGACCAACATGTGGAGGAGCTCGCCAGCTACTTTGAAACCTATGCCGACTGGATCGAAGCGAACCTCGACGAGTGGACTACGACCACCGAAGGCGTGCTGGTGCCGGAGATCAAACGGCACTACCTGCGCATCCGGCCACCAGCCGCTGGGCAGCCGTTCTACGATGCCAGCGTTCCGGAGGGCTACATCCACATTGCCAACCGCGCACCCGATGAGAAGGCTGACTTCGAAGCGCGCGAGATCATCGATGCGGGATTTCTTGAACTGGTGCGCTACGGCATTCGCCGTGCCGACGACCCCCTGATCGTCGATTCGCTGAAGGTGGTCGATGCCGTACTCAAGATCGACACACCGAGCGGCACCGTCTGGCGACGCTACAACCATGACGGCTACGGCCAACGAAAGGATGGCGGACCGTACGAGGGTTGGGGCCAGGGCCGATGCTGGCCACTGCTCTCGGGCGAGCGAGCCCACTACAACCTCGCCGCGGGCCTGCCGACCGACCATCTGGTGAAGACGATGGAGCAGTGCGGATCCTCGGGTGCCATGCTGCCCGAACAGGTGTGGGATCACGCGGATCTTCCCTCCGAGGGTATGTACTTCGGCAAGTCAGCCGGCTCGGCGCAGCCGCTGGTCTGGGCGCATGCGGAGTACATCAAGCTGCTGCGATCGATCAGCGACGGAAGGGTCTTCGATTGCATTCCCCTTGTCAAGGAGCGCTACAGCACACCCAGGAAAGAGCGCAGCTTCCAGAGCACGATCGAGATCTTTCAGCTCAGCCGGCCAGTCAGCACCATCGTCGCCGGCCTTACCCTCCGGGTCGTCGACCTCGAGGAGTTCGAGGTGCTCTACACCACCGACGGATGGTCGACACAGGCCACCATCGCTTCGCGAGCCGCTGGTTTCGCCGGATGGTTTGCCGACATTTCCACGCGCCCGGAAGGGACTGGCGAGATCGAGCTGACGCTGCGATGGCCCGGAAAACCAGAGGGGCAGCAGTGGCTGGGCCGCAACTTCGAAGTCAAGATGCAGCAGCGAGGGCCAGCCGTGAACGATTAGCGCGTTGCGCCACGGCGGAAGGCCGCCTGTACACTGGTAGGCGAACCACGGTGAAGCGTCCGTGTCCGCAGCGCACGCAGCTCCTGCCCGCGGACGTCCCGTGCCAAACCCCCGAGAAGGATGTGAAATGAGCGACACAGAGACCGCCGACGCCACGCAGCAGAAGCTCGACCAGATCTCCATCGACACGCTGCGCCTTCTGGCCGTCGACCAGGTGGAAAAGGCCAAGAACGGGCATCCCGGCGCGCCCCTGGGCTGCGCGCCCATCGCATATCTGCTGTTTCACAAGTTCATGAAGTACAACCCGCACGATCCGCTGTGGTCGGATCGGGACCGCTTTGTGCTGTCGAACGGCCACGCCTCGGCGCTGCAGTATGGCGTGCTGCACCTGGCCGGGTATGATCTTCCGCTCGATCAGCTGAAGCAGTTTCGTGAGTGGGGATCGCACACCCCTGGTCACCCGGAGTACGGCGAAACTCCCGGGGTCGAGGTCACGACCGGTCCGCTGGGGCAGGGGCTGGCCGAGGCCGTCGGCCTGGCAATCGCCGAAAAGCACCTCAGCGCGGTCTACAACACGGGTGAGTCGAAGATCGTCGATCACTACACCTACGTGATCTGCGGCGACGGCGACCTGATGGAGGGCATCTCGCACGAGTCCTGCTCGCTGGCGGGAACCCTGCAGTTGAACAAGCTGATCGTCTTCTATGACGACAACCTGATCTCGCTGGACGGACCAACCGATCTGAGCTTCACCGAAGATGTCTCCGAGCGCTTCAAGGCCTACGACTGGCATGTGCTGTTCGTCTCGGACGGCAACGACCTCGAGGAGCTGAACCAGGCAATCGAGGCCGCAAAGATGGAGCGCACCAAACCCACGCTCATCCGCGTTCGCACCGTGATCGGCTACGGCTCGCCCAAAGCCGGAACGAAGGGCGTGCATGGCGAGGCACTCGGCGCGGAAGCGACCAGGGCGACCAAGAAGTTCTTCGGATTTCCCGAAGACCAGAGCTTCTACATCCCCGAGGAGGCGCTGGCCAACTGGCGGCAGGCCGTTCCCAAGGGCAAGGAGGCGCAGGAGCAGTGGCAGACCCGCTTTGAGAGCTACAAAGAGGAGAACCCCGAGCTTGCCGCGCAGTACACCCGGTGTACGGAGATGAAGCTGCCCGACGGCTGGGAAAAGGCGCTGCCGTCCTTCCCGGGCGGGCCCGACGCCAAACCCATTGCCACGCGCAACGCCGGCAATACGGTGCTGAATGCGCTGGGCGCGGTGCTGCCAGAGCTGTTCGGCGGCGCGGCCGATCTGACGAGCTCGACCAAGACCATCTTCAAGGACTCCGGCAACTTCCACCAGAATCCCAAGGGTCGCAACGTGTTCTTCGGCGTGCGCGAGTTCGGCATGATGGCCGCGGTCAACGGCATCGCCGCGCATGGCGGTCTGCTGCCCTTCGGCTCCACCTTCTTCACCTTTTCGGACTACTGCCGTTCCGCCATCCGCATGGGCGCGCTGCAGAGCTCGCACTCGCTCTACATCTTCACCCATGACTCCATCGGCCTGGGCGCGGATGGCCCCACCCACCAGCCGGTCGAGCACCTGTGGGCGCTGCGCGTCATTCCGCAGCTCACCGATTTTCGACCCGCCGACGCCAACGAGACGGCTGCCTGCTGGCGGCTCGCGGTGGAGCGCCGGTCGGCCAGCTTCATGGCGCTCTCCCGCCAGGACCTGCCCGTGCTGGACCCGCAAAAATACAACATCGCCGAAGGTGCGCGCCGCGGCGGCTACGCGCTCGACAGCTCCGGCAAGGACATCATTCTGATCGCAACCGGCTCCGAGGTCGCGCTTGCGCTCGAGTCGGCCGAAGCGCTCAAAAAAGATGGCATCGCGGCGACGGTCGTCTCCATGCCGAGCGTCAAGATCTTCGACGAGCAGGAGCAGGCCTACAAGGATGAGTTGCTGCCGGTCGGAACCCCCAAGCTCGCCATCGAGGCCGGAGCCTCACTCGGCTGGTGGAAGTATGTCGGCACAGGCGGCGGCGTGATCGGGGTCGACCGCTTCGGCGCCTCCGCTCCAGGACCGGTGGTGCTGGACAAGTTTGGCTTCAACGTCGGCAACGTGGTCGAACAGGCAAAGAAGTTGGTGAAGAAGTAGACCCTCATCGCGAGAGGGCGGGCTCCCCGCCCTCCGCCGAGCCTTCCATGCGCAATGACTGGATCGACGATCGGATGCTGGACGACGAGGACCGCCATTCACCGCGTGGCCGCAATCCGAACTCCTCCGTCTCCGCGCAGTACGAGGACTCGCTGCCTCCCGACCCGCTCGCGGACGAGGCGGATGAGGCGGACAAGAAGGACCAGCCCTCATGACGCAGGATGAAGCCAAGCTCCTGGCCGCCAAACGTGCGGTCGAGTTCGTTCAGGATGGCATGGCAGTCGGCCTGGGCACCGGCTCGACGGCCACCCTGTTTATTCGCGAGCTGGGCAAGCGGGTTGCCGCGGGCGGTCTGCGCATTCGCTGCATTGCAACCTCGGACGCCTCCGACAGGCTCGCCCGCGAGCTCGGCATTCCCATGACGGACTTCAACCGCACACCGGAGCTCGACCTGAACGTCGACGGAGCCGATGAGGTTGGTCCCGGCCTGGCCCTGATCAAGGGCGGTGGTGGCGCGCACCTGCGCGAAAAGATCGTTGCTTCGGCAGCAAAGCAGTTCATCGTGGTAGCGGACTCTTCCAAGCTGGTCCCGGAGCTCGGCCGGTTTCCCTTGCCGGTCGAGGTCATTCCCCTGGCGCTGCCGCTGGCGGAGCGAAGGCTTGCCGCTCTTGGTCTCCGGCCCACGCTCCGCCCCGCCCGCGATGTCGCCGGTCCATGGATCACCGACGAGGGCAACGTCATCCTCGACTGCCACTGTGGCGCAATCCCGGACCCGGCTGGCACTGCCGCCGCGATCCGGTCGATCGTCGGCGTCGTCGAGCACGGCCTCTTTCTCCACATGGCCACGCTCGCCCTGATCGCCGGAGACGACGGCGTGACCGAACACCGCCCCTAAACCGCCGCGGAGCAAGGCTGCACCCTCTTTCGGCCCGGAAGAATCAAACGGTGCATGTCTACCTCCTCCAACGCGCCTCAGCAGGATAAAGTTTGGTTCATCACCGGCGCCTCCTCCGGGTTTGGCCGCCATCTTGCCGAGCAGCTGCTGGCCTCCGGGGAACGCGTCGCCGCGACCGCGCGCCAACCGGAACAGGTTGGGGATCTCGCCTCGAAGTACCCTGGCCGGGCCCTGGCGCTGGCGCTCGACGTCACTGACGGGGCGCAGGTCGAGGCCGCCCTTTCCGAGACCATGGCCCAGTTTGGCCGCATCGATGTTCTGGTCAACAACGCCGGCTATGGCCTCGCGGGAGCCATTGAAGAGGCGACCGAGGCAGAGTTTATGCCGGTCTTCGAGGTCAACCTCTTCGGCCTGCTGCGCGTCACGCGCGCCGCCCTGCCGCAGATGCGCCGCCAGGGCTTCGGCACCATTGTGAATCTTTCGTCTATCGGCGGGCTCATCGGAACCGCGGGCTGGGGTTTCTATAACGCTACCAAGTTCGCCGTCGAAGGTCTCTCCGAAGCGCTGGCCGCGGAGCTCGCGCCGCTCGGCATCCACGTCATGCTGGTGGAGCCTGGCCCGTTTCGCACCGATTTCCTGGGCCGCTCCGGCAAGGAGGCTGCTCGACGGATCGCCAGCTATGACGCCACCGCCGGCAAGGCGCGTGAGTACTTCCGCACCCAGGATGGCAAGCAGAAGGGCGATCCCGCGCGCGCGGCCGCTGCCATCATCCAGGCCGTAGCTGATCCTCAGCCGCCACGACATCTGCTGCTGGGCGCACCTGCCCTCCACCGCTTCCGGGGGCATCTCGCGCAGTGGCAGGAGGAGCTCGACCGGTGGCAGTCGACCACGCTCGGCGCTGACTTCCCCGAAGAGGAAGACACCACCGCCGCGTTGGCAGGCTCCGCCGGGGCGGCATCCCGATGAGCGCCACCGCTCCCCTCGCCGCCGTCCCGGGCGTCAAGACTCTCTTCTGGGATCTCGGTGGCGTCGTTCTCTCGAATGGTTGGGATCACGATCAGCGGTCCGAGGTGCTTGGGCCGCTGGGAGTCGATCTCTCTGCCTACGAGATTGCGCACGAGCGGGAGAATTTTTTCTGGGAGCGCGGCCTGATCTCCGCCCGCGATTTCTTCGAGCGCACCGTGATCGGCCCCAACCCGCAGCTCGGCCTCACCTATGAGCAGCTGTGGCCGCTTGTCTGCGGGCAGAGCAGCGTTCTTCACGAAGAATGCTTCGACCTCCTCGACGAGCTCGCAGGCAAGGGCCTGTACCGGCTGGCCACACTGAACAACGAGTCGCGCGAGCTGAACGCCTACCGCATGGATGTCTTCGGTCTGCGCCACTATTTTTCGTACCTCATCTGCTCTGGCTACGTCCACGAGATGAAGCCGGCGCCGGGCATCTACCAGGCCGCGATCGACATCTCCGGCCTGCCCGCGGAGAGCGCGCTTTTCATCGACGACAAGCAGGCGAACTGCGATGCCGCTGTTAGGCTGGGCATGCAGGCCATCCGCTTCGAGTCGCCCGCGCAGCTCCGCACCGCGCTCGGCGAGCTTGGCATCACAGTCTAGGAACCGGAAAGGATCTACCGCCATGGAACTTGGAATCATCGGACTCGGCAAGATGGGCTTCAACATGGCCGAGCGGCTGCGTCTTGCCGGCCACAAGGTCGTTGGCTTCGACTTCAACCAGGAGACCACCGCCAAACTCTCGCAGACGGGCAACGTCGGTGTGAACTCGCTCGATGACCTGGTCAAGAAGCTTCAGGCACCCCGCGCGATCTGGCTGATGGTGCCTGCGGGCGCGCCGGTCGATGAGACCATCGCCAAGCTCGAACCGATGATGCAGCAGGGCGACACCTTTATCGATGGCGGCAACTCGAACTACAAGGACTCGCAGCGTCGCCATGAGGCCTGCAAGCAAGAAGGCTTCGAGTTCGTGGACTGCGGGACCTCCGGCGGCATCTGGGGCCTGAAGGAGGGCTACTCCATGATGATCGGAGGCGATGATGCGCCCGTCGACCGGCTGAAGCCGATCTTTGAGGCGCTCGCGCCCGCGCCCGATAAGGGCTGGGGCCACGTCGGCCCGTCCGGTGCCGGCCACTTCGTAAAGATGGTGCACAACGGTATCGAGTACGGCCTCATGCAGGCCTACGCCGAGGGCTTCTCGATCATGAAGGCCAAGGAGCCGATGCATCTTGATCTCGAGCAGATCTCACAGATCTGGCGCTACGGCTCGGTGGTGCGCTCCTGGCTGCTGGACCTGACCGCCGACGCGCTCGCCAAGAACCCGCAGCTTGACGGCCTCGAGGCCTACGTGACCGACTCCGGCGAGGGCCGGTGGACTGTCTTCGAGGCGATCGACCTGAACGTCTCCGCGCCGGTCATTACCGAGTCGCTGATCCGCCGGCTGCGATCGCGCGAGGAAAACAACTTCACCGACCGCATGCTCGCCGTGATGCGCAACGAGTTCGGCGGCCACGCCGTCAAGAAAGCCTAAAAGGACAAAGAAGAGAACGTGCCCATGCCCACGACCACACAGGAAGTGAACGTATCGCCTGCGGCCGGAGTTGCGCCGCAGCAGACCGAGCGCACCCCCGACCCCTGCCAGGTCGTCATCTTCGGCGCTTCGGGCGACCTGACCAAGCGCAAGCTGCTGCCCGCGCTCTATCACCTGGATCAGTCCGGCCTTCTGCCGAAGGACTTTGCCGTCGTCGGCGTCGCCCGCCGCGATCTTTCCGCCACCTTTGCGCCGGATATGCGCGACGGCATTCTGAAGGGTGGCGGCGTCGAGGAGAACGACCCCAAGCTGCAGCCGTTTGTGGATCGCATCCGTTACTTTGCGACCGACTTCGACAACGACGAGGGCTTCGACCGGCTGAAGAAGTTTCTGGCCGATCTGGACGGCGAGCTCGGCACCCGGGGCAACCGGCTCTTTTACCTCGCGGTCGCGCCCGAGTACTTCGCCGACATCATCCAGCGGCTCGGCAAGCACGGCATGGCCGAAGCCGCCCCAGGGCAAAGCTCCTGGGTGCGCGTCATCATCGAAAAGCCCTTTGGCACCGATCTCGATTCAGCGAAAAAGCTCAACGCCGAGGTCAACGCCGTCCTCTCCGAAGATCAGATATTTCGGATCGATCACTATCTGGGCAAGGAGACGGTTCAGAACATCCTGGTCTTCCGCTTTGGCAACGGCATCTTTGAACCGGTGTGGAACCGCAACTACATCGATCACGTCGAGATCACGGCGGCCGAGTCGATCGGCATCGAGGGCCGCGGGCCGTTCTATGAGTCCGCCGGGCTCACCCGCGACGTGCTGCAGAACCACGTCATGGAGGTGCTCTCCTTCGTCGCCATGGAGCCGCCCGACTCCTTCGCCGCCGATGCCGTCCGCACCGAAAAGCTGAAGGTCTGGCGCGCGATCGAGCCGATCGGCGTGGAAGATACCGTGCGTGGACAGTACGGTCCCGGGACGGTCGACGGCAAGCCGGTGGCCGGGTACCGCGAGGAGGACCGCGTCGCGAAAGATTCGCAGACCGAGACCTTCGCTGCCATGCGGCTCGAGATTGAAAACTGGCGATGGGCGGGTGTGCCCTTCTACCTGCGCGCCGGCAAGCGGCTGGCCAAGCGCGTGACGGAGGTGACGGTGGTCTTCAAGCAACCGCCACTGCACCTGTTCAAGAGCAACAGCTCCGAGGACCGCATCGAGCCCAACGTGATCTCCATGCGCATTCAGCCGGACGAGGGCATCGCCCTGCGCTTCGGCGCCAAGGTGCCCGGACCGACCACCAACGTCGCGCAGGTGAACATGGACTTTTCCTACGCTTCGGCCTTCGGCAAATCGTCCGCAAACGGCTACGAGCGGCTTCTGCTCGACGCCATGCTGGGTGACGGAACGCTGTTTGCCGAGCGCGAGGGCGTCGAGGCGACCTGGGCACTGTTTACGCCGATCCTCGAGGCCTGGAAGCAGCTTCCGCCGATGCCGTTCCCGAACTACGCCGCCGGCTCCTGGGGCCCGGAGGCCGCCTGCGATCTGCTGGAGCGCGACGGCCGAACCTGGGCGAGCCTCTAAACCATGTCGCGTCCGCTCACCGTCACCTACGACGTCTTCAGCACACCGGAGGCGGTCGCCCTCGCGGCCGCCCATCGCTTTCTCCAGGACGCGCAGGCGGCCGTTGCGAGCCGCGGCACCGCGCGTATCGCGGTCTCCGGCGGGTCCACTCCCAAGGCCATGTTTGCCCTGCTGGCCAGCCCCGGCGAGCCGTTCCTGGCGGCCATGCCGTGGAACAAGCTCCAGCTGTTCTGGGTGGATGAACGTGCGGTGCCACCCTCTGACCCGGAGTCCAACTTCCGCATGACCACCGAGCAGATGCTCTCCAAGGTGCCGCTGCCCGAGGCAAACGTCTTCCGCATGGAAGGCGAGCTGCCGCCCGAGGAGGCGGCCTCCCGCTACGAGAGCGTTCTGCGCAACACCCTGCGGCTTGAAGGCGCGGAGGTGCCTGCCTTTGACCTCGTCCTGCTCGGCATGGGTCCGGATGGCCACACCGCTTCGCTCTTTCCCCACACGGAAGCGATTCATGAGCTCGGCCGGCTGACCGTCGCCAACCATGTCCCTCAGAAAGACACCTGGCGCATCACGCTGACCTCGCCCGTCATCAATCAGGGCCGCGATGTGGTCTTCCTCATCGAAGGCGAGGCGAAGTCCAAGGTTCTTGGCGAGGTCTTCACCGGTCCGCGCGATCCCGAGCGGCTGCCCTCGCAGCTGATCCGGCCGGCCAGCGGCCAGCTCCTTCTGCTGCTCGACAAGGCCGCCGCCGCAGAGCTACCCTCAGCGGATCAGTCCATCCCCACCCCCGACGGACCAAGCCAGAGGGGAACCCTGGAGCTCTAGGCGGCATGATTCTTGCAGGCGATGTTGGCGGCACAAAGGTCCACCTGGCCCTCTATGACTTTGAGGGCGGACGTCTGCGTCCGGTCCGCGACCAGAAGTTTCCCGCCGGAGACTTCGCCTGCCTGGACGACGTGGTCAAGGCCTTTCTCGCTGTTGGCTCCCCCGATGGGAAGGCTGCGCCGGCTCCCTCTGCCGGAGCCTCCGCCGGATCGCGGACCGCCTCTTCGGCCGCCGTCGCCACCAGCAACAAGGTCGGAGTCGCCTCATCGAACGGACCTGCCCCAACGTCCGGAGCTCCTCCCGAGGAGATCGTGGCTGCCTGCTTCGGCTGCCCTGGTCCTGTGCGCAACGGCCGGCTGAAGCTGACGAACCTGCCGTGGACGCTGGATGCGCGGGAGCTCGCCCGCTCCCTCGCCATCGAGCACATCTTTCTGATCAACGATCTGGAAGCGAACGGCTACGGCATCCCCGAGCTCGCGCCCGACCGGATTGCCACCCTGCACCCCGGGGACCCCACCGCGCTCGGCCACCGCGGTCTGATCGCCGCCGGCACCGGCCTGGGCGAGTGCCTGCTGATCTGGAACGGTCACACGCACGTGCCGATCCCCTCCGAGGGCGGCCACTGCGACTTCGCTCCGCGCACCGATCAGGACATCGCCCTCCTGCAGTACCTGCGTCGAACCCTCAACGGCCGCGTCTCCTTTGAGCGCGTCGTCTCCGGCCTCGGCATCAAGAACGTGTACGCGTTTCTGCGCGACGACCAGGGCATGGAAGAGCCCGAGTGGCTGCGCGAGCGCCTCGCCAACGAGGACCCGAACGCCGTCCTGGGCACCACGGCCGAAGATGGATCGAGCCCCATCGCGCATGAGGCCATGCGGATCTTCTCGGCCGCCTACGGGGCCGAGGCCGGCAATCTCGCTCTCAAGGTGCTCGCCACCGGGGGTCTCTACCTGGGCGGCGGCATCGCTCCCAAGATCCTCAAAACGCTGCAGTCCGGACCGTTTCTCGAAGCGTTCTTCGACAAGGGCCGCCTGTCCCCGCTGCTCCAGGCGACACCCGTGCGCGTCATCCTCGACGACACCTGCGCCCTGCTCGGCGCTGCTGCCTATGCCGAAGCCCGCGCCTCCGAGATCACCGGCCACTCCCAACGCGCCGCCTCGCTTGCAAACCCACCCGTGGCCTCGGGCATCCCGGCCGTCTGAGCGTCATAGGATGTCTGCCATGGCCAGCGCAACCACTCTTCCCATCGCGGAGTACCTCGACACCACCTACCATCCCGACCGCGAGTACGTGGATGGCGAACTGCGGGAGCGGGAGGTCGGCAAATGGGAGCACGCACGGATGCAGGCCCTGCTGGCGGGTTGGTTCGTAAACCATGAAGCTCTCTGGCAGATTGTCAGCAGCATGGAGCAAAGGGTTCAGGTCTCTCCCGATCGCGTCCGGGTTCCCGACCTCGTCGTTCTCCGTCCCGGACCGCAGCCCGACGTGCTCGTCGATCCGCCGCTGCTTGTGATCGAGATTCTCTCGCCCGGTGACACCTATTGCGGCACGCAGCAGCGAGCCGACGAATATCTCCGCAAGGGGGCCCGTGCCTTTGGATCGTCGATCCCCAGACCCGGAGCGGCCGCATGTGCACCGGGCCGGAGTGGGTCGCCGCCAGACGCCTCGAAGTGCCCGGAACCGAGCTCTTTGTGGACCTCGATGCCATCTTCGCCCGCATCGGCGAGCGCGCCTGAAAGTTCGCTTGGCGTCGGCTGCTTCTCTGAATGTATGGTGAGGAGATGCATCTGTCAGGTCTGCCGCGTCTTTGCTCCCTCGCCATCCTCCCCGTACTCGCGCTTGGGGCTTCCGTCGCACAGGCGCAGCGCCTTCCCACAGATGCGCACCCGCACCACTACGATCTCCACCTGACCCCGGACCTCCAGGCCGCGACCTTTGCCGGCCAGGAGACGATCGATCTCTCGCTCGACCAGGCCAGCAAGACCGTCACGCTGAACGCGGCCGACATCCAGTTCGACACGGTGACGGGTGCCTCGCCCAACCTGAACGGCGGCAACCCGCAGACCGCCGAGGTGTCGCTCGACCCGGATAAGCAGCAGGCCACGTTTACCTTTCCCGCGGAGATCCCCGCCGGCCCCGTTGCGCTGCACATCCGCTACACCGGCATCCTGAATAGCAAGCTGCGCGGCTTCTATCTTTCCAAGACCAAGCGTCGCAACTACGCGGTCACCCAGTTCGAATCGACCGATGCCCGGCGCGCCTTTCCCTCGTTCGACGAGCCGGCCATGAAGGCCACGTTCGACATCGCGCTTACGGTCGACAGCGGCGATACCGTGATCTCGAACACCAACCAGACCTCCGACAAGCCAGCCGGCCCCGGCAAGCACAACCTGACCTTTGCGCGCACGCCCGAGATGTCCACCTACCTGGTTGCCTTTCTTGTGGGCGATTTCGAGTGCACCTCCGGCTCCTCCGACGGCGTTCCCATCCGCGGCTGCGCCACTCCCGACAAGGTGCAGTTGACGCATCTTGCCGTCACCTCCGCCGAACACATCCTGCACTTCTACGACACCTACTTCGGCATCAAGTACCCCATGCCGAAGCTGGACATGATCGCGCTGCCGGACTTCGAGGCGGGCGCGATGGAAAACTTCGGCTGCATCACCTACCGCGAGACCGATCTTCTGGTCGATGAGAAGACGGCGCCGGTGCCGGCAAAGAAGAGCGTCGTCTCCGTGGTGGCCCATGAGATGGCGCACCAGTGGTTCGGCGACATGGTCACCATGGAGTGGTGGAACAACATCTGGCTGAACGAGGGCTTTGCCACCTGGATGTCCGCGAAGGCCTCGGCCGAGTTCCACCCGGAGTGGGGTTTTCCGGAGGACACCGCGCTTTCGCTCCAGAACACCCTCAACCTCGATGCCCAGAAGACCACGCATCCCATCCGCGCGACCGCCAACACGCCGGCCGAGATTAACGAGATGTTCGACGGCATCTCCTACGGCAAGGGCGGCGCGGTGCTGGGCATGGTGGAGCACTTCATCGGTCCCGAGGTCTTTCAGAAGGGCGTGCACAACTACCTCGAAGCTCACCTGTACGCGAACGCCACGGCGGAGGACTTTTGGAACGCGCAGACTGCGGCCTCGCACCAGCCGGTGGACGTGATCATGAAGAGCTTCATCGTCGAACCGGGCGTTCCGCTGCTGAAGCTGGGCGCCGTCGCCGGGGGCAAACTGCCGGTGGAGCAGAGCCGTTTCTATCTGCGGCCCGCAGCCGGGGGAGACTCCGCCGCCGGCTCCGGGCAGACCTGGACGATTCCCGTCTGTTTCGACCCCAGGACCTGCCACCTTCTGAAGCCCGGCGAAGGATCCCTGCCCGCGCCACCCGCCAGCCAGCCGCTGTTCGCCAACGCAGCGAGCAAGGGGTACTACCGCACGGAGTACACCGCGAAGCAGACCGACGATCTCATTCCCCGGGCCGAGTCTGCCCTGAGCCCACCCGAGCGCATCGCCTTCGCCGGCGATACCTGGGCCATGACGGTTGCCGGAAAGCAGGACGTCGGGGAGTACCTGCGCCTGGTGGCCGCCTGGCACGCCGACCCGGATCCGGCGGTGCTTCAGTCCTTTCGTGAACCGCTGCAGACCATGCGCGACCACCTGACCGAAGGTCCGGGCCAGACCAGGGCGCTCGATACCCTGGTCCAGAAGGACTTTGCGCAGCCATACGCCGCGCTCGGCAAACCGGCGGCCGGGGAGGACTACCGCGTCTCACAGCGGCGGGCGGAGTTGTTCGCACTGCTGGGCGATGCCGGCGACCCCGCCGCCATCCGGAGTGCGCGCACGATCAGCAACGGGGCGCTGTTCGGAAACAAGAAGGAGGATCCCGCGCTGACCGATGCGGCCATTCTGGTGGCAGCCGCACACGGCGACGCCAACCTCTACGACCGCCTGCTGAAGCTGAGCCAGACCGAGAGCGATCCGGTTCTCAAGCACCAGGAGCTGTTCTCGCTCGGCCGCTTCACCGACCCGGCGCTGGTGAAGCGAACGCTCGATTATGCGACCTCCGGCAGCGTGCGCAACCAGGACAGCGGTGCCCTGATCGGCCTCATGCTGCGCCGTCCGGAGACCCGGGAGGAGACCTGGAAGTACATGAACGAGCACTGGGACCGGGTGAAGACGCAGCTCACCCCGTTCTCCGGAGCTCGCATCGTCGCCGCGGCCGGCAGCTTCTGCAGCGAGAGCAAGCATGCGGAGGTCGCCTCCTTCTTTGCCGCCCACCCGGTCAACGCGTCCGAGCGAACCCTGGCCAAGGCGCTCGACAGCATCTCGGATTGCGTGCAGCTGCATCGCGAGCAGGCCGGGAAGCTTTCTTCTTTCCTCCAGGCCGGCCACTAGGCAGCTCCCCGGACTCCGGCTTCGCGCGCGGAAGAAGATCTTCCGCGCGCGGAGTCAGCGTTCCAGGGTGCGCACGGTCCTGATCCACCTGGCTCTCCTGGATCGAGCTCTCCGGGATCAAGCACTTTTTGTTGACATCGGCCGTTTTGCCCGGTAGCGTCCGTTGTGAGGACCCTTTATGAAGAAGTCCGCGCTTTCCCTTCTCTCCCTCGCTCTGCTCCTTGCTGTCGCCGGTCCGCTGCACGCGCAGGTCAATCCCGGTGGCTGCGTGAACTCTCCGGAAAACCCCACCGCCATTCTGGCGGTCGTCGGCTCCGCGGGAGCGCTCTTCGCCTCGACGCGCCGCCGCATGAAGTCTCGCAAGCTCCTCAAATAAACCTTCGGATCTGGTCTCCGGGCGGCGTTTCCCGCCCGGCCGGCACTATGTCTTCGAGCGCTCCAGCGAAATCGTTTCCCGTACTCGCCCTGCGAGACGGAACGAACCTCCGCACGCTGCGGGTCGCGACCGCTGTGCTGCTCGCGATCGCGGGTGTCTTCTCCATCTGGCCGGTCGCCCTGTTCCTGTGGGCGCTCTGGACCACCGATGGTCTGAAGTCGATCGGCATGCTCATCCCGGTCGCCAGCCTGCTGCTCATCCTGCGTGCCTGGCGTTCGCTCGGGTGGGAGTTTCGCGGCACGTGGTGGGGTCTGGTGGTGCTTCTGCTCACCTCGGCCGCTGTGCTGGTGCGCCAGCAGGCCGTGCTGGTGTTTGTGGTGTCGCCGCAGTGGGCGGTGTACCTGCCCCCGCACTCGCTGGTGGCGGTCTGCTACGCCACGGGCGTCGTGCTGCTGCTTGGCGGCGTTCCCCTGCTGCGCGCCTCGGTGTTTCCTCTGGTGCTGCTCTGGTTCGTCAATCCCATCCCCCACGTCTTCAACGTCCTTGTCGATCTGCCGCTGCAGCGCGTCTCCGCCCACGTGGCCCGGGGCTTCGCCCACGCGCTGGGGCAGCCGCTGACGCCGGACCAGATGCGTCTGATGTTTACGCCGGACTTCGGCATGTTTATCGCACCCGGCTGCAACGGGATTCGCGGCGCCGTCACCATGGGTTTCATCGCCCTCGTCGCTGGCTATCTTTACCGGTTTCGCTGGTACGCGCACGCCGCCATCGTAGCCGCTGCGGTCCTGCTGGGGTATGTCTTCAACTTCGTCCGGCTCTGCCTGCTGGTGGTGTACTACATCGTGGCCCTGCACCTGCCACGGCTGCAACGGCATGGCGAGGTGGCCGACTACGTCATCGGGGCCTGCCTGTTTCTCCTGGCGACGCTGCTTCTGATCGGCAGCATTCGCCGTCTTGGCGAATCAGCCAGCGAAGGGCAGATCGCGAAAGGGCAGATCGCCCCGCCCGCTACGGCCCGCAGCCCGTCTGAGCGCACGCGTCCAACCTCACCCTCGCTGCCGCTGCGCTTTGCCGCGCTCCTGGCTCTGTCGGTCTTTGGGCTCCTGCGCTTCTCCGACGCCCTCGGCCACCGGCCCGCTGCCGCCGCGGCCTCCGCGAACAGCGAGACCGGCCAGTTTCCCGAGCAGGTGGGCACCTACCGCCGCGTGCGCTCCTGGAACGAGACCCTGGACAGCGGAACGCTGCTCTTCCACTGGGCCGACTACAGCACGGCCGGTGACCCGGTGCACGTCTCGGTCGGCGTCTCGCCCGTGATCGGATCGCACGACACGCTGATCTGCCACTCCGCCCGCGGCGAAGATCCCCTCTGGCATGGGCAGATGACGACCGCGACCGCCGGCAATGCCCGGTCCGCGTTCTCCGCCTCCTTCTTCAACGATGGCGCGACCCAGTCGCTGGAGGCGACGACGCTTTGCACCGGCACCGCCTGCGGGGAGTACACCTCCGGGCGGAGACATCTGGGCCTGGTCTATAGCCGCATCAGTGCCGCCTCCCTGCTGACGCAGGACCCGCAACGGCCTATTCCGATCCTGATCCGTGCCGAGACCCTGGATACAGCCATGCCGCCCGAGGCTGCGCGCGCGCAACTCACCGCGGCGGTGCGGCAGTTCCTGGCCTCGCTCGACCTCCGGACGCTCACCGAGCCGTATCGTCCCCGCTGATCCTATGCTGGTTGCCACGCCCTCCAGATCGCGCCCCGGTTGGAAGATCCGGCATGCGCCGGCCATGCAGTTCGGCGTGCTGGCGCTGGCGCTTTCCTCGCTCGCGGGCTGCGGGGCCGGGCGCAGCGTGGCGAACGATCCCGTGGCGCCGGCTCCCGTCTCCCCCACCCCTATCCCGACCCCCACCCCGACCCCTCCCGCGGGCTTTGCCGGAAGCGCGTTTTCGGGCTCCGTGCTGGCCGGCACACTGCCGGTTGCCGGAGCTCTGGTTCAGGTGTACGCCGCCGGCTCGGGCGGCAACCGGTCCGGCGCCGCTGCTCTGCTCTCCTCCGCCGTGGTCACAGATGCGGCGGGCAGATTCACCGTTCCGGCGCAGTACACCTGCCCGGCCGCCGCTTCGCAGCTCTTTCTGGTGGCACGGGGTGGCTCGGTGGGCATGCGCTCCGCCAGCAATCCGGCGATTGCACTCTTTGCTCCCATGGGCATCTGCTCCGCCGTAAACTCCTCCACCGTCGCTTCGGTCTCGGAGCTCACCACGGCCGCAGGTGCGTGGGCGCTGGCGCCCTTTCTGGGGCAGGGCGGGGCGCTCGGAACGAGCCCCACCAACGCCGCCGGTCTGCTCAACGCCCTCCGCACCGCGCAGGCTCTGGTCTCGGCGGCCAATGCGGCTACGCCGCCCGCGGTCTACGCTCCAGCCGTGCTTCGGCTCCACACCGCGGCCAACCTGCTCCACACCTGCGTGGCTGCGGCCTCGGATAGCCCGTGCGCGGCGGTGTTTGCCGCGGTGCAGCCAGCCGCAAGCGGCTCCGTGCCGGCCGATACCCTCGACGCCATGCTGGATCTGGTCCGCTCCCCGGGCGTCCATGTCGCACCCCTGTTTCAACTCGCCACCGGAAGCTCCGCCTACTCGCCCGCCCTCGCTGCCGCGCCGGCCGATTGGAGCCTCTTCCTCACCCACACCGGCGGCGGCATGAACGGTCCGACGGCGGTCGCGGTCGACTCCGCCGGCGATGTCTGGGTCGCCAGCTTCTTTGGCGTGATCTCGAAGTTCTCCCCGGCGGGCGAGGCGCTGACGCCGGACGGCATCCGCGGTTACGGCCTGAACGATTCCTACGGTCTCGCGATCGACGCCTCGGACAACGTCTGGGTCGCGAACCGGGAGAACAGCAGCGCTCCCCTGGGCAGCATCACCGAACTCGATCCCGGCGGCCAGCCGCTCTCGGGTGCGGCGGGCTACACGGCCGGCGGTCTGGACTACCCCATTGCGGTCGCAACCGACACGAACGGCAGCACCTGGGTGGTGGAGTTCGGCAACTCTCACCTGACGGTCCTCTCACCCGCCGGTCAGCCGCTCTCGGGCGCCGCGGGCTACGGGTCGAGCGCGTTCTCCTTCCCGGTTGCGATCGCCGTCGACTCCGCCCACAACGCCTGGGTCGCGAACCAGGGCGGCACAAGCATCACACGGGTCTCGCCTGACGGCGCACACATCCTGGATGTCGCCTGCTGCAACGGCGCCTCCGGCCTGGCGATCGATCGCGTGGGCGACGTGTGGGCTGCCAACTACTACGGCGACAGCGTCAGCCGTGTGGCGGGCACCGGAGCGGTAATCTCCACGGGATACACCGGAGGCGGTCTCGACCATCCCCAGGGCATCGCCATCGACGGCAGCGGCACCGTCTGGGTGGCCAACTACCGCGGCAACAGCGTGTCGGAGCTTGCGAGTTCGGGCGCCGCACTCTCCCCCGCCAGCGGCTGGCTGCGGGATGCCTCGCTGTTGGGACCCGCGGCCGTGGCGATCGATGGCAGCGGCAACCTGTGGCTGCCAAACTTCGGATCGGGCACGCTGACGGAGGTGATCGGAGCCGCGACCCCCGTGCGCACACCGCTGGTGGGCCCGTCCCAGCTGCCGTAAGAACAAGCAAACCGCTCGCGTTACCATGGCAGCATCGTGAGCAGCGCAAGCGCCAACCTGAATGCGGCCGAGGCCACCGGAGCGGTGCCGCCGGCGCAGCCGAACCCGCTGTCCATGGGGGAGGTGCTTCGCATCCCCATGATGCGGCGGCTGTGGTACGCGCAGATCGTCTCTTTCTTCGGTGACTTTGTCGCGCTCTTTGCCGTCATCAGTGTGCTCACCTTCAAGCTGGGCGCCACGCCGCAGCAGATCACCGGAGTCCAGATCGCGTATCTGCTGCCGATCGCCATCCTCGGCGTGATCGCCGGCGTGTTTGTGGATCGCTGGCCCACCAAGCCCACCATGGTGTTGAGCGATAGCCTGCGCGCGCTTCTGGTGCTTCTGCTGATGCTCTCAAGCCATCTGTGGCAGTTCTACGCCGTGCTGGCCGCGATCTCCGTCATCTCATCGTTCTTCTCGCCGGCACAGGGGGTTGCGGTTCGATCGGCGGTGCCGCTCCACGGCCTGCGCGCGGCCAACGCGCTGATGCAGCAGGTCATGTTTGGCGTTCGCATCGTCGGCCCGGCCATCGCGGCGGTGCTGGTGGCGTCGTTCGGCGCGCGCGTCTGCTACCTGGTCGACTCCGCCAGCTTTGTTGCGTCCGCGCTGCTGATCGTCTCGGTTCCGTTTGTCGCCCAAACCGCGAACCAGACCACGGCCCCGCCCGACGCCGCGACGGCCGGGCCGTCCTCCTCCTCCGCGCTTGGCCGCGTTGGCATGGAGATGCGGCAGGGCATCAGCTTCATCGTTCACCACGCCGCGCTGTTGTTTGTGATCCTGGCGCTGGCCGCGGGCATGTTTGTTCTGGGCTGCTTCGGCCCGCTCATCGCCATCTATGTGCGCGACAGCGTCCACGCCTCGACGCGCATCTTTGGCTTCAGCAGCGCGCTGATCGGCGTGGGGATGTTTGCCGGCATCAATCTGCTGAACGCCGCCGGCAACCGCATCTCCAACAACGTGCAGATCTACGGCGGCCTGGGCGGCATCGCCGTCGGTCTGGTGCTGATGACCGGGCTTACGGCGGTCTGGTCGACCCTGCTCGGGTGCCTGATCGTGGGCCTCGCCGTCGCGGGCATCGTTCTGCCGTCGCAGACCATGATTCAACAGGAGACCCCGCCCGCCCTGATGGGCCGCGTGGGATCGACCGTGATGTCCGCCATCTTTACCGCGCAGATCGGCGGTCTGGTCGTCAGCGGCCTCCTGGCCGACCGCATCGGCGTCCGGCACGTCTTTGCCGTGTGTGCCTGTCTTCTGCTAGTGCTGATGGCTATCGGCAAGCTATGGATGGAACCGAAGCACGTTCAGACCGCAGCGTAGACCCGCACCTTCAGGGAAGCTATGATCAATGCTTGCGGCTGAGAAAAACGCAGATTCCCTGCGGGTATGACAACAAAAAGCAGGACTCTTTCGGAAGTCGGGCTTGATCAGACCTTCTTTAGGGAAGGTCTGATTTAAAGCCTTACTTTTGCATTTCGCGGACTGAGGTGTTCTTTTTGCCGCATTTTGGGCTGTGGTGGAGTGTTTGCAGGGGGTTGAACACTCAACCGGCTGTTTTCAGGCACACTCCTGCCCGAGCACGACCAGATGTTTTTTTGCGGTAACGAGATTGACCAGCGCGAAGCCGACCTGGAGCCGATGGAGGTTCTTGCGCAGCCCACGATAGCGCACCTTGCTGAAGCCGAAGCGCAGCTTCAGCACGCCGATCACGTGCTCCACCCGTGAGCGGATTTTGCTGTGGATGCGGTTGGCTTCCCGCTGCTCGGGCCAGACCTGCAGCTTCGAGCGCCACCGGCGGCAGATGCGGTCTTCGGCCCGGGGCGCGCGTTCAGCCAGCACCGTCGCCTGGCCTTGGTAGGCCTGGTCGCCCCACACCGCAATCTCTTCGCCATGGAGCAGCTCCGGCAGCACACGCGCGTCGTTGACGTTGGCCGCGGTCGCCACGACCGTGTGCACCAGCTTGGTCTCGGCATCCACGCCGACGTGCGCCTTCATGCCGAAATGCCACTGGTTGCCCTTGCGCGTCTGGTGCATCTCCGGATCACGCTTGCCTTGCTTGTTTTTCGTCGAACTGGGCGCTTCGATCAGAGTGGCATCCACGATGGTGCCCGTGCCGATCTTGACGCCCCGGCTCTCCAGGTATCCGTTCACCCGAGCGAAGATCTTCGCGCCCAGCCCATGCCGCTCCAGCAGGTGGCGGAACTTGCACACCGTGGTCTCGTCCGGCACCGGCTCCGAACCCAGGTCGATGCCCACGAAATGACGCATGCTCAGGCTCTCGTACAGCGCTTCTTCCACGCCAGGGTCCGACAGGTCAAACCACTGTTGCACAAAGTACATCCTGAGCATGCGCTCCAAGCCCACCGACGGCCGGCCCGGGCCTTCGCTCCTGGGGTAAAACGGCTCAATCTCCGCACACAGCTCCCGCCACGGCACCACCACGTTCATCTGCGAAAGAAACTCCGCCCGCCGCGTCCGCTTCGCGTGCTTCTCAAACCCCGCCGCCATCGCCAACGTCTGCTGCTGCTTCATCGCCGCACCACCCTTGCCTACAACCTAAGGCAAAAAGACGGCGGCAAACAGAGATAAATCAGACCTTCTTTAGAGCTGTTTGCACGTAGGTGTAGCTCTCGGCTCTTCGGGCTGAAGGCCCGACACATAAACTCAGGGCTACATCCTGCAGAAATCTGCGTGACCAAAGCGGCCAGCCCCCGAAGCACAACGCTTCACTGCCGCGAGCTCTCGGCCACGACACGGCTCTCCCGCGGAGGTTGCACCGGATCGGCCAGGCGAGACAGCCATTCCAGCAGAAGTGCCCTCTCTGCCGCGGTAAAGTGGCTCGAAGCAGACCAGTCGCCCGGGCCTCCGTTCCGTATTCGAGCGTGGAGCATATTCGCCGCCGCGGCGACGGTGGCATCCGGCGTCACCGGGCTCTCGGTCAGGAGCGCCGCCAGGGCTGCCTCGCACGCCACCTCGGAGAGCGCCAGGTCCCGGTCCTCTTCCCGTCTGCCGAGCAGGGTCATCACCACCCCGCAGCTCGCCGCGTGAAACAGGTCGGCGGCGCGATCCTCTGGCAAGCGCAGTCTCCCCGCGGCCGCGAGCCGGTGCATATGCGCCCGCAGCCCGGGATAGGCGTGCTGGGTAGCAGATCGCCCGGTGCCCGCAGGGCGAGGAGCGGCGTACATCAGGAGGTACAGCTCCGGATGCGAAAGTCCGAACCCGATATCCCGCTCCCAGCCGTCGCGAAGGAACTGGACCGGATCCTCGTCAGGGTGCGGCGGCCGCTTTTCGGCACGGTAGAGGGCAAATCCATACTCGGTCACCGCGTCGAGCAGACCGCGCTTGTCCTGAAACAGGCGGTACAGAATCGGAGCCTGAACCCCGGCCGCCTCCGCCACAGCGCGCGTGGTCACGGCATCCCGGCCGGCCGTGGTGAGCAGCGCAAGCGCAGCCTGAAGGATGCGTTCCCGCTGCGGGGAAGCCGGAACCTGACTCGCCCTCGCCTTACTTTTCGACACGATCGTCTTCTTGTCGGCCCGTCCGGTCACCCCTCCATCTTAGCCCGCTGTTTCCATTGGAAACAGAAATGCGGTAACGTTGGAAAGGAGCCGAATGGCTCGGGAGGAGAAGACCGCATGATCGTGGTGACTGGGGCGACGGGAAACTTTGGACGTCAGGTGGTGGATGGGCTGCTGCGGAAGCTGCCAGCGCAGCAGATCGGCGTGAGCACACGGGACCCGGGCAAGGCTGAGGACCTGAAGCAGCGTGGCGTCCGGGTATGTCGAGCTGATTTCACGGATCCGGCCAGTTTGCGCAAGGCGTTTGACGGAGCCGAGCAGGTGCTGATCGTTTCAGGCTCGGCGATGGGCGCGGAGGCGGTTCGGCAACACGGCAACGCCATCCAGGCGGCGAAGGACGCCGGAGCCCGGCGCATTCTTTACACCAGCCACCAGGCCAGGGGTGCGGCTCCCATCTTCTTGCCGACCAAAGAAACCCACGTGCCGACGGAGGCTTTGCTGGCCGGATGTGGTGTTCCGTATGTGTCCCTGCAGAACGGCTTCTACGCGGAGTCGGCACTGTTTCAGCTGCGGGGGCTGCGAGAGACAGGCAAGATCGCCCTGCCCGAGGATGGGCCGGTCTCCTGGACGGCGCGGGCCGACCTGGCCGAAGCGGCGGCGGCGGTACTGCTCGAGCCAGGGTTGCTGGCGGATGGGGCCTCGCCGCCGCTGACAGCCTCCGAGATGCTCGACTTCGGCGGGGTGGCCAAGATCGCCTCGGAGATCCTGGAGAGACCGGTGGAACGCGAGGTGGTGAGCGACCAGGCATACCGGGCCAGGCTGGTGCAGCACGGTCTGCCCGAGATCACCGCCGGCTTGCTGCTGAGCCTGTTCACGGCAGCGCGGGCGGGCGAGTTCGCCGTTCTGGATCCAACGCTGGAGCGGCTGATTGGACGGAAGCCGACGACCATGCGGCAGGTTTTGGAGCAGTTTTTCAAGAATCCGGAGGTCTCGCTGTTTCAGGGGCGTTAGGGCCTCCGGGCCGAGTCTTCGACTAATCCGCGATGGCGGCGAAGCCCTGCCGCGCCGCTTCGAGGACCAGGTCGATCTCCGGCTGGCCGATCGCGGCTGAGACGAAGGCTGCCTCGAACTGGCTTGGCGGCATCCACACGCCAGCGTCCATCAGCACATGGTGAAATCGGCCAAAGGCGGCGGTGTCCGAGAGCGCGGCGGTGGTGAAGTCGGTGACCGGGTGCGGTGTAAAGAACGGCGTAAACATGGACCCAACGCGGTTGGTGACCAGCGGCACACTAGCCTCGGTGGCCAGCCGGGCCATGCCGTCGGCGAGCGCGGCCGAGCTCTGTTCCAGCTGCGGATAGAGGGTCTCTTCGTGCGCAATCAGCTCTCGCAGCGTGGCGAGGCCGGCGGCCATGGCCAGGGGATTTCCGCTCAGCGTTCCCGCCTGGTAGACCGGTCCCTGCGGGGCGAGGTGGCCGAGGATGTCGGCGCGGCCGCCCAGCGCGCCGCACGGCAGACCACCGCCCAGGATCTTGCCCAGCGTCGTCAGGTCGGGTGTGATGCCGTAGATCCCCTGCGCCCCCCCGAGCGATAGCCGGAAGCCGGTCATGACCTCATCGAGGATCAGAAGCGCGCCGTGTGCCTCGGTCAGCTGCTTTAGCCCGGCGAGGTATCCTTGGGCCGGCGGAATGGTTCCTGCGTTGCCCACCACCGGCTCGATGATGATGCAGGCGATCGAGTCGCCGTAGGCGGCAAACGCGGAGTGAACGGCGTCCAGGTCGTTGAAGGGCAGCGCCAGGGTGTGCTTGGCCGCGTCCGCCGGAATGCCCGCCGAGCCCGGGATGCCGAGCGTCGCCACGCCCGAGCCCGCCTTGACCAGCATGGCGTCCGAGTGGCCGTGGTAGCAGCCCTCGAACTTGATGACCAGGTCGCGATTGGTGAACCCGCGCGCCAGCCGCACGGCCGACATGCAGGCCTCGGTGCCGGAGGAGGTAAAGCGCAGCCGCTCGACCGAGGGGAAGCACTGGATGACGAGCTCGGCCAGGTCGGCCTCGGCGGCGGTCGAGGCACCGAAGCTGGTCGAGCGCCCGGCTGCCTCGCGGATGGCCTCGACCACCGGAGGAAAGGCGTGGCCGAGGATCATCGGGCCCCAGGAGTTGAAGAGGTCCACATAGCGGTTGCCGTCTGCGTCGTAGAGGTAGGCTCCCACGGCGCGCTCCAGAAACGGCGGGTCGCCGCCCACGGCGCGAAACGCCCGCACGGGAGAGTCGACGCCGCCCGGCAGAAGCGATTCCGCCCGGTGCTGCAGGTGGCGGGATTGTGTCAGCGTGCGGGTGGGAACGGAGGCGTCGGGCCGGGCCATAGCCCAAGTATAGGCGTTCCTTCTGGCCATGGGGACGGCCGTCACCGCGCCCGGAACGCCCGTCCGGAGCAGCGTTTCGGAGCTCCCCGGCCGACCTCCGGATTGTTCACAGGACACTCCGCGGGCGCTGCTAGACTGGTCTTCTTTCCGGTGCATAGAAGGTGGGAAACCAAGTTGTCCAATGAGCGGGAGCGCGCGGACGAGCACGGGGCAGAGCCCCTGACGGGCGATCAAGCCGTCTCCGGCGGGGAGACCGGCGCGGGCGTTGCGACTGAGGAGCAGGCTCGATCGGTGCCTCCGCCGAGGCGTTCGGGTGGTGGCCCGGTGCGACGCAGCTCGACGGCCAAAAAGCCTGTGAGCTACGCGGACGCCGGGGTGGACATCTCGTCGGGCGATCGCACCAAAGAGCGCATCCGGATGCTGGCGCGCAAGACGTTCAATCGCCAGGTGCTGAGCGAGATCGGCGGCTTCGGCGGTCTGTTTGCGCTCGACCTCGAAAAGTTTCCGCAGCCGGTGCTGGTCTCCTCGACCGACGGGGTCGGCACCAAGCTGAAGGTGGCCTTCGAGCTCGGCATTCACCACACCGTCGGGCAGGACCTGGTCAATCACTGCGTCAACGACATTGCGGTGCAGGGCGCTGTGCCGCTCTTCTTTCTCGACTACCTAGCCACGGGACGGCTGGACGGAGCTGTGGTTGAAAAGGTCGTCGAGGGCCTGTCGGAGGCGTGTCGCGCGAACGGCTGCGCGCTTATCGGCGGCGAGACGGCGCAGATGCCGGGCTTCTATGCCGATGGCGAGTACGATTTGGCAGGCACAATTGTCGGTGCGGCCAATCGCGACCAGATCCTGACCGGCGAGACTATCGAACAGGGCGATGTGCTGGTCGGCCTTCCTTCGAACGGCTTGCACACCAACGGCTATTCGCTGGCGCGCAAGCTGCTCTTCGACGTCGCCGGCTACGGTCCCGACCAGTACATCAACGAGCTCAAGGACAAGGCCGGCGCAGCGCTGATGCGCACCCACCGGTCGTACCTGGGAATCATCCGCAAGCTCTGCACGGGGAGTCCTGCTGGCGGCCTGGTGCACGGCATGGCACACATCACCGGCGGCGGCATTACGGACAATCTGCCGCGCATTCTTCCCAAGGGGCTGGCGGCGGCCGTGGACCTGCACTCGTGGACGGTGCCGCCGCTCTTTGAGCATCTTCAGCAGCTGGGTTCGGTCGAGCCAGAGGAGATGCTGCGCACCTTCAACATGGGAATCGGGCTGATCGCCGTCGTTCCCGCCGAGCAGGTGAAGAAGGTGAAGGCCATGCTGAACCGCGCGAACGAGCGCCACTCCATCATCGGGCGCGTCGTGCGCGGCGACCGCAAGGTCATCTACAGCTAGCGCATGCATCGACTCGGCATTCTTCTCTCCGGGCGTGGCTCCAACTTCCTCGCCATCGACCGCGCCATCCGGGAGGGACGGCTGCCGGACGCGGAGATCGCCGTGGTTCTGTCGAACCGCACCGACGCCCCAGGGCTTGCGGCCGCCCGCGATCTCGGCCTGCGAGCGGAGGCCGTGCCGGCGAAGGGGAGTTCGCGCGTGGAGCATGACGAGAGGATGGTCGGTCGCCTGCGAGAGGCCCGGACGGATCTCGTTTGTCTGGCCGGCTACATGCGCCTGCTCACACCGGTGTTTCTTCGCGCCTTTCCGCAACGTGTCCTCAACATTCACCCCTCCCTGCTGCCTGCCTTTCCTGGATTGCACGCGCAGCGGCAGGCTCTGGAGTACGGCGTGCGAGTTGCGGGATGCTCGGTGCACTTTGTCGACGAGGCAGTCGACGGCGGCGTGATCCTCTGCCAGCGCACTGTGCCGGTCGAAGACCGCGACACGGAGGAGACACTCTCCGCGCGCATTCTGGAGCAGGAGCACCAGGCCTACCCGGAGGCCATTGCAAAGGTTCTCGGTGGACGTTTCGAGACCCGGGGCAGACGCTACGTCCTTCGGGACATCGAGGCGGAACCCTTTCGGATCTGAAGAACAGAGGCGATCCGAGTCTCTGCCGCAACTGAGAGTGCCGTCAAAGGTTGTGGCCGACCGGGTCTGAGGCGCTGGCATCCCGGTCCCAAGGCTGCAGGAAGCTACAAACCAGGCCTCTCTTTCGCGCGGCTTAGAGCTGCCCATTGCGCAAGCTGTCGGACGTGTGGCTGCGACCGCAGTACGGTCTCATGGGTCTTCCTTCTTCGCTGTGATCACCGTTCGGCCGTCTTGCCCGGAGCGGTAGTGTCGGCAGGCGGAGCTCCCGTCTCTGTCTCCACGATCAGCGTGATCCGCCGATTGGACGGGTCCTGCGGTTCGAGCGGCTTGCGCAGCTGCTGATCGGCAAATCCGCGCACCTGTGCCACCTGGTTAGCTCCTACACCGCTCGTCTGCATCAGGCGGCGCGCCACGTTGGCGCGGTCGGCCGAGAGCTCCCAATTGCCGTAACCCTTCTGCGTGCTGTACGGCACCGCGTCGGTGTGTCCCTCGATCGAGATCCGGTTCGGCAGCTTGCCCAGCTCCCGCGAGAGCGCCAGCAGCATCTCGCGCAGGGCTGGCGTGGGTTGCGCGCTGCCCAGCTCGAAGAAGGTACCGCCCTTGTCTTCCATCAGCTCGATTCGCAGACCTTCGGGAGCGACGGTGATCTCCACCTGCTGCTTCAGCTTGCTGAAGTCCGGCAGATGCTGCGCGGCGGCCATCAACCGCTCCTTCAGCTCCCTCATGTCCTCCTTGCGCAGCGGCAACGCCTGGCCCGCGCCCGCACGGTCCGTGCCGACGTTCTTGGAGGTGCCCTTCGGGTCGTTGAAGTAGCCACTGACAGACTTCTTTACCGCCTCACTGCTGCTGGTGAGCCAGAGCACGATAAAGAGGGACATCATGGCGGTCACGAAGTCCGCGTAAGCCACCTTCCAGGCTCCGCCATGGTGTCCGCCGTGCTGAACCTTCTTCTTGATGATGTAGATCGGCTGTTCCTGTGCCATGCTGTTCCTCGCCTATGCGCCTGCGCCGCTTTTATCGCGGCAGGCCTTTTCGACTTCGGCAAACTTTGGACGGGCGTGCTCCGGAATCGCCCGCCGCCCCATCTCGACCGCCAGGATCGGCGACGTCCCCTTGATAAAGGCCAGCAGAACCACGCGCAGCACGTGGTAGTAGGCGTGCTCCTCATCGGTGATCTTGCTCATATTCGAGGCAACTGGACCGACGACGCCGTAGCAGAGCAGGATGCCGAGAAAGGTTCCGACCAGAGCCGCCGCGACCTTGTACCCGATCTCCGCGGGGGGGCCGCCCAGGGCTCCCATGGTGATCACAATGCCAAGCACGGCCGCCACGATGCCGAGCCCCGGCAGCGCATCCGCCATCGAGTTGAGCGCCTGCGTCGGCAGCGAGGAGCTGTGGTGATGGACCTCCATGTCCAGCTCCATCATCTGGTCCACGTCAAAGGCGCTCACCCCTCCGGTCACGGCCATGCGCATGGTGTCGCAGACAAAAGCCGTGGCGTGGTGGTCTTTGATGAAGGTGCCGTACTTCGAGAGGATGGGGCTCTTCTCCGGCTCTTCGATATCTCCTTCGATCGCCACCATGCCCTCTTTGCGCGCCTTGCTGAAGAGGTCGAACATCATCTTGAGCGACTCCAGGTACCGCTTCTGCGAAAACTTGGATCCACCCACAACTCCCAGCAGACCGGCAAAGATGCCCTTGAGGACGTGCATTGGGTTGGCGGCCAGCACGGTGCCGAGCGCCGCGCCCGCGATGGTGATGAACTCGGCCGGCTGCACCAGTACCAGCAGCTTGCCCTTTTCCATCAAAAAACCACCGATCACGGCGCCGATCACCACAAGAATGCCCACGATCGAAAACATGCCTCTCCCTTCCAGCAGGCGGAGCTCGACCGCTTCCATCGCGCCCGGCTCCGGTCCTCACCTCCTTTATCGGCAGCGTGGCGGGAAACTTGAGCCCCCGGCGCGGGACACGGGTGTGTTGGCACCCGGTGAGAAACCGAGCCGCCTGCGCTACTCTGTTACGGAGCCTCAGATGACCTGGACAAGCGCATTCGGCAAAGGCAGCGGCTGGCTGCTGCAAAAGATCGTCAACGGTCTTGCGCTCTCCCGCATCTCGCCCAACACCCTCACCTTTATCGGCCTGCTGATCAACATCGTGGCGGCGATCTTCTTCGGCTATGCCCGCGGCGACCATGCCGTGCGCTACTTCTTCTACGCTGGCCTGGTCATCTTCGGGGCTGGCATCTTCGACATGGTGGACGGCCGGGTCGCCCGCGCCACCAACCAGGTCTCGGTCTTTGGCGCGTTCTTCGACTCCGTGATCGACCGCTACTCCGACGTCGCCTTGTTCTTCGGCCTGCTGGTCTACTACGCCCGCGGCAATCGCTTCTTCTACGTCGTCCTGGTCGCATTTGTGATGACCGCGAGCCTCATGGTCTCCTATACCCGCGCCCGCGCCGAAGCCCTGATCGGCTCCTGCAAGGTCGGGTTCATGGAGCGTCCGGAGCGCGTGGTCCTGATCCTGCTCGGAGCCCTGTTCAATCGATGGGATGTCATGGCCCCCGTGCTCTGGGTTCTTGCCGTCTTCTCTACCCTGACGGTCATTCACCGCATCCGCTACACCTACACCGAGACCCGCCGCCGGAAGCTCGTCCCCGCCTCACGCGCCTGAGTGGCAAGCAAGACCGGCTAGTCTGTATCGACCTATACGTTTTGTCATCTCGACCGAAGCGCAGCGAAGTGGAGAGATGCCTGCATTTCGCCCTGGTGACTGGAAGCTCTGTCCCTCTGCTGCAAAATACATGGTCTTCCCGCTCCACGAGACGAGAAACCGTCTCATGCCGATCGAGATAGCAACCTATTTGGCCATACGTCGAAACAGCTTAGGGCGGTTTGCACGGGGGTGCAGTCCTGCATTTATGTGTCGGGCCTTCGGCCCGAAAGCCGAGACCGCAGATAGCTATGCTAGGCGTGCTACAGCCTACGGACGAGCGCGAGGATGGCCTTTATCTTCTGTTGCGCGGAATGTCTTTCTGCGTACAAGCCGCCATCATTTGACCAGCTGCAACACGCTAATTCTCAGGTCCTCTCGCAGCAGGGCCTTCAACTGATCGAGCCCGGCCTTGTTCACCTGCAGGTGCGTGTCGAGCGCCGCTTCGCTCTCCCACTCCTCGTAGGTGAAAAAGCTGCCGGTGTAGTGCTTGTCCTCGAAGACGTTGTACTTCAGGCAGCCGGCCTCTTTCTGCGACGGCTCGACCAGTTTGCTGAGCGCCGATCGAACCTCGCCCTCGTGCCCACTCTTCGCGCGGATCTGTGCCACCACGCTGATCTTCTCGTTGTCTCCACCAAACAAAGCCATAAGCCTCCCTCCTGCTTGTTTCTAGAAAATCTTGTCTGCGCCGGTGTCTCAGAGGAGACTGGCGGTTCCTGTTCCCGTCGGCTTCACTGCCCCTCGCTCGGTTTATGCGCGGCTATCAGCTCCGGCTCCCGGACGCTTCCCAGCTTCTGAACCTGATCGGAGTCGGGGCGCCGTTTCCGCGTATAAGGGGCAAGCTGCTGGGGCTGGCCAGTTGCCAGTGCCCGCTCGACGGCCTCGAGCACGCGCACGTCGAGCATGCCTTCCTCCCCGTCCGGTTCAGGCTGCTTCCCTTCGAGAATGCAGCTCGAGAAGTACTTCATCTCGCCGCCAAAGTGGTCGGTCTCCTTGAAGCTTTCCTTGCTCTTTTTCTTCTCGACCGTCAGTTCGTGCTGAATGGCCGTTCCGACCTGGTAGGCCGGGTTGGAGTAGAGGTCGCCCTTGCTCCCCACCACGCGATACTCGTCCACATCCCCGCCGGCATACGTCAGCGAAAAGCTGGCGACGCGCTCGGCTGGAAACCTGAGGGAAACCGTCACGGTATCCGCGAAAGGATGTCCGTCCTTGTCGGCAAAGCGCTCCGGGTCGGTGTTCACCCCGATCGCCATGACCTCGGTCGGTTCGGCCCCAAAGACGTTCCGCACCATGTTCAGCGGATACGGTCCCATGTCAGCCACGGGCCCCGCCCAGAAGCCGTGTTTGGCGCGATGGTTTTCACCGCTGACCTGCTGCGAGAAGCTGGAGTTGAAGAAGCGGACGGTTCCGATCTCGCCGTCGCGGATCCGCTCGATGGCCTTCAGCGTTCCCGGCTCGAAGTGCAGACGGTAGGCGATCATCAGCCTGGCCCCGCTGCTCTCAGCCGCCGCGATCATGCGATCGCACTCCGCCACGCTCACGGCCATCGGCTTTTCCAGAAGCAGGTGCACCCCGGCCTCCAGGGTCTGGACCCCGAGCCCAACGTGGTCAAAGTTCGGAGTCGCGAGGTACGCGGCATCGATCTCGCCGGACCGCAGCAGATCGCCATACTCCTCGTACGAGACCACCTTGTGGATGCCGTACTTCTCACCCACCTTGGCGGCCTTGTCTTCGTGGCTGGTCACGAGCGCCACCACTTCACTGTTGCCGGTGTGCTCGACCCCAGGCAACATTGCCGCCTGCGATATCCAGCCCACGCCCACAACGGCGTATCGCACCTTCCGACCCTGCACAACCTTTGCCGACGCCACGAGTGAATTCCCCCTGTCCTTCATTGATTCCCGTCCAATGCGACGTCACCGGCACCTCCGGGGATGTCTTGAGGAAGTCTTCGTGGTGCGAAGTCGCTTGCGCCTCGTGAACGCTCTCTCAAGCCCGTCCCATCTGGCTCTTCGAAATGGGTTCCGTCGTCAGCTCCCCATACTGTCCGTCGGAGTAGTCCCAGCCTGGCAGGTTTTGACTGCCCTCGATCAGCCGGGCTCCGTCACGGAAGGTGAGATACGTCCACGCCCAGGATCGGAAGACCGAGAGCCGGTTGCGAAATCCGATCAGAAAGAAAATGTGCACGACAAGCCATGTCATCCATGCAGGAAAACCGCTCCAGTGTGCGTGAAACGGCCACTTGATATTGGCCACGGCCGCCTTTCGGCCGATCGTCGCCATGTCGCCCTTGTCGAAGTAGTGGAAGCCCTTTCGGCCTTTGTGCCGCAGGCCGGATTCACCGGTGATGAGTTCGCGGATGCGCTCCGCGGCATACGCGCCCATCTGCATGGCCGGCTGTGCCACACCGGGCACCGGCTCTCCCCCCTGTTCGAAGTGGGCCAGGTCGCCGCAGACAAAGATCTCCGGGTGCCCGGGCGGGTTCAGGTGTTCGTCCACCATCACGGCACCGCGCCGGTCCAGCTCGACTCCCAGCATCTTGCCAAGCGGCGATGCAGCCACACCCGCGCCCCACAGCGTCACGACGGAGTCGATCTTTTCGTCACCGACCATTACATAGCCGGGTTGGATCTCCGTGACGCGCGCCCCTGTGCGAACCTCCACACCCAGTGCCTTAAGCTGCTTCAGCGCGCTCTTTTGCAGGTCTTCGGGGTAGCTCGACAGGATCTTGGGAGACCCCTCGAGAATGATGACCTGCGCGCTGGAAGGGTCGATGTGCCGGAAATCCTTCGTCATGTACAGCCTGGCGATGTCGGAGATGGCTCCCGCGAGCTCCACGCCCGTGGGACCGCCACCCACGATCACAAAATTCAGAGCTGGATGTTTGCCGTTCTCGAGCATCTCGCGCTCGGCCAGCTCGAAGGCCAGCAGCACCCGCCGCCGGATCTCGACCGCATCCTCGATCGTTTTCAGGCCCGGAGCCAGCGGCTCCCAGTCCGTGTGGCCGAAGTAGGAGTGGGTCGACCCCGTAGCCAGGATCAGGTAGTCGTACTCGAGCACCGCTCCCGACTTCAAGCTGACGCGCCGCCGGCCTGTGTCGATGCCGACCGCCTCGTCCATGACCACCTCGACATTTTGCTCACCGCGAACGATGGTTCGGATCGGCTTGGCAATGTCCGCGGGCGAAAGCACGGCCAGCGCTACCTGGTAAAGCAGAGGCTGGAACGTGTGATGATTCTTTCGATCCACCAGGGTGACGTCGACCGGCTGCCCTCCGAGCGCGCGAGCGGCGTGGATCCCCGCAAACCCGGCTCCAAGAATGACCACCCTTGGCCGAACACCGCTGTTGGCCATCTGCGCCTCTGCCATCGCTACGGTCTCCTCTCCAGTCACAGCATCTGATGCAGCTCCCGAATGGGTCTTGGCTGCAATCTCCAGCATATCTGGCCGGTCGAGCCGAGCTTTGGGCCGGTCCGGGCTTCCCAACCCACAAGGCCGGACTCACGGGTGCTTCTCCAGAGTGACATTGCAGAAGCCCTGGCTTCCGGCAGCGACCGCGATCTGCGTCACAGCCGCAACCCCCGAAATCTGGGCCGGATCGATCGAGATCCAACCATCGATGTCGGAGACCACCGTGGAGACGGAGCTGCGGTACACCGGCACCGCCGGACACCGTCCAGTGCCGGAGCAGCTCTGCTGCCACTGGCTGACGGTCTGGTGGACCTGCGCCTCCACCCCTGCGACGCCGTGGCCCTGACCGTCCGTGACCCGCAGGGTCACAAGGCCGAGCGTGTCGCCTGCCGCGACCGACTGGATGGCCCCGCTGACGGGCTCCGGCCGCAGAAGCTCCGGCGCAACCCCGAGCACGGCGAAGCTTCCACACACGGTGATCCACGCACAGGCCGAGCCCTGGACCTGCACTCCGGCTGCGAGTGGCCCGGTGGAGGCCGCAACGACCGCGCCACCATCGCCCGCCACGCTCGATGTGACGCCCGAGATCCCCAAAGCCGCGGAACCGGACCACTGCACGAGAGCTCCGACGAGGTCCGCGGGGGCTCCGGCCACGGTCACGGCAGGTTGCCACTGCAGCGTTGCTCCGGCAGCAAGGTACAGCATGGGCCGAATTGCCGCGACGGTCCGAAGTGCCCCGACCGCGGCGGTGCCGATACGAGCTGTCAGCTGGAATCGCTGGATGGACGAGACCGCCGCCGCCGAGATCTGCACGCTGCCGGCCGCCGTGGCCACGACGTCCGTAGACGCGAGACCGTTGGCGTCACTCAGCACTGTGCAGACCGCCGCGCCGCAGCCAAGTGTTGCCGAGCCTGAGGTCACGGAGAACAGGACCGGCTCCCCAGGCAGCGGCGTCAGCCCATCTCCACCCAGCAGCCGCACCGACGAGGTGCCCGCGGAGGAGCCGACGGTCGCCTGAGCCGCCGGCGAACCGGCGATCTGCATCTGCGCGGCCGCTGCAAGAAACTGCACGGTGACTGCCCCAGCCGCACCGGAGGCTACCAGGGTCACCCTTCCCGCGCCGGTTGGCGTAACCGTGACGCTGACGGCGCCGCTGCCATCCGTCGTTGCAGCACACTGCACGCTGCCGCAGGCGCTCAGACGAGCGGGCGGTCCGCTGACTGTGAACTGCAGCGGAGCTCCCACCAGCGGGGTGACCCCGTCGCCGGCAACCGCTCCCACAGAGATCGTGGCCGGCCTACCGACCGTCACCGTGCCACCTGGGGCCGTGAGCAGCCGCAGGGATGGCGGCGCGCTGACCAACGCGGCAGTGACCGAACCGGAGCTGCCCATCGCCACCAGGGTCACGCTTCCGGGAGTCACAGGCGTCACAACCGTTCCGGCCACGCCGTTCGCGTCCGTCACCAGGGTACAGATGGCCGCGCCACAGGCTCCGAAGCGGACCACACCGCCGGTCGATGAGACCACGACCGGTTCATTGGCGACGGCACTTCCATCGCTTCGCAGCGCCACCACCGCAAAGGTGTTTGTGGCTGCCATGTCGATGGTCTGCGTGCCCTGAGGAGCGCTTCGCAGGCCGAGCGACTCGGTGACGGCGTTGAAGCTGGCCCCTGCGGGATCCGCTCCTGGCATGGTGGCGACCAGCTGCACGACGCCAGCCGCGGCCGGGGTGACACGGCTTCGGACCATGCCGTTCGCGTCGCTCCTCAGGGTGCAGACCGCCTGCGAGCAGGCCTCCCAGATCGCATTGCCGCCCGTCGCGCCAAAGGTAACGCTCGCGCCGGTCAGCGGCGTCACGCCATCTGCCGCAAACACCTGAACCGCAAAGGCCTGGGCCGCGGCCGTGCCGACGGTGACAGCGCCGGCTGGCGCGCTGACCACCTGCAGCCGGCCGGCGGCAGCGGTCAGAGGCGCCGTGATGATTCCCACACTGGACGTAGCCTTCAGCACGATGGATCCCGCCGCGGTCGGCACCAGGGTCGTCGAGGCGACACCCTGCGCGTCCGTCGTGAGGGTGCACGTCGCCGCAGCACACGCGCCCCACTGCACCCCTCCGTCGGTGGCGGAAAAGACCACCTGGCGGCCGGTCAGCGGGCTCGCTCCATCTGTTCCGACGATCTTGACTGCAAAGGCCTGGGCCGCGGGAAGATTCAGCGTGAGCGGTCCAACCGGTGCGCTGACCTCTTCGATGGTCGGCACGCCAGGCGCGTAGGTGAGAGCTCCGGACATGACCGAGATGCCGCCGCTTGCCGGGTCGCGCACTGTCACATCGGCGGTGAACCCGGTGTAGGCCCCCGAGCCAAGCGAGGCTGGAACCCTGGCCACAATGGTCGTGGCCGAGACACTCTGGATCGTCGCCTGACCGCCATTGACCAGCAGAACATCGCCTTGGCGAAAGCCGTAACCGCTGACGGTGACCACACCTCCGGCGGAGCCGACCGTCGCGGGCGAGATCGAGTCGGCATACAGAACCCGAGCCTGATAGCTGAAGTCCGGCCGTCCGTCGCCTCTCTGGTCCGCGATTGAGATTCGCAGCGTCCTGTCTGCCGTACCTGCGGGAATCCGCAGCGTGGTCAGGCCGGTCTCCAGGCCGTTCAGCCCAGTGCCCGCCGCTGCAACCGTCGGCAGGATTCCGGTGGCGTCGCTCATGTTCCAGACGCCGATCGTCGGAACCAGGTTCGCGGTCGTGGCGATTCCCTGCTCATTGAGCGCGATCACCTCGATCGCCAGGCTTCGCTTGGCCTTGACAGGCACGGTCGACCACGCCGCGTGCCCGTAGCCGCAGAGGAAGCCATTCCACCACCCGCCCTGCGGCACCGGCACCGGCGCCGCGTCCGTGCCGTCCCCGCTCGCTCCGCAGGTCCCAGGCGCTCCCGAAGGGGTGAAATCCACCTCCGTGTTGCTGTAGCTCGACTGAATCCAGACCTTCTTTGCCTGGGTGGTGCCCGACTCAGCCACCTGGCTGCCGGTGTACGGCCCCACCGCATAGGGTCCCGTGTAGAGAGGATTGACGGGCTCGGTCGAGACCACCAGGTTTTGCCAGGGCTGTCCATCCGGAATCGGAATGCGACCCAGCCGGTAGTATCCCTCACGGGACGAATCGTAGACTCCGTTGCTGCCCTCGGCCGAGTTGTCGGCGGGCCGGGCCGGCGTCGGTCCCTGTCGCCGGTAAAGGTAGCCGCTTACCCCCGAGACCGACTGCCATGGCTCCGGGATATCCCAATAGGCCTCGTCGCGCTGGACCACGACGTTGACGCCCTGCATGCCCTGCCCGTTCGGAAAGACGACCTGCCCCTCGATGGCATTGGCCTGGGCAGAGGTCTCCTGTTTGCCGGCCGCCGTGTACCCCGGCGAGTTGTTGTACAGCATGTCAAGCGACGAGATGTCGTCCGGCCGCAGGGTAAACGGTTGCGGCAGGCACTGGTAGCTGTATGGTCCGCACACGATGTCGATGGGGTGCATGATCGGCCAGTTCAGGGCCTGGTTGTAGGTCGGCTGCGGGGTCCCGGTGAAGACGTTGTCATTGGTCTGCGACCATCCCAGCCCGAGCACGCGGCCAAAGGCGCGCATCAGCTGGTACTGCATCTGCATCTGCTGCTCGGGGGCGGGACCGGTGCATCGCCCGTTGAGAATGAGCAGCGCGTGATGGATACCCTGGCCGGCAACCAGGCTGTCGACGCTCTCCGTCACGCCTGCTTGCAGGCAGTTTGCGGGGCTGCTCGCACCGCCGCCGAGAAGCAGCTCCGTCACCGAGCCGTCGCTGTCATAGATCACCGCGATCTGCTTGTTGCTCCCGTTCGACGGCTGCACATCGGCCGGGAAGACCGGTCCTCCTGCCCCCATGGTGACGTTGGCGGCACTGATGTGCTCATCGAGCGATCCGCCCTGCGAGATCGTCAGCCGGGAGCTCGGGATGTTCCAGACTCCCGCCGCTGCCGCCACCAGGGCATCCGCCGCGGCATGGTTCACCGAGGAGCTCAGGTCGCCGGGATCGGTAAAGTACTGTGGCTGGCTGGTATACCAGGCCACCGGATAGCCAGGCGGGTAGAAGTACGGGGATCCGGTCACCCACCGAGGACCGGCCGGCCAGGCGCGGGCAGAGACCAGGAGAACAAGGGCGACCAGCAGCAGAGATTTCCCTGCCGGAAAAACGATGGCGGTCAAGCGGTGCGAGCGGCTCATCGCTTGCCCCCAATCCAGCTGGAGATCCGCGCCAGCACCGCATCCACACCGGCCTCCTGCGCGGGCGTGGAAGCTTCTGCCGCCTGTGCCGGGGCCGGCCCCGTGCTTTCAGGCTCCACCGTGGTCACGGTGCCTGGCATCGGCAGCACCTGCGACAGCTTCTTCAAGCGGGGGATGCGCGGTGTCTCCGAACGGTAGTGGACAGGGCCGCGCGAGGCTCGAGCCGCAACCCACCGCAGGTCCACTCGCGACTGCTCGGCCACACCGGCCTCGCTGGCCCGGCCTAGCCCGGCACCGCCACCCCGGATGGGGATGGCTCCGTCCAGGCCGTGCACCGGCGAGCTCAGGCCACTGGCGCTGGGGGCGTGCAGCAGCATCAGAAACGTCTGCCCCTGTTTGTAGCGCGGTTGGGTGCCCTCCCACAGGCCGCCCCACTCCCGAAGCGTGTACACCTGGCCGGAGGCGCAGCCCCGAAGCGCGCGGGCGACGGCGAAGTCGATCTCCACCACGCCCGGGGACCCACCGGAGGGCTCGCCCTGCCGTACGGAGAGGACGGTGCCGGTAAAGATCACGGCCGCCTCGCCGGTCATCTGCCGCAGCACGGCGTCTGGCGTCTCCGCCGAAGCCAGGTCCCGGGTCTGGGTCTGGGTCTGGGTCTGGGTTTGGAGTCGGTTCTGGGCCCAGAGCTCCGCTCTGCCACAGCTCATCGCGACCGTCAGGAGCAACGTCGCGTGCAATCGAAACCAGGTCACATCTTCCTCCCGAAAAGAGCTCAACCCTCTTATCGGCAGGACGCAGTCTCGTACTGTGACTGTCTCGTTTTAGGACACCAGTTCGAAGTGGATTCAGATCTCCGGGTAAAAGTCGAAGAACGCATCCAGGCTGAGCTTCAGTTGTGCCTCGATCTGCTCCCGCGAGCCTTCGATCACGTGCATGGTCACGCGTGACTCGTTGCCGTTCTTCAGCTGGATCTGCGCCTCGGAGACCTCTGCGACCTCGTCGGCCGGAAGAAGCCTCATCCCATACACCAGTGTCAGGTTTGCCATGGGTCCATTCTCCCACCCGGCTCCGTCCGCTCTCCTCCTGGCCTCTCCGATTTCGCGCATTTACACTGGTCCTTAGCCACCTATGCCAGACATCACTGTTCGCGACACCGTTATCCTCGGCTCCGGCTGCTCCGGCCTGACTGCCGCCATCTACGCCGCGCGCGCCAATCTGAAGCCGCTGGTGCTGGAAGGTCATGAGCCCGGCGGGCAGCTCTCCATCACCACGCTGGTTGAGAACTTTCCCGGCTGGCCGGAGGGCATCCAGGGCCCGGAACTGATTGAAAACATGAAGAAACAGGCTACCCGGTTCGGTGCCGAGCTGCGCATGGGTCACCTTGACAGGATCGACCTCTCCGCGCAGCCGTTCGCGTTGCAGATCGGCTCGGAGGAGATCCGCACCCGCACCCTGATCATCGCCTCCGGGGCCAGCGCGCGCTGGCTGAACCTGCCGTCGGAGCAGGCCCTGATCGGCTACGGCGTCTCCTCCTGCGCCACCTGCGACGGCTTCTTCGCCTCCGGCAAGGAGATTGCGGTGGTGGGCGGCGGCGACTCCGCCATGGAGGAGGCCCTTTTTCTGACCCGCTTCGCCAAAAAGGTCACCCTGATCAATCGTTCGGAGAGCTTTCGCGCCTCGAAGATCATGCTGGAGCGCGCCATGGCGCACCCGCAGATCGAGTTCCTCTCCAACACCCTTGTGGAAGAGGTGCTGGGCGTCGAGGAGAAGGACGTGAAGGGGCTGCGGCTCAAAAACCGCGCCAATGGCGCCGAGACGACCCTGCCCGTCTCCTTCCTGTTCCTGGGCATCGGCCACGAGCCCAACGCGAAGGCGTTTCACGGCCTGCTTGACCTCGATCCGGACGGCTACATCCTGACTCGCGACGATGTCTACTGCACCCTCGGCGGCAAGGTTCTGCCCGGCGTCTTTGCCTGCGGCGACATCCAGGACCGGCGTTACCGCCAGGCCATTACGGCTGCGGGTTCAGGCTGCATGGCCGCGCTCGAGGTGGAAAAGTACCTGGAAGAGCACGGCCGATAGGCCGGTCTCGCTGTCTGCCTACCCGGAGTGCGCCCACCCGCAGGAGCACCGCTGAGCTCGATGCGCTAGATCGCCGGCGAGGCTGAGCATCTCTGAGTCCCCGTGCGGGATCGTCTCGTCCAATGAACACGGTCGCTTTACCCTGTTTGTTTCCGGATAAACCTACGTGCTCTCGCTTCTGGCTCTCGCCCTTCTTTCGGCCTCCGTTTCGTCGCCGGCCCTCCCAGCCGGCAACCCTGCGGATGCGTCCGTTGCCCTCCCCGACGCTGCTTCGGCCGTCCGGTCCCCTGCGGGGGCAGCCACCACCTCCGCAAGCGGGCTGATCGCATCTCCTGCCGATCTGCCCGACGCTCCCCAGGCCGCGGCATCGCCGCAGACCTCCTCCTCCGGGGACCTAGACGCAAACGGAAAGCCGATCCCCATCGAGCGACAGCAGCCCAAGCGCATCCTGGGGTTTATGCCCAACTTCCGCACGGTCTCGGGCGGTGCCACGCCGCCACCCCCGGGCTTCCGGAACAACTTCAAGGTCGCGACCCACCAGGCCCTCGACTATTCCACCTTTCTCTTTCTTGGCCTGACCTCCCTCACCGCCGAGGGGCTGGATTCGCACCCCGCTCTGGGCAAGGGTGTCGGCGGATTCTGGGCGTATACCTGGCGCGGATTTCTGGATAAAACTGACGGGACCTACCTTTCGGCCTGGCTGCTGCCCTCCATTCTGCACGAGGACACCCGGTACTATGCTTTGGGGCAGGGACACAGCATCCCGCGGCGGATCGCCTATGTGCTCAGCCGACAGGCCATTACCCGCACCTACGGTGGCCGGGAGACGCCCAATATCGCCGGCCTGGGCGGAAAGGCCCTGACGCAGGTCATCTCGCGGAGTTACTACCCGGCCTCCGCCTCGGACTTTGGCACGCTGGCGACCAAGTTCGGCTACTCCGTGATGCGCGATGTGGCCTTTTCGTCCGTTCGCGAGTTCTACCCCGATCTGGCGGCGCACTATATCAAGAAGCACCGGGCCAAGGTGGCGCGGCAAGCGGCAAGCGCACGGCGCTGATGCGGGATCAGCGACCTGCCTGAACGCGAAACCGGCCGTCCAGTCGCTCTCGAGGGCTTCCCGGTCTCTGCCGGGCAGGTCCACCTCTCGATCGGAGCGGCCCTCTCTGTCGCACGCCATCAACATCCTGAGGAGTCGCCCCTTCGCCGTCCGGCAATCCTGGCCATACACTTGGGGCGGGATGCCCATCGCAGAAAACCTCGAGCGCGTCCGCGATGCAGTGGCGCGGGCCTGTCGCGACGCCGGCCGGGGGGAAGGCGAGGTCGCCCTCATGGCGGTCAGCAAGGTGCACCCGGTCGCCTTACTTTTGGAGGCCCATGCTGCCGGGCAGCGGCTCTTTGGCGAGAATCGCGTGCAGGAGTTCGCCGCGAAGCTCGAAGAGATGCGGACCGGCGCGCACCGCCTGGAAGGAGACGGGGGCTCGGCCAGCTTTCACCTGATCGGTCCCCTGCAGTCGAACAAGAGCGGGAAGGCAGCCGAGATATTTGACGCGGTCGATACCGTTGATTCGCTCCGGATCGCGCAGCGCCTTGCCGCGGCGGCCGCGGAGCAGGGAAAGACGCTGCCGGTGTTGATCGAGGTCAAGCTCTCCCCCGAAGAGTCCAAGCACGGCGTCGAGCCGAGTCGGCTGCCGGAGCTCGCCGGGCAGGTGGCTGATCTACCGGGGCTGCGTCTCTCCGGCCTAATGACCGTGCCGCCCTGGTCCGAGGACGCCGAGCAGGCGCGACCCTTCTTCCGGCAGCTGCGGCGCCTTCGGGACGGTCTGCTGCCCACCCATCCTGGGGTGGTGGAGCTCTCGATGGGCATGTCGGGGGACTTTGCCGTCGCCATCCAGGAAGGCTCGACCACCGTGCGCCTTGGAACCGCAATCTTTGGCCGCCGGCCTCCGCCATCAACGAAAACGGCTTGAAAGCGTGGTCTGGTTCCATTCCGGGAAAGTCCGTCGCGCACCGGATGCACCCCCTTTCCACTGCCGTACATCTTAACTGTGACAATCAACGAACGACTTACTCAGGAAGCTGCAAAGGACCCTCAGCGATGCCGCAGACACAAAGCCTGGAGCTGCCCGGGGAACCCACCCTCGACACCGGTGTGGACACGGTGGATGCCGAGAAGGTAGATCAGTACCTGAACGACAAACTGATCGGAGATCGTATTCGCCGGCTCCGCCTGAAGCGATCCATGGGATTGGTTGAGCTTGGCACGCGCACGGGCCTGTCCGCCTCGTTTCTTTCGCAGCTGGAGACCGGCCGCGTCGTCCCCACGATTCGCAACCTGGCGAAGCTTGCACTTGTCTTCGAGAAGGACCTTTCCTACTTCTTTCGGCAGGAGAAGCACCTGAGCCTGCGGGTGCTGCGCCAGGCTGATCGCGTGCGCCTGAACCTGAATACCAAGGGCCGGTCCAGGTTTATCTCCGAATCTCTTTCCTCACTGGTTCCGGATCGCCGCCTGGTTCCCTGCCTGGCTGAGTTTGTGCCGGGCGGAGCGCGCTGCGACTTCACGCCGCGAGTCTTCCGTGGACTGGAGCTGATCTACCTGCTGGATGGATCGTTGTGTCTTGAGACCACCGGCGAGCAGCAGCTGCTGCAGACAGGGGACGTGGCCTGCATCGACGCCAAGACCAAGCGCCACTACCACTGCACGGGCGAACGAAACGCTAAGGCGATGATCATCACCTTCCCGCAGGACTGAGCCCCCCCCCCGCCTCCGGGCAATTCGTGCGTTCCGGCTTGAAGTAGCAGGCCGCTCGTGAACACCCTGGACGCCGGATGAGTCGAATTGTGAGATCAGACCGGTGAGTTGCTCGCTTACATCGATCCATGAGAGCCCGCTGCCTCGCGCTTGCGATCCTTGATGTCTCGGTAAACCTTCAGCTCGCGGTCGGCGTCTGCAATTCGTCCAGCCTTGCGGTACGCCGTCCCGAGCTGGTAGTGCACGTAGTCAGGCGAGGCATTGGCGCGCTCTGACGCCTCCAAATGATTGATCGCCTCCCCGGTCTCACCCTCTTCCAGCAGCAGCTTGCCCAACTGGTACTGCGCTTCGGCCTGCTCCGGGTGAGCAGCCGTGATCCTGCTTAGCAGAGCCTTCGCCTGGGGCTTGGCTGAGGTCTGCAGCAGCGCATAGGCCATCTCATACTGCACATTCGGGTCGTCCGGGCTGAGTGCGAGCTCCTGCTTCAACTCGGCAATGGCCTCCGGCGCGCGATCCTGCCGGATCAGAGCCTCCGCTACCCCGTAGTGCGCCAGCCTGGCCTGCGGGTCCAGCTGTGCGACCTTGCGGTAACAGGTCTCGCTTCCTTTGTAGTTCTCGGTCTCCACGTACAGGTGGCAGACCAGCTGCAGCTCGGGTGCGGCGAGTGCCTCGCCCTCCAAGGCGTTCGCGATGCGGTTCGCCTCCTGCGCCTGACCCGTGTGCGCCAGGGCGGAGGCCCAGGAGTACGCCGCACGTGGGTCCGCCATGGTGGCCTGCTGCGCCTGGGCAAAGCTTCCGGCCGCCGCCTGGTAGCGACCGAGCGAAAACTCCGAGATCGCGAGCATCAGCCGGATGCGCTCGTCCGACGAAGCCGGGTTTGCCGAAGCGCCGGGAGCCCTGGACTGCAACTCAAAATACCTGCCAAGGGCGCGCGTCGACTCAAGGTAGTCCGATGTGCGGAACGCGGCGATCCCCAGATTGCGCTCGAGCGGAGGATCTGCCGAATCCCACTTTTCCGCCGCCTGAAAGCTGCTGAGGGCCGCGGCGTACTGGTGCTGACGTGCCTGCGCGGTCCCGAGATCATTGGCGCTGGTCGCGAAGATACCCTGCAGCTGGGCCCTGCCTGCCTCAAGCTGCTTCTGCTGTGCGGCCGTCAGACTTACCGAGCTGACCACGGGCGAGCTCCCGGTCTCGGAGCGATCCCCGTCGCCGGCGGGAGCGGCAGGAACTGAGGAGGCGAGCGAACTCAGATTTTTGGCGCTTCCTGCCTCCGTGCCGCCTGCTTCACTGATGGTCTCGCCGGCCGCCCGCACCGCAGCCTGCTCGGCAGCGGTGTACTTCGCCAGAAGGGCGGTGCCCTCGTCCCGTTTGCCCTGCGCGATGAGGATTCGCCCAAGCGCAAAGTAGGCCTGTCGCACCTGGTAGTGGTTGCGGCTCTCGTCTGTCCCGGTGAGCTCGATGGCCTTGCGAAGGTACGTCTCCGCGGCGGCGGTGTTGTGCTCGCGATTGGCGTTCAGGCCAAGGTAGAGCCAAGTCTCCGGTTGCCGAGGGTCAGCTTCTGCGGCAGCGTGGAGGTGCCGGTCGGAGCTCGGGAGATCGCTTCCGTCGGTCGACTCCAGAGCGCCCAGGTAGAAGTTGCTCACATAGTCATGCGGTGCCAGGCGGACGGCCTCGCGCAGGTGTTGGAAGCTCTCCGAGCTGGGTCCCCACTGGTTGCTTTGCAGGTAGGTGAGGCCGAGAAAGAACTGCGCGTGCGGCGTCTTCGGGTCGCGGGCGATCGCCTCCTTGAACGAACGGATCGCTTCGGGCAGGTACCCGGCCTCGCGGTACGCATCGCCCACCTCCACGTACCAGATGGCGGCATGATCGGCAGCTTGCAGAATCTGCTCAAAGATGCGATCCGCCTTCGCCTTCTCATGCAGAGCCAGCAGCGTTGACCCCAGGGCGTAGGCGACCTGAGCATTGGCATGGATCTGCAGCGATCGGCTGAAAGCGTCGACGGCCGGGCGCTCCTGCCTGGACGCCCGGAGAGAGCTGCCCAGAACGGCCCACGCCGACGCGCTCTGCGGATCGAGCCGCGTGGCCTGCCCGGCGGCGGTAGCAGCAGCAGCGGCGTCCCCGGATCGCAACAGCGCCGAGGCCAGTTCCAGCTCCAGTTCAACCCCCGGGTCGAGCGCGACGGATTGCTGAAAGAGCGGCACAGCCTGGCCTGGCTTGCCTTCGAGCAGCCGGATGCGCGCCAGCTCCCGAAGAGAAAACGCCATCAGCGCCTGCGAGGTGCTGGCGATGGTTGCCGCGTCGCCGCTGCCCAGGGCAGCCTGCTGAGCCGCCAGGAGTTGCTTCAGGCGCTGGTCGTTATCCCGAGCCGGAGTTCGATCCTGGGGATCAGGCGCGGAGGCGTGCCGCGCTTCTGCAGGTGCTCTCACCGGCCCAAGCAGGGCTGACGGCGATTGCCCGTTGGCAAAGGGCGATAGGAGGAGGGATGTGCACAGCCAGGAGTAGATGAGGGAGACCTGACGCATCGCTACTCAATTTTCCCACGCATCTTCACTTCCGCTAGACCTGGTCTAGTCGGCCAAACACGAACGGCAGGGCCATGGGGCACCCTGCCGTTCTGCGCTGCACTTCCTTCGATCATCGACCCGATTAGAAGTCGATGTGCAGAGAGTAGAGGAACTGCCGTTCGGCATTGCCGACGAGACCTGTCGACTTCCCGAAGTTTGCCTGCGGGGTGAACGCAGTGATGATGTTGTTGGTGGGGCTGCAAGGCGCGTACTTCTGTGTGATGGTTCCGTTCTGGTTGACCGGCGCGGTGGCTCCGCAGTTCACACTCTGAGCCAGACCGAAGTTGCCCTGATCGGCGCGGAAGTTGGCGTGGTTGAAGAGATCGAACGCGCTGAACCGCAGTTTGACGTTGAACCGCTCGTGAACGAGCCAGTTCTTATCCAGCGACAGGTCAGTGTTGATCAGCTTCGGCCCATGGCAGTAGCCGCGAGGTTCGGTGTTGCTGGGGATCGTGCCGATCTGATAGCCCACCAGCGTGAAGGCGTTCGGGTTGATGATCTGATCGCCCTTGACTCCGCTGCTGGTGCAGGTCTGTCCCTGCGCGATCAGCGGCCGCTGGGGGTTGACAATGCCAGTCTGGAAGAGGGCGTTCAGCTTGCCGGCCCCCGGGATTGTCGGAATGAGATTGGCTGTGTTTTCGCCGACACCACCCTGGTACACCGTGAAGGAGTTGCCGGAGTCTGCACTGGTAATCGCTGTCACCTCCCAGTTGCCCAGGACACCCCGCTCCAGGGCGTTGTGACCCTGCAGCTTGGGGGTGAAGTAGGTGGCGTTGGCAACGAAGATGTTGGGTCGATTGGTCGCCGCGTTGCCGTAGTCGAGGCGCGGATTGAGGTAGTTTGTGAAGTCCTCGCCGCCGGAACCGCCGCTTGAATCATCGGTCAGGATGTTCGCGGTCGAATGTGACCAGGTATAAGCGGCCTGGAAGTGGAACTGCTTCACCTGGGTGCGGAAGAGGCTCTGGAGAGCGTGGTAGTGTGAGTCGCCCTGGTGCGTCCAGTACTGAAGCTGTCCGAAATTTGAGTAGGGACGGTAGGAGTTGGTGTTGCTGCCGTCGAAGGAGGCGGCCAGCCAGTTTGCCGGAAGGATCTGATTGGCGTCATATGCCGAGGTGAGGTGAAGACCCCGATTACCGACGTAGCTGAGCTGAAGCACGGTATTCGGTGCCAGGCTCTGTTCGACCGTCAGGTTCCACTGGTAAGAGCTGGGACGGGTGTTGGAAAGGATATACCCGCCGTCCGGCGAAGCCGAGGCGCCACCCAGACTGGTCGGCGTCGGAGCGCTCAGAGTCCGGATGATGTTGGACGCATTCACCGCGAACGGTGCGTTGGCGACCAGCTGATAGCGCGAGACGCGCTCCCGCTGATAGAACTGGCCCCCGCCGAGGCGAATCGCCGTTGTCCCGTTGCCGAAGATGTCCCATGCAAGTCCCAGACGCGGGGCAATCATGTGGTTGTTCTCGGGCTGCAGCGATTTGTTCGGACCCACGCCGCCGGAGCTGTAATTGGTACCAAACTGCTTGTTCGCGGCGCCGCAGGGATCCGCGCCGGGAGCATGAATCAGACCGTTGCAGGCGTCCGAAGCAGGCTTGGCTGGGTCATAGAGGCTGGGAACAAAGTTTGTGATCTGGTTGTTCGGCTGGAAGGCATTCCGCAGAAGGGAGTAACGGGCACCGTAGTTGAACGTGACGCGCGGGGTGATCTTCCAGGTGTCGCCGGCATAGAACTCGTAGTCGCGCCAGCGGAGCTGGGCACGGATGTTGGTCGATGTCTCGCCGAGGATGAACGGGTTGTTGGGGATCAGGACGTTGGCGAGATTGTTGCCCGTCGTTGTGCCGACCGGGCCCTTCGTCGCGTCCGTGTTGATCGCGCCATCCCCGGTGGTAAACGTGGGACGCTCGCTGCTGGAGGGGCTCACATCCTCGTTCTTGCCATCGATCCCGATGAAGACGCCGAACTTGATGGTGTGCCGGCCAGCCACCTTCGAGACGTCATCGCGAACGGTGTAGATGTCCAGTGTGTTGTTCCAGGGTGCAATCGACCAGATGGTCGCGCCTCCGCCGTAGCTGCCCAGACCTCCCCAGACCGTCGGTGTTCCCTGTGAGGCGTTTTTCAGGTTCTCAGGATAGAGTGTCGGGATCGCTGTCGTGAGCTGACCGATGAGCCCCGGATCAGTTCCACCTGGTGTGATGTTGATGCGATTGTTAGAGTAGGCAAACTCTGCATCGTTGACCAGCGTATCCGAGATGGTGCTGGTCCAGCGGCCGATGGCCATCTTTGAGGGCTGCGCCCAACTGCCATTGATAACCGGGAAGATGGTGTCGCCCCAGTACTGGTTGCCGTTGTAGGAGGGGTTGGACCAGGTGTCCTGGGTGTACCGACCCATGATCACGTTGCGCTTGGTCAGGTTGTAGTCGACCCGGACGTTCTCCTGCCGGTACTTGAGGAAGGTGGGCAGCGACTGCGACCAGTTGTAGCCATTGGTAAGTGGCTGATTGGGAAGGGTGTAGTACCCCGCCAGCAGTTGACCGGCAGGATCAGGGTTGGCCAGGATGTGCGTATTGCCACCCTTGGAGAGAGCGACAGGAAAGGTCGGCTGTGGCTCGCCACAGTTGACCGCCGGAGCGGTGCTACCCGGGACGGTTCCAACTACGTTGGAGAAGTCGCCCGCTCGCTCAGCGGCCGAGGCGACGCAGGCGCTCTGGGTGAAGCCGCGGATCTCGTGGTTCCACTCTTCATTGAAGAAGAAAAAGAGCTTGTCGCGCTTGATGGGGCCGCCGATGGAGTAGCCCCAGTCGTTGCGGCGGAGCTTGTCCTTTCCGTTGAGGGGTCGGCCCTGCCCGGCGTTGCGGCGGGCGAAGTAAGTATAGGCTGCAAGCGCGTCGTTGCGGCCCTCGTAGAAGGCCGAGCCATGGAACGTGTTGGTGCCCGAGCGGGTCGCGATGTTGATGATGGCGCCCGAGGCCTGGCCATACTCCGGACCATAGCTGTTGGTCAGCATCTTGAACTCGGCGATCGACTCGATCGATGGGTAGATCAGGATGGTGCGGTTCGAACCTACGTCGTTATCGTTGGCGCCGTCGACCAAAAACAGGTTGTTGGTCGTCGGATTGCCGTTCACCGAGAAATCGACGCCGCCTTGCAGACCCTTGTTCTTGGAGTCGAAGTTGTTCGCAGCGGAGACGCCGGGGCCGAGCTGCGTCAGCTCCACAAAGGAGCGGCCGTTCAGGGGGAGTTCCTTGACTTGCGTACCATCGACGATGTTGCCGAGCGACCCGCTCTCGGTCTGCACCTGCACCTGATCGGCGGAGACGGTGACCGTCTCGTTCACGTTGCCAGCCACCAGGTGAGCGTCCGTCCGGGTCGCGGTCGAAACGTTGACGATGACCCCCTTGGCCGCAAAGCTCTGGAAGCTGGGAGCGGTGACGTCGACCTCATACGTGCCGATCTGAACGTCGGGAAAGCTGTATACACCATCCGACCCGCTGGTGACGGTGCGCTTGGTGCCGGTGCTGGGGTCAAGCAGGGTCACGGTCGCCTTGGGAATGGCGGCGCCCGTCGCGTCGGTCACCTGCCCTGTCACGCTGCCGCTGGTCCGCTGCGCAAACGCAGGCGCGCCAAAGAGCGCAACAGCAAGCAGAGCGGTCAAAATCTTGTGCCGGTAGATCATAAGCCTCCCAAAAGTGGAGCAAATTCCTGAAGTCACTGTTCCATCGTCTGCCGGTCAGCTCCACGGAAGGAAGCCGTCCCCGCTCGGTCCGGTTCGAAACCTGAGCCCCTGCGGTTGCAACGCTTTGTTAACAGCGTTGTCATTAGGCAGTCTGCCCAGTTCGATTGTCAACCCATATGTTGCATCAGCTATCCACCAAAAGTACTACCGGCGGGCGTTTGATCTGGACACAAATCTGCTACAGAATCGGCCGGGGTTCCGTTATCGGACGTGGGGCCGAATCTTCGACGCATCGACTACGCCGGAGCCCTCAAGCACGGCGAAGATGCGGTCCACGGGCAGGTTTTTGAACGTCTCCGTCTTCCCCGCGGGCCAGCGGATCTCAACCTGATCCAGCCTGGCGGAGGATCCCAGACCAAAGTGCACGCGCAGATCGCTCTGCGACAGATAGCTGCCCCCGCTGCGCACCTCGTCGGTCTGCGTCACGCCGCCAGCCTGGATGGTTACGCGCGCCCCGAGCGCCAGCCGATTGCTGCTGGTGCCGGCCAGCTCAAAGGTGACCCAGTGCGCGCCCTTGACCCCCTGGTTCCGCAGCAGCACGGGTTGACCATCCAGGTTCTCGACCAGGAGGTCCACGTTGCCATCGTTGTTGAAGTCAAGCGCCGCCAGGCCGCGGCCGACGCGCGGCACCTTGAGCGCGGGCCCGCCCTCCTCACTCGCATCGCAGAAGGTGCCGTCCTTCTGGTTCAGCAGCAGGTTGTCCGGCTCGCGGTAGCGCGCGCCCGAGGGCAGGGCATTCACCTGGGGGTAAACGTGGCCGTTGACCGACACAAGATCGGCCCAGCCGTCGTTATCCACGTCGGCGAAGACCGTACCCCACTTCACATAGGGCAGCGTCGGCACAGCCACGCCGGCATCGTAGGAGACGTCGGTGAAGTTGTCCTTGCCCTCGTTGCGGTAGAGCGTGTCGAACTCGTCCGCAAAGTTGGTGACATATAAGGAGAAGCGTCCGGTGTGGTTGTAATCCGCAACCGCGATGCCCATCGACCCCTGCTCGGAGCCGTCGCCGCTGACCGCCGTGCCGGACTCAAGCCCGATGTCGGTGAAGAGGCCCTTGCCGTCGTTGCGATAGAGGTAGTTCGGGGTGGAGTCGTCGGCGACGTAGAGATCCGGCCGGCCGGTGCCGCTGAAGTCCGACCACACCACGCCCAGGCCGTAGTAGCCGGGCTTGTCGTCAACGTGCGCGGCCTTGGAGACCTCGGTAAACGTGCCGTCGCCGTTGTTGTGGAAGAGCGAGTCCCCCGCGCCGCGCAGACCACGCGGACCGCACTGCACGTCGATGCCGCGGAAACGGCAGGTGGGGCTCGACCCGAACTTTGGCAGATCGTTCAGCTTGAAGTCGACGTAGTTCGAGACGGCAAGGTCCACCAGGCCATCACCATCGTAGTCGGCAAAGGCGGCGCCGGTCGACCACCGGGGATCGCCCACGCCGGCCTTCGCGGTTACGTCCGTGAAGCTGCCGTCGCCGTTGTTGCGGTAAAGCACGTTGGCGCCCAGGCAGGTGATGTAGAGGTCAGGCCAGCCGTCGTTGTTGTAGTCGCCCACCGCTCCGCCCATGGCGAAGCAGGGCGTTCCGATGCCGGCTTTGGCGGTCACGTCGGTAAAGGTGCCGTCGTGGTTGTTGTGGTAGAGCACGCCGGCGGCCTTTTCGCCCTTGATCGCCTGGTCGACCGTGGGCGCGTTCGTGAAATAAAGGTCGGGCCAGCCGTCGCGGTCGTAGTCGATGACGATCACGCCGCCGCTCATGGACTCCACAATATATTTCTTCTCGGGCGCGGACTGGTGGTTGAAGTGAATGCCCGCCTTGGCAGTCACGTCCTCAAACTGCGGCACGGTGCGGCCGCGGCAGACACGCTGCCTGGCCCCGGCCGGCACGGGCGTGGGCGCGCTGTGCGCCTGCGCCACGGCATCGCCGGCGACCAGCGTCAACAGCAGACAGGCGGCCGTCCCCCGCGCCAGCCGCGCCCCGTTCCTTCGCCCCATGCCGATCCACTCCCCTGGGCTCACCGCAGCCGTTCCCATTGAACACTACTGCGCGGCGGGAACCTCGGGCAACCAAAGCCGTGACGTCAACGGGGTCGGGCATGCCCCCAAGACTCCCTTGCATGGATCGCGAACAATGCATCCTTGACAGAGGAGGGAGCTCCGGACTAGAGTCGGCCACACTTCAATGCGGTCGCTGGAGGTCCTGCCATGGTTTGCCCGGATCGCGCCTTTCGCTCTGCCCGGTCGCCGGTGCCGCGCTCAGGAGGACTTGAGCGGCACGCTTTGCGGTTTTAAGAAATCCTGATCAAGACCGCTTTGTAGTGGATTCCTGCCCTTTGTTGTCATTCCCGCAGGGAATCTGGGCTCTTCCAGAGCCGCAACACTTGATCAGAGCTTCCTTGAAGCGTTTGACGCTCGATCGAAGATCCATCACGCCAACATGAGGAGTATGTGTCCATGTTTACGAGACCTGTGCGGTTCGCCACCGTCTCCTGCGTCGTCATGGTTCTTCTCGCGGCAGGCTGCCCGGCTCAAACACCTGGCTGCGAAACTCCCATCCTGTTTCAGGATGTCGCCCGAGCCAGTCCGGTTACGGTCCTGAGCGCGGCCGCTGAAAAGCTTCACGGATCTGTCCTGGCGGAGCTATGGTACGGTACCCGCGAGATTGAGCTGCCTGCTCCCAGCATGACCCTGAATGCGATTCTTCCCCTGATCTCGCCGAACCTGGTGTGCACCTCGGACAACGAGGTCATCACCATCTACGATCCTGACGTAAAGGGAAGTCGCGAGAACGCCTTGAACTACGAGTTTCAGTTCTTCCTCATGCCGCGCGATGTATCACAATTCAGTCTCCTCCTTCGAGGGCGTCTCGCCCGGGAACCGTTCCTGAGAAAGACGTCAGAGAAGCGACTTATGACGGCGCCCAGCGGCTACCTAGCATATGACAGAGACTCCTATCCCCTTAGGGAAGAGAGCCTGCCCAACATCACGGCTCGCGACCTGCTTCGTCGAGTGGCTCAGGAACAGAAGATCGTCAGCATCGTGGAACTGCAAAAGCCAACCGCAGTCAGCACTCATGCAAGCTCCCTCGAAGCTGCAAAGCTGGCGTGGGAGTTCGCCAATCGTCATTGGAAGCTGGAGCCTCTGCGCACCCAAGGCGAGTAAACTGGCTCCAGTCGGGTAATCGCCAGACAGCGGCGGTAGTACCAGGGATGGTGTCGCTGTATCGGCGAAGGCGCGTGAACGGACGCATGGCCAGCCTCATCGCATCGCTCAACCACAATGAGCATTCACTGACATGAATCGTCTTGCATCGAAGTCCTTGCGGTGTGTCGCAACTCTGATTCTATGCGCTGCTCCTACGTACTCTCAGGCGCGTGGGGCATGGAAGATCGTCTCGGTAAAGATCACCCCGGCGGCGCCGAACATGCTCAGCGATCACATGTGTGAATTGGTCTTCCGCAACACACGAAGCGCCAAACGGTACCGCGTCGTCACCCCGACCTTTATCAGCAGTGTGACGCAAACAGCTCTTCTCAACGGGACGCTGGTTCTCATCGGCCGGACAGGATACCTCGACGAAGCGATCACAGTCCGACTTGAAGCGAAGCCTCGTCCAGTGAGAGGGATAGGCTACGGAACAAGACTCCTGGGGGAGCGCTGGCTGGTCTCTGTCGAGTGGTACCCCAATCACATCTATCCACCAGATTATCCAAATGACGTGGTCCTGGTGCGGGATTTGCGTGAAAAGAGACGTTCGCGTGCCCCTGAGAGTAACGGCGACGCATTGAACCAGCTTGTCAGGAACGCGGGGCGTCCGGTTTTTCCTTCGGCGAACGTGGAGCACCGGACCTACACCAATGTGATCGAAGGGAATAACCCTACGATCGACAAGGTATATTGGAAAACATTCTTTCTCATGCAAGACGATAGACTCTTGTTCGTTGCTTCCAGAGGGAAAGATGGGGAGTTTGCTGAGCAGAAGCTGATGGCAATCCCGTTGAACTCACGTAACGGTGCGCTCGGCCCGGCTACTACAACGGACCTTTCACAGGTCTACCAGGAGACTGGCGTGGATAAGGGTTCCTTCCTGCGTGTCGATCATCTGGAACCCGCCGGTCCGAAACGCGTCCGCATCGTGTTTGCGACTGGAGCTTACGCGACGTCGTCAGTGACGGTTCCCTTGAAGTAGGTCGACATGAGAATCAAGAGCTCTGTATTTGCTGGAATCGTTACTCTCTTTTCTTTAGTAGCCACCGCCGGTGCTCAAGCCTCGGACGGTGCCCAACTCGCTGCACTGCTGGCGGCCTTGCCGGAACAGGTGCACTCGAAGACCTTCGACATGCTGACCTTCTCCCGGGCTACGGGACCGCTTCTGGAAAGTAATCCCAGCGATGTCGCTCCGGTAATCGCGGTTGCCGCGCAAAACTTGAAGGACCCTGATCCCCTGGTGCGACGGTACACGCTCGTTCTTTTGGGTGTAATGGCCGGACGGCAGGATGTGCGGCAGCTCATGCAGCCTCTTGTCCCCACTCTCAACCAGCTTTTGCAGAATGATTCCGAAGGGATCAAACGTTTTGTGCTGATAATCCTCGCGGGAATGGGACCTAGCGTTCCAGATACATCTGTGCCGATCATTGAGACCATCCTCGCGACTCGTGGCAACTCTGAGACTCTGACCGTTGGGGCTGCCGAGGTGCTGATGAGGGCCCGGCCGAAGGACGAGGGAGCGCAAGCAGCGGTTCTGCGGGTGGTCAACGACTCGCAGCTTCCCCTTGCGCTTCGGGAACGGGTCGTCTACCGCGCGGGCCAACCAGGCGTCGGGCCGATGCTCACTGACGCGCTCGTCGGCTATATCACGCAGCCCGGCGTAGCGCCGGAGCTCCGGGACGGAGCGATCAGCGCCATCGACCGCATCGGGCCCACGGCCATCGCGCGCGTGCAGTCGACGCTCCAACGCCTCGCCGACGACCCCAACGAGACCCTCACCACCCGGCAGGGCGCCGAGCAAGCGCTCCGCTCCCAACGCCTCGCCGCCGAAGGGCGAAAATCCTACCCACCGCCGTAGCGGGTCAACCGGCGCACGGAGCGCACCCAACCTCGCAGCGGCACCTGGCCGTTCCACGGAATCTCCAGACCGTGGTCCCCTCTTCCGGCGGGCTCCTCCTACGCGCGGTAGCCGGTTCTCAGCTCACTGGGGCTGTGTCGGCTCCCCTGCTGCCACGATCCGGTGCAGGTGCCGGCTGCGGATCGCCTCGGGAACGCTGCCGTCGTTGACCTCCACCTCCTCTGGCCGGCCCTGAAACAGCACCCGGGTGGAGGCCGAGGCGTGGGCCGGGATGCGCAGCGTCTCCGTCGCAGTCAGGTTGCCGGATCGTACCGTGATGGGCACCTGCGCGACCGCGCCGCCGTCGTTGTGGACCTCCACGGCGACCAGCGACCCGGGATCCCTGGCGCCGGCCGCTGCACGGGTCGTCCCCGAGACAAGATTGCGGTCCGTCACGCTCACGATGGACAGATCGGGCAGCCCCCGGTCATGGTTTACCCAATCGTCAAAGAACCAGCCGAGATCCTTGCCGGACTCCGCCTCGAGCACTCGCTCGAACCCCTTCGGATCGGCATCTGCGGCTCTGTCCTTCTCGTACCGAACGAAGCTCTTTGCCAAGACGGGCTCGCCCACGATATCTCGCAGCATCCACAGCACATCGGCCGCCTTGGTGTGGAAGAAGACAGCCTCCCGGGCCTGCGGCAGGCTGCGATCCTCACTGCCCGACATGGCCTCTTGCAGCGCCAGAGCCCGGTTCGCGTCCTCCATCTGGTCCACCGCCTGCTGCCGGCCCCTGGTCTGCTCGATCCAAAGCAGCTGCATCAGGTGGGCCACGCCCTCGTCCAGCCAGGCGTGGCGCGACCGGAACCAGGCGTGCGCCAGCGCCTGCACCAGCGTGTAGCTCAGGGCAGGGTCGGCGTCCGCCCCGGCCGGAACACCGGCCAGCTGCCGGGGAGCCGTCATAGGGAGGACCAGAAGGGTGCCCTCCTCCCACGGCTGGCCCGGATGATCGATCAGGTTCAACGGAGCCGCCGGCTGCGTGCCCAGCCACTGCACCAGCAGCGGCCGCACCCGCTCCGCGGCGGCAGCGAAGCGGGGCAGAGCGCTGCTGTCCTGGGTGACGGCGAGCAGAAGAGCATCGCGCGAGCTGACCGGCGGCTGATTGGTGACGAACAGCGAGAGGAGGTGAAAGCCCAGGACCGGGAGATCGATCTCCGCGGTCGCGATGCCAGGCGTGGAGGCCACAGGGCCATCCGGGTTCTCGCTGTGGGCGGTCAGCGGCTGCCGCTGACCGCAGAAGAACGCGGCGTCCGGGGCCTCGCCGATGGACTCGACGGCCAGCCGCAGATGGAGAGGCGCGCCGGAGCTCCGCGCGCGCTGAACGCCGGCAGCCTGCACCAGAGCCGCCCCCTGCCCCAAGAAGACCGGCGCGGCCGCCACCGGGTACCACAGCACATTGCCGAAGCCGCGCAGGAAGGTGCCACCGGGCGCGATCTCGTCCCAATCGGCCAGCCGGGCATCGGCACGCGGCACCCCGATGCGCTCGAGACGCGTCGCCGACCTCGCGATCGCACCAGAGTAGATCGCCGAGATCTCCAGACTGGCACCCGGGGCCAGGGGCGAGGGCAGCGTCAACACCGCCTCGGACGCGGCGCCGGTATGGTCCGCGTCCGTGTCGACGGTGGCCCGCGCCAGGGGAACCTCCGCCAGCCTGCCCGCGGTAACGACGGAGACACTCTCCCAGTGCAGGCTGCCCGAGACCTCGAGAGCAACCCTGGGCAGAGGCTTCGGGCCATCGTTGCGCAACGTCATGCGCGCGACCACCGCAAGATGCGATGCCGCCGGCCGCAGGTGCACCTCCAGGTTGTAGGAGGTCACCGCGAGCACCTCCACCGCTGCAACCAGCGAGGCGGGCGAGCGATCCGTCGGAACCGGGGCGACCGCCTGCGCCGAGCTCGAGGAGGAAGATGAGGAGATCTCCACCGAACCAGGCGGAGGCGCCTCCGCGGGCGACATCGCACCGGAGGGCGGCGACTGGATGACGACCTTGCCCTGAGGAGGTGCCGGCGGGACGGGGACCGGCTGCTGCCCGGCGCGGCTGGGCTGCGCCGGTGGAGGTATCTCCGCAGGAGCCGGGCTCTGTGGCCGGCAGGCCGGCGCAAGCAGAAGCAGGGGCAGCAGAAGAGAAGCGGAGATGGGCCGGCGCGGTGTCACAGCGCTCCCAACCCTCGGCGCGGCTTGGCCGAAGCGGCAGACGCCACGGGAACGGCAGCCGGGACAGGCTGGCGACGGCGCCGCTGACGCACCGCCTCAAACAGCACCACGGCGCCGGCCACCGAGACATTGAGCGACGAGACCCTGCCCGCCATGGGGATGCGCAGGAGGTGATCGCAGGTGCGCTTCACCAGATCGTGGAGCCCCGCACCTTCGCGTCCCAGCACCAGGGCACAGCTCCCCGTCCAGTCGAACTCCGTGTAGTCGGCCGTGCCGCGCTCATCGAGCCCCACGATCCAGACGTTGCGCTGCTTGAGCTGCTCGAGCGCGCGCACCAGGTTGGGCACGCGCGCGATGCGCACATGTTCGCTCGCTCCGGCGGAGGTTTTGGCCACCACAGGCGTCACGGAGGCGGTGCGACGCTCCGGCAGGATCACACCATCGACGCCGGCGGCATCGGCCGAGCGCAGGAGAGCGCCGAGGTTATGCGGATCTTCGACACCGTCGAGCGCAAGCAGAAGGGATCCGTTGCTGGCGCCCGTGGCAGCCTCTGCCGGCAGCAGGTCCTCGAGGTCGAGGAAGCGGCGCTCCCGCACCATGGCCAGAACGCCCTGGTGCGCATCGGTCCTGGCCAGGCGCGTCAGCTGCTCCCGCGGCTCGGCGGCGACCGGCACGCCCATCTCGCGGCAGAGTGCCATCAGCTGCTCCAGCCGCGCATCCCGCCGCTCCCGTGCGACCACCACCCGGTCCAGACCGCGCGCCCCGGAGCGCAGCGCCTCCTCGACCGGATGCAGCCCGTACAGCAGATCCATCTCACCAGTCTAACCGCGCCTGCACGGGCGCAAACGTGCACGTAAGCACCGTCTCCCGACGTCAAACGAGCCCGTCGAGCACACCGGCGCGAGATCCATTCACCGGCCGACAGAGGGCCTGCCCTGGTCCGCGACGATCCTGCATCCGGTATTCTCAAGCGAGACCCACGGATGGCGAGTCTTTTCCAGGAAACGGACGTCTTTAGGGGAATGCACAGCTCCGCCCAAGCCGCAGCCGCCGCCCTTGCGGCCGAGACCGAACGCGAGAACCTGCTGATTGCACGCGGTTTGAAGCGGCAGGACCCGGAGCTGCTGGACCGTCTGATCGAGCAGTATCAGCACCGGCTGCTGCGTTACCTGCTCTTTCTGACCGGCAAGCGCGAAACCTCGGAGGACCTCTTCCAGGAGACGTGGATGCGCGTTCTGCTGCGCGGCGCGCAGTACAACGGAAAGGCGCGGTTCGATACCTGGCTCTTTACCATCGCGCGCAACCTGGTGATCGATCTGGCGCGAAAGCGGACGATGGCCTCACTCGACGACCTGCGGGAGGGCGCCGAGGATGACCGGCCGCTCGAGATTCCGATCGACCATCCCTCGCCGCTCGAGCAATTTGAATCACGGGAGAATCGCGCGGAGGTGACCGAGGTGCTGCACACGCTCGAGGCAAACTCCCGCGAGGTGCTGGCCCTGCGCTTCTTCGAGGAGCTTTCGCTCGAAGAGATCGCGACGTTGACCCGTGCGCCCCTTTCCACAGTAAAATCCCGTCTGTACCGCGGTCTGGCATCGCTTCGTCCTGAGATCGAGCGGCTGAGGGCGCGGCGGAACGAGGAGACCGCCCATGGCTGAGTCCGGACAGCAGTCCCTGGCGGAGCGCCCGGGCGGAGAGATCGCTGACAGGCCGGAGGTGGTACCGGGCAGGCGGCCGGACGTGGTTCGAGACCACCCGTCCGGGAGCGTTGCCCAGGACCGAACCGTCGCAAATACGGCCGCGGTCGTCAACCGCACCCATCGTGTGGTGCGTGAGCGCGCTGGTCTGATGCAGAAGCGTCGCAGCCGCCTGCGTTCTCTGGGCATTCCGCTGGCGGTGTGCGCCGCCTTCGTCCTGATGGGCTCCCATAGCCTGTGGTCGCTGCTGGAGCAGTACGACTTTTCCACCACAGGCGTGGCCGGGCTACCAGACGCCAGTGCGCAGTTTCTGCCGTTTCTGCTCTGGTTTTTGCCCGTCATCGGGGCACTGCTCGCCCTCGCGTGGCGCCGCCGGGTCCATAATCAGGCACACCTGGGCAGGACCAGCCTCGAGCCGGGGTCCGCACGATGAGCTCCTTCGGGAGCCTGCTGCCCGCCAGCGGCCACGGAGACCGCGCCCGCGACCGTGAGGACGAGCTCAGCATGATTCCTCTGTGGTCGATGCTGCTGGCCGTGGCTGCCTTTGCCGCCGTGCAGTACCTCTTCCACGGCGTGCTGCCGCACCACAAGCACGAACTTCTGCCCATGCGGCTGCTGATGGGCTACTCCTGGGGAACGGCCATCTCGGGATACATCCTTCTTGTCGGCTATGTTTCCCGCGATGTGAAGCGGCGCAACATGAGCCCCGGCCTGTGGATGCTGATCGTCATCCTGATGCCCGGCGGTATCGGCGCGGTGGTCTACTTTCTTCTGCGGCAGCCGGTCGTATCGCGCTGCCCGCACTGCTCCACCGAGATCCCGACCCACTTCCACTTCTGCCCGCAGTGCCAGTTTCAGCTGGCGCCGGTCTGCGGACGGTGCTTTCGCGGCACCCAGATTACGGATGTCTACTGCGTGCAGTGCGGGCACGATCTGGCCCAGGACCACGCGCCGGCGCGCCTGCGGGCGTACAGCGACTGACGGCCGGCCATGACTTTGACCGCGGTGATCGTGGACGATGAGGCGCTTGCCCGCCAGGAGCTCGAGTACCTGCTCAGCACCGCCGCGGATGTCGAGATCCTCGGCCAGGGCACCAATGGCATCGAAGCCGTGGCGCTGGTGGAAAAACTCCAGCCCGACCTGGTGTTTCTCGACGTGCAGATGCCCGGCCTGGACGGCTTTGCCGTTATCAAGAGGCTGATCGACCGCAAGCTGCCCCTGCCCGAGGTGGTCTTCGCCACCGCGTACGACCAGTACGCCGTGCGTGCCTTCGAGGTGAACGCAGTCGACTACCTGCTGAAGCCGTTTGACCGTCGGCGCGTGCTGCAGACGCTCGAGAAGGCGCGACACCGCATGGCGCAGGCGGCCAGCCCTCCGGCTCCTTTTTCAGCGGCAGAGCAGGGCACAGAGGCCAAGCTGGACGCTCTGCTGCGGCTGATCGGCGAGCAGGCCGAAGCCGCCCGATCCGCAGGAGCCCTCTCCGGTCACCGTCCCGCCCACCCCGGCAGCCAGTCCGGCAAGGTGGTCGTGCGCGCGCAAAACCGGCTGCTGCTGGTCGACCAGCGGGAGATCTGCTTTGCCTCGATCGAGGGCGGCGCCATCACCGTGGTGACCCCCACCCTCGAAGGCCTTTCGAACTGCCGGACGCTCGAAGAGCTGATGGTTCTGCTCGAGCCGGAGACCTTTTGGCGCGCGCATCGCTCCTATGTCGTCAACCTGCAGCACATCCGGGAGGTGGTGCCCTGGTTCAAGAGCTCCTACCAGCTCCGCATGGACGACAGCCGGCGCACGGAGATCCCCGTCAGCCGATCGCAGACCAGGCGGCTCCGCGAGCTCTTTAATCTGTAGCCGGGGTAGCCGGCTTCGACGCCAGATCGCTCCACGGCTCGGTCGCAAAGTAGGTCCGGCACTGGTGATCGCTGTTGTAGGCCGAGGCGAGCTCCAGCAGGGTGGAGCCATCGACCGACGGCCGCAGCGCGGAAGAGTAGTTCGGGCAGAAGTTGTCGTACGCCTTCGGCACCTTCACCGGAGCGGCAACGACCGTCCACGGACCTGCAGCAGCCGGATCTGTGTTGACCAGCAGCACCTCGCCATTGCGCGGGGAGACAGTTCCGTCCGCCCGGTAGAACACCTGTCCCACCAGCAGGATCGCTCCTCCGGGAGCTCCGTGCAGGGGCAGAAAGACGTTCCAGGGCGCATGCTCGAGGTACTCGCCGGCGGCGGTCACGACCTCGGTCCCCAGGTCGGAGGCCTTGCCGAAGTTCCACCCGTCCTGTGAGGTCCGGCTAAAGACCTTGCAACTCTCCGTCCCGCACACCTCGTAGGACATGAAGTACGTGCCATACGGCATCCGGCTCACGACGGCCATGCCGGGCCGGCCGCGCTGTTGTGGGCTCGCAACGGTGTCCTTGCGATCCTTCCAGCTTCGGCCGTCGTACGTGCGCATCTGCGCCAGCTTCTGGCTGCAGCACGGGTCGGTCTCGTCAGACCAGAACATCACCAGCGCGCCGTCCTTCGCGATGGAAAACTCAGGCTCCCACAGGCCGTGTTTCGCACTGCCCGCCTTGACCGGTGTGCTGCGATACGTCCAGGTGTGCCCCTGGTCGGTGCTCGTGTAGAGCTCGATGGCGGGGGTCGCGCCGGAGAAGTACGACCCGGCGGAGATCAGGGTTCCGGCCGCCAGCTCCCCGATGGTAACCGGCACCTCAAACAGCGTCGCGCAACATCGCTCCCTGCTGCCCGCGACGACGGGGACCTTGCCCAGCCTCGTCCAGGAGGCGCCTTCGTCGGTGCTCTCGAAGAGGATGGTGTTGGTGCTGGCGATGAGGCGTCCCCTGGTCGCGGCCGGCCCATGCTCCAGCCGGACGACGCGCGGGTACAGCGTCGCTCCCGGCAGAAGGCTGCCGCTGGCCGCCTGCGCCACGCCGCGCGAGAGCGCCAGACCTAACAGCAGGGTCAGCACAGCTGCGTGGACAGCAAAGGAAGCCGATCGTCGCATCATCTTCTCCCAGGCCGCTACCCGGGACAGCCGTTCCGGGCGGCGGCACCAGCATACGCGAGTGCCGATGGCTGTGACGGCCTTCAGGTACATTGAACAGACCCCCGGAGAATACCCATCGCCATGGCTGACACCCCCGCCAAACAGAACCTTCCGCTCGGCGTCCTCGCCATCTCCACCGCCTTCTTCTTTTCTGCGTTGACGGGCGTGCTCTCCAAGCTGATGCACGGAGTCTCGCCCGTGCTCATCGTCTTCTTTCAGTACGCGGTCAGCGCCGTGCTCTTTCTGCCGTTGGCACTTCGTGGTGGCTGGCGTTCCCTGCATACACCGCACCTGCCCATGCTGGCTGTTCGCAGCATCTCCGGCTCGCTCGCGCAGCTGCTCTACTTCGCGTCGCTACGCAAGCTTTCGCTGCTGAACGCCTCGCTGCTGTCGAACGCGTCGCCGTTGTTTATTCCGGTTATCGTCTGGATCTGGCTGAAGAAGCCGGTCAGCGCTGTGGTGTGGGGCAGCCTTGCCGTCGGGCTCGCCGGAGTGATTCTTGTCATTCACCCCAGCGCGCAGATGTTTCACGATCCCGCGACGCTGATTGCCCTCGCTTCCAGTATCTTCTCGGCTATCGGCCTGGTCACGACCAACCAGCTGACCAAAACTGATCCGCCGTTTCGCATCCTGGCGTATAACTTCGGCATCTCCACCGTTCTGCTCATTCCTGTCGCCGTGTGGCTGTGGCAGCCTCTCCACCTGCGTCAGACCATGCTTCTGATCGCTCTGGGCCTGTGCTTCGCGGCCACGCAGTGGCTCATCATCGAGGCGTATCGCTTCGGCAGCGCCACGCAGCTTTCGCCGTTCAACTACACGGTCGTCATCTTCTCCGGTCTGCTCGGCTGGCTGGTCTTCGGCACCGTGCCTGGCCTCTCGGCCATCCTCGGCACGCTGCTGATCTGCTCGGGTGGCATCGCGAGCGTCGAGAGCGGGCCGATCGAAGGTCTGGGCCATGCCATCGGCAACGGACACTGGTTCAAGCACCGTTTCCGGCACCACGTCGCGCCGCCGGCCACAAAAGGCGGGGGCGGCGGCTCCGCGGGGAAGCCGCCGTCGTCTCTCAGGTCGGCGACTCCCTAGAAGAAGAATCGCCCGATCAGCTGCAGCTGCCGCGGACCGTAGATGACGCTGGACGTGCTGGTGGGCGTGCCGAACGGCGTAGCCGTGTAGGGCACGATGCAGCCGGAGGTGCTGGCTGCGCTGACGCCGCAGGTGACGCCCTGGCCGCTCTGGCCAGGCGCGACATAGGCGTACGCGGCGGTGCTGACCGAGAGGATGTTGCGGTGGTTGACGACGTTGAAGGCCTCGGCGGCGAGCTCAATGTGCATGCCCTCATGCCGTAGAGGAAACTCGCGGGAGACGCGGGCGTCGAGGTTGTGAACTCCCGGTCCAGGAAAAGCATTGCGGGCGGCAATCTGGTTGGGAACCCGGCCCGGCGTTCCGGAGTTGAACAGCGAGAGCTCGGCACCGGTCAGGCCACCATCGCGAACCGGCGAGTTCGAGAAGGCGATGTTGGGCGAGTTCTGCAGGTACGCCGTAAGCGGTTCGCCGCTCTGCGCGGTGAAGGTGCCGGAGAGCTGCCACCCATTCGCCGCATACGCTGCAAAGTGGTTGCCGATGGGGAACCGGGTGATGCCGACGAGCGATCCGACAAATCGACCCTTGATGTTCAGGTCGGAGAGCGCATACTCCGCAGACCGCCCGGAACGGCGGCCGCGCGCCACCGGATCGATCGGCGTATCGGTTCCGTTGAAGGTGCCGTTGACACCGGAGACCTGGCCACCATCGGTCGCCTTCGACCAGGTGTAGTTGGCCAGGATGTCGATGCCGTGGCTCATGGGCTTGCGCACCGTCACCACCAGCGAGTGGTACCAGCTGTTGACGTCGGAGAAGCCGGTGAGGACCGCGCCCGTGTTGGGCGTCAGACGCGCACTGTAGATCGGCACGGAGATGTTGGTGGCCGGCCCGTTGGTTCCTCCAGTCAGCAGAACGTAGGGTTTGGCGGTGCTGGCCGAATTGGGATCGATGTTGGTATCGACAAAGATGGGCAGACGCAGGCCGCGATTGCCGACGTAGCCGATGGAGAAGGTCGAGTGAAACGGCAGCTGCTGCTCGACGGTCAGGTCGGCAGAGTGCGATCGGGGGTTCTGGAAGTTGGGATCGAGCCCCCGGGCGCTGACGGTCGCGAGCGTCAGGCCGGTGTCGACCGCAGGGGTCGCCGCGCCCGTGACCTGGTTGATGGAGGCGGGGCCCGGTGGCGTGAACTCCGGAATGCCGCCCAGCGGAGAGTTGGCCGCGTAGCTTCCCGACTGCTGGAAGCAGCGGTTGGCCCCACCGGTAGCGGCACAGGTGGCGCCGTTCGCCAGCTTCTGGCCGTTGGCCACATAGGTGCCGTTCGGGTTGACGAGCGCGCTGACGTTGAACTGCTGCTGGTAGACGCCGTTCTCGCGGCGAATGGTGTAGTAGGTCGAGTTCGAGTTCAGACCGAAGAAGATGCCGTAGCCCCCGCGCACCACCGTGCCAGGGTTCGGGTTCCACGAGAAGCCCACGCGCGGCTGCCCCATGCCCTTGTAGTTGTTGATGGTCGAGGTGTAGAGCTGCGCCACCGCCGATGAGGTGTTGGGCCGCTCCGGCTGCGGCACCAGCTGCACATCGTAGCGCGCGCCGAGCGAGAGCAGAAACGTGGGGCTCACCTTCCAGGCATCCTCCACAAAGCCAGCGACGTCCTGGTTCCAGAAGTCATCCGCGCCAACGCCGGTAATGGGGTCGCGCACCTGCGTGAAGGAGTTGTAGTGCCGGCCGCCGTTGACCTGGTAGACGTCCTGGATCCAGTTGGCGAAGTTCGCCTCGTTCACACCGGTCGAGTAGGAGAAGTTGCCATCGCCCTGGAACAGATTCTGGATCTGCTCATGAATCAGGTTCAGGTCGACTCCCAGCTTCAGCGAGTGCCTGCCGCGAACCGTCGAGAAGATGTCGGCGATCTGAATGCGATGCTCATCAGGAAAGGCGCCGCGCGGCAGAGCGTTGGTCTCGCCGTAGGCGAAGAGGCCGGTGAGCGAGAGCGCTGGACCGCCGGTGTTGGTCGAAGAGGTCTCAAGATCGCGCGACCACTGGAAGTGGACGACGTTGGTCGAACGGTTTGACAGCGCGGTCTCGGCGTTCGCCACCAGAAATCGCTCATGGAAGTTGATGGTGCCGTTCTGCGTGACCGAACCGTTGGTGCGCGTGGCCGCAGAGTCGTAGCCGTTGGGCAGCTTGAAGTTTTCAAACAGGAACGACGCCGAAAGGTGCGTCTTGTCGTTGAGCTGGTAGTCCAGCCGCGGGAAGTAGATGTTCTGCGTCGTGTTGCGAGCGTATGCCCCCAGCAGGTTGCTCTGCACAAACGACACAGCCTGCGTGCACTGCGCGGGAGAGATGCCGGCGATCGTCGTGGGATAGATCGCCGTCTGCGCGCCGCTGCCGGTCACCACGTGGGCGGTGCCGCCATCGCAGAGGTGAACCAGGTTGGCGATGGAGGTCTGCGAGTTGTCGTAGGTGGAAAGGTACGTAATGGGATTGGAGCGGCGATATCCGTCATAGGTCGCAAAGAAGAAGAGCTTGTCCCGGATGATCGGACCGCCGACAGAGATGCCGAACTGGTGCTGCACCTTAACCGGCTGCGTCAGCAGAAAGGGGTTGTTGGTCAGCCGGCCGTTGTACTTCGAAAGCGGATCGAGCGCATTGAAGCCGGGCGTGCGGTAGTACTCATACGCGTCGCCGTGAAAGCTGTTGGTGCCGCTCTTTGTCACGGCGTTCACGACGCCGCCGGCGGACTGGCCGAACTCCGCCGAGTACGCGCTCGCCTCCGAAACAAACTCCTTGATGGAGTCGAGCGGGTAGACGTAGGGTGCGCCAATCGACCGGCCGCGAGCCTCGGAGAAGAAGGCCTGCTGATTGTTTACGCCGTCCACCAGGTTGGTGTTGTAGATGCCCGAGATGCCACGGTAGGCGATCAGGCCGGTGTTGCCATCGGGCACCACGTTCGGCGTCAGAAGAACAAAGTTGTCCCATCGGCGGCCATTGACCGGCAGGTTCGAGACCAGCTGCTGATTGACGGTCTGCGCAATGGAGACGCGGTCGGTGTCGAGCAGCGGCGCCTCGGTCGTGACCACGACGTCGGTCGCAACCGTCGCATTGGGCAACGTTGCATTGACCGCAACTGTGTTGCCCACCGTCACCGCGACGTTCTTCTGGTCGACCTTGCCATACTGTCCGCCGCCGAGAACCACCTCATACTGCCCCGGCTGCAGAAAGGTGGCCGTATAGTGCCCGTCGCTGTCCGTAGACAGGGTGCGCGAAGCCCCCGTGCCAACGTTTGTCACCACCACGGGCGCGTTTGGAATCACGGCTCCGGAGGCGTCTCGCACAACACCGGAGATGTTGCCCAGGGCGGCGCTCTGCGCGTGCGCCGGCGGCAGCAACCCACAGAAAAGAAAGGATGCAACGGCAGCAATGGAGAGGACGCGGTGCGAGGCGAACGTGGCGATCTTCAAAAGGGGAGCTCCTGCGGCAGAGGGGTCATTTGGCGAGGCTCGGACCGCTTCCAGAAGACGCCGGAGCCAACTGTCCGAGCGACGATCCGGAGGTTCAGATACGGTCAAAACCGGAAAGTGTGTAGTAGGGACAGATTCGCCGACGGGAGAGGAGGTGTCAAGTGAAAAGGACCGCGCCTTGCGTGCGGTGCGACTGCCTGGCGCAGGCCTGTTTGCATCGGGGTGTAGCTCTCGGCTTTAGGGCTGAAGGCCCGATATAGAAACTCAGGACTACACCCTGCAGGGAAACCGCTCCAGGCTGTATCGATGTACGTTCTGTCATCTCGACCGGAGCGCAGCGAAGTGGAGATGAGACAAGAAAACCGTCTGGTTCCGGTCGAGATAGCAACCTATTTGGCTACGTGTCGATACAGCCTAGTGAAGCTCGGTCGGGATCACCGAGTGCTGAATCAGCAGCTCAAACGGAACCACCTGCAGGCTGTTCTCGTGCGTTGCCTCGAGCACCACCGGGCACGGCGCGCCCGCCTCCACCGCCTGCAGCCATCGCGCCGCACACACGCACCAGCGATCGCCCGGCTTCAGCCCGGGAAAGCCGTACTGCGGCATGGGCGAGATCAGGTCATTTCCGAAGCGACGGCTGGCGGCAAGAAACTCCTCGTTCACGATGCAGCACACCGTGTGGACACCCAGGTCGTCAGGCCCCGTGTTGCAGCAGCCATCGCGAAAGAAACCGGTCATCGGATCGCGCCCGCAGGCCACCAGCGGCTGGCCCAGAACGTTCTTGGCAGGAGCTTGCTCAGGAGCTTCAGGCGGCATCGTGGAGCCTCGTTTCGGAGCTTCGGGTGTGGCTTGGGGGTAGGGCTACTTCGGTTCTGGCGTTTGAGGCTGGGACGGTGTCCGCTGGCTACTTCGCGGCGAGCGCAAGTTGCTGCTGGTACTCCTCGTACGGCCCCTTGTGATCGGTGATGTGGAAGTTCTCGGGGCCGCCCTCGAAGTGCCAGATGCGCGTGCCCGCCTCCTCGATCAGGTCCTGGTCGTGCGTCACCAGAAACACCGTTCCCTCAAACCTCTGGATCGCCTGGTTGAGCGCATTGATCGATTCGAGATCGAGGTGATTAGTCGGTTCATCGAAGACCAGCACGTTCGGCTTCTGCAGCATGATCTTGCAGAACAGCAGCCGCGCCGCCTCTCCGCCGGAGAGCGCCTCGGTCTTCTTCATTCCCTCTTCCCCGCGGAAGAGCATCTGCCCAAGGATGCCGCGGATGTCTTCCTTCGTCGCCTGCGGATCAAAGGTGTGCAGCCACTCCGCCACCGTGGTGCCGTGCGGAATCGATCCCGTGTGGTCCTGTGCAAAGTAGCCGATCTGCGCCTCGTGCCCCCACTTCACCGAGCCCGTGTCGATCGAAACATCGGTCTCTTCGACCCCCGGACCGTTTGCCAGCAGGGCCTTCAGCAGCGTCGTCTTTCCCTGCCCGTTGCGGCCCATCAGAATGACCTTGTCGCCGCGCAGCACGGAGGCCGAAAAGTCGCAGATCACGTGCTCGGTCGAGCCGTCCTTCTGAACGTAGGACTTGTTGACGTTCTCGAACTCCAGCACGTGCTTGCCCGAGGGCCGCAGCATGTCGAAACGGATAAACGGTCGCTGGATGTTGGACCGAGCCAGTTCGGAGGTCGCCAGCCGCTCCACCTCTTTCTTGCGCGAGTTCACCTGGCTCGATCGCGTTCCGGCGGAGAAGCGCGCGATAAAGTCGTTCAGCTGTGCGATCTTCTTTTCGCGCTGCTCGTTCTGACTCTCGATCCGCGACCGGATCTGCGTCTTCTGCAGCACCATGTCGTCATATCCGCCGGTGTAGGTGATGATGGTCTCGTAGTCGATGTCGGCGGTGTGGGTGCAGACGTTGTTCAGGAAGTGCCGGTCATGCGAGATGGTGATGACGGTGCCGTTGTAGCGCGTCAGAAAGTCCTGCAGCCAGTGAATCGACTCAAGATCGAGATAGTTCGTGGGCTCATCGAGCAGCAGCGCCTCCGGGCTGCCGAACAGTGCCTGCGCCAGCAGAACACGCACCTTCTGGCCGCCCTGCAGCTCGCTCATCCTGCGCTCGTGCAGCTCGTCCGGGATGTCCAGCCCCTGCAGCAGAACCGCCGCATTGGACTCGGCCTCGTAGCCGTCCTCGTCCCCGACGACGCCCTCGAGCTCGCCCAGCCGCGATCCATCCTCGTCGGTCAACTCGGACTTTTCATACAGCCGGTCGCGCTCCTCAAGCGCCGCCCACAGCGCGGCGTTGCCCATGATCACCGTGTCGATCACGCGAAAGGCGTCGAACTCGTACTGGTTTTGCTTCAGCACGCCGATCTTCCTGGGCCGCACCACCGTGCCCTTCTGCGGGTCAATCTCGCCCGTCAGGCACTTCATGAAGGTTGATTTGCCCGCGCCATTGGGCCCGGTCAGGCCGTAGCGGCGGCCCGTGGTAAAGGTGACGGAGACATCCTCGAACAGCAGCTTCGAGCCGTAGCGCATGGTGACGTTGGCGACAGAGATCATAGAGAACTTAAGTTTACCCGGTTTTCCCACTTTTTTCGTGGCCGCCGGAGCCGGCCGCACGCTACACTTCTGCCGATCTCCGGGCAGAGGCCCCGAGGAGGAAAAACACCGATGAAGCTGAGCACCTACCTCTACTTTGCAGGCAACTGCAAGGAAGCGCTGGCGTTCTACGAGAAGACCCTGGGCGCGAAGCTGACGTTTTCAATGCCGTTCGGCGGGTCGGCCGCCGAGGGCATGATGCCGCCGGGATGGGAAGACAAGATCCTCCATGCGTCGATGGAGCTGGGCGGCCAGATCGTGATGGCGTCCGACGCGCCGCCGAACCACTCCAAACCGGTGGGTGGGTTTGCCGTATGCGTCGAAACGGAGACCGTGGAGGATGCCAGGCAGAGATTTGAAGCGCTGGCCGCGGGTGGCCAGGTCACGATGCCGATCGCCCCGACCTTCTGGTCGCCCATGTTCGGCATGTGCGAGGATCGCTTCGGCACGCCATGGATCGTGACCGCCGCAGGCGAGCCGTAGCGTCAGGCTTCATCTGAGCAGCGCGACGGAGGGGCTGCTGATCGTACGGTTTCAGTAGCAGCTCGGCAGCTCGGAGGGCCTGCGTGGCTCGAGCCAAGGGGCCGCCGCAAGCTGCTTTTTGACAGGGTCGACGAGGTAAAGCTCGGCCGGATTAGACTGAAATCGCCCGAACGCTGAATTACCTGTCGCGGATCAAGTCCGCAGCATCGATAGGGTGATGCATCATCTTGTCGACCCCAAGAACCAGGGATGATGGCAATATGCACTTCGCTTCGCAAGGAAAAGCTTGAAGTGCACGACAAGCTTTCTGACCAGGACTTTCTGCAAGAGCAAGCGCGTCTCAAAGCGTTCGACGACTATTTCATCCTGGATACGTTGCCTGAGCAGAGCTACGAGGACCTGACGGCGCTGGCGGCGGCCATCTGCGAGACACCGATCTCCCTCTTATCCCTGGTGGCAGCCGATCGCCAGTGGTTCAAGTCGGAAAGGGGCCTTGGGCTTCGGGAGACTCCGCTATCCGTGAGCTTCTGTAAGGACACCGTTCATTCCGGCGAACTGCTGATGGTCGAAGACGCTCAGCAGGATGAACGATACCAGGCGAATCCTCTGGTGGCGGGCGATCCGGGTATCAGGTTCTATGCCGGTGCGCCCATCAGAGATGAAGCCGGGCAGGTGCTCGGCACTGTTTGCGTGCTGGACACAGTTCCTCGCCATCTGACCCCCAAGCAGATTGGCGCTTTGGAGGCTCTGGCCCGCCAGGCCATGTGCCTTCTGGAGAGCCGCCGCGCTCGCACGTACCTGGAGCGAACCGTCGAAGTGGCGCTGGAGATGGCCGAGAAGCTGGCCGCCGGGCAGGGCCGCCCTATCCTTTCGGCTGCGGGTGAGTTGCTGAAGACGCTTGGAGCGGATTTTGACATCACGCACTCCGTCAACGCGCTTCAGCAGCTGCGAGTCAGCGAAGCAAGAGCCGAGCGGATCCTTGAAAGCATCGGCGACGCGGTGATCGTGACCGACGAGAACACGCTGGTCTCGCGCATGAACAGAGTTGCGGAGTCCTTGACAGGCTGGCCGCTTCACGAAGCAAAGGGCCAGCCGCTGACCAAGGTCTTCAACATCGTCAACGAGGCCACACGGGACGTGGTGGAAAGCCCAGCCGACAAGGTCAAGCGACTGGGAACCGTGGTTGGTCTGGCGAACCACACCGTGCTCATTGCCAAAATGGAACGGAAAGGAACATCGACGACAGCGGTGCTCCCATTCGGGATGAATATGGCAGACTGACCGGCATTGTTCTGGTCTTTCGCGATATCACAGAGAAGTACGATTCGGAGCGTGCAGCCGCGGAGGAAAGCAGACGGCGTGACTTTCTGCTGGAGATATCCGATCGCCAGCGACAGATGACAGACCCTCGCGAGATGATGGAGGTCACCGCGGAGCTGCTTGCGCGGCACCTGAATGCGGGACGCGTCGGCTACGCCGAGGCTTATCCGGACGGACGAAACTTCAATCTACAGACCGGGTGGGCGCAGGGTGACATGCAAAGGCTTACCGGTTCGATGTGGATGGAGTCGTTCGGCAGTGATCTGCTGCCTGGGCTTCGCGCCGGCCGCACCATGATCTACACCGACGTGCAGGCAGAGCTCCAGGCATCCGATGCTGCAGCCTTTGAGAACCTTGGGATTCGTGCCGCCATCGTTGTGCCGCTCCTCAGGAACGCCAATTTACGCGGAATGCTCTACGTCAATGACTCCAGTGCCCGTGAATGGACGCGACGGAGATATCCCTGGCACAGGAAGTCGCGGAGCGAACAGCGGAAAGTGTAGAGCGAGCCCAGGTAGAAGCTGAGCTGCGATTGAGCGCAGAGCGTCTGCGGCTGGCAACCACCGCAGCCAAGGGCATGGGCGTGTTTGACTGGCACGTGAAATCCGATCTTTTCTTCGGGGATGAGGCCTTCCTGAAGATCTTTGGATTGGGTTCTGAGGACGCCCGCCAGGCCGTCATCACCCTGGAACAAGTAGTGCTTCGTGTTCATCCCGTCGACCGGCCGGGAGTGGAGGCAGCCATTGCGGACGCGATGCGGTCGGGCCATGACTACGTAAAGGAGTATCGTGTCGCGTCAGAAGACGGATTCCGCTGGGTAAGTGCGCGGGGATGCTGCATGCTGGATGAACAGGGCCAACCGGAACGGTTCCCTGGCGTGGTGATCGACATCACGGAACGCACACAGGTCGAAGACGATCTACGTACCAGTGAGGCCAACCTGAGTTTGGCGGTAGACACCGCCAGACTCGGCGTGTGGAGCCTGGACGTAGACACAAACATTCTGAAGGCCTCGGTGATCTGCAAAGAGAACTTCGGTTACTCTTCCACCGCAGACTTCACCTACCAGCACTGGCTCAGTGCGACTCATCCCGACGACATGGCCGGCGTGCACGCGGGGCTTCTGAACATCGTCCAGAATGAAACGGAGTACCGTCAGGAGAGGCGCATCGTGTGGCCCGACGGTTCACCGCACTGGTTGCTCAGCAGCGCTCGGCTTCTCTCCCAAAAGCCTGGTCAGCCCTTGACCATACTTGGCGTGAACTTGAATATCACGGATCGAAAGCTGGCCGAAGGCGCCCTGATCCAGAATGAAAAGCTGGCTGCGGTTGGCAGGCTGGCCTCCAGCATCGCCCATGAAATCAACAACCCTCTGGAATCTGTAACCAATCTGGTGTACCTCGCGAAAAGCGCCGGAGACCGGGACGAACTGCGCGAGTACCTGGACGCAGCGGATGCAGAACTCCGCCGCGTTTCGGCCATTACCAGCCACACACTGCGTTTCCACAAACAGGCGACCAATCCCGTGGAAGTCTCCAGCGAAGAGCTCATCGAAGGTGTATTGGCGATCCATATGGGCCGGCTGAAGAATGCCCGCATAGCGGTAGAGAGGAGAACACAGGCACCCTGTTCTGTGTCGTGCTTCGACGGGGAGATTCGGCAGGTACTCGGCAACCTGATTGGCAATGCGATCGATGCCATGTCGCTCAAGGGAGGTCGGCTCCTCATCCGGAGCCGGAAAGGCGCGATTGGCAAAGTAGTCGCGAGGGGGGTGACTCTGACGATCGCGGATACCGGTCCTGGCATGCCAGCCGACGTTGTCCAAAAGATCTTCGAGGCGTTCTTCACGACAAAAGGCATCAGCGGCACGGGACTCGGTCTCTGGATCAGCAAAGAAATCGTGGAGCACCATTATGGCCGCCTCACGGTCCGGAGCAGCCAGATCTCCAGCGGTTCCGGCACCGTGTTTACCCTCTTTCTACCGTCCAACGCCACCTTGCGCTAAGAGCCTGCCGACCAGCCCTTCTGCCCGGCACCGCTCGCAAGCGAGATTACTTGCCGATGCAGAAGGTAGAAAAGATCAGTCGCAGAATGCTTTCCGTGCTGGTAGCTCCTGTGAGCGTGTCGAGTGCGCGGAGGGCGATGTAGAGCTCCAGCAGAAGGATCTCGTGGGGCACATCGGCCGCGACCGCTGCGCGGGCACGCGTGAGCGCCTCGACCGCCGCTGACACAGCGGCGTGCTGGCGCGCGTTGGTCAGCATCGCGCCGGCTCCAGCTGAAAGCTCGCCGCCGAGCAGGCTCGCAATGGCCGTACGCAGCTCCGCCACGCCCGCGCCGCTGAGCGCCGAAACGTCGAGCATGGGGATCTCGCGTGCTTCCAGCCCTGCCTCCAGCGCCTGGTCCTTCGTCACCCCTTCCAGGGCGCGGCTGTGTTCCTCCCGGTGACGCTGCGCCTCCTTCAAATCGCACTTGTTGCGCACGACCAGGAGCGCGCCGTGCCGCACGGCTGCTGCCAGCTCCAGGTCCTCCGCCGCAAGCGGCTGCGAGGCGTCGGCGACCAGCAGCACGGCATCGGCTTCGGCCAGCGCTTCGCGGGAGCGCGCAATGCCCATCCGCTCCGCCTCATCCAACGGCGTGGCGCCAGTCTCCTCCGCGCGCACGCCCGCCGTGTCGATCAGCTCGACCGGAACCCCCTCCAACGACACCGTCCCGCTGACCGGATCGCGCGTCGTTCCCGGCTGCGCCGTGACGATGGCGCGGTCGCGCTGCAGCAGCCGGTTGAACAGCGACGATTTGCCCGCGTTCGGCCGCCCAACAATGGCCAGCGTAAAGCCTTCCCGCAGCAGCCGGCCGCGTCCGAAGCTGTCCGCCAGCGTCTCGAGCGGCGCAAGCACTCCCGCAATGCGGCTGGCCGCTTCCTGCGCCGGCAGAACGTCGATGTCGTCCTCCGCAAAATCGATGCCGGCTTCGAGCACGGCGATCAGCTGCAGCAGCGCTTCCTTGGGCGCGGCAATCTCGCGGGCAACGCTGCCCCCCAGCTGCTGCGCCGCCAGCCGCGCCTGCTGCAGGGTGCGCGAGACGACCAGATCGTGGACAGCCTCGGCCTGCGTCAGATCCAGCCGTCCTGAAAGAAACGCGCGTTCGGTAAACTCGCCCGGCTCGGCCAGCCGCGCGCCACCGGCCATGGCAGAACGCACCACCCAATCCAGAAGCACGGGCGACCCATGTGCCGCAATCTCCACCACATCCTCGCTGGTGTAGGAGTGCGGAGCCGCAAACAGGGTCGCCACCACCTCATCCAGCACGCCGCCATCCGCTTCCACAAGATGAGCGAACTGCGCCTGCCCCGCGCGGAGCGGCTGCCGCAACCGCAGCATGCGCCCTGCAATCTCTCGCGCGGCGGTGCCCGAAAGCCGCACCACACCGATGCCGCCGCGGCCGGGTGCCGTGGCCACGGCCACAATCGTGTCCCCGCCGGAAAAGTGTGCGGCCATCTGGCCATTCTAGAGTCCGGCGCCACAGGAGCCTTGCCGCAACCGGGGGCTACGATGAGGCATGAGCGTCTCCTTCTCGCCCGCGGCGCTGAAGTTCCTGCGCGACCTCAAACGTCACAACGACCGGGACTGGTTCAACCGCCACAAAGCTGTCTTCGAGCGCGAGTGGAAGGCACCCATGCTCGCCCTGATTGAAGATCTCAACCATGGCCTTCTGAGCTTTGCTCCGGAGCACGTGCGGCCGGCGCACCGGGTGCTCATGCGCATCTATCGCGACATTCGGTTCAGCGCCGACAAGCGGCCCTACAAGACCCACTGCTCCGCCTGGTGGGTGCGCGAGGGCCTGGAAAAGACCTCCGGCGCAGGCTTCTACCTGCAGATCTCCCCGGAGTCCGTGCTGGTTGCAGCCGGCGTTTACATGCCGGAACGGGAGCAGCTGCTCGCCCTCCGACGACACCTCTCCGCTCACCCCGCCGAGCTGCCGCGGCTGACCTCCGGCCGCCGCTTTCGCAGCCTGCTGCAACCTGGCTGGGAGACCGACGACTGCATGCGGCTCTCCCGTGTGCCGAAAGGATTTCTGCCCGACGACCCGGCGGCCGAGCTCATTCGCTGCCGGCAGTGGGGGATGCAGGCCACCCTGCCAGCCGAGACGGCGCTTGGCCCGGCGCTCGGCAAAGAGATCCTCAGCCGCTTCCGCGCCAGTGCGCCCGTCGTGGCATTTCTGAATCAGCCGCTCATCCCGCAAAAGACGCCGCGGTCGCCGTTCTAAGCACGGTAAGACCGGGAAATACACGAATAAAACCGTCGAATGCCCGAGAAAACGCAACGAAACCGGCACTTCTGCTCGATTTGCGGTTGACAAGCCCCCCGGAAAGGCTGATGGTGGATGGCGGAACGGTCGACGAAACCGCGTTTTTGCTGATGTTTTCCGCAGTGGAGGCAGCAGCGCCAGGGGCGTTTCGAACCGACCTCCGAGCAGACACTCTCAAGAGAAAAGAAGGAGCAACAATGGCAAAGGGCATGACAAAAACGGCGCTGATTCGCGCCATGGCAGAGAAGACGGAGCTCAGCAACAAGCAGGTCGCCAGCTTCTTCGACCTCCTTTCCGAGACTGCGGTCAAAGAGACCAAGAAGAATGGCGAGTTCACCATTCCAGGCATCGGCAAGCTGGTGAAGGCAGAGCGGAAGGCACGCCTCGGGCGCAATCCGCAGACCGGCGAAGCGATCAAGATCAAGGCGAAGACGGTTGCGAAGTTTCGCATCTCCAAGGCCGCCAAGGACGCCATCGCGCCCCCCAAGAAGTAGCGCACATCCTCTCCCAGGGCCCTCCCCTTCCGGTGAGTTCCGGGCTGTCAGTCGAGACCGCGGCGTCCGCACCCAACTGCGACGCCGCGGTCACTCCACGGCGCCGCGCCTGGAGAGAAACGCCCGGGCCACCAGCGCCAGGCCGAACGAGACCAGCACGCCCTGCTTGAGCAGGAAGCTGTTATACCGCCAGCCGAACGCGGCGAAGGTAATCGCCACACCCCAGAAATAGATCTCGTGCAGCACCGCATCCCGCCACATGGGACGGGCTCCGCTGCGCGCGATCGGACGGCGAAACCGGGGGACCACCGCTCCCACTGCGGAACGGTAGGCCAGGAACGCCACGTCCTGTTGGCTGCGCAGGAAGTGCTCCTCACTGACGGCGAGCCAGAGATCAAAGGCGATGACCAGCACCAGGCACACCACGGCTCCGCTGAGCGGCATCAGCAGCGACAAGGCTATGGTGTTCAGCACCAGGCCCACATACAGCGGGTGGCGCAGCCAGCGGTAGGGTCCATCCGTCACCACCTTCGCGCCCTGCATGCTGCCCGACCCGACCGGACCTGCTCCCATCCACGCCGTTGCCCAGGTGCGCAGGCCCGCCCCCACCCAGGCGAAGCCGGTGGCCAGCAGCAGCGGAATCTCCGTCCCCGCGGAAAAGCTGGTCCAGCCCTGTCGCGTAGTCCATCCTGCCATCGCCAGCCAAAGTGTCTGCTCGGCCGAATGACCACCCGACAGCAGAGTCCAGGGAGCAAGGAATCCAAGCAGATACAGGCAGATATGGATGGGATAGCGAAGGCGAAACGCAATCTGCGAGGCGCTCATATCTGTAACAACCGAGGGTACATAATACCCGCGCCGATAACGTTTGGGACAGCAGCCACCGTTCGGCTCAGAAAAGGTCTAAACGTCACCACGGTCCTCACCCAGCTGTTCCAGCAGAGCGTCAAAGTCTTCGAGACTGCCATATTCGATGATGACCCGGCCCTTGCCCTGCTTGTCCTCGATCAGGACCCTCAGGCCAAGTCGCTGTTGCAGGCGCTCGCCCGCCGCGCGCACGTTCGGATCCAGAGGGACCGCCAGCTTATCGGGGCCCTTCTGCTTGCCCTCGGGGTGCAGCAATCCTTGAACGAAGCTCTCTGTCTGCCGGACCGATAGGGACAGGCTGACCACGCGCTTCGCCGCTGCGTTGATCCGCTCGGCGCTCTCGAGTGCCAGCAGGCATCTGGCGTGTCCGAAGCTGAGTTCACCAGCCTCCACCCGCTCCTGAACCTCGGCGGGCAGGCGCAGCAGCCGCAGGAAGTTGGCGACGCTGGCCCGCTCCTTCCCGGTACGCACGGCCATCTGCTCCTGCGTCATGTGGAACTGCTGGCCAAGCCGCTGGTAGGCGCGGGCCTGCTCCATGGCGTTCAGGTCGGCACGCTGCAGGTTCTCGACGATCGTCATCTCCATCGCCTGCTCGTCGGAGACGTCGCGCACGATCGCCGGAATGGTCTGTTTGCCGGCCTTCCGGGACGCCAGCACCCGTCGCTCTCCCGTGATGAGCTGGAAGCGGCCTCCCTCGATCCGCTTAACCACAATCGGCTGAACCACACCGGTCGCCTCGATCGACGCTGCAAGCTCCGTCAGCTGTGCCGGCTCGAACCGCGTCCGTGTCTGGAACGGGTTGCGCTCAACCGCGTCAAGGGGAAGCTCGAGAACCTCCCCCATCGCGGAGGTCGCCTCCTCCGCGGCTGCGGCCACGTGCAAACGGCTGGCGGGGATCAGCGCTTCAAGGCCCCGACCGAGCGCCTTGGGCTTCGGTGTCATTCTTTGCTCCTCGTCTCTCTCGCCGAAGCGCGCCGGCGGCTGCCACGGTGGGATCTGCCATTCCGACCGACGAGCTCCCTGGCGAGCTGCCGGTATGCCTCCGCCCCGCGGGAGCGGCCGTCGTAGAGTGCGACTGGCACGCCGTGGCTGGGAGCCTCGGCCAGCCGGATATTGCGGGGGATCGTCGTCCGAAACAGCTTGTCCCCGAAGAACTCGCGGAGGTTCTCCGCTACCTGCTGGGACAGATTCGTCCGCTCGTCAAACATGGTGAGCACCACGCCTTCGAGCGCGAGCTGCGGGTGAAAGGCTCGAGAGACCCGGTCCAGCGTGCCCATCAGCTCGGATATGCCCTCGAGCGCGAAGTACTCTGCCTGCATCGGAACCAGCAACGCATCCGCTGCCACCAGGGCATTCAGCGTCAGCAGATCGAGGGCCGGCGGGCAGTCGAGCAGGATGTAGTCGAAGGACGGCCGAAGACCCTGAAGAGCGCTCCGCAGGCGATACTCCCGCTGGTCCTGGGAGACGAGCTCCACATTGGCTCCGGTGAGGCTCTTGCTGCCTGGAATGAGCGAGAGATGTCCGACCGGGGTGGAGCGGATGGTGGAAGTCGCGTCGGCCTCTGCCATGAGGAGCTCATAGATGCCGGTTCGCTCTGGATCGCGCGTGAAGCCGAGGCCGCCCGTCGTGTTTGCCTGGGGATCGCAGTCGACCAGGAGAGTCTCATAGCCGTCCAACGCGAGGCAGGCGCCCAGGTTGATGGCCGTCGTGGTCTTCCCGACACCTCCCTTTTGGTTCACGACTGCGATGATCCTGGCCGGGGCAGGCATCGTTGCAGACGTACTCGGACTCAGTGTCTCAGGCATGTACTTGGTTCAGATTACAACGATGGAAAGGTGGTTCGAAGAGTGTTCCACGTGGAACTTTTGGGTCAGCGTTCCACGTGGAACATCCTTCCCCACCTCACGGCAATCGATCCATTCTGACTCGGCAGGAGACGCTTCGCCTCTTCCTGCCATCCCGGAACCGCCAGCCGATACTCGTGGAGCCGCTGCGACGATCCCTCGATCAGCAGGAATCGACGGCTGATCCGAGCAGCCTGCTGCAGAGCGCCGCGCATGGGGTCGACCGCGCGCAGACACACCGCATCAACCTCCTCCGGAGGAAAGGACTCCCCGCGACCGCACCAAACCTCCGCTGACAACCCCATCTCCCGAACCACTTCTCTCAGGAAGGCCGCCTTCTTCCCCTGAGACTCAATCAGCACCACCCGCAGCTCGGGAAACAGCATCTGCAACGGCAAACCTGGAAAACCCGCACCCGAGCCGTAGTCCGTCAGGGAACGGACGCTGTCCGGCACCAGGGAACCTAGAAACAGGCTCTCTCCAAAATGCCGCGTCACGATTGCGTCCTCCTCGCGGACCGCGGTCAGGTTCAGCCTGGCGTTCCAACGGGAGAGCAACCCGAGATAGGTCTCCAGCAGGGGAAGCAGGCGGTCCAGCTCAGAGGTGTGCTGCTCCAGATACGGCATAAGCAGCTCGCGCATGCGGTCGGAGGTCACGCTGGCAGCCGTCGGGAACGACGCTCCTCGACCGCTCGCACGAACGCCCGAAAGAGTCGTTCAGAAAATGCACTGGTTGCGACCGACCGCTCCGGATGCCACTGCACGCCAACGATCCAGTGCTCCGCATCGACCCCTTCAACGGCCTCGATCACGCCATCTGCGCTCGAACGAGCTGTGACCTGGAGTCCCCGCCCCAGACGCTCGATCGCCTGGTGGTGACTGGAGTTGACCGGTAACTCACCCGCTTCGCCGTCCCCCGCGACATCACCGGCGTCCAGCAGCATCTGCAGTCGACTCTGGGCCTCCACCCGGACCTCATGAGCCACGTCCACCTCAGGACCTGCCGCATGCTGCACATCGTCCGCCGGAAGATTCTGCACCAGCGTTCCGCCACGGTAGACATTAATCGACTGCAGGCCGTAGCAGATCCCAAGCAGGGGCAATTGCCTCTGCTCCGCGATCTGCAGCAATTGCCGGTCCAGCCGCTCCCGAGATGGGTCGGCATGCTGCGTCTGGGGTCCCCGATCTGCCCCATAGATCGCCGGATCGACGTCAGCGGGACTCCCGGGAAGCACGATCCCATCTGCTTGACGGAGGAGTTCGCTCAAGCCGGCAGGTTCCATGGCGGGGTCGACCACCCGCGCCACAGCACCCGCTTGTTGAAGAGCAGCAGCATACGCCGGCCAGTTCCTGCGGTTGTACTCCCGGTCATCCCGCGTTGGCAGGGGAACCAGGACACGAGGAAGACCTGCGGAAGCTGCGATGGCGACGGTGGACTGCTCCTTCACGCCGGACCCACCTGGCCGTTTGCCATAAACGTCTGCTCGATCTCCCCGCGCAGGGCAGCTGTCAGCCGCTCCGCATCGCGGGTTGTCAGGCCTGCGGTACTTACGGGTTCGCCCACGATCAGCCGGAGTGGCCGGGGTGCCAGGTGATAGGTGTGCATCGGCAACAGCTCGCAGGTACCGATGATCGTGATGGGCACGATGGGCACCTGCGCCCGAATAGCCATAAAAGCGCCGCCTGCTAGAAAGTTTTGGGTTCGGCCGTCCGGGGAACGGCCGCCTTCCGGGAACAGCACCAACGGCAGACCATGCTTCAGAGCGTCGACGCCCCGCGCCAGGCTCGCAACCGAAGCGCGCGCGCTGGATTGGTCGACCGCCACCTGACCGGAGCGCCGGAGATGCCACCCAATGAACGGAACGCGCCACAGACCCTGCTTGGCCAGGATGCGGAACTGGAACGGCAGCTTCGCAAACAGCACCGGGGTATCCATATAGCTCAGGTGGTTCGAGACATAGACCGCGGGTTGATCGCCAAGCAAGCGTTCCCCGTCCACTACCTCTACCGGAGAGAGGCTGATGCGCAGCAGAGCCGCCGCCCAAAGCGATGCGATGCGATGCTGCTGACGACCGGAGCGATCCCAGAGCGAAGCTACCAGGGAGATGCATCCAAATCCGGCCGTTGCCAGGGCGATCAGCGGCATGAGCAGAAGGTACGTCAGCCAGCGCAGCTCTCGCCCGGCACGGAACCTGAGGGTTGCCGACGCAGGTGAAACAGGGACACCTGCCGCTCTCGCCGGCGATTCCACAGCGATGCCCTGAACAGGCGATGACTGCTCGTGCACCTCGCTCACGGACGCTCCCTAAGCAGCATTGCCCGGAGCTCTCCCACCAGATACACCGACCCAGTCGCAACAATCCATCCACCTGGCGGTGTCAGGGAGCGTGCTTGACCGAGCGCCGCTTCCACGTGCGGAGCAACATGGGCAGCGATGCCCAGATCCGAAGCCGCGGCCAGGAGACTGCCGAGGTCGGCACCCCGCGAACTCGCGACCGGGGCGAGCAGGATGTGATCTCCCGAGCGGCCCGGAACATTGCCGTCAAAGAGCGGGAGGAGGATCTGGGCCATCTCCCGAAGATCCTTGTCGCGCAGACAGGAGAAGATCAGGGTGCGCGGGTCGGACTCCGGAAGCTTGCTGAGAGCGGCACGAAGAGTCCACGCCCCTGCTGGATTATGGGCGACATCCAAAAGAAACTTCGGCTCAATGAGCTCAAGTCGCCCCGGCCAGACGGTTCGGCACACACCTGTCTCAATCGCGGCCGAGCTTATTTTGTAACCATGGCGGTTACGTAATTCAAGCGCGGCGGCGATGGCGAGTGCGAGGTTTCGCTGCTGATGCTGGCCGTTGAGGGGCGAGTCAATCTGCAGCAGATCGGCGCCATCGGAGACGGTGTATCGGTTTCGCGGCAGCCCCTCCCGCCGCTCTGCGCTTGAGGCACGCCCGGGTAGCAGGTCGGCAGCACTGATCGCTCGCATCTCCGGCAGCTCCGAGGCGACCTCCCCCAGGGCCTGGTTCGCCTCCGGGTGCTGAGGCAGGGTGATCAGTGTTCCGTTCGGTCGCAGGATTCCAGCCTTTTCCCTGGCGATCTCAGCCACGGTGGTGCCGAGATATTCCTGATGGTCGAGCGCGATGTCGGTGATGATGGACAGGAGCGGGGCGACGACGTTGGTTGCGTCCAGCCTGCCTCCCAGACCGACCTCCAGCACTGCCAGGTCGATCTTCTGCTCGGCGAAGTAGAGGAAGGCGAGCGCCGTCAACGTCTCAAAGAAGCTGGGCTTCATCGGCAGGCGGCCGTCTGCGACCAGGTCCTGCCCAGCGGCGTCCACCCGCGCAAAGAGCCGGGCGAAGTCGTCGTCCGCGATGGGCCGGAGCTGCGCTTCCGCGGCTACACCCGCCTGGTTCCGAGCGGTCTGCGGGCTCACCTGGATGCGTTCGTTGATGTGCACCAGGTGCGGTGAGGTGTAGAGCCCCGTGCCGTAGCCCGCGTGTGCCAGAATGCTGGCCAGGGTAGCCGCGGTCGAACCCTTTCCGTTGGTTCCGGCGATCAGAATGGCTGGAAAATGCTGTTCCGGGTGTCCCAGGGCCTCTACCAGAAGGCGCATGTGGGCCAGGTCGAACCGTCGCAACCGGGTCGCGCCTGGCGGCACGGCCAGCTCCTGTCCGAGAGCGTACAGATGTTCGACGGCGGAGGCGTAGGACATAGGCCGTATTTTAGGCGATACCCGCAGCGGCAAAGATTCGGTTGACGATCCCACCTCCGGGGGAGCAGTCTACCCCGATTGAAGGATTCACGATCCCGTCACACGGGTCGAGAGTAGAGACATCGGCCGGGGAGGTTGCGGCCGGCACCGCATCTGGCGTGAGATCCCGGATGCGACGGCCACCGCAGCTCCGTGAGGAAACCGCCTGGCGGATCGAAAGAGGAACGAGCATGGAAGTGGCTTTGTCGATCGCCTTTAGCCTGATTGTGATTGCCCCGTTTGTCGGGCGATGGAGAGCAAACGTCTGGATTCGGGAAAACGAGACCGTCCACCAGACTCTGCCCGACAACGTGATCGAGATTGCCTGATCGCTTCCGCAGTGCAACCAGGGCCGCGCCCAACCGGCGCGGCCCGCACCTTTCCAGAGAAGCCGCTTATCGCTTGGCCGCAGCCGTCACGCGGTCGCCAAGGGGCGCGATCAGGTCTTCGACCGAGACCTGGCCGGTGTTGACCTTATAGGTCCCGCCTGCCTGAATTACCGTCACCTCGCCCACGCCGATAAAGCCAAGAACGGCTTTGAGGTAGGGTGTCTCCATGTTGTAGGTCTCGAGAGGGCTTCCCGCCTCATACGAGCCCGAGCTGGCCACAACGACGGTGGCTTTCTTGCCCTTCAGGAGTCCCTCATAGGCGCCCTCGGGCGTAACCTTGAAAGTCTTGCCGACACGCACCACGTGGTCGATCCAGGCCTTAAGCGCTGCGGGGACTGCGAAGTTGTACATGGGCGTGGTGATGAGGTACTCGTCGGCCTTTTCCATCTCCGTGATAAAGGTGTCTCCCAATTCCAGCGCCTTTCTCTGCTCGTCGTTGCGCGCGTCCTCGGGGGAGTACGCTCCCAGGATCCAGGGCAGGTCGACAAAGGGCATGGGTGTCTTGGCCAGGTCACGCGAGATGACCTCACCACCGGAGTGAGCCTGCTTCCAGGACTCCAGGAACTGGTTGCCGAGCCTGCGCGAGACCGAATGATCTCCGCGGGGGCTGACGTCGATCTTTAGAAGGGTTGCCATAGACGAGATCTCCTGATTGGGCCCCGGGGTGCGGGCCCATCACAGAGATGTGTCGTCAGGAGGCAGGTTGCAAAACATATCATCCGCATCAAACAGTCGACGGGCCGGGCGATCGAGCTTCAGTTGGCCGATCGCCGGGTAAAGGCAGGGACACGCCGCGCGCCGGAGAGCCCGCCCAACAGCGCCGCTGCCGAAAACTGCGGCATGCCCGGCCAGCTCGGCACATTGAAGGGCACCGCCGGGTGTGCGCTGCGCTCGATTCCGTCGGTGTGCTGCCGATGCAGCGCCTCGCGTACGTTCGCGGTCATCACCTTCTGCTCCTCTTCCGAGGGTCGCTCCCAGTACAGCCGAAAGCCCTGCCCGCAGATACTGCACGCCACGTCGCTGCTACCCTCGGTCTTCCTTACCAAAACCTGCATGCGCCTCTCCTGTGCCCCTCGATGACCTGTCCCGCTGGCGTTCTGGGGCGAATCACCAGACAGCTCACGGTAGCCTCCCGGGAGCGGGAGCTTCTATCCCACAAAGGTGGGAGGCGGGGTGAGGTCTCCGGCAGCTCCGGCGTGCCATTGATTATGCTGAGGGGGTGAACGAAACCATGATTGCAGTGCAGCTGCCCGATGGCTCGGTGCGGCAGGTCGCCCCGGGGTCAACGCCGCTCGACGTTGCCAACAGCATCTCGCCCCGGCTTGCCGCGGCGGTCGTGCTCGCGCGCATCACTCCGTTGCGCGGCCGCGCGGATGAGGGCGCGCCGGCCACTACCGCCGGCGAAACCGAGGCTGCCATGTACGCGGATGAGCCCGGCAGCGGCGCCCGCCTGGTCGACCTCACGGCTCCCCTGCACGAGGACGTCGCCCTCGAACTGCTCAAGGAGACCGACGAAGCCGCGCTGCGGGTTCTGCGGCACTCCGCCGCGCACGTGATGGCGACGGCGATGCTGGAGCTGTTTCCCGAGATCAAGCTCGGCCACGGACCCGCGACCGACAGCGGGTTTTTCTACGACGTGTATCGCGAGACTCCGCTGACCGAGGCGGACCTTGCCCTGATCGAGCAGCGCATGGCCGCCGTGGTCGCGCGCGATGAGCCCTTTCTGCACCAGTCCGAGCCGCGTGCGGAGGGCCTGGCGCAGTACGAAGCGAACGGCGACTTCATGAAGGTCCACTTCATCGAGCGTTTCACCCGGCCCGGCGAGGCTCTCTCGCTCTATCGCAACGGCAGTTTTACGGATTTCTGCCGAGGTCCGCACATGCCCTCCACCGGCCGCGTCCGAGCCTTCAAGGTGACCACGGTGGCGGGTGCGTACTGGCTGGGCGATGAGAGTAACCAGCAGCTGCAGCGGGTCTACGGCACCGCGTTCTTCCAGGCGAAGGACCTGGAGGCGCACTTCAAACGGCTGGAGGAGATCAAGGCGCGCGACCACCGCGTCCTGGGCAAGCAGCTCGATCTGTTTTCCATCCAGGAGGTCGCGGGCTCGGGGCTGATCTTCTGGCACCCGAAGGGCGGGCTCATCCGCAAGACCATGGAGGACTGGATGCGCGAAGAGTGTATCCGTCGTGGTTACAAGATGGTATATACCCCTCACATCATGCGGCGCGAGCTGTGGCAGACCAGTGGACACGAGGGTTTTTACGGCGAGAATATGTACCCGCCGATGGAGCTTGACGACGCGGAGTACCGGCTGAAGCCGATGAACTGCCCGGGCCACATCCTGATCTACAAGAGCTCGCCGCGGTCGTATCGCGATCTTCCCCTGCGCTACGCCGAGCTCGGCAACGTGTATCGCTACGAGCGCTCCGGAACGATGCACGGTCTTCTGCGCGTGCGCGGCTTCACCCAGGATGACGCTCACATCTTCTGCACGCCCGGGCAGATTGAAGACGAGGTGGTCGCGTGCATCGACTTTGCGCAGTCGGTGCTCGAGACCTTTGGTTTCGCCGAGTTTCGCGTCGAGCTTTCGACCTGGGACCCCGCCGATGGGAAGAGCTACACCGGAAGCGCGGAAAACTGGCAGCTCGCCATCGATTCGCTCAAGAGCGCACTTGCCCGCAGAGGTATTCCGTACACGGAGATCCCGGGCGAAGCCGCCTTTTATGGCCCAAAGATCGACGTGAAGCTGGTGGATGTGCTCGGCCGCCTGTGGCAGCTTTCCACGGTGCAGTTCGACTTCAATCTCCCGGCCCGCTTCGGGCTGGAGTACACCGGCGAGGACGGCGATCGGCATCAGCCGGTGATGGTGCACCGTGCACTGTTCGGCTCCGTCGAGCGCTTCTTCGGTGTGCTCATCGAGCACTACGCCGGCGCGTTTCCCATGTGGCTCGCCCCGGTGCAGGTGGGGCTGGTGCCCATCTCGGAGAAGCATTTGGACTACGCCAGAACGGTGCAGCAGCGGCTCGAGGCCGCGGGTCTGCGGGTGGAGCTTGACGCCTCCAATAGCAAGATGAACGCAAAGATCCGCGACTTCACGCACCAGAAGGTGCCGTTTGTGCTGGTGATGGGCGACAAGGAGGCGGCGAGCGAGCAGGTGAGCGTGCGCACGCGCGGCAAGGGCGATGAGGGCGCTGTGCCGGTCGAGGACTTTCTGGCTCGGGCGACGGAGCTGGTGCGAGAACACGCGATGGGGCTCTGAGGGCTCAGCCGCCGGGATGCTGGGGCACGCGCTCGGCTCCTCGCGTTCGGTCAACACGAGGAGCGTTCGTCCCGCGAGCGTTCCGCATCCCAGCCTCTATGTTTCACGTGCGCGATCAGATCGTCGTCCATGCTCCTGTTGACCGGCTCTTCCGGCTCTCGACGCAACTGGCTGTCGTCGAGAAGACCCTGAAGATGCATCCCGCGAAGGGACGCACCACCGGCTCGGTCGAGGCCGGCGACACGGTGCTGTGGAAGGGCTGGCAGCTGGGCCTGCCGCAGTATCACGAGAGCCTGATCCGCAACTTCGAGCGCAACCGGTCCTTCCAGGACCGCATGATTGCTGGCCGGTTCGCCTTCTTCGAGCACGATCACAGCTTTGCTGACCGCGGCGACGGGACCACGCTTCTGCGGGATGATGTGCGCTTCGATCTGCCGTTCGGACCGGCCGGTTGGCTGGTGGGCAGGACCGTGCTCCAGCCGCATGTGCGATCGCTGGTCCACCGTCGCTTCGCGCTGCTGAAACGGCTGGCGGAAGGCGAGGGCTGGCGCGAGTTCCTGGGCGAATCGACGGAGACCCAGGCGCCAGACTCCGCCGCGGCGCACCTTCAGCCGAGCGCTGCCGTCGCTTCGATGGCACACACCTGAGATCGCGCGCCAATGCGAGGGAAGGACCACGTCTGTCGCATCGAGGCGCATCAGAGAAGCAAGAGGTGATGGCATGAAGGCGAGCGTTCTGCACCAGTACGGCGGCCCCGACCAACTGAAGTACGAAGATTTTCCTGATCCCAAGGCGGGAGACGGTGAGGTGCTGGTCCGCGTGACCGCCACCAGCATCAATCCGGTTGACTGGAAGATGCGCTCGGGTGCGGCCAAGGAGAGATTTCCGCTGGACTTTCCCGCAGTTCTTGGCAGGGATATCGCCGGTGTGGTGCGTGAGACTGGTCCCAATGTGAAGGGTTTCGGCCCGGGGGACTACGTCATGGCTCTCGGTTCGGCTTCCTACGCGGAGCTTGCTGTGGTCAAGGCCTCCCAGCTCACCCGCATTCCGGACGGGCTCGACATCACCACCGCCTCGGCGCTGCCGCTCGTCGTTTCCACCGGCGAGCAGCTCATCTCGCGCGGAGCGAACCTCCAACCAGGGCAGACCGTCCTGGTCAGCGGGGCGGTGGGGAGTGTGGGCCGGGTCGCGGTCTACGCGGCTCTTCAGTTGGGGGCGAAGGTGATTGCTGGCGTGCGCAAAAGCCAGATAACCGAAGCGAAGGAGCTCGGTGCTATGCAGGTGGTAGCGCTTGACGATCAGGACTCCGTCGACTCAGTCGGCCAGCTCGATGCAGTGGCGGATACCGTCGGCGGCAAGGTCGGCGCCATGCTGCTGGGCAGGGTCAAGGACGGCGGCACCTTCGCGACCACCACGGCACCGCCCGAAAACAGCGATCAGCATGCTGGCGTCAAGGTCAATCGAATGATGGCTGAGCCCGACCCATCCACCCTGGAGAAGTACGCGAAGGCGGTGCGTGAGGGCAAGTTCAAGCTACCCATTGGCCGCATGTTTCCCCTGTCCGAGGCTGGCGAGGCTCAAAGCCTGGCGGAGAAAGGCGGCGTGGGCAAGGTTCTGCTGCTGCCGTGAGAGATCGTCCGGGCGGGTTTTCGCCGTTCGCCTCACCCTGAAGAGGGAGGTGGCGCGAACGGCACACGCTTTACAGGGACACTGCGATACGCTCCCCGCGCCGCTGACGGCGCAATTCGATTCAAGATGGGGAAGTTGGTGGACCTGATCGGGATCGAACCGATGACCTCTTCCATGCCATGGAAGCGCGCTCCCAGCTGCGCCACAGGCCCACTCGTAGGGAAGTGCTGGTCCTATTCTGGGCTGCAGGCCCGATTTCGTCAATCGCCGGGAACTATTTGCCCCGCCTCCGGTGTCTAAGACGGGCAGAGTGAGCGAGCACTCGGCCGCCGGCGGCGCAGGTCCTGCTTCGCTCGCAAGATGGTGATTGCCAGCGCAGCTGGCGCCAACGTACTGTAGAGGGCACCCGGATGCAGGCGGGAACAGCAGTGAGCAATCTGGCAAGCGCAATCGGCCTCCGGACAGAGGAGGCGACCCTCGTCGCGGAGCTGAAGGCTGGCTCCGAAGAGGCCTTTGCCGTGCTCATCGCGGGGTACCATCAGCCGCTCTACTCTCTGATCGCGCGCAGCCTGCGCGATCCTGCCGACGCCGCCGATGTAACGCAGGACGTGTTTCTGAAGGTGTTTCGGTCGATCCGGAGCTTTCACGGCGACTCCAGCCTGCGCACCTGGCTGTACCGCATCGCCCTGCGGGAGGCTTCGAACCAGCGCCGCTGGTGGAGCCGGCACAAGCGCCGGGAGATCACGATCGACGCTCCAGCCGGCAGCATGGAAGCCGAGGAAGACGCTCCCTGCCTGGCAGCCTGCCTGGCGGATGGACGGCAGTCCCCCTTCGACCATGCGGTGCAGACGGAGCTTCGCCTCCGGGTCGAATCCGCGCTGCGCGAGCTGCCGGAGGCCTACCGCACCGTCATCGTTCTGCGGGAGATTGAGGGCTTCGCCTATGAAGAGATCGCCGAAATCGTCGAAGTCCATATCGGCACCGTCAAGTCGCGGCTGACCCGCGGCCGCCACGCGCTGCGCCTTCTGCTCGAGAAGGATGCGGTTGCGACTGCTGCCGCCGGAGTCCGATCCGCGAGGAGGCTCGCGTGAATCTCCCCTTGGAGTGCAAGGCGGTGCAGAGCAGCTTCTCCTCGTACCTGGACGGTGCCATCTCTGGTCTCGAGATGCAGCGCGTCGCGGCTCACCTGGAGGTCTGCCACGAATGCTCGGCGGAGTTTGCCTCCCTCCGATCTATCCAGCAGAGCCTGTCGTCCATGGGCGCTGCCAGGCCGCCGGCCGACCTGGGCATGAGGCTGCGGCTGGCCATCTCTCGCGAGCAAAGCCGTACGCTAAGCAGCCTGGTGGACCGGATCTCGCTCTCCTGGGATAACAGTCTCCGTCCGCTGCTGCTGCAGGTCGGCAGTGGCGTCGCAGCGACCCTGCTGCTGGTGGGCGGGGCGGTGCTGATGCTCAGCATGGTGGGCGGCACCCCCACCGTCATGGCGAACGACGAACCGCTGGGGGCGATGACCAGCCCGCACTACGAGTACTCCGTCAGCCAGCCGCACCCGGTGATCGCTGCCCAGAACGCCGCCATCGTGGTCGAAGCCGAGATCAACCGGCGCGGCGAGGTCTACGACTTCCACATCGTTGCCGGACCGCATGACCCCGCGGTGGAGGGCCAGGTGCGCGACCTGCTGGTGCAGAGCATCTTTGAACCGGCCCGCGTCTTTGGGGAACCGACGCTGGGTCACGTGGTCGTGACCTTCTCCGGGGTCTCCGTCCGGGCATAGGACAGTCTTTTCTCAGCAGTCCGCACCCGATCTGCCACGGCGGACCCCTTCCCCGTGATGTTGCAAGCCGCCGAAGCGCTCCCCTACACTCGGAACGTGCGTCGAACCGCTAGCCTGCCCGTGTCCACTCGACTTCGCCTCTCCGCCGGCTGGCTTGCACCCGCCATGCTTCTTTGCGTGCTTTCGGCGGGTGTTGCGCAGAGCTCATCGAGCTCCTCTTCGTCCTCGTCCCAGACCTCCTCGTCGTCCCCGGCAAACTCCAGCGTCTCGCACGGGCGTCCCGGCGCCCAGACCAGCGACTCGGTTGCGCCGCGCATTGCGCAGCCCCAGGCTGGCGGCTCCGGCATTACGCTTGAGACCAGCGAGCCGCTCTTCGACATGGCCGCGGCGTTGAACGCCTGTGGCTACGATGCCGGTCTCTCCGACTCCCTTCCGGTGCGTCTCGAGATCCGTCAGGAGATGGCGGCGGCGATTGCTGCCTCCCCCGCCGCCCGGAAGACGCGCGACGCCCTGTGCCAGTACGTGAACGAACACACCCTGTCGGGCAGCGGCCTGAATCTGGCCCAGTATGTTTCGCTGGCGCTCTATCTCGGTCCGGCTCCAGGCCTGGTGCCGACGGCCGATGAGACGGAGCTGCCGCCGGACTCCACCCAGGTCGTCAACGTGCTTCCGCTCGTTCGCTCCTTCGCGGAGGAGGTGCACCTTCAATCCATCTGGGCCGAACACCGGCCGGAGTATGAGGCTCAGGTCCAGCGCCTTCACGATCCCCTGGCGGACATGATCCTGAACACCAACATCTATCTGCGGCAGCCGGCGGCCGCGTACGACGGCCGCCGCTTTCTCGTGCTTGTGGAGCCGATGATCTCGCCAGCAGCTGTCAACGCGAGGATCTATGGCGGCGACTACGTCATTGTTGCCTCCCCTTCGACGGCGCCGGACGGCCTGCACCTCCCGGAGATCCGGCACACCTACCTCCACTTCATGGTGGAGCCGATGGTGTACACGCGCTCCACCGCCGTCGCGCGGCTCACACCGCTGCTGAAGACGGTGCAGAACGCCCCGCTGGACTTCACCTACAAGTCCGACGCCGTCGCGCTGGTCGCCGAATGCCTGATTAAGGCGATCGAGGCTCGCACCCTCGACACCGGCCTGACCAGGCCCAGGCGGCCGGAGACAGTGCGCCAGCGTGCCGATCTTGAGAGCTACACCGCGGCCAACGCCGTGTACGAACGCGAGGCCGAGGCGGCGCGCAGCCGCCTGGTGGATCTCGACATGCGCCAGGGATGGGTGCTGACTCGCTACTTCTACGGCCAGCTCGCGCAGATCGAGCGTGACGGCACCAGCCTGAAAGACAACGTTGGCGAGATGATCTACGGCATGGACGTCGACCACGAGCGGCGAGTGCTGGCGGGGATCAACTTCCTTCCCGAGGGCACCCACGACGTGGTTCGCCGCTCCGCACCGGCGCCGCATGGGCTACAGCTGGCCGAGATGAAGCTGCTGCAGGGCGACTCCGCCGGGGCGTCGTCCATGGCGGAAAAGGCGCTTGCCGACCCGGCCGGAGATCATGCGGAGGCCAACTACATCCTTGCCCGCATCGACGTGATGCAGCGCCAGCCGCAGCAGGCTGTGTCGCACTTTCAGGCGGCGCTGGCCACGGCCCACGATCCACACACCCTTGCCTGGTCGCACATCTACCTGGGCCGGCTGTACGACGTGGCGGCCGACCGCAAGAAGGCTGTCGGCGAGTACAAGGCGGCGCTCGCCACGCCCGCGCTGCCGCCCGATGGCCGGGCCGCCGCGGAGACGGGTCTGCAGAAGCCCTTTTCCCTGCCGCTGCGCGACGTTCAGGGCGCGGCCGCGACCGCCCCGGCGGAGGACGACCAGCCGCTCGACCCGACCGGAAGAGCGGAAAAGGAGAGCTACAAGCCCGTTCCCGTGACGCTGCCGCCCATGCCGCCTGCCGCTGGACCGGCGCAACCCGCTGAATCGCAGCCGCCCAAAACACCGCCGCAACGGTAGTCCTGCCGTCCCCCGGAACCTTCAGCTGCACACCTTTGTCCGCATCCCTATCTCGCCTCATGGCCTCCGCACCCTCCAAACCGAAGCAACAACAGCCTCGCCGGACCCTCGATGAGGTGCTCGGCCATGTCTTTGCCCGGCCGGAGCTGCTTCGTCTCGCCCTGACGCACCGATCGCTCGCCTACGAGAACGGATCGGCGGCGGACAATGATCCCTCGACCGATAACGAGCAGATGGAGTTCCTGGGCGACGCCGTGCTTGGGGTGATCGTCACGGAGGCGCTGTTTCACCGGTTTCCGCTCTCCCGCGAGGGCGAACTGACGCGGCTGCGCGCCTCCGTGGTGGGGCGGCGGCACCTGGCGGAGACCGCCGCGCGCATCGGCCTGGGGTCGGCCCTTCTGCTGGGCCACGGGGAGGACCGCAGCGGCGGCCGGCAGAAGCCAGCCCTTCTGGCCAACGCGGTCGAGGCCGTGACGGCGGCTCTGTTTCTGGATGGCGGTCTGGAGGCTGCGCGCGAGTTTGTGCTGCGCGAGGTGCTGGAGCCGGCCATGCCGGAGCTCCACGCCGCGCTCCGTTCAGGTGGCACCTTTACCGGCGCGATTGGCGACTATAAATCGTCTCTGCAGGAGCTTCTGCAGGCCCGCTCCGCCGCGCAGCTACGGTACCTTCCCGTCAGCGAGAGCGGGCCCGACCACCAGCGACGCTTTCAGGTGGAGATCCGGTTGGAGCAGGAAGGCACGCTGTCAGAGGCCATCGCCTCGGCGGAGGGCGCCTCGAAGAAAGAGGCGCAGCAGAAGGCGGCCCGGCTGGCGATGGAGCGTCTCACCGGCCCGGGCAGTGAGACGTTGCTCGCCGCCATGGGCATCGCGCAGAGCTCGCATGATGCCGGCGCACGGAGGTCGACCGGGGCATGACACCTGTGCCGCAGCATGATCTGGTCACCGCAGCGGATGCGGAGGGAGCAGGCCTGCCCGCATCCGGACCCTCGGCCCAGGCCGCAGCGACCCGGCACACGGGCGGCCCTCGGCCGGCGGCCGCGCGCGGCGGGTTTCTGCTGGCCATCCAGTCGCTGCTCTACATCATTACTGTCGCCATCTTCATCATCACCTTTGTGGCGCAGCCCTTTCGCATCCCCTCGGAGTCGATGGAGCCGGCGCTGCTCGTCGGCGACTTTCTTCTGGTCGACAAGCAGGCGACCGCGCCGCCCAGCCACCTCCATCTGATGCCGACCCCCGCGATCCACCGCGGCGAGATCATCGTCTTTCACTTCCCGGTTGATCCCAAATTGCACCTCGTCAAACGGGTCGTCGCGCTGCCCGGAGACCTCGTTCACCTGCGGCACGGCCACGTCTTCGTCAACGGCACCGGCGTCGCCGAACCCTACGCCATCCACCTGAGCCAGCGGCCCGATCTTTACCGCGATGAGTTTCCGCATCTCGCCACAGCCGACCCCGACGTGAACTCCCGGTGGTGGATCCAGATGCGCAGCCTGGTGCGCGATGGCGATCTTGTGGTTCCTCCTGGCAGCTACTTCGTTCTGGGCGATAACCGCGACAACAGCGACGACAGCCGCTACTGGGGGCTGGTTCCACGCGGAGATATCGTGGGCCAGCCCTTTGTGGTCTACTTTTCTCTGCGCAGCGGGGCTGACGCCGCCGGACAGGCGGCATGGGCCTCCGCCAGCTCCACCGGCAAGGACGACGGATTCGCCCGGGAGCTGCGCGGCTTCGCCCGGTGGCATCGCATGCTGCACCTCATCCGGTAGGCGCGGGCCCGGGACGGTACACTGGGGGCAGCAACAGGAGAAGAGGCGCCATGCCCACCAGAGTCGAGGAGAACGCATCCACCCCGGAGATCGAACGCGCCCGTCCGGCGGAGCCTGAAAAAGAGACCTTTCTCGAGTCGATCTCCTCCATCTGCGCCGTCCTGGCCGTGGGCCTGTTCATCATGACGTTTGTGTTTCAGAACTTTGAGATCCCGTCTGCCTCCATGGTCAAGACGCTGCTCATCGGGGATCACGTCCTTGTGGATCGCATCACCCTGGCGCCCCCTGCGAGGTGGGCCCCCTTTGTGCACTACCGGCCGGTCCGCCGCGGCGACATCATCGTGTTCTACAAGCCAAACTCCGAGACGCCGGACATGTTTCTGGTCAAGCGCGCGATCGGCATCCCTGGCGACCATATCCATCTGCACAACGGCGTCGTCTTCCTGAACGGTGTGGCCCAGAACGAACCCTACGCCGGCATGCCCGTCCAGGACAGCAACCCGATGCACGCCTTCGATGCCTATCGAGACGACTTTCCCGCCGTCCCGCCGGGCCCTACCGACCCCCTTACCGCCATGTGGGCCAACGAACTGCCCAGCCATATCCAGAACGGCGATCTTGTGGTGCCACCCGGCAAGATCTTTGCCATGGGCGACAACCGCACCGAAAGCCTGGACGGCCGCTTCTGGGGGTTTGTGCCGCAGGAAAACATCGTGGGCCGACCGATGTTTGTCTACTGGTCCTTCCGGACACCCGCCGACCAGATGTATAAGCAGAGCGTCGGCCAGAGGCTCGCGTTCATGGGCCACATCCTGACACACTTCCTGAACGGCACGCGGTGGGATCGCACCTTTCACCTGATCCGCTGACCCGGAGTCGTCCACGCGCCGCAGCCGACCCATGCCCCAAGCTGACCTGAGTTCCGCCGAGGATTTCGCCGCCACCCCGGTGCCGCCGCGACGCCTGCACCGGCGGCTCTATCCCCGGGTTTGGACTGCGCTGGGTGTTCTGCTGGTGCTTCTGCTGGCGTTTCTTCTGCCTCCGCTCATCAATGTCAGCCGGTATCAGCGGCGCATCGTGACCTCGATCAGCAACGCCCTGGGGCGGCCGGTGCATCTCGATCGCGTGTCGCTCAACCTGCTGCCGCTGCCCTCCTTTACCCTGCAAAACGTCGTCGTCGGGGAGGATCCGGCGTTTGGGGCCGAGCCTATCCTGCGCGCCAACACGGTCACCGCGCGCCTGCGGGTCTCCTCGCTGTGGCGGCGCAGGGTGGAGTTCGGGACGATCAGCTTCAACGATCCCAGCGTGAACCTGGTCCACAACCCCGATGGTCGATGGAATCTGGAAAGCATCCTCGTCCAGGCCGCGCACGTGCCGGCCGCGCCCACGGGGGAGCGCCACGCCGGACCCGCGCCCCGGTTTCCGTATATCGAGGCGACAGGCGCCCGCATCAACCTCAAACTGGGGCAGGAGAAGTCTCCCTTCTCGCTCGTCGACGCTGATTTTGCGCTCTGGCTGTCTGACCCCGGTCACTGGCAGTTTCGCCTGAAGGGTCAGCCCGCTCGCACTGACACCAACGCGTCGGACACCGGGAGGCTGCAGGTGGAGGCCACCCTCGGCCGCGCCCGCACCCTCGCCGAGGTGCCGCTGGAGCTCCACGCCAGCTGGCGCTCTGCGCCCCTGGGTCAGGCCAGCCGTGTGCTGCTCGGCCGCGACGCCGGTCTGCGCGGGGAGATGGCCGTAACGGTCGACGCCAGCGGAACCGCCGGGGAGGCCGACCTCACCAGCCACCTGCACCTGAAGAACCTCCGCCGGGCGGACTTCGTTCCGGACAGCCCCCTGACCCTCGACGTGGACTGCGCCAGCCGCTCGCGCGACCAGTTTCACGCCTTCTCCGGCGTCCGCTGCCAGTGGCCGGTGGCCGGAACCGACGGAGGCATCGTCGCTCTCACGGGCTCCCTACCCGATCTTCGGCAGCCCCGCCGCCTCGACCTCCAGCTTGGAGTCACCCGCATCCCCGGAGACACGCTGGTGCGCTGGCTCCACGTCGCCAGCGCTCGGACGCCGCCCGGGCTTTCCGCCACCGGCTCCCTGAACGGGACCCTCGGCTATAACACGCTGGGATCGCCCGGAGACGACCCCTGGAGATGGCTCGCCAGCCTCCATGGGCTCAGCCTGTCCTCGCCGCGCCTCGGTTCAACCCCCGTACAGATTGGCGCAATCGACCTCCACTCCCCCGCACCTGTCGCCGCCGCCGGGCCCCCGTCAGCAAGGGGCTCCGCCATGGCTCCGGCAGCCCCGGTCGAGGTCACACTTCCACCCACCGCCATCGGTCTGGATGGCAGTCTGGGTGGCAGCCTGGGGGGCAGCCCTGGTGGCAAGGAGCCCGCAACTCTCCGAGGCTCCTTCAATCGCGAAGGCTACCGGCTCGAGCTATCGGGAAGCGTGCTTCCATCGCGCCTGCTCGCGCTCGGCCGGACGCTGCCGTTCTTTGGCGACGGCCTCGAGGACGCCGTGCCCGCCGCCCAGGCAGACACCCCCGAACCGGTCGCCCTCAACCTGATCGGTAGCCGGTCCTGGGGCTACGCCCAGACCTGGACCGCGGTCTCCCCGGCGGTCTCGCCCCAGCCCAGATCGCACCGAAGCTCCCGAAGACGGAGACGATAGATCAGCCGGAGGGGTGCCTTCGCGACGGCTGCCTTCAGGTGCAGGATGCTGTGAACATCCATGTATGGCCGATAGTTCACTTTGACAGGAGTGTTAGCTCCGGAGTAGGTTCGGCAACATTCGACGCGGTCGCTGGAGGTCCTGCCGTGGTTTCCGCGTTTCGCGCTTTCCGTTCTCCTCGGTTCGTCTTTCCTTCTAGCCGATCTCGCACGCACAGTCGCATCTCTTTCTGCGGCAACGGCGTTATCGTCTCATAACGCCACTGCTCTGGACTTTATGCCCGGCCTTCGCAAGCTGCGTCGCATCGGTGTTTCGGTCGCCTGCCTTCTCTGCGGGCTGGGCGCGACAATCTCGCCCCTGTGCAGTCGAGCGGCATCGGAGCAACGCGTGTTGCGCCCAATCGTTTGACTGTAGGTGACACTCTCGCCAAGGTCGCTTCGGGCCACTACAACGGTGTCGATGTGGAAGCCATGATCGAATCTGGCGATCCGCGGAGCCGCCCGGTTCTGGCCAAGCAGTTCGGCCTCACGCACGATTCGCTCTTGAAGGCCAAGATCGCTGAGGCTCTGGTGGAGCTCGGAACTAAGGATGGTACCTTCTACAACTATCTCGTCCAGCTTGCGACCTCCGCGCTCGACAGCAACGTGCCGGACGGGTTCAACCGGGACAGCCGCGGCAATGAATTCCCGGGGCCTCCTCCGGCACTGATCGCGTGGGCCGAGGAGCATCACAAAACAATCGACGTCGCAGGTCAAGAAGCTATCTACATCTACCCCGGTTATGTGGGTCTCCTGGCCTCGGCAGGAGACGCTAGGGCCAACCCCCTGCTGCGGCGCGCGCTACGGTCGCCTAACTACATCGTTGAGGCATACGCGGCCAAGGGTCTCGTCAACTGCCACGACCCGGAGGCTGTGCCGCTGATCTTAGACGCTTTGCGGAACGCGCCAAAAGATGCCAAACCCGTCTTCGCGCAAGCACTCGTTTATCTCGATGATGCCCAGGCCCAAGCGGCCGTCGATGCCACCCTGCCGGCCGAGTGGGCGGCATCGATGTGGGCCGCCAAAGCGAAAGGTGGTACAGTATTTCGGCATTAGCACTTCTGACCTCTCGCGAAGTATAGGCCACTATTTTGGTTGCTCTTGTCCGGCTGTCGATGCCTCTTTCGCGCGGCCGGTCTACAACGCGGAGGTCCGCCCGGTACACCGTGCGAAGGACGAGCCACATCCCGGAGCCGGGGAGGCTCGTCCGTGGCAGCAGATGGGGCTTCACTTCCCCAACTGGTACGTCACCGTAATGGTCGTCTCGACCGGAACCGGGCGGCCGTCCAGCAGGTATGGCTTGTAGGTCCATTGGCGCACCGCATCCATAGCGGAGGCCCGCAGCAGCGATGAACCCGAGACAACCTTGAGATCCTGCACGGAGCCGTCCTCTCCAATCACCGCGTGGAGCACAACGGAACCCTGGACCCTCGCCTGCTTGGCCCGATCGGGATACACGGGCGCGACCTTGCTGACGCTGTGTCCCGCCATCTCGCCTCCCGGCACGGTGACTGCCGCGTGATCGCGAGAGACAACGGCGTGATCTGCTGTCGAGGGTGCGGCGGCGTTTACAGGAACTCGCAGGGCCACCGCCGAGGTGCAGGTGGCGACGGCCAGGGTCGCGCAGGCCGCCGCCGTGGCGATGCGGCGCCGGGGTGTCGTGGGAATCGAATCGATGGTCAGCCTCATAAGTCTCCTCTCAAACGTGTTGGCATCGAAGATTCCGATGGCGCGAACTGCTGCAGCCGGCCTCCGCTCCACAAGCAGAGCCGCCAGCCGAAGAAGGGACGCGACATACACGGGCCGCCCCACATGCGCAGCCGCCACCTGGTCACAGACCATCTCGCGGCTGGCCAGAAGACGTTGGCGCGTGAGCCGGCAGAGCGGGTGGTAGCGTACCGGCGCGGACGCAAACTCGTAGATCAGGTCCTTGAGGAAGTCGCGCCGGCGCAGGTGCGCGAGCTCATGCGCAAACACAGTTGCAAGCTCGGCTTCGCTCAGCCGGCCGGCAAGCTCGCGCGGCAGCAGGACCGTGCGGCGGCGAACTCCGATCACCGCCGGGCCAGGGATCTCGTCCGAAACGGCCAGGGCTGCTTCGGGGATGCCGAAGCTTCGGCAGCAGCGCACCCAGGTCACCGCCGCGGCACCCGCCGGCACCGTCCTGGTCGCTCGCCGCTCCACCCCGGCGACCCGGACGATGCGCCAGGCAACTCTCGCCACAAAGTACAGCACCAGCAGAAGGTATCCGGCCGCCACCGCCAGCAGCAGCGCTGGCGGCAGCGGCAGAATGGTGAGCGCATGGCCGGGACCCAGCTCCACCAGCACGCGAACACCGTGACTGACGGGACCGGGTCCGCGCCAGAACCGGAGCAGCCGCAGCAGCCAACCCGCAGGCGGCGCGGAGCAGGCCGGCAGCGCCGCCTCCAGCAACAGCGCCGTGGCCCACACGCGATGCTCCCCCGCCGGTCCGTGGGCCCGCAGCACCTTCCCCGCCAGCCAAGCGGCGGCAAACAGCAGCGGAACCTGCCAGAGGGAGTTCAGGAGGTACTCCAAAACAATCGACTCCCAGCGGTTCATCGATCGCCGTCCTTCCGTTGAAAGCGTTCGGTCAGCTCCGCCAGCTGCTGCGCGTCGATCTGGCGTGTCTTCAGCAGGCTCAGCACCAGCTCCTCGCTCGATCCGCCAAACATCCGGTCGATCAGGTCGCGCAGACCGTGGCCAAGCGCCTTCTCCTCGCTGACCGCGGCCGTGTAGACGTAGGCCCGGCCCTGCATCTGCCGCCCCAGCTTTCCCTTGCGCTCCAGGATGTTCAGCATGGTCTGCACCGTGGTGTAGGCCAGTGCCGGCCGCAGATGTCCCTGTACCGCGGCGACGGTGCTCGCGCCCTCGCGCCAGATCACCTGCATGATTCTCAGCTCCAGCCTGGTCAGACCGGCCTTTTCTGCCTTTCCCATCGGGCTTCTCCTAACTGGTTAGGACTGTATGCCCGTCCCTCAGCGGCTGTCAACGAAAGGTTTAGGAGGTACGCCCGCAATCCCTCGGCCGGCCGGGGACGCGGCGGCTGCTCCCGGTTTCCGTGCTGGGCAGGCCCGTGCCCGCGCGCTACACTTCAGGCGCAGGAGGGCCGTTCCATGCTGCGCCGTTTGCTCGTCCTTGCACCTCTTCTCTGCTTTCTCGCTCGCGTCTCCGCGCAGCCCCAGCCCCAGGGGCCGGGCCCGGAGCAGCCGGCCGCTGGCACCTACACCCTGAACCAGAATGTTCGCGCGGTGGTTCTGGACGTCGTCGTGACGGATGGAAGCGGTCGGCCCGTGCCGGACCTCCGGGCTTCGGACTTCACCGTCACCGAAGACAAGGTGCCGCAGACGATCAACCTGTTTGAGCCCTGGAGCGACCACGCGCTGCCAGCAAGCGCCACCGGCAAGCAGGGACAGGCGCTGCTGCGCGCCTCCGGCGAGAGCCCCCTGACCGTCCTCCTGATCGACGAGATCAGCACCTCGCCCGAGGACCTTGCCTACGCTCGCCACGAGACGGCGAAGTTCCTCGCCCGGCAGCCCGCCCGGCTGGGCAGTCCAACGACGCTGGTCGCCCTGACGGGATCGCGTTTGCGCGTTCTGGCCGACTACACCACGGACCGCGGCCAGCTGCTCGCGGCCATCAAGGCGGACAAGGACCCGCCGGCCTGGTACATGCTGCGAGACCGGCAGGTGGGCTTCCAGACCACCGGCATGATCAGCTCCTTCAATCGCCTCCGCACCTCGCTTGAGACGCTCCGGGAGCTCGCCCGAAGCAGCGCCGCCTACCACGGCCGAAAGAACCTGCTGTGGATCGGACCGGGACTGCCCGCGCTGAACAGCGTGCAGGCCATCGACCGCCACGCGCGGGATGTGATCCGCGAGGCCATTCTGCGCACCTCGAGCTCCCTTCTGGATGCCCGCATGACGGTCTACACCATCGACCCGCAAGGGCTGCTGGTCGGCACCACCCAGCTGGTCGTACCCTCGGCTGCCGGAACCATCGTCAACGCCACCAGCGATCCTGCGGAAAGCGAGCTCTCCTTCGAACAGCTCGCGCCGGAGACCGGCGGCAGGATCTTTCGCATGCGCAACGATGTCGACGCCGAGCTCGGCGAGGCCGCTGGGGACGGCACCCGGTACTACACGCTCGCGTATACCCCCTCTGACCGCAACTTCAACGGCGCATACCGCCGCATTCGCGTCACGCTGCGGCAGCCCGGCCTGGTCGCTCGCACCCGCGACGGCTACGATGCGGTCCCGCCCGAGCCGCCCACCGGATCCTCCATCGAGCGGCAGCTCTCCTTCGCGCTCGTCAGCAGCCTGCACTACGAGGCCATCGTGGTCACCACGCGGCTGGACCGCACACCGCCTGCGGCTAGTAGCCCCGCCAGCGCGCCCGCCGCGGACGGAAGGAAAGGCAAGGGAGCCGCCGACCCGTCGGCAACGCTCCGTGCCTCCGTCGACACCGCCGATCTACACTTCCAGCCCGACCCGAACCACCCCGGCCGCCTCTACAGCAACGTCACCTTCGTTGCCGCCGCACTCGACCGCGATGGCAAGGTACTCGGCTACCGCATTCAGAACATGCACGCCACAGAGTCCTCCGCAGCAAACGGCAACCTGAAGGCTGAATTCCTTCTGCCGGTCGATCTTCCTTCCAGGGCTGCCAGCCTGCGGCTGATCGTTCGCGACGACACGACCGGCCACCTCGGATCAGAGGACCTTTCCTTGCGGTAGCGCCAGGCGGTCAGCTTCGCGCGTTCTGGGCACTTCGATCGGCTAAGCTCGCCTCCTGCGGCAAATGGCTGCTGCGCCTTCACACCGGTACGTCCACAGGCCGGAAGTTCGCCTTTCACAGACCGATGACCCGATCCGTGACCAGGATCAGCCCCAGCGTGATGGCCGCGATGGCGATCTCGCCGAGCGCGCTGACGATCAGCGGCCGGGCTCCCTGGCGGCGCAGGTCGCCAAGGTTGGTGCGCAGACCCACGCCCGCAAAGGTCAGCAGAAACGCCCACCGGCTGAGATTGGCCAGCACCGCCAGCTGCGGCTTGCTGAAGCCGATCGCCGCGACCTGAGGGTGGGTCGAGCTGCCGAGCGTCGCCAGCACGGAGATGGCGAGAAATCCGAGGGCGAACTTGGGGAACTTGGCCCACAGGAACGCCGCCTTGTGCGAAAGCTGCGCCTCCGTGGTGCGGTTGCCCATGCCCCGGCGGGCCCACTGCAGGGCGTAGCCCAGCACCACAAAGCCGATGGTGGCGTTGCGGCAGGTCTTGGCCAGCACGGCGAATTTGCCGGCGGAGTCGGAGAAGAGCGCGCCCGCGGCGGTGGCTTCGGCCGTGTTGTCGACCGCGAGCCCGGCCCACAGACCGTAGGCGTGGTCGCTCATGCCAAGCGCATGCCCGATGAGCGGAAAGGCGAGCAGCGAGATGGCCCCGAGCGCCAGGATGGCAGCGATGGCGGTTGAGGAGTCGCGCTCATCCGCGTCGATGGTTCCCTGCGTGGCGATGATGGCGGAGACGCCGCAGACCGACGAGCCCACCGCCAGCAGAGTGGTCAGTTGCGGGCCAAGCCCGAAGCGCCGGCCAAGCCAGGTCATGAACACCAGCGAGAGCGCCAGCTCGGCAAACACCAGCACCAGTGAGATGCCCCCGAGTTTGGCAATATCGCCCAGCAGAAATCGTGCGCCGAGCAGAATGATGCCGAGCTTCAACCAGAACTCATAGGTCGCGACCCCGGCGCGCACCACTCGCGGCAGCCCCACCGTGTTGCCGATCAGCGCGCCGATCAGGATGGCCCACAGCACATATTCAATGTTCGGCAGCAGCAGGTGGTGCGCCTTGCCGTACCGGGCGATGCTTTGCTCGATCCACTTGCCGGCGAAGCCGACTGCGGCCAGCAGGGCAATGCCGGGGAGCAACTGCAGGAGCCCGGTCGGCTGCGGCAGGCGGCTGGCTGCCGTGGTGGCGATCACTTCTGTCTCTGTGCGCATGGTGAAAAAGACCTCCGGGCTGATTGGGACGAAAAGGCTGGCGAGGTGGATCTACCAGGAGATGTGCCGGATCAGGCCGAAACGAACGGCAAGGGCGATGGCAAAGGCGGCCAGAACGGCCCAAACATCCAGCGAGATCGGTCGTCGGGAGGACATGGGAGAGACTCCTGAAGGGACGGGCGGCGAACTGCGGGAACCGAAGCTTCACGCAGGGGCACGGGGTGTGGGGAAGGGGAAGACCGATGGAGCGGAGAGCCGGGGCGCGATCCGGACTAGACGCCTAGCGGCGACAACAACGCGCAGACATGGGGTGCAGGAGCTCGGAATGGCGCAGGACCGTCATGTGCGCTCAGCGTAGCACATGGCGGGGCTCCGCTCGCCGGGGTGCGGCAGGGTACCAGCTTTGCTATAGCAAAGCCCTTTGACGATCGCCCCAAAAAAAGGGGAATACATGTCTTCTTATCCACGGCAATCTATTCATCTACAACGTTCTGGTGGTATCGCCGGACGGATGCGGCAGCTAGGCTCGTCATAGCGCCAACGCGCCCAAGGAGCTCTACCATGCAGAAGTCAATTCGTACCTTTGCCGTAGCCGCTGTGCTCGCCCTGACTGTGTCTCCTGCGATGCATGCCGAGCGGATGGGCACCAACCCGCGCCCCCAGGATATTGGCGCAAAATCGGTGAGCCTGACGGTCTTCGCCTACACTATCCTGAGTTCGCTGGGCCTCGCGTAGGGACGAGGCAGACCCGCCTACTCCGGGGTAGACGAGCAACCGTGAATGTATGCACATCACTACCCTGCAAAACGCGCTGTGGGCGGCTGGCTTTCTTGGCCACGCCGCCCTCTTCGCCGTGTTGCTGTTCCGGCATAAGGTGCGGGAGTTCCCTGTCTTCAGCGGTCTGATTGCCTTTCAGGGGTCGGTCACAATCCTTCTTTTTCTGGTCTCCCGCTACGCCTCCGCCCACAGCTACGCTGTGTGTTACTGGGTAACGGGGTTTGCCGACTACGCCTTTCAGGTGGCGCTGATCTTTGAGCTGGCCCACTCCGTGCTGCGGCCCACAGGCACCTGGGTGCGCGATGCACGGCGGTCGTTTCTGCTCTGGGGCGGGGCGGGGCTGCTGCTGGCGGCCGGTCTGGCCCTGTGCATTGGGCCGCCGGAGGCGCGCGGCCTGGAGCTTTGGCAGGCGCGCATCACCTGGTTCACGTCCTTGCTGACCTGCGAACTCTTTCTGGCCATGGCGACCGCCGCGAACCGACTGGGCCTGGTGTGGCGCAGCCCCATTATGGCGATCGGCCAGGGCCTGACGGCCTGGGCCGGAGTCGCTCTGCTGGGGGATCTTGCCCACATCGTCTGGGGCTGGAACCGGTCCTTTGCCCTCTTTGACAACGTGCTGAGCTTCACCTACGTGGGCGTTCTGGTCTTCTGGATCGTGGTTTTCCTCCTGCCGGAGCGGCAGCGCGCACCGGTTTCTCCTGAAATGCGGGAATATCTGCTTGCCCTGCATCGCAGAGTGCAATACGATCTCGACAGACTGGCACGGTAACGTTACATTCGGGGGTGCCCAAAGATGGGTTTTCTACTTGCGGCTGCAGTTGTTGTCTGCTTGATCGCTGCCATGATTCAGACTCAGCGGGTGGCCTGGCGACGTTCGCGCCTGGACTGGGACACGCTGATCGCACGCCTGCAGCCCGTCCCGGCTGCCGGCATTACCCGTATCGCTCTCGAGTATCTGCAGCCTGCCCACTCGCAGACCGCCACCGAGCCCGAGGAGATCTGGCGCACGATTGGCGGGGCAGAGGGGTTGGCGCGCATGCGAAACAACGCCGAGGTCCTGTTGGCGCTGGCCAGCTTTGCGCAGCACTGGAACCATCCGGAGAGCATTATTGTGGCTGAGCGGATGCGCCGCGACGGTCTGGCCCTGCGCCGTGCAGCCTGGCGCATCACCCTGACTGCCCAATTCGGCATTGGCCGGCTGTCGGGTCCGTTCTACCTCCACGAGGCGGCAAGCGCATATTACCTGATGCGGCAGCGGCTGCTGGTCTTGTACCAGACCAGTCACACCTCCCGGTATCCGCAGCTCGCGGCCGCCGTTTAGGGAAGCTCCGATTGATTCACCCGGGACGTTTCCGACATATCTCAGCGGCGAAAGCGAGTTTTCCTGAGGGTGTCGTTGTTCCGTTCTGAGACCGCACTCAGGTCCGAAGCACGCTTTAGACCCTGAACCCACGTCTCAAGGACGAGACGTGGGGCACCCTGTCACCGCGCCATCAGGAAGAGGACATCACTCACCCACCAAATGGGTGCCCCACATCTCGACTTTGAGATGTGGGTTCCCCTCAACCCAAGTTTGGGAGACCACGGCCTGTCGAAGATGGACGCATGCCAGTTTTCTCAAAAGAAACTGGCGCCGGCAGCGTTGGCTTCGCTCTCCATGTTGAGGAGCGGCTTTACAGCAGCGCTGCCGCCTCTTTCGCGAAGTACGTCACCGCGAAGTCGGCTCCAGCGCGCCGCAGGCCCACAAGGGATTCGATGATGGTGCGATCGCGCTCAAGCCAGCCGCGCTCGAAGGCTGCAATCATCATGCTGTACTCGCCCGACACCTGGTAGGCGCCGAGAGGAACATCGAAGCGCTCACGAGCGGCATGGAGCACATCGAGGTACGGCATGGCCGGCTTCATCAGAAGCATGTCCGCGCCCTCGACGAGGTCCTGCTCGATCTCACGCATGGCTTCGCGGAGATTGGCCCCATCCATCTGGTAGCTGCGGCGATCCCCAAACTGCGGGGCGGAGTCTGCCGCCTCGCGAAACGGCCCGTAGAACCCTGAGGCGAACTTCGAGGCGTAGCTGAGAATGGGTGTCTGCTGTTGGCCGGCGGCGTCGAGCGCGCTCCGCATCGCCGCCACCCGGCCGTCCATCATGTCGCTCGGCGCGACGATGTCGGCGCCGGCGCGGGCGAGCGAGGCCGCGGTCTTCGCCAGAAGGGCCACCGAGGCGTCGTTCTGGATCTCGTAGCTCGCGTCCACGCCTTCACCATCCCGAGCGACGATGCCGCAGTGGCCGTGGGCCATGTACTCGCACAGGCAGACATCCGCGATCTGCACCAGGCTATCCAGCCGCCGGTTGCGCTTGAACTGGCGCAGTCCCCGCTGCACGATGCCTTCCTCGTCCCAGGCACCCGTGGCGGCGTCGTCCTTGTGTGCGGGCAGGCCAAACAGCAGAAGCCCGCCGATGCCCAGGCCGGCGCAGCGCTCCGCCTCGCGCTCCGCCTCGTCGATCGACAGGTTGAAGACCCCTGGCATGGAACCGATCTCACGCCGCACGCCCTCGCCTGGCACAAGAAAGAGCGGATAGATGAGCTGGCTGGGCGAGAGCCGTGTCTCGCGCACGAGCGATCGCAGGGCTTCGGTGCGGCGCATCCGGCGCAGGCGAGTCACAGGAAGGTCCATGACCCCAGTCTACGCAGACCGGCCCGACAACAAACCGGATCTGATCCGAGGCTCCCTACGCTTCGCCGTCCGCGAGTTCTGCGTATTCCTCCCCCGAGGCTCGCGGAGCCAGCACCCAAAGCGCGTAGATGCCCAGCGCCGTTCCAATCGGAAACTTGATCAGCGCCAGGACCGCGGCGATGATTGCGACCACGCGTGCCCATGGCTGCCGCTTCAACAGCCCGACTCCGACAAAGATGGCCAGGCCTGACGAGAAGACCAGGCCGATCAGAATCACAGGGACCAGCGACCCCAGCCAGGGCGGCACGGACGAGAAAGCGTGCGGTCCAAACGGCCATCCGGTGCCCCAGCCACCCCGCAGCACGACCGCGCGAAAGAAGATCACGCCGATGACGCCGGCAACCAGACGGTAGACGCCATAGCAACACCACAGCACGCCCAGGGCCTGCAGATTGCGTCTGACGCGGCTGTACGGCAGGGCTTGCGGATAGCCCGGCATCGGCGGCATGGGCCCGGTCGCGTAGGCCGGACCGGCGGTGGAGGAGGAACCGGCAGGGGGGCTCGAGGCCGTGGGCATGGCGACCGGGGCGCCGCAATGGGTGCAGAAACGGGAGTCGGGCGAGAGCGGTTGACCACACCTTGAACACAGCATCAGGAGACCTCCATCGACGGAGCACAAAATCGTCTCCTCCTGGATACGAGCGGCGCGACCTCCAGGTTCCTGCGGCATCTACCTAGCAGTGAGCTCCCCCGCGCTGATCCCGGAGATTCCGCAGCCGCTTGCCGAGACGAGCGCGATCTCGCTCGAGTGGCCGCGCCTCCGCGAGATCATCGCCCGCCGCGCGGTCTCGCCGCTGGGCCGCGCCTGGGTGCTCGCGCTTGAACCGTCGTCGGACCCCGGATGGATCGATCAGCAGGGCAGCCGGACCGAAGAGATCCGGCACATGGTGGCGGCCGGCGGATCGTTCGACTTCCGCGGCCTGTTTGACGCGACGGGTCCGCTGGCGGAGGCGCGCATCGAAGGGACCGCGCTTGAAGCCGTGACCATTCTTGCCCTGCTGGAGCTGGCGGAGCGCGTCGCTGCCTGGCGCAACCTGCTCGACCCGCGCGGCGCCGGAGCCGGCCAGCGTTTCCAGTGGCCTTCGATTGCCGCGCTCTCCGAGCCTCTGCTGGCACACGATCTGCAGCCGCTGCTGCGGCTGCTGCGCGGCAAGATCGAACCCGATGGATCGCTGAACGACGACGCCTCACCCGAGCTGCGCCGCATTCGCCGGGCCACGGAAAGGCAGCACCGCGCGATTGAAGAGAGCCTGCGCCGCGCGGCGCGCAACCTGCGTGAGGAAGGTGCCGCGCAGGAGGACCTCATCACCGTTCGCGGCGAACGCTTTGTCATCCCGGTCAAGGCGGAGTGGAAGCGCCGCGTTCCGGGTGTGATTCACGGCTCCTCCTCCTCGGGCCAGACTGTGTTTGTGGAGCCGCTCGAGACTATCGAGCAGAACAACGAACTGGTGCGCCTGCTCGACGAGGAGCAGGCCGAGATCCATCGCATCCTGGTCAGCATGACGCACGCGCTGGGCGCGCAGGCCGCGGCGCTCGAGCTTGGCACCGCGATCCTGGCGGAGGTGGAATCTCACTTCGCCCGCGCCCGCTTTGCCAACGAACTTCGGTGCACGCGTCCGGAGTTCGCCAGTGAGATTCGACTGACCGGCGCCCGGCACCCGCTGCTCGAGCTCCGCATGCGATCCGAGGCCGCCGGCGCGCCGGACGACAGCAGCCCGCCCGCACCTGTGCCGATGACGCTGACGATGCCGGCCGAAGCCCGCCAGCTGATCCTCAGCGGTCCCAACACCGGTGGCAAGACGGTCTCGCTCAAGACGCTCGGTCTGCTCGCCATCATGGCTCAGGCTGGACTGCCCGTCCCCTCCGAAACGGCCGTCTTTCCGCGGTTTCAGGCCATCTACGCCGACATCGGCGATGCACAGTCGATCGAGCGCAACCTGTCGTCGTTCTCCGCGCATATCGTCAACCTCGACCGCATTGCGCGCGAGGCCACGCCGGAGTCCCTGGTGCTGCTCGATGAGCTGGGCTCGGCGACCGACCCCGAAGAGGGCGCGGCCCTGGCCGTCGCCATCGCGGAGCACTTCCTTCGGCTCGGCGCATGGACCGCCATCACCACGCACCTGACCTCGCTGAAGGTCTACGCGGCCAACCACCCGGGGGTCGGCAACGCCGCGGTCGGCTTCAACGCTGAAACCCTGACCCCCACCTACGAGCTGCGCATGGGCGTTCCCGGTGCTTCGGCGGGACTCAACATCGCCAGCCGCCTGGGTCTGCCGGCAGAGATCATCGATGCGGCGCGCCGGCAGATGACGACCCAGACCGCCGACATTGGCGCCTTTCTCGATTCGCTGCACGACCAGCTGACCGCCGCAGCCGCCGAGCGCGAGCGACTGGGCCGGCGCGAGCGCGAGGTCGCCTTTGAACGCAACCGGCTGGAGACCGAGGGCCGCAGCGAGCAGAAGCAGAGGACGCGCGAGCTCGAGAAAAAGCTGAACGATCTGATCGGCGACTTTGAAGGCCAGCTGAAGGACACCGTCAAGGCAATCGGCGATAAGACCGTGGCGCAAAAGATCGCGCGCGACTCCGCCCTGCGCATCGCCCGGCTACGCCGCGAGTTCTCCGAGCAGTTCAACTCAACGGTGGTCGCCCATGCCACCGGTGCGGACCGCAACGACACACCGGCGAAGCCGAAGCCCGCGCCCGAGATCAAGCCGGGAGACTTCGTCACGCTGCGCTCGATCGGCGGTCGCGAGGCCCGCGTCAACCGCCTGCTCGACGACCGCCACCTGGAGGTGGTGATGGGGCAGCTGAAGATGCGTGTCCCACGCTCTGATATCGCCAGTGTCACGCCGCTTGCGGTCGCCACGCCACTCCAGGCTGCGCGCCGGCGCGGCGGCGTGACCGTCTCAACTTCGCAGGAAAACGACTCCGTGCCAATGGAGATCAACGTGATCGGACGCCGCGCCGATGAGGCGCAGGATGAGGTGGAGCGCTTCGTCGACCGGGCCTTTCTTGCTGGTCTGCCGCGCATTCGCGTCATCCACGGCACGGGCATGGGTGTGCTGCGCCGCACCCTGCGTGACTCGCTCAAACATCATCCGCACGTCACGGGAGTGACCGAACCGGCCCAAAACGAGGGCGGCCAGGGCGCGACCATTGTGGAGCTGCGGCAGTAGACCCCAGGTCCGGCTGGCGAGGATAGATTGCCGTGGCCAAGCAGCGAAGGGCAGGAAAGCTCGCCCGGCTCAGATTCGCATCGGCATCAGGATGTAGCGGTACTTCACATCGTCCACGCCATCCTCCGGACGCATCTGCCCGGCCGACTGCGCATCCTTGAACTCCAGCCGCACCTCGCCCGAGCCGCCAATCGCCTTCAGGAAGTCAATCAGGTACGAGCTGTTGAAGCCGACCACCAGAGGGTCATAGTTGTAGGGCGTCTCGATGACATCCTCGGACTCGCCCGCGTCGGTCGAGGAAGAGGAGAGCTTCAGCTCATTGGTCTCGAGCCGCATCTTGATCGCGCCCGAGCGCTCGTCGGCGAACTGGGCCACGCGCTGGATGGAGCCCATCAGGTCCTCCGATCGCACGATGACGAACTTGGTGTTGTCTCGCGGCAGCACCGCCTCGTAGTTGGGAAACTGCCCGGTCAGCTTGCGGCTGGTGAGCACACGTCCGCCGACGCGAAAGAACAGCGTCTGCTCGTCATCGGCAAAGTCGAAGGTATCGGCGTCGGTCGAGCCGAGCAGGCTGGCGATCTCGCTGAGCGCCTTCCGCGGAATCAGCGTCTTCTTCTCGCCGGAGATGCCGGGGATCGACTCGCCGATCTTTTCGATATGCGCCAGGCGGTGTCCGTCCGTCGCGACCATGGCCATCGACTCCGCCTTGAGCACCAGGAGAGCGCCGTTCAGGGTGTAGCGGCTCTCCTCGTTCGAGATGGCGAAGATGGTCTTGGCCACCATGTTGCGCACCGCGGCAACCGGCAGGGTCACGGCGCCGCTTGCGGGAAAGGCCGCTACCTGGGGAAAGTTGGCGCGCGCCATGCCGACCATGCGCGTATTGGAGCGGCCGGCACGGATCTGCACCCAGTGGTTATCCATCAGCTTGATGGAGATGTCGCCCTCAGGCAGGAGCTTGATGTAGTCGTACAGCTTGCGTGCCGGCACGGTGCAGGCGCCGGGCTTCTTCACCTTGGCGGTGCAGGAGGTGCGAAGGCTCTGGTCGAGGTCCGTCGCGGTAATCGTCAGCCGGTCGTCCGCGGCCTCGAAGAGAAAGTTCGACAGGATGGGAATGGTGGTCTTGCGCTCAACCACGGTCTGCGCCGCTGTGAGCTCACGCAGCAGCTCGGCGCGCGAAACGGTGATCTCAAGGTTGCCGGAAGGGTTGCCGGAGGGGGCGGCCGCGCTGGTGGACATCTCTGGCTCCTGGGTGGCACTCGCAATAGTCACGATCGGTCTCTCCGGGCGAAGCAGGTTTTGGGGGGCTGGGCGCTGGCCAAAGGGTACACCGTCGCCCCAAGCGCGGTGAAGAGGCTTCCGGGCAAGCCTGATTCTACGGAGGGAAAGGCACCCTGCGCCACGCCCGGTGCTGTGGGAAAGACAGGCACTGTGTTGAGAGAGACCGAGCCCAGAACCTGACACGGGAGCTGCCGTGCGAAGAGTTCTTCCAAGAAGACATGAAAGGAAAGACAAAGACAGTACTCGTAACCGTTCGCTCTGGATATGTGGAAGCGGAGTACAACTTCCGTGGCATCTACCACTTCCGTGGCAGACCAGATTTCGAAGACCGGACACGGGAGACCGGAAGATGGGGAACTCCGGGGTCGTTGGCCTCGGGTGGCTGTCCCTTTGGCCGTGGTTCTCCCGGATCTCCACACCCGCTCCGGACGGCAGCGGCGGATCGCTCGACCCAAAGTAGGATGGGCTGGCTAAGTGGCCTTTTTGCCGTGACTTCGAAAGAGCACGAGATGCACAGGCGAGCCGCGGTGGCAGAGGAAATCCGGGCTGGTGTGGTGAACCCTGTGCCTTGCTGAGGATGGAGAGGAATGGCCCTTGCGGGATCGAGTCCGCCTGTAAAGAGCCCTCCCGCTTGTTGTGATTCCCGCAGGGAATCTGCGTCTCTTTCCCGAACCGGTTGAGCCGAAGCTGAGTTAGCGCGGGCCTTCAGCCCGCAGGTCTGGAGTGGTCCGGCAACCTGGGGCTTCGCCCCAGGCTAGGGTAGCGCGGGCTTTCAGCCCGCACGGGCAAACCCCACACACACCTCGAGGGAAACTGCCCTACGCCGCCTCTGATCGAGTCCGCTTGTAGAGAGAGCCTGCTGTCTTGTTGTCATTCCCGCAGGGAATCTGCGCCGTTTCCCGAGCCGCAACCGTTGATCAGAGCTTTTCCAGGGCGGTTTTTCCTGACCATGCAGAGGAATCGCCCTTGTGGGGCTGAAGGCGCACGCTACCTTAGCCTGGGGCGAAGCCCCAGGTCGCCGGGCCACTCCAATCGGGCGGGCTGAAGGCCCGCGTTAAACACCTTCGGCTAGACCGCGGCAGTGTGGTCAACCCAAGCTTTCGAAGGCCGCCTGCTCTTAGCTGAGGGTCTCCATCAACTTGTTCAGGGTTCGGTTCAGGTCCTTGTCGGCGCGGCGCTGCTCGTCAATCTTGTTGATGGAGTGCATGACGGTGGTGTGATGTTTGCCGCCGAACTGCCGGCCGATCTCGGGCAGCGAAGCCTCGGTCAGCTGCTTGGCAAGATACATGGCGATCTGCCGCGGAACCACGATCTGGCGCGAGTTGTTCTTCTGCTTGAGCTCGGCGACGCGCATGCCGAACTGCTCGGCCACCGTGCGCTGGATGGTCTCGATGGTGATCTTGCGGACCTGGGTATCGATGAACTGCTTCAGACACTGCTGCGCGACGGCGAGCGTGATCTCGACCCCGTGCATGGAGGACCAGGCGATGAGCCGGACCAGCGCGCCCTCCAGTTCACGCACGTTGGTGCGCACGTTGGAGGCGATAAACAGCGCCACATCCACCGGCAGCTGCGTGTTTTCGGTTTCGGCCTTTTTTTGCAGAATGGCGACCTTGGTTTCAAGGTCGGGTGGCTGAATATCGGCGATCAATCCCTGCTCAAAGCGCGAGCGGAGACGATCTGCGAAGTCGGAGAGTTCCTTGGGCGGCCGGTCGGAGGCGATGACGATCTGCTTCATGCTCTCGTGCAGCGCGTTGAAGGTGTGGAAGAACTCCTCCTGCGTCCGCTCCTTGCCGGCCATGAACTGGATATCGTCGATCAGTAGCACGTCGACACTGCGGTACTTGTCGCGGAAGCTGGTCATCTTCTGGTAGCGCATCGAATCGATCATCTCGTTGGTGAACTTTTCGCCCGAGATGTAGGAGACGGTGGTGTGCGGCGCGCGGCGCTTGGTTTCGTGGCCGACGGCCTGCATCAGGTGGGTCTTGCCCATGCCGACGCCGCCGTAGAGGAAGAGCGGGTTGTATGCCCTGGATGGGCGCTCGGCCACGGCCTGCGCGGCCGCCTGGGCGAACTGGTTGCCGTTGCCGACGACAAAGGCGTCGAAGAGGTACTTCGGGTTCAGGTTGGCGGCGGAGTTCCAGTCGAAACGCGACTGCTCGGGACCGGGGATGCGATCGGCCGCGGCCTGGGATGAATCGGAGGCCGAGGGCGGCGGCGGCGCGTTGGGGCTGTGGCTGGGCAGCGGGGCAAATCCGCCATCCTCGCGCACGCGCGGAGCGGCGGGGTCCTGCTGCGGCGTCTGAAACGTGACCGCGTCGAGCTCGAGACCGAGGTTCTCGATCGCTTCGCCGATGAGGTTGGTATAGCGCTCCAGGTGGGTCTGGAACTTTTCTGACGGAACGCGCACAAACAGCGTGCGGCCGGACTGGTGCGAGAAGCGCGTCGGTTTGAGCCACTGCTCAAACGCCTGGCGATTGATCTTCTTTTCGAGTGCCGACAGGATGCGGACCCAGGAGTTAAGGACGGCGGTCGCCGTGGGAACAAAAGACATCTCTTCCTCGTTCTTTTCTTACTGGTGCAGCGCCTACCGAACAACTGAAGAGGAGTACAAGCCAGCCCGCGGTCGCCGGAGCGACGTGCGGTAAAAGCAACAGCTCTCCCCGATCACCTCGCGGTGATTTTGTGAGGAACATGTATTGCCGAAACGGTCCCGGGAAGCGATCAGGCTCGCGGGAAGGGACAAAAAGCCTGGGAAAATTTCCAGATTCAGATTGGAAGCGCAGCGAACTTGACTTGCGAAACGGATTTGATCGTAGCACGGATTGCACGGAGCTTTTTCGGTCGGAATCGGGAAAAACTGTGACTTGCACCATTCCTTGTGAAGGCGCGATTTCGTTGCCTGAAACGCACTCTTTGCTGTTACGGAAGTGCTCCGCGGAGAGGGTGCTCGCGGTCCCTGTTTTCTGCCGCCGCAACGCACTGGGGTATACTCAAAGGCTGGACGCGCTGGAGCCGTCCGACATCTTTTCTCAGCGCAGACACCCGGGTCTTCCTTCCGGGCCGCCGTCCAACCTGAGCCGGAGTTCTGATCCCATGCCGAAGCGTACCTTTCAACCGAATCGCCGTCACCGCGCCAAGACCCATGGCTTTCTCAGCCGCATGAAGACCAAGGCGGGTGCCGCCGTGCTGAGCCGTCGCCGCGCCAAGGGCCGACACAAGATCGCCGTCAGCGCCGGCTTCCGCGACTAGAGCTTCGGGGACGGAGAACACAAGTGGAACGCCTTTCCGCGCAGACGAAGCCAGTCGCTCTCGCTGCCGCCTCGGCCGCTCTTGCTGATCTGTGGTCACCCCGGATCGTCGGACAGGTGAACGACCAGTACATCAAGGTTGCCCGGGTGGAAGGCGAGTTTCCCTGGCACACCCACGAGCACGAAGACGAGATGTTTCTTGTGCTCAAAGGCTGCCTGGAGATCGATCGTTCCGACCTCGATGGCGGTCCGGTCCTTGTTCGTCCGGGTGAGTTCTTTGTGGTGTCCCGCGGCATGCGGCACCGCACCGTAGCCCGCGAAGAGACACACCTGGCCCTGATCGAGACCGTCACGACCGCGCACACAGGTGCCGAGCAGACGCCGATGACGCGCTCCCTCGCGGATCAGCTGCCAGCCGGAAACACTTGAGCCGCACCGCAGAGCCGATGCCCACGCACGAAGCCCCTGTGACCGGAGATGCTCCACCCCTTGCCCCGGCGATCTTTCGCCTCCGCAAGCATGCGGATTTTCAACGTGTCTACAGCGGCAGCCGCAAACACCACTCCAAGCAGATGAGCTACTTCTTTCATCCATCGCCCGGCGCCACGCAGGCGCGGGTGGGTTTAACTGTGGGCAAGGTCATGGGCAAGGCCGTGGACCGGAACCGCATCAAGCGGCGTGTGCGCGAGGCGGTGCGGCGCCACGTGTGGCTGCTGCAGACCCCCGTCGACGTGGTGCTGCACCCCCGCCGAGGCGTGAAGGAGGTCGACTTCGGGACGTTGGAGCGCGACGTGGCCGCGGTCTTCCGGGCGATCGAGCGCATGGTGGCGGTGCCGTCGTCGCACCCTGACGGGGGCCGCTCGTGAAGCTTCGGGCGCAGGGGCTGCGCCGGGCGGGAGCTCGAGCCGCATTTGGCGCCTATAAGTCGGTCGTCTCGCCGGCCCTGCACCTCCTGAGCCCGTCGCGGTGCCTGTACCTGCCGACCTGTTCGGAGTACGCCTACATCGCGGTTGACCGGTTCGGTGTTGTTCGCGGATCGTACCTGGCGTTGCGGCGGCTTCTGCGCTGCCATCCGTTGGCGAAGGGCGGTCTGGACCCGGTGCCGGACCCCCCTTGCATTTACCATGGAAACGCAGGGGAGCCGCGACCATCGCGCGGGTTCCCCGACAGATAGGACGACTTCTCCCTTGGCAGAGTTTAAGAACCCTAACCAACAAGGCGGCCAGGACAACCGTGGCCTGCTGCTGATGATGCTTGTCATGGTGGGCGTCTTCTTTGGTCTGCAGTACTATCGCGCCAAAAAGAATCCGCAGACGGCCTCGCCCAACCGGCCACCGGCGGTCGCTCCGGTCCAGACCAACCCCGCGTTTGCGCAGCCCACACCCGCGCAGCTGGCGCAGGCTGGATCGAGCCCGGCCACGGCGACGAGCCGGCCCACCGTGGCCGCCGCGGCCGAGGCGACGACGGTGGTGGAGAACGAGCTCTACCGCATCACCTTTTCCAACCGCGGTGGCGAGGTACGCAGCTGGATTCTGAAGAAGGAGAAGGACTCCTACGGCAAGCCACTCGACCTGGTGCACCGGCAGGCGGCGCAGATGGTTGGCTTCCCGCTGTCGCTCTACACCTATGACCCGGCGATGACGGCGGGGCTGCGGCAGGCGCTCTATGTGCCTTCGGCCACGGGCACGCTGGCTGCGCCGGCCACGCTGACCTTTACCTGGTCGAACGGCACAATCGATGTGAAGAAGACCTTTCACTTCGACGAGAGTTACCTGGTGCACGCCGATGTGGCGGTCACACAGAACGGCGCTCCGGTGCGAACGCTGATCAGCTGGCCCGGAGGCTTCGGCGACCAGGAAAATGCGCAGCTCTACGCGAGTGCGCAGCTCGATTCGAGCGTCAACGGCAAGTCCGAGCACCTCGCGCCGAAGAAGGTATCAGGTGGTGAGACGCTGAACGGACCGTTCGACTGGGCGGGCGTCAGCGACATGTACTTCGCAGCCATCTTTCTGCCGGACCATCCCGCGAGCGCGACGGTGGTCGGGGAGCACCATGAGCTGGATGTCGCCAAGACGATTCGGCGCACGGGCCTGGGCTCCGGATCGCCGGCCAAGGGGGCGATCAATGTCCCTATCCTTGGGGCGGCGCTCGGGGATACTAGCGGCCACACCCAGGCGCGCATCTATGTGGGGCCGAAGGCGGTCAATGTTCTCAAAAACATTCATGCCGCCAACCCGAACGTCACGCTCGAGCCTCTGCTGGAGTTCGGCTTCTTCGGCATCATCGGCAAATACCTGTTCCTGGCGCTGCAGTTCATCCACGCCCACCTGGCCTCGAACTGGGGCTGGGCCATCATCATCCTGACGATCGTCATCAACATCGTTCTTCTGCCGCTGCGCATCAAGACCATGCAGAGCGGTCTGAAGATGCAGCGCATTCAGCCGCAGACGGACGCCATCAAGGCCAAGTACAAGAACCTGAAGGTGACCGACCCCAAGCGCAACGAGATGAACGCCGAGATCATGCAGCTGCAGAAGGATCATGGCGTCAACATGTTTGGCGGATGCATTCCGTCGCTGATTCAGCTGCCGCTGCTGTTTGCCTTCTTTTCCATGCTGCCCAAGGTGGTGGAGCTGCGGCAGGCCCACTGGGCCTGGCTGCCGGATCTGACGGCGGCGGACCCGTACCACATCCTTCCGATCGTGATGGTGATCAGCCAGTTTCTGGTGCAGTTCTACACCCCGTCGCCCGGCGTCGACCCGCAGCAGCAGAAGATGATGGCTTTCATGATGCCGGCGGTCTCGGGCTACATGACCTGGAACTACGCCTCGGGCCTGGCGCTCTACTGGTCGGTCGGCAACCTGATTGGCATCCTGCAGCAGGCGGTGATGAATCGCACCAGCCTGGGCCGGGAGATGCGGGAGATCGCCGCCAAGCGCGCGCGGCGCAAAGCCGGTGCGCCCACGCTGCAGGGAAAGCGGTAGAGGCGATGCCGGAGACGCCTGCGGCAGTTCGGGTGAGACGATGAGCGCGAGAGCCCTGGACGCCAGGCGAGCCCTGACTTTTTTGGAGGAGTACATCGCGGCGGCCGGCCTGCGTCTTCACGTGAGCGTCACCGGCGGGGGCGGCGCGTCCGAGTCGACGGTCGAGACCAGGCCCGTTACCCTGGAGCTGACCGGAGCGGACACCTCCCTTCTGCTGGCCCGCCATGGCGAACTTCTGCACGCCCTGGAGCACCTGTGCGCGAAGCTGCTGGGTCTTTCGCCCGAGGAGCACCACCGCATGCACCTGGAGGCGGGCGGCTTCAAGGCAGCCCGGGAGCAGGAGCTTGCCGCGATGGCGGATCAGGCCGTCGAGGAGGTCCGGACCTCGGGGTACCCCTTCCGCTTCCCGGCCATGAGCTCGCGCGAACGGCGAGGCCTTCATCTCCTGCTCGCGCCCTCCGGTCTGCGATCGGAGTCAGCTGGCGACGGGCCGTGGCGCTCCGTGGTGCTGCACCCTTCCGAGGAGAAGCGACCGACGGCACCGGGAGGGGAGACCGTCGACAGCGAGCGCCTGCTTCGGCTGCGAAAGAGCTTCGGCAAGCGCTCCTGAAGGTGCCGCTCTAGAACACCGGGACCCCTTCTTCGATCACCAGGTGATCGACCGAGATGTTCAGGGCGAGGCCGAGTTTGCGGAAGCCCTCGCGCCACTCGGGCGACCAGTAGCGGTGGTCGGAGCGGCGCAAAAGATCGTTCCAGATGTTTTGCGCCTGCCACAGATTGACCTCAAACGGAAACCGCCGCAGCGAGGTGGCGCTGGTCAGCGCGGCCTGCAGCGCGGTGATGCCCTCCGGACCGCCGGTGGCGGTGGCGGCTTCGAGGGCGATCATCGCGCGCTTCATGCGGCCGGCCGCGGCAAAGGCGAGCCCCGGTGTGTCGAGCGTCACCTGTTCGGTGCGCGCGCGGGTCAGCAGAGCTTCGATCTCGACGGTGTTGAAGATCTCCGCTTCGAGCGCGCGGCGCAGGCTGCTGTTGGTCGCAAAATCCGAAGCCAGCGCCAGCGCAGCGGGTACAGGCGCACCCGAGTCGGTGAGGAAGTGCAGAAGGGAGGCGTGGTCCTCGTAGATCTTGCGCAGTGAATCTTCCATCTCGGACAGCGTGCGGTCCAGGATGGTGCGCAGGATGCGAGACTGTTCGTCGGCAAACAGCGAGGTGAGCGAGTAGGTGGTGCCACCGAAGGAGCGGTCGATCAGGCGAATGACCTCCGGCAGGTTGGCGCGCTTGATGGCCGTGCTGACCTCGGTCGAGAACTGGGCGAAGTTGGCCAGGTCCGCGGCATCGCCGGCGTCGATGGGACGGACGGCGGCGGAAAGGTTCTGGTCGCCCAGGTGGAGCACGGCGTAGGCGATCTGCTGCGACTCCTCGGTGATGCGGGAGCGGATCTCGGCGCGTCCCATAGCCACGCGGCCCCGCCCCGAGGCGACGACCTCGTGGCTGTCGCGATGGATGTCGTAGCAGAACAGCTCCCCGGTGTCCGGGTAGGCGCGAAAGATGGAGGAGATGGCGTAGTGCGCGCCGACCTCCATCAGGCCGATGCGCAGGCCGTTCACGTAGCGGCGGTAGACGTCGGCTCCGTTGCCGTTTTCGGGCACGTTGCTCTCGGCCTTGCCGAGCCTGGCCAGGAACTCCGCTTCGAGGCGGGCGCCGGTCTCCGCGCCGAAGAGGCTGCTGACCAGCTGCAGAACGCGGGCGGCGTAGGCGATGATCTGCACTGTCTCGATGCCGGAGATGTCATCAAAAAACCAGCCGCAGGAGGTGTACATGAGCTGCGACTCGCGCCCGAGCTCGAGCAGCTCCCAAACGGTCGTGCGCTCTTCGGGTGAGAGCGATTTGGCGGCGTGGCGCAGCAGAAATCGGTCGCGGTGGAAGGCCGAGCGATCGAGCATGACCTCGATATATTCGTCGCGGGCCTGCCAGAGATCGCGCAGCAGCGGAGCCGCCTTGCTCTCGGCCAGCGGCACCGTGGCATCGCGCAGGCCGTCGAGCGCCTCGCGCAAAGGTCTGCGCCAGCGCTGATTCCAGCCTGGCTTGCCGCCGGAGCAGCCGCAGTCGGAGCGCCATCGCTCCACCCCGTGCGCACAGCTCCAGGAGGAGTTGTCGACGACCTCGGCCTCCCACTCCGGGGGGAACAGTGCCAGGAACTCGCCATAGTTGGTCAGCGTGGCAAGCTCCTGCTCCTCGATCCAGCGCATGGCATAGGAGAGCGCCATTTCGCCATGTTTGTGGTGGTGCCCGTAGGATTCCCCATCGGTTGCGACGTGCGACAGCCGGGCGGGGCCGATCTCCGATTCGGCGCTTTTTGGGCCAAGCGGCCGCACCAGCCGGCGACCGAACTCTTCGCCGTTGTTCAGCAGACCCTCGAAAGCGATGGCGCGGGAGCCCGGGCCGTCATAGAAGAAGACGGCGATCGATCGGCCCTCGTCGAGCGGAACGCGGTACACGCGGGAGGTGTCGACGGAGCTGTTGGGGGTCTCGCTCCAGGGTTCCGGCTGCCGCGGCTCCGGCTGCTCGGAGCTCTCACCCGCCGGCGCGATGGGCCGGATGCGGGCACACTGGTGCGGCGCGAGCACGGTGAAGCGGATGCCCTCCTGGGCAAGCAGGTCCAGCGTTCTGCGGTCGACGGCGGTCTCGGCCAGCCACATGCCCTCGGGCATGCGATCGAATCGGGCTTTGAAGTCGGCGATGCCCCAGCGGATCTGCGTGCGCGCGTCGCGCTCGGAGGCGAGCGGCATGATGATGTGGTTGTAGACCTGCGCCAGAGCGGATCCGTGGCCGGAGAAGCGTCCGGCGCTCGCGCGGTCGGCGTTCAGGATCATCCGGTAGGAGCGGGGTGCGTTCTCCTTCAGCCAGGACAGCAGCGTCGGCCCGAAGTTGAAGCTCATGCGGGCGTAATTGTTGGAGATGCGGATGATCTCGCCGGCACGATCGGTGATGCGCGACGCTCCGTTGGGGGCGTAGCACTCCGCCGTGATGCGGTCGTTCCAGTCGTGGTACGGCGCGGCGGAGCTTTGGGTCTCCACTGTCTCGAGCCACGGGTTCTCGCGCGGTGGCTGGTAGAAATGGCCGTGGATGCAGACGAACCGGCGTTTGCTGGCTTTGCTGGAGGCTCCGGTCGCCTCCGTCCCGGGCTGCGCGCCGTGCGATCGCCGGCGGTCCAACATGCGGCCCGAGGCGGTCTCTGCCCGCGGTTCGCCTTGTGGCTGAGATCCTGTTCGCTGCTCCCTTGCGTGCTGTTCCAGGGTCGATGGGGTCATGGTGTACCGGTTTAGACGCAAACCGGTGCGGCTGGGAATGACCGGAAAGAGCTATGCCGGGCTCAACCCTTGGCGGCGGCCGTCGAAGACGGGAGTTCCGTGGAGCGCCACAGATACCAGCTGGCGACCGAGCGCCAGGGTTTCCAGCGGCGGGCGCGACGTTCAATCACCTCCGGCGCGGGCAGCTCGGCCGGCGTCACCCGATCCCCCGGCTTCAACCTGCCGAAGGTCAGGGCGAAGCCCTTGCGGACGCCGTAGTCCCCGACCGGAAGGACGTCCGGGCGGCCCAGCCGGAAGATCAGCAGCATCTCGACGGTCCACCTGCCGATGCCGCGGACCTCGGTCAGGTACTCGACAATCTCCTCATCGGCCATGCGGCGGATGCGGGCGAGCGTGGGAACGGTGCCGTCGAGGGTCCTGGCCGCGAGATCGCGAAGAGCGAGTGCCTTGTTGTGAGAAAGGCCAGCTGCCCGGAGCTGCTCGTTTGGGCATTCCAGCAGCTGCTGCGGGGAAGGATGCCCGGCGGAGCCAGCGTCCGTCGCCGCGCCAGCGCCCGCCGCCGTGAAGGAGCCGATCATGCGCTCATGGATGGCCGCAGCAGCCTTGCCGTGCAGCTGCTGATACAGGATGGCGCGCACCAGCGCCTCAAACGGGGACTGCGACGCCGGCAGCCGCAGGGTGCAGGGTCCGACGCGATCGATGAGCCGGCCGAGAACCGGGTCGGCGGCGGCCAGCTCGCCGACAGCCGCAACCACGTCGTAGGGGAGCTTGCGGCTGCTGGGGAGAGATCTCTGAGCCATGGCTGATGGTAGCGGAGCGGTGCGGTGAGGAGACGTGCGCCAGGCGCGAGGCGGGAGCTGAAGCGGGGAGATGGCCCGAGTTTGAATTCGGACCACGATCGACCTATTTATCAGGCAGATACGGCCGGTTATCGCCTCAAGGAGCGGTGCCGCGGGGCTGCCCGATCAACGATCCGCACGGTTTCTGGTGCAACCGCAACTTCCTGTTTCGATAATCGATTTCCCCTGCAGAAAAATGCGGAGGGTGGTCTTGCGAGTTGATCGTTGGGTGGGATTTCCACTGCTATACTCAAGTTTCTCGAACGACCCCTGGGAAAGGATTTGGCTTTCGCAGGGAGCTCTGGGTCGGGAAGCGGAACGGCTCCAAGAGGCGGCCCACACCTCACCACCGATCTTTCTCCATGTTCGACGGAAGGGAAGCAGGAAGCAGTTATGGCGCAAGTATTTGACAGAAGCTCCAACGCGCTGGCCCGGGCGAGCCTGGTTTTGACCGGCCTGATTGTGATCGCTCTCGGCGTGGCGCTGAACGAGCTGCAGCGGTCGCCGTGGGTGACGCGGCAGGGCCAGCGGCCGGATCAGCCGATCCCGTTCAGTCACAAGCACCACGTGGAGGGTTTGGGTCTCCAGTGCCAGTACTGCCATACCCAGGTGGAGAAGGCAGCCTATGCCGGGGTGCCGCCGACCAAGACCTGCATCAACTGCCACTCGGAGATCTGGACCAACGCCTCGCTGCTTGAGCCGGTGCGCCAGAGCTGGGCGACGGGGGCTTCGATCCAGTGGATCCGGGTACACGATCTGCCGGACTACGTTTATTTCAACCATGAGATCCACGTGAACAAGGGCATCGGCTGCGCCTCCTGCCATGGGCGTGTGGACGAGATGCCGCTGATGTACCAGCAGAACACCCTGCAGATGGAGTGGTGTTTGAACTGCCACCGGAACCCTGCGGCCAATCTGCGGCCGACCACGACGATCTACAACATGTCCTGGGCGGGTCCGTCGGAGGACAAGCCAGTGTGGTGCGCGAGCACAGGCGCCGGGCAGACGACGGCGCAGCAGGTCTCCTGCACCACGGTGGACCCTTCGCACCGCGAAGGACCTCTGATGGCGCAGCTTGAGACACCGCATCAGCTGGGTGAGATGCGGCCACAGTCGGGCTTCGGAGCCGAGCCGCACGCCACCTCGGGCTCGGGCGAGACGGTCAGCGATGTTCCTCCGATCGCCGCCATCATGCCGGCGGCGTACCAGAAGTTCACCAGCCAGATGGCACTTGGCCGGTACCTGACCGACAAGTACCACATCCGGACGCCGGAGTACCTGACCAGCTGCGAGACGTGCCATCGATGATGAACAACGAAACTCAAGGGAAGACAATGACTGAGGATGCGGGCGCCGAGAAGGGCGCAGCAGTGGTGGTGACCGCCATCAAGCCGGCCAGGATGACGCTGGCCGAGGTCCGGGCACGCCTCGATGGCAAGACCGGCCGCCGCTTCTGGCGCAATCTGGATCAGCTGGCCGAGACACCGGGCTTCCACGAGATGATGCAGGAGGAGTTCCCGCGGCAGGCAACGGAGTGGGTGGACGGGTTCAGCCGCCGCGGCTTTATGAAGGTGATGGGCGCGTCGATGGCCCTGGCTGGCCTGGCCGGCTGCACCAAGCAGCCTGACGAGCAAATCTATCCGTACATCCGGCAGCCGGAGGATCTGATCCTGGGTCAGGCGATGTTCTTCGCCACGGCTCACCCGTTTCCGACCGGAGCGCTGCCCATCCTGGTCAAGAGCCAGGAGTTCCGTCCGATCAAGCTCGAGGGCAACCCCGAGCACCCGGTCTCGCTCGGCAAGTCCGACGCCATGACGCAGGGAACGCTGCTTGGCCTCTACGACCCGGACCGGTCGCAGCACCCGTTGCTGCGCGGCGAGCCCACCTCCTGGTCGCGCTTTCAGCTCGATTTTCAGTCTGCCGCACGTGCCTCGGGCGACGGCAAGGGGATGTACTTCCTCAGCGAGACGATCACCTCGCCCACCCTGGCGGCGCAGTGGAAGCAGGTGCAGACGGCGCTTCCGGCGGCGAAGCTGGTGCAGTGGGACCCCGTCAACCAGGACAGCTCGCGCGCGGCCTCGAAGGCGGCCTTCGGCAGCTACATGGACTCGCAGTACCGTCTGGAGGAGGCTGATCTCATCCTGTCCCTCGATGCGGACTTCCTCGGCGGCATCGCGCACCCGGGCTTTCTGCCCCTGGCGCGTGCCTATGCGGAGCGGCACCGCTACGAGGCCGGCAAGACGATGAACCGGATGTATGTGGTTGAGACCATGTCGACGGTGACGGGCTTCAAGGCCGAGCACCGGCTGGCGGTCAAACCCAGTGAGGTCGTGCGGATCGCGCAGGGGCTGGCCGCGGGCGCGGCGCCGCCGGAGCTGAACCTCGAGCAGGCGAAGTTCTTCCAGGCGCTGCTGACCGACCTCCGGAAGAGCTCCGGCCGGGTGGTCGTTATCCCCGGCGAGCAGATGCCGCCGGAGGTCCACATGGCGGCCCACGCCCTGAACGCGCAGCTGGGTGCGGTCGGCAAGACGGTCGTCTACACCGAGACGGTGAACCCCATGCCGTCGGAGCAGGTGGCCGACCTTCGCGCGCTTGTGGGCGCGATGAACGCCGGACAGGTGAACTGGCTGGTGGTGCTTGGCCTCAACCCCATCTACTCGGCTCCGGCCGACCTCCACTTCACCGAGGCCTACAGCAAGGTGCCGAACACCGTGCACCTGGGCATGCATGTCGACGAGACGGGCATCGTCTCGCAGTGGCACCTGAACCGGGCGCACTATCTGGAGAGCTGGTCGGATGCGCGCGCGTACGACGGAACGTTGTCGATCGTTCAGCCGATGATCGCGCCGATGTACGGTGGCCACAGCTCGCACCACATTCTGCAGATGCTGCTCAGCAACCCGCAGGAAGAGCCTTCGGTGACGGTGATGAACAACTCCCGTCAGTTCATTCAGGGCGACTTCGCTCTGGGCTGGCGGCGGGCGCTGCACGATGGCTGGATCGCCGGAACGGCGTTCGCGCCGAAGACGGCTTCGGCCGCCGCGGCGCAGGGAAACACTGGGCAAGCTGCACCGGCCGCCGCTCCCGCGGGCACGGTCGAGGTGTCGTTCCGGCCGGACAACTCGCTCTTCGATGGCCGCTACGCCAACGTCGGCTGGCTGCAGGAGCTGCCCAAGCAGGTAACCAACCTGAGCTGGGACAACGCCGCGCTCATGAGCCTGGCCACCATGGAGCGGCTGGGCCTGGAGACGAGCGAGGCGATCGAGCTTTCCGTTGCCGGCCAGAAGGTGGTCGCCGGAGCGCTCCACGTCCCCGGGCACGCGGACGACTGCATCACCGTTCACCTGGGCTTCGGCCGCGGAGCGGAGGCGGGCCGTGTGGGTGCGGGCGTGGGCTTCGACGGATACGTGCTCCGCGGTTCGACCCACCCCTGGTTTACCCCCGGCGTCAAGGTCACCGGAGGCAAGGGCACCTACGACCTGTGCGTGACTAAGGTCCACAACGTGGAGCACCGGGGCGCCTTCGCGCAGCACGATCTGCAGAAGAAGGAGTACGACACCGAGGGCACCTACTCGCTGGCAGGCCACGAGGCGATGGAGCGGGCGATCATCCGCTATGCCACGCTGGACGAGGTGAAGAAGCACCCGGACTTCGCCCACACGGGATCGGACGGCGCCCTGGTCGACAAGGTCGGGTACGCTCCGGAGGGGGAAGAGCCCGGCGCCGACGAGAGCTTCTACACCGGCTCCTGGACCTACAGGCACACCGATCCTTCTTCGCGGCAGATCCAGAACGCGTGGGGCATGTCCATCGATCTGAACTCCTGCATCGGCTGCAACGCCTGCATCGTCAGCTGCTATGCGGAGAACAACATCGCGGTGGTTGGGCGGGAGCAAGTCAAGATCGGCCGCGACATGCAGTGGCTGCGCATCGACACCTACTTCGAGGGCGACCTCCACGCGCCGCGCGCCCACTTCCAGCCCATGATGTGCCAGCACTGCGAGAACGCGGGCTGCGAACAGGTCTGCCCGGTGGGGGCCACGGTGCACACGCCCGAGGGCATCAACACCATGGTCTACAACCGGTGTGTGGGCACGCGCTACTGCTCCAACAACTGCCCCTACAAGGTGCGCCGCTTCAACTTCCTCCTGTACTCGGACTACGAGACGGAAAGCCTGAAGTTCATGCGCAACCCCGACGTGACGGTACGCTCCAGGGGCGTGATGGAAAAGTGCAGCTACTGCGTGCAGCGCGTGCAGGAGGCCAAAATCCGGGCCGACACCGAAAATCGCGCGATCCGCGACGGCGAGGTGGTCACGGCCTGTCAGCAGGCCTGCCCGACCGAAGCCATCATCTTCGGCAACATCAACGATCCGAACAGCCGGGTGGCCAAGCGCAAGGCAGAAGAGCGCAACTACCCTGTGATCGGCGATCTGAACTACCATCCGCGCACGACGTACACGGCTGGCGTCATCAACCCGAACCCGGAGCTGGCATAGATATATGGCGACCAAGGGACCTATTCACGATCCTGTTGTTGATCCGATGATCGACCCCCGCACTGGCGAGTATGCGGTCATCGCTCCGGGCCACAACTTCAAATCGGTCACCCGCAAGATTGCGGGCATCGTTCTCACCTCGAATACGCCGCTGGCGTGGTTCTTCGGGCTCATTGTGGCCGCGGGTATTGCGCAGGGTGTTCTGGTGGCGGTCACCTGGCTGGTGCTGAAGGGCGTCGGCATCTGGGGCATCACCATTCCCGGCGCGTGGGGCTTCGCCATCATCAACTTTGTCTGGTGGATCGGCATCGGCCACGCCGGCACACTGATCTCAGCCATTCTTCTGCTGTTCAAGCAGACCTGGCGCAACTCGATCAACCGCTTCGCCGAGGCGATGACCATCTTTGCCGTGGTCTGCGCGGGCATGTTTCCCCTGCTGCACATCGGCCGGCCATGGCTGGGTTACTGGCTGCTGCCCTACCCGAACTCGATGAACGTGTGGCCGCAGTTCCGCTCGCCGCTCGCCTGGGACGTCTTCGCGGTCTCGACCTACGCCACCATCTCCATCGTCTTCTGGTACATCGGCATGGTGCCGGATCTCGGGACGATGCGCGACCGGGCCACGCTGCCCTTTGCCAAGTACTTCTATGGCATGCTGTCGCTCGGCTGGCGCGGATCCACCCGGCACTGGATCCGGTATGAGTCGGCCTCGCTTCTGCTAGCCGGCCTGTCGACCCCGCTGGTGCTGTCGGTGCACACCACCATCTCGTTTGACTTTGCGGTAGCGGCGCTTGCCGGGTGGCATACGACGATCTTTCCGCCCTACTTCGTCGCTGGTGCCGTGTACTCGGGCTTTGCCATGGTTCTCACGCTGGCCATTCCCATCCGGAAGTTCTACCACCTGGAGGACCTGGTGACGCTGCGTCACCTCGACAACTGCGCCAAGGTGATGCTGGCGACGGGATCGATCGTGGGCTACGGCTACGCCATGGAGGTCTTCATGAGCTGGTACTCGGCCAGCCACTGGGAGTTCTTCATGATGTGGAACCGGATGTTTGGACCCATGGGCTGGGCCTACTGGATCCTCATCCTGACCAATCTCGCCATCCCGCTGACCACGCTCTGGAGCCGCAAGCTGCGGGTCAATGTGGCCTACCTCTTCTTCCTCTCCTTTGTGGTGAATATCGGCATGTGGTTTGAGCGCTTTGTGATCGTGGTCACCTCGCTCTATCGCGACTACCTGCCCTCCAACTGGGGCACCTATCGCGCTACCAAGTGGGATTACATGCTGTTTATCGGCACCTGGGGCCTGTTTACGACGCTCTTCCTCTGCTTCGCCCGGTTCCTGCCGATGATTCCGATGTCGGAGATCCGCATGATGCTGCCGCAGACCAAAGTCAGCGCGCGGGGTCAGGCCGAAGACAAGACCATCGACGACGGACTCGTCAAAGGAGCGCTCTAGATGCCACCGCGCGAGGGAGTTTACGGAATGCTGGCGGAGTTCAACACCCCCAGCGAACTGGTGCATGCCACGCATGAGGCCCGCAGGGCCGGGTATCGCCGGATGGAGTGCTACACGCCCTACCCGGTCGAAGAGGCCGCCGAGGCGCTGCACTTCCATAAAACCCGGGTACCCCTGGTGTGCCTGCTGGGCGGTGTCATGGGGCTGACCACGGGCTTTCTGATGGAGTCCTGGATCGCCGTCATCTCCTACCCGATCAACGTAGCCGGGCGGCCACTCTTCTCCTGGCCGGCGTTCATTATTCCGGCCTACGAGTGGACCATTCTGTTCTCCGGGCTTTCGGCGGCGATCGGCATGCTCGCAATGAACGGTCTGCCGCAGCTCTACCACCCGGTGTTCAACGCGCCGAACTTCCGCAGCGGGGCAACCACGGACAAGTTCTTCCTGTGTCTCGAGGCGACCGACCCGCAGTTCTCCCCAACCGGCACGCGCAGCTTTCTGGAGCAGTTCCCGGCCGTTTCTGTGGTGGAGCTGGAGCACTAGATGCGCGCGCAGGGGAGCGAGAGCCGGAGAGCTCAAAGAACAGAGATGGAGACGCAGAGGGTGAGCATGCAACAGGGAAGTACATCCCGTCGGGCCGGAGCGCTGAGCGCTGTAGCGGCGCTGGTGCTGGTCGCCGGCTGCCGGCAGGACATGCACAATCAGCCCAAGTTCTATCCGCAGCGCGGCTCCATCTTTTATCCGGATGGGCGGTCGGTGCGGCCGCAGGTGGGCGGGACGGTTGCGCGCAATCAGCTGCGGCAGAACGCGTACTACTTCACCGGTTTTGATGGCGACAAAGAGGGCGACGGCATGCCGTTCCCGGTGACGGTGGCGGTGATGCACCGTGGGCAGGAAGACTACAACGTCTTCTGCACGCCATGTCACTCGCGCGTGGGCAACGGGGCCGGGATGATCGTCGACCGAGGCTACGCGCACGCCGGAAACTACCACACCGCGCGCCTCGAAAGCGCTCCCCTGGGGCACTTCTTTAACGTGATCACGAACGGCTACGGCGCCATGCCGGACTACGCGCAGCAGCTCACACCGGAGGAGCGCTGGTCGGTGGTGGCCTATATCCGCGCCCTGCAGCTCAGCCAGCGAGCCACCGACGCGGATGTTCCGGGCAACGTGCGTCCCGAGTCGCTCGATGCCATCTCGGAACGGGAGGGCTTCGCCCCGGCCTTCGCGCATGACTGGTCGCTGCCGCCGACGGCGGTCCACGGGACACCGGACGACAAGGACTACGTCATTCCCATCCCCACGAACAACGGCGCGCAGGGCGGACCGCCCGCGGTGACGGGCGAGCGCCAGCCGTCGCGGCAGGAGTCCGGAACGACTCGCAAGCTCGACAGCGTGGAGTAGAAGACGTAGCGGGACCGATCTCCAAATGGCGACCTGAGGAACTGAGATACAGACATGGCATCGAACAACGAACAAAATGAGCACGCATTTCACCCGGGACTGGTCACAGTGCCGTCCAGCCTGGCCACGCCGGAGGCCGTCCGGGTCTGGCGCCTCCGGCTGATCGTGATCTCGGCCGTGTTTGCCGTGATCTCGATTCTGGCGTTTGTGTGGACGCACGAAGGCCGCAACCACCTCCTGCGTGCCTACCTGCACGGGTACATGATGTGCTTCAACTTCGCCGGCGGCGGCCTGGTCATGCTGATGCTGCAGTACGTCTCCGGCGGCAAATGGGGCCTTCTGCTGCGGCGTCCGATCGAGGCGATGAGCCGTACCCTGCCGCTGGTCGGGCTCATGTTTCTCCCCATTGGATTTCTGATGCCGCACCTCTACCAGTGGGCGCGGTTTCCGACCAAGGCTGCCGAGTACTACGCTCGGGCGCACCATCTGGTCACCGACGAACAGGCCCTGACGGCCATCTCGAAGATCGCCATGCTGAGCCCGGTAAGCGTGTGGATCCAGGCCATCCTGATCTTCGCCATCACCATCACGTTTATGCTGATTCTGAGCCGCTGGTCGGTCGCGCAGGACGCTGACCCCGCCGCCGGAACGGAGTTGTCCTTCGACAAGTGGCGCACGCGGTTTGAGAATCTGAGCGGCCCGGGCATTCTGCTCTACGTCATTCTGCTTACGGTGGCCTCGATCGACTGGATCAAATCGCTCGACGTCACGTGGTACTCCTCCATCTACGGTCTGCAGTTCCTGGTGGCGCAGGGGTATGCGGTGCTGGCACTCGGCATCTTGACCGTCACTCTGCTGGCCCGGTACGAGCCCATGAGGACGCTTCTGCGGCAGACCGAGCAGCACGATCTCGGCAAGCTGGCCTTTGCGTTCACCATGCTGAACATCTATCTCACCTTCGCCGAGTTCCTGATCATCTGGTCCGGCAATGTCCCCGACGAGCTGCCCTGGTATCTGAACCGGATCCACGGCGGCTGGTGGACGATCTGCTCGCTGGACTTTGTCTGCCATTTCGTTATCCCGTTCTGCCTTCTGCTCTCGGCCGACCTGAAGCGGAGCAAGCGCAAGATGATCTGGCTGACCTCGTTCATGATCTTTGCCCGCGCGGTGGACCTGTTCTGGCTGATCGAGCCAAACTTCCCCGACGCTGCCGGAAATCTTCACATCGCTGGCAATATCGGCATTCTGGCCTACATTACCGTTCCCGTGGCGGTGGTGAGCTTCTGGGCCTGGCACTACCTGGGCCTGCTGCAGTCCAGGCCGCTGATGGTGGTCAACGATCCTCACCTTGAAGGCATACTGGAGCCGGAACATGCCCACTGATAACCACGATCTGGGACGCGACGCGCTGGGTGGGACCAAGCCGTCGATCGAACGCGAAGAGGGCAGCCCGGGCTATGAGACGACCGACGTCAACATCGGTGGCGTGGTTGTCTTTCTCGCCGGCCTCGGCTCCTTTGTCATCATCTTTTTCATCTTCTGCTTCGTCATGGGAAAGGCGATCAACACAGCGTTCATGAAGCAGGATGGACCTCCGGACCAGTGGCACCGGGGCGATTTGATCGCGGGCGCCGCGGCGAAGAAGGGGCATCGCGAGGACATGGCTTCCAGCCCCGAGCTGAAGCAGCGGGAGTACCAGAGCATGACCCAGCGCTTCCCGACGCCGCGGCTGGACATCGACGACGGCAACCAGGCGACCGCCGATCTCCATGCGCGGGAGGACCTGCTGCTCGAGCACTACAGCCGGGACCCTGAGAACAACGGGCAGCTCCGCATCCCGATTGAGCGCGCCATGCAGTTGATCGCGCAGCGCGGCCTCCCGGTTCACCCCGGTCCGCCGTCCGATCAGCGCGTGATGGTCGGCGATGCCAACCGCCAGGTGACCATGCCGCTGACCGACGGCTTTGCCCGCACCGGCTACGAGCTTGATCAGATGGAAGCCCGGCAGCAGAAGTTGGGATATGAGCACCGGCAGGAAAATCCCGATCTCGAGGCCAAGCCGGTTCGCCACTAACGCGGCCCCGGAACGGCCCTGCTTCCACTATGCTTAAGAGTTCACGGGTGAGATACAAAATGACGTACGGCAACACAATCCGGCGAGTTCTAAGCGTAGCGGCTCTGCTGCTTCCCGTTGGGGCGGCGGTGTCGGGCCCGGCGGCTCATGCCCAGGTCTCCTCCTACGGCGACAAGGAGATGGGGGAGAACACGGGAACCGAGCTTCCGCGGGTGCTGAAGGGGGTGCAGGTCCGGCAGCACCTCGATGCGCAGCTGCCGCTTGGCGCCGAGTTTCTGGATGAAACGGGAAAGCCGGTGAAGCTCGGGGACTACTTTGGGAAGAAGCCTGCCGTCATCGCGCTCGTGTACTACAACTGCCCGATGCTCTGCTCGGAGGAACTGGACGGCCTGACCAGCGCGCTCGACATGGTGCACCTGGTGCCCGGCAAAGACTTCAACGTGATCGTCGTTTCGATCGATCCCGGCGAGACGCCGGTGCTCGCGGAGAAGACCAAGGCGCGATACATGAAGCGGTACGACCGGCCGGGAACCTCTGCTGGCTGGCACTTCCTGACGGGGCAGAAGCCGGCGATCGACGCCGTAACTTCCGCCATCGGTTTTGGCTATGTGCGGGTCCCCGGGCCGGATGGCAAGATGACCCAGTTTGCGCACGCGAGCTCGATTGAACTCGCCACCCCGGCTGGCAAGGTGGCGCAGTACTACCTCGGCGTCGAGTACTCGCCGAAGGATATTCTGCTGGGGTTGATTGAGGCCTCGGGAAACAAGATCGGGTCGCCGGTGGCGAATATCCTGACCTACTGCTACCACTATGATCCGGAGAGCAACAAGCATTCTCTGATCGTCGCCAGGGTGGTGCAGCTGGGCGGCATGGTGACCATGGCCAGCCTGGGTGGATTTATGTTTGTGATGTTTCGGCGTGACATCCGCATTGCACGCGAGCACGACTTGACGAAGAAGGACAGGGGTTAGAAGGGTCACGATGGGATTCAGCTCAGTTTTATGGCAGTTTCTGGTGCACTGGCTCAACAACTCCGCGTTGTTTCCGCGCGAAGCGTCGACCATTGCCCCGTACACAGACGCTCTCTACTTCTTTCTTCTGCTCATCACGGTGGTGGGGGTAGGGCTGGTGGGGACGCTGGTCCTTGTCTTCTCCGTCCGTTACCGCAAGAGCCGCAATCCGGTTGCGACCCACATTGAAGGGTCCACGCTGCTGGAGGCGACCTGGACCATTATTCCTCTGGCATTATTTCTGGTGGTGTTTGTCTGGGGCGCGCTGCTCTACTTCCGCATCTACACCCCTCCCAGCAACGCCATGAATGTGTACATCATCGGCAAGCAGTGGATGTGGAAGGCGGAGCACCCGGGCGGCCAGCACGAGATCAACGCTCTGCACGTGCCTATCGGTCGCCCGGTGCAGCTGACCATGATCTCGCAGGATGTCTTTCACAGCTTTTCGATTCCCGCCTTTCGGGTAAAGCGCGAGGTGATTCCCGGACGCTACTCGACCGTCTGGTTTGAAGCGACGGAGCCGGGCGTGTACCACCTGTTCTGCACGCAGTACTGCGGGACGGATCATTCAGCGATGATTGGGCAGATTACGGCTCTGAAGCCAGAGGACTACGACCGGTGGACGCGCGAGTCCACCAGCGGCATGAGCCTGGCGCAGAACGGCGAGCGGCTCTTTGCCAGTCTGGGCTGCAATGCCTGCCACACCGGCAACGCGGCGGCGCGCGGACCCAATCTGGCAAACGTATACGGGTCGAAGCTGCAGCTGACCAACGGCTCCGAGGCCGTGGTCACCGACGGATTTCTCAGAGATACGATTCTGAATCCTTCGCAGCACGTCACCGCCGGATGGGCGCCCATCATGCCCACCTACCAGGGACAGGTCAGTGAGGACGGGCTGATCGACCTGGTGGAATACATCAAGAGCCTCAACTCCAACTACCGCATTCAACAGACCTTAGTTACGTCACAAGCAAATCAGGCGTCGCCCGCGGCGCCTGGAATGGTGAAGCCATGAGCGCAACCTCGTCGACGATCGTCCAGCTGCCTGACCAGAGCTCTGCCAGGCTGCCGCGCCACAACTACCTCAACAACGAGCACGGCCTGCTCAGCTGGCTGCTGACCGGCGACCATAAGCGGATTGCGATCCTGTACCTGATCTCGATCACCTTCTTCTTCTTTGTGGGTGGATTCTTCGCCGGCGTCATCCGGCTGGAGCTGCTGACGCCGCTTCCGGATCTTGTCGCCTCCGACACCTACAACAAGATGTTCTCGATGCACGGCATCATCATGGTCTTCCTGTTTCTGGTGCCGTCGGTTCCAGCAACGCTCGGAAACTTCCTGATTCCGCTGATGCTCGGCGCACGCGATCTGGCCTTCCCAAAGATCAACCTGCTCAGCTGGTACCTGTACATGGCTGGCGGCACGTTGATGCTGGCGACCATGGTGCTCGGCGGTGTCGATACCGGCTGGACCTTTACAACGCCGCTGTCGACCCACTACCTCAACACGCACGTCATCACCGCGGCTACGGCTGTGTTTATCGCGGGCTTCTCGTCCATCTTCACTGGGCTCAACTTCATCGTGACCATTCACCGGATGCGCGCGCCGGGCATGACCTGGTTCCGCATGCCGCTGTTTGTCTGGTCGCACTATGCTGCGTCGGTGCTGATGGTGCTGGGCACGCCGGTGCTGGCCATCACCCTGGTGCTGGTGGCGCTTGAGCGCACCATTGGCATCGGCGTCTTCGACCCCAGCAAGGGCGGCGATCCGCTGTTGTTCCAGCATCTCTTCTGGTTCTACTCCCATCCGGCCGTGTACATCATGATTCTGCCGGGCTTCGGGGTCATTTCGGAGGTGATCAGTACCTTCAGCCGAAAGCGTGTCTTCGGCTACACGGCTGTGGCGTTCTCCTCGGTCGCGATCGCCGTCTTCGGCTTCTTCGTGTGGGCGCACCACATGTTCATCATGGGTGTCTCGAACTACTCGGCGCTGGTCTTCTCGCTGCTCACGATGCTCGTTGCCGTCCCTTCGGCCATCAAGATTTTCAACTGGTCGTTCACCCTGCAGAAGGGCTCCATCACGTTTGAGACCCCCATGCTGTACGCCTTCGGATTTATCGGACTGTTCACCATCGGCGGTATGACGGGTGTCTACCTCGGCGGCCTGGGGATGGACATTCACATGACCGAGACTTACTTCATCGTGGCGCACTTCCACTTTGTGATGGTCGGCGGTATGCTGATGGCGTTTCTGTCGGGAATTCACTTCTGGTGGCCCAAGATGACAGGGCGCATGTACCCGGAGGCGATGTCCAAGCTGGCGGCGGTGACCACCTTTATCGGCTTCAACCTGACCTTTCTTCCGCAGTTCATCCTGGGCTACCTGGGAATGCCGCGTCGCTACCACGCCTACCCTCCCGAGTTTCAGGTGCTGAACGTGCTTTCGACCGCGGGAGCCACGGTGCTCGGCGTCGGCTACATGCTGCCGCTGCTGTATCTGGGGTGGTCGCTGAAGTACGGTGCCATCGCGGGCAACAATCCCTGGCAGGCGACCGGTCTCGAGTGGATGGTCTCCTCGCCGCCGCCGACCGAGAACTTCCTGGAGATCCCCGTGGTTGATCACGAGGCTTACGATTATGAGTGGCTGGCCGACAAGAACTCCCGCGAGGTGACGACCGTTGGATAACGCAATCGCAGCGCCGCACCCTCACCCGGCCGACTTCGGCATTGAGGGGCACCATCACGGGCACGAAAATCTGCCGCAGCACCGGCATCATTTCGAGACCGAGGAACAGCAGAGAGAGGCCGGCACCTTCGGGATGTGGCTCTTTCTGCTGACCGAGATCATGTTCTTCGGCGGCCTGTTCTTCGCCTACCTGCTCTATCGCAACTGGTACTACACCGCGTTTGTTCCGGCGTCGAACCAGCTGAGCGTCTTCTGGGGAGGCCTGAACACGGCCATCCTGATCACCTCCGGCTTCTTCATGGCGCTGGCAGTCTGGGCCGCGGAGGTCAGGCGGAAGAACATTCTGATGATGTGCCTGGCCTCTGCCACACTGTTTGGCCTGGCCTTCCTCTGCGTGAAGGGGCAGGAGTACCACGAGAAGTGGGAGCATCATCACATCCCCGGCGCGCACTTCGACATCTCGGAGTTCACCAATCCTCACGCGTACGGCATCAAGGAAGATCCTCTGCCGGTCGACGCGGCGCAGCGCACCCAGGTCTTCTTTTCGCTCTACTTCGCCATGACCGGCATGCACGCCGTGCACATGATCATCGGCATCTTTCTTCTGTTCTGGTTGATGTGGCGAACTCACCTCGGGGAGTTCACCTCCGGGTATGTCGCACCGATTGAGAATTTCGCCCTGTACTGGCACTTTGTCGATATTGTGTGGCTCTTCCTGTTTCCCCTGCTGTACCTCATCAACCGTCATCCGCTGCACTGAAATCCGTGTCTCCGAGGAAGGTCCATGTCCGTAGCCGAAGGTAACGACCCAACAAATATTACAAATCCGGAGCATAACGAGCACCGGATCGTCACGCCGGTTACCTACTCCATCGTCTTCGCCACGCTGCTTGTTTTTACCGGCCTTACGGTAGGCGCGGCTTACATCGATCTGGGTGTCTTCAATCCCATCGTGGCAGTCGGCATCGCCTGCTTCAAGGCCTGCATCGTGCTGCTGTTCTTTATGCATGTGAAGTATCAGTCGCGGCTGATCATGATGACCGTCGGAGCCGGCTTCTTCACCTTTCTGGTGCTTATCACCATGACGCTCAGCGACTACATCAGCCGGGCCTGGGGGCTCTGGTAGAAGGTCTTTGATCCCCTTTTGCAAGGATGCGGCCTGCGGGTCGCATTTTCGCTGCGGCAAAGCCGCTGGCCGGAGCGCCTCGTAGACTCAGGCGTATGAAGCAGCAGCCGAACTCCGAGCGCGATCGCGAGCTCGAGGAGATCTCACGGGATCCGCGCGTCACGGTGCGGCGCGACGGGGTGCCGGACCCGGACGGTCGCGCGGTCGTCTACTGGATGCAGAGGTCGGAGCGTGGCATCGACAACCATGCCGTCGATGTGGCGGTCCGCGTCGCCAATCTGCTGGAGCTGCCGCTGGTCGTCTACTTCGCCGGCATCTCGAACTTCCCCCACGCCAATCTGCGCCATTATGTCTTCCTCAACCAGGGCCTGCCCGACATCCTGGAGCAGCTGGCGGAGCGCAACATCAGCTTTGTCATGCGCCGCGCTCCGCACGAGTCGCACGAGCGGCTGCTGGCGGATGTTCGAGCGGCCTTTCTTATTGGCGATGAAAATCCCATGCGCGCGCCCGAATGCTGGCGGCGCGAGTTGGCCGAGCGCATCCGCATCCCGTTCTGGACCGTTGATGCCGATGTGGTGGTGCCGTCGCGGCTCTTCCCGACGGCGCAGTATGCCGCGTATACCTTCCGCCCCAAGCTGCGCAAGCTGCTGCCGGAGTATCTGAAGCCGTTTGACAATCTCAAGGCGGACCGTGCCTGGAAGCAGCCCAGAGGCTTCGAGCAGGACGACGTGCGTGCCGACATCACCCGCGGATGGAAGGACCTGGACCGCAGTGTGGGTCCGGTGGAGTTCTGGGAGGGAGGCAATCGCGCCGCGACCGCGCGACTGAAGACCTTTGTCGAGACGATCCTTCCGCAGTATGACGCGACGCGCAATCTGCCGGAGATCGACGGCAGCTCGCGGCTGTCGCCGTATCTGCACTACGGGCACATCGGACCGCTGACGATTGCACTGGCGGTTGAGGAGGCGGTGCGCTCCAACCCGCACCTGGCGGAGTCGCGCGACAACTTCTTCAACGAGCTGATTACGTGGCGTGAGCTGTGCATCAACTTCGTGCGGCACGACCCCAACTACGACAATGTGGACTGCGCCGCGGACTGGGCCAAGAAGACGATCGCCGACCACGCGGACGATAAGCGCGAGCAGCTGTACACGCTCGAAGAGCTCGAGGGCGCGCAGACCTACGACGACCTGTGGAACGCCGCGCAGATCCAGATGGTGGAGTTCGGATGGATGCACAACCACCTGCGGATGTACTGGGCCAAAAAGATTCTGGAGTGGACGCCCGATGCGCGGACCGCCATGCAGTACACCATCTACCTGAACGACCGGTACTTTCTTGACGGGCGCGATCCGGGCGGATATGCCGGGGTCGCCTGGGCGATCGTGGGCAAGTTCGATCGCCCCTGGGGCGAGCGGCCGGTGTTTGGCAAGCGCCGGTACATGTCGCGGGCCTCCACCGGCCGCAAGTTCGACTCCCGGCGCTACATCGCGGAGATGCGGGAGTTGCAGGCGGGCGGTGCTCCCGTCGAGGTCCCGGCCGCCGCCGAACGATAGCCCGGCTCCGCTTACGACTTTTGCGCCATGGAGCGACGCCGATCCGGAGCCTTAGACTGCCGGTGCGATGCAGCGTCTGCGAACTCCCGGGTTCGGCGGCTGCACCTGCTCCAGGTCCATGCTTCCACTCGTTCGCTCCACCTTTGCGGTCAGCCGGCTTCGATCCGTCCTTCTGCTGGCGCCTTTGGCGCTGGCTGGCTGGGCGGCCGCTTCTGCCTGCGCGCAGACCGGGGCGCCCATCGGTTCCGACACGGCCGGGCCGGCCCTCGGTACGGAGCACGCAGCGCGGAGTCAGCAGTTCCTTCGCGGGCGACGGCAGCCGGTGGGGGTTCCGGGTCTGGCGGCCGCACGACGGCAGCAGGCTGCCATGCTGGCGGATCAACCGGCCCCGGTCGCGGCTAAGGGCAATGGCCTGAGGAGTCTGGGAACGACCACCTCCCTGAGTGCTGCCTGGCAGCCTGTCGGGCCCGGTGGCATTGCCAGTCTGCGGTATGGAACGGTAACGGGTCGCGTGACGGGCATCGCGGTCGACTCCGCCGATCCTTCCGGGAACACGGTCTATCTGGGCACGACGGGTGGCGGGGTCTGGAAGTCGACCAACGCGGCCGGGCCAGCTGCCGCGGTCAGCTTCCAGCCGCTGACGGATACGCTGCCGGTCTTCAGCGCCAACGCGGGGACCTACTCGACGCCGTCGCTGAGCATCGGGGCTATCAGTGTTGCCAACGGCGTGGTGCTCGCCGGGACGGGCGACCCCAACGATGCCACGGACTCCTACTACGGTGCGGGTCTGCTGCGCTCCTCCGACGGTGGCGTGACCTGGACCCTGATTCAGGAGTCCCAGGACGGCGTTGCGGGCACGCACTCTTGGATGGGTCTGGGATTTGCGGGATTCGCCTGGTCGACGACCGCTCCGAATCTGGTTGTGGCGGCCGTTTCGGACTCCTACGAAGGCACGCTGGTGAATGCAGCCTCCGGCTCCTCGCGAGGTCTTTACTTTTCGACCGACGCCGGCCTCACCTGGCACATGAGCTCGCTGTACGACGGAGCGCAGTTCGTCCAGGTGCCCCCGCCGATCGGTGCCAACCGCGCCGGCAATGCCGCCACGGCGGTGGTGTGGAACCCGGTGCGGCAGCGCTTCTATGCGGCGGTCCGGTTTCATGGCTACTACGAGTCTGCCGACGGAGCCACCTGGACCCGAATCGCACACCAGCCTGGTGTCGGCCTGACAGCCACAGCGTGCCCTGCGAACCCCGGCGGCTCCGGCAGTCCGTCCTGCCCCATCTTTCGCGGGGCGTTGGCGGTGCAGCCGTTGACTGGGGACCTGTTTGCCTTGAGCTCCGATGTCGGGAACCGTGATGCGGGTCTGTGGCAGGATGTGTGCGGCGGCTCAGGGTCCGGTTGCGCGTCCTCGGTGGTGCAGTTCGGGCAATCCATCAACTCCGCGCCGCTCGAAGCCGGCGGCGGAAGCACGGTCATCCCCCAGGCCGACTATGACCTCAGTCTGCTGGCAACACCGTCGGTCGGAACGAATGGCGCTGCCGATACGACGCTGTATGTCGGCACGGTAGACCTGTACCGCTGCTCGCTGGCAGCAGGATGCACCCTGCGCAACACCACGAACTCGGTGAACGGGTGCAACGCTCCGGCACGGGTCGCTCCCTCGCAGCACGTGGTTGCGGCCGCCGGCGGAACAACGGGGGCGTTGCTCTACCTGGGGAACGACGGCGGCCTGTGGCGATCGAGCGACGGCGTGGCAGAGACCGGACCGGCCTGCGGGCCCGGGGATGCAAGTCACTTTGAGAATCTGAACGGAGCCCTGGGTTCGCTGGCGGAGACGGTCAGCGTAGCCTCGGACCCATCCGCCGCTGCCGTGGTGCTGGGCGGCTTTGGCGCGCTCGGCAGCGCAGCCACTTCCTCCCAGGCAGGCTCCGTCGCGCTGTGGGCGCAGCTCTCCACCGGTGAGGGCGGATACACGGCCATCAACCCCGTCGATCCTTCGCGATGGTTCCTCAGCACCGGCGCCGGTGTTTCGATACGGTTTTGCTCGCAGGGCGCCGCGTGCGCGGCCAGCGACTTCGCCGGAGCTCCCACGGTCGGGCAGGCACAGGTAGGCGGCGACCTGGCGCTGCTGGACGCGCCCTGGCTGCTGGACCCAGCCGACCCGTCACAGCTGATCGTGGGCACATGCCGCGTTTGGCGCGGACCGGCTGAAGATGGATCTCTGTGGAGCGCCTCAAACCCGCTGGGCGGCCCGCTGGCGGCACCGGCGGCAACCGGCTGCAGCAGCACAGGCGCCTATATCCGCTCGCTGGCGGCGTTCCGGCCTGCCGGATCGAACGGTCCCGTGGGCTCGCCTGTGATCTACGCCGGCATGGCCGGGCGTGGCGACGGCGGCGGCACGGCCCCGGGACACCTGTATGCCACGACCACGGGCGGCGTGGGCGCGGGCGCATGGCGGGACCTGGCGCTGAACCCGGTAACAAACGCTCTCGGCAATGGAAGCATGTTCAATCCTGGCGGCTTCGACGTGTCGTCGGTCGCGGCGGACCCGCACGACGCCTCCGGAAAGACGATCTATGCCACCATCATGGGCTTTGCCGGTGGCGGTATCAACGCGGCGCATGTGTACCGGTCAACCGACGGCGGCGCGAGCTGGGTCAACATCTCGCGCAACCTGCCCAACGCTCCGGCGAACAGCGTGGTGGTGGACCCAAACGACGCCAACACGGTGTACGTGGGGATGGACACGGGCGTCTATGTCACGACGGCGGTCGCGACCTGCGCCAGCACAAACTGCTGGGGTGTGCTGGGCGCCGGGCTGCCGAACGCCCCGGTCACGCAGCTGCTGGCCGGGGCCAGTGTCCCGGTCGGCGACGGCCGCGTGGGTGAGCTGCGGGCTGCGACCTATGGCCGCGGCATCTGGCAGATGCCGCTGCTGACGGCGGCCTTTCCGGCGCGGCCGGCGATCTCGCTCAGCCCCTCTGCCCTGACCTTTGCGACGCAGCCGGCGGGAACGGCGAGCCCGGCGCAGACCGTGACCATGACCAATACCGGCGACAGCAATCTGGTCATCTCCCGGCTGGCGATCTCAGGGGACTTCGCGGAGACCGACACGTGCAGCGGCAAGACCCTCGCTGTGGGCGCGAGCTGCAGCGCAGCCGTCACGTTTCTGCCGGTGGCCGCCGGAAGCCGATCGGGTCTGCTGACAATCTACGGTAACGTCTCCGGCGGCCAAGCGACGGTGGCACTGAGCGGCAACGGCGCCGCCCCCGCGGCCGTGGTGCTGACGCCGCTGTTTCTAAGCTTTCCCTCGACCACCCTCAACGAAACATCGGCTGCGCAGAATGTGACCATCTCCAACACCGGCGGCGTCCCGGCGACGATCGGCACACCGGGGATCTCGGGGGATTTCGCCATCACGGCGAACACCTGCGGATCCAGTCTGCCGGCGCAGACCGGGTGCACGGTGTCGGTCCGTTTCCGTCCGACGGCCTCGGGCGCACGCTCCGGAGCCCTGACGGTCGCGACCGGCTCGGGAACGGTGACGGCCTCGCTCACCGGGACCGGCACCTCGCCCGCGACCGACGCGCTTGCGCCCGCGTCTCTCAGCTTCGGCCCTCAGGTGCTGCTGACCACGAGCGCGGCGCAGCAGGTGACGCTGACCAACACGGGCGATGTGGCGCTGACGCTGATTGCCGCTGCGGTGACGGAAGGGGATTTCGCAGCGGCAAACGGCTGCGGCACCAGCCTGAACCCGCACTCTTCCTGCAGCATCGCGGTCGCCTACCAGCCCAAGAACGTGGGTGCCGAAACGGGCGTCCTCACCGTCTCCGACCAGTACCGCACCCAGACGGTCATCCTGCGCGGAACCGGCGTCGCACCGGCCGGCGTGTCACTGGCTCCGTTCGGCGGTCTGCAGTTCGCCCCGACTGCGGTTGGGGCGACCGCGGCCGTGCAGACCGTGACCCTGACCAACAACGGAGGCCTGCCGCTGCTGATCGACAGCATTGTCATGCAGGGGGAATTCGGGATGGTGCCACAGGCCAGCACCTGCGGCACAACACTTGCGGCGGGCAGCGCCTGCACCATGGGAGTCGCCTTTTCGCCCACCTCCGGCGGCTCGCGTACCGGTACGCTGACGGTGACCAGCAGCGCGGAAAACTCACCGCATCGCCTCTCCCTGAGCGGGATCGGCGTGGACTTCCAGATGGTCCCGAATGGCTTGACCTCGCAGACCGTCGCGAGTGGAAAGACGGCAGCCTACCCGCTGATGGTGACCTCCGTGGCGGATGTGCCGGGGACGGTGGCAATCGCGTGCAGCGGGCTGCCGGCAAACACGGCCTGCTCCGTCTCCCCCGCCAGCGTAAGCCTGGGCACATCGACGCAGGTCCTGATCAGCGTGGCAACGGGTGTCAGCCCGAACACGGCGCAGAGCCAACCTGTCCCTCTTCGCCCTCCGGGGCCTTCGGGCGCGCGCTCGGCGGCGTGGCTGGCGGAGCTGCTGCCGGTCGGGGTTCTGCTGCTGCGTTCGAAAAAGAGACTCAACCCCCTGCGGTCGCTGCTCTGCTTGCTCGTCAGCCTGGGGATGATCGGGGCGGTGGGGTGCGGTGCAGGCCGGGCGATCCCGGCCGATATTGCAGGGCCGGGAGGCGGGGGAGGAACAGCGGGTGCGGTTACCCCTGCCGGAACCTATGCCATCACGGCGACGGCGACCAGCGCGGGTCTGACGCGGTCGGTGCCGTTGACGCTGGTCGTGCAGTAGCCCGGGTCGGCCGGCGTTACAGGCTGCGGCCGGCGGCGGCCCCGGAGGCCCAGGCCCACTGAAAGTTGTAGCCCCCCAGCCAGCCGGTCACGTCGACGACCTCGCCCACGAAAAAGAGCCCCGGCGTGCCTCGGGCTTCCATGCTGCGGGCGTCCAGCGCACGCGTATCCACGCCGCCCGCGGTGACTTCGGCCTTGCCGTACCCCTCGTTTCCCGCAGGGGCGATCGCCCATCGGTGCAGGCGCGCTTCGAGGGCCAGCAACGCACCATTGTTCCAACCGGCGGGTGCGTTCTGCTTTAGCCAGCGTTCCGCCAGCCGGGACGGCAGCTCCGAACGCAGAACCGCCAGGGCAGCCTGCGGCGTGCGAGGCGCACGGGCCGGTGTGCCGGGCGCGAAGACCTGCCGGCCGGGCGCAAGATCGATCGTGAGTCGCGCCGCCTCCCCGGAAAGATAGCTCGAAATCTGCAGAATGGCCGGGCCGGAGAGCCCGCGGTGCGTAAACAGCAGCTTCTCGCGAAACTCCGGAGAGCCCTTGACCGCCCAGTGGCCAGTCTCGTCTCCCCTGCTGGCTATGACTTCGGTCGACACCCCGGCCAGGTTGCTCCAAAGCTCCAGGTCGGCCGGAGTGAGCGTCAGCGGCACCAGCGCGGGCCGGGGCGGCACCACCGGCAGCCCGAACTGCCGGGCGAGGTCAAACCCGAGGCCTGTGGCACCTATCTTTGGGATGGAAAGGCCGCCCGTGGCCACGACCAGCGCGGGAGCGTGGTGCTCGCCGCGGGAGCTTTCGACGGCAAACTCCGTGCCGGTGTGGCGGACGGCGAGGATGCGGGTGCCCAGCAGGGTCCGGACGCCGGCAGCGGCGCACTCGCGTTCGAGCAGCGAGACGATGTCCTGGGCTGAGCGATCGCAAAAGAGCTGCCCGAGCGTCTTTTCGTGCCACGGGATGCCGTGCTGCTCGACCAGCGCCAGGAACTCCTCAGGAGGGTAGCGGGCGAGCGCGGATCGCGCGAAGTTCGGGTTGGCGGAGAGGAAGTTCTCCGGCTGGCAGCGCAGGTTGGTGAAGTTGCATCGGCCTCCGCCGGAGATGAGGATCTTTCGCCCGGCGCGCTCGTTGCCCTCCAGCAGAAGTACGCGCCGGCCGCGGCGGCCGGCCTCCATGGCACACATCAGACCGGCGGCTCCGGCTCCCAGAATGATGACGTCTACGGATCGGTCCGGTAACTGTGGCAAGGCGCTCACGGGTCGACACCCCGCCTCGCTTCTCGCGCCCGGGCAGGGGGCAAGCTCCGAGTGTACCGTGCAGCCGCCGGCCAGCTCGCGGCTCGCGCCCGTCTGCTTTCGACCGCCTCCCCGCCTGCTTTTGACCACCTCGCAGACACAGGCGTAAAGTCACCGCCATGCGTCCTCTGCTCCCGTTTTTCGCCGCCGCCCTCCTGCTCTCCGCCGCGCCATTCACTTCCGCGCAGGGGAGCTCCCGGCCTGCCATCACGGGCATCGCCTTCGCCCGGTTCAGCACCACTGAGCCAGACGCCGCCCAGCAGTTCTACGGCAAGACCCTGGGCTACCAGCGTGTGGAGGCGAACGGGCTGTGGATCTACCCCGTCAATCGCTCACAATGGATCGAGGTCGACCCCAAGGGGCCGCCGCCCGCGCCCAACGTCCGGATGGAGGCGGTCGGGTTCACGACGCGCGACGCCGCCGGTCTGGAGAAGTACCTCCAACAGCACGGCGTGGCCATCGAGCAGCCGCTGGCGCACGGGCAGTTCGCCGTGCACGACCCCGAGGGCAACCTGGTGTACTTCGTGCAGGCGCAGGCTCCGGGCGCGGTCACGGTGGCAGCAGGTCAGGGCAGCGCAGGCAGCCCGGCCCGCATCGCGGCCACGGCCACCGCGGACCCGAACAGCACCTCCCGCCGCCTCATTCACGTCGGCTACATGGTCGAGGACCGCGCCAGGGAGGACGCGTTCTGGAGCGGCGTTCTCGGCTTCCGACCCTACTGGCACGGAGGCATGAAGCCCGGCGTCACCGACTGGGCCAGCCTGCAGGTGCCGGACGGCACCGACTGGCTGGAGTACATGCTGAACTCGAGCCCGTCGGCGGACCTGCGCGCGCACGGCGGCATGGACCACATCTCGCTCGGCACCCGCGACATGCAGACGGTCGAGGACCGGCTCAAGAGCAACGGCTGCGAGGGCGCGGCGTGCGGCAAGCCGCAGATGGGCCGCGACGGCAAGGTGCAGCTCAACCTCCACGACCCCGACCTGACCCGCATCGAGTTCATGGAGTACACGCCGCGCCAGACGCCCTGCTGCTCCCCGATCCTGGGCAAGGCACCAGGAGATGTCGAGGACCGGTAAAGGGCGGCGGGACAGGGTTTGAAGGCATCGGTGAGAGGCGCAAGACACTCCGGCGCCTCTTGGCCAGCGGGAACGTTTGTTTGCGCGTACGGATCGCATCTGCCAATAGGAATGCGTATTGGTCCCGACTGTTAAAGAATGGACTCCTTGGGAAAGCACAAAACACACGGTCGGAAGGATCACTACGTTCCACAGGGATATCTACGAGGCTTTATCGATCCTGCGAGGGCGATCTTAGGCAAACCCCTTTGGTATTTTGATCTGACGACGAGAAGCTGGTCCGAGAAGAGCACGACAGAGATCGGATGGGAGCGTGGCTTCTACGATTATGCTGGGCCTCACATTGATGCGGAACACCCGGATGTCACCTTCGCGAAGTTTGAGCGCGAGTTCCCGATTGTTTGTGAGGAAATGCCCAGACGCAGTTACAAGGGGTGGGTGAAGCACCGCCCCTTTTTGCTTGGCTACATTCAGATGATGCGCGCCCGTTCGCCGCTCTTTGTCCAGCAACAAGCCGAGCAAAACCGACACTTGCGGGGCGCTACGGTCACAGCCGTTGATGGGAACAGGATTACGGTTGATTCACCGGAACTGCGGCCTTTGCCGGAGCTATTAATCCGGAACCGGACAATCTCGAACATTCGAGAGGAAATCAAGAAAGGCCCGGACTGGATGTGGGATTGGAATTGGTGCCTGCGTTACACAGAGTCCGTCCTGGAGCCGTTTGTTACCGGTCGTCAGCCGCTCGTTCTCGAGCATCTAGCATCGATCCACGTTGAGGAGGCCATGGCACACCCGGATACGTTTATTTGGTTCCCGCTGAGCTGGCGGGCCTGCTTAATTGGTAGCCGAAGCCGGTTCATTAAGGGAACAGACGTTGCGCACCCCGCGCTGTTGCGCCATGTCCGGGAGATGTTTGCTCGAGCATCAGAAGGCTATGTAATCTCACCTTGTAAGATCGATCCGCTCATCTGACAGGTCGTTCATATGTGGTCCGATGCCTCATCGCTTACGTCTGCGGTCGTATTTTGCGCCATGCCGCTGACTCCTTCATACAGGGCGCTCTTTCGCCAAATCCCCGATCTCGATTTGCAGATCTCAGCAGAGCTCAAGTCCAACTGACAACGGAGAACAAACAATCGTCAACTTCCCGGCTGGTCGAGAAATCCTTCGAGCACCTCGAGGTAGCGATCTGGTTCTTCGTAGGAGGGCAGGTGTCCGCTCTGCTCAAAGAACACGATCTTTGCGCCGGGGATGGTGTGGGCCATGCGCCAGGCGGTCAGCGGAGCGACGTTCATGTCGTAGCGGCCGGTCAGGACCAGGGTTGGGGTGCGAAACTTCGGGAGGTCCGCCGTAAGGTCGAGGTCCTTGGTGGCGGCGGAGACAGCCTCCGCCAGGGCAGGCACGTAGCCGAGATCGCCCATGTGCGCCAGGTACCGGTCCCGCTTCTCCGGAGAGTAGAAGATCATGCGGAAGTGGTTGCGCAGGCTCGCCTGGGCAGCCGCATCCGTGGTCGGGCCAAGCTTCTTCTCCTCGGCCGCGTCCTGTTCTTCGATGTCGGGAAAGACCTGCGGCAGAAGGTGCACGATCGCCTTCCAGGACGGTGCGGCGGAGTCCGACAGCACCAGCCGTGCCACGTGCTCCGGATGCGCGGCGGTGTAGGCCATGGCGATCAGGCCGTCGTAGGAGTCCCCGACGAGCGCGAAGCGATCGAGGTGCAGCGCCTGCCGCACGGACTCCAGGTCAGCCACCTGCGCGGCCATGGTCTGCGGCGCGCCGGGCTTGAGCCTGCGCGAAGCTCCCGTGCCGCGCTGGTCGTAGAAGACCACCAGGCGGTGGGCCGCCACGCGCTCCCACATATCGTTCTGGAGCATGTAGGTGTGTGGCAGGCCGGGGCCGCCGTTGACTGCGATCACCGGCAGAGCACCGCCGCCAGCCCTGCCAAAGGTCTCATAGCCGAGCACGACCTCGGGGGCAAAGACCTCGCCCTTTGCGTGCGGGACGGAGATGGTGCTGGTCTGGGATGGGAGGGGCGAGAGGACGGAGAGACACGTAAGCGCGACGAGGCAGCTGCGGAGCATAGGAAAGCTTCTCACGGGCAGGTTGGTCTCCTTTTTCTCTATTCCACGCGGCAGACCAGGCACTTCAGATAGCTGGTCTCGGGCAGGGTCAGGATGGCGGGGTGGTCGGGGGCGGCGCCGCGGACTTCGAGCAGCTGAACGCGCCGGCGGGCATCGGCCGCGGCCTCGGCGACGATGCCGGTGAACTCCGGGAGTGGCACATGGTGCGAGCAGGAGCAGGTCACCAGAGTTCCGCCCGGGCGCAGCAGGCGAAGCGCGCGGAGGTTCAGCTCGCGGTAGCCGCGGGCGGCTGACGCGGCGGCGCGGCGACTCTTGGCAAAGGCGGGCGGGTCCAGAACCACCGTGTCGAAGCGCTCCCCCGCCGCCTCGTACGCGCGCAGGAGGTCAAAGGCGTCGGCCTCGATCCAGTCGACCTCGGCACGCGGGTCGAGGGTGCCGCCCTCGCGGTTCAGATCGAGGTTGCGGTCCGCCATCTCGAGCGCGGCTCGGCTCGCATCCACGCCGGTCACGTGCTCGCAACGGCGCGCCAGATGCAGCGCAAATCCGCCCTGGTAGGTGCAGAGATCCAGAGCGCGGCCGTGCGCGTGGGCGGCCGCCGCGGCGTAGTTCAGCCGCTGGTCCAGAAAGGCCCCGGTCTTCTGCCCGGCAGCGGCGCTGAAGCCGAAGCTCAGCCCGTTCAGGGTGAAGACGGTCTCGGAGCGAGGCTCAGGAAGGCTTCCTGCCTCCCCGGACCGGAGCGCCAGCGGTCCTCCGGGAACCGGCTCGCTGATCTGCTCGAGCTCGCGGATGCGATGGTCTGGCCGCTCCCACACGGTGCCGCCGCTGCCCGCGGCGAAGGCTGCGGGCAGGGTCTCGGCCAGCAGCTGCCGCACCTCTCCGGTGGCCATGGGCTGCGTCAGCAGCTGCACCACGATGACGTCGGCGTACTGGTCGGCGACGATGCCGGGCAGGCCGTCGGCCTCGCTGAAGACCAGCCGGCGGGCGTTGTTCGCGGGGGAGAGCGGGCAAAGCTCCTCACGGAGTTGGAGCGCCTGCCGGAGACGCTCGCCGAAGAGCTCGGTCAGCTCCGGCCGGGTCAGGCCGGGTTGGGTCGAGACCAGGCGCAGAGCGATCTCGGAGGCGGGGCTATGGAGCGCCGAGCCGAGCGGAAGTCCGCGCGGGTCGGTGACCGTGACGAGCTCGCCGGGCCCTGGCTGCTGCTGCGGCAGGAGCTCCGAGCGGTAGACCCACAGGTGTCCGGCGCGCAGGCGGACGGCGGCGCGGTGCGTTACGGCAACCGTGCTGGGCAGGGCGGGATCCGGGTTCGTTGGCAAGGCAGAGCCCTCTCCGGCGCGGCGGACCAGTGCCGTCGCGGCCAGGTCCATTCTCTCAGGCAGGCTGGCGACGGTCGGGCAGCGCCCTTCCTCCTGGAGGGAGATCTGTCGGGGTACGAGGTGGCATGGTCGATTCGCGCAAGATCAGCCGCGTCTCCAGCCGGATCAGGCGGCCGGGAGATTCGGCCAGGAGCGCCCCCACGGCGAGCCGGCTGAGCTCGTCCCGCGGCACGTCGACCGTGGTGAGTGGCGGGTGGAGGAAGCGGCTGAAGAAGGTGTTGTCGAAGCCGACCACGGAGACCTCGCCGGGTATCTGGATGCCACGCTGCTGCAGGCCGCGATAGACGCCCATGGCGACGGTGTCGGTGACGGAGATGACGGCGGTGAAGTGCGTGCCTGCCGCGAGCGCGGAGGCGATGGCCTGCTCGCCGGCATCGGCGCCGGGGCCTGGGATGTCGACCACATGCGTCTGGAGGCCTTCGACCGCGCAGGCGCGAAGCGCGGCGGCAAAGCCCTGCTGACGCATCCGGTGTGAGAGCAGCGGTGGCCCCGCGGCCTTCTGCGAGTTGCGGATCAGGAGGAGGTCGCGATGGCCAAGCGCGAGGAGGTGCTCGACGGCAGCGCGCATGCCGCCGCGCGAATCGACCCGCAGAATCGACAGCTTTCCGGACGGCCGGCCAGCGTCGAGAAACACGGCCGGAACGCCGCTTGCGAGCACCATCTGCTGGGCCGCCGGGTCGTGCTCGGAGGTGAGCACGGCCAGGCCCGCGATGCGCGCGCCCAGCAGCTGGCTGACCGCCGCGCGGTGCTGCGAAGGAGCGAAGTTGGTGGCCATCAGCGAGATCTGGTAGCCGTGCCGGCCGGCCTCCTCCTCCATGGCCTGCGCGGTCTCGGCAAAGAAGGGGTTCTGCAGGTTGGAGACGACGACGCCCAGCAGGCGGGTCTCGCGCCGCGCCAGGTTGCTGGCGTAGAGGTCCGGGCGGTAGCCAAGCTCTGCGATGGCGGCCTGTACCCGGTCGCGCGTGGCGCCGCCAACGCGGCCCGTGCCGTTGAGCACGGCGGAGACGGTGCCGAGCGAGACGTCTGCTTTGCGTGCGACATCGCCGATCTTGGGGCGGAGCTCCCGTGCGCCGCTCGCCGCTGCAGCCGGGGCGTGGCCGCCGCGCTGTGCTGGCTGCTCTGGTCCGGACTTCGGTCCGGACGCAACCGGATGGCTGGGCGCGCGCTTCACCCTGCAAGAGTACGTCAGGGACGCCGGATCTCCCGGGCGTTCGTGCTTGACAAAGCGAAGGCCCGCGCGCGAGACTGCTGCTGAAACGTTTCAGCAATCCCCGGAGCAACCTCCATGGCAGCCGCGACTCAGACCGACCCGACCGATCTCCAGCAGCAGCTCGACGCGCCCTTCCAGCTCACGAAGGAGCAGATCGCCTTCTACGAGGAGAACGGTTACATCAAGCTTCGGCATGTGCTGTCGCCGGAGCTGCTCGAGCACTACCGCAAAATCATCAACCAGCGGGTTGCCGAGCTCTCGGCCGACGCCCTGCCAATGGATCAGCGCGATACCTATGGCAAGGCCTTCCTGCAGATCATGAATCTTTGGACGGAATCGCCGACGGTGAAGGAGTTCGTCTTCGGCAAGCGGCTGGCGCGCATCGCGGCCGAGCTGATGGGTGTCTCGGGCGTGCGCGTTTACCATGATCAGGCGCTCTACAAGGAGCCGGGTGGCGGCATCACGCCGTGGCACGCCGACCAGTACTACTGGCCGGTCGACAGCGACCACACCGTCACCGCCTGGGTGCCGCTGCAGGCGACGCCGCTCGAACTTGGACCGCTGGTCTTCTCGGAGAAGAGCCATCGCCTGCAGGTGGGGCGCGACCTTGAGATCTCGGACGAGAGCGAGGTGACGCTGAAGCAGGCGCTTGAGAGCTTCCGCAGCGAGAACAGCCCGTACGACCTGGGCGACGTCAGCTTCCACGCGGGATGGACCTTTCACCGCGCGGGCGCGAATACGACCGACCGGCCCCGCGAGGTGATGACGGTGATCTATATGGACGAGAACATCCGCCTGACCGCGCCAAAAAACAAGAACCATGTGATGGACATTGAGCGCTGGGCGCCCGGGCTCGAGACGGGGGACGTGCTGGCCTCGCCGCTCAATCCGGTCCTGTGGTCCAGCAAGCCCGACGGCGCGGGCCAGCCCGCTTGACGCTTGCGCTTCTGCTTGTAACGCGGCTGGTCCGGCTCAACTGGCTGGATTCGCTGGTGATCCTCGTCTACTTCGCTGCAGTGCTCGGTCTGGGGTTTCTGCTGCAGCGCCAGACCAGGACCAGCGAAGATTTCTTTCTTGCCGGGCGCGACATGAGCGCATGGGTGGCGGGCGTCAGCTTTCTGGCCGCCAATATGGGCGCGCTCGAGCTGATGGGGTGGGCGGCCTCGGCCTACCAGTACGGATTTCTGGCGGCGCACTGGTATTGGATCGGCGCTGTGCCGGCGATGCTGTTTCTGGCGCTGGTGATGATGCCGTTTTATTACATCTCGAAGACCCATTCGGTGCCGGGATACCTGAAGCTGCGCTTTGGCGAGTCCACCCGCGCGCTTTCGGCGTTCTCCTTCGCCGGCATGACGGTGCTGATGAGCGGGATCAACATGTTTGCCATGGCCAAGGTCATGGAGGTGGTGCTGGGCTGGAATCTCTCCTTCTCCATCATCATCTCGTCGCTCACGGTCGCGGCCTACGTCACGCTCGGCGGCCTGCGCTCGGCCATCCTGAATGAGGTGCTGCAGTTCTTCCTGATCTGGGCGGGCGCCCTGGTGATCCCGATCCTTGGCCTGATCGAGACCGGCGGGTGGAACGGGCTGAAGGCGCGCATCCTGCAGAACACGCATTCGCCCGGGTACCTCCATCTGTGGACGACGCTGGGTGATTTTCGCGCCAACAGCATGGGCATTCACTGGACCGGCATCGTCTTCGGGCTCGGGTTTGTGGGGGCGCTGGGCTACTGGACCACCGATTTTTTGGTGGTCCAGCGCATCCTCGCGGCCAAGGATCTGCGGAGTTCGCAGATGGCGCCGATCATCGGCGCATGGTTCAAGATGCTGGTGCCGATCATTGTGATTGTTCCGGGTCTGATCGGCCTGGCGGTGCTGCCGGAGGCGGGGCTGCCGCTGGTGGGCGAGGGCGTCGCGCGCGCCGGGCAGCACACCTACAACGAGGTGCTGCCGCTGCTTCTGATCCGCTATGCCGGGCCCGGTCTGCTGGGGTTGGGCATCACGGCGTTGATCGCCGGCTTCATGTCCGGCATGGCCGGCAACGTCAGCGCGTTCTCCGCGGTGTGGAGCTACGACATCTACCGTCCGCTGCTGCGGCCACAGGCGACCGACGCCGAGATGCTGCGCGTCGGCCGATGGAGCACCCTCGTCGGGGTTCTGGTGTCGATCGGCACCGCGTACTTCGCCATGCAGTTCGCCTCCATCATGGAGTATGTGCAGGCGCTGTTCTCGTTCTTTGTCACGCCGCTCTTCGGTACGGTGATCCTGGGCATGCTGTGGAAGCGCGCCACCAACGCAGGCGCGTTCTGGGGCCTGCTCGCCGGCACCGCCTCGTCGATCGGCATGTGGGCCTGGGTCCACGTGCAGCCGGACGCGCTCAAGATTCTGGCGCTCTCACCCTACGCGCAGCCCATGGCGGAGTCGCTCTATCGCATGCTGTGGTCGTGGCTGATCTGCGTCGGCGTCACCGTCGCGGTAAGCCTGCTGACGCGGCCGCGGCCGTACGACACGCTCAACGGTCTGGTGTACGGATGCACGGCCGTGCCGTCGACCGGCAGCTACCCTCTGGTGCAGCAGCCGGTCTTCTGGGCAGGCGCGGCGGCGCTGGTTTTTCTGTGGCTGCAATGGCTGTTTCGTTAGGAGGGGCGGATGCGGCGAACGTTTGAGGTCTGGTTCTACATCGGCGCGCTGCTGGGCTTCTATGGCCTCATCCTGCTGGCCGCGGGGGTGTACCAGTGGGTGCATCCGCCGGCGACTGTGCTTGCCGGCAAGCACGCTACCTTCTGGGCGGGGGTGCTGCTGTCGCTGGTTGGCGGCGGCTACACCGTTGCCTACTGGCCGAAGCCTGGCACCGGCGATCCGAACGACGGATCGCGCGTGGAGTAGGGGAGAGCAAAGTGACAGAGGTGCGTGCGGCGGTGGGGGATGGCAACGGCGGGTTCAGCCTCCGGACGGTGGGTCTGGATGCGCCCGGGCGCGGCGAGGTGTTGCTGCACCTGCGCGCGAGCGGCGTCTGCCACACCGACTGGGACTCGCTGCGGTGGGGCCGGAAGATCATTCTGGGCCACGAGGGAGCGGGCGTGATCGAAGCGGTTGGCGAGGGGGTCACCCGCTGCCAGCCGGGCGATCGCGTGATGCTGAACTGGGCCATTCCCTGCGGCGTCTGCTTCCAGTGCCAACTGGGGCACGAGAACATCTGCGAGGATCGCGGAACGGTGCCGGATGCGCGCTTTCACCTCGAGGGGGACCGCACCTCGCTCACCGACGCGGACGGGACCAGCGCGCGCAAGACCGGCGGCGCGGGCCCCGGCCGCTTCAACGCCTCCTTTTCGCTCGGCACCATGGCGACGCACGCCGTGGTGCCCGAGGCGGCGGTGCTTCCGCTGCCGGACGGCGTTCCGTTTGAGGTGGGTGCGATCCTCGGCTGTGCGGTGATGACCGGCTTCGGCTCCGTGGTCAACGTCGCGCGAGTGCGGCCGGGCAGCACGGTGGTGGTGCTTGGCTGCGGCGGCGTGGGTCTGAGCACGATCCTGGGCGCGCTCTACTGCGGTGCGGCGCGGGTGATTGCGGTGGACGTGAACCCCGCGCGGCTGCAGCTGGCCACACAGTTCGGCGCGACCGAAACCTTGCTGGCGGACCGTGCGGACAGCGGCCTGCGCGCGGCGGCGGAAGAGGTGAAGCGGCGCAACGGCGGCCGCGGCGCCGACTATGCCTTCGAATGCACCGCCGTTCCGGAGCTCGCGGCCGCTCCGCTGGCGATGGTGCGCAGTGCCGGAACCGCAGTGGGCGTCAGCGGCATCGAGCAGGTGGTGCCGGTCGACATGGAGCTGTTTGAGTGGGACAAGCTGTACCTGAATCCGCTCTACGGCGGCTGTCGCCCCAAGCGCGACTTTCCTCTGATGCTCGATCTCTACACGCGGGGCAGGCTGCCACTCGACGCCATGGTGACGCGGCGATACCCGCTCGACGATCTGGCGGAGGCCTTCGCCGACATGCGCAGCGGCACGAACGCCAAGGGGGTTCTTGTCTTTGAGTGAGCGTTTCGCTCCACCGAGCTTTCGCACCGTCGAGATCTCCGACCCCGCCTTCGAGCGTGACGGCCTGCGGCTGGTCACGGCAAAGAGCCCGGCGCTTGGCCGCCGCGCCGACGTCACGGTGTGGGTTCCTCAAGCTGAAGAAATCGGCACGTTGTTGATCCTGCTGCACGGCGTCTACGGCAGCCACTGGGTATGGTCGATGAAGGGCGGAGCGCACCGTACGGCGCAGCGCATGCTCGACGCCGGCGAGATCGCCCCGATGGTGATCGCCATGCCGAGCGATGGCCTCGGCCGCGACGGCTCGGGGTACCTGAACTGGTCCGGAGATGGCCCGCGCGGGGACGATGCCGAGCGATGGATTATCGAGGAGGTGCCTGCGCTCGCGCGGCTGGCCGCTCCCGCGCTGCTGCCCGAATCAAAAATCGCCATCGCCGGTCTCTCCATGGGCGGCTACGGCGCGCTTCGGCTCGGGGCGAAGTACGCAGGCAGGTTTGCCGCGATCTCCTCGCACTCGGCCATCACCCGCATCGAGGACATGGCAGCGTTTGTCGAGGAGCCACTTGAGGAGTACATGGCCTGCGCACCGCCGGACGAGCTCCAGGTACTGCACTGGTTACAGATGCACCGCCACGAACTTCCACCGTTACGTTTTGACTGCGGCACCGCCGATCCGCTGATTGAGAGCAACCGCGCGCTGCACCAGGCACTCGATCGCGAGCGCATCCCGCATGGGTATGCCGAGTTCGACGGCGGTCACGAGTGGCCGTACTGGCAGCAGCACGCCGCCGAAACGCTGCGCCACACAGACCGCCACTGCCGTCCGCCGGGGGTAAGGATTTGAATCGGAAAGGTGCTTAGCTAGTATAATCCTGCTAGGGAGAAAGTTCATGATTCAGGCAACGATGTTCGAGGCCAAGACCAATCTGTCCGATCTGGTCCGCAGGGCGCAACTCGGGGAAAAGGTCGTCATCACGAACGGCCGTGACAAGGTGCCCGTGGCGGAGATCGTCGCGATTGAACCTCTGAAGGAGCGGCCGATGGGCCTGTTCTACAATCCCAACTTCGAGATTCCCGCCGACTTTGATGAACTCTCACCTGAGGAGATCAAGCTCTGGAATGGTCAGGGCGAGTGACGTTTCTGATCGACACTCACTTTGTGCTTTGGGCTGCGCTCAGACCGGAGCGCATCGAGCCCTGGGCAAAGGCTCTCATGGTCAATCCAGAAAATACGGTTCTCGTTTCTGTCGCTTCGCTTTATGAGATCGGCATCAAGGTGCGAAATGGCAAGCTTTCTGAGGCAATCGCATTTGAGCGTGATCTCCCCGCAAACATTCGGAGCATGGGATATGACCTCGCAGATCTTACCGCCAGGGTGACGATGCGGGCCGCGCGCTTTTCCGCGGCGCATGCCGATCCGTTCGATCGCATCATCGCGGCTCAGGCGATCGATCTCGACGTCAGTCTGCTCTCTGCCGACCCGGCAATGGATCAGTTTGCTGTCAGAAGCATGGTTGGAGGAGATCGATGAGATACGCTGTCCTGTTTGCCGCAGCTCTGTTTGCGTTATCAGCGGGTGCTCAGACCGGGGGCCGCCAAGCGTCCATTCGCGTCGATGCAACGCGTGTGGAAAACCACGTCAGCCCGCGCATGTACGCGGCGTTTGTCGAGATGATGGCCGAAGACGTCAAGCGCGGCCTGACCGCCGAGATGCTGCTCGACCGCTCCTTTGAGCAGCCGCCTGACTACCTCGGTCTGCCGTCGCACTGGCGTCTTGAGCCCGACGAGCGCAACGACAACGTGGGCGCGATCAAATTTGCGCCAACCACCGACGAGGCCTACCCGAAGGTCGACGAAGCGACCGGGCAGCCGAACCACTCGCTGCGCATCACGCTCGCGCCGGGCGACATTACGGACACGCGCCGCGGTCTCTCGGAGGGACGGCTTTCGGTGCGCGCTGGCGAAGCCTACCGAGGCTACTTCTGGGCCAGGCTGCCGGAGAAAGACGCCTACACTGGCAACGTCCGTGTGGCGCTCGAAGAGGACAACACGGACGGCGCGACCTATGCCGAGGCGACCGTCTCCGGCATCGCGGGAGACTGGCACCGGTACAGCTTTACGCTCGCCCCGAAGGCGACCGATCGCTTCGCCAAGCTGAGTCTGCTCTTCGACGGCAAGGGCACGCTGTTTCTCGATCAGATCTCGCTTGAGCCTGCCGCCGCGCGCACGGAGGTGCGGCCGGACTCCGAGGCGATGATCGCGAAGCTGCACCCCTCGTTCATCCGCTGGCCCGGCGGCAACGTCGCGCAGGACTACCACTGGCAGTGGGGCATCGGGCCGCGCGACCTGAGGCCGGTGTGGATCAACAAGGCCTGGAGCAACGCGCCCGAGCCCGACGACCTGGGAACCGATGAGTACCTGGCGCTCTGCGGCCGGCTCCACATCGAGCCCTCGATCACGGTGAACGTGAACGGTGCCGGCGCGACGCCGGAGGAGGCTGCGCATTGGGTGGAGTACGTCAACGGCGCCGCGACCACGACGTTCGGAGCCATGCGCGCCCGCAACGGCCATCCCGCGCCCTACGGTGTAGAGCAGTGGGAGCTCGGAAACGAGATCTTCGGTGGCTGGGTGCGCGGTCACGTCACCGCGCAGCAGTACGCGGAGGAAGCTGTCCGCTACGCGCGTGCCATGCGAGCCGTGGACCCGAGCATTCAGCTGATCGCGGTGGGTGAGGGCATCTTTCCGCACAGCGACGAGTGGAACTCCGCCGTGCTCAAGACGGCGGGACCGGAAATACAGTACCTCGCGGTCCACGACTACACCTCGCTTGACAAGAACAGCAAGGCACCGGACCCACGCAACGCCATGATGGCCCGCGCCGGAGCCTTCGAGGCCAACTACCGCCACATGGGCGATCTCATCCAGCAGAATGCGCCGGGGCGCGGCATCAAGCTGATCGTCAACGAGTGGAACCTCTTCTATGGCTCGAACGTGATCCAGTCGATGGAGGGCGCGGTCTACGCCTCGCGCATGATGAACGGATTCGAGCGCGACGGGGACGTCGTTGACGCGAACTCAATTTCGGACCTGCTGAACGGCTGGGTCGGCGGCATCATCCAGGCCAGCCGCGACCGCGTCTACGGCACGCCGGAGTTCTACGCGGTGAAGATGTACGGCGACCACCTCGGCACCGACCGGCTCCATACCGAGCTTGAGTCGCCGGAGTTGCAGCCGGGGCTGAAGGCCATCGACGCGGTCGCGACCCGTTCACCGGATGGCTCGAAGATCTTCGTCAAGCTTTCCAATGCCGATCGAACGCACGCGATTCGCACGGCCGTGGTGTTGAACGGATTTCCGCACGCGCATGGAGCCGAGTTGACGCTGCTGCACGCAGCCGACCCGATGAGCCGCAACACCTTCGCCAAACCAGACCGGGTGGTGCCCTCAAGCAGAGCCCTGCACTGCTCCGGTGCGAGCTGCCAGGTGGAGTTGCCGCCGGACTCGGTGGCGGTGCTGAGCTACAGCAAGGTCGCAGCAGTTCGGTAGGAATGGAGCTGCGCCCGATCTTGCCCCGTTAACGCCTCACAGCCCCGCTGAAAAGCAGGGCTGCGAGTGCAGGGCAAGCGGATGTGGGCTAACTCTGCTGGACGGGGTCGACCGAGACGAAGCGGCCGTGCTGTCCACGATTCTGGAAGCGGACCACGCCGTCGATCTTGGCAAACAGGGTGTCGTCGTTGCCACGGCCGACGTTCAGGCCAGGCTTGAGCGGTGTGCCACGCTGCCGCACCAGAATGGAGCCGCCGGTGACCGTCTGTCCGCCGAAGCGTTTGACGCCGAGTCGCTGTGCGTTCGAATCGCGGCCGTTTTTGGAGGAACCTAGACCTTTTTTGTGTGCCATCTGAACTCTCCCGTGCTGCTAGGCCTGCGCCTTGAAGCTCTGCCCGTTGACCTGGATCTCGTTGATCTTTACCTCAACGTAGTTCTGGCGGTGACCCTGCATCTTCTTGTATTGCTTCTTGCGCTTCAGTTTGAAGACCAGAATCTTTTCGCCGCGACCCTCGCCGACGACCGATGCCAGAACCTTGGCTCCGCCCAGCTCCTGTTCAAACTTGCCGGCCTCGCCGCTTACTGCCAGGATGTCGGAGAACTCGACGTTGCCGTTCTCGTGCGGCGTTGTCTCCACCCGGAGCACGTCACCCGGAGCCACGCGGTACTGCTTGCCGCCGGTCTTGATCACTGCGTACATCATGTTTTTCCTAACCTCACGAGGGGCTCGTCGGAGCGCCGCCGGAACCAGCTTTTGCGTGTGCAGGCAATGGGCGCTGCCACAGCATTGGGTTGACGCGGGATGGCCACTGGAACGGTCAACGCGCCAAACTTAAGAAGTGTATCCCGGTCCCTGGCGGCGGGTCAATCCATCAGCTGCGACCTGCCGCCAGAAAGCGCTCCGCCGTGCGCAGACTGAGCGCCATGATGGTCAGGGCCGGGTTGGCCGGAAGCGCGCTGGGGAAGACCGAGTTGTCGCAGATCCACAGGTTCGGCACCTGGTGGCTGCGATTGAAGGCGTCGACGACCGACCGGCCGGGATCGGTGCCCATGCGACACGTGCCGATGGTGTGGGCGGCCCGCTGGTAGGTCCACAGGTCGCGCGCGCCGGCCGCCTCCCACATGCGATTCATCAGTCGCACCGAGTGCTCGCTCATGCGACGCTCGTTCTCGCCGTAAGAGAAGGTGATGCGCGGCTTGCGCACGCCACGTTCGTCCACCTCGTCCGAAAGCTCCAGCCGGTTCCCCTCCTGGGGCAGGCAGTCGCCGTTCACGCCCACGCCGGCGACAAAGTTGTACTGATCGAGATAGTCGACCAGCCGCTCTCCCCACATCGGCCGGCCGCGCGCCACCTGCATGGCCCAGGTCACCGGCACGATACCAAGGCTCTGCACCAGGTAGCCGCCGGCGAAGTTGGCGTCGGCGGTGCGGATCATGTCCTCGGTGATCAGCGACGCCGGAAAGCCCTTATTGGGACGCATCTCCGCGTCAAACGTGCCCCACACCTGCGTGGCGACGTGCGCCATGTAGTTGCGCCCCACATGCCCGCTCGCGTTGGCCAGACCGGCGCGGTCGTGACCGTCCTGCGTCAGCAGCAGCCGCGGCGTTTCGACTGCTCCGGCGCAGAGAAAGACGGCGCGGCATGGCTGCCGCATGTCGTGGCCCTCGCTGGCGAACTCTCCCGGATGTCCGCCATTGTGCACGCCCGTCCGGTAGACGACGGCAGCCACCTGGCCACCCGCGTCGAGCTCGATGGTGTGGACAAACGCCCCGGGACGGATCTCCGCACCGGCGGCGACGGCCACCGGAAGAAAGGTCACGTCCATGCTGGCCTTGGCGCCGTTGCGGCAGCCCTGGTGGCAGTAGCCGCGGTTCACGCAGGCGTGCCGCAGCGGGTACCCGGGCTGCTGGTAGTCGCGCGAGACCGCCGCGACCGGCGCCTCGGCCGTGCGAACGCCGATGGCCGCGCAGCCACGCTGCATGGCCTGCGCGGGCGCATTCAGCGGCACGGGCGGCAAGGGGTAGCTGCGCCCGGCCTCCCACGGGTACGTGGCTGGGCCGGAGATGCCCAAAAATTGCTCCAGCCTCTCGTAGTACGGCTGGAGGTCGGTGTAGCTCAGCGGCCAGTCCTCGCCCACGCCGAACTCCGTGCGTAGCCGAAGGTCGCGCGGATCGGCGCGCGGCACATACGCGCCCCAGTGCAGGGTGGAGCCGCCCACGCCGGTGCCGCTGTTGTTGGCGCCAAAGCCCTCGGGGGTGTCGCCAGCGCTCAGGCGCTCGCCCAGCCAGTAGATCTTCTTGGCGGCGACCTCGTCGGTGGCGAACTCCGTTCCGGGATCCCAGTTGCGACCGGCCTCGAGCGCCACCACCCTCAGGCCTGCCCTGGCCAGCTCCGCCAGCAGCGGTGCTCCGCCAGCTCCGGTGCCAATGACGACCGCGTCGATGGTCTCGTTCGTCGGATATTCCCGCATCTCTGTCAGGTTCAAGCCCGATCCCCCTTGCCGAAGCTGCTGTCCGCGGCTGTGGCAGGCTCCCAGGGCTCGACCGCGCCGATGCCCAGCTTCACAAATCCGGAAAGACGCTCCGAGTTCGCGCCATCCGCGATACCGCTGTAGCCCATGCGCGCCAGCGTCGCCGGATGCGCGACGTAAGCTCCCGTGGCCGCACCGCGGAGATCCTCGAACCAGAGCTTCATCTGCCCCGCGTCGAGCGGACCCACGCCGAGTTCGCCCGCCGCACAGCATTCGAGCAGGGCGTCCTTCTGCTCCGGGTCGAGCGTCGCGAAGTCGCTGCCGTGTCCGCTCCGAGCTGCCCGGTCGAGCGTCTGGAGACCGGCCCGGCAACCTTCAGCGTCCGGCGGCAGATCGGCAAAGCGCCAGCCATCGCCGCGACCCTCGGCCAGGTCCTTGTCCATGCGCGCGGCCAGGTCGATCTCCGAGCCTCCTGGCTGTGGGATCACCCGCGCCAGCACCGCTCGCAGCAGCTCCAGTTCGGAGCGATCCAGCGCCTTCGGCTCATACGCGCTGACCGGCTGCGCACGATCGAGCAGTGCCGCGCGCGTGATGGTACTGACACGATCGCTCTCGAGCAGCTCCATGTAGCTGTCCGGAACCACCGCTCGCGCGGCCTGGTCGCGCCTCCCTCCGGGGTTGAGTCCCGCGACAAACTCCCGGATCAGCCCAGCCAGCTCCCCTGGCGCCTCGACCGGCATCAGGTGCGATGCCCCTGCGATGACTTTGACCGTGTCCGCCCCGCCGAGGTGCGGCAGCATCAGGCGCCGTTGGCCTTCGGGCCCCAGCGGACCGTCCTCGGCCCCGGCGATCACCAGCGCCGGCAGATCCAGCACGCCAACTCGATCGCTCCAATCTTCCTTGCTGCCGCTCTCGAGCCACGCATTCCACGCCGCGCGGCTCATCCGGTGAACGTCGGTAGTCAGCAGGCCGAACTCCGCCGTCGGCAGTTCGCCCGCAAGATTGTCCCGGATGAACTGATTCGCAGCCTGATGGTCCTTGGCCGCATCCGCCTGGCGCTCGCCCAGGCTGCGGAGCATCTTCGCGCGCTGCCCTTCCCCCATCGGCTCGGGCGAGGGCGGCGACCCGGCCACGGTGACCATGCCCTCCAGACCGCGGCGCCACACCGGTCCATCGGTGGCGGCGGCGTTGGCGAGCCGCCGGGCAAGCACCGTCGCCACCTTGGCGCCCATGCTGTGGCCCACCAGCAGCCAGCGCTCCGGGGCAAGCGAACCGAGGGCGCGCTCCACCGCATCGGCCATCTCGGCGACGCTGTAGCCGGGCAGATCCGCCGATTCGCCAAAGCCCGGCAGGTCCAGCGCTACGCAGCGGAACTGATCCTGCAGGCGATCGGTGACACCGGTCCACTCCCGCCCGCTGCCGCCTAGGAAGTGCAAGAAGATCAGGGTCTGTTCCCCTGTGCCGCAGCTGGTCTGGTGCAACGCACGCCGCGTGCCGCTTGTTGTCGTGTCCACAGGGATACGACGCTGCCGAAGGCTCCCCGCTCCCGGAGTTCCCGGCAAATCGCTCGGGGGCGCGTCTCTCTTTGCGTGAGAGGGGAAGGAACGGTTCTCCCGTTCGAGCAGCCAGAAGCGGCCGCGGAGGCCGACCGCGCGCATCCGCCCGGCATGGTCGATGCTCCGCGCGCCGGCAGCGGCAGTCCGGATACCACTCCGGCTATCCCCGGGTTACGTCCGGAGCGAGGTGGCGCCATCCCGTCCAGGACCCGCCTGAGACGCCGGGGCGGATGGGCTCGGGACGGAGCGAGACCTCATCTTCCCACCCGGGCGACAGAGGCCTCGCGTGCGACAATCGAAGGACGCGAGCCATGCCCAATCAGCCCGACCCGTCGCCGCCCTCCGACCCCAAGCAGACGCCGGAGCCGTGCATCATCACCCCGGCGCTATTGAAGCAGCACAGCATCACCCCCGAGGAGTACGGGCGCATTGAGCGGGTGCTGGGCCGCGTGCCCTCGCTCACCGAGCTCGGCATCTTTTCCGTCATGTGGTCGGAGCACTGCTCCTACAAGAGCTCGCGCGTGCACCTGAAGCGCCTGCCAACCAAAGGACCGCGCTCCGAAGGTCCCGGCTCCGTCGTTCAGGGACCGGGCGAGAACGCGGGCATCATCGACGTGGGCGACGGGTGGGCGTGCGCCTTCAAGATCGAGTCGCACAACCACCCCTCCTACATCGAGCCCTATCAGGGCGCGGCCACCGGCGTCGGCGGCATCCTGCGCGACATCTTCACCATGGGCGCCAGGCCCCTTGCGGTGATGGACTCGCTACGCTTCGGTCCACTGACCGATGAGGGCGAGCCCGACGAGAAGCTCCGCAACAGAAATCATCAGGTCGCCAACGGCGTCGTCGCCGGCGTGGCGGGCTACGGCAACTGCTTCGGCGTGCCGAATGTCGGCGGCGAAACGCGCTTTGAGCCGTGCTACTCCGGCAATCCGCTGCTAAACGCCTTTGCGCTCGGCCTGGTGCGCACCGACGAGATCTTTTATGCGAAGGCGACGGGCGTTGGAAATCCCGTCTTCTATGTCGGCGCGAAGACGGGTCGCGACGGCATCCACGGCGCGACCATGGCGTCGGAGGAGTTCACCGAGGGCTCCGAACAGAAGCGGCCCAACGTGCAGATGGGCGATCCGTTCCTCGAAAAGCTGCTGCTCGAGGCCTGCCTCGAAGTCATGAAGACGGGCGCGGTGCTGGGCATTCAGGACATGGGCGCCGCCGGTCTGACCTGCTCCACCTGCGAGATGGGCGCGCGCGGCGAGCTCGGGGTCTCGATCGAGCTCGACCGCGTGCCCCAGCGCGAGTCGGGCATGACGAGCTACGAGACCATGCTGTCGGAGTCGCAGGAGCGCATGCTGCTGGTCGCCGAAAGAGGCCGCGAGCACGAGGTGCTGGCCGTTTTTGAAAAATGGGGCCTGGACTGCGCGGAGGTGGGCCTTGTCACCGCGGATGACGTCATGCGCGTGCACCACCACGGCCTCCTGGTCGCCGAGATCCCCAACAAAGCCCTTACGGAGGACGCGCCGCTCTACCACCGGCCGGTCGGCACCTGGACTCCGCCGGTGCCGCGCGACCCTCCGGATTGGGTGCTGCAGGAGTTACAAAAGCCGCGCGACTCCACCGCCGACCTCCTGAAGCTGCTTGCGAGCCCCAACCTCTGCGACAAGCGATACATCTACGAGCAGTACGACTCCATGGTGCAGACCAACACCGTGCAGGGCCCGGGGTATGAGGCGGGGTTGATTCGGATCAAGGGAACGGGGACAGTGGGCGCGGACGGCACGCGCCGCGAGCGCGGCCTGGCCATGGCGCTGGCCGGCAACGGCCGCTGGTGCTATCTCGACCCCAAACTCGGCGCCATGCACGCGGTGGCGGAGGCCGCCCGCAAGGTCGCCTGCACGGGCGCGACCCCGGTCGCCGCGACGAACTGCCTCAACTTCGGCAACCCCGAGAAGCCCGAGATCATGGCGCAGCTCTCAGAGGCCATCGACGGCATCGCCGAGGCCTGCACCGCGCTGGGCACGCCGGTCACCGGCGGCAACGTCTCGCTCTATAACGAGACCCGCGGCGAAGGCATCTATCCCACGCCGGTGATCGGAGTGGTCGGCATTTTGGAAGACGTCACCAGAGCTGTGCCGAACAGCTTTCAGCGCGAGGGCGACGCCATTATTCTGCTTTCGGGGATGGCGTCGCTCATACCTCATCGCAATCTTTCAGCATTTGGTTCTTCGACTTACGCCCAGGTCATCTTGGATGAGCAATGGGGCGCGCCGCCCGACATCGACGTCGAGGACAACGCCCTCTCGCTACAGCATCACCTTGCCTATTTTTCTCAGGCAGGCCTAATCCAATCGGCATGCGATGTGAGTGACGGTGGGTTCGCTGTTGCAGTTGCACGCGCCGTCATCTCCAATGGTGTCGGAGCGGATGTCGACCTAAGCGACATCGACGAAAAGCATTTACGCTCACCCATGTCCGGTCAGAGACTTCCACATGCGTTAGTTCTCTTTGCGGAATATGGATCGCAGGTTGTGCTGTCGGTTGATCCCGTTAACGTTCAAGCCGTGTTGAATCGGGTTGGAAACTCAATGATTGCCGTCGAGATCGGCCGGACGGTATCCGAGCAGAAAATAAGCATCCAGTACAACCGAACTAAAATCGAGTCGTCCCTCGCCGACCTGAAATCCGCCTTCTCCCAAACCCTCGAATCCCAGCTAGCGGCCGAGGTCGTCACCGCATGATCAATCTCAACCCCATGGTCCAAGCCGTTGGCACACTCACCGAGTCACTCAGGCTAATGGATGAGTCCAGGGATCAATTGTCAGAGCCGCTGCGCCTCCTCATGCAAAGGGGCCTCATTCAGGCCTTCGAATATAACTACGGTTTGGCTCTCCTGATGATGACGCGCTACCTGAGAGAACGCGATTCCACTCCTGACAAGCACGACCTGAGTGTCTTTGAAGAGCTCATCCGGGTCGCTGACGAGCATCAACTCCTTCTTTCGCCTTTTGCTAGGTGGAAGGCGTTCCGCCATGCGAGGAACCTAACAAGTCACACGTATGACCGTGAAAAGGCGGAGGCCGTCGCAGAAATCATTCCAGAATTCGAACGTGACGTAGTTCACCTGCTCTCCAAACTGCAGGAGAAACTAGCTCAGTGATCAATACCTCCACTATCGCGATCGCCCCATACGAAGCCCGAATTGTTCTCGATATCCTTCAGGCGCGTATTCCCGGTCGCGCTGTATGGATCTTCGGCTCGCGTGCGAAGAATCGCGCACGGCGCCGTTCCGATTTGGATCTGGCTATCGCCGGTTCAGAACGCCTTTCCCTTGATGTCTATCTCGACCTGAAAGAAGACTTCCTGCAATCCGATCTGCCCTATTTCGTCGATCTCATCGACCTGCACGACGTCGCGCCCGAGTTCAAACGTCGCATTGAGCCTGACCTTCGTCCCGTCTCCCTCCTTCAGGATCAGCTTGCCGGAGACCTCACCCCCGCCAACGAGACCTTCGACAAGCTTCGCGAAGAGTGCGGCGTCATGGCCATCTACAACCACGCCGACGCCGCGCGCCTCACCTACTGGGGACTGTATGCGCTGCAGCATCGCGGGCAGGAGTCGGCCGGCATCGCCACCTCCGACGGCGAGCAGATCACCGACATGAAGGGCATGGGCCTGGTGAGCGAGATCTTCACCGATCCCGTCCTCGCGCGGCTGCCCGGCAGGCTTGCCATCGGCCACACGCGCTACTCGACGACCGGCGACTCCGCGCTGCTCAACGCGCAGCCGATCAAGGTCGAATCCACCAAGGGCCTCCTCGCCATCGCGCACAACGGCAACCTGGTCAATCTTGGCAACTCTCGAACGCGGCTGGAGCAGGACGGCGCCGTCTTCCAGACGACCTCCGACTCCGAGATCATCATCCAGCTCATCGCGCACTCGCCCTGCTCGACGCTGGTGGACTGCATTGCCGATTCGCTCGCGCAGGTCGACGGCGCGTTTTCGATCGTCATGATGACGCGCAACCGCATCTTTGCCGCGCGCGACCCGCACGGCTTCCGGCCGCTCTCGATGGGCCGCATCCCCGGCGTGAACGGCGAGCCGGACACCTTTGTCTTCGCCTCCGAGACCTGCGCCTTCGATCTGCTGCACGCGCGCTACGAGCGCGACGTCGAGCCGGGCGAACTGATCATGGTGTCGGAGGATGGCGTCACCAGCCGCCGCTTCGCGCCCGAATCGACCCCGCAGGCCTCCTGCATCTTCGAGCACGTCTACTTCGCGCGGCCCGACTCCCGCATCTACGGAAGACCCGTCCAGCGCTCGCGCGACGAGATGGGCCGGCAACTGGCGCGCGAGAGCCCCGTGCCCGCCGACCTGGTCGTTCCCGTGCCCGACTCCGGCGTCACCGCCGCGCTCGGCTACGCGGCCGAAAGCGGTATCCCGTTTAACTTCGGCCTCATCCGCAACCACTACGTCGGCCGCACCTTTATCCAGCCGGAGCAGCGCGTGCGCGACTTCGGCGTGCGCATGAAGCTCAACCCGGTGCGCAACCTTCTCGAAGGCAAGCGCGTCATCCTGATCGACGACTCCATCATCCGCGGCACCACCTCGCGCAAGATCGTCCGCATGGTGAGGGCCGCCGGAGCCCGCGAGGTGCACCTGCGCATCTCCTGCCCGCCCACCGTTTCCCCTTGTTTCTATGGGGTCGACACGCCCTCGAAGAAGGACCTGATCGCCGCCAACAACTCCATCGAACAGGTGCGGCAGTTCATCGAGGCCGATTCGCTCGCCTACCTGTCGCTGGTCGGCCTCACCCACGCCTGCACCACCGGCGAGCCCGCGCGGGGCCTCTCCCCGGCGAGCTTCTGCACGGCCTGCTACACCGGCCACTACCCCACACAGTGGGTGGATGTCGAAGAGATTTTGCCGGCCATGGCGCAGGCCTGACCGGCCGCTCACCACGGGGCGGAACATGCACCGTCTCGGCGCAACAGAAAGATCGATCTATCTATGTTCGCTTTACCTCCTTACCATGGCGCTGCATACGTCCTTCGCGCGGAAAGTTCCAAGGACAGTGCATCCTGGTTGCTTTCGTACGACGGCAAATCGACAAATCAGGTGCGCTGGGATTCGAGGCTACCAGGCCTGCTGCGACGGAGCTTGCCGCATGTCCATGCCGACTTCTACGACCCGAAGAAAATCCTTCCCGACAACGCCCTGGTCGCCCTCAGTGGGCCGCCAAAACCCGTGCAGGTCGAATCCAGGCGATATGTCACCCTAGCTGCCTCTGTTCCAGGTGTGGGCGAGCTAAAGGGGCTGCTCTGGGTGGATACCAACGCACAGAAGCCTTCCGCGATCTTTGCCGCGCTAAACCAGGACGCCGCTAAGAACGACGAGGCTTCGCTTGCGCTCTACACGCGCGACACGAGATGGTTGCAATCGCTGCCGCCCCAATTCCTCAGGTCACTTCAGGCTTGGCTCTCCAAAGTCAAGATCAACAATATAACTTCGCTCACGATAGAAGACAATTCGGGACATCCTATCCCGCTTTCAGTAGAAATCGTGGAAGAAAGTTTCCAACCGCAGGTTAACTGAACAGGAGGGGATTTCTCACTTTGTCCATGACGGCCGCGGACCAGGGCATCTTCGTCGCCTCAGCCGGCTTGCGGAAAAGCTGCAGGGACCCTTCGTCACGGAGCGAAGGCCCGCGCTATCCACCTTCGGCCCAACCCTCTCAGCATCCAACGGCTGTTGAGCGCGTGAGTCGAAACGCTCCGGGGTACATCTGTCGTTCAGATTCAGGAGGAGACACACCCAGATGCAGATCGGCATCGACAGCTTTGCCGCCATCGTCCCGGACCCCGTCACCGGTGTGACGCCCAACCCAGCCGAGCGCATGCGGAACCTGCTCGAAGAGATCGCCGCGGCCGACCAGGCGGGGCTCGATGTCTTTGGCCTGGGCGAGCACCACCGTGCTGAGTACCTCGACTCCGCGCCAACATTGATTCTGGCCGCGGCCGCCGCGCGCACCAGCCGCATTCGGCTGTCGAGCGCCGTCACGGTGCTCTCGGCGGCCGACCCGGTGCGCGTCTTTCAGCAGTTCGCCACGCTCGATCTCCTCTCCGGCGGCCGCGCGGAGATGATCGTGGGCCGCGGCTCCTTCATCGAGTCCTTCCCGCTGTTTGGGCTCAAGCTCGAGGACTACGACGAGCTCTTCGCCGAGAAGCTCGACCTGCTGCTGACGCTGCGCGAGGATGCGCACCCCCACTGGTCGGGCCGGCATCGCCCCGCGCTCACCGGGCAGGGCGTCTTTCCGCGGCCGCTGCAGAGTCCGCTGCCCATCTGGCTCGGGGTGGGCGGCACACCGGCCTCCTTTGCGCGCGCGGGTTCGCTCGGTCTGCCGCTGATGGTGGCGATCATCGGCGGTGAGCCCCACCGCTTCCGCCCGCTCATCGATCTCTACCGTGAGGCCGGCCGCCGCGCCGGCTTTGCCCCGGAACAGCTCGCAGTCGGCGTCCACGCGCTCGGCTACATCGCCGAGACCGACCAGGCCGCCGCGGACGACTTCTTCTCCGGCTATGCCCGAACGTTCTCCGAGATTGGCCGCGAGCGGGGCTGGCCGCCGGTCACGCGGCGGCAGTTCGATGCTCTGCTTGGGCCCACCGGAGCACTGCTCGTCGGCAATCCGGAGACCACCGCCAGCAAGCTGCTGCGCATGAGCGAGGCGCTCGGCGGCATCAGCCACATCTCGTTTCAGATGAGCGTGGCCGCACTGCCGCATGGCAAGCTGATCGCGGCCACGCATCTGCTGGGCAGCCGGCTGGCTCCGGTGGTGCGGGCGGCTGCTGCGGTGGCGAACACCCCCGGACGCGTGCCCTCGGGCTCCGAGGCAAGCTAAGGCAGAAGACCTGCAGGTGTAGTCCTGAACTGAGGTGTCGGGCCTTCAGCCCTAAAGCCCGTTATGGCGAGACCTGGGGCTTTGCGCCCCAGGCTATTATCTGTCGGGCTTCCAGCCCTAAAAACCGGGAGCTACCCTCTACCTGCAGACCGCCCTAGCTTCGGTCGCTGAGGTCCAGCTCTTCATTGCGCCGTTCGATCTCCTCGGTCGCCTTCGGTTCGAGGTTCTCCAGGCACTCGAGCAGGCGTCGCGGATCGAAGGAGTTCAGGTGGTAGTCCGCGCCGGCGCAGAACGGGCTGCCGGGGGCCGCGACCGCGATCACCGGCATGCGAGCATCGAGCTTCTTCAGCCGCCGCACCAACTCGTCGCAGGGCATGTCGGGCATGCGCGCATCCAGCACCACACCGCTCACGGCCGGGTAGAGCCGCAACAGCTCGACCGCCTCGTCGCTGCTGTAGGCGGTGAGGACATTGAACTTCGCGGTCTCGATCACCAGCTTGCGCGTGGAGATATTGCCGACAAACTCCTGATCCACCACGAGAAAACACGGTCGCACCATGCGTTCTAGTATGCCCGAGTCGCTGCCCTCCTCCCACGGGAACTCCGGAGGGAGAAAGAAAAACCAAGGGGGAGGGATGATAAGCTGCGCCCATGCCCATCAGCTCGTCTCTCCGCTCCGGCCTGGCCGCCGCAGCCGCCGCATTGTTGTTGCTTCTGCCGGCCGCTCCCGAGTTAGCCCAGAGCTCTGCCCCTGACCGGACCGAGCAGCTGTTGCAGCGGCTTTCCGATGCGCCCGGCCCGCCCGGCGCCGAAGACGCGGTGCGCGCGATCATGGTGGGCGAGATGAAGCCGCTCGCAACCGAGCCCATCCGCTACGACGGCATCGGCTCCGTCATCGCGCAGCAGGGCAACTCCGGTCCGCGCATCATGGTGGACGCCCACATGGACGAACTCGGTGGGATGGTGCGGCGCATCACTCCCAACGGATTTCTCACCATGCAGATGCTTGGCGGCTGGCTCGACCAGGCGCTGGTCGATCAGCGCTGGATCATCCTCGGCTCCAAGGGACCGGTGCACGCGATCACCGGTATCCGCGACATCCACGTTCTGCCAGCCGATGAGCGCGGCAAGGTCTTTCCGCGGAACTCCGTTTTTCTGGATGTGGGCGCGAAAGACGCCGCCGCGGTCGCCGCGCTGGGGCTCGAGCCGGGCGACCCCGTGGTGCCGGACTCACCCTTTGTGGATATGAACGGCACCGGCAACTACCTGGGCAAGACCTGGGACGATCGCATCGGATGTGCGGTTCTGGTGGAGGCCATGCGCCGGACCGCCAAGCTGCCGCACCCCAATCAGATCTTCTACGTGGCCACGGTGCAGGAGGAGGTTGGCCTGCGAGGCGCGCGCGCAGCCACCGCTCTGGTCAAGCCGGAGATCGGTCTGGCGCTGGAGGGTGGCATCACCGGAGACGTGCCCGGCGACCGTCCGGAGGAGACGCAGGCGAAGCTGGGCGGCGGCCCGGGCATCTTTCTGTACGACTCTTCGACCATCGCCAGCCGCAAGCTGGTGAAGCTGGTAAAAGAGACCGCTGCGGCCAAGCAGCTGCCGCTGCAGCTGGACCTGGTGCAGGGCTATGGCGACGATTCAGCCGAGATGCAGCTCGGAGCCGGCGGCGCACCCACCGTCAACATGGTGGTTCCGGTGCGCTACACCCACTCGCACAACGGCATCGTGAACCGCCGCGACTTCGACCAGACGGTCGATCTCTTGGTGGCGCTTCTGCAGTCGCTTGATGCCAAAACGGTCGAGCGTCTGCGCGACTTTGCGCCGCCGGGGCAGTAGGTCGGTGGCGAGCTCGGGGAGAGATGCGAAGGAGGACGGCAAACGGCCTCCTTGCGTCCCGGACATTGGGCCGGCTTGACCTGGGGAGCCTCTGAATGACTGTCGCGGAAAAGAGCGCAGATTCCCTGCGGGAATGACAACAAAGAGCATGACTCTTCTACAAGCGGACTTGATCAGAGATTGCCTAAACCTGTTTGCATCGAGGTGTAGCTCTCGGATCTCGGGCTGAAGGCCCGACACATCATAGCCGGGGGCGCAAGCCCCAGGTAGCGATCCATCAACACTGTTAGGGCTGAAGGCCCGACATAGAAATTCAGGACTACACCCGCAGGTAAACCGCTCTACCCCGCGCGCCTGTCGTCCAGCACCTCATCCAGCAGCCCGGAGAGCGATCCGGTTCGCGACCGCAGCGCGCTTTGTGATAACCGCAGGGCCTCGTTGCGGGCTCGAGCCATGTGCAGCTCGTCCGCCAGATTGAGCGCGGCCAGCACCGCCACGCGAAGCGAATCCACCGTGTTGCCCTGCGAAGCCACCGCCCGCATCTTTCCGTCGACGACCTGCGCCAGGCGCTCGAGATAGACCGCATCCGTGCCTTGCAGATGGTAGACCTGGTCGTAGATGTCCACCGAGACCGCGGCGGCCGCAGTCGGCACGGCCGAGGGAACACTTTGGTGGTGCCTGGGTTCGTTCGCCATCTCGATGTGCTCCCTCTCCGTTCCCCGCTCCGGCGCTGCGTGCCCTGGGCAGATCCGCCCTTGTGCTGGAGTCTGTCTAGACCAGCTCATCCATCTGGTGCAGCATCTTTTCAATCCGTTGCCGCACCTCGTTGCGCTCGTTGCGCAGCGTTACCAGCTCGTCTTCTGTGGCCTGTGTTCTTTCGGCGGCGGCCTCGCGTTCGCGTTCGCAGGTCTCGATCGTGCCTGCCTGCTCCTTTACCCGCTGCCGCAGATCGGCGGTCTCGGCTTCGGCGGCGGCGCGCGCCTCACGCTCCCGGCGAACGGTCTCGACTGCACGCATCACACGTTCTTCCAGAGCCTCAAACTCGTCCGGAATGGCCGTCTCGGGTGTTCCCATGGGTCGTCTGTCTCCCGTCTCCAAGAAGTATAGAAGGCCGCCCGGACAGAGCTTGTGGACTGCGGCCAGCGAGCGCATAGCGATGCAGAATAAGCTGAGTGACCAGACCGGCGACCCGAGCCGCTGTCAGGACGTCTGCTGCGCAGGCGCCGGCTCGGTCTACACGTGCGGCTCGCCGCCGTTCCTGGTTTTCTTCCGAGCCTCTCGCCGCCTTCGCCGCAGCTCCAGGATGCCTCGCGCCAGCAGAAAGCTGCCCATGCCGGAGAACAGAACACGCGCCAAAAACACCGGACCCGCACCTGGTCCTTCCACCGGTCCCTTGGCGTAGCGGAAGATGAGCTGCGGCAGAAAGGCCATTACCACGCAGACGACGCCGAAGGTGAAGCGCGGCAGGAGGTCGAGCCGCCGCGCCAGGGCTGCGTTGCCTGCCAGCCGCGCTCCCAGCGGCAGAACAATGCTGACGCCGGTCGCGAAAAAGATCGCGGCTTCCGAGGAGAGGTGCACCGGCAGGGGCATCGCGGTCAGGCCCGCTGCACGCCGCCAAGGGCGGTCAGTGCTGCGACGATCCGAGCCGAAGCCGCCGCGATCTCCTCCTCGCGCAGGGTGTGGTCCACGGCGCGAAAGACGGTTCGCAGCAGAAGGGAGTGCTGACCGGCGGGAATGGACACTCCCTTGCGATCGCGAAAGATCTCGACGGGACGGAGTTCCTCGAGCTCGGGCAGGCTCAGTGCCTCGATGGCGGAGGCGATGGTCCGCCAGACCGTGCTGTCGGGGAACACAAAGGAGAAGTCGCGCTCGGCGGCCTGGAAGCGCGAGGGCTCAGACGCCGTCACACGTCGCAGCGGCAGCTCCAGCAGGTGCTCGAGATCAATGGCGGCCACGTACACCGGCTGCCGAAGCTTGCGGCGTTCGGCCTCTTCCCGCGCCAGCTCACCGAAGGCCGCCAGCCTGCGGCCGTGCAGCGTTGCCAGCCCGGAACGGCCCGGCTGCAGCCAGGGCGGCGCGCCCTCGGCGGTAAACTGCAGCGCCCCCGCGCCGCCCTCCGGCGCAAAAAGGCCAACGAGCTGCTCGATGGCGCCTTTCAGCTCAAAGACGGGCGCATCTTCGGCGGAAAAGAGCGCGCTCGCTCGTCCGCCGGCCGAGGCGAGGCCGATCACCAGCTCCGGCCGCTCGCGGACCTCGGCGATGGTCTCCGCGTCCGGTCCGTCCGCGGCCGAGCTCGCATCGGTGCCGGTAAAGACCTGTCCCTGCTCAAACAGCCGCACCTCCGTCACGTCGCGATGGAGGTTGTTGGCCAGCATCTCCAGCATCCCGGGCACCAGCGAGGGGCGCAGATTGCCGGCCTCCTCCGAGAGCGGATTTTCGAGCCGGACGTGCCTCTGACCGGGAGCCGGTGGGGCGAAGCGATCCGAGCTCCCTGCGGAGGCGAAGGTCGAGGAGACCGCCTCGGTAAACCCCATTGCCAGCAGGCGCGCGCGCACCGCACGCTCCGCCGCTTCGCCGGCGCGGCGCACCACCGGCCGGGGCGCGGGCAGCGTATTCGCAAAGCGGTTGTAGCCGAAGACCCGGGCGATCTCCTCGGTCAGGTCGATGGGCCGTTCCAGGTCGAGCCGCCAGGAGGGCAGCTGCACCTCAAAGACCGCCTCCGGCAGGGCGTCTCGCCGCGCGTGCAGCGCCGCCCGGGTGCTCCCGTCGCCCATCGCCGGCGTGATGCCGCAGCCCAGCGAATGGAGGTAGCGCTCCACCAGCTCCGCCGTCAGCGCCGAGCCTTCGGCTGTGTCCTCGATCGTCGATCCCAGCTGCCGGTGGACCTCGGCCAGGGGGAGCACTACGGAGGGCCGGCCTGTCGTGCGTTCGGCCGCCGCCGCGACCACCACATCCACCAGGTCGCCCTCAAGAGAGCCGCCGCCGCTCGCCAGAATCAGCTCGGAGACGAGATCGTTCGCCAGGGCGGCCGCCTCGAAGTCCGCCCCGCGCTCGAAGCGGTGGCTGGCATCGGTGTGCAGCAGATGCCGTCGCGACGACCGCCGGATCGCCGCCGGATCGAACCACGCCGACTCCACCAGGATGTTTCTGGTCGTCGCCGTGATGCTCGATGGAAGCCCGCCCATCACCCCCGCCAGCGACAGTGCCTTGCGCTCGTCGGCAATCACCAGGTCATCGGGCGCGAGTGTGTGCTCCATTCCGTCCAGCAGCCGCAGCCGCTCGCCGGCCCGCGCCAGCCGCACGACGATGCCGCCCTCAATGGTGTCGAGGTCAAAAGCGTGCGTGGGGTGGCCCATGCCAAGCAGGGTGTAGTTTGAGGCATCCACCGCATTGGAGATCATCTTCTGCCCCAGCAGACCGAAGACATGCGCCACCTCGCCCGCGCTCGGCCGGATCGTGACGCCGCGGAGAACGCGGGCCGTGAAGCGGCCGCACAGCGCCTCGGCCTCGGGTGCGATGCGCACGGGAAACGCCGGCGCCTGATGCGGCGCGGGCAAAGCCGGCCTCAGCGGCGGCAGATCGAGGCCATAGATCGTCGCCGCCTCGCGCGCGACGCCGTAGTGGTTCATGGCATCCACCCGGTTGGTGGTGATGTCCATTTCGAACAGGTGGCCGTTGCCCTGGCCGAGTGCGTGCACGCCCTCGACGGCGATGCCACGCAGCGTCAGCGCCTCGGCCAGCTGGCGGTCGTCGGCGGGCAGCGTGGGCAGGTAGCGGCGCAGCCAGTGGGTGAGAATCTTCATCGGGGTCTAGTCGTCTCTCCAGTCAGCTTCCGGCATAATGCGCTTCATAAATTCATCAAACAGCGGCACAGTAAAGGCGGTGTCGCCGTGGCTTGGGCTCCAGATCATGCCTTTGGTGATCAGGCTCTGGCGGACGGGACCGAGCTTGTTGACGCGGCGGTCGAGCTCGGCGGCGATATCGCCGGAGCGGTGCGGACCGGGGCCCAACTCGGCCATTGCGCGGAGATACACCTTTTCCCTGGGCGTGAGGCGGTCGAAGCGGACCCGGAAGAAGCTCTCATCGAGAGCGGCGATCGCCGCGCGGGAAGCCTCCTGCACGTCGTCCTCCGTGATCAAACGTTGCTGGGCGACCTCCCAGGAGTGCTTGCCCCATTCCTGCAGAAAGTAAGGGTACCCGTGCGTCTGGGCCAGAATCCGGTCCAGGGCGGCGACGGTGAAGCTGACACCTTCGTCGCGGGCCGGCTTTTCCAGCGCGAGGCGAGCCGCGGAGTCATCGAGCGCACCGATCATGGGAAAGTCAAAGAGCCGCTCCGCATAGGATTTGGCATTGCCCGCAATGGCCCGGAGCTGCGGCAGACCGGCTCCGACCACGGTCACCGGAAGCCTGCTCTGCGCACACCGGTGCAGGGCCGAGATGAGCGCGGCAAACTGCTCGTGCGGGAGGTACTGCAACTCGTCGAGAAACAGCACCACCACGGTATGGGCCTGCTGCGCGGCGCGGCCGACCTGCTCGAGAAGGGTAGACAGATCGAGCTCCAAATCCCCATTGTCGGCTAGCCCCGCCTCGGGCTCCGCATCAAATCCCACTTCGATGTCGTGATACTTGAGCTTCAGAGTCCGGGCAAATCCGGCCAGCGCGCGAAGTCCGCGCTCGGCGACCTCCTTCCCGGCGGCGGACCGGCTGAGACGCAGAAGAGCCGAGCGCAGCTGCGGAGCCAGAAGCGCGGGCAGCGACCGGTTCTCCGGCGTTTCGGCCCGCACCGTGAAGCAACCCGCGGTCTCGGCATCGTTTCGCATCTGATCGAGCAGAACGGTCTTGCCAACGCCGCGAAGTCCGACCATCAACACGCTTTTAGCCGGCCGGCCCTCCCGCAGGCGCTCCAGGGAGACCCCGACCTGCTCGCGCAGGGGGGTCCTTCCGGCAAGCTCCGGCGGAGACCATCCCGCACCCGGTGCATACGGGTTATGAACAGCGTTCACAGGGGAATTATAAAGAGATTAGCGATGTTACGGAAATTTCGTAACTCAGCTAATTTCCCTATACTTCACGCGAACTGCTCCAAAAACCGCATGTCTCCGGAGAAGAAAAGCCCGATATCCGAGACACCGTGGAGGATCATGGCGATGCGCTCGACGCCCATGCCGAAGGCGAAGCCGCTGACCCGCGCCGGGTCGTACGGGGCCGGGTCAAAGCCGAGCCGGCGGCGTTCGGCCGTGACTGCCGCAAACACTGCCGGGTCCACCATGCCGCAGCCCAGCAGCTCGATCCAGCCGGAGCCTTTGCACTTGCGGCAGCCCGCGCCACCGCAGAAGATGCAGGAGATCTGCACGTCGGCAGACGGCTCCGTGAACGGAAAGAACGAGGGAAAGAAGCGCGTCTTGACGTCTTGGCCGAAGAGCGCCTTCATGGCGTGGTCGAGCGTGCCTTTCAGGTCGGAAAAGGTGATATTCGTGTCGACGCAGAGGCCCTCCACCTGGTGAAAGATGGGCGAGTGGGTGGCGTCCGCGGCGTCGTTGCGGTGCACCTTGCCCGGGATGACGATGCGCACGGGCGGTGCCTGCGCCACCATGGTGCGGATCTGCACAGGCGAGGTGTGGGTGCGCAGCAGCAGGCGGTCGCGGCTGGGTTTTGCGGCCTGCCCGGCCACCAGAAGGGTGTCCTGGGTGTCGCGCGCCGGGTGGTTGGGCGGGAAGTTGAGCGCCTCGAAGTTATAGAAGTCGGTCTCGACCTGCGGCCCCAGGTTGACGGAGTAGCCGAGCTCTTCAAAGACCTTCACGACCGCGTGCATGGTCTCGATCAGCGGGTGTGGCGTTCCAGGGCGAGGGGCGCTTCCGGGCAGCGTCAGGTCCAGCCCGCGCGACACCCCCGGGATCACCCCGGCGGCAGCCGGAGGAGCCTCGAGCGCCGCTTCGATCACAGTCTTCAGCTGGTTGAAGCGCATGCCCAGCGGTCTGCGGGCCTCGGCCGGCGCCCCTTTCAGCCAGGCATCACTCACCTGCTTCAGGCGTCCGCCCTTGCGGCCCAGCCAGTGCAGCCGAAAGCTCTCGCGAGCCTCCGTCGACCGCAGCCCCGCAGCTTCGTCGCGAACCTCACCGGTGAGGGTGGCAAAGGCCCGGTCGAGTGTTTCCTCGTCGAAACTCTCCAGGTGGGAAATGGTGTCAGGTGTCACGGCACTCTCAGGGTAAACCGGACGGGTCTACAGTGCCGAAAACACGATCAGAACGACGATCGCCCCCAGCGCCAGACTCCGGCGGTCGGTGATGGCATAGACGACCGGGTCTTCATCGAGCTGCCCACGCGAGGCCAGCAGCCACAGCCGGCTGATCCACAGCAGAAGCACCGGCACCAGCAGCCACAGGCGGTGGGTGTGGCGGTAGAGCTGCGCCGCGTCCAGCGTGGAGATATAGAGCGTCAGCACGACCACCGAGGCATAGCCCGAGGCCGATCCGAAGGAGCGTAGCTGCTCGATGTCGAAGACCTGATAGCCCCTTCCGCTGGCCGCCACCCCACCGCGCTGGCGCAGGGCTTCAAGCTCCGCAAAACGCTTCACAAAGGCAAGCGACAGGAAGAAGAAGATCGAAAAGCTGGCCATCCAGGTGGAGATAAAGACGCCGGTCGCGGCCGCTCCGGCCAGGATGCGGATGGTGTACAGGCCGGAGAGTGTAATGACGTCCACAAGCGTTGCCCGCTTCAGCCGCAGCGAGTAGGCCAGCGTGCATACGGTGTAGACCGCCAGCCACTCCGCGAAGCGGTACGGTTCGGGCAGCCGGTAGTTGGGCGAGAGCGCTGCGAAGACTCGCGGCAGGGCAAAAGCCAGCGCCGCGGAAAGCGCAAAGAAGAGCAGAACCACGGCGACGCCGGACAGCGCCGAAAGATCGCCCGAGGCGAAGGGTCGGCGGCGCTTGCGCGGGTGCTGCCGGTCCGACTCAATATCCAGAAGATCGTTGATAATGTACGTCGCCGAAGCGCACAGACCGAAGCTCAGGAACGCCACAATGCCACCGGCGATCTGCCCCAGCGACCGACCGTGGGCCAGCAGCAGAGGAAGAAAGATGAGCACGTTCTTCGACCACTGGTGCAGACGTATGGCCTTCAGCCAGGCCATAAGACCTGAGCTGCTCTCATGAAAGGTGCGCTCAGGTGTGACGCCGGCGCGCCGGAGACCCGAGCGCAGACCGCGCGTGGGGTTGGCCACCATGGGGCCGGTCTGGCTCTCCGCGCAGGCGCTCAGCAGCGACACGTCCGGGGAGGCGTTGCCGATGTAGCAGAAGCGCTCGCCGAAACGTTGCCGAAACGCCTGCAGCTTGTTGCCGCCGGCCAGATTGGTTTCGCCGTCCGAGGCAAGGACGCCGGAGAAGATCTTCAGATGAGCCGCGATGCGCTCGGCCAGAACCCGATCGGCGGCGGTTGCGAGAAAGATCTGCCGTCCGGCGGCGTGCTGCTCTTCGAGGTAGTGCAACAGCTGCTGGTTATAGGGCAGGTGCACCACGTCAAGCTCGACGGCTGCCGTGATGTGCTGTTTGAGCGACGCCTTGCCCCCGGCCAGCCAGCCGGGCAGCCGCAGAAGCTCACGGGGACGCTGCCGCGCCAGTGCCAGGGCGGAGTCCACCAGCGTATCGGACTTGACCAGCGTCCCGTCCAGGTCCACACACAGGGGGACCCCGGCGCCGGTCTCCGGCAAAACCTCGGTTGTGGACAACGGCTGAACCTCCTTGCTTCCATGAACCTGCGTGGGGCGGACCGGCGTCTCAGGAGACGTGCGGACCGGCCTGCCGGTACCGCACCATGAAACTCGGTGCCACACCTACCCGTCATTATCCTTTATCTTGGTTGCTAAACCGATACAACGAATCGGGTAAAGGCCGCCCACAGGTAACAAGGACAGGAAACGATGGCGTCAGGACCGACGACCGAACCCGAGATTCACCCCGAAACGGTCGCCCCCGATCCCCATCGGGCTCTTCCACCGCCATCGGAGGACCTGTCTCCGCCCAGCCGCGGCGGGGGCGCCGCCCGCAAATGGATCATCTTTCTGCTGATCGCCCTCGCGGTCGCCTTTGCGGTGTGGCGCATCCGCGGCAACACGCAGAAGGCGGCCGCGGAGGGGCAACGCTCCGCAGCAGCCGCCGACCGCCCAGTGCCGGTGCTGACCACGCCGGTGCAGTCGCGCACCATGCCCATCTATCTTTCGGCGCTCGGAACCGTGACCGCATACAACACGGTTACCATCCGATCGCGTGTGGACGGGCAGTTGATGCGCGTTCTTGTGCGCGAAGGGCAGGCGGTGCGCCAGGGGCAGCTGCTGATGGAGATCGATCCCAGGCCCTACCAGGCCGCGCTCGCCCAAGCCCAGGGGCAGCTGACGAAGGATCAAGCCAACGCCAGGAACGCCGATGCCCAGGCGGCACGGTATACCGCCCTGTTCAAGGCAGGGGTCGTCTCCAAGGAAAGTCAACAGGGCCAGGTTTCGACCGCGGGCCAGGCCACCGGCGCCATCCAGGCTGATGAGGCCGCCATCCAGGCAGCGCGCGTGAACCTGGCGTATACCCGCATCACGTCGCCCATCAACGGCGTGGCGGGACTTCGCCTGGTCGATCCTGGCAACGTCGTGCACGCCTCCGACACCGGCGGCCTGATCGTCGTCACCCAGGTCCAGCCCATCTCCGTCATCTTTACGCTGCCGGAGGATCAGCTTCCGGACGTCATCCAGATGATTCGTGCGGGAAAGCACCTGCCCGTCGAGGCCTACGACCGATCCGAGACGACCCACCTTGCCACCGGCAGCCTGCTGACGCTTGACAACCAGATCGACGTGACGACCGGCACCGACAAGGGCAAGGCGGTCTTTGAGAACCGTGACGGCGCGCTGTTTCCCAATCAGTTCGTCAACGTCCGCCTGGTGCTGCAGCAGCGGCCCAACTCGATCGTGGTTCCGGCCGCGGCCATCCAGACCGGCTCCGATGGGAACTTCGTCTACGTCGTGCATCCCGGCGACCCTCCGGCCGGCCAGGAGCGTGCCAACGAGAAGGCGGCGGCCGGGCCGGAGGCGCCAGCCGGCAAGGACAAGGACGCGGCTGAACCCGCAGCCGCCCGCAATCAGCCGCACTTCTTTGTCGAGGCCCGGCCGGTCAAAGTCGATGTGACCGAGGGCTCGCAGGTAATCCTGGCTTCGGGCGTCAACCCCGGCGACCAGGTCGTCATCGACGGCCAGGAGAAGTTGCGTGCCGGCTCCCGTGTGCTGCCGCGCGCGGTGAAGTCCAACGTCTCCGGATCGGCCGGCAACGGGTCGGCGAACCTGCCCGGCACCGCCTCGGGTCCGCCGCAAACAGTGGGGGCGCACTCCCGGGCGCGCACCGCTCCGGCCGGCGGCAGTGGCGGAGGTCACCAGCCGTGAGCCCGTCGCGGCCATTTATCCTCAGGCCGGTGGCCACCTCGCTGCTGATGGTGGCCATTTTGCTGGCCGGCGCCGTGGCCTATCTGCAACTGCCGGTCTCCGCGCTTCCGCAGGTGGATTACCCCACCATCCAGGTCATGACCTTCTACCCCGGCGCCAGCCCGGAGGTGATGTCCTCTTCGGTAACGGCTCCCCTGGAACGCCAGTTCGGGCAGATTCCCGGGCTCGCCCAGATGACGTCGACCTCCTCCGGCGGTGGCAGCGTGGTGACGCTGCAGTTCTCGCTCGCCGAGTCCATCGATGTCGCCCAGCAGGACGTTCAGGCCGCCATTAACGCGGCTACGAGCTACCTGCCAAAGGACCTGCCGAATCCGCCGGTATACAGCAAGGTCAACCCGGCGGACGCGCCCATCATGACCCTGGCGCTGACCAGCGGCACCCTGCAGCTGCCAAAGGTGGAAGACATTGCCGACACCCTGCTGGCGCAGAAGATCTCTCAGCTCTCCGGTGTCGGCCTGGTCTCGATCAACGGCGGCCAGAAGCCCGCGGTTCGCATCCAGGCCAACCCCACCGCGCTGGCGAACTACGGCCTGTCGCTCGAGGATGTGCGCACCGCGCTGGGTACGGCCAACGTGGACCAGGCCAAGGGCAGCCTGAACGGCACTCACCAGGCGTACACCATCGGCGCGAACGACCAGCTGCTGACGAGCAAGCAGTACAGCGATGTGATTATCGCGTACCGGAACGGCTCTCCGGTGCGGCTGGCGGACGTGGCCAGCGCGGTGGACTCCGCCGAAAATCTGTACCAGGCCGCGTGGATGGGAACGGCCGCGCAGCCCGCGACCAAAACCGAGCCCGCCCGCCCGGCGGCGCTTGAGCCGGCGGTCATCATCAATATCCAGCGGCAGCCCGGAGCCAACATCATCGGCGTTGTCGATGAAGTCACCAAGCTCCTGCCGCAGCTTCGCACCACGCTGCCCGCGGACGTCAATCTCGAGGTCCTGACCGACCGCACCAATACCATCCGCGCCTCCGTCAAGGATGTCGAGTTCGAACTTGTGCTCACCATCGGCCTGGTGGTGATGGTGATCTTCCTGTTTCTCCGATCCCTGCGCGCCACGATCATCCCGGCGGTGGCCGTGCCGCTGTCGATCGTCGGCACCTTCGGCATCATGTACCTGCTGGGCTACTCGCTCAACAACCTGAGCCTGATGGCTCTGACGATCTCGACCGGATTCGTGGTCGACGATGCGATCGTCATGATCGAAAACATCGATCGCTACCTGGAGATGGGCGATTCGCCGCTGGACGCCGCGCTCAAGGGCTCCGAGCAGATAGGCTTCACCATCCTGTCGCTGACCGTGTCGCTGATCGCCGTTCTGATTCCCCTGCTGTTTATGGGCGATATTGTCGGCCGGCTGTTTCGCGAGTTTGCGGTCACGCTGGCGGTGACGATCCTGGTCTCGGCCGTTGTTTCGCTCACGCTGACGCCCATGATGTCGGCAAAGCTGCTGCGGCACACCCCGCCGGAAAAACGCAACGTCTTCTACAGGAAGTCGGAGCAGTTCTTCGAGTACGTCATCGAGCAGTATGCCGCGGGCGTTCGCTTCGTTCTGCGTCACCAGATCGCGACTCTGCTGGTCACGCTGGCCACCTTTATCCTCACGGTCTACCTGTACATCATCGTGCCGAAGGGCTTCTTTCCCGTGCAGGACACGGGCGTTCTGCTGGGCATCACCGAGGGTCCGGAGAACATCTCGTTTGCCGCCATGGGTGACCGGCAGAAGCAGATCGCGCGCATCATCCTGCAGGACCCCGATGTTGAAAGCGTCTCCTCCTTTATCGGCGTCGATGGCACCAACATGACGCTGAACAGCGGCCGCATTCAGATCAATCTGCGTGACCGCGAACACCGCTCCACGTCGGCCTCGGCGGTCATTGCCCGGCTGCAGCCGGAGGTGGCCTCGGTCAATGGAGTCCAGTGTTACCTGCAGCCGCTGCAGGATCTCACGGTGGAAGATCGGGTCAGCCGCACGCAGTATCAGTACTCGGTTGAGGATGCGAACTCGGAGGAGCTCACCTACTGGAGCAACCGGCTGCTCGAAAAGCTGCGGACCATACCGACCCTGACCGATGTCGCCACCGACGAGCAGCCCGGCGGTCTGGAGGCGCAGCTCGTCATCGATCGGGATACGGCCAGCCGCCTCGGCATCACGCCGCAGAACATCGACGACACGCTCTACGACGCCTTTGGCCAGCGCCAGGTTTCCACCATCTTTACCCAGCAGAACCAATACCACGTCGTGCTGGAGGTGGCCTCCGCGTTTCAGCGAAACCCTTCCTCGCTGTCGAATATCTATGTGAAGAGCTCGAACGGAACCCAGGTGCCGCTCTCCACCTTTACGCAGTTCGTGCCCCGGCACGTGCCGCTGGCGGTCAATCACCAGGGCCAGTTCCCCGTGGTCACGCTGTCGTTCAATCTGGCGCCCGGCAAATCGATCGGCGACGCCGTGGACGCGGTCAACAAGGCCAAGGCCGAGCTGAACCTGCCCCAAAGCGTCAACGCGGAGTTTCAGGGCTCGGCCCGGGCCTTTGAGGCGTCGCTCACCAATGAGCCCCTGCTGATTCTCGCGGCGGTCATCGTCGTGTACATCGTTCTGGGTGTCTTGTACGAGAGCTATATCCACCCGATCACCATTCTTTCCACGCTGCCGTCTGCGGGTGTGGGAGCGATCCTGGCGCTGCTCATCTTCCACGTCGATCTTTCGGTCATCGCACTGATCGGCATTATTCTTCTTATCGGCATCGTGAAGAAGAACGCCATCATGATGATCGACTTTGCGCTCGAGGCCGAACGCGAAGGTGGCATGACGCCGGAGGAGGCGATCTACCAGGCCTGCCTGCTGCGCTTCCGGCCCATCATGATGACCACCATGGCGGCTCTGCTGGGTGGGGTTCCGCTGGCGCTCGGCACCGGCACCGGATCGGAGCTGCGGCGGCCGCTCGGCATCACCATTGTCGGCGGGCTGATCGTCTCGCAGATTCTGACGCTGTTTACCACGCCGGTCGTCTACCTGTTCTTCGATCGCATCGGCCGCAGGTATCTCCACACCGAGGAGGCCGACCGCGAGCTCTACGAGCACACGCACGAGGGCAAGGAGGCCCCGGTTCATGCGGGAGCGGACTGAGGCGGGCCGGCGAAAGACAGGGGTCTCTCCCCTGCGGTACGCTTCGGTCGCGTCCTCCGCTGAGCACATAACCCGATGAGCTCCCCCCTCCAGCCCGGCGACCGCACCCCGCAGGACGCTCCCCGTCCCGGCGACCGCGCGCGTCTCTCCGGGCGCGAAGAGGACCGCGGCGGCGATCGCGCTCCGAACGACCGAGCGTCCGGCGCCGATCGCCAGAAGCTTCGAGACCAGACCGCGGAGGCGGACGCTCCGCTCGGCGGCGTCAACTTTTCTGCGCCGTTTATTCAGCGGCCGGTCGCGACCTTTCTGCTGTCCATCGCGGTTCTGCTCGCGGGCGCGGTCGCGTACAAGCTGCTGCCCGTCTCTTCGCTGCCGCAGGTGGAGTACCCCGTGATCTCGGTCGGTGCCAACCTGCCCGGCGCCGACCCGGAGACCATGGCCTCCGCCGTCGCCACGCCGCTCGAACGGCAGTTTGCAAAGATCGCCGGCATCAACGAGATGACGTCGTCTTCCTCGACCGGCAGCGCGTCGATCACCATGCAGTTCGATCTGTCGCGCGACGTCAACGGCGCCGCGCGCGATGTGCAGGCGGCCATCAACGCCGCGCGATCGCAACTGCCGGCCAACCTGCCCTCCAACCCGACCTACCGCAAGATCAATCCGGGCGATTCGCCCATCCTGATCCTCGCGCTGACCTCGGAGACGCTCTCCGTGCCGCAGATCTACGACGCCTGCGACAGCATTCTGGCGCAGAAGATCTCGCAGGTCCAGGGCGTGGGCCAGACCTTTTGCGGTGGTTCGGCCAAGCCGGCCGTGCGGGTTGAGGCCAACCCTACCCTCCTGGCCAACACCGGCATCGGTCTCGAGGCGCTGCGAGCCGCTATCGGTTCCTTCAACGTCAATCAGCCGAAGGGCTACCTGAATGACCGGAATGAGCGTTGGAGCATCAACACCACCGACCAGCTGTTTGGCGCGGCCGAGTATGCTCCGCTCATCATCGCCACCGACCGTGGCCCGGTCTCCTCCGCGCAGGCGTCCTCGGGGCTGCCGGCGGCGGTCGCCTCGGCCGCCGCGCCCGCCAATCCTGCCAACCAGACGGCCAGCGGCAGCGGCACCAGCGCCGGCACCTCGCGCGTAAGCTCCACCGGCTCCTCCCCGGGCTCGGCGACGGCGGCCAGAACAACCGCCGCCGCGGCCACCGGCCCCACCGGCAGCCCGGCCCAGCACAACAATGTGGTGCGCCTGCGCGATGTGGCGGAGGTCGTCGACTCGGTCGAAGACATCCACACCGGCGGCTTCTACAACGGCAAACCCGCCATCGTGGTGGTGGTCTTCAAGACGCCCGAGGCCAATGTGATCGAGACCGTCGACAACGTCCTAAAGATGCTGCCGACGCTCAAGGCCTCCATTCCGCCCACCATCGACGTCCACGTCGCGCTCGACCGCACCGTTACCATCCGCGCCTCGGTCAAGGATGTGACGCGCACGCTCGTCATCTCCATCCTTCTCGTCATCCTCGTCGTGTTCCTGTTTCTGCGCGAGGTCCGGTCGACGCTGATCCCCTCCGTTTCGGTGCCGCTCAGCCTGATGGGCACCTTTGGCATCATGTACCTGCTGGGGTATACGCTCGACAACCTGAGCCTGATGGCGCTGACCATCTCGACCGGTTTTGTCGTGGACGATGCCATTGTGGTGATTGAAAACATCAGCCGTCACCTGGAGAACGGACTTTCGCCCTACCGTGCGGCGATGGTGGGCTCCAGGGAGATCGGCTTCACCGTCGTCTCGATGAGCACCTCGCTGGTCGCGGTCTTTCTTCCCATCCTTCTGATGGGCGGCATCGTGGGACGGCTCTTTCGAGAGTTCGCCATCACGCTCTCGGGCGCCATCGCGGTCTCGCTGGTCGTCTCGCTCACCACGACGCCGATGCTGTCGGCCAAGTTCCTCAAGCCGCACGATCCCTCGCACCAGGGCCGCTTCAGCCGATGGGGCGAGCAGGCCTTCACCTGGATTACCTGCGAGTATGAGCGCGGCCTGCGATGGGTGCTGCGGCACCAGGGCCTGGTGCTGCTCATCACCGTGCTCACATTCTTTCTGACCATCTATCTGTACATCCTGGTGCCCAAGGGCTTCTTTCCGGAGCAGGACACGGGCCGCATCGGCGGCCAGGTGCGCGGACAGCAGGATGTCTCCTTCGACGACCTGAAGAAGAAGGTGGGTGAGCTTGCGAGGATCGTTGGCCAGGACCGCGGCATCCAGAGCGTCGTCGCCTTTACCGGGGGCCGTGGCGAGGTGAACTCCGGCTTCATGTTTATGTCGCTCAAGCCGGATGCCGAGCGTGAAAAGCTGGGCGACTCCGCCACCGCCATCATCACGCGGCTGCGCCCAAAGGTCAGCAGCATTCCCGGGGTGCAGCTCTACCTGCAGGCCTTCCAGGACCTGCGCATCGGCGGCCGGTCTTCGCCGACCGAGTATCTCTACGCCATCACGTCGGACAATCTTTCACTGCTGAACGAGTGGTCGCCGAAGCTGCTGGCGGCGATGAAGAAGTTGCCGGAGATCAAGGACGTCGCCAGCGACCAGCAGGACAGCGGCCTGCGCGCCCAGCTGATCATCGACCGCGACACGGCCAGCCGCTTCGGCATCTCGCCGCTGACCATCGACAACACCCTCTCCGACGCCTTTGGACAAAAGCAGGTCTCCACCACCTATCGCGAGATCAACCAGTACCACGTGGTCATGGAGGTGGCGCCGCGCTTCCAGCTCGATCCGGGCTCGTTCAAGAACATCTACGTCAAGAGCAACACCGGCGCCATGGTGCCGCTCTCGGCGTTCACCCACTTCGTCTCGCAACGCATTCCGCTCTCGGTCAATCACCAGGGGCAGGCGCCCGCCACCTCGCTCTCCTTTAATCTCGCTCCGGGTGCCTCGCTCTCGCAGGCGACCGCGGCCATCGAGCAGGCCCGCGTCAACATCGGCATGCCGTCCGAGATCCACGGCGGCTTCGCGGGCACGGCGCAGGCCTTCAAACAGTCGCTCTCTTCCGAGCCGCTGCTGATTCTGCTGGCGATCACCGCCGTGTACATCGTTCTCGGCATCCTGTACGAGAGCTTTATTCATCCGCTCACCATCCTTTCCACGCTTCCGTCGGCCGGCGTGGGCGCGCTGCTCTCGCTTCTGCTCTTTCGAGTCGACCTTTCGGTCATCGCCATGATCGGCATCATCCTTCTCATCGGCATCGTCAAGAAGAATGCGATCATGATGATCGACTTCGCCCTGGTGGCCGAGCGCGAGCAGGGCAAGACGCCGGAGGAGGCCATCTACCAGGCCTGCCTGCTGCGCTTCCGGCCCATCATGATGACCACCATGGCGGCTCTGCTGGGTGGCCTGCCGCTGGCGCTCGGCCATGGCACCGGCTCCGAGCTCCGCCGGCCGCTCGGCATCACCATCGTCGGCGGCCTCATCGTCTCGCAGTGCCTCACGCTCTTCACCACGCCGGTGGTTTACCTGTTCTTCGACCGGCTGCGCGCGCGCTTTGCCCGCGGCGTCTCCTCGCACAGCCGGGCGGTGCAGCCTGCGCCGCATCCCGTTGCGGGGGACTGAACCGCCGATCGCAGACGGTGTGCTTCATCGCTGAATCCCCCAAAGGTGGTGTAGGCAGCTGTTCGATCGGCGGTTACCCTCCACTCTTGCGGGGGAAAACCGGCCACCGGGGCGGACCTCCAGCCGAACCGAAAGCCACTTCGCTGAGATCTCTTCCGGATGAACCTTTGGCGACCGCTCAAAGGGAAACATGCGTCGCGGCGGTTCCATTCCTGGCCATCCCTGGCTGGATCGCTTCTGCTGGTTCTCCTGTCCGCTCTGCCCATGTGGACGCAGGATGCCGCGACCGGCGCGGTCTCCGGCCGCGTTGCAGGCCCAACCGGAAGGCCGGCGGCTGGCGCGACGGCCGATCTGCTCGACACGAACCACCACCTCCTGCGCTCCGCCTCGGTCGGCGACAGCGGGGAGTTCTTCTTCGCGCAGCTGCCCTCCGGCAGGTACCTGGTGCGGGTCGCCTCCCAGCCGTTTGGCGCCTCGGAGCAGGCCGTCGAGGTCCAGGTGGGCAGCATCACGCGCGTGCAGACCAACCTTCGGCTGCTGACCGTCCACGCGGCGGTCGAGGTCTCGGGCGACGAGGCCACCGCCGATGAGCTCGACCCGGGGAGCACCGCGACCGCAGCCGCTACCCTGGTCCACCCCGCCGATCTGTCGCAGTTGCCGCTGAACGGCCGGCAGTGGCAGGGGTTTCTCAGCCTGGCTCCGACGGTGACCGTCAGCAGTGAGGCCGCGGACGGCCCGGTGAGCTTTCGCGGTCTGCCCGAAACGCAGAACAGCAGCCAGATCGACGGGGTTAGTGGCGATCAGGCCTTCAGCGCGCTGCCGCGCGGGGCCGGAAACGAGACCGGCCAGGAAGACGAGCCGGAGAGCGACACGGGGAGCAACAGCGGCGGCTCGCGCCCGTACCGCTCCGGAGGCAGCAGCGGCCGGCACGCCGGGGCCGCCTACACCTTCTCGCAGGAGGCCGTGCGGGAGTTCCGGGTAAGCGCCCACGGGTACTCGGCGGCCTTTGGCCAGGCCGCTGGGGGGGTGGTCAGCGCAGTCTCGCGCGGCGGCACAGCCCGAATCCACGGCACCGGCTTCTTTACCCTGCGCGACAGCGCCTGGGCGGCGAAGGAGCCCTTTGCGGTCGCCACCAGCTACCGCGACGGAGCCGTCTTTTCCGCCCCGGTCAAGCCGCACGACCTCCGGCAGCAGTTCGGCGGCAGCCTGGGTGGTCCCCTGCTGCGCGACCGGATCTTCGGTTTCTATGTCTTTGATGGCCAGCGACGCGGGTTTCCGGCCGTCTCCTCGCCCGGTTACGCGGCCTTTTACCAGCTCACGGCCACGCAGCAGGCGGTGCTGGCCCGGCGCGGGGTGAGCTCGGCGCAGCGAAACACGGCGTTGAACTACCTGAGCAGCCTTTCCGGCGAGCTGTCGCGCCGTGCCGATCAGACGATCCACTTCGGCCGTCTGGACGGGCAGATCGGCCAGCGAAATCGGGTCACGCTCGAAGGCAACCGGGCCCGCTGGAGCTCGCCTGCCGGCGTGCGTTCGGGGACGGTCGTCGACCGTGGGCTGCGCAGCCTGGGCAACAGCTACGTCCGCGCCGACTCCGGCGTGCTCGCCTGGACCTGGACCAACCGCGGCCATCTGGTGAACGACCTGCGCCTGCAGATGGCGCACAATCTGCAGTTCGAGCAGCCGCAGACACCGCTTCCGCAGGAGGCGGCGATCGGTCCGGGCGGCGACGCTCCAGAGGTCGTCATCGGGCCGGGAGGCTTTACCTTCGGCACCCCCGCCGGCCTGGGCCGGCGCGCCTACCCGGATGAGCGCCGGACGGAGGCCGCCGATACCCTGACCTACGCGCGGGGCCGCAGCCTTCTGCAACTGGGGGTGGACTGGAGCGCGCTGCGGGATCGCGTGGACGCGCTGACCAACCCCGCAGGGACCTTCTCCTACGACAGCGGGTACACCGGCGGGCGGGCCGGCGGACTGGTGGACTGGATCACGGACTTCACCTATGGCGTCACCAGCTACCCCAACGGTGCCTGCCCTTCCATCACGGCAAAGATTCACCTGTTCTGCTTCCGCTCCTTTACCGAGAGCTTTGGCGAGCAGGAGGCGAGCTTCAACACGCAGGAGTGGGCCGGCTTCGTCCAGGAGACCTGGCGTGTGCGGCCGACTCTGACACTGCTGGCTGGCGTCCGGTACGAGTACGAGTTGCTGCCCCTGCCGCAGCGGCCCAACCAGGCGCTCGATGCGAGCTTCGGAGCCGCGGCGGCCACGGGCATCTTTCCCGAAGACCGCAACAACGCCGGTCCGCGGGTCGGCCTTGCCTGGGAGCCGCTGGGCGCAGGACGCGGCACGCTGCGCCTCGGCTACGGCCTGTTCTACGGCCGGCTTCCGGGCATCACCCTGCGCAGCGCCCTGGTCAACACCGCCCTGCCCAGCTCGACGCGCCACATCCGCATCACGCCGTCGACCATCACGGGATGTCCGCAGGTCCCCAACCAGGGCTTCGGATATGTCTGCACCTACACCTCGGCGCCGCCGGCTGCGGTCGCGAGCACGACCTCGGCCACCGTCTTCTCCCGCCGGTTTCGCCTGCCCGCCATTCAGCAGGGAACGGCATCGATCGATCGCGAACTGCGGGGCGGCCTCGCCCTCAGCGCCACGTATCTGCTGGACGTCGACCGGCAGCTGCCCAACTCCGTCGATCGCAACATTGCGCCGGCAAAGTCAATGGCGCGGTTTCAGATCCAGGGTGGTGGCGGCCAGCCAGGGCTTCAGGACGGCCAGACCTTTGCCGTGCCGTTCTACACCGAGCGCATTGACAGCCGGTTCGGACCGGTGACGGAGATCGTCTCGAACGGCAACGGAAGCTACAACGCCGTGACCGCGGAGCTGCGCGAGCGGCTGCGGTCGGGGCTGACCCTGAGGGCGAGCTGGACCTGGTCGAAGGCGATCGACTTCGTCACGGGAAGTGGAGCGGTGCCGCGCACGAACGGGCAGTTTGACCCGTACAACGTTCGTTTCGATAAGGCTGTCTCCGCCCTCAACCGGCCGTACAAGCTGGTGGGCAGCGCCATCTGGCGGCCGGAGGTGGGCCTGCGCGAGGCCTGGGCGCGTCATCTGCTGAATGGCTGGTCGGCCGCAACGGTCGTCTATGCCACCAGCGGCCGGCCCTACTCGTACAACATCTTTGGCGGCTCGCGCCTGGCGGGCGGGTCCGAGAGCATCAACGGCGCGGGCGGCGCGGTCGCCCTCCCGACGATCGGTCGCAACACCCTGCGCCTGCCGACGACGATCAACGCCGACCTCCGCCTGGGACGGTCCATCCCGCTGCACGATCGTCTGGTCCTGCGGCTGCAGGCCGAGGTCTTCAATCTCCCCAATCACCGCAATCTCAGCTCGGTCACAGAACGCGCCTTCCTGCCCGGCGTGGAGAGCAATGGGTTGACGCCGCTGGTCTTTCAGGATGCAAACGCCATCGCAGCCGAGGGTCTGAACGTGCAGCCGTTTGGCACCTACACCTCCGCGACGGCCGATCTGGCCCGGCCGCGGCAGCTGCAGACCGGGCTTCGACTGGAGTTTTAGCCCCGGTGCCTAACAGCGACCGGTGGCGCCCGAAGGCATCGTATGCTCGGAACGATTTGGAACGGATAGGGAATCGATGAGTGTGGGGGGTCTGATCGCGCAGCACCAGATGCTGATCACGGAGCTGGTGGTCCTGGCGGCGTCGCTCGGGCTGCCTGCTCCGGTCGCCGTGCTTCTGCTGGCCGCCGGCGCCGGAGCGCACGCCGGAGGTGCCCTTCTGGCGCGCACGCTGCTTCTGGTGTGGCTGGCGGCGATGGCCGGAGACACGCTGCTCTACCTGGGTGGCCGCTTTACCGGCTGGTGGCTGCTCGCCCGGCTCTGCCGCCTCACGCCCAACCCCGAGCAGTGCATCTTCCGCTCGGCCGACTTCTTCTACCGGCGCGGTCAGCGGACGCTGCTGTTCGCCAAGTTCATCCCCGGCCTGGGCGCCATGGCCGCGCCGCTCGCGGGCAGCCTCCACATGCGGTTCGCCCGCTTTTTGTGCCTGGACTCCCTGGGGGCCCTGCTCTACACCTCGGCCTGGGTCATGACGGGCTTCGTCTTCAGCCGCTGGATCCGCGAGATCGAACGCGGCCTGGCTCACCTGGGCAACGCCGTGGGGCTGTTTCTGCTTCTGCTCGCGGCCGCTTATGGCGTCAGCTGGATGGTCTTTACGCTGCGATCGCGCCGCTTCAATCAGATTGAAAAGGTAGACGCTGCCGATCTCCAGCAGCGCCTGCAGGTTGCCGATCCCAACCGCCTGGTGGTGATCGCGGATGTGCGCAGCCATGGCTACTACGACGCCGGCATGCAGCGCATCAAGAACTCCATCCGGATCGAACCGAATCGCCTCGAAGACGAGCTGGTGGCGCTGCGCGAGTTCATGGCACCCGAATGCGAGATCTATCTTTACTGCTCGTGCATCCGGGAGGCGACGAGCGTGCGCGTGGCGTATCTGCTGAACCAGAAAAACTGCAGCACGCAGGTGATCGCCGGCGGCCTGCGCGCGTGGATCAAGGCCGGCGGCGAGGTGGAGCCGGTACCCGAGAGCGAGATCGAGCACCTGCCACGATTCAACTAAGGAAGCTCTGATCAAACCCGCTCGCAGCGAGAGTTCCGCCCCTTTGTTGTCATTCCCGCAGGGAATCTGCGTCTCTTTCCGAGCCGCAAAACTAATCAGAGCTCCCCTAAGGCGGTTTGCCTGCAGGTGTCGTCCTGGGTTATATGTCGGGCCTTCAGCCCTAAAAACCTTTATTGATCCATACCTGGGGCTTGCGCCCCAGGCTGTAATATGTCGGGCTTTCAGCCCTAAGCTCGGAGAGTTACACCTCCATGCAAACAGCTCTAGTCTAGGTGGACGCGACCCCGGCGCAGAGGAGCAGGTCTTCCCTCGCCCGCCCGCGGCGGCAGGGACGGCCCCCGTCCGCTTGCTTCGTATACTGGGTGGATGATCGCAGCGGAGCTTCAGGCGTGAGCGAGGCGAGGTCGGCCGGCTGCACCATCGTCTCGCCCAACTACCTTGCCTTCGCCCGCACCCTGGCCGCGAGCTACCGGGCGCAGCATCCGGCGCACTCTTTTTTCGTGCTGGTCGTGGCCGACACCGCGGATCCCGCGCCGTTCCAGGGGGCCGGCTATGAGGTCGTGCTTGCCGGGGAGCTCGGTCTACCCGACCTCCGCTCCCTGGCGATGCAGTACGACCTCCTGGAGCTGAACACCAACGTCAAGCCGACGCTGATGCGGCTGCTGCTGGAGCGGCACAGGCTCGAGACGCTGGTCTACCTGGACCCGGACATCTTTGTGTACAGCCCGCTTCGGCCGGTGTTTCAGGCGCTGGCCGAGGGCAGCAGCGCGGTGCTGACGCCGCACCTGACCACGCCCATCACCGATGACCGGCTGCCGGGCGAGCAGGACCACCTCTACAACGGCACCTATAACCTGGGCTTTGTCGCGGTGCGCCGATGCGCGGAAACGGACGATCTGCTCGCGTGGTGGGAGCGCCGCTGCCTGGACAACGGCTTCTCGGAGGGCCGTACCGGGTTGTTCGTGGATCAGAAGTGGATGAATCTCGCGCCCGGGCTCTTTGCCGGGGTCTCCATCCTGCGAGACCCCGGCTGCAACATGGCGTACTGGAACCTCCATGAGCGCCGCCTGTCGGGTCCGCCTGAGGCGCCGGTCGTCAATGGCCAGGTGCCGCTCTGCTTCTTTCACTTCAGCGGCATCGTTCCGGACGATCCGGGCAATCTTTCCCGGCACACTAACCGGTACACCCTGGGGGAGCGGCCAGACCTCCACAGGTTGTTTGCGGACTACCGCGCCGCCGTTCGCGGCCATCGCGATCCTGAGGCCGAGGCGGTACCGTACGGCTTCGATCAGATGTCGGACGGCACGGCGGTGACCCGGCTGGCCCGGCGCATCTACAGCCAGCACGCCGGCCGGTTCGCCGGGGGGGACCCCTTCGACGGCCGTGGTCCGTTTGCCGCCTACGCCCGCCGGCATCGCCTTCTGGCGGGCAAGGCCGCGCCGCCGAAGAGCACGTGGCGGGAGTTCAACCCGGCCGATCGCCGGGTCGCGGCGGTGCACCGCCTCTTCCGCCTGGCGCTGCGCGTCCTCGGCCCCAATCGCTACGAGCTGCTGATGCGCTACCTGGCGCACATCGCCGTTCTCCGCAACCAGAGCGTCTTTCTTGGTGGAGAGTAGACCCATGCCTGCTCGAAACAGGGTTCTGCTGGTCAAGTTCGGCGCCATCGGCGATGTGGTCATGACGCTGCCTGCGGCGCATCGGCTGCACGAGGCCGGAGCGGAGATCGACTGGATCTGCGGCCCCGCAGTGGCGCCGCTGCTCGCCTGCTATCCCTGGATCCGGACGATCGTGGCGGACGATGCGGCGCTCCTGCGCTCCACCTCCGCCGCAGGACGCGCCCGCGAGACCCTGGGGTTGTGGCGAAGGCTGGCCGGCCGGCGCTACCACCTGTGCGCCACGCTCTACTACGATCCGCGCTACCGGCTGCTGACCCTGCCGGTCCGGGCTGACAGACGCATCGCGCTCTCACGCGAGGAGCGCTCGCTGAGCCTGATCGCCGATCGCCACCACAGCGATGAGTTTGCCCGTATCCTGCTGGGCTGGCCCGATAGCTGCCGTCCGGTGAGCCTGCCCCCGCTGCCGCCCGCGGGGTGGCCGGTGCCGCCGCTGCCGGCGAAGTCTGCCGATGCCCTTCGCATCGGGCTGGTTCCGGGCGGAGCCAGCAACATGCTTCGCCAGCAGACGTTGCGGCGGTGGCCGGTGGAGAGCTATGCCGCCGTCGCGAGCGACCTGCTTCGGCGCGGCTTCGAGGTGCTTCTGCTCGGCGGCCCCGACGATGTCTCCGTGCGGCCCCACTTTGCCGGAATGGCGGTGATCGACGCCCTGGGGAGCCTGTCGCTGCCCGAGGTCGTCGCCGCCTGCAACACGTGCGAAGCCGTGGTGAGCCACGACACCGGACCGATGCACCTGGCGGGGCTGAGCTCTGCCGCCCTTTTGGCGCTGTTCGGTCCGACGTCGCCCGGCAGCTTTCTGCCGCGGCGGTCCGGCGTGCGGGCGATCGCCGGCGGCGAAGGGTTTGCCTGCCGGCCATGCTATGACGGCCGCGACTTCGCCCCCTGCCAGAACAACGGCTGCCTGCAGCAGATCACGCCGGAGATGGTGCTGGGCGAGCTCGAATCCCTGCTCTCGGAGCGTGCCGGCGCCGTCCCGACGCCGTGGCACGTCCTGCAGCCGTCGCAGACCTGGAAGCGCCAGCCATGACACCCGCGAGCGCGGGGGCGCCGGCAGTGTTTCTGGATCGCGACGGCGTGATCAACCAGGAGGTGGGCTACCTGATCCGCCCGGAGGACGTCCGCTTCGTCCCCGGCCTTTTTCCCCTGCTGCGAACGGCCCGGCGGCTCGGATACCGGCTGGTGGTTGTGACCAACCAGTCCGGCATCGCCCGCCAGCTCTACACCGAGGAGCAGTTTCACGAGCTGATGCGATGGATGGCGGCGGAGCTTCGGCACGAGGAGATCCACCTGGACGCCGTCTACTTCTGCCCGTACCACCCCGAGCATGGCGTGGGCGATCTGCGCCGTGACCACTCTGACCGCAAGCCCGCGCCTGGCATGCTGTTGCGGGCGGCCCGCGAGCTTGGGCTCGATCTCGCCCGCAGTGTCATCGTGGGGGACCGGTGCAGCGATCTCGCGGCCGGCCGGGCGGCGGGGCTGCGGGAGCAGTTTCTGCTGCGTGGGACGGAGACGGGGGCGTGCCCCGGCGTGTACCGCTCCATCGGCGATCTGGCGGAGCTGGAGCAGTGGCTGGTGGAGGCCGGCTGAGCAGCGCCGTAGCGGTTCCTTCCGAGCCGCAATTGTTTCTCAAGCTTTCCCAGGGCAGCCGACCTCGCTTCAGGAGATCTCCTGAGGCTGTGGTTTTGCAGAACGGGTGGAGGGAACCCACACTCTCAGGCCCGCAGGAGGACCCACACTCTTGGACCCGCACTTTCGGGCCCGTAAGGGAACCCACATCTCAGAGTCGAGATGTGGGGCACCCACACTCTTGGACCCGCACTTTCGGGCCCGTAGGGGAACCCACATCTCAGAGTCGAGATGTGGGGCACCCGCACTCTTGGACCCGACCCGCGCCCTGGGGATTACAGAGATGTGGGCTACCTACCCCGGCAGGTGGGTGATCCGCCCTCTCCCGATGCCGCGGCGACAGGGTGCCCCACGTCTCGCTTCTGAGACGTGGGTTCAGGATCGTCGCGCGCTTCCGACCTGAGTGCGGTCTCCAGGAACTACACCCTTAGGCAATCGCTGTAGAAGGCCCTGGGCGAGGCCCGCGGGTGGGGTTCTAGTCCCCAGGCAGATCGCGCAGAAGCAGGCCCGCGGCGTCCTTGGCGCTCAGCACCGGCTCATCCAGACCGATCTGCGCAAGCGGCCACGCGATGCCGAGCTCCGGGTCGTTCCAGCGCACGGTGCGCTCGCCAGCGGGATCGTATGCGGCGGTGACCTTGTAGAGCACCTCGGCGGTCTCCGACAGCACCAGGAAGCCGTGCGCGTACCCCTCGGGAATCCACAGCATCTCCAGCTGTCCCTCGTGATTGAGCGGCTGGAGATCGAAGCCGGCCCACCGGCCAAACTCCGGGGAGTGCCGCCGCAGATCCACTGCGACATCCCAGATGTGCCCCGAAAGCACGCGCACCAGCTTGCCCTGCGGGCGGGTGGTCTGGAGGTGAAGGCCACGCAAAACCCCCCGTCGCGAGATCGATTGATTGTCCTGGACGAAGTGCCCAGGAAGGCCGGCGGCAGCGAAGCCAGCCTCGTTATAGAACTCCGCAAACCACCCGCGGTCGTCCCCGAAGCGTTTTGGCTGCAGCAACTTGACGTCACCGAGCGGAGTTGGCAGAACCTGCATTCGATCTAGAATACGGCAGCGGCGGACGGTTACCATCGCTCTTCCGCGGAAGCACTTCCCTGTCGGAAGCGGACCTCCGGCAGGTACACTGCGGATGTTCCGTTGTCGCTGCAGCGCTGAAGTCTGTACGGATCTCCCAGGTATCTCGCAAATCGGACCGGATCGACACGAGTCTGGCAATTCTGTTAGAAACGGCTCGCATGCGGCGCCCCTGCTTTCAGCAGGTCGTCTGCCAGGGTAGCAACCGCGGTCCGTACCGGAGCGGCACGTGGGTCCGGTCGGAGGTGCGGGAAGGGCCGCCGGCTGAAGAAGATTGCAGGGGAACCGCGCACCGCCTCCTGGGAGGTGTGCAGATAGCAGGGCAGGAACAGCTTTGGAGCAACTTTCTCCACATTCATCCCCGGGCACAACTCTTCTGAACGAAGCCGTTTACCCCGGGGCGGAGAGCGGATCGCGCGGCAGATCGCAGCGCCTGACCGGCTGGCCGGTCGATGCGTTTCGGTATCGGGTTGCCAAGCGCTGGATCGACGTTGTGTTTGTGCTGCTCTCGCTTCCGGTGACGTTGCCGGTGCTCGCTGCTGTCTCGCTGGCGGTGGTGCTCTCCTCGCCCGGTCCCCTGTTTTACTCTCACCGGCGCATCCGCCGGGGTGGCGCCTTCTTTTCCATGTGGAAGTTCCGAACGATGTGCGTCAACTCTGCCGAGGTGCTCGAAGAGTACCTGGCAGAGCATCCAAAGGCGCGTTCGGAGTGGAATCGCACCCACAAACTGCGCCATGACCCACGCATTACTCCGGTGGGGTCGTTTCTGCGCCGGTACTCGCTCGACGAACTGCCGCAGATCTGGAACGTCCTGACGGGAAAGATGAGCCTGGTCGGACCGCGGCCGATCGTCGCGGCGGAGGTCGACAAGTACGCCGGTGGATTCCAATGCTACTGCCGCGTGAAACCCGGCCTGACGGGGCTGTGGCAGGTCTCGGGACGCAGCAAACTCAGCTATGCGCAGCGCGTGGCGCTCGACTGCCAATACGTCCAGCGCTGGTCGCTTCGGCGAGACTTTGTCATTCTTCTGCGCACCTTTTCCTCGGTGGTCAACCAGGATGGGGCCTTTTAGAGGTGATCCCGCGGACACGATGGGAGCCTTCATCCGCCACCCCCGTTCCGGGTTGAGGGCAAGCGTCAGCCCCGACTGCCGCCCGGTGGCCACAGCTGGTGCGGCAGAACTGCACCTCGGCAGCCGCTCACGATGCGCGTAGCCATCGTCCACCACTGGTTTGTGACGCGTGGCGGCGGCGAGCGCGTCGCCGAGTGCCTCGCCTCCCTCTTCCCGCGGGCGGAGATCTTTACCCTGCTGGCGGAGGCGAAGGCCCTGCCAGGGAGTCTGCGCTCCCGGACGCTGCACACCTCGTTTCTGCAGCGGCTTCCCTTGGCGCGGAGCCACCACCGGCACATGATGCCGCTCTACCCGCGCGCGACGGCCAGCCTCGATCTGCGCGGCTTTGACCTTGTGATCTCGTCCGACAGCGGCCCGGTGAAGGGCGTACGGCTGGACCCCGGGGCGGTCCATGTCTGCTACTGCCACTCCCCCATGCGCTACCTGTGGGACGGCTATGAGGCGTACCGGGCGCAGATGCGAGGCGCGACCCGGGCGCTGTTTACGGCGGCGGCAGGCAGCGTTCGCGAGTGGGACCGCCGCGCCGCGCAACGGGTGACCGTCTTTGTCGCGAACTCGCAGTATGTGGCCGAGCGCATCCGGCGGGCCTACGGTCGCGACAGCACGGTGATTCACCCGCCCATCGATCTCCATCGCGCTGTGCTTGCGCCCTCGCCGGGCGAGCACTACCTGTGCGCGGGGCGCCTGGTGGGGTACAAGCAGACCGGTCTGCTGATGGAGGCCTGCCAGAGCCTCGGCCGACCGCTGCGGATTGCCGGCACCGGGCCGGAGCTCCGCCGGCTCCGCCGCCAGGCCGGAAGCGGCGTGACCTTCCTTGGCGAGCTGCCGACCCCCGATCTGTGGCGGGAGTACGCCCGCTGCCGTGCCCTTCTGTTTGCCGCCGATGAGGACTTCGGCATGGTGCCGCTTGAGGCCCAGGCCTGCGGCCGGCCGGTGGTCGCGTACGGCCATGGCGGTTCGCTCGAGACGGTACGCGGTACGGGAGCGCAGCGAACCGGGGTGTACTTCCCGGAGCAGACCGCTGCCTCCGCGGCGGACGCGGTGCTGCGGCTGGAGGCCCTGCTGCAGGCGGGGGAGTTCGATCCCCAGGTAACGCAGCGATGGGCCGCCCAGTTTGCCACGCCGGTGTTTCTGCGGCGCATGCGCCAGCTGCTGCTGGAGGTCGCACCGGAGGCTGGAGGCGAGATGGCGGACGAAGCTCCGGAGGGGGAGGCCGGCCTCGCCGGCTTTTAGGATGGGGTGAGAAGGGGTGCCGCGATGGGCGAAGACCCGGGAGACGGCGCGGGGAGGAAACGGTGGAGGGCATGCGATCGGTTATGCGGAGATCGCTGGCGCGCAGCCTGCGGTCGCTGCCGGAGGCGGACCGGCTGGAGGCGGCCTGGAGGGTCGCCGCCGGTCAGGCCATGGCGGCGCACGGTGCGCTGACCGGATATCAGGACGGCGTGCTGCACCTGCTGGTCGCCGATCCGGCGTGGATGTCGCAGATGTGGCAGATGCGCGGCTACCTGGCGGCGGAGACGGGCCGCATCGCGGGGCTGCCGGTGCGCGAGATACACTTTGAGGGAGGCGCTGGTCGGCCGGGTAGCGGCGCGGCGGTCCCGCAGAGATTTCGCAGCGGGACGAAGCATTCTGGGAGATGAGGAGCGGGGCTGGTGGCGAAACCGGGCAGCGTAACCCTGGACGAGGTGCGGCACGTGGCGGCGCTGGCCAACCTGCAGCTTTCCGCTGAGGAAGAGCCGCGCATGCAGCGCGACCTGAACGCCATTCTGGGCCACATTGCGCAGCTGAATGAGCTCGACACCGAGGGCGTTCCGGCGATGGCGCAGGTGGCGGAGGTGCTTGGCGGAACGCCGGATACCGGGGGATCGGAGCTGCGATCGGACGATCTTCGGCCCTCGCTCGACCGCGCTCCGGTCCTGCGTGAGGCTCCCGAGACCGATGGCCGCTTCTTCAAGGTGCCCAAGGTGATCGAACGGTGACGAGGGCGGAGAGCACGACGGCGGGACCGAGGACCATCCGAAGCGTTCGCGAGGGGATCGAGAGCGGCGCGGTGACTGCGACGGCACTGGCGCAAGATCACTTCGATCGCATCGGGGAGCGCAACGGCGAGATCAACTGTTGGCTGGGGCTCAGCCGCGAGCGGGCGCTCGAACAGGCGGGCCGCATCGACGGGATGGCGGCCAAGGGCGATCCCCTGCCGGTGCTGGCCGGTGTGCCCGTGGGCATCAAGGATGTTCTGGCGATGCGCGGCGCGGCAGCCACAGCTGGCTCAAGGATTCTGGAGGGCTACCATCCGCCATACGACGCCACCGCTGTCGCGCGGCTGGAGGGTGCGGGCGCGGTTCTGCTGGGAAAGCTGAACTGCGACGAGTTCGCCATGGGTTCGTCGAACGAGAACTCCGCGTACGGCGCGGTGCGCAACCCGGTGGCGCCGGACCGTGTGCCCGGGGGCTCGAGCGGCGGCAGTGCGGCGGCAGTAGCGGCGGGCCTGGCCGTGGCCACACTTGGGACCGATACCGGCGGCTCCATTCGGCAGCCGGCGGCGTTCTGCGGCGTGGTGGGCGTGCTGCCGACCTATGGTCGCGTCAGCCGGTATGGGTTGATCGCGTTTGCCTCGTCGCTCGACCGAGTCGGTCCCTTCACGGCGGATGTGCGTGACGCAGCCACCGTGCTGGAGGTGCTGGCCGGCGAAGATCCGATGGATGCGACCTCCTCCGAGCGGCCGCCAGGCGGATATCTCGCGGCGCTCGATCGACCGGTGCGCGGCCTGCGCGTGGGCGTTCCGGAGGAGTATCTGGGGGAGGGCCTCCACCCGGAGATCCGCGCCGCGGTGGAGCGCACTCTGGACGGTCTGCGCGCCGCCGGATGCACGGTCGATCGGGTCTCGCTGCCGCACACCCGGTACGCCGTTCCGGCCTACTACGTTCTGGCGACCGCCGAGGCGTCGTCCAACCTGTCGCGCTTCGACGGCGTGCGCTACGGTCTGCGCGCCGCCGAGGCGAAGACGCTCGGGACCATGTATCGGGAGACCCGCGAGGAGGGCTTTGGCGCGGAGGTGAAGCGCCGCATTCTGCTGGGCACCTACGCCCTCAGCGCGGGGTACTACGACGCCTACTACCGCAAGGCGCAGCAGGTGCGCACGCTGCTGACGCGCGACTTCCTCCAGGCCTTCAACAGCTTCGACGTTCTGGTGACGCCCATGACGCCGGCACCCCCGTTCAAACTGGGCGAAAAGGTGGACGATCCGGTCGCCATGTACCTGGCAGACATTTACACCGTGGCGGCCAGCTTGGCGGGCATCTGCGGCATGTCGGTCCCGGCAGGCACGACGGCCGCCGGCCTGCCGATCGGCGTGCAGGTGCTGGGCCGGCACTTCGACGAGGCCGCCATGCTACGCGTGGGGCTGGCTGTCGAGGCGCTCTGACCCACGCGGTCGAGCCGCCGCCTCGATCGGCCGACTCACCAGCAGCGCTCATCCTGCTGTGCCTGGAGCGGTTTACCGCAGATGTCGTCCTGATACATATGCCGGGCCTTCAGCCCTAAAAGCTTTATGGATCGCTACCTGGGACTTGCACCCTGGGGCTATCTTCTGTGGGGCTTTCAGCCCTACGGCAGATTTGCTCAAGGTGGAGAGGATCCGCACCCACGGGCTGAAGGCCCGCGCTAATCTCGCCTGGGGCGAAGCCCCAGGTTGCCGGGCGATGGCCATTGCGGGCTGAAGGCCCGCGCTACACACGTTCAGCTAAACCGCCCTAAGGAGCCTCTGAAGAACTGTCGCGGCTCGGGAGGAAACGCAGATTCCCTGCGGGAATGACAACAAAAGAGCAGGGCTCTCGGTGTAAGCGGGATGGCCAGAGGCTCCCTGATCTCAACCTGTTTGCATCGAGGTGTAGCTCTCGGCTCTTCGGGCTGAAAGCCCGACCTATCCTAGCCTGGGGCGCAAGCCCCAGGTAGCGATTCATACAGGCTTTTAGGGCTGAAGGCCCGACATATGACTCAGGACTAAGCCTGCAGGTAAACCTCCAGATGGCTGCGTCCGGGCTATCGCAGGCGGCCCTGGATGGCGTCGTCGATGCTGATGTGATTCTTTTCGAGCAGGTCGCCCAGGGCGCGGTCGAGTTCGATCTGCGCCTTCTTGTAGTTGCTGCGAGCGGCGATCTCGGTCGATCGCGCCTGGGCCAGGTACGCCTGGTTCTGCAGCACGGCCAGATCGGTGCTCTGGCCGACCGACAGCTTGTCGCGTTCAGCGTCGAGCAGCTGCTGCTGGTAGTCGCGGCTGCGGCTGGCGGAGCGGTAGGCGGCCTCGGCGGTTTCGAGCGCGACGACGGCGACCTCCACATCTTCCCGCACCTGCGCGGCCAGCTTCTCTGTGCGGCTTTCCACCTGCCGCAGCTGCACGGCGTCGCGCGCGGCATCGGCTGTGGCGATGCGGTTGCGCAGCGGCAGCGTGAGCTGCACCCCGGCCTGGTAGATGGTGGAGGTCCGGAGGCCACCCTGCGCGAAGATCTGCGGGATGATGGGCGCGCCGGTTCCGGGCGAGCCCAGGGTCTCATAGGCCTGCTCGCTCGATCCGCGGGTCTCGACGTTGGCGTAGACGTTGATCTGCGGCAGAGCGCCGTTGCGGCTCCCACGCGCGCTGATGGCGCCAGCCTCAACCTGCAGACGCGCCTGCAAGAGGTCGGGACGGCGGGCGAGCGCATCGCGCACCAGCGACGGGACGTCAAGCGGAGCGGGCGAGTCCGGAACGTGGATGCGATCGGTCGGAACGATCTCCGCGACGCGGACCTGGAAGACGGGCGCCGCCGTGCGCAGCAGCTGATTGCGCAGAATGATCTCCTGCTGCCGGTAGAGCCCCTGCGCCTGAATGAGATCGAAGCGGCTCGAGCTTTCGAGCGCCCGAGCGCGGGTCAGCTCGATGGGTGCCAGCGTGCCGAGATCGGTCTGCGCCTCGTCATCTTCGCGCAGCTTGGTGGCGGCCCGCAGGCTCTCCTGTTTGACCAGCACGTTCTCCCCGAGCGAGACCAGGTCGAAGTACAGCCGCGAGATGCCGTAGATGGTATCGAGCACCTGCTGCTCGAAGAGCAGGCGCGAGACCTTGCTGTTGGTCTGCGCGATGTGAAGAAGGCGCAGGTTCACCGCGCGTCCTCGGCCCCGCAGCAGCGGCTGGGAGATCGTCACGGAGGTGCTGGGCGAGTGCAGAGGGTTGTACTCGGAGCTGTCGGCGTAGATCACGCGCGCGTCGTTGTTGACGACGGCCGAGATCTGCGCTCCGCTTGAAAAACCCTGGAGGTAAGCCAGGTTCAGCTCGGTGAACTGCAGCGCGCCGGGCGTGGTGGTGGTGCCGGCGGCGCCACCCCCAAGCGAGGTGAGGCTGACGGTGTTGGACCGGCGGAGGTACCCGGCTTCGCCGATCAGCTGCGGATCAAACAGCGGCACGGCCGGGCCGGGGGCGTACTGGAAGCCGGTGCCGAGCTCGGAGAAGGATTGCGGCTGCTGCGTGGTGGAGTTCAGCGCGGTGAGGTCGGTGACGGTGGGCGCCGTCGGGTTGGAGTTGACGGTCTGCGCGTTGAGCAGCGGCGAACCCGGGCCGCCGACGCCGTTGGGCGGCAGCTGCACGCTGTAGTCGATGCCACGGAGGTTGCCGCCGCCCCGGGCGCGCACCTCATCGGTGGTTGCCAGCACCAGGTTGTAGCGCTCGGCTTCGACGTCCAGGTTATTTTCGAGCGCCAGGGCGATCGCGTCGTCCAGCGTCAGGTAAAGCTTGCCGTCGCGTAAAAGGCTCTGGAAGCGCGTCGGGTCGCCGGCAAACAGCGGCGGCACGACCGGCCGGCGATACGGTCCGAAGAAGCCGAGGAGCTCGGGCGTGAGACCCCGCGGCCGGCTGCGCTCCGGCGTCACCTGGCCGTCTGCGATCCGCCGGGTGTGGGGGGCGGGGGCGTCGGGTGCGGTGGCAGGCGCCGACAGCGGCGGAACCTGCGGATCGAGCGGCTGGGCCGTACCCTGCGGAGAGAGCGTCGCAGCCGACTTCGCCTGCGGCGGACTCAGCCCGGGCAGCTGCAGATTCGGCGGCAACGGCGGTGAGGGCGAGCCCTGCTGAACGGGAGTGCCGGGCAGCGGCGCAGGCGCCTGCGCGCGGAGGCACACGGCCGCCAGCGCGAGCACGGCAGCGATGCCGGAACGCAGGCAAAGTCGGGATGGAACGCGACGGAAGCTCATGGTTTGCTTCGGCTGCCCGCGTTCTTCTGGGTCTGGTTGCCGCCCGAGGATTTGGATCCTGAATGGGATCCGGAGCCCTTCTGGTTCTGCTGCTGCTGCCTGCCCAGAAGGCTGCGATCGGTGATGCCCTCGTCGCCGTACTGCGTGCTGCCGCCCGGCGGCTGGCTCTGTGGCGGCACCTTCACGGGCTTCTGGTCGGCGGCCTCGGTCAGCTGCGGCTTCACCTCCGCGCCCTCGCGCACCTCGTCGTCGATGTTGGTCACGATCAGGTCGCCTTCGCGGAGGCCGCTCTCGATCTCGACGACATCGCCGAAGTCGCGGCCGAGCACCACCGGCACGATATGGATGCGGCCGTTCTCAACCTGCGCGACGGCGGTGGTGTTGTTGCGGATGACCACGGCGTCGCCGCTGACGACGAGCGGCGAGACGGTTCCGGGGCCGGGCGGAAGCGTGGCGACGGTGTACATGCCCGGGACGAGACGGCCGGTCTCGTTATCGACCTGCAGCTCGGTCAGCATGGTGCGGGTGTTGGGATCGACCGAGTGCGCGGTGCGCGTGACCTCTGCCGGAAAAGACTGGCCGGGGAACTCCTGAAAGGCGAGCTGCGCACGCGTGCCGGTGTGGACCGCGCTGACGTAGCCTTCGGGTACCGAGACCAGGACGCGCAGGCGGTCGAGCTGCGCCAGGCCGAACAGCGGACCGCCCTGCCCGGGCGACTGCGACGGGGTGGCCGCCTGGCTGGTGCTGCCGCTGGTGCCGGCGTTGTTGGTCTGGGCGCCCTGCGAGGTGCCGCCGGTCGAGGAGAACTGGCCCTGCGGTGCCGGTGCGCTCATGGCGCCGGAGGTGATGCCACCGGCTGAGATGAGCGCTCCCACATCCACGTTGCGCTGCGTGATGACTCCCGCAAAGGGCGCGCGGACGAACTCGTAGCTCTGCAGCGCCTGCACCCGGCGCAGGTTGGCGCGAAAGGCTTCGACGTTGCGATCGGCTGCGGCGACGAGCGCCAGCTGCGAGCTGTAGTCGGTCTCGCGCTGGTCGCCCTCCTGCCGCGAGAACACACCCTTGGCCACCAGGACGCGATATCGGTTGACGGTAACGGTCGCGAGGGCGAGCTGGGCGCGCTGCTGCTCCATCTGCCCCTGCGCCTGGCGCAGCTGCTCGCGAGCCTGGTCCACCTGCTGATCAAGGTCCGGCGCATCGATGACGGCGAGTAGCTGCCCCTTGCGCACATGGTCGCCGATATCGACGTAGCGGGCCTTGAGGTAACCATTGGCGCGGCCGTACAGGTAGGCCTCGGTCAGCGGAAGCGTGGTTCCGGGCAGAACCAGGCCGGCGGTGGTGGGCGACCGGTGCACCCGCTCGACCTCGACCACGGGTCGCTGGTTCTGCTGATTGCGGGCGCGCTCGGCCGTCTCCTGGTTGCGGCGGTGGCGCGGCAGCCAGCCGGCCAGAAGGACGATGAGAAACACCACCAGCAGACACGCCAGCACGAGAAAAAAGCTCCGGCGCTGCCGGCGGTCGCGGGGCGCGTGCGGCAGGTGAATCCGGTCCTTCAGCGGCGGCTTCGATCCACCGTTCGAGTTCGTCTCTTCGAAGGCTTGGCCCAGACGCCGGTCGTCCATCGAATTGGGGTCGGCGAAGCCCTGAGCCAGCCGATGGCGCTCGCCCGCCTCCGACCGTCCGGCTCCCCGGTTCGATCCATCGTGCATGTTGTCCGGCATCAGGCGGGCTGCTCCTGTTCCTGCGGAGCCTGGCCGATGTCCTGCTTCGCTTCGCGGTCGATGATCTCCGCGTGATCGACCGGCGGGTGCTTCTTCAGCAGCGAATAGATCGTGGGGACCAGGAACAGGGTTCCGACGGTCGCGAAGAGCAGACCTCCGATGACCGCGCGGCCCAGCGGCGCATTCTGCTCGCCGCCTTCGCCGAGGGCGAGCGCCATGGGCAGCATGCCGATGATCATGGCGATCGCTGTCATCAGCACCGGACGAAGCCGCGTGTGCCCCGCATTCAGCGCCGCCTCCTTGCGATCCTTGCCGGCCAGCCGCTCATCATTGGCGAAGACGACCATCAAAATGGAGTTGGCCGTTGCCACGCCGATGGTCATGATTGACCCCATCAGCGAGGGCACGCTGAAGGTCGTCTGGGTGAGGTACAGCATCCACAGGATCCCGCAAAAGGCGCACGGAATGGCCATGAGGATGATCAGCGGATCAAGCCACGACTGAAAGTTGACCGCCATCAGCAGGTACACCAGGCCGATGGCAAAGACGATGCCGATGCCGAGACGGAGAAAGGATTCGTTCATCGTCTGGACCTCTCCGCGCAGCACCAGCTTGGTGGTCTTCGGCAGGGTCTTTTGCGTCCGATCCATGATCTTCTGGATATCGGACGCCACACCACCGAGGTCGCGCCGGTCCACATCCGCGTACACGTCGAAGACCGGCTGGATGTTGTAGTGGTTCTCGATGATGGGAGACCGGTCGCGGCGGAAGCTGGCGACGTTGCCCAGCAGCTGCGACGCGTTGCCGCCGGGCGAGGTGACGGGCGTGCGCGAAAGCTCCTGCAGCGAGCCGATGCGGTAGTTCGGTGTCTGCGTCACGATCTGGTAGTTCACACCGTTCGCCGGGTTCAGCCACTCGTTGGGCGCGGTCTGGCCGGTGCCGGTCAGCGAGACCAGCGTTGCCTGGGAGACGTCGCGCTGGGTCAGACCGATCTGCTGCGCCTTGGTGCGATCCACGTTGATCTGCAGCGTCGGGTACTCCACCTGCTGGTGCACATGGACGTCCACCGTTCCGGGGATCGCGGCGATCTCGCGCGCCAGCTTGCTCGCGACCTCGTAGTTGCCCGCGCTGTGGCCGATCACCTGGAGGTCGATCGGCGCGGGCAGGCCGAAGTCGAGAATCTGGTTGGTGATGTTGGCCGGGGTGAAGAAGAAGGTTCCGCCCGGGAACTTCTGGTGGAGGTCATCGCGCAGCCGGCGCATGTACACCTGCGTGTCTTTTTTGCCGGGCTTGAGCGCGATCTGGATATCGCCATCGGAGTTGGAGATGGTGCTGCCCGCGCCGAACGCCAGATTGATGCCGCTGTTGGGCAGGCCGATGTTGTCGAGAATCAGTTGAATTCGCTCGGGCGGCACCACGCGGCGGATCTCGCGTTCGATCGAGGCAAAGTACTGCTCGGAGTCTTCGAGCCGCAGCCCCTGCGGCGGGTTCACATGAAGATCCATCTGGCCGGAGTCGACATACGGAAAGAAGTCGCGGCCGATAAAGAACAGCATGGGCAGGGAGACGAGCAGAAGCGCCACAAACACCAGGATGGTGAGCGCGGCGTTGTCCAGGCACCACGCCAGCACGTTCTTGTAGCCGTGCCCGAAGCGCTCGAACTGCCGGTCGAAGCGCATGTGCCAGCGCCACAGAAAGCTGCGCCGCTCCTCGCGCCGGCTCTCCGACTGGCTCTGGTAGAGCCCGATCTCCCGGCCCAGCAGGAAGTGCATCATGGTCGGCAGCAGCGTGCGCGAAAGGAAGTAGCTGGCCAGCATGGCGAAGACGACTGCCATGGCGAGCGGTGTAAACAGATATCTTGCTGCGCCCGTGAGCAGCACCACCGGCACAAAGACGATGCAGATGGAGAGCGTCGAGACGAACGCCGGCGCCGCCACCTGCTGGGCGGAGTCGAGAATGGCGCGCGTCAAAGGATGTCCGGCCGCCATGTTGCGATGGGTGTTCTCGATCTCGACGGTCGCGTCGTCGACCAGGATGCCGACTGCGAGCGCGAGTCCGCCGAGCGTCATCACATTGATCGTCTGGCCGAGCGCCGTCAGGATGACGAGCGAGGTCGCGATCGAGAGCGGGATGGAGATGCAGACGATCAGCGTCGATCGCCATGAGCCGAGAAACAGCAGGATCATCAGGCCGGTGAGAACGGCGGCGATCGAGGCCTCGCGCGCCACCTCGTTGATGGAGGTGCGCACAAAGATGGACTGGTCGAACAGCGGCGTGATCTTCAGATTGCCCAGCCCGGCCGTCAGCTGCGGCACCATCTTCTTGATCTGCGAGACGATGTCGAGCGTGGAGGTGTTGCCGTTCTTGAGCACGACCAGAAGCGCGGACCGTTTGCCGTTCTCGCGCACGATGTTGGTCTGCGTGGCGTAGCCCATGTGGGCCTCCGCCACATCCTTGATGTAGACCACGGCTCCGTTGGCCGCGCGGATGGGCAGGTCGTTGAGCGCGGAGATGGTGGACGGGCTGGCATTGGTGCGCACCACGTACTCGCGGTCGCCCATGCGCGCCGTGCCTGCGGGCAGAATCAGGTTCTGCGCATTCACGGCGGCCGAGACATCGGCGGCGGAGAGATGGTGCGCAAACAGCAGGTTGGGGTCGGTATCGACCATGACCTGTTTGACCTTGCCGCCATATGGCAGCGGCACGCTGGCGCCGCGGACGACGGCCAGGCGCGGCCGCACAAACTGCAGGCCGTCGTCGAAGAGGTCAGCCTCTGTCAGCCCCTCGCCGCTCAGGCCGAGCTCCAGAATGGGCACCGAGGAGGCGTCGTACTTCAGCACCAGAGGAGGAAAGGAGCCGGGCGGCAGCACGCGCAGAATGGTCTGCACCACGGAGGTGACCTGCGAGAGCGCCAGGTCGACGTTAACCGAGGGCTGAAAGAAGACCTTGATGACGGCGACGCCCTGGTAGCTCTGGCTTTCGGTGTGCTCCATGTCGTTGACGGTGGTGGTCAGGGCGCGCTCGCTGACGGTGACGACGCGCCCTTCCATCTCAGCGGGCGACAGGCCGGCGTAGCTCCAGACGATGGTCACGACAGGGATGTTGATGTTGGGAAAGATGTCCTTGGGCGCTTCGATGGCGCAGCCGATGCCCAGCAGAGCGATCAGCAGGGAGACCACCACAAAGGTATAGGGGCGGCGCAGCGCCAGCCGGACGATCCACATCAGGGGACCTCAGGAACGGTCGATCAAGGAGTGTTTGCAGGTATGAGACGTTTGAGGGAGCCGCGAAGACGCTTTCTCTTCCCGTGCGCGCGCTGGGTTGGCTCCAGAGGCGAGCTTGCGCCCCTCAGAGATGGCGGAGCCAGCTGAGGTCCAGCCCTTCCAGAAATTCAGGCGAGCTCCTTGCTGAACCGGCGCGCTCCCGGCAGGGCGGCGGCGGCTACGGCTGCCCGGCCCGCGCGAGCGGCGAGGCCGCCGGGTACAGCAGCAGGTGGCCGCCATCAATCACTGCAACCGCCCGGCCGTCGGGCGAAAGCGCGACCGGCTGGCGGGCCGGCAGAGGATCGGAGATCCGTGCGGCAAAGATCTCCCGGCCGTCCCCGGCCCGGTAGACGCGCACGGTTTCGCCGTGGAGGTCGGTGCCGTGGAACGGGCTGCCGCGCACGTGGTCCACGTTCATGCCGGCCACCGTCAGGGCGAACAGGCCGGAGCCGCCGCCACTGGCGGGCATGGGCGCGAACTCCCGCCAGCCGATGCCGGTTTCGAGCACCGGCGAGCCGTCCGGTCGCAAAACGCGCACCCATCGGTCCTCGTCCACGCCGCGGCAACCCTCTTCCATTAGCAGGTTGGCGGCCAGGCTGGTGAGGTGTGGCACGCAGGCGGAGCGCACCCTGGCAAAGCTCCGCTGCTTCGCGGGGGCGGCCGTGCCCTCTGCAGATTCGGCAGCGGCGGCCGGCGCCCGCTGACCGGCTGTGGCCCAGGCGGTCTCGCGCAGGTAGTAGGTATCCTTGCCGGTGCGCCACAGCTCCACGCGGCCCGCGTCCAGCAGCACGGGCGGAAGGGCGCGGGAGCTGGCGACCAGCTCGCCAACGGGACGGAGGCCGCCGTCCAGTAGGCGGACCAGCACCTGCTCCTCCGGCCCGGCGGCGTCGGCGGCGGCCAGCTCGGCGTGCTCCCTGGGGGTGTGCAGCTCGTGGACCGTCGCCACAGCGTAGTGCTGCCGGTCCGGCGACACCCTCAGCCAGGCCAGCGACCCGCCCAGCGCGAGCGACTGTGTCTCCAGCAGGCCCGGTCCGAGCCATCGCAGGCGGTCGCCGTCGTGCACCGCTACGTGCTCGCCATCGACCACCCACAGATACTGCCGGTCGTCGGGGACGCGCCAGCTCTCGGTCCGCACCACTGCTCCGGAGCTCCGGTCGAAGAGCACGGCGCGGACCATGTGCGGCCGGTCCTCCGGCCGGTCGGTGGGCTCGCGCGGCACCAGCATGTGCGGATTGAAGGTGAACAGCAGCTGGTCCGGTCCCAGAAAGGCGACCGCCGCGCCGAAGTCGAGGTCGCGCATCTCGGCCGACTTCAGCCGCCCATACCCCAGGTGCGCCAGCGAAATGCTCTGGACGGGCGTGGAGGCCACCGTGCCGCCGCCCAGAGCGGTGCTCGCGCTGGTGCAGGCGGCCGGCAGACAGGGCCCGATCTCCGGCGGTAGCTTGACCGCAGGCGGCAGCGGCGCGGCCAGGGCGGGACCGGCCGTGTGGGCTACGGGCTGGTACGCCGCCGACTCCGGCAGAAGCACCAGAATGCTGCCCACCGGCAGGTGCAGAGTCTTCTCCGTCGAGGAAAGAACCGAGCTCTGCTCCGGGCCCTTGCCGACCTCGAGCTTCAGATGGGGCAGCTTCCAGACCTCACCGGTCTTGATGGTGGAAGAGTGCCTTTTGTCAGCGTCGGAGTCCTGGTACGAGATCGGCAGCGTGGCGTTCTGGCGGCCGGACATGTCGCGATTTGTGTCGTGAAACGAGTTGCCGGACTGTCCAAGTCCGCCTCCCTCGCCAAAGCTGGGGGAGTGAAATCCGGCTGTGATAAGCCGGTGACCATCGTCCACCGGCAATGGCGCAAGCAAAGCCAGCCAGATCAGTTTGTGGGGCTCATCATTATCCGAGGCGCAGCGATATTCGAAAGAAAGGGCGACCGTCTTGTGCTTCGCCGCGAAGTCGGCGCTGAGCACCTTTCCATGGATCACGCTAGCTGCCGCTAGCCGGCACCGGCCATCGCTCCATGTCTCTTTTACCTTGCCAAGCACCTCATCGCCGACGTGCATGCTTTGTGAGCTGAGGGACCGGGTCAGTTCCACTTCGAGGGGCACGGCCGGTCTGGTTGAAGACAGAGCACGAAGTCCGACAGGTATCAGACCTAAGACCGTGGCCACCAACCAGGCTCGGAACGGAAGTACGGTCGTCATCTCACTTCGACTCCGGAGGTGGCGCGAGCCAGGCACCAACCTTGTACGCCCCGAGCCAGCAGCTGTCAATGCACTTCCGTCACGGGTGCTTCAGGGCATCGGTGTACTGCCGGTCCAGCTGCTCCAGAATCTGGTGCAGCTCCATCAGGCCGATGTAGGTTTGCGCCGCGTTGCCAATCAGGCTGTGGAGGTCGGCGGCTGAGAGATCCGACGGATCGGGAACGGTGAAGAGGGGCGCGGACGTGTAGGCCTGGCGGGTAAAGATCTCGATGGCCTGCCGGCTGACGAGGTCCTGCTGCGCATAAATATCCGCAAAGTTCTGGACGTCGCCGTAGGGCATGTACGTCAGGGCGCCCATGTCGCGGGAGGAGCGCCAGGCGGAGTCGCCCGGGGAGGACCAGGTAATGGAGAACTCCAGGTTATTTTTCTTAAAACCCTTGGGATCGCGGGCGAGCTGCTGGAGCTTGCTGATGTTGCCCTTCATGCGGTTCGCACCCTGCTGCACGTAGGTAAGGTCCTGCTGTGCCAGGCCGTGGTTGACTTCGATCTCGTGGCGGATGTTTTCGCGGGCCTCGTGCACGATGTGTTTGTGATGGGCGAACTCGACCAGGCCCTCCAGGGCAAGCGCGATGCACAGACCGATGGTGATGGTGAGCAGGTGCAGCAGAAAGTCGCGCCAGCCGTGGATCGGCTCGTGAGGTTCATGGACGTCGAGCAAGGCTTCGGCTCCTGTTTGGGAAAGATAGGCGGCGGGCTGGGAAAGAACGGGACCGGGCCTCCGTACAGCTTAGCCGAGGCTTGCCGGGGCCGCGAAGACGCTTTCTGTCTCCCGCGGTGAGCGTCGTCCCGCCGGTGCCCGGTGGGGGAAGACGAAAGGGTGACACCGGAGATGAACCGTGGTGAAATAGGGGCTATGCAGGAAGAGGTTTCCGTCTCACGGGAGAACTACCTCAAGGCCATTCTTGAGGCCGAAAGCGAAGGTCAGGAGGTGGTGCCGACCCTGCTCTCGCACTGGCTGCAGGTTTCGCCGCCGGCGGTCACAAAGGCGATCCGCAGGCTCAGGGAGGACGGCTTTGTCGAGGATGCGCGCGAAGGGTCCGTGGCTCTGACAGAGAAGGGCCGGCAGGTGGCGCACCGCACCGCCTTTCGCCACTACCTGGTCGAACGCATGCTATCGGAGATCTTTGGCATGGAATGGCACCAGGTCCACGCCGAGGCCGAGCGGCTGGAGCATGTCATCTCCCCCGAGTTTGAGAAGATCCTGATCGAAAAGCTCGGTCCGGAGGGCGACTGCCCGCACGGCAACGGGGTTCTTCCGGAGACGCCGGCCCAGATCAAGCGGCGGGGTCTGACGCTTCTCTCCGAAGCCGAGGAGGGGGCGCGCTACACCGTCGCCCGGCTGTATGAGCGCGACAGCCGGCTGCTTGAGTTCCTTCATCGGCTGGGGATCGGTCCGGAGGTCTCCCTGGTGGTTCTGGAGCATAACTACGACGACACGCTCAGGCTGGACCTCGGAGACAGGCCGGTGGTGCTGGGCCAATCCGCGGCCAGCCGGGTCTGGGTCAGGCCAGAGCGGACCGTCCAGGAAACCGCGGACCCCTTTGGGGCATTAGCCGAGGTTAACAACTTGTGTTAGTGTAGCTCTATTCCCAAAGGGGAGTTGCCGCACCCATGCCGTCGATGCGCGAGACCAATCTGCTCCAGGCAGTCGCCCCCGAGCCTCTTGTGGCGCGGGTGCGGGTCAGCGATTCTCCCCATTTCTGGCGGCGGGCCCTGGGATTCCTTGGTCCGGGATTTCTGATCTCGGTTGGGTACATGGACCCGGGAAACTGGGCCACGGATATCGCGGGCGGCTCCAGGTACGGCTACACCCTGCTGTTTGTGGTCATGCTGTCGAATCTGATGGCCATCCTGCTGCAGAGCCTCGCCCTCAAGCTGGGCGTGGCCACCGAGCGCGATCTCGCCCAGGCCTGCCGGGACACCTACAGCCGCCGGGTGAACCTGTTTCTGTGGGTCTTTGCCGAGATCGCGATTGCCGCCTGCGACCTGGCGGAGGTCATCGGATCGGCGATTGCGCTGCAGCTGCTCTTTCGCCTGCCGCTGCTGCTTGGTGTCCTGCTCACCGGCGCGGATGTTCTCCTTCTGCTTCTGCTGCAGAACCGCGGCTTCCGCCGGCTGGAAGCTCTGGTGATTACGCTGATTGCGACCATTGCAGGGCTCTTTGCAATCGAGATCGTTCTGTCCCGGCCGGAGTGGGGCGCCATCTTTACCAATCTGCTGGTGCCCCACGCGGCGATCGTCACCCATGGCGATATGCTCTACATCGCCATCGGCATCCTGGGTGCGACGGTCATGCCGCACAACCTGTACCTCCACTCTTCCATCGTGCAGATCCGGGACTACCCGCGGACGCCGGCAGGCAAGCGGGAGGCGATCCGCTTCGGAAATCTGGATTCGGCGACGGCGCTGATGCTGGCGCTGTTTGTGAATGCGGCGATTCTTATTGTCGCTGCCGCGGTCTTTCATCGCGGCGGACATCCGGAGGTGGCGGAGATCGGGGATGCCTACAAGCTGCTCTCGCCCATGCTTGGCGTGGGCGCCGCCAGCACCATGTTCGCGGTGGCTCTGCTCGCCTCCGGGCAGAACTCGACCATCACCGGAACCCTGGCGGGCCAGATTGTGATGGAGGGCTTCCTCCACATCCGGCTTAGGCCATGGCTGCGGCGACTGATCACACGTCTGCTCGCGATCATTCCCACGGTGATCGTCGTGCTGATCTATGGCGAGCGCGGCACGGCAAACCTGCTGATCCTGAGCCAGGTCATCCTGAGCATGCAGCTGAGCTTTGCGGTGTTTCCGCTGGTCCAGTTCACCAGCGACCGCGGTCGCATGGGCGAGTTTGCCAATGCTCGGTGGCTGAAATTTCTGAGCTACGCGGTCGCGTACCTGGTGGCCGCGCTCAACATCTGGCTGCTGGTTCAGATCGTTCGCGGCCGCTAGAGACCCCTCTCGCCCAGATGTTCTTCCCCATCGAGGAACAGCGTCCCCACGTGAGAGGGTCGTCCTGCCGCGTGCCCCTCGGGTGGCCAGCCGTGCCATGGTGGCGATATCCTGCTGGCGTGCCGGCGGCGATCTTTGACGTCTGGTCTCCGGTGGCGTGCGCTCGCGGTTCACCGGTCTGCGGGCGCGAAGCTGCAAAGGTCATTGGGGGTGGGATCCATGGCAGAGATCGATCGCCGCAGCTTTCTTCAGATGGGCACGGCCGTCGCGGCGGCGGCCCTGGTTGCGCCGGAGGTGCTCTCGGCAGCGACCGCACCGGCGGCGGCAGCGGGCGGGCTGGCTGCTCCGGCCTTTGGCATGCTGCCGCTGGGGCAGATCCTTCCTGCCGGATGGCTCCGGCGGCAGCTGCGCCTCCAGGCCGACGGCATGGGAGGTCACCTGGACGAGTTCTGGCCGGATGTGGGACCGAACAGCGGATGGCTGGGCGGCACCGGCGAGAGCTGGGAGCGTGGACCGTACTTCGTGGACGGCCTTCTGCCGCTTGCCTGGCAGCTCGATGACGACGTCCTGAAGGCAAAGGCGATGCGGTTTGTGAACTGGACGCTCGACCACCAGGCGCCGGACGGCATGATTGGGCCCACGGCAAACGACGACTGGTGGCCGCGCATGGTGATGCTGAAGGTGCTGCAGCAGTACCACGAAGCGACCAGCGATCCGCGGGTGGTTCCGGTGATGACACGCTACTTCCACTATCAGCTGGGCGCCATGCCGGGGCGGCCGCTGCGGGACTGGGGAAGGTATCGTTGGCAGGACGAGGCGATGGTGGTGGAATGGCTCTTTGAGCGAACCCACGACCCTAAACTGCTGGATCTGCTGGCGCTGCTTCAGCAGCAGGGGTACGACTGGGTGGCGGAGTTCCGTGACTTCCGCTACACGCAGCCGACCACACGGGCGTTTCTCGACCAGAAGGATATTGGCGGGAACAAGCCTGAGGGCATGCAGACGCACGGGGTGAACAACGGCATGGCCCTGAAGACGGCGGCGGTGCGCTTCCGCCGGACCGGCGACGTGGCCGAGCGCGCGAACTACCAGCGGCAGGCAGACACGCTCGATCGCTACCACGGCATGCCGAACGGCATGTTCTCCTGCGACGAGCACTTGGCGGGGCTCGACCCGAGCCACGGAACGGAGCTCTGCACCGTGGTCGAGACCATGTTTTCAATGGAGGTCGCGCTCGCGACCTTTGGCGAGCCCGCGATCGCCGACCGCATCGAGAAGATCGCCTTCAACGCGCTGCCGGGAACCTTTACCGACGACATGTGGGCGCACCAGTACGACCAGCAGCCGAACCAGGTGCAGGTGAGCCTGAACTCGAAGCCCTGGACCACGAACGGCACGGAGTCGAACCTGTACGGCCTGGAGCCGAACTTCGGTTGCTGCACGGCGAACTTTCACCAGGGATGGCCCAAGCTGACGAGCAGCCTGTACATGCGATCGCCGGACGGCGGCCTGGTGGCGGCGATCTATGCGCCGTGCGAGGTGCACACCACAGTCGCCGGCAAGAAGGTTCACCTGCGGCAGGAGACGGAGTACCCCTTCCGCGAAACGGTGCGGATTACGGTCACGCCCGAGGGGGATCTCCGGTTTCCGCTTCATGTGCGCATTCCGGCCTGGGCCAGCGGCGCATCGCTGAAGGTGAACGGGGCGGCGTCAGCCGTGGATCTCCGGCCGGGGAGCTTCGCAAAACTTGATCGTACCTGGCGAGCTGGCGATGTGGTGGAGCTCCAGCTGCCCATGACCCCCACGGCGACGCGCTGGTATCACAACTCGATCGCGCTGAATCGCGGGCCGCTGGTGTTCTCGCTTGACCCGGGCGAGAGCTGGGTGAAGCTGCGCGATCGCGGCCTTACCGCCGACTGGCAGGTCTTTCCGGAGGGCGGCTGGAACTATGCCCTGCGCGTCGATGAGGGCTCGGCGCCGAAGCTGGAGGTAGTCGAATCGGCGGTCGGCGCGAAGCCGTTCTCACGCGCGGACGCGGGCGTTCGGTTGCGAGTGCCTGCGGCCCGTTTGGATGCGTGGCGTTCGGAGGATGGTGTCGCGAAGCCAATGCCGGAGGGTTTGCAGACGAGCCACCATCCGGAAGAGAAGCTGACTTTGGTTCCGTACGGGGCCGCGAAGCTTCGGGTGACGGCCTTTCCGGAGTTGAAGGCGACGCCGGCCGCCGGCGGTGAGACCAAGAGCTGATCGCGAGGCGGCCATCGTCGCTTGACTGGCTGCCGTGCCGAGCTGTGCTGAAGGGAGATAGCGCGGGCCTCCAGCCCGCAGGTCGGGGTTGTCCCGTCAACCTGGGGCTTCGCCCCAGGCAAGGGTAGCGCGGGCCTTCAGCCCGCAGTTTGTGGTTGCTCGTCAACCTGGGGCTTCGCTCAGGCAACGGTAACGCGGGCCTTCAGCCCGCAGTGTGTGGTTGGCCGTGAACCTGGGCTTTGCCGCAGGCTAGAGCGGTTTCGCTGAAGGTGTGTAGCGCGGGCCTTCAGCCCGCATGTCGGGGTTACTCGTCAACCTGGGGCTTCGCCCCAGGCAAGGGTAGCGCGGGCCTTCGGCCCGCAGTCTGTGATTGCTCGTCAACCTGGGGGCTTCGCCCAGGCAAGGGTAGCGCGGGGCTTCGGCCCGCAGTCTATGGTTACTCGTCAACCTGGGGCTTCGCTCAGGCAACGGTGACGCGGGCCTTCAGCCCGCAGTCTGTGGTTGGCCGTGAACCTGGGCTTTGCCGCAGGGTAGAGCGGTTTCGCTGAAGGTGTGTAGCGTGGGCCTTCAGCCCGCAGGTCGGGGTTGTCCCGTCAACCTGGGGCTTCGCCCCAGGCAAGGGTAGCGCGTGCCTTCAGCCCGCAGTCTGTGGTTGCCCGTCGCGATTCCACCTCGGCTGAATCGCGCTAAAGGCAGATTTGCTGAAGGTGTAGGCACCCATCCACGGGCTGAAGGCCCGAGCTAAGTTAGCCTGGGGCAAAGCCCCAGGTTGCCCGGCAAGGACGATGGCGGGCTGAAGGCCCGCGCTACACACCGTCAGCTAAACCGCGCCAAGAGCCTCTGATCAACCCGCTTGCGGAAAGAGTTCTGCTCGTTTGCTGTCATTCCCGCAGGAATCTGCGCTTCTTTCCGAGCCGCAATAACTAGTCAGAGCTTCCCTAAAACTGATTGCGACGACCGAAGCAGTTCCGCTGAAGATGTATCAGGGCGGAGTTCCTTGTGGGCTTAAGGCCCATGCCACCCTATTCTGGGGGGAAGCCCCAGGTCACGAGAGCACTCCGGACTGCCGGCGGAAGGCCCGCGCGATCCACTCTGCCCAAGTCGCTCTACACCGGGGCGCCTGCCACCGCGGAGACGGCCTCAAGCGACGCCAGCAGGTCGCGGGTTTCGCGCAGCACGTCCTCCGCCTTTGGGCTGGTGAGCGGCCATCGCAGCACGCCTTGCGGTGTAAACGCGGCGCCGCGCTTCGCGTGGTGCTGGACCAGGCGCATCAGGGCCTCGGGATCCGCACCCATGCCATAGCGGCTGCGGCCGGGGTTGGCGAAGGCGTCGGAGGCGGAGCTGTCGAAAAACTTGAGAAACAGCATGTCGCGCATGGTCTTCATCTTGCCTGCCTGCGCGAGCACCGGGGCGTTGGCCGGGCGAAGCGCCGCCGTTGCGCGCACGGCAAGCGTGGCATTGGTGACCTCGCGCTGCGCCACCGAGCGGGTGCCGAACTGCAGAGGGCTCGTTGGCGGGGCAGGACGGGCGATCTGACCGGGACGCAGCGGCTGCAGCGGGGCGGCGGTGCCGAAGCGGGTGGAGACCTGTGGCGGGGAACCGGGCTTCGCCGGCCCCGCCGGAGCCGACCGAGGCTGAGACGGCGGGCCGGGTTTTGCGGCGGCGGCGGGCTCTTCGATGGCCGTGCGCTTCCGTTCGATGGAGGCGATGCCGAGCTGCTCGCACAGCAGACGGATCTCACCGGCGGCCAGTAGATTTGTAACCGCTTCCGGCAGATCGCCGTAGCGGTCTTCGAGTTCCTCTCGAATCTCCGTGAAATCTTCCGTGGAGTTCGCTGCCGCGACGCGCTTGTACATGCGCAGACGCTGGTTCTCCTCCGGTATGTAACTGTCATCGATCCGGATGGAGAGGCCCAGGTTTACGGTGGCTCCCGTGTGTTCGGGCGAGGCCTCGCCCTGCAGCTGGCGCACGGCTTCCTCGAGCATGGTGGTGTACATCTCGAAGCCGATGGCCTCGATGTGACCGGACTGCTCGCCGCCCAGCATGTTGCCGGCGCCGCGCAGCTCTAGGTCGAGCGCTGCAATCTTGAATCCGGCGCCCAGGTCGGAGAACTCCTTGAGCGCGGCCAGACGGCGGCGCGCGATCTCCGTCAGCTGTTGCTCGGGCGGAATCAGCAGGTAGGAGTAGGCGCGGCGATTGGAGCGGCCGACGCGGCCGCGCAGCTGATAGAGCTCCGAAAGGCCGTGGCGGTCCGCGCGATTGATGATGATGGTGTTGGCGCGCGGAATATCGAGGCCGTTCTCGATGATCGAGGTCGCGCACAGCACGTCGAACTCGCCGTTCATGAAGGCCAGCATGACGGATTCGAGCTCGGCCTCGGGCAGCTGGCCATGGCCGACGGCGACGCGCGCGCTCGGAACCAGCTCGCGAATCTTCGCGGAAAGCTCGTAGATGGTCTCCACGCGATTGTGGACGAAGTAAACCTGTCCCTGACGTTCGAGCTCCATCTCAACCGCCGTGCGCAGCAGCTTCTCGTCGAACTTGGCGACGATGGTCTGGATCGCCATGCGGTCCTTGGGCGGAGTCTCGATGACCGACATGTCGCGCAGACCGATCAACGACATGTGCAGCGTGCGCGGGATGGGCGTCGCCGACATGGATAGGACGTCGATGGCGGCGCGCATCTGCTTCAAGCGCTCCTTGTGGCGCACGCCGAAGCGCTGCTCCTCATCGACAACCAGGAGTCCGAGATCCTGAAAGCGGATGTCCTTCGAGAAGATCCGATGTGTGCCGATCAGGATATCCACCTTGCCCTCGGCGACCCGTTCGAGCGTTGCCTTCTGCTCCTTCGCGGTGCGGAAGCGCGAGATCAGATCGACGGTGACGGGGAAGTTGGCGAAGCGTTTCTTGAAGGACTCGAAGTGTTGAAATGCGAGCACCGTCGTGGGCGCGAGCACGGCGACCTGTTTGCCATCTCCGACGGCTTTGAACGCCGCACGCATGGCGACCTCGGTCTTTCCGTAGCCGACGTCACCGCACAAGAGCCGGTCCATCGGTTGCACGCGCTCCATGTCGCGCTTGATGTCAGCGATGGCGTTCAGCTGGTCGTCGGTCTCGGTGAAGGGGAAGGCCTCTTCAAACTCGCGCTGCATGGCGCTGTCCGGCGAAAAAGCGGTACCCACGGCGGCGGCGCGCTGCGCGTAAAGCTTCAGCAGCTCGGCAGCCATATCCTGCATGGCCTTCCTGACGCGCGCCTTCGTCTTGGCCCAGGACTGATTGCCGAGCCGGTTGAGTTCGGGCGCGGGGCCGGTGTCGGTCGAGCGATACTTCTGGATCAGGTCCAAACGCGTGAGTGGAACGTAGAGCTTGGCGCCCTCGGCGAACTCGAGGATCATCAGCTCGAGCGGCGGCGGCGCTCCGGGCTCGGGATTTGCCTCTTCCAGCAGGCGCAGGCCGCAGTACTGCGCGATGCCGTGCTCCACGTGCACGACATAGTCGCCGGCCTTGAGATCGCGAAAGTCGGAGATGAAGGCAGAGGTCTTGGACCTTTTGCGGGGCACCGGCCGCGACGCGACATCGGCATCGTCGGAAAGGTCGTTCGCGCCGAAGACCACGATCTGGCCTGCGGTCGCACGGCGCAGATCCAGCACCTGCACACCGGCGGCGAGCGGTGTGCGAACGATGACGGGCGCACGGGCGGAGTCTGCGGAGCTGCCGAGCGAGGCGCCCTCGATCGCCAGCGATTCGCTTCCGGGCTGCGCGGCGCGCGAGCCGATGCGGTAGGGCACGCCGTACTCCTGCAGAATGCCGGCAAGACGCTCCAGCTCGCCCTGGTTGGGTGCGGTCAGCAGAATGCGGCTGTCCGCCTCCATCAGGGTCTTGACCGCTTCGACCAGCGCGGGGACCGAACCGTGGAAGCGCTGCGTGGGGCGGGTCGCGAAGGCGATCTCCGAGAGCTCACCGCCGTCGCCTTCCAGGATGTCGACGGCCCCGAGCTGGTCGAGATCCGCACCTGGAAGACCACGGATGCGGTCGTTGAGCTCCCATGGCGAGATGTAGATATCCTCCGCTCGCACCAGCGATCCGATGCCCGAGCGGTCGTGGCGCTGCTCGACCTTGTTCCACCAGCGCTCGCCCTGGTTGGTCGTCATCGCGGGCTCTTCGACCAACACACGCGTTCCCGGGCCGAGCAGGTCCAGCAGCGAGGAGGTCGCGCCCGCGACCGCGGCGAAGAACTCCCATCCGGGAAAGACAGTCGCGTCCGCCCCGGTTGCCGTCGCGACGTGGGTCTGAAGCTCAGCCGGCATTTCGCCGCCTTCGATATTGGTCGCTGCCGCGCCCGATCGCGTCAGCCGCGCATTGATGGCCGAGAGCAGCTTTTCGGTGACCGGTGTTTCGGTAAGCGGTAGCAGAAGCGCTTCTTTGAGCGTGTCGGAGGAGCGCTGGGTCTCGGGGTCGAACTTGCGAATGGACTCGATCTCGTCGCCGAAGAAATCAATGCGCACGGGACGATCCGCTTCGGGCGAGTACACGTCGATGATGCCGCCACGCATGGTCACCTGGCCCGGCATCTCCACCACGTCGACACGGGTGTAGCCGACCGACAGAAGGTGATCGACCAGCATGTCGGGCAGGTGCTCCTCTCCGAGGCGCAGATGGAGCGCGAGTGCTCTGTAGTGATCGAGCGGAAACAGGCGCATGCACGCGCTCTCAATGGGCGCGATGACGAGGCGCGGCGCGCGCGCCGAGGTGGAGGCGAGCTTCCACAGGGTGGCGGCACGGGTCTCCTGCAGCTCCGGATGCGGCGACAGGCTCTCAAACGGCAGCACATCGTGCGCAGGCAGGCGAAGAACATCCTTCGGGTCGAGCGCTCCCGTGAGCTCGCAGGCGGAGAGCACGGCGGCCTGCAGCGCCTCGGCCGCTTTGTTGTCTGCCACCAGAACCAGGCAGGGCGCGGCCGCGGCACGGACAAACAACGGCAGGTACAGGGCCCGTGCGGTAAAGGTCAGGCCCGAGATGCGCCTGCGCCCGCGTCCGCTGGCGAGATGCCGGCGCGCGCGGTCGAAGGCTTCGGAGGATTCGAGCTCCGCCAGGAGATCGCGAACGAAGGGCAGCATCATGCTGAACTCAAGTTTATCGAAGTTGGCTCCGCCTGGCGCGGCCCAACGGCAGCTGCTACGTCGTCACCACAATTTTGCCGATCTGCTGATTGGATTCCATGTAACGCTGCGCTTCGGCGATCTCCGCGAGAGGAAAGGTGCGGGCGATGACGGGCCGGAACACGCCAGACTCAAGCTTCTGGTAGATGTAGCGTTCGCCTGCCTTCCGTGACTGTTCATCGAGCGTGATCTCAAACAGGGTGTAGCCGCGCTGGCAACGTTTGCTGCAATTGTTCAGGAGTTCGCGGTAGTCGCAGAAGAGGCCGCTTGCGCCCCGTTCAAGAATGAGTGACCTCAGGATGGAGACTGCGAGATGGTCTTGCCGACACCGATCGATCCCGTGAACATGAGGCCTATTGTGCCGGTCTCGAGGGGGTAGCGTTCACAAAACCGCTTATTGGCGCGCCATAGCCAGGCTGCGCGTCACGCCAGAAAAGTCGATCCTGTAATCCTCGAAGGAGCAGTTCTCATACCTCTCTGGGATGTGGGCTCTGTCCAGTACGCGCCTTAGCTTGCGGGCGGCTATACAGGGGGACATTCGGACGTATCGCCGGTCGCCTTCTTGGACAATCAGTTGTCCTGAGCCATCGCATTGTTCACCAGCAGTTCCCATAGCCTCAACTCGCCACCACTCGGGAGATGCTCTGGCTGTCTTCCCTCGCTAGAAGAAAACATGCGACGCCACCTCCCTGCCCGGTTCAGCCCCGTGTGCGGGGGATGCGGGACGCCGTTGAGAGCGCACTTGCCGCACAGCGGTTCAGCCCCGCGTGTGCGGGGAATGCCTGAGCCCCGCCGATGGTTCCCTGGCCAGTATCGGTTCAGCCCCACGTGTGCGGGGAAAGCCGTCGAGATGGCGGCCGACTATATAGACGCGACGGTTCAGCTCCGCGTGTACGGGGAATGCGGGGCAGCTTCGATCTCGCTCATCGGATCAGCCGGTTCAGCCCCGCGTGTGCGGGGAATGCACAGCGAACGTACCGAGGAGTACGTCTCCGAGCGGTTCAGTCCCGTGTGTGCGGGGAATGCGACCGACTGCGCTTCGGACGAGCCGATGATGCCGGTTCAGCCCCGCGTGTGCGGGGAATGCGAGGGGAGACCGGCACCGGCGGCGACGCCGTGCGGTTCAGCCCCGCGTGTGCGGGGAATGCGATGCGCTCTGCGCCGGAGTGAGCTCGCGACGCGGTTCAGCCCCGCGTGTGCGGGGAATGCGGGCCGGAGCGTCATCCGGCCTAAAAGGAACACCGGTTCAGCCCCGCCTGTGCGGGGAATGCCGGCTGGAGCGGCACCGTCAATGTGCCCCCTACGGTTCAGCCCCGCGTGTGCGGGGAATGCGTATTTGACACTGTGGTGTACCTCCTGTGGTGCGGTTCAGCCCCGCGTGTGCGGGGAATGCGTATTTGACACTGTGGTGTACCTCCTGTGGTGCGGTTCAGCCCCGCGTGTGCGGGGAATGCTACTCCGCCACCATCTCCGAACTCGACAATCGCGGTTCAGCCCCGCGTGTGCGGGGAATGCGGCGACTCGCAGGTGGACATGCTGAAGAAGAACGGTTCAGCCCCGCGTGTGCGGGGAATGCTCGAGCCCCCAGCTCCAGAACCGCCGAATACCCGGTTCAGCCCCGCGTGTGCGGGGAATGCGGTACCCCATCTTGCCACGTGGCGGAATCCCTCGGTTCAGCCCCGCGTGTGCGGGGAATGCGACGCGGGGGGAGCTCCGCTATTTCAACCCGTCGGTTCAGCCCCGCGTGTGCGGGGAATGCCCAAGGCCTGGCCACTGTGTCACCCATCTTCGCGGTTCAGCCCCGCGTGTGCGGGGAATGCGGCAGCTGGGGTCGCTGGGGGCGTACACCATCCGGTTCAGCCCCGCGTGTGCGGGGAATGCGTTAGCCGTCAGAATCGATTTGCCATTCCACCCGGTTCAGCCCCGCGTGTGCGGGGAATGCCCTTGCTGCCATCTCTCTGTACGTGTTGGGGACGGTTCAGCCCCGCGTGTGCGGGGAATGCGTACTGTGGGACATCAACATGCTCGATAAGTACGGTTCAGCCCCGCGTGTGCGGGGAATGCGCTGCGGGGGGCATATCGCGAATGTCAAGGGGCGGTTCAGCCCCGCGTGTGCGGGGAATGCGTTGGGGGATGGTGTTGTCGATCCCGGCCAGGCGGTTCAGCCCCGCGTGTGCGGGGAATGCACGCAGAGTGTGGCGAACGGCGATGCACTGTTCGGTTCAGCCCCGCGTGTGCGGGGAATGCTGGGTCCTCGGGCAGCCAATGCGTATCACCGTCGGTTCAGCCCCGCGTGTGCGGGGAATGCCTCCACTCATCTGCTGACGGCGGGGACTCCACCGGTTCAGCCCCGCGTGTGCGGGGAATGCGCAGGCCAAACCATCCTGATCGAAGTGAATGGCGGTTCAGCCCCGCGTGTGCGGGGAATGCTAGTGAAACACCCCCGGACCTCCGTTCTCGCCCGGTTCAGCCCCGCGTGTGCGGGGAATGCAAGGTCGTGTCGTTGAAGCTGCGGTACAACTCCGGTTCAGCCCCGCGTGTGCGGGGAATGCCCGCGTGTTCCCACGAGCCGCGGGATGTACCCCGGTTCAGCCCCGCGTGTGCGGGGAATGCCTGCCGCCATCGGCCGTCAGGTAGCCGACCGCCGGTTCAGCCCCGCGTGTGCGGGGAATGCTATTTCGGCGAGTAGCCCGCGTAGGGGTCATACGGTTCAGCCCCGCGTGTGCGGGGAATGCCGGGCCAGATGCGTCGCCCAATGATCTAACGCCGGTTCAGCCCCGCGTGTGCGGGGAATGCGTGCGGCTGATCGAGGCGGGGCGCGACTACAGCGGTTCAGCCCCGCGTGTGCGGGGAATGCGGCCATTGTCAATGGCGGACCGGTCGGTCAGCCGGTTCAGCCCCGCGTGTGCGGGGAATGCTTGGCAAGCAAACGACAACTCGTCGGAGGGAACGGTTCAGCCCCGCGTGTGCGGGGAATGCTTCCGCATGATCGCTCGGGAGATTGGAGATCGCGGTTCAGCCCCGCGTGTGCGGGGAATGCACTGCGAGCTATAAGACAACGCAGCAGCGTTACGGTTCAGCCCCGCGTGTGCGGGGAATGCGACTGCGCAAACGCTGCGCGAGCTGCCGACTGACGGTTCAGCCCCGCGTGTGCGGGGAATGCCCGCCGTCAACGTGCCCCGCCTGCCGCTTCAACGGTTCAGCCCCGCGTGTGCGGGGAATGCGCCCGCACCGGCGACCGACCCGCAACGCCGCCTCGGTTCAGCCCCGCGTGTGCGGGGAATGCGCACAATAACGACCCGTGGTACTCGAACGGGGCGGTTCAGCCCCGCGTGTGCGGGGAATGCGGCGGCGGCGGCCGCCTGCGTCGGGGTCGGGGCGGTTCAGCCCCGCGTGTGCGGGGAATGCAATCCCACGGAAATAGCGCAAATGACGCCGAACGGTTCAGCCCCGCGTGTGCGGGGAATGCTCTGGCGCGAGTTTCTTTCCATCTGTTAGAAGCGGTTCAGCCCCGCGTGTGCGGGGAATGCTCGGGGCGATGTGATGGATGCCCCTGCCCCCACGGTTCAGCCCCGCGTGTGCGGGGAATGCCCGCAGCGGTTGCGGATCAGGGAGTTTCCGACCGGTTCAGCCCCGCGTGTGCGGGGAATGCGGCGGATTCGGTAGACGCCACGGTCTCGACAGCGGTTCAGCCCCGCGTGTGCGGGGAATGCACCGATTACGGCAGCTCCGTCGATTCGACCGACGGTTCAGCCCCGCGTGTGCGGGGAATGCGCTTCCCCGAGCATCGCGGCCTCGTCCTTTGACGGTTCAGCCCCGCGTGTGCGGGGAATGCGGAACCGGGTCGGCGGGCACACCAGGAATGGGCGGTTCAGCCCCGCGTGTGCGGGGAATGCTTCTCGATAGTCTCAGGATCAAGGCCCATCGACGGTTCAGCCCCGCGTGTGCGGGGAATGCTTATGAGCGAGTTAGAGCCAAACGAAGATGAACGGTTCAGCCCCGCGTGTGCGGGGAATGCCTCAATATAATCACGCATCTTTTGAATGCACCCGGTTCAGCCCCGCGTGTGCGGGGAATGCAACCCCGCCTCCAACATCCTGGAAGCATTCGACGGTTCAGCCCCGCGTGTGCGGGGAATGCACCGCTCCGATATTTCCGAGCAAACCCTTCGCCGGTTCAGCCCCGCGTGTGCGGGGAATGCGTGCTGCATCTCCTCCACGCCAGGTCCGTTGTCGGTTCAGCCCCGCGTGTGCGGGGAATGCTTGCGATCTAGGAAAGTGACAATGCAGGAGAACGGTTCAGCCCCGCGTGTGCGGGGAATGCCGGCCAACTCAGCTACCGGCGCGCCCGATTACCGGTTCAGCCCCGCGTGTGCGGGGAATGCCTGCTCGGAGACAATCTCCCGGCGATGGCGATCGGTTCAGCCCCGCGTGTGCGGGGAATGCTCGAGGAAGAAGCGAGCCCCCCGCGCCTTGGACGGTTCAGCCCCGCGTGTGCGGGGAATGCGCTTTCCCGTTTTGGGACATCGCGTCGAGCGCCGGTTCAGCCCCGCGTGTGCGGGGAATGCGCGGGCTGTCCAAAGGGCATCGTGGTCTACCCCGGTTCAGCCCCGCGTGTGCGGGGAATGCACGGTCTTCATCTTCGGAGGCAAGACGGTGAACGGTTCAGCCCCGCGTGTGCGGGGAATGCGTCGCCCCTGAGACCACGTGCGGATACTCGGCCGGTTCAGCCCCGCGTGTGCGGGGAATGCTTCTATCCGGGACGGATCAAGGCCGGGACCGTCGGTTCAGCCCCGCGTGTGCGGGGAATGCGCCCGGTTGTCGTCGTAGCGCGTGTTGATGATCGGTTCAGCCCCGCGTGTGCGGGGAATGCCCTCGCAGCATGACGCGCTCAATGACCGCATCCGGTTCAGCCCCGCGTGTGCGGGGAATGCGAGGTCGACAACCCGAACTACAACGGCATCATCGGTTCAGCCCCGCGTGTGCGGGGAATGCAGAATGGCCTGGAGGTCGCCCTCGCGCAGCAGCGGTTCAGCCCCGCGTGTGCGGGGAATGCACACCTACAACCCGGCCACGTCGTCCTATGCCCGGTTCAGCCCCGCGTGTGCGGGGAATGCCTCCGTTCGACTGGAACACAACCGCTCCGAGCGGTTCAGCCCCGCGTGTGCGGGGAATGCGCGTTCTTGAACGACTCCATCTGCGATTGGAGCGGTTCAGCCCCGCGTGTGCGGGGAATGCGCGAAGGCGAACTGTTCCTCCTCCCCTGTTTGCGTTCAGCCCCGCGTGTGCGGGGAATGCGCGCTCCAGCGCCATCTCGCGCGCGAGCGCTTCGGTTCAGCCCCGCGTGTGCGGGGAATGCGTGTCACGGGGGGCGCACAGCGCGACCGCGGCCGGTTCAGCCCCGCGTGTGCGGGGAATGCGGAGCAGTGACCGCAATGATCACACCCACCACCGGTTCAGCCCCGCGTGTGCGGGGAATGCCGAGATTGCGCTTGCCGGCGTGACCAACCTGCCGGTTCAGCCCCGCGTGTGCGGGGAATGCCGCAGCGTTCTAGAGAGCATTTGACCATAGACCGGTTCAGCCCCGCGTGTGCGGGGAATGCCTGATTATAAAACGTGGTGAGTGTGTTACCTCCGGTTCAGCCCCGCGTGTGCGGGGAATGCACGGATGTCGCAAATACGTACGTCCGATAAGACGGTTCAGCCCCGCGTGTGCGGGGAATGCTCCATGCCCTCGATTACGCTGCCTGCTCTTAACGGTTCAGCCCCGCGTATGCGGGGAATGCGTCGCCGAGGCAAATGCGGACCAGTCCGGGAGCGGTTCAGCCCCGCGTGTGCGGGGAATGCGCTGTCCGTCTTGGTGATCGGACCAGAGATAGCGGTTCAGCCCCGCGTGTGCGGGGAATGCACTGTTGGGGTGAGCGGCCACATACTCGCGGCCGGTTCAGCCCCGCGTGTGCGGGGAATGCCACGTTGGAGAAAGTTCGGCTAAGTGTCTCGGCGGTTCAGCCCCGCGTGTGCGGGGAATGCCTCAGCGATTCGCACTCATCACATGTCTCATTCGGTTCAGCCCCGCGTGTGCGGGGAATGCCGGCTGATGTATAACCCGAACGATTACGCGTACGGTTCAGCCCCGCGTGTGCGGGGAATGCGTGCAAAGACACATTCATCCTGTACGAGGGTACGGTTCAGCCCCGCGTGTGCGGGGAATGCGCCGTGGTCCGCTTTGCCGATGGCGCGGTCGACGGTTCAGCCCCGCGTGTGCGGGGAATGCGGCACTCCTCCATCCAGACTACCGAGCGATATCGGTTCAGCCCCGCGTGTGCGGGGAATGCGGCTCACCTGTAGCGCCTGCTGCGGTAGATTGCGGTTCAGACCCGCGTGTGCGGGGAATGCATCAAGTTGTCTGCGTTACTAATGTGGCTACGCGGTTCAGCCCCGCGTGTGCGGGGAATGCATCCGAGCCGCCCGTGAGCCCAAAGGAATCCACGGTTCAGCCCCGCGTGTGCGGGGAATGCTACGCTGGCTCGCGTGGGAGGGGTATCGGGGGCGGTTCAGCCCCGCGTGTGCGGGGAATGCTCCATCGAAAGGGTCTCGGGTAGATGCCCGAACGGTTCAGCCCCGCGTGTGCGGGGAATGCGTATTGAGAACGGGGCTGTAGAAAAGGCAGGGGCGGTTCAGCCCCGCGTGTGCGGGGAATGCTGGTATATGCCGTTGTAAACAGCCGACTGATCCGGTTCAGCCCCGCGTGTGCGGGGAATGCGAATCGAGTAACGCTTCCGCTCATATCCGAGCTGGTTCAGCCCCGCGTGTGCGGGGAATGCGTGACTCGGGCGGGGTAGGCATCGGCGGTATTCGGTTCAGCCCCGCGTGTGCGGGGAATGCGCCTCGTAAGGAACGACGACATTGTTCGTAGTGCGGTTCAGCCCCGCGTGTGCGGGGAATGCGACTCAAAGCGTTGCCAACGGGGATGCGCTCTTCGGTTCAGCCCCGCGTGTGCGGGGAATGCATACTCCCCCTCGCCCCTGGCTGTCTCGATAGCGGTTCAGCCCCGCGTGTGCGGGGAATGCGCCGGCCGTGTCCTTGTGGTCCCGCTGCGTGGGGGTTCAGCCCCGCGTGTGCGGGGAATGCGGCGACGGCCGCATCCCGGAGCTCGACGCCGGACGGTTCAGCCCCGCGTGTGCGGGGAATGCTTATCGGCGCTTTAGGTTGCCGCCCGTTCAAACGGTTCAGCCCCGCGTGTGCGGGGAATGCCGCTGATAAATTTCATAGAACCAATCTCTTCCCGGTTCAGCCCCGCGTGTGCGGGGAATGCAACAGGTCGATCTGTCGGGCAGAGTGTTCGGTCGGTTCAGCCCCGCGTGTGCGGGGAATGCCCGGCGAATGGTGGGTGGGCTTCGACTGTGGACGGTTCAGCCCCGCGTGTGCGGGGAATGCCGGCCCAGCAGGCGCAGGAGCAGCGCATTGCGCGGTTCAGCCCCGCGTGTGCGGGGAATGCGAATCCGCAGCGGCGGCAGGCGATGACGCGCGCGGTTCAGCCCCGCGTGTGCGGGGAATGCTCGGTCGCGGCAGGCCAGCCGTACCCGGAAGACGGTTCAGCCCCGCGTGTGCGGGGAATGCATCGCCCTTGCTAAGCTCCGGCTGTTCCCTGGCGGTTCAGCCCCGCGTGTGCGGGGAATGCCGTGCGAATCCAATCCTTGCCGCGCTTCACACCGGTTCAGCCCCGCGTGTGCGGGGAATGCGGTGGTGGATCGACCGGGCGCGGCGGTGACTTCGGTTCAGCCCCGCGTGTGCGGGGAATGCCCCGCCCGCCGCGACAATTGCGGTCGTGATCGCGGTTCAGCCCCGCGTGTGCGGGGAATGCGTTGTCGACAGTCGGGTGCAATTGGCTATAGAGCGGTTCAGCCCCGCGTGTGCGGGGAATGCCTGTAACCATGCCCGCCATCCAAGATCGTCACCGGTTCAGCCCCGCGTGTGCGGGGAATGCGCCAGCGGGCGATTGACCTATGGTGACGGCCGACGGTTCAGCCCCGCGTGTGCGGGGAATGCGTCCGTCCTACCTTGTCAGAGCGCGGTAAGAGCGGTTCAGCCCCGCGTGTGCGGGGAATGCCAACATTGCGTCAAGAAGGCTCGGCACGGTTGCGGTTCAGCCCCGCGTGTGCGGGGAATGCATCCCAAACAATCAAGAATGGTACGTGAAACACGGTTCAGCCCCGCGTGTGCGGGGAATGCGCGATCCGGGTCATTGCCCCAAACAGCGGCGGCGGTTCAGCCCCGCGTGTGCGGGGAATGCTAGAGATGAGATTGCAGATGCTGATTGATAGGCGGTTCAGCCCCGCGTGTGCGGGGAATGCGTGTTGTTCTCGCTCGGGGGAGCATATCGACTCGGTTCAGCCCCGCGTGTGCGGGGAATGCGGCTGCTCGCTCGCCAGGATTCGTCGAATCGTCGGTTCAGCCCCGCGTGTGCGGGGAATGCGCGGATAGTCCGGCCGCGGCCGGCCCTTGGAGCGGTTCAGCCCCGCGTGTGCGGGGAATGCGGTGCAGCGGTCTACCTGGCTGCTGGGCAGAGCGGTTCAGCCCCGCGTGTGCGGGGAATGCTGGCGCGCTCGCAAATTAGCTGCCCCGGCGACCGGTTCAGCCCCGCGTGTGCGGGGAATGCGGACGTTACGCGGGCAGTCGCACGGTACCGCGCGGTTCAGCCCCGCGTGTGCGGGGAATGCCTTCGGCGGACAGCCCTATCTGCCGGATCCAACGGTTCAGCCCCGCGTGTGCGGGGAATGCGGCACCAATACCTCGCACAGCGCCGGTGAAGTCGGTTCAGCCCCGCGTGTGCGGGGAATGCATATCGACTAACGATAGTTCGGGTTCCGTCGGCGGTTCAGCCCCGCGTGTGCGGGGAATGCTCCTTTTGAGTGGATCGAGTGGGGAATAGCCTCGGTTCAGCCCCGCGTGTGCGGGGAATGCAGCATCACGATGTCGCCGATCAGCTGCAGGGCCGGTTCAGCCCCGCGTGTGCGGGGAATGCTACCCTCCGCCGTCTGGGGGATGCAGCTACTCCGGTTCAGCCCCGCGTGTGCGGGGAATGCCTGCCTGGCAGAGCTTGCGGTGTAGGTATCTGCGGTTCAGCCCCGCGTGTGCGGGGAATGCGTGCCTGGCTGACCGCGCTGCGGTTGGAGCGGCGGTTCAGCCCCGCGTGTGCGGGGAATGCTACCCTAGACCGTTTCATGTCCGCCCTCAATTCGGTTCAGCCCCGCGTGTGCGGGGAATGCACTTCCTGTAACTCGTACTATAGCAGATAGTTAGCAGGAGCCGCCAACGGCACCGAGGAGTCTTGCCTTTCGATTGTCAAAGATCGTGCCCGTCCAAAGCTTCTTTGGCTGGGTGAAACGCGACAAGGAAGAGCCCGTCGAACTCTACGGGCATGCGCCGGTTCGGGCCCAGCGTTTGGAACTCGTAGCCGGATTCGTTGGAACTGGCCCAAGCTATGACGGCGCTGCCCTCCTCCACCCCTTCAGCGAGCTGTTCCCATATCATCTCGCGTGTTCGCCGCGACACGTCTCCGATATACACGCCAGCACGAATCTCCAGCAGCCAGATGGCGAGTCGGCCTCGCAGACGAGGGGGAACGTGCTCGGTGACGACGGTGATGAAGCTCATGGAGCTAGACGCCTCCGACGCGATGGCCCGCCTCGCCCGAGGACGGCGGGTTTGGAATGGCGGGCGGTATGGACTCCGGCGGCGCCTCCGGTGGGGAGACGCCGCCGGCACTGAGTACCTCTTCGATCATAGGAATAATTTTCGCCAAGGTGTTCTTGCTTCGGAAAGCATCGCGGCAGCCCAAACGCACTTCGCGTTCGGGGTCACGCGGCTTTTTCCCAGCCACTGAGAAGGCGATAGGAACGACTGTGTCGAACTTGATGATGTCGGCGATGTCGTAGACAAAGGAGAGGGGCTTGCCGGTGTGGATAAAGCCAACGGCCGGTGCATATCCAGCCGCCAGCACGGCTGCTTCCACAATGCCGTAGAGGCAGCTTGTCGCGGATGACAGACACTTGTTCGGCAGGTCGGCGGTGTCCCAGTCGTGACGGTCATAGCTGCGAGCTTGCCAGGGAACGCCGTGCCGCCGGGCGAGCGCCTTGTAGGTTTCGCGGACGCGTGCCCCTTCGATGCCGCGCAGCTGTTCCACGCTGCGGCGTTCCGGGCTGGGCTCGCCAAAGCGCATCTCGTACATTTTGCGCACGACCTTGAGACGCAGCGCATCATCGAGCGCCAGCCGGGCCTGGTAGAGCAGACGGTCGGCACGCGCGCCGCCGGGCTGTCCGCTGCTGTACAGCCGCACGCCGGCTTCTCCCACCCAAACCAGCAGAGTGCCCACAACGGCCGCCAGGCGGATCGCGGCATGGGAGATGCGGGTGCCGGGTTCCAGCAGCAGGCAGGCGACCGAGCCCACGGGAATGTGTGTGCGCACCCCCTCGGCGTCAATGACGACAAACGCCCCGTCCAACACGTCGACCTGTCCATACTGGATGAACAGCAGTGAGATCCTGTCCTTCATCGGCAGCGGTCGCAGGTGTGGGAGCATGTTGCTTCAGTCCTCCAGGCGCCGTACCAGCAGCAGACCGCAGCCGAAGCCTCGTTTACGCCCTACGCCCTCCAGCATGGCTTTGGTCAGCAGCACCGGATCGGCGACCTCCGCGACGCCGGTGTAGTCGATCGAGGCGAAGGTGATGTGTCGGCTACCCCTGTGCAGCCGATGATGCGTGTAGTTGTCGGTCAGCAGCGCGCCCGGATCGACCCGCACTCCCCACGCGCCCGCCCGCTGCAGCAGCCAAGCGGAGGCTGCCTCTGTCAGGGCCCGCTGCCGTTCCTCTCCTTCCCGGGCAGCAAACATCGCCAGCGCGAGGGCGTCCCGTTGCGGCTTATGCCGGCTCTGCTCCATGGAGGCATGGCCGCCGCGGGAAGCATCGCCGCCGCGGCTCTGGGTTACGGAGGGATTGGCGCGCAGCTGAAAACGAACGCGATCTCCGGCCTGCAGCTTCGGCGCGTACTCCTTGCAGTCGACCCGCAGCAGATCCGGCAGCTCCCGCGGCCGCTCCTGCGAGACCACGTAGTAGGAAAGCGTATGCAATGCTGTTTCGGGGTCAGTCGCTGAGGCTGTGCGAAGCCGAAAGACAAAGTCGCGCTCGCGCTCATTCTGCTCCACGCTGTCCCATCGTGCCTGCAACCCGGGAAAGAGCTTCATCATCAGGCAGTGGTCACGGTAGGCTTCACCGAGCTTTGCCAGCCGGCGCAGTTCGTCGCGGAGTTCGCGACGGTGCATGCCGGCGCGAGATATACGGACCAAAGAGAAGTAATGGCTCATGCCGCGCCTCCCTTGCTTGGCTCAGCCGGAGCCTGCCATAGCCGCTCGCGACGAGGAGCGAACTGCCAGCGCCGGCGTGAGAGCGGCTCATCGTGCCGTACGAGCTGAAGGATGTCCTTGCGACCGGCGTCCGTGGCGGCGTCTTCCAGGTGCATCTCCCCTTCCCAGAAGTAGTGCACCGCCTCCATGCGGAACCAGCGCCGGTCCTCGTCTGTGGGCCAAGGCTCTTGCACGCGGTCGGCTTCGAGGAGCTTGCCCCGGTGCAGACTGGCGAGGGGCGGCTGTCCGGCATCGAGCGCTTCGCGCAGTGTGGCAGCCTGCACCAGCCGTGGAGCCAGGGGCAGCGCGGGCGGGCAGCTCTTGCGGCCAAGGTAGAGCGGGAAGCACGGCCGTTGCAGGGCCTCTCGCATGCCGTTGAGTGTCCACCGGGAAGCTCGCACCAGTTCGGCCGCGATCACGCTCACGCTGTCGGTGCGGTACTCCCGCGTGGAGAGCAGTGTATTGACGCTCGGCGCCAGAAGTTCGCTGCGCCGGGTGCGATGGCGCACCTTGGCCTGCCGCTTCGGCGCCTGGACCGTGTGGTAGTCGCGCAGCAGCAGGCCGGGGGCCAAAAGCTTGATACCGAAGCGCCACGCCGACGCAAGCTCAGCGTGCGTCTTCTCCTCAGCCCGTTCGATGCCGAGCGCGGCTGCAAACAGACCGAGCAGCGCCGAGCGCGAGGGGTGATCCGCCGTGTGGCGTGACTCGCCTACGGCGATCTCGCCCCAGCTGCACATCGGCCCATACAGCCGAAAAACAAGATACTCCGCCATGGCTCAGGCCTCCACCGCGCCGGCATAGTCCAGCAACCCGGCCAGCGAGCCTGTCCCTTGCAGCACATCGAAGGACATCTCCGAATCCGCGCAGGCGCCGTACACCTGGTTCATGTTGTCCCGCAGGTGCATGAGCTCCTTGGTCGCGGCCGCGGCGTAGTTGGCCCCTTCCTCGCCGTGCGCGGTGACAGGCTTGAGAAACGCGAGCGCCAGCGACCGCGGCTGCTGGCTGCCCTTCTCCGCCAGCGCGAAGTGGGCGTAGGCCCGGCTGGCGAAGCTGTTCTGCTTGCCGGTTGGAGCGACCTTCAGCGCCGCTTCCGTCAACGCCCGAATGGCCTTGGCCGTAAGCGCCTCATCGCCGTGGAGATTTTTCTTCAGCTGCTCGCGGTCGATGCAGAGGTACTGGTAGAACAGCGCCGCCGCGAAGCCACTTTCGCCGATGTGGGCCGCGCCAGGCTCGTTCCGGTTCAGATCGTCCACCGCGGTGAAGTAGTCGTCTTCGATGGGAGAGGCGTGCACCCCGAGCGCATGCGCCACCTGCACCGCCGCCTCGCCGTTGAACTCAGGTTTGGAGGCCAGCATGCGCCCAAACATCGCGATGTCGACGGCGTTCTGCTGGTGCAGCAATCCTTCCAGTTCGCCGCTGGTGGGAGCTCTTGAGTCGCGTGCCAGTGTCTCCACCAACCTGTCGAGTGTGCCGCGCTCCTCAGGCGCGATATGCACCAGCTGTTCAATCTCGAGCTCCTTGCCCTTCTCCTTCTTCGGCGCTCCGTACACGGCAGCGATCGAGCGGGCCCAAGTCTCCGCCTGCGAATCCTTGACCCCGGCCTTCACCAGTGTCTTGGAGACCTCCACGCCAAGCATCTTGGTCCGCGTTCCGATATTGTCTGTCAGCTGCTGCTGGAACAGCTCCGACGTGCGCCACGCTCGCTTGAGGCTCTGGGAGGAGATGCGCAGGCGGTTGACGCCGCCGAAGAGCGCGGTCTTGGGCTGCCCCAGGTCGTCGCGGTTGAGGTTGCTGGGCGGATAGGACGTGAGCAGGTGCAATTGGATGAAGCGGGTCATGCGGTCGTCTCCTCGTTTGGCGTATGTCTCTGTGGCATCAGGCTGCGTCGCCCGCGGTCATGGGCGCGGCGGCGTTCTTTTGGGCGGCGTTCCGGTCCTTGCGGGTCAGGTAGTAGTCCCGTGCCCAGCGAAAGTGCATGCTCTCCACCGGCCGGCGTGCCACCCGGAGCTCCGAGCACCAGCCCAGCAGATCGTCGGCGAGCTGGGCCGTGTTGACGCTGCCTGAGGCCAGCTTCAGTGCACGGCGCAGCTGCCGGAAGAAGCTCTCCGGATCGTCCGGCTGCATCAAACGGCGGAAGCGCAGCTCGCTCATGGGCGGCGCGTCGTTCACGGCAGAGGCGAAGCCCAACGCCTGCGCCAGGCTGCGTTCGTCCCCGGTGTCGTTCCCAACCGCGGCGACGGTGCCGCAGACCAGCGGCAGCCATTCGGAGTCATGCTCGTCCAGCCACTCGGATCTGAGCTCGCCAAGACGGTCCCGCAGCAAAAAACAGGCATTCTCCGTCTCCACCTCGGCCAGGGACGCGGCGCGCCGCAACCGGGCGCGTGGGCCCCGGTCGAACCAGAACAGCTTGCCGGAATCCGTCTTTGACTCCGGCGAACGGTCCATGGCCTCGGGCTGCAAGGCCCGCCACCATGCATGCACGACGTTCGCCTGATGTTGATTCAGATAGCGGTACCTCATTCTGCTGCCTCCTTCTGGCGCGTGCTCCAGTTCCATAACTGCCGGCTTCTCCCGGCAAACAGTGATTGCTCCAGGCCGTGGCGTGCCACCACGACGGCCTGCATGTCCCCGCTCTCGATGGGTACGGACCGCGCGTAGCTGTCGAAGATCTCGAGAGCCCTGGCGCGTGCTCCCCCGAGCCACTGCTGCGCCGCCTCCCCCACCGCCTTCTTTTCGGCGACGCCATCCATGGCGCGCTGCAGGAAAAGGTAGAAGCCGGCCTCGGTCGCCTGCCAGAAGCGCCGCATCACGGCCGGGTCGGCAGCGCCGTCCGGATGGGTGGCTGCGCCGGCCTGTTTGCGGGTCAGCGCCGCCATCTCGCCTGCGGAGTCCAGAACGGCCTCAACCGCCTCATTCAAGTAGGGCAGATCGGTGGGATCCACCGACGGCAGCGGCAGGGTAGCGTCATACCAGCAGCGGGCCTTCATATTGTCCATGTCATACCCGAAGCACCACAGGCGAGCTCCGCATGCGGCTGGCGCCAGACGCTTCAGATCCCGGCTGTGACGGTTGAAGTAGCGGACCACAGTACCAGCCAGGGCCGGGCCTTCGTCACTCCCGAGCGCCAGGCCGAGCCAGTGGCGATAGCCCACGCCGCCGCGCTGTCCTTTGAGGGAGAGTGGAAGATCTGCATGCGTGGCGTCCAGCACATAGGGCGTAAGCGGATGCAACCAGGCGCCCATGTAGTTCACGCCGTATGGTCGCGTACGGTACTGCCGCAAGCACCGCTCCGCAGACCGCCCACACACGTCGCAGACGCCGGGCTCGGCCGTCTTCCAGTCCAGCCGAATGCGCCGGGGCATGCTCCAGAAAGCCTGCAATTCATGTGCCTCAAGCGGCGTAGTACCACCCGCATCCTTGGCATCGCTGGTCCGGGTGGGACCAAGCCACGGCATGACTTCGGCGGGGCGTTCCGGTGGTTCGCGAGCAAGGATGCTCGCCGGCACGATGTTGCTCCAGATCTTTTGGAACAGAGTCGCAGAAGGATCTCGCGGCAGACGCACGGTCGTCAATGGACCCCCGCCGCGCAGCGATACGCGATGTCCGGCCCCCCCACTGGGTGCATTGATCTGCAAGGTGAGCAGCGCCATCGCCGCGCATGCGGGGCAGATGCGCTGCACGCCGCCCGCATGCAGAAACAGATCGTTGTTGTCAGAGACCGTCTTGTCTCCGGGGGTATCGATGAGCAGCTTCGCAATCGCGACCGGCTCGGCCTGCGTCATCGGATCGAGGTCTTGCATAAACGCGGGCCCGGTCGCCGGGTCCAGTTCAAACGCCGTCTCCCAGGGTCGAAACGCACGCCGGAGGTCTTCCGGGGAGGGTGCCTTTTGATAGCGCTCGGACCACTCCTCCAGATCCTCTGGCGCGAACGCCGTCTGTAAGAGACCGATGCCGAGCTGATAGAGGGCGGCGGTAAAGTCGGGGCGCGGCGACGCGATCTCCGTGGCGCCGGTCTCCGCGTCCGCAATCTGCAGGAGCGAGATCCGCGCGTCGCCGTCACGGGTGCGCACCGGGATCCAAGGATCATGTATCAGGTTCACAGGAGGGCCTCCCCACCACACGAAGACTATAGCTAACACTAACCAAGACGTAGAGAGGAAAGTGGAGGAAACCCTGAGAAGATCCCTTCCAGTCAGCTAGTCAATTGTGCCGCCATAGAAGACACTGGATCAATCCCCCATCGGTGGGGGCTGAACCGACGTACAGAGGAAAGCTCCATCGTTCCCCGCTTACGCGGGGCTGAGCTGTAGGGCGGCACTGCTTCGAGACACGGTGCGACGCAGGGCCGGCCTAGGCTCCTTGGCCGCTCTCTTTGGTCAACCCAAATACCGGCGAGTACCCCACCTGAACCGGTTTCCCATCCTCGAGGCAGCGGGCGGTCCACGCCTGCTCTTGCGGCACCAGCGGCACTACAAGCACCTCCGGATCCGCGAGCAGCGGAATTTGCTGACGCAGAACTGCGAGCATGGGTGCGAAGCGCGTCTGCCACTCCGGGGCAAGCGCCAGCTTCGGCTCGGCAGGGAGCGACATCGCGGACATCTCCCATGGGTGATGCTCCGCCTCGATCAGCGGCACCAGCGCGCCCTCTCTCTCCCGAGCCAGGTACACTCGCTCGCTCTCGTCGCCCAGCCGTGTTGGTGTCTCCACCCGATCGTGCCAGACGTTGCTGCTGTCGCCCCCGTAGCCTTCGCCTAAGTTCAGCAGATTTAGGGCGCTCAGGCTTTTGTCGCACGCTCGTTTGCCCTGCGCCTGCGACGTTTCGCGAAGAAGGTTGTCTGGAACGGCGGTCTCGTCGTTGTAGACCTTTTCCAAAAGCGCACGGACGCTCCCCGGCTCTCCGGGCATTCCGGGGCTTACAATTCGCCCGGAATCAAGCAGTGCCTCGAGCGTGAGCCACAGCTTTCCGGTGTCCTCATACACGCTCTGCGCCTTCGGAAGGAGGGCGCTGTACCAGTTGGACCGGGGATTGGGGTCGCGAGGCGGCGCCAGCAGGTGCAGCACGGGCTTGCCGCGGCCGTCAGTCTTCTCGGCCAGATCGCCCCCGGCTCTACGAAGATGCCGATGCAGCCGTCCGGCACGCTGGATGAGGAGGTCCACGGGAGCAAGGTCGGTCAACAGCTCATCGAAGTCCAGATCGAGCGACTGCTCGACGACCTGCGTGGCGATCAGCACCTGTCCACATCGCTGCTTCGCGTTGGAGTTATTACCGAAGCGCCGCAGCACCTGCTGCTCGATGGCCAGCCGGTCGCCCATGGCAAAGCGGGCGTGGAAGAGGGTCAGGTCATTGGTTTGTAGAAATTTTCTTTCAGGGCCGCTCCCGTTCATTCTCCCCCGCAGCATGCCATACGCCTTGAGCGCATCGTGCACGGTGTTGCGGATCCAGCAGACGGCACGCCCCGCGCTCGCCATGGTGAGAACCCAATCGAGCGCCTCCTCGACGGTGCTGAGGGTGCAGATACCGACGCTTCTCACCAGGTGATCCCTGGTTGCGAAGCTCTGGCTCGTAAGTCCGCCTGCTGCTGTCACATGCGTGGCGAGCGGATATCGCAGATCAGAGGCGATCTCGGTTTGGCTGAGCCCTACCCCGCTGCGATAGGCGCGGATCAGGTCACGGCGGAGCGCAGAGTGCACCGTTGCGCTGAGCAGGATTGTGCTGCCCCCGGCGGTGGCCTGCGCCTTGACAAGACCCTGAAGCAGCCCGCCCGTATAGGCGTCGTATGCGTGCACCTCATCCAGAATCAAAACTTTGTGCGAGAGTCCCAGCAGGCGCAGCGATTGATGGCGCACCGGAAGAACACCGAGCAAGGCTTGGTCGACCGTACCCACGCCCAGGTCGGCCAGCATGGCTTTTTTGCGGCTGTCGGCCAGCCATGCCGCGCACTGCGCCGAACCGGCGAGCGGCTCATCATGCACCCCGTTCCGGCTGCGCTCCGTGGGCCATTGCGCGACGTTCAGAACACTTTCGCGAAACCCAGGTACCAGATGATTGGCCCCATGACTGAGGACGAGTGAGGGAGAGGCATCATCCTCATACAGCTTGCGGTAGACCCTGCCCACGCGATCGTAGAGCTGGTTCGCCGTGGCCATGGTCGGTAGACCGAAGTAAAAACCGTGCGCGTGCCCGGCGGCCATCAGTCGATGGACCAGCAGCAGCGCCGCCTCGGTCTTGCCGGCTCCGGTTACGTCCTCGAGCAGAAACAGCTGCGGACCAGAGGCCAACTCAACCGAGGCGGCATATCGCTGCAGCGGCGTCCACTTGGGGAAGTGAAAGAGCGTGCCCGGCCCACTCCACGATCTCTGCTGCGCGTGTCCGAATCCTGCCGCCCGCACGGCTTCTCGCGCGCGCGGCAGCGCAGCCGTCTCCCAGTACTCCCGAAGCGGCTGCGGCTGCGACTGATACGGGAAGGAGGCGGCGTTCGAACCCAGCCAGTCTGCCAGGACTGCCAGCCCCGCCAGCCGCCACGACAGCCGCTTGATCTGACATCGATCTGCTTTTTGCGTCGGCGGCAGGTCGTGAGGGTGCAACAGGGCGAAGACGTCACGCAGGAAGAGCTGCCCAGCCGCGAGATCTTCCCGCAGAAACATGGAGGATGAATTGGCCTGGATATGCTCTTTGGGTGGCAAACCATGATGCCCGGCGATGAACTTGATCCAGCAGCTCCAGAAGGAGTGGTCGTAGTCCGGACCGACTACCGGCGAAAGATACTCCTCCAGAAATACCCAACCCATGGTGTCGTGCCGTTCCTGGCAGCTTGTCTTTTTATTCGGATCCACCAGGGCAGCACCCAGATCCTTCGCCAGCTCCTGAAACGCGCGCGAAAACTTGCCTACATCGTGCATTGCCAAAAACGCAACAAACACCTGTGTCAGCGTCTCGGGGGACCACCTCAGCTCCTGACTCATCGCATGGAGGCCGAAGCGCGGCAGGCGGAGCAACTCCTGCCCGCAGGCTGCCACATCAAGGCAATGGAACGGCAGGAGATGGTAGCGGGCGCCCTCGGCAGAGCGAGGCCTCGCTTTACCCCAGTACCGGAAGTAGCTCTGGTTGCCTTCTGAAGAACTTGACTGCGCCATGCCAACATACTGGCACACTGCTGCCTGTATGCCATTCAGCCGCTCGCAGCTCGCGAGGCTAGCTCCTCCTCGGCAAGAAGCCAAAGCTCGCCGGCGGCACGTGCATCTTCTGCTGCGTCGTGGGCTCGATAGAGAATGCCCATTCGAGCCGCCAGAGCAGGCAACGAGTAGGACGGCAGACCCGGCCAGGCCTTCCGAGCCTGGGCACAGCTATCCAGCCAGCGCCGGTAGGAAAACATTCTGGCTCCCGAACGGCAACATGCAGCGAAGATCTGCCGCCTGTCAAAAGCCGAATGGCTCAGCAGGGTTTGCCCGTCGAAATCGCGTGCTATGCCTGGAAAAGCCTCTGCCCAAAGCGGAGCATCTTGCACGCGTGCGACGGTGATGCCGTGCAGCCGGGTATGGGATGCATGGAAGGCGTCAGGTGGTTTGATCAGCACGGCTTGCTGCTGAACGGGTCTCCCATTGTCGAACTTGACGATGCCAATCTGGCAGATCGCGCCGCGGGCCTGAGTCGCGGTCTCAACATCTACGGCCCAGAAGGAGGAGACTTTCGCTATCATCCCGAGTGACCTGGTAATCGGTGAAACCGCTGCCTGACCGCCATGTCGGTGATTATCGTACTGAAGGATAACGACCGCTGGCTTGAATCGGCTGAAGCTCAAGCACTCCCAATCGATCTGCTGAAGCCCTTTCTGCTTAGAAGATGCGGGCACGGAAGGGAAAAAACTCGCGTGTCGGGAGTTGCGGAACGACGAGGAAGCCCCCTTGATCTGCGACGATGCCCTGGCACTCTGGGGTTGCAGCTAATTTCTGCTCGCGGATAAGAAATGGCCGCCCAATCTGCTCCCGGATGATAGAGAGATGCCCATTTAAGCAAAGGAGGCTCGCTTATCCTGCTGACGAAAATCCGTGCCCTCCATCTCGACAGGAACGCACATTTTCCTGAAGGCGTGACCGCACACGTTCACCAATCCGATCCCCTAGCGTTTCTCCGCGGACCACCGAGCGGATAACTGAAGGACTTCACTCCCTCGTCCACATCGATTGAGGCCAATGGCCCTGACCCGGAGACGTACCTCGCCCGGTCCGGGTTCGGGCAGCGGCAGATCGTCCAGCTGCAGAACCTCGGCTCCACCGAGGCGGTGAAACCGTACGATACGCGCGGTCGCGGATGTGCCTCCGGGATCGACGACTCTCTTTCGTTGCTCATCTTCACCTTCCGAATGATGCTGTAGCGGGACGCCACCGAAGCTCTCCCGAAATTACTTGTCGCTGCCCTTTTCTCCGCCGAGGATGACCTGCCCATATTCGATCAGCGTCACCATGCCAACGCCACCGCAGATGTTTCCTGTGACCGCTGCCAGCAGCCACCTGGGGTAGGCGGACCAGGCGACACTGTGGTTGAGCGCGGCCACAAAGATCTCGGCGCTCGAGGCGATGCAGTGAGCAAAGTCGCCGAGACCCACGGCAAAGGTCAGCAGCCAGATGATCAGGATGGAACCGGTGACCGAGTGCGATCCCGAGACCAGCCACGCCGCCATGGCGATCAGCCACCCGGCGAAGATACCACTCCAGAAGACGGTGGAGGTGGGCTGCGAGATGGCCTGCACGCCAAGGTGATTCAACGCCTGGAGCACACCCGGGTGAATGCCCGGGGTCCTGGCCGCCAGAACGGAGAAGCCAAGGGCGCCCACGATGTTGCAGGGCAGAACGATGCTCCACAGCCTGAGCGTGTTCCACAGGTGGCGCCGTTCCGCAAGCACCAGGGCGACCGGGTACAGGGTGTTTTCGGTGAAGAGCTGGGCGCGGCCGATCATGACGACGATGAAGCCGATCGGGTAGAACATCTTCGAGATGAACTGCGCCCCGGGGGAGTCTCCCAGCAGGCTCATGGCAAGCGCGGTGCCAAGCGCGGTAAGCCCCATGAACGTTCCACCGGCGATGCCCGAGATGCCGAGCGCCGTGCTGCTGCGCTTCAGCTCCTCGCGGCCGCTGGTCGCCACCTGCTTATAGATCTCGTGGGCGCTTGGACGCTCGAGCTGCTTCTGCGGTCCACTCTGTTCTGCGCTGTCGCCCTTTGCAGGCGGCTTTTCCGCTTCGGTCGTCGGCATGTGGGGCTCAGATGCAAAACCCCCTTCCAGGATGCAGGTTTGAGACGTGCTCTCGTTGGTCTGACTAAAATCGAAGTCGATGCCTACCACGAACGCCCTTTCGCCTGATGTTCTCGCCAAGTACCAGCCCGTCATCGGGCTCGAGGTTCATGTGCAGCTGCTGACGGCGACCAAGGCCTTCTGCGGCTGCCGCAACGAGTACGGTGGCGAGCCCAACACCCACATCTGCCCCACCTGCCTGGGCCTGCCCGGGGCGCTGCCGGTGCTGAACCGCCGAGCCGTGGAGCTGGCCGTGCTGGCCGCCCGGGCTATCGGCTGCGAGATTCGCGAGACCAGTGTCTTCGCGCGCAAGAACTACTTCTACCCCGACTCCCCCAAGGGCTACCAGATCTCGCAGTTCGACCGGCCGATTGCGGAGCACGGCGCCATCACGATTCCGGACGCGGAGGCCCAGCCGAAGCGCATCGGCATCACGCGGCTGCATCTTGAGGAGGACGCGGGCAAGAGCCTCCACGACGGCCTTGCCGACTCCCCCAGCCGCACCTCCATCGACCTGAACCGCTGCGGCACGCCCCTGGTCGAGATCGTCTCCGAGCCGGATCTGCGCACGCCGGACGAGGCATTCGAATACCTGACGCGGTTGAAAGAGATCCTGCTCTACACCGGCGTGAGCGACTGCAACATGGAGGAAGGATCGCTGCGCTGCGACGCCAACGTAAGCGTGATGCGGAAGGGCGCAGGGGAGTTTGGCACGAAAGCGGAGGTGAAGAACGTCAACAGCTTCCGCTACATCCGCGCCGCGCTCGAGTACGAGATCGAGCGGCAGATCGGCGTGCTCGAAGAGGGCGGCCGCGTGGTGCAGGAATCGCGTCTGTGGAACAACGCGGAGGGCCGCACCTTCGCCATGCGCTCCAAGGAACAGGCGCACGACTACCGCTACTTTCCGGAGCCCGATCTGCCCGCGCTGGTGGTCGGCCCGGCATGGCAGCGGCAGATTCTGGCCGGAATGCCAGAGCTTCCCGAAGCCCGCCGCGCCCGCCTGGTGGAGCAGTACGGAATCTCCGCGCAGGACGCCGCGACCCTGACCGCGTCGCGCACCTTTGCCGACCAGTTTGAGACCGCGGCCAGGGTGGCGAAGTCCCCGCGGCGGGTGGTTGCCCTTCTGACCAGCGAACTGACCCCGCGTCTCCGCGCCGCCGGTCTGGAGATGGAGCAGTCCCCGGTCACGCTCGCCGGCGTGGTGATGGCGGCGGACCTGGCGGAGTCGGGCGAAATCTCGTCAAAGCAGCTGAAGGGACTGCTCGACATCTGCTTCGAACGCGGCGAAGACTTCCCCGCGGTGTACGAGCGCGAAAAGCCACAGCAGATCTCCGACACCGCAGCCATCGAGGCGATGATCGACGAGGTGATCGTCGCGAACGAAAGGCAGGTGCTGCAGTACCGCGGAGGCAAAAAGACGGTCGCTGCTTTCTTCGTCGGGCAGGTGATGCGGCTCTCGAAAGGCCAGGCCAACCCGGCGCTGCTGAACGACCTGGTGACCAGGAAGCTGGATGCGCTGGGCCCCGTGTAAGTCCTTCAGGATCTTGAGCGAGCATCCGCGTTCGTCTGCTTCTCTTCCTTCTCGGCGGGAGTCTGCGTTGGCAGTGTGTGGGTGCTCTGGATGCAGAGGAACCGGTTTGTTTTTTCCACGGCAGATCACTCACGTTTCTGCCAGGGCTGCCGATAACAGAGGTGAGGGAGGTGAGTTGAAGCAACGTCACAGCAGGGGATCGCGCCTGACCGGATGGGCTCTTGCGGCTGCGCTCGGCATCCTTGCCGGCTGCGCGGCACGGCAGTTTATCGCGCCCGAACAGCCTATGCCGCCGGACACCCTTCTGCTCTCGGCGATGATGCGGCAGCTCTCCGCACAGCCGGGGTTTACCGAGGCCATGCTGCGCGAGCTGGGCGGCGCCGACGGCACCAAGAACGGTCCCGCGCTGCTGACGCCCAAGCTGGTACGGCACATGCGCGAGCTGATTCTGGGCAGGAACTGGTCGGGGCTCGACCGCTTTCCTGGCTGGACCATGCGCGAGATCAACCCGACCGTCCGGGTGGCAGCTCACATCGCCGGCAAGACCACATCCGGCGCCGCGCAGGACGAAGCCGCGAACCAGGAGGTCCGCAGCTTTCTCGACCTGGGCACGCTCTCGCTGGTGGAGGCGCAGACCGTCGACCTGAATCGGCCGTCGCTCCTGCCGGGGTTTTCCGAGCCGCCCACCCCGCTGGGGTACGGAGTGGTGCGTGGCGATGGACCGGATCCGGCCATTGCGCCCATGCATCCGGAGAGCGCGCGCTTGGCGCTCCTGCTGAACCGTCTGAGCCTCAACGGCCGGCACTTGCGGCAGGTCGGCAGGATTGAGCCCGTCACGGCACGCGTCGGCAGGCTCTCTGCGACCACACCCGAGGGCCTGATGGAGGCGCTGGCCGCGACCGGACACCAGGTGACGGTGGCTGATGCGCGCTACTTTGCCAACTTCGGCCACTTCCACTACACGCCAGCCGGCCAGACGCAGGCCGAGGACGTGATGATGCCGTTCTGGGTCAACACGCAAATGGTCGTGCCCGGAACCCGGCGGCCACTACTGGTGCCGGTGATCCACGCCGAATACGAGTGGTTCATTCGCGGTCCGGTGGTCAACGCGGATGTTGCCTTTTACTTCGGCATCGATGGAAAGGCCGAGTTTCGCACCATGGACGAGCTGAACCAGCCCTGGGTGCTGGGCCGGCACGCGCACGAGTACCGCGGGGCGGAAGCCCGTGAGGTGACCCGGCTGACCGGCCTGATGGTGGCGGCCTACATGCACCAGCACCTCCACCGGCCCGATCTGCCCTTCGGCGGGTACTACGCCCTGGGCGTCTGCCAGGACAGCATCGCAGCCATCGAAAAAAAGATGACGGGCAAGGCGACGCTGTTCCCCAACACCGCAGACACGAGGCTCTTTGACGACCCGCGCGACAGCGAGGTTAATCGGTTGATGGAAGCGATTCCGAAGGATAGGCTGGGCGCCATGCCCGATCCCGAGCGGGTCTTCGCTTCGCTGCCCACGGAGACCTACGCTCGGATCACCATCCCGGGGCTGGCGGAGGACCTCACGCGCACGCGCGCCGCCTGGCAGAGCGGCCATTTCCGCCGTGTGCATGGGCCGCTCCGCCGCTTCTTTGGCGCCCTGGCGGTCGGGGCAGCCTGTCTGATTGTGCTCGGAGCGGTGCTTTGGCGGCGCCGCCGTCGCGGTCATGTCCACGTATCAGGCTAGCTTCTCCCCGAGCAGAGAACTGCACCACCGATAGTGCAACCGGGCTTACACTGCAGACCTCTCACAACAGGAGGAGGTCAGCATGGCTACGAAGAAGAGCGCGTCTGAAACAAGGAGCGCTGGCACAAAGGAGTCCGCCCGGAAGAAGAGCTCCACAGCCGGAGCCGCACGCGGAAAGAGCTCGGGCAAGACAAGCTCGGCGAAAAAGACCGCTACGAAAAAAAGCCCGGCCAAGAAGACCTCTGCGAAGAAGAGTCCGGCGAAGAAGACCGCTACGAAGAAGGGTTCGGCGAAGAAGACCTCTGTCCGCAAGGATCCAGCAAAGAAAAAGACGGCAACCAAGAGCGCGGCCGGCAAGCCGTCTGCGAAGAAAAGCTCTTCCAGGGGATCAGCGACCACGAAGCGGGCGGGTGCGAAGTCCAGGTCCAGCGGTTCAGCCAGCGCGAAGGGCGGATCGAAGAAGAGCAGCCGCAGGTACTCCCCGGGCGCCAGCAAGGATGTCGAACGCGAGCTGCGTGCAATGAAAGAGGGCAAGCTGACGATCGGCAAGAGCAACAAGAAGGTGACCAATCCGAAGCAGGCGATTGCCATTGGCCTCAGCGAGGCGCGGCGTGAGGGCGAAAAGGTTCCGCCCAACCCAAACGACTCCAAAGGCTCCAAGTAGCGAAGGGGCAGCCACGTGATTTCCAGGGAAGCTCTGATCCATTGTTGCGGCTGGGAAAGAAACGCAGATTTCCCTGCGGGAATGACAATAAAAAAGCAGGACTTTTTCTAAAGCGAACTGGATCAGAGAGTCCCAGAGCGATTCACCTGCAGATATAGTCCTGAGTTTCTATGTCGGGCCTTCAGCCCTAACCTGTTATGGATCGCTACCTGAGCCTTGCGCCCCAGGCTATGACAGGTCGGGCCTTCAGCCCGAAGAGCCGAGAGCTACACCTCGATGCAAACAGGTCCCGTCGGAAGACGGCTGCCGTCGCCGTCAAACCCGCGCTCCCCGTGTTCAGCCGTCGAGGTTCCACTGCCAGCAGAAGAACCCGTCCAAGACCGGAGGCTCTTGTAAACAGGCGAAACGGAGCGCGCCGCCGGCTTTATACCCTCAGCCGTCACTCTACACACTCGCAGGAGCCGCCGGAGATGGCAACGTTTTCCGCATCACTTGCCGGCATTTCGGGAGGGCGAAGCGGGCGCCGGGGCGGGGCTGGCGGCGGGTTGGGAGGCGGCGGCTGGCGAAGCTGTGCTGCCGGCCTCTCCGCTGCTGGAGGTCGCACTGTTTCCCTCGGACTTCGCTCCCGCTGCCGCAGCGGGGGCGTCGCTGCCCTTGGCCTCGCCCCCTTTGCCCTCGCCCCCCGCGGACTTCGGCTTCGCGTTGCCGTAGCCGTCGGCGTACCACCCGCCTCCTTTGAAGGCGATGGCCGGGGCGGAGATCACGCGCTCGAGCGGTCCGCCGCAGTGCGGGCACTCGGTGATCTCGGGGTCAGAGAACTTTTGGCGTTTCTCGGTGCGGCGATGGCACTGCTGGCACTCGTATTCGTAGAGCGGCATGTAGCTTGAGCTTCCTTGGATATAGCTTACCGAAGCTGCGGCGCGGGCGCGACCGTCGGACGCGATCATGCGGCAGAAGACAGCTCTGAAACAGGTGGAAGATCCGCCGTTCTCCGGCGGTCGCGTGCCCAATGCTCGAGAGCGATGCGGGGATCATCTCAGCCATGGTCCGACGTCCTTGATCTGCTGACGTGCCGGTGTGGAACTACAGGCTGCCGAGTTCGATCAGCCGGACGCTGGCGATCGCCTCGACCTGGCGCAGGGCTTCGACCGCGGCGCGTGCGCGCGAGGTCTGCTGCACATCGATCTGCACCACGGCCAGCGCCTGCCCTTCCGGAATGCGCCTGCCCTCGCCGGATCGCCGGCCGCTCTCCGACGCGCGGCCAAGCGCGAAGTTGGCGATGTTCAGGCCCTGCTCCCCCAGGATGGTTCCGATGCGCCCCACCACACCCGGCACATCGTGGTTGCGAATTGCAATCAGCGTCCCGGTAAGTGGCGCTTCGATATCGATGCCGTCGTAGCTCACCAGGCGGGGCGAGGAGCCATGCAGCACGGTCGCGGCGGCGCTGGCTTCGCCCTCCGAGGAGTGCAGAAGGAGGCGCAGCACCGATCCCGTGCCCCCCTGGACGAACTCCCGGCGATCCTCCTGCAGGCGCACACCGCGCTCTTCGGCGATGGCGGCTGCGTTGATGCGATTGGCGGCGTTCTCATCGGAGCCAGCCAGAACGCCGGCAAGCGTCGCATTCCGGATCAGGTCGGTCTTTGCCTGCGCCAGCCGGCCGGCGTAGGTGATGTGCACGGCCTCCAGATTGCCGCCGGCGGCGTGCGCCAGAAAGCGCCCGAGGCGATCGGCCATCTCGACCCACGGGGCAACCTCCAGGTACTCCTCATGCGAGAGCGAGGGCAGATTGACGGCGTTCTGCACGACGCCGAGCTTCAGATACTCGCGCACCTGGCTGGCCAGCTGAATGCCAATCGCCTCCTGCGCCTCGTCGGTCGCGCCGGCGATGTGCGGCGAGAGCAGGACCTGTTCCTGATCGAAGAAGGGTGACGTCTTGAGCGGCTCCTGGTGAAAGACGTCGAGTGCGGCCCCGGCGACCTTGCCCGACGCCACCGCCTCGGCCAGCGCGTCTTCGACGATCAGCTCCCCCCGCGCGCAGTTGATCAGGCGCACCCCAGGCTTCATGATGGCCAGCGACTGCCGGTTGATGAGGCCCTCGGTCTGCGGGGTCAGGCCCACGTGTAGCGTCAGGAAGTCGGAGGTGGAGAAGATCTGGTCGATCGAGACCAGGGTCACGTCGTTTTCGCGCGCAATCACGGGGGCGACAAAGGGATCGTAGCCGATCAGATCCATGCCAAAGGCGCGAGCGCGACGGGCGACCTCGAGACCAATGCGGCCGAGACCGAAGATGCCGAGCGTCTTGCCGCGCAGCTCCGTACCCTGAAGCGACTTCTTCTCCCATCGGCCCGCGTGCATGGAGGCGTTCGCGGCAGGGATCCGGCGGCACATGGCGATCATCAGGCCCAGCGTCAGCTCGGCGACGGCCACCGCGTTGGCTCCAGGGGTGTTCATCACGACGATGCCCTTGCGGGTGGCTGCTTCGGTGTCGATATTGTCGACTCCAACGCCAGCGCGGCCGATGACGCGGAGCCTGGGCGCGTGCTCGAGCAGAGCCGCGTCGACCTGAACGGCGGAACGGACGACGAGGGCATCGGCGTCCGCGAGCACGGTCCGCAGGCCATCCGGGCCGCTAATCGTGTCGGCGGTCACGCAACTCCAGCCGGGCTCCTGTTTCAGAACGGCAAGGGTCGCGGGGGAGACCTTTTCGGCAAGAACTATTTTCATGGGTGGTCCTATCTTACTTGGCGGACGGTTGCTCCGGAGATCGCGGCCCCTTGAAAGGCCGCAAACTCCCGCGCAGGCGCAGATGGCAGCAGCGCTGGCGGTCAGGAAACATCCTCGGCCACGCCAGCGGTCCCGTCGAGCTTCAGCGACCAAGTCTCCAGCAGACCGAGGCGGAGCGCAATCAGGGTGTCTTCAGCGCATTCCGGTACTGCGGATCGGGCTGCCGCAGCATCTGCTGGAGCTCCTCTTGGGAGATCAGGTTGGTCGCCGCAGCGACTCGCCTATGGGGTGGCGGGCGGAGGAGCTGCCGCGGCTGGGGGTGTTGCCTCGGCCGCGCCCAGCTTTCTCCAGTCCTGCACCTGTTGCGCGCTCTGCCTGTCGGCGGCCTCCCGCAGACGGTTGTACTGGGCCAGTGCCTCCGTCGCCTCCTTCGGCTGCCCCATCCTGCGGAAGAGCCGGGTCAGCTCGAACCACGAGCGCTTGCCGATCTCGCCCGCCGGATCGCCTGCCGCGCTCTTCTTCAGCCAGCCGGCGGCCGCCTCGTTCTTTCCCTCGGCGGCCAGACCACGGCCCAGGTAGTACTCGGCCACGGGAGCTCCGTTGTAGCCCTTCAGCATGGCCTCGAGCAGGGGCACACCCTCGGCCGGGTTTCCGCGTTCGACCTCGGTCGAGCCGAGGTCGTACATGGCAATCAGGTTGCCGGGGCTCAGATCGAGCTCCTTGCGATAGCTGTTGCCGGCCTCGACGAGATTGTTGGTCTGGCGGTACTCGTCGCCGAGCGCCTCCCACAGGTCGGGGTTTCGCGGCTCGGCCTTGACCGCCGCCTGGTACTCGGCGATGGCGTCGGCATGTTTGCCCTCATTCGAGAGCAGTTCGCCGCGAACGCGGTGCACATGCCAGTTCTCCGGCGCGAGCCTGGCCATGCGGGCGTAGCTTTCCTGCGCGACCTGCTGGTGCGCGCGCCCGCGGTACTCAAGAATGTTGAGGTCGTTCGGCTGCAGCACGGCGGCGCGATCGAGGGCGTTGGCAGCTCGGTCGGCATCGCCTGCGGCCAGGTCCGCGATGCCCAGCCAGGTCAGCGCCTCGACGTTGTCCGGAGCCAGTGCCAGCTCCGCTTCGAGCTCGTGCCGCGCTTCGGTGGCGTGGCCGGTTTGAAACAGAAAGATGCCCAGAAACATGTGCGCGGACGGAAGTTTCGGATCGATCGCCGCCGCCCTCCGCAGCTCCGCGACCGCGTCGTCCGTCCTGCCCTCGCGCGCCAGCACCAGGCCCAGGTCCAGGTGAGCCTCGGGCATGGCCGGGGCCAGGCGCGTGGCCTCGCGAAACGAGCGCTCGGCTGCCGCGGCGTCGCCCCGGTGCATGGCCTCGCCGCCCTGCTCGATCGCCTGGCGAACCGCGGCCTGATCTCCCGGAGCTGCGCTCTGGCCGGTCTGGCCGGTCTGGGCGGTCTGGCCGGTCTGGCCGGCTTGGGCGAGCGCCTGGCCCGGCACAACAGCCAGGGTCGCCAGCAGGGCCAGGGAAAGCGATGGGCGATAGGCGGCGATCGTCATGGGGAGCTGGTAAGCGGATGCTATCCGCTGCCGCGGGCGCCTGTCGAGCGGTACCGGCGTGCTGCTCCTGCAGAAGAGCGCGCTTCCCCAGGGCAGGCGAAGTGCGGTACATTTTTCTGACGCAGCGGGGACATCATGAATATCACCGCCGTGGCCAAGCGGGCAGGCGTTTCGACGGCGACAGTCTCGCGCACCATCAACGGCTCGGCCAATGTCAGCCCCGAGACGGCGGAGCGCGTGCGTCAGGCGGTCGAGGCGCTTCACTTCTATCCCGACACCAACGCCCGCGCCCTCGGCTCGGGCCGCTCGTCGCTCTACGGTCTGATCATCTCCGACATCACCAATCCCTTCTTCCCTGAGCTGGTCAAGGCGTTTGAGGACATCGCGGTCGAGCACGGTCAGGAGGTGCTGATCGCCAACACCAACTACGACCCCCAGCGCATGGAGACCTGCGTGACCCGCATGTTGCAGCGCAAGGTGGATGGCGTGGCCATCATGACGTCGGAGATGGATGAGCGGCTGACCAAGGTCTTCAGCCGGCGCGGCATCCCGCTGGTGTTTATGGATACGGTGGGCGCGGGCGCCGGGCAGGGCAGCGTTCGCATGGACTACCACGCCGGTGTGGTGCTGGCCATGAACCATCTCACCGAACTGGGCCATCAGAGGATTGGCTTTATCAGCGGACCGATGACGCTCGGCTCGGCCCGGGTGCGCTTTGCCGCCTTCTCCGACGCCATGGAGCAGCACGGTCTCACGCCCGATCCCCATACCATCCAGGAGGGCGACCATCGGGTGGAGGGCGGCCATGCCGCCATGCAACGCATGCTCTCCTCGGGCGAGCGGCCGACCGCCATTCTGACCTCGAACGACCTGACCGCCATCGGAGCCATGGGGGCCATCTTCGAGCACGGACTCCGCATCCCGGAGGACATCTCGGTGATCGGCTTTGACGATATCCAGCTGAGCGCCTATACGAACCCGTCGCTTACCACGCTGCGTCTGCCGCGCAAGGATCTCGCTACCGCGGCCTTCCGCAACCTCTACGAGGCACGCGAGTCCGCCGCGGGCAAGCTGCGCCCGGGCGAAGATCACATCTTTCAACCGGAGCTGATTGTGCGGCAGTCGACGGCACCGGCACCGGCGGAGACCGGCGCCGTGACCGCAGGCATCTCCGCATCGAGCGGACACCCGGTGTGCGGGGGAGCGGGCGAGCCGAGCCGCTAAGGTCTCGCCGCTCCTGAAGCTCCCTGCGCCGGCTCCGGGTGACGGATTCATGCCGGGAACTGAGCCTGGCCGCTCCCTAAGAAGCTCTGATCGAACCCGCTTGCAGCAAGAGTTCTACTCGTTCGTTGTCACTCCCGCAGGGAATCTGCGTTTCTTCCGAGCCGCCAAATTTGAGCAGAGAGCTTCCTAAAACTCCTCCGGCTTCATCGCGGCGATCGCCCCCGTCGGAACAGGCGGCGTCACCCGGCCTGCCTGCGTCACCATCACGTCGATCAGCGCCCGGCACTCCTTTGCGCCGGTGGCCAGGAGCTCGCGAAACGAGCGGATGCGCGAGAGACACCACAGCAGGCCCGCTGAGACCCACGCCGGACTCGCGTCCAGCCGGCGCTTTCCCGCCGGATAGATCGGGTAGCCAAGCCGCCGGATGAGCACAAAGCCCTGCTTCAAGCCGCGGGCGATCCTCATCGCCTGACCCCAGCTGGCCCCGCCTCCGCGTCGGACGCCGGCCACACTGGCCGACTCAAAGGCGACGCAGAGGGGGGCGTGGCAGCGAAGCCAGAGCAGCATCCGGGGCTCAAAGACTGCCGGAAGACCGGCGGCGTTGAACAGGTCGACCGACGGTTGCGAGTCCATCTTGCACTTTTGCCCGGCAGCCCCAATCGTCGCGTTCAGATGCCCCTCTCCGTCCAGGGTGGCCTGGACGAAGGGCATGCCAAAGCTACAGCGGTCCGCGCCGATGGCCTCCTGCAGCCGCTCCGGATCAAAGGTGTTGAACATGAACTGGATGCGCCTGGCGGCGCTGTGCTGCAGGGCGGGAAGCACCGCATCGATCTGGAAGCTGAGCAGGGTAACGACGATGAGGTCGTAGGGCACGGTCTCGTCGAGATGATCGGCCACCTCCATCTCCGCCCGCTCGCCCTTGGTGTTCACGACGCCGCCGTCGCGCTGCAGGTGATGGAGACGCGGGGAGCCCGGCCGCGCAATGGCCGTGACCTCGTGCCCGCCGGTGCGTGCCAGCTGAAAGGCAAACGTGCTTCCGATCGCGCCAGGTCCAAGAACCGCGATTCGCAAGGGAGAGACGGGGGAACCCACTGTTTTGCTCGCCATACCCTTACGATGGCTGTGGGGCATTCAGGGGTTCAGGGACTTTGGGTTCCGCATCTGACCCTCAGTGTATCTGCAGGCACTCAATGTTCCTGCGGCGGACGCATCGAGCTCAGGTGGGAGGTTCTATGGAAGACACGCGCAAGCTGATGGCCGAGATCTACTCCGCCTTCAATCGTCGGGATATTGACGGTGCCCTGGCGCAGATGAGCGAGAATGTCAGCTGGCCAAAGGCGTCGGAGGGCGGGCGAGTCGTCGGAAAAGAAGAGATCCGTAGCTACTGGAGCCGCCAGTGGCAGGAGTTCGAGCCCCACGTCGAACCGCGGGAGGTGATCGATCGCGGGCCGGACCGGGTCGATGTGCGAGTCCGTCAGCTGGTCAGGAGCCTCCGTGGCGACGTGCTCTCCGACAGTGAGGTCTGGCACGCCTACACCCTTCGCGACGGTCTGATCGAACGAATGGATCTCGGTGGCGAGGGAGCAGACCCGCCGCAGCGTCCGTCCTCAGCGTTCTCCCATTGCTAGCCCTGGGGCGGCAAGGCCGGCCCGACCTGCTGAACGGGCACGCTCGCGCCGCGGGCTCTGTAATCGCTTGCAAGCTCCAGGCAACAGCCGGTATGGTGGGGAGCGTTGCCGGTCCGCCGGCAGTTCCCAAAGAGGCTTGCATGTCCCTTCGATCGCTCCCCGCCGCCGCTGCCGTCCTGCTTGCCGCTTCGCTGCTGACCCCGTTTGCCAGCGCCCGTCCGCAGTGGACGCCGGAGAAGGCGAACGGATGGTATGCGAAGCAGCCCTGGCTGGTGGGGGCAAACTACGTTCCCTCCGACGCCATCAACGAGCTCGAAATGTTTCAGGACGCCACCTGGAACCCGGCGCTGAATGACAAGGAGCTCGGCATGGGCGAGTCGATCGGCATGAATACCATGCGGGTCTTTCTCCAGGATCAGCTCTGGACCTCCAACCCGGAGGCCTTCAAAAAGCGCCTCGACGAGTTCCTCACCATCGCCGCGAAGCACCACATCCGTCCGCTGCTGGTGTTGTTTGACTCCTGCTGGGAGCCCAACCCGCACCTGGGTCCGCAGCACCCGCCCATCCCCGGCGTCCACAACTCCGGATGGGTGCAGAGCCCGGGCAAGGAGCGGCTGGAGAACCCGGCGGACGAGGCCCAGCTCGAGGCTTACGTCAAGGGCGTGGTCGGCGCCTTTGCCAACGACGACCGCATCCTGGGATGGGATGTCTGGAACGAACCCAACAATGGCGGCCGCGATCTGCCCGCCGACGTTCCGGCCAAGGTGAAGCGCGTCAACGAGCTGCTGCCCAAGGTCTTCGCATGGGCGCGCTCGGCCGATCCGTCGCAGCCGCTGACCAGCGGTGTATGGGAGGGGAACTGGACCGACCCGGCCAAAGAAAGCCCGACGACCAAAATCCAGCTCGCGCAGTCGGACGTCATCTCCTTTCACGACTACAACTGGCCGGAGGAGTTCGAGGCCCGCATCAAGAGCCTGCAGCCGATCGGCCGGCCCATTCTGTGCACCGAGTACATGGCGCGCGGCAACGGCTCCACCTTTGACGAAAGCCTGCCCATCGCGAAGAGGTTCCATGTCGCGGCGATCAACTGGGGACTGGTCGCCGGCAAGACCCAGACGTATCTGCCGTGGGACTCCTGGGAGGTGCCGTACGTGCAGAGGAAGCCGACCATCTGGTTCCATGAGGTTTTTCGCCAGGACGACACCCCCTACCGGCAGGAGGAGGTCAACCTGATCCGCAACCTGACGGGGCGCGGCACCGGCCCGACCACCGTGGCTGACCCCACAGCCGGAGTCGCCGCTTCCGAGTGATATACTGCGGCGATATCATGCGAACCCTCGTCGATCTCCCGGAAGCAGATCTCCAACTGCTCAATCAGCTCAGTAAAGCCGGTGAGGTTTCCCGTGCAGAACTGATCAGACAGGCTGTTTCCAAGTTCCTGGAACCGCACAAGGCGGTCGGCCTTCGAGACGCATTTGGTCTGTGGGCGGACATGGAAGAAGACAGTCTTGCGTATCAGGAGCGCATGCGGAGTGAGTGGGAGCGGTGAGTGCCATCTTCGACTCGAATATTCTGATTGATCTGCTTAAGGGCTACGAGCCGGCGATCGACGAGGTGGAACAGCACGAATCGAGGCAGATCAGCGTGATTACGTGGATGGAGGTCATGGCGGGAGTTCGACCCGCGCAGGAAAGCTTCGTCCGAAGCTGGTTGATGCAATTCCATAAACTCCCGATTACTGACGAGATCGCCGAGCAAGCGGTGGTTGAGCGCCGAAATCGCCGAATCAAACTGCCGGACGCCATTCTGGTCGCCACCGCAACGGTTCGAGGCGGCCAGCTGGTCACCCGTAACACCCGCGACTTCCCCAAGGACGAGCAGCACATCCGGATCCCCTACGTTCTGCCGCGATGACCTTGGCTCTCCCCAAGCCTGGCCTCCTCCTCAGTTGCCTGGTCCTGCTCGTGCTGTTCGAACCCGCGGGAGGCCGGCAATCCCGCGCAACCACCTCGCCGCACCCCACGGAGGTGTCTCCCGTGATCCATCACGCCACCGGTTCTTTTGAGCCCGTGCTCACCCCCGCGCCGCTCGCCGACGCGAACGCCAGCAAGACTCTCGGCCGCATGATCCTCTCCAAACAGTTCCACGGTGGGCTCGAGGCCACCAGCCGCGGCGAGATGCTCTCCGCCAGAACCGCGACCAAGGGCTCCGCCGGGTACGTCGCCATCGAGCAGGTCACCGGCATCCTCGACGGCCGCTCCGGCGCATTCACCCTGATGCACTTCGCGACCATGGACCGCGGCACTCCCTCGCTGCGCATCGTGATCGTGCCCGACTCCGGCTCCGGCCAGCTCACCGGCATCTCGGGTAGCATGACAATCAACATCGCCCCGGAGGGCAGGCACACCTACGACCTTGCCTACACCCTGCCCTCGACCTGATTGCGCTATGCCCTTCCTCCGCAGCCTCTTCGCCGCTCTGCTCTCCGCCGTCAGCCCGGTGCTGGCCGCCCAGACTCCCCAGCCGCCGTCTGCCGAGGTTCACGCGACGCCGGGCAGCTTCGTCGATGCGGCGGCAAAGGATGGCGTCAGCTTCCAGGGTGTCGCCTCGCACACGCCCATGAAGTACCTGATCGAAACCATGGGCTCGGGCGTGGCCGTCTTCGACTACGACAACGACGGTCTGCTGGACCTTTACTTTGTGAACGGCGCCCCCATCCCCAACCCCGCGCCGAAGGGGTTTGTTCCACAGAAGTCCGGTCCCAAGGACTGGAACCGCCTGTATCACCAAAAGAAGGACGGCACCTTCGAGGACGTGACCGAAAAGGCGGGCCTGCAGGGGGTCGGCTACGGTATGGGTGTGGCGGTCGGCGACTACGACAATGATGGCTTCGACGACCTGTACGTCACCTCGTTCGGCGGCAATCACCTCTACCACAACAACGGCAACGGCACCTTCACCGACGTCACGGAACACTCCGGCACCGGCGGCGACCACACCCCGGGCATGAGCTGGTCGACCTCGGCCGCCTGGGTGGATCTTGACAACGACGGCAAGCTCGACCTGATCGTGCTTCGCTACGTCCAGTGGGACTGGGAGGATGTCTGGTGCGGCGAGCATCGCGAAGGCTACCGCGCCTACTGCCACCCGGACATCTTTCCCGCCATCCCGCCGCTGGTGTACCACAACAACGGCGACGGCACCTTTACCGAGGTCGCCAAAAAGATCGGCATGGGCACGCCTGGAAAGGGGCTCGGCATCGCGCTCGCGGACTTCGACCGCGACGGCAAAATCGACGTCGCCATCGCCAACGACTCCATGCTCGAGTTCCTGTATCACAACAAGGGCAACGGCACCTTCGAGGAGACCGGCCTCACCGCCGAGATCGCCGTCGACGGCGACGGCCGCACCTATGCCGGCATGGGTCTCGACTTCCAGGACTACAACAACGACGGCCTGCCCGACCTGGTCATCACCAACCTGGCCAACCAGAAGTACGCCCTCTACCGCAACAACGGCGACGGCTCCTTCACTTACGACACCTACGTCTCCGGCCTGGCGCGGATGACGCTGCTGCACTCCGGCTGGGGCATCCACTTTCTCGATTACGACAACGACGGTCTGAAGGACCTGCTGGTCGCGCAGGGGCACGACCTCGACACGGTCGAGCTTAACTACCCGCAGCTGCACTACAAGGAGCCCATGCTGCTGGCGCGCAATATGGGCAAGGGTGAGTTCGTGGATGTGTCGAAGGAATCCGGCGCCGTCTTTGAGCAGGCCTGGGTGGGCCGCGGCATGGCGGTCGGCGACCTGGACAATGACGGCCGCGTGGACGCCGTGGTCTCAACCAACGGCGGACCGGCGCACATCCTCCACAACGAGACGCAGACCTCCAACCATTGGCTCACGCTCGATCTGGTCGGTCACACCTCCAACCGCGACGGCATCGGCGCCGCAATCGAGCTCACCACCTCGCGCGGCAAGCAGTACGTCACCGTGTCGACCGCCGGATCGTACCTGTCGTCCAACAGCAAGCGGGCGCACTTCGGCCTTGGCCCGGACACCGCGGCCAGGCGCATCGAGATCCGCTGGCCCAGCGGGATCGTCCAGCATCTGGAGGCGGTGCCCGGCGACCGTGTTCTGAAGGTTGAGGAGCCCTCCCCGGCGGCAGCAGGCACCGCCACTGCCCCCGGAAAGTCCCATTGAATCAGCAGGCGGCGTCGGTGGCGTCTCGCCCCGGCCGGTCTCGCCTCCCATCAATCTGGCTGGCCGTGGTTCTCGGCGCTGCCGCGGCAGCTGCAGCCCAGAGCCCGCCAGGCACCGCGTACGCTCGTGCCCGCGCCGCCTATGACGCCGGACAGTATGCCCAGGCCGCGGAGCTCTTCCGCGAAGCATCGCAGCAGCCGGCAGCGTCGCCCGATGCGGTGCTCTGGCAGGCCAAATCGCTGGTCAACACAGGCAAGCTGCCGCCCGCCGAGGAGGCGCTGCACCGCTATCTCGCCACCGAGCAGCGCTCCGCCACGGCGCTCTACCTGCTCGGCTACGTCCAGCAGAGGGAGAACCACCCGCGCGATTCGCTCGCCACCTTTACCCGGGCCGCAGCCGTTCGCATCCCGAACGCCGAAGATCTTCGCCTGGTGGCGATCGACTATGTGCTGCTCGACGACTACCGGGACGCGCGCACCTGGCTCAATCGCGCTCTGGGCATGGACCCCAACCTGACCGAGGCCCGCTACGATCTTGGCCGGGTCGAGATGCACGACGGCGACTTCCACGCCGCCGAGCGGCAGTTTCAGGCGGTTCTGGCCGCCGATCCGGCCTCTGTCAAGACGATGAACAACCTTGGCGTCACGTATGAGGCCTTGAACCGTCCGGCCGATGCGCTCGCCGTCTACGGGCGAGCCATCGCTGCCCAGGCGGGCGCGCCGCACCCGAGCGAGCAGCCGCTGCTCAACCAGGGCGCCCTGCTCGTCACCTCCGGTCGCCCGGCAGAGGCCGTTCCGCCGCTGCGGCAGTCCGTGGTCATCGCACCCGGCTGCAGCCACTGCCACGAGGAGCTGGCCCGCGCCCTGCTTGCCACCGGCAGTGACGCCGAAGCTCGCACCGAGATGGCTGCCGCCGTCCGGCTCGACCCCGAAAACCCCCGGCTCCACTTCCAGTTGGGGCAGATGCTGCGGCACGCGGGCATGGAGCGCGAAGCCGCCGCCGAACTCAGCAAGAGCGAATCGCTCTACGGCACCAAATCCTCGGTACCCAACCCGTAAACCTCGTGACTCTGCGCCCGAACCTGCAGAATCATGCACATAGCTGACCTTCTCATCTCGTTCGATTGGAGGAGATGAAGGTTGCCCGTCCGATCGATCAATTTTTATTGACAAGCCGCCGAGCGCCTCTTTACGATTCGTCGGGCGTTGAAATCTGCAAACGCTTACACGACGGCAACGTTGCCGCCCACTTCAGCATCAACGGCACCCTTCGTCCGAGACAGCAACCCATCGATTTCAGGGCGAGACGAAGATCCGGGCCAGGAAACAGAAGTACCTTCTTGGAGGAGTTTGTGAACAAAGTGTTGAAACAAGGTTGGACGTCCGCCCTGGCAGGGGCACTGCTCTTCGTTCTTAGCCTGGCCGGGGTCGCAACTGCCCAGACCAACCAGGGCCAGATTGCCGGCAACGTGACCGACTCGACCGGCGCGGTGATCCCGAACGCAAAGATCACCGCCAAGAGCGAGAGCACCGGCTCCACCTACAACGCCGTCTCAACCAGCTCCGGCGCCTACCGCTTCCCGTCCATCGAGCTGGGCTCCTGGACAGTGGCGGCGACCGCACCCGGCTTTCAGCAGCAGGTCAACACCGGCGTGGTGGTCCGCGTCGGCACCGTCACCTCGCTCAACATCACGCTCGGGGTCGGCCGGTCAAACGAGACTGTAACCGTCGCGGCGAACGCGCCCACCATCGAGACCCAGTCCTCTGACGTCGGCGGTACCGTCAACACGCGCCAGATTGTCGAGTTGCCCCTGGCGCTCGGCGGCGTCGGCGCTCTGCGATCGCCCGAGGCCTTCGTCTTCCTGATTCCCGGCACCGCCGGCCCTGGTACCGGCAACAACAATAACGGTATTTTTATCAACAAGGTAGGCGGTGGCCAGAACTTCGGCAACGAGGTGCTGCTCGATGGCGCCTCGCAGACCCGCTCCGAGAACGGCTCCTCCTTCGACGAAGAGGCTCCTTCGGTCGAGGCCATCTCCGAGTTCAAGGTCACTACCTCCACCCCGTCGGCCGAGTTCGGCCGCACCACGGGTGGCATTGAAAACTTCGTCACCAAGAGCGGCACCAACTCCTTCCACGGCACCATCTTCGACATCTTTCGCAACGAGGACCTGAACGCAAACAGCTGGTTCAACAACGGCTACAAGGCCTTTCTCCAGTCGCAGAACGACATCACGGAGAAGAACTACAACCGCCCGAACGACAAGCAGAACGACTACGGCGGCAATCTTGGCGGACCGGTGCGCATCCCGCACCTCTACAACGGCCGCGATCGCACCTTCTTCTTCTTCAACTGGGAGCAGTACCGTCACACGCTCGGCGGATCGCCCACCAGCACGGTACCCACGCTGGCGCAGCGCAATGGCGACTTCAGCGCCTTCCTGGGAAGTCCCAGTGTGGATAAGAATAATCAGCCCATCATTAACCCTTGCGATGGTCAGCCGATCATCAACGGTGAAATCTTCGACCCGAACACGACGCGCACACTTCCGAACGGCGTGCAGTGCCGTACTCCCTTCCGCGGTCCCAACGGACAGCTCAATATCATTCCGACGACGCGTTTCAGCCCGGCAGCCCTCAATTTGCTGAAGTACTATCCGCTTCCCACGACGGGGTCGCTGACGAACAACTACACCCTGAGCTCAGCAAGCCCGCTCACCAACACCACCTACACGATCCGTATCGACGACTCCATCGGGTCTAAAAACAAGATCTTCGCGTCCTACAGCTCGCGAGAGAACACTCGCAACAGTCCCCAATTCTTCACCTTGCCGCCGCCGGTCTCGCCAGACACGCAGACCCAGGACTTCATCACGCACTTCGGTCGTTTTGGATGGGATCTTATCTTCTCGCCCACCGTGCTCAACCACCTGAACCTGGGCTTCAACCGCTCGAACTCCATCAACGGATCGGAGGAAGCGGCGGCCAACACCAACTTCGGTCCGCAGCTCGGGATTCCCAACGTGCTTGCGGGCTTTCCCCGAATCAACGTGGGCGGATACGTCAGCTTGAGCCGCAACCAGAACGACGACAACGTGGACAACGGTATCCGCGTGAATGACTCGGTGAGCTGGCAGAAGGGCCGGAACAGCTTCAAGTTCGGCGTCGATTACCGGTACCAGCAGTACTCCAACATCGCGCACGACAACGAGAACGGGTACTTCAACTTCAATGGAAATCAGACCAAGGCGGCCAAGACCAGCCCCTACCAGGATGGTACTGGCCTGGGTCAGGCGAGCTTCTTCCTGGGTCTCTATGACAGCGGCGGCCTGACGATCAATGTGCACCAGCCGCGATGGCTCTCCAACTACTGGGCAGGCTTCGTGCAGGATGACTTCAAGGCCAGCAATCACCTCGTGCTGAACCTCGGTCTGCGGTATAGCGTCGACCAGCCTCGCCGTGAGTCGATCAACAACACCTCAAACTTCAGCCCCACCGCCATCGATCCCGTGAGCGGAACCCCCGGCGCGCTTGTCTTCGGGGTGAACTGCCACTGCAACACGCGCTGGGCCGACACCTGGTACAAGGACATCTCGCCCCGGGTCGGCTTTGCGTACACCCTTCCGAACAGCGATGGCAAGAGTGTGCTGCGAGGCGGCTACGCCCGGCTCTTTGGCCCGCTCCAGTACAACGACTTCGGCGGTGGCATGACGGCCGGCTACTCTCTTTCCCCAACCAACAACACCAATGGCTTCGACGCGCCGTATGCAATCGATGGCGGAGCCCCGACGACCGCGCTCAAGCCGGATCTCAATCCGGCGTACTTCGATAACGGCAACTCGGCTGCCCCACGTAACTTCAGCAACTTCATCCGACCCTCCTACGGACGTCCGGCAGAGATCAATCAGTGGAACCTGCAGATTCAGCAGGAGCTCGCGAAGGATCTCATCCTGACGCTGGGTTACATCGGTTCGGCCGGGCAGAACCTCCGCTCCGGCATTGAGAACATCAACAACACCGACCCTTCCACCTTCCCGCTGGGCGACATTCTCTCCCGGCCCTTCTCGGAGAGTGCTCCGGTCACGGGAACAAAGCTTCCCTATGCCAGCTTCAACCCGGCCGCGAACTACTACCAGGCTCTTCGGCCCTTTCCGCAGTATGACTTCATTGCGACCGATTGCTGCCTGCAGAACGTCGGTCACTCCACTTACGAAGCTTTGATCGCCAGCGTCGAGCGCCGCTTCTCGCAGGGGCTCAACCTGCAGGCCTCCTACACCTGGTCCAAGGACCTTACCAACGCGGATTCGGCTCTGCCGGGCATCAATGCCGGCGTCGTCCAGGAACAGAATCCGGCGAACCTTAAGTCGACCAAGGCACTGTCCATTCAGGACATCCCGAACACGTTCGTGGTCAGCTACATCTACGAGCTGCCGTTCGGCAGAAACAAACGATTCCTTAACTCCAACAATGTGTTCGTGAGGACTCTCGTCAGCGGCTTCAAGATCGGCGGCGTGCAACGCTACCAGTCGGGTCAGCCTGAGTCCTTCAACTGCGCTACCGGCATTCCAGGCTTCCAAAACTGTATCGACTTCTCCCGAGTACCAGGCGCAAGCCTGGAGAGCGCGGCGCGGCGCAGTGGCCACCTCGATCCCTTTCGCCGGTTCAAGTACCAGTACCTCAACCCTAAGGCCCCAGATCGTGGTTCCGACCCCAACGTGGATAGCGAGTTCAACGGTCTCACCAATACCGGCAACACCGCCTACTCGCAGTTCCAAACTAATCCTGCGCTCTATGATCAGAACCAAACCAACAATCGCGCAGCACGCGCCGTACAATCCGGTGACTGCCCGACCTGCGACAACGGAGGTTTCCTGTTCGGAAACCTGCCGCGTGTGACGGCCGAGATCAGGAACTATAAGTACTTCAATGAGGACTTCTCCTTCCTGAAAGACACACCGATCAGTGAAGGTGCGGTCTTCACCTTCAAGGTAGAACTGCTGAACGCCTTCAACCGGCATACCTTTCAATCTCAGAACGACAATGTCTTCAACCAGCCGTATAACTACCAGTTCGGTGTACCTACCGCCACCATCAACGGACCCCGGAGCATGCAGCTGACCGCACGTATCCAGTTCTAACTCCGGCGATTCAGGCCGGACCTTATCCAGCAGCGCGCGGGAGCTCTCCCCAACAAGGGGGCTCTCGCGCGCTGCACTATTCTTAGGCCAACATGCTGCTGTTCCGCATATCCGGTCTCGCGCTCGCCGCGGGGACGCTCCCGGTTCTGGTCGTGTGGCCCGGTCTCTCGCTTGCGCAGACCCTGCCCGCTGTCGCTCAGACGCCGCCGAATGTGCCAGGCAAGACGGCTGCGGCAGCTCTGCCCGACCTGATGCGTCGTGCCCAGGCCAGTGTCGAGAGCGGCGATGAGGCGGCGGCTCGGGAGCTGCTGCTCCAGGCAATCGATCTCAGCCCCGATGCCCCCGCTCCCAACCTGGCACTCGGAAATCTTCTGCTGCAACAGCACCACTACCCCGAGGCGATGGACCGCTTCGAGACGGTGCTCGCGACCGACCTGCGCAACGCGGAGGCGCGCACCGGCGAGCAGCGCGCCGCCGTCGCGCTCGCTCTTGAAGCGAGGCACGATGGCCAGCCTGAGGCCGCGCTCCGTGCGCTCGAACACGCCCGCGCGAGCCTGCCCGACGATCCCACGCTGCTGCTGGATCTCGGCCTGCAGGCGCTGCAGTTGAAGCAGTACGCTGAAGCGCACGAAGCCGTAGCCGCCGCGCTAAAGCTCCGGCCGAACGATGCCGCCATCCTTTACGGTCTGGCTCAGGTCGAGACGGAGCAGCGGGATCTGCCCGAAGCGACGACACACTGGCGGCAGTATCTGGCGCTCCGGCCCGACGATGCCTCCGCCCACTTTGGCCTGGGGCACGTGCTGGTGATGGATCAAAAGATCCCGGAGGCTGAGGCGGAGTTTCGTCGCTCGATCGCGATCCAGCCGGTGCAGACCGAGAGCTACTATCAACTGGGACAGATCGCGGCCGATCACCATGACGATGCCGCCGCCCGTCCGCTGCTCGAAAAGACGCTGGGCCGCGACCCGCGCCATGGCGGTGCCCTGACCGCGATGGGGCAGATCGCCTTTCGCGCCAAGGACTACGCCGCGGCCCGGCACTACCTCGAAGCCGCCGTGGCGAGCTCGCCCAGCTACCAGCCCGCGCACTACTACCTTGGTCTCACGCTGGGCCGCCTGGGCGAGCGGGAGGCCTCGGCCCAACAGCTCAAGATCGCCGTCGACCTGGCGCATGAAGTGCAGGTGAACCGGCAATAGCCTCCGACGTGCAGACCTCCGAGTCAGTGGGTGTGGCCGGTCCCGGAGGAGGGCCAGCGTGGTTGAACGGCGTTCTTGTGCCAGCATGCTCCAGTCCTTGGCCAGGCCGGTTTGGCATAAACGGGAGGCGCGTGTTCCGGTTGAAAGCCGTTACAATTCCGACGACGCCAACCCCTGGGGGTTTCTGCTTGCCAAAGCTTCGCTGCTGCTCCGGACGTCTTGCTGCCGCCCTCGGCCGTTGCTCCGCGACTCCCGCGATCGCGGCCAGCCTGGCGCTGCTGCCGGCCGTGCTCTGCGCGCAGGTTACGAGCACAGGCTCCACCGCGCCGGGATCGGTAATCGAGGTCCACATCAGCAAGCCTGCGGAGCCGCAGCCGATCCCGCAGACTGTGTTTGGCTCGTTTCTTGAGCCGATTGGCCATTCCACCTACGGTGGTCTTTGGGCTGATGTGGTGGAGAACCCGTCCTTTGAGAACGGCCTGTGGTCGGCGGGTAACGTCACCAATATGCTCCGGGAGCAGCCGGAGCTCCGCCGAGCCTCGCAGCTTGGCATTCCTCTACCCTGGCAGCCGGTCGACCAGGCGCAGGGCGCGCGCTACCTGCCGGTGCGCGGCGATGCGGCCAACTCCGACCAGTCGCTGCTGATCATGTCGCTGCCGGGCAAGGATGTTGGCGTGCTCCAGCGCGTCTACCTGCCGGTGCATCGTGAGCTCCGCTACACTGGCAGCCTCTGGATGAAGCATGTGCGGGGCAACGATCGCGTGACCGTCTCGCTCATGCGCCACGATCATCCGGAGCAGGTGCTCGCCCACGCGGAAATGAACGCGCCGGGCGACGCGTGGAAGAAGTATTCCTTTACGCTTGAACTCAAAGCCGGGAGTGTCGCGCCGCTTGAGCCGGTGGACCTGGCGGTGGTGCTCTCGGATGACGCCCGCGCCGAGATCGACAACATCCATCTCTTTCCCGCCGATGCGGTCGATGGCATGGATCCCGACGTGATTGCCATGGCGCGCGATCTCCACTCGCCGCTCATCCGCTTCGGCGGCAACTTTACCTCGGCGTACAACTGGCACGACGGCATCGGCCCCGAGGACAAGCGCGTCTCCAAGCTCAACATTTCATGGGGCATCCCGGAGTACAACACCTTCGGCACGGACGAGTTTCTGCGCTTCTGCGAGCTCATCCACGCCGAGCCGCAGGTGGCGCTGAACCTCGGCACCGGCACCCCGCAGGAGGCCGCCGGCTGGGTCCGCTACATCAATCAGCACTGGGGCAATCACCAGGGGGGCCTTCTGTGGGAGCTCGGCAACGAGCTGTGGGGCGACTTTCAGGTGGGCTATCCCAGCCTGGGCCGCGTCGCCGCGATTACGCGAGCCACCAGCGAGGCCGTCCACAAGGTCGACCCCAAGGCCCGGCTGATCGGAACGGGCGCCGATGAGGACCACTTCCGCGACTGGAACGCCGCACAGCTCACGGACCCGCCGGGCACCTTCCGCTACCTGTCGACCCACTTCGTGGTCACCGATGACGTGCAGCTGCGCAACCCGCCCGCGGACTTCCGCAGCTTGGCGGCGCTGGCGCTTCCCATCGGGCTCGAACAGCGCATGAAGCAGATCCATGAGCAGATCGAAAGCTCACCCGACAAGACGGTCCGGACCGCCTTTACCGAGTGGCTGATGATCTCGCGCTCGCGCACCGCGCCGAGCTATACCAACATGGGTGGCGCGCTGTTTGCCGGCGGTTTCCTGAACATGATCCTGCGTTCGTCGGCCATTGTGCCCATCTCCGACATGACCGGCATTCTGGAGTTTGGCGGCATCTGGCAGAAGCGCGGGCAGGTGTACGGCGCGCCGGCGTACTGGGCCCTGCGGGAGTATGCGACCGCGGCACCGGCGCAACTGTTGGCCGTCCACACGACCCATGCGCCGGCCTACTCGGTTCAGAAGGGGATCGATCGCCTCCCGGAGATCGCGGATGTTCCGTACCTGGACATCACGGCTGCGCTCTCGGCCGACAGCAAGAAGCTGCTGCTCTTCTGTGTGAACCGCGATCTGACCCGCGATCTCATGGCCGAGTTCGATCTGTCGCAGATAGGCGCACCCGCCTCGGGAACGGCGCATGTGTCGACCTTGCGCTCGGGAAGCATCCTGGACGAGAACGACGAGGAGCAACCGAACCAGGTGATCCCGGTCGAGAGCACGGAGTCCCTTGCGGGGAGCTACAAGCATCGCTTCCCGAGCGCCAGCGTGGCGGTGATCTCCGTGCCGCTGAGCCGGTAGGATTCTGTCGGAAGGGCTCTTGGAGCAGATCTCCTGAGGGTGGTTCTCGCACATCCGGTGGAGGGAACCCACATCTCAGAGTCGAGATGTGGGACACCCGGACTCTTTCGGACCCGTAGGGAACCCACATCTCAGGGTCGAGATGTGGGGCACCCATTTGTGGTTGGGTGATTCGTCCTTTTCTGATGCCGCGGTGACAGGGTGCCCCACGTCTCGCTCCTGAGATGTGGGTTCAGGGTCCCCGCGTGCTTCGGACCTGCGTGCGGTCTCAGAACAGAGTAATTCCACCCTCAGGAAGACTACGGAAGCGCGAGCTTTCAGCCCGCAATGTGGGATTGCTCGGTAGCCTGAGCTTCCCTCCAGGCCAGGGTCGCGCGGACCTTCAGCACGCAGGTGCACGCTTCAAAACCCTCAGGCGCCCAGCTCTACGCGACGCCCGCCATGCCGCCGGTCACGCCGTAGACCTCGCCGGTGATGTAGCTGCCTTCCTGCGAGGCCAGCAGGACGTACACCGGGGCGATCTCGACCGGCTGGCCAGGGCGGCCCAGCGGCACGTTCTTGCCGAGATCGGCGACCTTTTCGGGTGGCTGGCCGGTGGGTTGGATGGGCGTCCAGAACGGGCCCGGCGCGACCGCGTTGATGCGCACGCCTTTTTGCATCAGCTGCTTGACCATGCCTTTGGTGAAGGCGACGATGGCTGCCTTGGTCATGGCGTAGTCCACGATGCCGCTGCTCGGATCATAGGCCTGGATGGACGCGGTGTTGATGACGGACGCCCCGGGCTGCAGCAGCGGAATGGCCGCTTTGGTGATCCAGAACAGGGCGTAGACGTTGGTCTTCATGACCTTGTCAAAGTCTTCCGAGGTGACCTCGCCGAGTTCGGTGTGCGTCTGCATGGTGCCGGCGTTGTTGACCAGGATGTCCAGACCACCCATCTGATCGTTCGCTTTGGTCACCAGCTCTTTGCAGAAGCTCTCGTCCGAGATGTCGCCGGGCAGCGCCACGGCCTTGACGCCCGCCTCTTTCATCGCGGCCATGACCTCCCTGGCGTCAGCCTCCTCGCTTGGCAGGTAGTTGATGGCGACATCGGCGCCTTCGCGGGCAAACGCGATGGCCACGGCGCGGCCGATGCCGGAGTCGGCCCCGGTCACGAGCGCCTTGCGTCCCTTCAGCTTGCCGCTGCCCTGGTAACTTTGCTCACCGTTGTCCGGCTGCGGCGACATCTGCTTTGCCAGCCCTGGCTGGCTCTGGTGCTGCTGCTCAAACGGAGGCTGCGGGTACTGGGTGCGGGGGTCCTGCGCCTCAAAGCGGTTGTTGCTCATTTCGTTACTCTCCTGCCTTTCTGGGATGCGGTTGCGCAGCAGATGGTCTCGCCGCTCCAGACAGGACCAGGCTCGTGAGCGCGGACCTCGGACCTCCGGCACGTCTCCAAAGCCGTACACATCGGCAGACACCCTCCTGCTGCCATGAAGACGGAGGAGGGGACCGATCTCCTCCTGATGAGGGATGGGCAGCGTCGCTCCGGACCGGTAGAGTCGTTTCGCTGACCGGTCCACGGTCCCGGGGGGTTGATGCGGCCTTGCTGTCGCGACGATTCGGATTCGCGGTGCTGTGGTGTCTGCTGGCGCTGGGCGGCCGCTTCCTCTTCTAGAATGAGACCAGCCATGCCTGTCCGCTGCCTGCCCACGCTTTCTTTCCTCCTGTTTGTGCTCTCGGCGGGTGCCCCGGCAGCGTTCGGCCAGACGCCCGCGCCAGCAGCCACGTCAGCGGCCCCCGCAACCCACGACACCCACACCGACGGGCAGGCACAGAGCGGCATGACGGTCAACACCGGAACGGCGCACGAGGCCGTGCTCGACGCCGAGCATCGCCCCATCACCGCGGGTGGCTTCGTCAAGACTGGACCGGTGATCTTTGAGGATGTCGCCGGGAAGGCCGGTCTGACCACCTGGCAGCACCGCATGGGCAGCCCGGAGAAGGCGGTTATTCTTGAGACCGTCGGCTCCGGTGTGGCTCTGCTCGACTTCGATGGCGACGGCTGGCTGGACATCTACCTGGTCAACGGGTCGACCTTTGATGCGCTGGCGGGCAAGTCCAAGCCCCCGCAGGCCGCGCTCTTCCGCAATAATCACGACGGCACGTTTACCAACGTGGCCGAAAAGGCCGGAGTCACCAACGATCGCTGGGGCTTTGGTGCGGTCGTCGGCGACTTCGACAACGATGGCTGGCCGGACATCTACGTCTCGAACTACGGCAAGAACCGCCTCTACCACAACAATCACAACGGCACCTTTACCGACGTCGCAGAAAAGGCGGGCGTCGCGCTCGGGGGCTGGTCGACCGGCGCCACGTGGGGCGACTACGACGGTGACGGCAAACTCGACCTGTTTGTGCCCGGCTACGTCCACTTCGACACGGCCGACATCCCGGGGCAGGGCGGCAATGTCACCTCGCCCATCGCCGGCTGCAACTTCCGCGGGGTCACCGTCATGTGCGGCCCGCGCGGGCTCAAGGGCGAGCCCGACCACCTCTTCCACAACAATGGCGACGGCACCTTTACCGACGTCAGCGTCAAGGCGGGCGTCGCCGACGAGCACGGCTACTACGGCCTGGCCTCGCTGTTTGTGGACGTCAACGGCGATGGCAAGCCCGACCTGCTCGTCGCGGACGACTCCACCCCGAACTACCTGTATCTGAATAAAGGCGACGGCACCTTTGAGGATGCTTCCTTCGCCTCCGGCTACGCTCTGAATGAGAGCGGCCGCGAGACCGCCTCCATGGGCATCGCAGTGGGCGACTACGCGCACAACGGCCGGCTGGACGTTTACAACACCACCTTTTCTGACGACTACAACCCGCTCTACCGCAACGATGGCGACGGCAACTTCACCGACGTGAGCTATCAGAGCGGCATCGCCGAGGCCACGGTTCCGTTTCTTGGCTGGGGCACCGCCTTTCTCGACTTCGACAACGACGGCTGGCTCGACCTTTTTGTGGTCAACGGCCACGTCTACCGCGGGGTCGACCAGCAGAGCTGGGGCACGACCTGGGCGCAGCGCCCGTTGCTGTTCCACAACGTCAAGGGCAAGATGCAGGTAGAGCCAGCCGTCGAAGGCACCGGCCTGGCCAAGCTCGCCACCTCACGCGGCATGGCCTTTGGCGACCTGTTCAACGACGGCCATATGGATGTCGTCGTCAACAACATGGATTCGAGCCCATCGCTGTTTCGCAACGTGGACAAGAACGCGAACCACTGGATCTCCTTCCGCCTTATCGGCGGTCCGAAGTCGCCGCGCGATGCCGTTGGCGCGCAGGTCTACGTCACGGCCGAGGGCTTTCGCCAGCGCATGGACGTGATCGCGGGCGGCAGCTATGCGTCGTCGCCGGATCAGCGGCCGCACTTTGGCCTGGGCGCGGCCACCAAGATCGACGCCATCGAGGTCCACTGGCCTGATGGCACCAGGCAGACCGTCGCGCCGCCCGCCGCGCTCGACCGCTTCTACACGCTCACCGAGGGCAAGCCGCTCGAAGCTCTGAAGTGAGCCCCGGTCCCGATCTCCCTGATGCCGCGGAGGAAGGCACCTGGCCCTGGCGTGCGCTCCGGGCCTCGGCCCACCTCTGGGGTAGACTCTGACTACCCATGCCGCTCTCCCCCTCGTCCCAGTTTGATCTAGCGTCGCTCCAGAACTATGCCCTGGACCACGCGTACGACGAGATGTTTGAAGCTCCGGGTGAGCTGCATCCGCACTACCAGCCGCTGCTGAGTCACTTCGCCACGCTGCCAAAGGATGAGCTGAAGCGGCGCAAGCGCTCCGCCGACCTCAGCTTTCTGAACCAGGGCATCACCTTTACGGTCTACGGCCGCGACGAGGGGACCGAGCGCATCTTTCCCTACGATCTGCTGCCGCGCATCGTGACCGATGCGGAGTGGCAGGTTGTGGAACGCGGCCTGACGCAGCGCATCACCGCGCTGAATCTCTTCCTGAAGGACATCTATAACGAGGGTCGCATCCTGGCCGACCGCGTGGTGCCGCGTGAGGTGGTCTACAGCTGCAAGCAGTTTCGCCGGCAGATGTCCGGGCTGCAGGTGCCGCGCAATGTCTACATTGCGATCTGCGGAACGGACCTGATCCGGCTCGAAAGCGGTGAGTTCGTAGTGCTGGAGGACAACCTGCGCGTGCCCTCGGGCGTGAGCTATATGCTGACCAACCGGCGGGTGATGAAGCGCATCTTTCCCCACCTGTTCCGCACCTACAAGGTCCGCCCCATCGAGCAGTACACGCAGCTGCTGCTGGGCACGCTGCGATCGCTCGCGCCGGAGGGCCGGCCGGAGCCGAATATCGTCCTGCTCTCTCCGGGGGTGTTCAACTCCGCTTATTTTGAGCACGCCTACCTGGCGCGGCAGATGGGCATCGAGCTCGTCGAGGGCCGCGACCTGGTGACGCACGATAACCTCTGCTACATGCGCACGACCACCGGTTTGCGCCGGGTGGACGTGATCTACCGCCGCGTGGACGACGACTTTATCGACCCGCTGGCCTTCCGGTCCGACTCCATCCTGGGCGTGGCCGGGCTCTTCAACGCGTACCGCGCCGGCAACGTCACGCTGGCGAACGCCTTCGGCACCGGCGTTGCGGACGATAAAGCTCTCTACGCCTACGTGCCTGCCATCATCCGCTACTACCTGGGCGAGGAGGCGATCCTCAAGAACGTTGAGACGTTTCTGATGACGCGGCCCAAGGAGCGGCAGCACGTGCTGGCGAATCTTGACCGGTTCGTCGTCAAGGCCGTGGGCGAGAGCGGCGGCTACGGCATGCTGATCGGTCCGCAGTCGACCGCCGACCAGCGTGAGGACTTCGCCCGCCGCATCGAGGCCGACCCGCGCAACTACATCGCACAGCCGACCATCTCTTTCTCGCGCGCTCCCTGCCTGATCGGCGACAGCATGCAACCGCGCCACGTGGACCTGCGGCCGTACGTGCTCTACGGCGACAAGGTGACGATCGTGCCCGGCGGCCTGACCCGCGTGGCGCTCCGGGAGGGCTCGCTGGTGGTCAACTCGTCACAGGGCGGGGGATCGAAGGATACGTGGGTTTTGAGCGAGTGAGTGAACCGTGCAAGCCGTCACGAGCAGTGGTTCGGTCCGCCATGCCGCTCTGCGAAACCGCCCACTTGTAAGTCTTCGCCCGGCCGCCAGGATCAGTGTTTTTGAGACAGTCCTGCGGTCACCTTGAAGTTCGCGTGCATCGTGGCGTTCGAGTCTGTGCCGACCCACACGTCAAAGGTGCCGGGCTCAAGCACGCGGCGGTGGAGCGAGGAGCTCCAGAAAGAAAGATCCTCTGCCGGCACCGTGAGCTCGACGGCGCGGGATTCGCCCGGAGCGAGCGTGACCTTCTGAAAGGCTTTGAGCTCCCGGGCCGGTCGGGAGGAGCTGCCGGCGCGCTGGTGGGTGTAGAGCTGGACGACCTCAACGCCGGCCGGACCGGCGGCGTTGTGCAGCATGACTTTGACCCTGAGTGGAGAACCCGGCTTGACCTCGCCTACCCGGACCTGGAGCCCGTTCAGCTCAAAGGTGGAGTAGCTCAGGCCATAGCCGAAGGGAAACTGCGGCGCGCTCGACAGGTCCCAGTAGCGATGGTCGGTGTTGTCCGGGTTCATGGTGCGGTTGTCGTTGTAGTAGAGCGGCTCCTGACCCACCTCGCGGGGCCAGCTCACCGGGAGGTGACCGCCGGGATTGGCCTTGCCCAGCAGCAGGTCGGCGACGGCGTGTCCTCCCTCCGTACCGGGGTACCAGACGTTGAGGATCGCGGGCACGTGCGCGGCGGCCCACTGGAGATTGAGCGGGCGGCCGGTCATGACGACCAGCACCACCGGCTTGCCCAGGGCGCAGACCGCCTCGAGCAGATGCTCCTGCTCGCCTGGCAGCGTCAGCCGCGCGCGGGAGGCGTTTTCGCCGTTCATCGTCTGGGCCTCGCCCAGCACCATGACCGTGGCGTCGGAGCTGCGCGCCAGGTCGAGCGCATGCTGGAACTCAGTCTTTTTCGCCTCATCGGTGGTGTACTTCAACTTCTCCGGCGGCACCTGTTCGTCGAAGATGGTCGGCGATCCACGCTCGATCTCCACGCCCTCGGTGGTCTGGACCCTGGCCCCGGGCAGAGCTTCGCGCAGCCCCTGGGCGATCGTGATGGTGTCCTGGCGATTGCCGTGGATCGCCCACGAGCCCATCGTGTCGAGCTTGCTGTCGGCCAGCGGACCAAGGACGGCAAGCGAGTGGAGTGAAGACTTCAGCGGAAGCGCGTTCCCCTCATTCTTCAGCAGGATCGCGGTCTGCTCGGCGGCCTCTTTGACCGCCTTCCGCTCTTCGGCGGAGCCCGTGACCTCGCGGAAGCGGTTCATGTCCACATACGGATCGGTAAACAGGCCGAGACGGAACTTCATGGCAAGGATGGGCCGGACGAGGCCGTTGATCGTCGCCTCGGAGATCGTTCCCTGCTTCACAGCTTCGGGAAGGAACTGCCGGTAGACGGAGCTGGTCATCTCCATGTTGACGCCGGCCGTGGCGGCGCGAAGCGCGGCGTCGGCAGGCGAGCTGGCGAAGCCGTGGATTTCGAGGTTCTTGACCGCATCCCAGTCGCTGACCACAAAGCCCTGAAAGCCCCAGTCCTGCCGCAGCGTCTGCTGCAGGAGGAACTTGTTACCGGTCGCGGGGAACGCTGTTCAGGTCCTCGTAGGCGGACATGATGGTCGCTGTGCCGGCTTCGACCGCCGCGTGGAACGGCGGCAGGTAGATGTTGTGCAGAAGGTCGTCGGAGATGTCCGAGCTGTCGTAGTCGCGCCCGCCCTCGGCGGCGCCATAGCCGGCGAAGTGCTTGGTCGAGGCCAGGATGTGACCGGGCTGCCCGACATAGCTGCCCTGAAAGCCGCGGACCTGGGCGGCAGCCATCTTGCCGCCCAGGAATGGGTCCTCGCCGGCACTTTCCATGATGCGTCCCCAGCGGGCATCGCGCGCGATGTCGACCATGGGCGCGAAGGCCCAGTCCACCCCGGCGGCACGCGCCTCCTGGGCGGCCATGGCCTGCGTGCGCGTGACCAGCGCCGGGTCCCAGGACGAGGCCATGGCCAGAGGGATGGGCGCGATGGTCCGGAAGCCGTGAATGACGTCGTAGCCGAAGATGAGGGGGATGTGGAGCCGTGACTGGGTCACAGCCAGCTTCTGCAGCTGGTTGATCCGCTCGGGATCGGTGAAGAACAGGAAGCTGCCCACCTGCCCGGTGCGGGCCAGCTCCTCAGCCATTGCCGGTGGCGTCATGAAGGGCTGACCGGCAGCCTGTTCCATCTGGCCGATCTTTTCGGCGAGCGTCATTTTGCCCAGGAGAGCATCGACGAAACGGTTCACCTCCGCATCCGATTTTTGCCCGGCCTCCGGCGCGGGGGCGGGCGGAGTCTGCGCACCGGAGATTGCGGCCACGGCCAGCAGGGGCAGCAGGCAGAGGAGAGTCTGGACCGCGAAACGGCGGCAAGGCAGCAGGTGACGCGGCATGGGCTTGGGCTCCAAACAGTTTCACCTCACTCTAAGCAGTCGCTTGTGCCTTGAGCAAGCGTTCTGTGTCTTTCGGTGGATGGCGCGTTCCGAAGTGGAACGGTGCGTTCCGCAAAGTGCAACGGCGCGGAGATTCGCGGTCGCCCATCCCCCGGCCTCGCCGCCTGGGGAACGATCGGCCGCCGAGTCGGCGCTTCCGCATGGGTGCCAGAGACCGCCGGGCGAGCGGCACAGCCGAGGCCCGCAACTCGCTAACCCGCACCCCGCTCCCATATAATCGAGCTTCCCCGCAGCCTCGCTTCCAGGCGGGATGCGATCACGAGAGCAGTGAGGGTGTAGTCATCTTTATCGTCAAGCAAGTGGGCGAAAGCTCCCTGTCCCGTTCCACCCCGCAAGTGCGCACACTGCTTCGCCGCTTCCGCATTGCATTTGCCGTGTTGTTCGTCCTTGGTTGCACCGCCGGCCCGGAGCTCCGTGCGCAGGCTGTGCCGCCGGTTCAGAGCCCGCCCAACACCCCGGCCAGCGTCTTCGGCACGCCCGCCGCGCAGACGCCGCAGACGCTCTGCCAGCCGCAGGTGGTCGGCAACCGCCGCATTCCCAAGGAATCGGTGCTGGCCCGGTTGTTTTCGCACGCCGGCGATCTGTACGATCCCACCGTCGTCGAGCGCGACTTCAACTCGCTTTGGAACACCGGCTACTTCGAGAACGTGCGCATCGAGCGCGTTGACACGCCCACCTGCATTCAGCTCGTGATCTATGTGTCGGAAAAGCCCACCATCCGGGAGATCCGCTACACCGGCCTGAACGCGGTCTCGCAGTCCGACGTCCTTGACCGGTTCAAGAAGGCCAAGGTCGGCCTGTCGGTCGAAAGCCAGTACGACCCCACGCGGGTCAAGCGGGCGGAGGTCGCCCTGCGCGAGCTGCTCTCCGAGCATGGCCACCAGTTCGCCACCATCCGGACCGAGATCAAGAAGATTCCGCCCGCGGCCGTGAGCATCACGTTTGCCATCAAAGAAGGGCCCACCGTCAAGGTGGGAAAGATCCAATTTCAGGGCAACACCAGCATTAACGACCGCACGCTGCGCGCCGCGATGAAGAACCTCAGGCCGGTCGGCATACCGCACTCCATCATTCTCGAGAACCTGTTCGCGAAGACCTACGACGCCAGCAAGCTGGACGAGGACACCGAACGCGTTCGCCAGCTCTACCGCGAGCGTGGCTACTTTAAAGCCCTGATGGGCGACCCCAAGACCAACATTCGCAACGCCGTCGGCATTAATCTGTTTACGCTGCATCCTTCGACCGGCAAGCGGGTCGACATTCTGCTTCCCGTGCAGGAAGGGGAACGCTACCGCCTGGGCGGCATCACGTTTACCGGCAACAAAGCGGTCAAGAACACCCGCGTGCTGCGCGCGCAGTTTGCGGAAAAGGACGGCGAGTACTTCAATGCCACGCTCTTCGGAAAGGGCCTGGAGCAGCTGCGCAAGGCCTACGGTTCCCTGGGCTACATCAACTTCGTCGCCGAGCCGACGCCCCGCATCGACGAGGCCAAGAAGCTGATCTACCTCGATATCAACATCGACGAGGGCAAGCAGTTCTTTGTCTCGCGCATCGAGTTCACCGGCAACACCATTACGCGCGACAAGGTCATCCGGCGCGAGTTGCAGCTCGAAGAAGGCCAACAGTACAACAGCCAGCTGTGGGATCTGTCGATCCTTCGACTGAACCAGCTGAACTACTTCGACACCCTGAAGGCCGACCAGGACTCCGAGAGCCGGCTGGACAACGAGAACGGCACCGTCGACCTGCTGCTGAAGCTCAAAGAGAAGGGCAAGAACTCCATCGGCCTGAACGGCGGTATCTCCGGGCTCTCCGGAACCTTTATCGGCCTGAACTACGAGACCAACAACTTCCTGGGGCTGGGCGAGACGCTGAGTCTGCAGGCCAACATCGGCGATCTTTCGCGCAACCTGAGCTTCGGGTTTACCGAGCCTTACCTCCGCAACAAGCCTATCTCGCTGGGCGTGCAGGTGTTTACCCAGAAGTACGACTACAACCCGGCCAAGAGCTACGCGGCCAGCGGCAACAACGTAAGCGCGAACCTGACGGCGGCGCAGCAGTCGCTGCTGACAAACTACAACCAGGCCACGACCGGCGTGACTCTGACGCTGTCCCAGCCTTTGCGACACCTGTTTGCCCGCACCGGCGTTTCCCGCGTCGGTGTGTCGTACTCGCTCTCGCGCGCCTCGGTTACCACCTTCAACGACAACACGCGCAACGTCTTTCAGTCGCTTGCCTTCCGGTCGGGGGTCGCGGGGCAAAATCAGCTGAGCGGCATTCTGACCTCCGTTCTGACGCCCTCCTTCACATACTCGAGCCTGGATCGCGCGGTCGGACCGCACCACGGCAAGGACTTCAACGTGGCCCTGCAGATCGCCGGCGCGGGCGGCAACGTCAAGTATCTGTCGCCGCAGCTCTCTTACCGGCAGTTCTTCCCCATGAAGGGGCTGCGAATCTCGAACGAGGGCCATAACGTCCTTGGCTACCGTGTTCAGTTTGCCCATGTCTCGGGATTCGGCGGCGAGGTCGCTCCTCCACAGAACCGCTTCTACGGGGGTGGCGAGGCCTCCATTCGCGGCTTCGACATCCGCACCGCGTCGCCCTACACCCTCATCCCCAACAAGCTTCTGTTCAATCTGACCAACCCGGATGGAACCACCGTTCCGCGCGACCCGACCAACACGACGCTTGGCAATGTGCAGATCCCTCTGCCGGTCTACCGCCTGGTCTCGATCGGCGGCGACACCAGTCTGACCTCCAACCTCGAGTACCGCATTCCGATCGTCAACCAGGTCACCTTTGCGTTCTTTACCGACTTTGACCTGACCTTCAACCTGCGCGAAAGTCAGCTGCGGCAGAACGTTGCCGGGCAGTCGCTGATCACGAGCCCCTCCTACGGCTGCGCCCGTGTGGTCAACGGCGTCTGCCTCGGTGGCCAGCAGGTCGACTTCCCCTACCTGCTGAAGACGGTTCCCGGCACCAACTTCGTGCCGCGCATGTCCAACGGCGCCGAGCTGCAGGTCATCCTGCCCATCGTCAACGCCCCCTTCCGCATCTTCTACGCCTACAATCCGCTGCGGCTCTACAAGAACGTTCCTTCGGCGCTTGGACTGCCGGCCAGCTGCGGAGGGGGCGGCCTGGGCAGTGGAACCACCGGGACCCAGTGCTTCCGGCAGTTCTTCCCCAACACGGCCGCCGGGAACTATACCTATGCCCAGGCCCTGCAGCTGTACGGCGCGGACTACCTTCTGCGGGAGCCGCGCAAGACATTTCGCCTGACGGTGAGCACCACCTTTTAGAGAGACCCTGATCAAGTCCGCTCGTAACAGAGTGCTGCGGCTTATTTCCCAACCGCAACAGTTGATCAGAGCCTCCGTAGAGCAGATCTCCTGATGCTGTGGTCTCGCGAATTGGGTGGAGGGTACCCACATCTCAAAGTCGAGATGTGGGGCACCCGCACTTGGGGAGCCGACCCGCACTCGCGGAAGGTTCAGAGATGTGGGCTACCCGTCCTGGTGGGTGGGTGATTCGTCCTTTGCTGAGGCCGAGATGACCGGGTGCCCCACGTCTCGCTCTTGAGACGTGGGTTCAGGGTCTTCCCGTGCTTCGAACCTGAGTGCGGTCTCAGAACAGAGGAAAGTACACCCTCAGGAAAACTGCTCGAGCTATCCGGCTCGGAACAGACGCAGACTCCCTGCGGGAATGACAATGAAAGGGCAGAACTCCTGCTGCATGACCGGCGGCTCCCTAGCGGAAGTCTCGTTCGCCCGTGATCTTCCAGACGCCTTCGATCCTGCGCAGGTCCAGCTCCGAGCGCACCCGGTGCTCCACATGCGGCGCTCCAGCGCTGGCCTGCATCACGTAATGCTTGATCAGCCGGAGCCCGACGGTTGACGCCGTCTCGTCTTCGATCCGGACGTCTTCGAGGTCGAACTGGTCCACCCGGTGTCCCCGGCGAAGGTAGTCCTGCTTATCGCGCAGCACCACGTCGTGGCCGACGTCCGTGCGCAGGAAGTACCGGTCCAGGTGGCTGGCGTAGAAGGCGGCCTGCGCCGCGGCATCGTTCCCCTTCATGGCGGCGGCCCACTGCTCCAGCCGACCCTGCAGACCGGCGGGAAGTCCCTGCGGGACGGGACCGTTACTCCCACCGGCGCCGCTGGCGGCCGGCACGTTCGTCGTCCGCGTGTCGACAGGGATGCTCGCTGCCGGTCGCGGTGGCTGATGCCGAGCCGCTGCGGGTTCATGCAGCTCCTGGCTCGGTCTCGCCGGCACCTGCCTTAAGTCGCGCGCTGGCAAGGAGAACTGGGCATCGTCTTCCGGCAAGGGCGCCTGCTGGACCCCTGCCTGCCACCGGCCCACCATATAGGCCAGGGCCACCAGGAGGAGGACCAGAATGGATATCGGCAGCGCCCGAGAGGTTCGAGACGGCCGCTGCCGCCGCGATGCGGGAGAGTCCGCTCGGCCTGGTGCCCAAACGGGCGTACGGGCGGCCGCCGAGGGTAGGCCCGGCTTGGCCGGAGCGCGCGCGTCCATGCCCCGTGCCTCCGCGACCTGCGGAGGTGCGGTGTGGACCGCCTCCACCGCCACTGGCGCCACGGCCACGGTCCCGGCCGATGCCTCGGGCGTCCTGGCCGTTCCGTGCTGCGAGGGAGCGACCGGCGGTTGCTCAACGCGCATCTCCGGCTGCCGGGAGGGCGGGCCACCATAGGATCGGTCAGGGACGGGTGGGACGGACTGCACCAGCGGCGCCCTGGCCGCAGCTGGAAAGGGCGCTTCGACGGAAGCAGACAAGGGCTGTCGGGGGGTCATGGGGGGCGGAGCTTCGGTCGAGGTTCGCGTTGCCGTCCCAACGGCAAGGGGTCGATGCGATGCAGTCGCGGTCTCCCCAGCGGCTGCTGCCTTGCTGACCAGCCAACGGTGGTGGGCGACCTCATCCCTCGCCAGTTCCAGGGCACGTTCGACTTTGGCGCGGACCGCCGGCTCCTGGGCCGACGCGTCCAGCAGGGACGAGGCAAGAAACTCTGAGTCGACTTCCACTCGCGTTCGGCCTGGTCCCTCCACCTCGACCCGAAAGACGGTCAGGTTTCGCGCGTTGCTTGGCCTCGGTGAGGGTCCGATGCCATACGCCTGAAGCTCCTCGCCCATGCGAATCACGTTCAGCGAGATGGCACCCACGCTTCGTTCGAGCGCGGCCAGGACCAGCGCCGTGTCGTCCGTGCCGATTGTCTCCTGGGTGCTGAACTTCAAACCGACTCTCCCGCAAGGCGCCTCTCCGTGAGATGCGAGTTCGGAGGCCGGGCTCGCTTCGCCTCCCAGGTCTCTGTCAGATATCCGGGGGTGCAGAGACGCTTGGCCAGGTCAGGATGCGGGAGTCAGGCTGCTGCCCGGGGCGACGATCTCCGATCCGTCTTCGAGCCGCAGCTTAAAGTCCGTGGTGTTGAAGGCGGTCTCTGGGTCAGGCGACGGCACCCTGCGGAGAAGGCCGATGATGGTGCCGTGGAGCTCGCCACCCTCGGTCCTGAGGGTGACACGCGAGCCGATGTGAGATTCGAGGTCGTCTGGCATACAGGTCCTTTCCTAAGCCTTCGATGAAGTCAGCGGCTGCCTACTGCTCCAGGCTGCCGCCGCATGAGGAGCCGGCGCCGGCGGTGCAGCCGAAGCAGTGGCTCCCGGTCTGGATGCGCCGGGAGCTGAGCTCATCGAGCGATCGGAGATCGAAGACGGTCGTGCACCCTGGAGTCCCGAGATCGAGCATTCCGTTGAAGTCGCAGTCGAACAGACGGCCATCCCAGCCGATGCTGAGCAGCGATCGGCACATCAGGCCGTCCACCGTCGCGGGGTTAAAGCGGTTGGCCAGCAGGTCCATGTAGGCGTCGGTCTGGCCGGAGCGTTGCAGCGCTTCCGCGAAGCGCTTGATGGGCATGTTGGTGAGGGTAAACAGATGGTCGAAGAGGATGCCGAAGCGCCCGTGGAGCTCACGCTTGTAGTCTGCTTCGAGCCCCGCCTGCGCTGGCGGAAGGGTGGCGCCGAGCGGGTTGTACACCAGGTTGAGCACCAGACCGGTGCCGGGTTGGGCATACCCCAGCTGATTCAGCTGTTGGAGAGCGGCGATGCTGCGATCGAAGACGCCGCGGCCACGCTGCGCATCCACGTTGCCGGAGGTGTAGCAGGGCAGGCTGGCGACGATCTCCAGCCGGTTTGCCGCCAGGAACTCCGCAAGGTCCTCCTGCCCGGGCTCGGAAAGAACGGTCAGGTTGCATCGGTCGATCACGCGCAGACCACGGGCTCGGCCGGCGAGCGCCAGTCGGCGAAAGTGCGGGTTCAGCTCCGGCGCGCCCCCCGTCAGGTCCAGCGTGCGGAGCGCAGGGGAGCTGTCGATCAGATGGAGAACGCGGTCCGCCACAGCCTGCGACATCTGCTCGGTGCGTCTGGGGCCGGCCTCCACGTGGCAGTGGAGGCATGCCTGGTTGCAGACCTTGCCGACGTTGACCTGCAGCGTGGTGACCGCGGCGCTCCGGCGCAGCTCGGCCAGGCCATGCTCGCGCAGATGCCGTAGGAAGTTGCGGGCAACTCGTGCCTGCGGGGAATCGAGAATGGGTGGCAGAGCGGCCATTGCAGCTGATAAGTGAGACGGGCGGCAGTCGGTCCCGCATCCCACCCTTCAGAAGAAGTGTACTGCCGCGGTTCGCCGAGGGGGGTTGCGGCGATGCGGCGGCGAGGTGGAGAGGTGCGATGGCCTGGGGAAGACGTCTACTCGGCGGTGTGGTGGGGGCGGCGTATGTTGCGGCGGTTGTGCTGCTCGAGATCCGCCGGCCTCTGCGGGAGGGCAGGCGAGAGCCCAAGGTGGTGCGCGACGGGCGCAATCTGGCGATCGCCGCCCTGGGAGGGGTGACGCTGCAGCTGCTGGAAGACCCGCTGGTGCGTCCGCTCGCAAGCCGGGTAAAGGAGCGACGGTGGGGTCTGCTGCAACAGGTGCGGCTGCCGCGCGCGGTCGAGCTTGCGGCGGGGGTCGCGCTTATGGACTACACGCTGTACCTGTGGCACATCCTCACCCACAGGGTGCCGTTTCTGTGGCGCTTCCATGCGGTGCACCATGCTGATCTGGATATGGACGCCTCGACGGCCATCCGGTTTCACTTCGGCGAGCTGGCGATGTCCGCTCCGTACCGGGCGGCGCAGGTGCTGCTGTTCGGCATCGCACCGGAGGTGCTGACGGGCTGGCAGACGTTTACCTTCGCCTCCATCCTGTTTCACCACTCCAACCTCGAGCTTGCGCCGCGGCTGGAACGGCGGCTGCAATGGCTGGTAACAACCCCCCGGTTGCACGGCATCCACCACACCGCCGACGCTCGGCAGACCAACTCCAACTGGTCAAGCGGACTGATCTTTTGGGACCGGATGCACGGCACCCTGCTGCGCGATGTGCCGCGAGGTGGGCCGCCCATCGGAGTCGGGGGATTCGACCAACCCTCGCAGGTAACACTCCACCGGTCCTTGACGCTGCCGTTTACGCGGCAGGGTGACCTGGCGGAGCAGTTTTTGGCGGAGCCGGCGGCGGCGACCCGCGATTGATCGGCGGCGGGAAGCGGAACGGCAGCTGCATCAGCCAAAAAACAAGGGCCGCCACGGCAGCCGCAACCAGGATGTACCAGGGCCACGGACCCATCAGGTCCAGGGCGGATCGTATGGGCGGCTTCTGCAGCAGGTACATGTAGTTGGCCGGCAGAAGACGGTCGGCGATGAAGTCGACGGCGACCAGCAGATAGAGCAGAAGGGTGGCGCGCAGCCACGCTCCACGGCGGGGCCGGAGACGGAACGTGCCGAGCAGAAACAGTGCGTTGACGACGATGATGGCGTGACCGGCAAGAAACGTGATGGAAGGCACGCTGAGCAGGGGCGCGGTGAGGTAGGGAGTCGCGAGCGCGACGGTGGCTCCGGCGACCCCCCAGAACCAGCTGAGCTCGATTCGCAGCGGCGTGGGGCGGAGCAGCGCGGCGACGGTGATCCAGAGGGCAAGATCGCAGACCTCCAGCGGCAATGCGAGCCCCCAGCGCGTGTGGAGCACCAGGCCGCGATAGAGGTACCAGGTAAGGCCAAGGGCGGTGGAGACAAGAGCCAGCGACCACCGCACCGGCCGCGCCAGCCCGGGATGCCGGCGGACAACGGAGGCGAGAAGGGGACCCGCGGCAAAGGTCGCGGCAAGGATCAGCAGGTGCACCGGGCCGAAGGGCGGCAGCGGCGGTGAAAGAGCAGACGCCGGGGTGAGTGGATTCAGCGGCACCGAAGCTACGCCGGGCGTCGGCGAAGTCTGCGCCAGGCTGCGCGGGCCTCCGGCAGAGCCAGCGGCACCGTCGCAAAGGTCGCGGTAGCCGCGGCCAAACACCAGAAGCAGAAGGCACGGTGTTTGGTCCACTGATCGACCGACAGCTTGGCCGCCATCGCCGCATCCACGCTTACCTTTGCGGCGAGCGCCAGCGGCAGCAGAGGCGCGTCGTCGGCCCGGTCCCTGCCGTCCATGGCGGCAAGAATCATGGTGGCCGCGTAGGAGGCGGCGCCCAGGGCGGCGTCCGGCGTTGACAGAATCGCGTACGCGTCGTAGGAGCTGTCGATCCGGTCGGCATCCAGGTGAGGCAGCGGCGGCTCCGGCAGGTGTGGGATGACGCCCGTCTGGAAGAGCGCGATGAAGCTCATCACCGTGGTCGAAAAGGCGGAGAGCGCAACGACGGCGCGGCGGCGGCGAAGCGTCGCGTCCGAGCCGGTGCGCAGGTAGTGGCTCAGCTCTGTCGCTCTGTCGGGCGTGGCAAGGATCTGCATCGGCAAGGATCTCCAGTCTGCCCGGTTGGATGCACCGCGGCTGTTTGCAGCGGGATCGTCCGGTGTGGGAGTCTCGGGAGATGGCTGCGCCCGCAACGATCTCCATCATCATTCCGACGCTGAACGAGGAGCGCGCCATGCCGGAGCTGCTGGAACGGCTGCACCGGATGGAGGACGGTCCGGCGGAGATCGTCGTGGCGGACGGCGGAAGCACCGACAGCACTGTCGCTCTGGCCAGGCGACTTGGAGCGCGTGTGGTCGAGGGCTCGCGGGGGCGCGGCGCGCAGCAGGCGGCGGGAGCGCACGCGGCTGCGGGGGAGGTGCTGTGGTTTCTCCACGCGGATACCTTGCCCGCTCCTGATGCGCTGCGGGCGATCCGCCACGCGGTGGAGCGGCCCGAGGTCGTGGCCGGGCATTTTCGCCTGCGGTTTACCGGGCGCAGCTTTGCCGCACGCTTCGTGCAGGGATACCAGCCACTGCTGCGCGCGACGGGGCTGATCTACGGTGATTCGGCAATCTTTGTGCGGAGGCGGGTGCTGGAGGCGATCGGTGGGTATCCTGCGGTGCCGCTCTTTGACGATCTGGAGCTGGTAAAGCGGGTGCGGCGGAAGGGCCGGTTCGTTACCGTGCCGGCCGAGGTCGTGACCTCTTCGCGGCGCTTCGAAGGCCGCCTTGGACGAACTCTGACGCAGTGGATGCTTCTGCAGGTGGGCTACAGCGTGGGTGTGGGCCCCGACCGGCTCGCGCGATGGTACCGTCACCTGCGCTGAGGGTCCGATCGCCCGGTTCCCGCCGCCGCGGGGTTTGTTGGTCCGGTCAAGGTTCGTTTGTTGCGGGTCTGCCGGCCGTCACAGCCCTCTGATATCACTTGCCTGTTCGACTATCTCCTGCTCCCGAGGTCCCAAGTATGAAGAAGCCAGTCCTGCTCTCGATGTGCCTGCTGCTTGCCATGCCCGCGGCTCGCTGCCTGGCCGATACCACGACGTACACCGCCATGCTGAGCGGCGCCAACCAGGTGCCGGCCAATGCGTCCACTGGCTCCGGGACGGCTACCCTCGTGCTCAACGGCAACCTCCTGACGGCGGACATCAGCTTCACGGGTCTGACGGCACCGGCGGCTGCGGCTCACATTCACTGCTGCGCGGCGGCCGACGCGAATGCACCGGTGGTGATCCCATTTGCCGGATTCCCTGCTGCGACCTCCGGCACCTATATGGGCACCTTTGACCTGAGCACCTTTGACTTCTCCGGAGGCGGCACGGAGGCGGCCCTGATCGCGGGTTTGAACGACGGGATGGCCTACGTCAACATCCACGATGCCAACTTTCCAGGCGGCGAGATCCGCGGGCAGGTCATGACATCATCCCCCTCTGCCGTTCCTGAACCTGGAACGCTGGTATTGCTTGGGACTGGTGCGCTGGGGCTGGCTGGTGCTGCCCGGCGACGCCTTCACCCCCGGACGCGGTCTGTGTAACTTTCTGCGGCAAAGAGGCAGCAAAAGACGTGTCCCTGGTGAGCAAGCAACACATCTCCGCCGGTCCGGCTCCGAGCCGACCGGCGGAGATGTGTCTGGGCATGAAAAGTTTCGTCAATTCAACAACTCAATCCAACCTTAACGTGGGACTACATCTCTGATGGACAGTACCCTTACCACCGGGGAGCCGCAGGGGATGTTCCCGCAAGCTCATCCGTCGCATTTCACCCAGGGCCGTTAGCAACAGAGCACCAAAGCAGTCTATAAATCGAGCACGACAGAAGGAGTAAGCGATGTACATTCTCTGGTGGATTATCGTAGGTCTGATCGCAGGTTTCATTACCGGGAAGCTGATGAAGGGCTCCGGTTTTGGCACGATCGGTGACATCATCATCGGCATCATTGGTGCCCTGATCGGCGGTTTCATCATGCGCGCCCTTGGTTTCGCTGGTTCCGGCGGTTTGATCTATACCATTCTGGTCGCCATCGGCGGTGCCATTATCCTGACGCTTATCCTTCGTTTATTTTCGGGGAACCGCGCGACCAATCTGTAGCCGAGATCACAGTAGCAACGGCAAAAAGTCCACCCGCAGCCCTACGGCGCGGGTGGACTTTTTGCGTCAGTTGGCAGATGGGGATGTAGACTGACGCGAACGTCCAGCTGAGGGCTGCCATGTTTCGTTTTGGACCCGCCGTTTTCTTCTGTCTCTTCCTTTCGAGGCTTTGCCTTCCCGCTCAAACCGTACCGCCGCAACCCCAGGCCGATCGGATCACCTTCGTCAATGGCGAAGAACTGACCGGCGAACTTGAGCGCGCCGACTCGTCGGGCGTGACGTTCAAGAGCCTGATGGCCGGCGAGATCACGGTGAAGTGGGACAAGGTAAAGGCGCTGCGCACGGACAAGAACTTCGCCGTGCTGCCGATGCAGCAGAAGCTGGACCGGAGGTCGGCGGAGGCTGTGGTTCCGCAGGGAAAGGTGACCGTCTCCGGTGGGGAGATCACGGTTGCGACCAATACCGGCCAGCGAACTCTGCCGGTCGCCAAGGCGGACCACATCGTCAGCGCCTCGGAGTTCAACAAGGCGGTGAACCAGCCGGTGGGACTGTTTTCCGGCTGGACCGGAGCGGTCAGCGCAGCGGCTTCCCTGGTTCGCGCTACCCAGAACTCCACCACGTTCAGCGGCGCAGTGCACCTGTCGCGGTCGACGCCGTCGGTGGACTGGCTGCCGCCCCGCAGCCGCAGCTTGATCGATTACAGCCAGACCTACGGCACCAACTCGCAGACCGGCACCTCCACCATCGAAACCAACATCTTTCACGCGGGTGCGGAGCGCGATCAGTACTTCAGCCGGCGCGCCTTCTTGTTTGCCGCCGCTGCCTTCGACCACAACTTCTCCCAGGGGCTGGCGCTGCAGCAGCAGTACGGCGCCGGGCTGGGCGTGACCCTGCTGAAAGATGCGGTGCAGCAGCTGGACATCAAGGCCGACCTGCACTACCAGAAGCAGGAGTTCTTCGATGTGGCGAGCAATGTCAACCTCATCGGTTCCACCTTCGGCGAGACGTACCTGCGGCACCTGCCGCATACGATCGTTCTGAATGAGAACGCCTACATCTCACCGGCCTGGAACAACCTGAACGCGTACTCCGCCCACGGCTCGGTGGGTCTGGTCTTTCCGGTCTACCGGGGTTTCGCCTTCAATGTGGGAGCAATTGATGACTACCTGAACAACGCACCCGCGGGTTCCAAGAAGAACTCCGTGCAGTTCCTCAGTGGCATCTCCTATGTTTTCAAATAGGCCCCGGTCGCGTGAAATGCGAGCAGGACGGCGGCCGGACTCCGAGGGGCCGCTCTGCTGCATCTGAGGAAAGTGAGAGTCGCGGGCATCTCTCGTGCATCGCGGCGGAATCAGTAAAGCTGTCCTGACCATCGTTTGAATCTGGTCACAAGGAGCGCTCCCGTGAAACGATCGATGCCTGTCCTCACCCTCGGTGCCGTCCTGTTGTCTGCCCCCGCACTCTTGTTTGGGCAGACGGGTGAACCGAACCCAGCCTCCAACCAGCAACAAGCACCGGCGCAAAACGCGAACGGCTGGTCGCAGCAGCAGCTGATGCAGACGGTGCAGCAGGTCCGTAAACGGCTGCTGAGCCTGCCACGCTACAGCGTCTTTGATTCACTTCACTTCGGCATCCAGGGCCACACGCTTATCCTTCAGGGCTACGCCTCGCGACCCGTGCTGAAGTCCGATGCGGCCAATGCGGTGAAAGGCGTGGAGGGTATCCGCGACGTCAGAAACGACATCCAGGTGCTGCCAAACAGCCCCATGGACGACCGGATCCGCATCGAGGTCTACCGCCGCATCTATAGCCAGCCCGCGCTTCGCAAGTACACCAGTAGCCCCGTGGGCTTCGGGCGCTTCCCTTCTGTCGCCCTGGCGGCCGGTGGCATCACCGCAGACCCGCCGCTCGGCTACCACGCCATCCACATCATCGTGGACCATGGCAAGGTGACCCTGAAGGGGGTTGTGGACAGCGAGTCGGACGCGACGATCGCGTATGTCCAGGCCAACTCGGCCCCGGGCGCTTTTTCAGTCGAGAACGATCTCGAGGTCGCGGGCCAGCCGGCGAAGAACCGGGAGAAGTGATCCTGAGACGCCTGCAGGTTCCATGCACCGACTGGTCGCCGTGCTGAGGTGTTCGGAAGGAGAAAACGGGCGCGGTGGCGCGAATGCTGGAGCGTGTTTTTCTGGGGCTGTTGCTGATGGTGACGGTCTTCATCGCGTCGGATTGGACGGTGTGGACCCTGCGCAGCGCACACAAGGAAGGCGTGGGCAGCATCTCGGTCACACGGGTCGTGGTGGCACCGCTGAAGGGTGGTCGCGAGAGCTACTACCCAGGATTATCCGAAGACGTGCCATGCAGCCGGTCGGTGCTTCCGTGGTCGGGATCGGGCGCCTGCTGGTGGCTCGCCCGCCATCCGGTCATCTTTGACCGGTAGGAAAGTTGGGAGTTCTCCTGAAGATGGAGCCTTGGAGACCTTTACCAAAGCAGATTTCCTGATGGTGTGGTCAACCAATCGGTTTAGGAAACCCACATCTCAAAGTCGAGATGTGGGGCACCCGTACTCTCGATCCGACCCGTACCCTTGAATCTTTCAGAGATGTAGGCACCACCCTGGTGGGTCGGTTATCGTCCTTTTCTGATGCCGCAGTAACCGGGTGCCCCACGTCTCGCTCTTGAGACGTGGGTTCAGGGCACCCACACTCTCGGATCCAACCCGTACCCTTGGATCTTTCGGAGATGTAGGCACCCGTCGTGGTAAGGGGTTGAATCGTCCTTTTCTGATGCCGCAGTGACCGGGTGCCCCACGTCTCGCTCTTGAGACGTGGGTTCAGGGTCTGAAGCGTGCTTCGTACCTGAGTGCCGTCTCAGAACAAAGAAAACTACACTCTCTGCAAATCAGCTTCAGCTGCTGAGATGTGTCGGAAACGTCCGGGGTGAATCAATCAGAGCTTCCCTAGACCTTGTTCGTGTCGATATGCGGCGTGTGCTGAAGCCCCTCCGGGGCAGGCTCCAGTGGCTCGTCCGGGCGGTACTCGTTGTCCCCTTCAGGGGTGGCGACAGTGTCTGGTTCGTTAGTCTCGGGTGAATCCGGGGAATCGCGCGGGTCGTGCTCCTCGGGAGTCAGTGTAGGGTTCATCGCTGCCCCTCGCGGTCCTGTTGCTCGTCGTTCTGTATGGCTGCATCCATCTCCGGCGAGTCCACGGCAGCCTGGCTGCCCGAGGGGGAGCCTTCGGGGGGAGGACCGGAGAGGCGTCCATCGACTGGCACCGCCTCATCGGCGGCCTGCACGGGCGACTCGACAGGGCTGTCGCCATCTGCCTGCGGCACCGAAGTGCCAGTCTGGCGGTACTCCTCACTCAGATCGTGATTCGTAGCGCCGCTCTCACGGCCAGCTGTGTTTTGTTCCATCGTACCCTCCTCGGGGACCTCGTAGGCCAGGTCGCCAGCCAGCTTCTCGAACTCTTCGATGCTGGGCAGCTCCCCAACGTCCTTCAGGCCAAAGCGCATCAGGAAGTCTTTTGTGGTGCGGTAAAGGATTGGCCGGCCGATCACCTGTTTCCGCCCGGCAGTGGAGATGAGTTTGCGGCCAAGGAGGGAGCCGAGCACGCCGCCCGAGTCGACGCCACGGATCTCGGAGATCTCGGGTGCGGTGACGGGCTGTTTATAGGCGACCACCGCCAGCGTTTCAAGCGCCTGCAGGGTCAGCTTGAGCGGCGGCTTCAGCGATCGAACGAAGCCGCGCACGGCATCGTGATACTCCGGCTTGGTTGCGAAGCGAAGTCCGCCGGCGACCTCGCGGATCTCCATGCCTCGCTCGGACGTGCTGTACTCGCGAACCAGTTCATCAAGCAGATGGCGCAGGTGCTCGCGGACGCGCCGACTGCGCTCGCGTTCCGCCCGGCGGGTTTCGCGATCGGCGGCGGCTGCTTCGGGCGGGGACCCGTCCTCGGTGCGGGCTTGCTCGTCCCCGCTCAGAGCGCCGGTGGCGGCGGGGGGCTCAGCTTCGGTGTGAACCTCGGCTTCGCTCTCATCGAGGATCTCGGCGTTCAGCGCGTCGAGGTCGTCCCGCTCCGTCTCGTGGCTGCCCGGCTCACCCGGCTCCAGCTGCAGCTCGCGCTGGGCAGTCTCCTGCCAGTCGAGCTCAGCCGCGGCCTCGATGCCGAACAGGCTGGCGAGCTGCTGCAGCGTGACCGGCTCTTCGGCAGCGTAGATCACGGCTTCCAACTTGGCTTTCAGGCTCATGGGACCATCGATTGAGGTACGGGAAAGATGAAGTTCAGTGTATCCGAGCCCGCGGGCGCCTCCTGGTAGGCAAGCGCGGCCGCGATGCGCTACAGTGCTCCCCATGCCAAGATCGACGACACGGCGACGCTTCCTGGGCGACGTTGGCCTCTTCTCCGCGGGGTCTGCCCTGCTTGCGCGCACCGGGCCCTTGATGGCACAGAGCTCCCCACCCGCGGCCTCCGCGCACTTTGTCGCGGACAGCAGCCGGGCCGGCGATTCCATGCGCGTGCCGGTGGACTTTGTGGGGCTGAGCTACGAGAGCGAGCAGCTGGCGAACCCGCAGTTCTTCACGAGCGCGAACTCGGGGCTGATCGAGCAGTTTCGCGCCCTGGCTGCGCACGGCGTGCTTCGGTTGGGCGGCAATACCAGCGAGTTCTCCTGGTGGAAGCCTGACGCCGCCGCGCAGCCGCCGAAGCGCGACGGGGTTCACGAGATCTACGGCGAGCCCACGGCAAGGCTGCAGTACAGCATCACGCCGGAGGCGGTTGATAACCTGCGCAAGTTTCTGGATGCCGCGGACTGGACCTGCATCTATGGCCTGAACCTGGGGACGGGTACGCCGGAGACGGCTACAGCTGAGGCGAAGTACGCCCACCAGGCTTTGGGCGGCCGGCTCAGATACTTCCAGCTCGGCAACGAGGTCGACCTGTTTCCGCCCCGCTTGCGCGATAAGGCGAGCTGGAACTCCGAAACCTACCTGAAGCAGTGGGCGGAGTTTGCCCGCGCTGTGACCCGGGCGGTGCCGGAGGCGAGCTTCGGCATGCCGGATGTCGCTTCCAACATCGATTGGCTGCCCGAGATCGCAGAGAACTGGAGCCGTGTGATGGCGGGCGGCCCCGCTCCAAGGCTGGCCATGCTGACCCACCACTACTACTTCAGCGGTCCACCTTCGAGCCCCGACGCGAACATGACCCGCATGCTGCACACCGACCCCAAGGTGCTGCACGATGCGGCGGTGACAAAGGCTGCGGCGGCCAAGCTGGGCGTGCCCTATCGCATGACCGAGGGCAACACCTGCTACCAGGGCGGCAAGCCGGGTCTGTCGGACGTCTTCGGCGCGGCGCTGTGGTCGGCCGACTACCTCCTGACGTTGGCCAGCTGGGGATACGCAGGTGTGAATCTCCACGGCGGCGGCGGGAAGGAGGTGGCCAACTCACTCGGCGGTCTGTTGCCGGGGGAGAAGCTGATGCCGGACCCGTCGGTCCCGCATCCCCGGCCGTTTTATACACCGATCGCCGAGATGGGGGGCAGGTACGTGCCGGAGCCGGTCTCTTTTGGCATGCGGATGGCGGGGATGTTTGCCGGCTCTGACCTGAAGCCGCTCAAGCTCGATGCGGGCGAGGTCAATGCCACCGGCTATGTGGCCACGCGCGAGGGTGGCGAGATGCTGGTGGCGGTGATCAACAAGGACGCGGAGCACGATCTCCACGTTGATCTCTCGTCGCTCACTGGAAAGATCCAGAAAGAGTGGCGACTGACCGCGCCGGGCGTGGAGGCGCACAGTGCGACCTTTGCACCGACTACGGAGGTCGTGGCGGCACGCGGCACAGCCCTTTCGGTACCGCGCCTGACAGGTGTGCTGTGCCTGCTGGGATGAGCATGAAGACGCGCAGCCCGGGACTTCGGATCGCGAGGAGGAAGGGGGCAGCCTCTGTACGGGCTGCCCCCTGTCCGCATGCGGTCGGTTTGGTTTAGCTGATGGTGCCGTTCAGGCCGGCGGGGAAGAAGACTCCCTTCGCTGGCTTGATGGGGGTGCCTTTGCTATCGACGGCTCCGCCACCGGTCACGATGTTCAGCACCTGGGCGGGGTTGCGGCTGAAGGCAAGCACGTTGCTATCAGCGTCGACGATGGTGGTGGCCGGCGCGGTGGACGCGCCTGCCAGAACGACGGTCTGGCTGCCGACGCCGATGTCATCCGGGTTCGGTGCCGAGACGCGCGCAGCCAGGGAGAGACTGGCCCGCAGCTTGGAGATCTTCTGCGTCAGGCCCTGGTAGCCCATCGAACCGGTCGGATCCATCGAGTTGATGGTGGTCCGGATAAGACCGGCGTGGTAGGCCTCGACTGCCAGGATGCCGGCCGCGGCGTTCAGGTAGGCCTTTCCCGTGTCCGTGGTGCTCAACAGCGGGGCGGCTCCGTTGTAGGCGGTCACGCCAACATCCTCAAAGACATAGGCGCCGATGAGAAAGTTGACGTCGCTCGAGAACGGATCGAAGCTGGCTCCGATGCCGGCAGCGTTCGCCAGCGTGTTCCAGGACCCCATCAGATCGATGGCGGGCTGGGCGACAGCGGCCGAACCGAGGGTCTGCCGCAGAAAGGCGACGTGCTTTCCTTCCTCGATCGCCGTCTCGACCGCATAGGATCCCACAGCGGTCGATGCGAACGGAACCATGGCGTTTGCCTTGACGGTGACCGTACCCGCGGTTCCGGTGCCGGCGATGCCCTGGATGCTTGCTCCCGCAGTCGTGGAGGCGGCGCTGGCGACGTCAATCGTGGTTCCGAAGGCGGCCAGGTAGTAGAAGTTTGCCTCAAGATATTCCAGGTTGAGGGCGAAGTTCAGGATGTCATTGTCGGTGATGGTGGCGGCCTGTGCCTGCGCCTTGCCCGCAAACGCGAGTCCCGCCAGAGCTGTGCCGCCAAGCATCATCATTGCGCGACGGCTGGAGATGATGCCGTCGACTTTCTGAGTTTCTGTCGTTGCCATAGGTCTGCTCCTTAGGACTTCGTGGTGAAGATGGTGCCGTTGAGGCCGTTGGGAAAGAAGGCGCCACTCTTCACGCCGGCGCCGCCGCCGGTGCCATAGACGATGTGCAGGACCTCGTCGGTGGTGCGGGCGTAGGCGATCGCATTGGAGTCCGCGGCGACGATGCTGCTGGGAGTGCTGGGCGAGGTCGGCACCACCAGCGGTGTCTCCTTGCCATTGCCGACGGAGGCGCGAAGCTTCGAGATGGCGTTCGCGTATCCGACGTACGGATAGGCCGTTGCCGGGGTCGCCGCCGCGGCGTTGATTGCCCTCGCGGTCAGGGCCGTGCGGACATACGCCGCGTGGTAGGACTCGACCGCCATGATGCTCGCGGCCGCGCCCAGCAGGCCCGCCTGGATGCCTGCGGAGCTGATCAGACCGGCTGCGCCGTGGTACGCGGTGACGCCCACGTCCTCAAAGATGAACGCTCCGACCAGGAAGCTGTCGAAGTTGCTGAAGGGATCGAAGGCCGCTCCCGTGATGCCGGCAGCCGTGGCCAGCGCTGCGAAAGACTTGCTGAAGTCGATGGTGGGCCGCGAAACGGCAGCCGAACCGAGGGCCTTGCGCAGGTACTGCACGTGCGACTGCTCGTCGTAGGCGATCTCGTTTAGGATCTGCTGCTGCGGCGCCGTGAGGCCCGTAACCATCGCGCCGCCGGTCACCGTGCCGGGGCTGCCGCCCTGATCGCCGGTAGCAAGACCCGATCCCGTCGCAGCGCGAAGGTAGAACTCCGCTTCCAGGTACTCCAGATTCAAGGCAAAGTTCAGAACGTCATTGTCGTTCAGGGCCGGGGTCACCGGTGTGGGGGTTGGGGTTGGGGTCGGGGCCGGGGCCGCCGGGGTGCTGTCGCCGCAGCCAGCAGCCAGAGTGGCTGCACCCACAGCTCCAGCACCGGCGAGAAACTTACGCCGGGAGTGCTTTGTCTGAAGAGAAAACTTTTCCATGAATTACCTCGCGCTGTTGTCCTGCGTCCTCGCCAAGAAGCCCATCTTCTTGTGGCTTGCTGACTGTACGCTGCGGATCCGTCTTTGGACCTGCAACTTTTGGGGCATGGTTACGCAAAGGTAATGTGAGTTTTCTCCGCAGATGGATCGGAGGGAACCTCCCGTCCGGATCGGGATTCGTTCCTGGCCCAAGCACCTGGCTGTTAGAAAAGGAAGGCGAGGTGGGGAGCAGATGGTGACACGGCGGCGGGTGATGGGCGGGGCGATGCGGCTGGGAGCCGGGGCCATCGCGGCAAGGGCCGTGGGGAGCCTGGCACAGACCTTAGCGGCGCAGGTGAGCGGCGCGGCGTCTCTGAAGGCGCACGCTCAGCCCAAGAAACTGGCGGTCGGTGCAGCCGTTAATACGGCTCTGCTGCGCTCCAGCCCGGCCTATGCCAAGGTGCTGCGCGAGCAGTACAACATCGTCGTCGGCGAGAACTGCATGAAGTGGAGGCCGCTGCGGCCTACTCCGACGACCTACGACTTCGCCGAGGCTGATGAGCTCGTGGCCTTCGCCGAAGGGAACGGCATGGCAATCCGCGGGCACAATCTGTGCTGGCATGAGAGCCTGCCGGACTGGTTTGCCGGTACCGTCACCAAGGAGAACGCCGCACAGTTCCTGACAGACCATATCCGCACGGTGGTGGGCCGCTACAAAGGCCGCATCGGCAGCTGGGACGTGGTGAACGAGGCGATCTGGACCGAGGACGGCCGCCCCGACGGTCTGCGGTCGAGCTCCCCGTGGTTTGAACTGCTGGGCCCCGGCTACCTTGACCTCGCCTTTCGCACCGCGCGCGAGGCCGACCCGGGCACGCTGCTGACCTACAACGACTACGGCCTCGAGTACGACACGCCCTACGAAACGCGCCGGCGTACCGCCATCATGGACCTGCTGAAGCGCATGCGAAAGGCGGGGACGCCGATCGATGCCGTGGGCATCCAGTCGCACCTGAAGGGCACGGAGGCCGCGAAGCTCGGTGCCGGCATCGCCGGTTTTGTCGCAGGCGCGCGCAAGCTGGGGCTGCAGGTCTTCCTTACGGAGATGGACGTCAAGACCGACGACCTGCCGGACGAGAGCACGGAGGAGCTGGACCGGGATGTCGCTGATGTGTACCGCCGGTATCTGCGGCTGATGCTGGCTGACCCGGCGGTGCGGTCGGTGCTGACGTGGGGGGTCGCCGATGACGGGAGCTGGCTCGAAGCTCCCAAGTGGCGTACGAAGCACCCCGACCGGCTGCAGCGACCCCTGCCGTTTACCCCCGGGTACCAGCCCGCGCCGGCCTTTTTCGCCCTGCGAGACGCGATCGACGGCGCGCAGCCGCGGCCCTGATTCGCGTCGGGGTTCCGCCGCATCCCACGGGGTATGGAGCTCGAAGCCGTTCTGGGCGACATCACGCGACTGGATGTGGACGCGATCGTCAATGCGGCCAACACCTCGCTTCTGGGCGGCGGTGGAGTGGATGGAGCGATCCACCGCGCGGCCGGCAAAGATCTGCTGCGCGCCTGCGAGCCGCTGGGCGGATGCGCCACGGGTGACGCCAAGGCGACGCCCGGCTTTGCTCTGCCGGCCCGGTGGGTCTTTCACGCGGTCGGGCCGGTGTGGAGTGGCGGGAAACACGGCGAGGAGGAGAAGCTGGCCAGCTGCTATCGCCGCTGCCTCGATCTGGCGCGGGAGCATGAGGTCCGAAGCATCGCCTTTCCGGCCATCTCGACCGGCATCTACCACTTTCCGAGGGAACGCGCTGCCGAGATCGCGGTCCGGACGGTACGGGAGGCAGGTCCGGCGAGCGGGGTGCAGCGGGTGATCTTCTGCTGCTTCGACGCCGCCACGGAGGCGATCTACTGCGGTCTGCTCGCACCGCAGTAGCTGTGCTGGCATGCAGGTCATGCTCTGGTTCAGAGCTTCATTTGCATGAACACGTTGGCACGGCTGTAGGGATTGGGTGGAAGAGAGTCAGGCGACACATGCTGGAAGCCGACCGACTCATAGAGACGGACGGCTGCAGTCAGGCGAGTGTTGCTCCCGAGGAAGAGCGACGTGGCTCCAAGCCGGCGGACCTCTGCGATGGCGTGAAGAATGAGACGGCGGCCAAGGCCCTGACCGCGAAACTGTGGCGAAACAGCCATCTTGGATAGTTCGTAGACTCCGTCGCCCATGGGAATTAGCGCGGCGCAGCCAATCGGCAGTGTGTCTGCGTACATCATGACGATCGATCCACCTTTTCGCATGATGGTGGTTTCCGGATCGCCGAGGGTTTCGATATCGCGAGTTTCGAGGGTGAAGTAACGCGCGATCCACTCTTCGTTCAGGGTGCGGAAAGCAGTGGCATCCTCACCGGACAACAGGGTCCGAATGGAAATCGTCGGAACAGAAGATGATGAGGCGGTAGCCTCTTTGGGAACGTCGCTCCCGGACATGGAAGGTGCCCTCCTGCACTCCACTGTGCCAAACAAGTATCACGACGTCCAATATCTTCTTCATCGGCCTCAGGACCGCACAAGTACGGATCAGGACGTGGAGCTGTTCACGAACCGTGCGTGGCGTTCCTGCCCATGATGCATGCGTGTGCGGGCCAGAAGGGTATTTCGCCGGGAAGGTTCCCCGCGAAGCGCTGTTTCGCGTGCGTTTGCAAGCCGATGACCGTGTTTGCGGAGCATGACTTTCGTGCCAGCGTGTGCAGGAAGCGGAGCGGGTGATCTTCTGCTGCTTCGACGCCGCCACGGAGGCGATCTGCCGCGGTCTGCTCGCACCGCAGTCACTGGGCTGGCACAAAGGTGCTATGGCATTCCCCGTGCCTTACTGTAGAGTTCCTCCACCATGCAAGCCTTGTCTCGCGCTGTCGCTCTGGTCCTTGGGGCTCTTCTGCTGTGCGGAGCTCCCCTCCTGCGGGGGGCGGAGCCGCGGCTTCCCCCTGCTGCGGCGGGACCGCCCCTGGAGGGAGATGCGAAGGACTTTTCCGCCGAACCGTATGTGCTCCGAAGCCTGAGCTCCGTCACCACGATGAAGGCCGACGGAACCGGGACCCGGGAGCAGAGCGTCTCGATCACGATCCAGTCCGAGGCCGCGCTGCGGCAGTTCGGTGTTGTCTCGTTGACCTATCCCAGCCGGTCGGAGACCGCGGAGTTTGTGTATGCGCGGGTGCGGCATCGCGACGGCACTACGCAGGAGACGCCGGTCACGGGTGCGGTCGAGCAACCGGCGCAGGTGACCCGCGAGGCGCCGTTCTACAGCGACCTGCAGGTTCGGCAGCTGCCCATCAAGAACCTGGGTGTGGGCGACACGCTCGAGTGGCAGGCCCGCTTTGTGATCACCCGGCCGGACGCGCCCGGGCAGTTCTGGGGGCAGGAGAGCTTTGCCACAGGTGCGGTGATACTGGACGAGCGGCACGAGTTGCGCGTTCCCTCGGGGCTCCACCTGACGGTGTGGACCAGCCCCCACGCGGGAGCTAAGCCGTCGGAGTCCGAAGAGGGCGGCCAGCACATCTACCGCTGGCGTCACGCCGAGCTCACACCAACTGTTGGTGCCGCGGCCGAGGCTCGCAAGACCGCCGAGGCGAAGCGGCTGCTGACGCCGGATGAGGAGCTGGACGCCGCCGAGGGAAAGCTGCCCTCGATCGCCTGGACCACCTTTCCCGATTGGGCTGCGGTCGGGGCCTGGTACCGCGATCTGATGGCCGGCAGAACGGCTCCTGACGGCGCGATCCGCTCCAAAGTGGCGCAGCTGACCGCGGGCAAGACGACCGATCTCGAACGGGCCGAGGCCATCTACGGCTATGTCTCGGGACAGATCCGCTACATTGGCGTGGCCTTTGGCGTGGGACGGTTTCAGCCGCACACCGCCGCCGAGGTGCTCAGCAACCAGTACGGCGACTGCAAGGATAAGCACACGCTTCTGGCCTCCATGCTGTCAGTCGCCGGTCTCCAGGCCGAGCCCGTGCTGATCGGTGCCGGCATCCGCTTCAACCCGGCGGTGCCCTCGCCCGCGGCCTTCAATCACCTCATCACGCGTTTGGCGCTGGACGGCAAGGAGGTCTGGCTGGATTCGACCACCGAGGTGGCGCCGTGGCGTGCGCTGGTCTTCCCCATTCGCGATCACAAGGCGCTGGCGATTCCCCTGTCTGCGCCGGCGGTGATTGTGGAGACGCCCGCCGACCTGCCGTATCGCGCGTATGAGACGTCGGTGGTGACCGGATCGCTCGATGCTGCGCTCACCTCGGACTCGCAGATTTCGTTAACCTTTCGGGACGACAACGAGATCGGGCTGCGAGCCGTTCTGCGAACGGTCTCCCCGGCCGACTACGGCACGTTTGTGCAGCGGCTGATGCAGGGGCTCGGATTTGGGGGAACCACGAGCGACTCCAGCCTGGAGCACCTGGAGGACGCCTCACAGCCATTGGTCCTGCGCTTCCATTACCACCGCGTGAAGGAGAGCGACTGGGGCAAGGATCGCATCACCATGGCCTTTGCGCCCATCGGCCTGCCCAGCTTTTCCGAGGCCAACCCGCCGACCTCTACCATTCTGCTGGGCTCACCCCGCACCGAGACGAGCACAGTCGAGATGCAGCTGCCGCCGAGGTGGGGAGCCGAGCTGCCAGAGGCCACGCACGCGCACGAGGACTTCGCCACCTGCGATGTGACCTATCACCTCAACGGGGGCAAGCTGTACGCGGAGCGCCGGCTGGTGGTGTTGAAGTCCAAGGTTGCCGTCAGCAGCTACAAGCGATACCAGAGCTGGTACGACACCGCGGGCGCGGCCAGCGTTCCGTATGTGCAGCTCAAGCCGCCGCCGGCCAGCTCTCCGGCCATGCCGGGGGCGAAGGCTCTGAGCCCCGAGCCCGCTGCCGGAGCAACGACGAACGCGGAAGACGCGAACAGCGCAAAGGCCGCGAACCTGGTCGCGGACGCGGAAGAGAGTATGCGGCAGATGGACGTCCCGAAGGCGCGGGAGGAGCTCGACCGGGCGAAGGCGCTCGATCCGGGGGTGCGCAGTCTATGGGCAGGGTACGCCGATGTCGACGCCCGGGACGGACAACCTGCCGGGGTGGTCCTTGCGGATCTGCAGAAGGAACTCGCCCTGCACCCGGACGAAGTGCGGTTATACAGCTTTGTGGCGCAGATCCAGAGGCGTGCGCATGACAACGACGGAGCGCTCGCCACGTCGCGGATGTGGGTCAAAAACGCGCCAGCGAACCTGGGGGCCGAGCTGACGCTGCTGCGGCAGATGCTGCTGATGAAGCAGAACTCGGCGGCGCTGGCGGAGGCGGAAGCGGCGATCGCTCGATTTGGCGCTGAGGGGGACACGACCGAGCTGACGCTGGTGGCCGCGGAGGCGGAGGCAGGTATGGGTCACACGCAGCAGGCGGCGTCTCGGGTGCGGCCGTTGTTGAAGACCGCGAAGGACCCGCGGCAGGTAAACAGCATCTGCGACTTTTTGGCGGAAGCGGGCACCGATCTGCCCGCAGCGGAGGCCGCTGAGCGAGGCGTGCTCGCTCACCTGGAAGCCGAGAGCGCAGCCTGGGACCTGACGGAGCCCCCATCCGCCCACGCCCGGCAACAGACGCTGCTGTTCTCCTCCTGGGACACCCTGGGCTGGATTCTGTTTGGGGAGCACAGGGCGCGGGAGGCGCTCGGATACGTCGCAGCGGCATGGCAGTACGAGCAGGACGACGGGGTTCAGCGCCACCTGACCACCCTTGCATCTGCTCTCCACGACAGAGACGCTGCCGCGCTCGCCCAGACCAACGAGCAGGGTCGCCGCACCTTTTCTCTGGGAGCCGCGAAGGGTCGGCATGGGACGGCGGAGTTTCGGCTTCTGATCGCGGACGGCAAGGCAGCGGACCTCCGACCAACCGGAGATCAGGCCGGGAGCGCACCGGCTTCCGGGGTGACGACGACGCCGTTTCCAGGAGCCGCGGAGCTGATTCGCTCCGCAGATCTCCATGCGCTTCTGCCGCCTGGGGGCAAAGCCCACCTGGTTCGCAGCGGCTTCGTCAGCTGTTCGGTCGGCGGGTGTGAGCTGATCCTGGTTCCACTTGGCATGGATGTTCGATAACGGTGGTCTCCATGGGAGAAGAACGGCTGAGTGCGCTGGCACTCGTCCGTTAACCGGCCCACGCAGGGTTTGACGCGGGCCTTCAGCCAGCCAGTTCGGGAGTTGCCCGCCTGTCATTTTGACTTGAGGACGCGTCTTCCGCGTCCGCAGTGGAGAGATCGCTGTCTCTTTGCACTTCGCCCACGGGCAGCCGATCAGGGCGAAGCCCCTTCCATCTTCGAGCCTGGACCGTGTAAGGGCAAAAACGGAATACAGGGATCTCTCCACTTCGCTACGCTCCGGTCGAGAGGACGAGTGAGGGAGCTCTGGAGCTTCCGAGGCCGCGGCCTTGCCGTGGTGACGCGGTCGCTTCAGAGCCTTGGACGAGTCGCCGGCGGTGGCATCCTGTTCATGACGGAGTATCGCGCATAGCCGCTCGAACGGAGAGGCCAGGTCGTCAGCGTTGACCTCTCGCGCTTCAGGCCCAAATCCGTGTACCGTATCGGCGAACAATCCTGGGAGGCTGCATGGCTCGAATCACTGGCTTTGGCGGTATGTTCTTGCGAACGCAGGATCCGGAGGCTCTCTACCAGTGGTACGAGCAGCATCTCGGTCTGGTGAAATCTGAAGGTTCGTGCGCGTTTGCTGCGCCGGCGCAACCCTCTCAGATCGTCTTCGCCCTCTTCAAACAGGACGACGCACACTTTCCCCCGGCACAGAAGGTCATGATCAATCTGCAGGTGGATGATCTCGATGGAGTGCTGGACCGGTTGCTGGCTGAAGGGGTCACGGTTGATCCGAAGCGCGAAAGCTATGACTTCGGCAGGTTCGGCTGGATCACCGATCCGGAGGGAAATCGTGTGGAGCTTTGGCAGCCTGTCGCCACGGAGTAAAGCCGAGCCGGCGCGGGAACCTGTCGAGCTGACTCGCTCCGAAGATCCGGCAACCGGAGGCTTCGCGCAAAGGCAAGTGCGGGCGGGGCCCTCCGCTGCGGGGAGGCTCAGCGCCAGTCGTCGCGCGGGCGGCTGCTCTCTTCGAAGATCTGGTCGAACAGTTCACCCTTTTTGATCAGGATGTCGCCGGCCGTATGGGGCTGGTAGAGCAGCACGGCCTGCAGCCGCACCAGCTCCAGCAGCGCCAGAAACAGGCAGATCAGCGATCGTTCCGTGTGCGAGTTGTGCAGCAGACGCCGCAGCGAGACGGGGCGGTCCTCCATCAGCAGACGGCGCCTGGTGTAGTCGATCATCTGCGCCACCGTGACCGACTCCTCGTTCACATCGAGCACGGGGCGGGTGCGCAGCCGCTCGAGCACGTCGCGAAAGACTCGGACGAGGTCGACCGTATCGGCGGCGATCTCGCCTTCGGTGCCAGCGGTTGCACCCGGGGCGGCGGCCTGGATGTCGCGCAGAAATCCCGACATGCCGGGATGGGTCCAGGTCGCGTCTTCGACCTGCTGCTTTTCAAGCAGCATCTCCGCGGCGGATTTAAAGCGCTGATGCTCAAGCAGACGCTCGACCAGCTCGCGCCGCGGGTCTTCGGGGTCGGTCCCGAGCAGGCCTTCGGAGCTTTCGCGCGGCAGCAGCATGCGGCTCTTGATATGGATCAGGAGCGAGGCGGTATAGATGAACTCGCCTGCGGCATCGACGTCGGTCTCCCGAAGCTGGTGGGTGTACTCAAGAAACTGCGCCGTGATGCGCGCCATGGGAATGTCGTAGATGTCGATGTTCTGCTTGCGGATCAGATCAAGGAGAAGATCAAACGGACCGTCGTAGACCTCGCCCACGGTGACCGAGAAGGGCGACTGCGAAGCTTCGACGGGTTTGGGTCTCCCGGCAGGCCTGGGCCCGGTGCCGGGCGGCGTTGCTGGGGATTCGAGCGTGAACGGCGCCTGATCTCCGGGCGTCGAGAGGTCCTTTGGCTCGTCCGGCATCGCTTGCGCCTACTCCAGACCCATCGCCTGGCGGACATGCTGCAGCGTCTGCAGCGCGCGCAGCCGGGCGCGGGCTGCGCCGTCCCAAAGAATCGCGTCCACGCGTTCGGGGTCTGCTTCGAGCTCGCGGCGGCGTGCCTGTATGGGCGCGATCTCGCGCACGATGTTGTCAGACAGCCAGCTCTTGCACTGAATGCAGCCGATCCCCGCGGTGGTGCAGCCCCGCCACACTTCGGCGCGGGTCTCCTCGGGGGAGAAGACCTTGTGGAGGTCGCCCACCGGGCAGACCTCCGGGTTGCCAGGGTCGGTGCGGCGGACACGCGCCGGGTCGGTGACCATGGTCTTGATCTTGGCGCGCAGGTCCACCTCGGGCTCTGACAGAGCGAGCGTGTTGCCGTAGCTCTTGGACATCTTGCGGCCGTCCAGCCCGGGCAGCTTGGGGCTGGGTGTCAGCAGCACCCTGGGCTCGGGCAGAATCTGCTCGGCGGGCTCGCCGGCCGAGATCTCGGCGGTCAGGATCTCCTTGTCTGAGCGGTCGTCCAGCGCCTTTTCGATCGCCGTGGTGTGCCGCGGGGCGTAGAGCTGGTTGAAGCGGCGGGCGACCTCGCGGGTGAGCTCGACGTGAGCGACCTGGTCCTGGCCGACGGGCACGAAGTCCGGCTGGTAAAGCAGGATGTCGGCCGACTGCAGCAACGGGTAGCCGAGAAATCCGTAGGTGTTCAGGTCCTTCTCGCGCAGCTGCTCCTGCTGGTCCTTGTAGGTGGGCACGCGTTCGAGCCACGGCAGCGGCGTAAACATGGAAAACAGGGTGTGGAGCTCGGCGTGTTGCGGCACGTGCGACTGCACAAAGATAGTGGTGCGCTCAGGATCGAGGCCGGCCGCGAGAAAGTCGAGCGCCACATCGCGAATGTTGGCTCGCAGGCTGCGCGGGTCGGCGTAGTCGGTGGTCAGCGCGTGGAGGTCGGCGACAAAGAAGTAGCACTCGTACTGATCCTGCAAGCGCACCCAGTTGTAGAGCGCACCCATGTAGTTGCCGAGGTGCAGCTTGCCGGTGGGGCGCATGCCGGAAAGGACGCGCGGGCGATCGGGATAGGGGGTCGGGTCGGACATGGGGCTTAGAGTGCGATGGTAAATGACGGCCAGCAGCTCGGGCTCGGCAAGGCTCCGTGGTCGTGCCTGCCTGTGCCGCGCCGCGCTCTGGTGACGGTCTCAGCCCGCCCGCGGTTTCGCCGGCTGCGGGAGCTTGCCCCGGACGGCCTTGACTCCGCGGACCGAAGCAGCCTCGCGGCGGACCGGATCCGGCTGGACGCGGGGTGCGCTGAGAAGGTGGTTGCGCAGCTGGTGCGCGGTCTCCTGCTCGCGGCTGTGCAGAAGCAGGTCGCGCGCATCGAAGAGATGGTCCGGACGCGAGCACAGGGTCGCCTCGACGCCGGTTTTCTCGCGCGACATCCCAGTTCGCGCTCAAGTACAACTTCTGAAGAAACCAGTCTGGGGGCTCCATGCGATTTCTTGCTGCTCTTCTGCTGTGCGCGGCCGCTGCAGTTTCGGCGTCGGCACAGCAGCCGGTGACCGTCGACGTCAATCTTGCCAAGACGGTGGGACCGTACAAGCCGATCTACAGCTGGTTCGGCTATGACGAGGGCAACTACACCAGCACGGAGAACGGGCGGCGCCTGCTGCGGGAGCTGCATGACCTCAGTCCTGTGCCGGTCTATATCCGCTTTCACCACCTGCTGACCTCTGGCAACGGCGTGCCGGAGCTGAAGTGGAGTTCGACCAACGTCTTCCGCCTGGACGCGAACGGAAAGCCGGTCTACGACTTCACCATCATGGACCGGATGTTTGACAGCCTGAAGCAGGCGGGCGTGCGGCCCATGGTGGAGCTGGGATTTATGCCCGAGGATCTGGCGGCGGAGGTGCCGGGCCGCAGCGAACCGTACCAGGTGCACTACCCCAAGAGCACGATCTCGGGCGGCTCGAACAACCCGCCCAAGGACTACAGGATGTGGGGCGAGCTGGTCGAGAAGGTCACCGCTCACCTGGTCGAGCGCTACGGCAAGCAGGAGGTGATGCACTGGTACTTTGAGGTGTGGAACGAGCCGGACATCGACTACTGGCACGCCTCCGAGGCGGACTACTTCAAGCTGTACGACTACGCCGTCGCCGGTGTGCGTAAAGCGCTGCCGGGCGCGCGCGTCGGCGGACCGGCGACGACCGGGCCGGGCAATCCGCACGCGCAGGCCTACCTGGACCACTTTCTCGAGCACGTCAACACCGGCAAGAGCGCGGCCGACGGCAAGCCGATTCCCATCGATTTCATCTCGTTTCACGTGAAGGGGCAGCCGAAGATCGTGGACGGCCATGTCCGCATGGGGCTGGACCGCGAGATGGACAGCGCCGACAAGGGCTTCGCGACGGTGGCGAAGTATCCGAAGTTTGCGCGGCTGCCCATCATCCTGAGCGAGGCCGACCCCGAGGGCTGCGCGGCCTGCTCCTCCAAGGTCAATCCTTCAAACAACTACCGCAACGACACGCTCTATCCCGCGTACACGGCTGCTGCCCTCAAGGGCCTGTTCCAGCTCGACGACCGGCACAGGACCAACCTGATCTCCATGCTCTCCTGGTCCTTCGAGTTTGAGGGCAAGGACTTCTTCGAGGGCTTTCGCTCGCTCTCGACCAATGGCATCGACAAGCCGATCCTGAATCTGTTCCGCATGGCCGGGATGATGTCCGGGGAACGCGTGGCCACGACCAGCACCGGCGAGGTGCCGATCGATACCATTCTGAAGTCCAGCGTCTCGGGCAGCCCTGACGTGGACGCGCTGGCAACGCACAACGGCAAGGAGGCGGCCGTGCTGGTGTGGAACTACGAGGACAACGATGTCCCCGCGCCGGCATCTGCGGTCGCGGTGCACATCAGCGGCATCCCCAACGGCGTCGGTCGCGTGTTGCTCCAGCACTTCCGCATCGACCAGAGCCACAGCAACGCGTATACGGTGTGGAAGAGCATGGGATCGCCGCAGAAGCCGACGGAGGAGCAATTTCGCAGGCTGCACGCCGCCGGGCAGCTGCAGATGCTGGACTCGCCGGTCTGGCTCGATGTTCATGACGGTGCGGTTGCGGTTCCGATGACCATGCCGCGCCAGTCCGTCTCCTTGCTGCACCTGAGCTGGTAGGCGGCCGCGCATAAGACCGCAACACCGGCTCTCGCGTGGGGTCCGACGCGGCGCAGATCGACACGCACCAGCAACACTCGCGCGTCGTGCAGCGGATCCGGGACCCTGCACGGCTTTGAGCGGGTCGAGCTCGCTCCGGGGTGTGGCAGGTGGACCGGGCGGTCGCGAGCTCGGCAGGGGACGCGACTCCCGCCAGGATTCGCTGGACCGGAGGAAGCGCGGATCTCCAGAAGGTACGGCTGTGTTGCATGGCGGTAAAGAATAAGCGGACCTCCGCTCGAACGCGGTCTGACCCTTGTGCCGGACGCATCCTACCGACTGAGGCGCGGTTTCAACATGCGCCGGAGGAGACCGCATGGCGAAGGGGGCAGAGCAGACCGACGCTCAGGGAGACGGGCAGCTGCTGGCGAGGATAGACGCCTACTGGCGGGCGTGTAATTACCTTTCTGCCGGCATGATCTACCTGCGGGCTAACCCGCTGCTGCGCGAGCCGCTCCAGCCGGAGCACTTCAAGCGTCGGCTGCTGGGCCACTGGGGCACCGACCCTGGGCAGTCCTTTACATGGGTCCACCTGAACCGCGTGATTCGCGAGCGGGAGCTCGACATGATCTACATCGCCGGTCCGGGGCACGGCGCGCCGGCGACCATCGCCAACGGATACCTGGAAGGGCATTTCTCGGATATCTATCCCGAGTGCAGCCAGAACGAGGCCGGCATGCTCAACCTGTTCCGGATGTTTTCGTTTCCTGGCGGTCTGGGCAGCCACTGCACGCCCGAGATTCCGGGTTCGATCCACGAGGGCGGCGAGCTGGGCTATAGCCTGGTACACGGCTTCGGCGCGGCGTTCGACAACCCCGATCTGATCGTCGCGGTGGTGGTGGGAGACGGAGAGGCGGAGACAGGACCTCTCGCAACTTCATGGCATGCGAACAAGTTTCTGGATCCAGTGCGTGACGGCGCGGTGCTTCCGGTACTGCACCTGAACGGTTACAAAATCGCGAACCCCACCGTTCTGGCGCGCATTCCCGAGGAGGAGCTGCTGGAGCTGCTGCGCGGCTATGGCTGGGATCCGCATCTCGTCGCGGGCGACGAACCGGAGGCGATGCATCGGAAGATGGCGTCGACCATGGATGAGGTCATCGGGGAGATCCAGTCGATTCAGCGGCACGCCCGCGAGACGGGCGACACCACGCGGCCACGCTGGCCCATGATCGTGCTGCGCTCGCCCAAGGGCTGGACCGGGCCGAAATTCGTGGATGGCCACCAGGTGGAGGGTACGTGGCGCGCGCACCAGGTGCCGGTGCTCGACCCGGTGAGCAACCCGGAGCACCTGAAGATTGTGGAGAGCTGGATGCGCTCCTACCGGCCGGAGGAGCTGTTCGACGAGCAGGGCCGGCTGCGCGACGACCTGCGATCGACCGCGCCCGAGGGCACACGGCGCATGACCGCCAATCCGCACGCAAACGGGGGTCTGCTGCGCAAGCCGCTGCAGATGCCGAACTTCACGGAGTACGCCGTCGAAACACCCGGTCCGGCGAAGTTGTACCACTCGCCTACCAAGGCGCTGGCGGTGTTTTTGCGCGATGTGATGGCGCAGAACATGGACAAGTTTCGCGTCTTCGGACCGGATGAGACGGCCTCCAACAGGCTCGAGGAGATCTACCAGGCATCACCCAAAACGTGGGATTCCACCTACCGGCCGCAGGATGCCGACGGAGGATACCTTTCGCCCGGCGGTCGCGTGATGGAGATGCTGAGCGAGACCACGCTCGAGGGTTGGTTTGAAGGCTACGTGCTCACCGGACGGCACGGATTCTTTTCCACCTACGAAGCTTTCGTCCACATCATCGATTCCATGTTCAACCAGCATGCGAAGTGGCTCGAAAAATCCAAGCGCGAGCTGGACTGGCGCATGCCCATCTCGTCAATCAATCTGCTGATTACCTCGCTGGTGTGGCGGCAGGATCACAACGGCTTCACCCACCAGGACCCCGGCTTTCTCGATGTGGTCACCAACAAGAGCCCCGACGTGGTGCGCATCTATCTGCCGCCCGACGCGAACTGTCTCTTGAGCGTTGCCGACCATTGCCTGCGATCGCGCGACTACATCAACGTGATCGTCGCTGACAAGCAGCCGCACCTGGTGTATCTCGACATGGAATCCGCGGTGACGCACTGCACCAAGGGCATCGGCATCTGGGATTGGGCGAGCACCGACCAGGGCAGCGAGCCAGACGTGGTGTTGGCCTGCGCGGGCGATGTGCCGACGATGGAGGCGGTCGCGGCGGCATCCATTCTGCGCGACAAGTTCCCCGACCTCAAGCTGCGCTTCATCAACGTCGTCGATCTCTTCCGCCTGATGCCCGAGACGGAACATCCACACGGCATGAACCCCCGCGACTTCGACTCGCTCTTCACCACGGACAGGCCGGTCATCTTCAACTTTCATAGCTATCCCTCGCTCATTCACAAGCTGACCTACCGGCACACCAACCACGCCAACTTCCACGTGCGCGGATACAAGGAGAAGGGCAGCATCAACACGCCGCTCGAGCTCGCCATCCTGAACCAGATTGACCGCTTCGACCTGTGCATTGACGTCATCGACCGGGTGCCGCGGCTGCAGTCTTCGGCGGCTCACGTCAAGGAGTGGCTCAAAGATCAGATCATCGAAAGCATCCGCTACGCGCACGCTGAAGGCATCGACCGCAAGGAGATCACGGACTGGACCTGGCCCTGGTGAGCTCCGCGAGCGACGCCCCGATCCTGGTGCTGAACAGCGGGTCGTCCTCGCTGAAGTTCGGTTTGTACCAGCGTTCGGCGGAGGAGGAGAGGGGGGTGTTGCAGGGCTCGGCGGGGGGCATCGGCCGGCCGGATGGGGCGCTGCACCTCCGCGACGGCTCGGGGCAGACGATCGTCGCGCGCGAGCACCTGTGCGAATCACAGAGCGAGGCACTCAGTGCGATCGCGGCAGTGCTCCGGCAGCGAGGTCTTATCCCAAGCGTGGTCGGTCACCGCATCGTGCACGGCGGACCGCATCTGCTGGAGCATCAGCGCATCACGCCGGAGGTGGTGGAGCAGCTGCGCGCGGCCACCCACCTGGCGCCGCTGCACATCCCGGAGGCGCTGACGTTGCTCGCCGAGGCGCAGCGGATCTTTCCCCATGCCGAGCACATCGCCTGCTTCGACACGGTGTTTCACCGGACGATGCCGCGCGAAGCCCGGCAGCTACCGCTGCCGAGGGCGCTGTTTGACCAGGGGGTGCAGCGCTACGGATTTCATGGCCTCTCGTATGAGTCGCTGGTCTATCGATTGGGGGCTAATCTGCCGGCGTGCGCCATCTTTGCGCACCTGGGCAACGGGTCGAGCCTGGCCGCGGTGCGCGATGGCATGTCGATCGACACCAGCATGGGTCTGACGCCGACCGGCGGTGTCCTCATGGGCACTCGCTCGGGCGACCTCGACCCCGGTGAGGTGCTGTACCTGCTGCGCCAGCCCGGCGCCACCATCGATTCTGTGGAGTACCTGCTGAATCACGCGAGCGGGCTCGCGGGCTACTCCGGCGGCGAGAGCGACATGCGGGCGTTGCTGGCGCGTGCCACGACTGGGGAGGCTGCGGCGGCCCTGGCGGTGCGGGCGTTCACCACGGCGGTGCGGATGGAGATCGGGGCGTACGCGGCGCTTCTGGGCGGCGTGGATCTGCTGGTCTTCACGGGCGGCATCGGAGCGGGCAGCGCGGAGATTCGCGCAGCGATCTGCGCCGATCTCGACTTTCTGGGTTTGGGCCCGGGCAGCGACCGCGTTCGCGTGCTGCCGGCCGAGGAGGAGGCGCAGATGGCGCGGATCTGCCGGGGGATTCTGGGTTAGGGACCTTTTGGCGGTGGCTGCTGCTGCCCTGATCCTGTACCCCAAGCTGTGTCATCTCGACCGGAGGACGCGAGTCTTGCGTCCGGAGCGGAGACACCCCTGTATTTCGCGGTTTGCACACCTCAGAAGGTCAGGGGTGGTGGCTTTGCGGCTGGGCTGTCAAATCGCAGTCGGGTTCCAGGGAAGAGAAATACAGGGGTCTCTCCACTTCGCTTCGCTCCGGTCGAGAAGACGGGCGGGGTTGGTTTGGCGGTTTCGAGGACAGCGGGGGCGGTTTGGCGGTGGCTGCTGCTGCTCTCATCGTGTACCCCAAGCTCTGTCATCTCGACCGGAGGACACGAATTTGCGTCCGGAGCGGAGAGCCCTCTGTATTCTGCGGTTTGCACAACTCAGAATGTCAGGGGGTGTGGCTTTGCGCCTGGGCTGTTGAGGCGCAGCCCGGCTTCGAGCAAAGAAAAATACAGGGGTCTCTCCACTTCGCTTTGCTCCGGTCGAGAAGACGGGCGGAATTGGGTTGGCTGTGTTGAGAAGAGGGCAGTCGCTTCGCTCCGGTCGAGAGGACGGGCCCGGGTCAATCAGCCGCGACCGCGAAACCGGCTGAGCGTGCGGCGGTTCCGCTTGTCTGGCCGGCCCGCGGGCAGCACCTCGAACTCATGCAGTGCGCGCCGTTCCGCGGCGGCCTTCACGCGTGCTTCGCGGCTGGCCTCGGTCTCCTGATAGAGTGCCTGCGCGACCGGCGCCGGTCCGCGCACATCGCTCAGCTCGAGCACCTCCACGACAAACTCGCCGCCCTCGTTGCGGATGGTCAGGGTGTCGCCGGGCTTCACCTCACGGGCGGCTTTAGCCTGCTGCGCATTGGAGTGGATGCGGCCGAGCTCGCAGGCCTTGGAGGCGAGTGCGCGCGTCTTGAAAAATCGCGCCGCCCAGAGCCACTTGTCGATGCGAACGGAGGTGAGGTCGCTCATCCCCTGATTGTCGCGCATGCAGCGGCCAGGCGTGTCTGCCTACCAGCGAACCACCACCGTCTTCTCCACGTAGCCGGGAGCGCCGGCAGGAAAGCTGACCTCCGCGGTTGCGAGAGGCGATCCCTCGCGCAGCGCGCTGCCATCGACCGTCGGCCGGATGCCCGGCGCGTTGACGCGCAGACGGATCCGCTGCGTCGTCCCAGCCATTCCTTCGAGCCGCAGCGCCAAGGAGTGCGCGTCCGTCTGCTGGTCCAGCACCTTCGTCTGCGTGGTCGTGGCCCCAGGCTCCGGCAGATGCTGGTCGAGCTCGGCTTCGACGGCCGGCAGCGGCAGCCGCAGATCGCTGCCGTGCGCCTCCGCGCCCGCGACCTCGCTGCGCAGGGTAACGCCGTTGCTCGCGTGCACCAGCAGGTCGGCGCCGCGGCGGGTGAACTCCAGGTCCGTCGTTCCGTTGCCGACGGGCACCCGTCGGACCGTCGCGCGATCCCAGCTGGCGGGCAGGTGCGGAGACAGCGTCAGAGTGTGGTGCGGTGCGTCCCAGCCGATGCCGAAGAGACCGCGCAGCGTGGGCGTGATGACCATGGCGGCCGACCACAGCTGGTGCGACGTGCTGCGGCCGAGCGGATGGAAGAACTCGCCCGAAAGCAGCTCGGTCACGTTGCCGAGGTCCTCGGACCAGATCATCTCCGCGTTCTGCCGCAGGTGCGCATACGCCGAAAGCGAGCGGCCGGCGCGGTACTCTGCCATCGAAACCCAGCCGGTGTAGAGCGGCCATACCGTGCCCTGGTGGTAGCTGATGGGGTCGTAAAAGGAAGACTGCGGAGAAAGGTCGCGCGTACCCCAGTCGGTCGAAAACTCGCTCGCCGCCCAGCGCGACAGCATCGGTCCGGCCTCCGCAAGCGAAAGCGTTCCATCCCACCAGGCAACCGCGGGAAAGATCGTCGCGCTCGCGTCGGTGCTGCCGTCCGCGTTGCGGCTGAAGGCGTAGAAGCGGTCCTTTGGCAGGTAGTATTCGCGCTCGATCGCCTGCCGGATGTGCGCCGCACGCCGCTCGGCCCCGTCCGCCTCGGCGCTGTGGCCGGTGGCGCGCGCCAGACGGCTGAAGGCGGTGCTCGCCTGCGCGTCCACCGCGGCCAGGTAGATCTCCTGGTGCGGCATGCCTGGCGGCCAGCTCTCCACCCACCCGGTGCCCTCGGTGTTCTCGTAGATGCCGTCGCCGTCGGAGTCGTGCGAGCTCTCAAACTGCCACGCCTTGCTGAGCTGGTCCCAGTGCTGCGCCGCGAAGGCCGTATCGCCGCTGATCGCGACGTAGTCGGCCATGGCCATTAAAAGCAGCGGGGTGGAATCCGCCGAGGCGTAGGCGTAGGGTGTCTTCAGCCAGTCGATCAGGTACGCCGCCTGCGACCACTCGTGGAGGATTTTGCCGTCGGTGCGCTGCCGCTTCAGCAGAAATTCAAACTCGTCGCGCGCAAGAGGGAAGTCGCCGTAACCATTTACGGCGTAGAGCGTCCACAGCGCATCGCGGCCGAAGAACCAGCCGAAGCCGGGCCGGGCGGAGTCGCCCGACGTGAAGAACCCCGCAGTCAGCGCGGTTTCCGTGTGCCCGGGCAGCACCTCGACCTGCAGCTGATCGATCGAGAGCTCGGCCCAGCGGAAGGCCTCGTTCAGCTTCGGATCCGGCGTTTCGATCGACGTGTGCTGTGCGAGAAAGTGCTCGTAGTAGGCGCGATTGGCCATGGCAGTCGCGGAGAAGGTCCGGTCCTGCTCCATCAGAGCCGCATGGAGGCTGGCAGCCTGTGCGGCCCCGGCGGTGTCTCCAACCGTCAGCAGCAGGGGAAAGACGCGGCCGCGGTCGCGCTTCGGGTCGACATGCAACACACACTGCAGCGGATAGGTCCGGGGCCGCTCCTGGTAGGGCGCGAGGATGCCGGGCTCCGCGCCGGGAATGGCGAGGGCGGCTGCCTGCGCGGGGTCGGCCAGGTGCAGGATGTAGAAGCCGCTGCCGCCAGCCGTGGGCACCCACTCGGGCGAGGGGCTCACGTCGGAGGTCCCCGGCCAGAAGAGCTTCATCTCCGGCGTGAAGGAGAAGGTGAGATCGAGCGGCCGGATGGCCTCGACCTCGAAGTATCCCAGGGCGCCGCCGCCCGCAGCCGCCTCGTGCGGCGCAAACAGCACCTCGCGCAGGGTGAAGTTGGCGTGCGAGAAGGTGATGATGGTGTGGTCCGGCTCAACCGCGATGCTGGAGGCCTGCTGGTTGACGTCGATCGGCACGGGATAGCCCTGCATGTTCACCGTCAGGCGCATGTGGCTCAGCACCTTCCAGGGAAAAACCCACCCCTCGAAGCTGCCATCCTGCTGGCCTAGCAGAGCGCCACGCGGACCCACCACCGAGAACGGCAGCGCGGGGTTGGTGCCGCGGACGATGCGCATCGGCCCGGGCTCCCGGTGGGGAAACATCACCGGCGGGAGCGCTGCCGGAAGCGCGCGGGCTGGTGTTTGGGCCGGAAGCGAAGCCAAATTCAACAGCATGGTCGCAGAAGACAAGATGAGGGAACGCCGCATACGCCCACCAACATATCAGCGACGCACCATCGCTGGTCGCGGAGCCGCGAAAGTTCCGCTACTCCCCAGCGTGAGCAGGGTTCGCCCTCGCTTGCGGGTACTTCGCCGTTTGCCCGGTGCGGCTGTTGGTCACCGCCATGGCTCCGTTGCGACGGACCGTCACCTCGATCCAGTGCCCGGCGTGGCCCCCGCGCAGGTTGGCAATGCGGGCGTCGGGCACGTTCTTGCCGCCGGCGTCCTCCGCGGTGTGGAGCTGCCACATCGCCCCGCCGCCGTGCTCGATGCGCGGCGAGTTCTCGATGATCTGCCACGCGGAAGGCGAGCCACCCTTGTGCGCTCCGTTGTCCATCACCGCCACGCGCGGCGCAATCGCCGCCAGCAGCGCCGGGCTGCTGCTGTGATCGAAGCCATGGTGCGAGACCACAAGGAGGTCGACCTTGCCGATCCTGTCGGCGGGGCAGACCAGTGGCCGCTCGCGGTTCCAGGTCAGGTCGCCGAGATCCAGGATGCGAGCCTGCCCAAAGCGCAGCAGAACGCCCAGCGAGCGGTCGTTTTCGGTGCCTTCGAGCGGCTTGTCGGGCGAGGTCGCGCAGGCCGCGTTGCGCTCCCCCGCGTCCGGCACCGCATGGCCGATGACGTTGCCGTCCGAGGAGAGCACAACGCCGTTGAGGCCGCGCACCGGCAGCGGGTCGCCCGCATGGAGCGTCAGGTGCGGGATGTGGTGGCTCTCCAACACCTGCAGATACGCCTTGTAGCCGGCGACCGTGGGGGCGTTGTCCAGCTCGCGGTTGGGACCGTGATCCAGAAACCGCCCCACCGGAATGGCGGCAACCAGCTGCGGAACGCCGCCGACGTGGTCGTCATGGTAGTGGGTGATCAGCACATCATCGATCTTCTGGATGCCAACCCTGCGGCAGAGCTCGGCGATGCGCTGGGCGTCGCGGCCCTCGTTGCCCGGCCAGCCGGTGTCGATCAGCAGCGACTCACCGCCGGGTGGCACAAACAGCGTCGCCTGGCCGCCCTCGACGTCGGCGAAGTAGACGCGCAGCGGTGCGCCGGCCTGCGCGGCAGGCTGGGGGCTCTGGGCCGGCAAAGCGGCGGCAGTGGCGGCAAGCAGGAGAAGTGCGGCGGCAGAGGTCGAAATACGCATGAGGAAGGCTCCCGGAAAGCGAACTCGGACGCTCGTTCGTCCGGCTCGGCACGCGTCCTTTGTATCGCATCTGTGGTCACTCTGGCGCATGGGCATGCCTGCGGGCAGAGCGGTCCGCTTCAATCGCGTCCGGCGCAGACTTACAATGAAGGGCATGATCGCGCGCCGCCAAAGGACTCCGCAGCTGAAGCGTTTTCGCCGGGGCCATCGCGATCGCGGCAGGCCGCCTGCCTGCCAGCCGCGCTTCTGAGGATGCTCTGATCAGGTCCGCTTGCGGAAAAGAGCCCTGCTCTTTGTTGCTATTCCCGCAGGAAGTCTGCGTCCTTTCCCAGCCGCAACAGTGGATCAGAGCTTTCCCCGAGCCTTCTCACACCGTATTGCCCTGAACCGCTGGGCCGCCTCGCCGCAGGCCCGCGCACTTTCGGAGACTGCCCCATGTCCGCGACCGCTCCCCTCAACGCCGCCGCCTTACACCCTGACAGCTTCAGAAGCGCTTCGACGCTCACCGCGGACGACCAGACTGTGTATCTTTACCGGCTGGACGCGCTCGCGAAGGCCGTTCCCGGAACCGACCTGGCGCGCCTGCCGTTCTCGCTCAGAATCCTGCTGGAAAATCTGCTGCGGCACGAGGACGGGACGACCGTTACCGCCGACGACATCCGCTTTCTCGCCGCCTGGGACCCACAGGCCGAGCCCTCCCGTGAGATCGCCTACATGCCCGCGCGCGTGCTGATGCAGGACTTCACCGGCGTCCCGGCGATCGTTGACCTGGCCGCCATGCGTGACGCCATGGTGGCGCTCGGCGGCGACCCCGAGCGGATCAACCCGCTGCAGCCGGCCGAGCTGGTGATCGACCACTCCGTGCAGGTGGACGAGTTCGGCACGGCGCGGGCGTATGACCTGAACGCGGCGCTCGAGTTCCAGCGCAACCGGGAGCGGTACGCCTTTCTGAAGTGGGGACAGACCGCCTTTCGCAACTTCTCCGCCGTTCCGCCCGGTATGGGCATCTGCCACCAGGTCAATCTGGAGCACCTGGCCCGCGTCGTCTTCACCACCGAGCCGGACTCCGATGGCAAGGTGCTGGCCTACCCCGACACGCTGGTCGGCACGGACTCACACACCACCATGGTGAACGGCCTGGGCGTTCTGGGATGGGGCGTCGGCGGCATCGAGGCCGAGGCCGCCATGCTGGGCCAGCCCGTCAGCATGCTTCTGCCGCAGGTGGTCGGCTTCCGGCTGACCGGCAGGCTGCGCGAGGGCACCACCGCCACCGATCTGGTGCTGACCGTCACCGAGATGCTGCGGCGGTTCGGCGTCGTCGGCAAGTTCGTCGAGTTCTTCGGCCCCGGCATCGCGGAGCTGCCGCTGGCCGATCGCGCCACCATCGCCAACATGGCGCCCGAGTACGGCGCCACCTGCGGCATCTTTCCGGTGGACGCCGAGACGCTGCGATACCTGCGGCTGACCGGCCGCTCCGAGCGCCACATCGCCCTCACCGAGGCATACTTCCGCGCGCAGGGTATGTTTCACACGGCCGAGTCGCCGGAGCCTGACTACTCGGCAACGCTCGCGCTCGACCTTGCGACGGTGGAGCCGAGCGTCGCCGGCCCCAAGCGTCCGCAGGATCGCGTCCTGCTGTCGGAGACGCCGGAGAGCTTCCGCAAGGTGCTGCCCACCTTGCAGGGCCCGGACGCCAACCGGCGCGCCGAGCGCCAGATGGTTCGGTGGGAGGGCGAGGGCGGCCACGCCTCCGCCACCGGCGACGTGACGGCGACCCTGGGCGCGCCCCCGCCGTCCGAGCCCGCCGCCGTCCCCGTCGTCACTCAAACCGATGGCGCCACCACCCGGCCCCTGCCGCGTCCGGAGCTCGAGCAGCCGATGGCGAGTGTGGAACAGCGCTTCGGCATCGACCCCGAACGCTACCTGCGCGATGGCTCGATTGTGATCGCCGCCATCACCTCCTGCACCAACACCTCCAACCCGTACGTCATGATGGCCGCCGGTCTGCTGGCGAAGAAAGCCGTGGAAAAGGGGCTACGGACACCACCCTGGGTCAAGAGCTCGCTCGCGCCGGGCTCGCGCGTGGTCACGGACTACTACGCGCGCGCCGGTCTGCTGCCGTACCTTGACGTTCTCCGCTTTCAGGTGGTCGGCTACGGCTGTACCACCTGCATCGGCAACTCCGGTCCGCTGCCCACGGACGTCTCGCAGGCGATTGAGGATCACGGCCTGGTCGCGGTGTCGGTGCTCTCAGGCAATCGCAACTTCGAAGGCCGCATTTCACCGGAGGTGCGGGCGAACTACCTGATGAGCCCGCCGCTGGTGGTCGCGTACGCGCTCGCCGGGCACATCGAGCACGACTTCGACACCGACCCGCTGGGACGCGGCAAAGACGGCAAACCGGTCTACCTGCGCGACATCTGGCCGGCGCAGAATGAGGTTTCAGAGGCGGTCGCGAGCTCGATTGATTCGGCGATGTTTCAGAAGCAGTACGCGACCGTCTCGGACGGCGACGGCAACTGGCAGAACCTTCGCTTTCCCACCGGCGACACCTACGGATGGGAGCCGGACTCGACCTACATCCGTAAGGCGCCGTACTTTGACGGCATGAGCGCCGAGCCCACACCGGTCGAGGACATCGCGGGCGCGCGCATCCTGGCCGTTTTGGGCGACTCCGTCACCACCGACCACATCTCGCCGGCGGGATCCATCAAACTCAACGGCCCAGCAGGGACGTATCTGGTTGAGCACGGCGTGAAACCGGCGGAGTTCAACAGCTACGGATCGCGCCGCGGCAACCACGAGGTGATGGTGCGCGGCACCTTTGCGAACGTGCGGCTGCGCAACAAGCTCGCGCCCGGCACGGAGGGCGGCGTCACGCGTCTGCTGCCCGAAGGCGAGACGATGTCGATCTACGACGCCTCGGTCCGGTACGCGCGAGGGGGCACGCCGCTCGGCATCCTCGCCGGCAAGGAGTACGGCTCCGGCTCCTCGCGCGACTGGGCCGCCAAAGGCCCGAAGCTGCTGGGCATCCGCTTCGTCATCGCCGAAAGCTACGAGCGCATCCATCGCTCCAACCTGGTCGGCATGGGCATTCTGCCGCTGCAGTTTCAACCCGGCGAAAGCGCCACCGAGCTTGGCCTGACAGGCGAGGAGGTCTTCTCGCTCGGCGAGCACCCAGGTGCCCTGCGCGAGATGTTGGAGAGCAGGTTCTCCGGCGGCCAAAACCTGCTCGTGCGCGCCGAAGCAAGCGACGGCCACACGACGGAGTTTCCCGTGCGCGTTCGCATCGACACGCCCCAGGAGATCCTCTACTACCAGCACGGTGGAATCCTGCAGTATGTGCTGCGCCAGCTGGCCGGGAGAGCTTAGTCTGATCCGCTTATACCCAGGCGACCTGATCTTCTGTTTTCATTCCCGCAGGGCAGCCGCGTTTCCAAGCCGCGCTGCTTGCGAGGACCCACATACTACGAACCTTCAATCAGTAGGTGAAGTGGCCGGTGAACCTGGGGCATAGCCCCAGGCGACGAGCCGTCCGCGCTGCAGGTTGGAGGCCCGCGCCAACCATCGGAACAGCTCGCCGCGGGCATTCAGCCGCAGTGGAACCCTTCTCACTCTCGGCGAACCTGCTCGGACTTTACCTGAGCTATTTGCCTATGCGGTCGCCGTCCTGCCTTTGAACATCCGGTATATTCCCAGCAGAATCAGTGCGCCAACCAATGACATCAGAAAACCCGCGCTCTGGTCTGGTCTGTACCATCCGATGACCTGCCCCAGCCACGTCGCCAGCAGCGATCCGGCGATGCCGATCAGCATGGTGATGAAGATTCCGCCGGGGTCCTTCCCTGGCATGATCAGCTTGGCCAGGGCTCCGACGATCAGTCCAATTAGGGCTACCCAGATCCAGTGCAGCATGGCGCTCCTCCTGTCGCTTGTCTCCGGCCGGCCGGTTCACAGCACGCCCGCCACAGAGCCGCAAATTGGCCAAATGGTAGCACCCTTCCGCAACAATGCAGCTAAATTCTGGGTTTGCCGCCAGGGACGCGGCCCGAGCCGCGCCAAAGATCGCTCGGTGCTTCACGTGTCCAGACTGAGCACGCCACAGGTGAGCAGAAAGATCGAGGTGGCGTCGAAGAGCGCTGGACTCTGAGTCGGATCGTTCCCATCGCCTCTTGGAACGTAGATCACCATTCCTTTTCGCGCCCGGGTCAGCAGAACCCTGTAGGCGTTCCGGCGATACTCTTGCTTTTCTTTACTCTTGATGTTTGTCCACTTGGTCTGAGAGCCGTGACGAAGGGCCCGAGGAACCCACTTCTTCATCTCGTCGTACATGAAATCGCCACCCCAGCAGAGACCGACCCAATCCAGTTCCAAGCCTTGAATCTCAAACTCGGTCGCGAACACCTCGCAACGGTAACTTGAGCGAACATCGGTCTCTGGGGCCAGGTACCAGTGCTCCCACGGGTATTCGGCATGGAAGGAAGAATTCGGTTCGAGGCCCTCCGCTCGCTTCCAGGATGCTGGACGCGGGGAAGTACGGGCTTGCCTCCCAGGCCGTAGCAAGGACCTGGAGCCCGGAGTGTCTGTCCACCTCCAGCAGAAGACTCGACAGATTGTTCCAGGATATTCTCGCTACAGGTGCAATCCAATAGGCGGAGAGCTGGGGGAAGAGACCGCGTTGGTTTAGATCAACGATGTCGAATCGGTCTGTGGTGGAAGAGGTGGAAGAGACAAGGACAGGTACGATCCTGCAGCGATCTGACGCCTTGTGAAAGTAATGCAACAAAAGCGCGTACTCTTCTATCTGCCGCTGCCCGTTGGAACCAGCCGTGCCGGTCTTTGCTTCAAGCAAAACAATCGTGTTACCGACAAGTAGCACGGCATCGATTCGGAGTTCCTTGCGAGGGATGGAAAACTCCAACACCAGACCCCACGAAGCTGCTCGATCTGCGACAGCGGTACACACTTCGAGAGTCTCTCGCAAAGAGCAGATGTCTCGTTCCCATGCCAGCGTCTGATCCGAGTATTGTGTTGTGTAACCTCGCAGGGCATAGGCTGTGGCTAAGCTGGCGAGAACCTGCCCGACCGATACATTCAGGAGCTCCTGCACAGTGGAGCAGTAAAACGACGCCATAGGACCTCTCCTCGCCACCAGGGTAAACAGGGGGCGCGAGAAGAAAGACGGCCTGGCCGTGGCGATTTAGTGGGATTGCGTTGAGTTAGCCTCTACAGGCCGTACTTCTCCATGCGCCGGTAGAGCGCTCCGCGGCTCAGACCCAGGGCCTCTGCGGCGTGGCTGACGTTTCCTTCGCTGCGGGTGAGGGCTTTGCGGATGAGGATGGCCTCGACGGCCTCGAGCGAGAGCTCGTCGAGGGAGGCGTTTGCCGCACGGCCGGGGCTGAGGCCGAGGTCGGCGACGCAGATGCGCGGCGCGCGAGCCATCAGCACGGCGCGCTCGAGCGCATGTTCGAGCTCGCGTACATTGCCGGGCCAACCGTAGACCAGCATCGCTTGCAGAGCGGCGGGCTCGATACCCTGCACCTGTTTGCGGTAGCGCTGGCTGTAGCGGAACAGGAAGTGCGCGGCCAGCGCGGGGATGTCTTCCCGGCGGTCACGCAGCGGCGGCAGGCGGATCTCGACCGTGTTGAGGCGAAAAAGCAGATCCGGGCGAAAGCGGCCCTCGGCGGTTTCGATAGCGAGTTCGGCGTTGGTGGCCGAAAGCATTCGCACGTCGACGCGCCGTGTGGTGGAGGAGCCGACCCGTTCGAGCTCGCCGGTTTCAAGCACGCGGAGGAGCTTGGCCTGCTGGCGCACGGGGATGTTGGCGATCTCGTCGAGGAAGAGGGTGCCGCCGTGCGCGAGCTCGAAGCGGCCGATGCGGTCGGCGCGCGCGTCGGTGAAGGCCCCCTTGACGTGGCCGAAGAGCTCGCTTTCAAAGGTGCCCTCGGGCAGCGCGCCGGTGTTGACCGCGACCAGCGTGCGGTGCGCGCGGCCGGAGAGCCGGTGCAGCCGCTGCGCCACCACCTCCTTGCCGGTGCCGTGCTCGCCGGTGATCAGCACGTTCGCGTCCGACGGGCCGATGCGGTCCATCAGCTCCACCACCGGACGCATAGCAGGCGCGCTGGCGATGAGGTCGGGGGTGCCGTCCCCCAGACCGGCGCGCAGGACGCGGTTCTCGGCCTCGAGCCACTCCGTGCGCCGCTGCGCGCGGTAGAGCTCCGTCTGTGTGCGCAGAACGGTGAGCAGGCGAGGGTTGTCCCAGGGCTTCTGGATAAAGTCACTCGCGCCGCGGCGCATGGCCTCAACGGCGAGGTCGACCGAGCTCCACGCCGTCATCACAATCACCGGAATGCGGGCGTTATGCTCGCGGATCGTGCGCAGGAGGTCCAGCCCCTCATCCCCGGAGGTTGTGTCACGGGTGTAGTTCAGGTCGATCAACAGACCATCGAACTCCGCCGACGCGAGGCACTCGAGTACCAGCGCCGGGCTGCGGGCGGTCTCAAGCGCGTACCCTTCCGGGCGCAGAAGAAACTCAAGCGCTTCAAGGATCTGCGGCTGATCGTCGGCGATCAGCAGACGGGGCGGGTTGGCTTTGTCGGGCATGGATCTCTCGCGTGGGGGGGGGACAAGCAGCGCAGGCGATCGGCGACGTCCTCGCCTTGCGGGCTCTACCGTTTCGGCGCGGCCGCAGCCTCTCCCGCCCGTGCCGATTCTATCGAAATCGAGTTCGCTTCGAGCGTTTGGCCAAGCGCCCGGTCGAGCTCGATGCGCGCCTTCTGAAAGGCCGTCCGTGCGGCAACCAGGGCGGAGTCCGCCGTGGCCAGATCGTGCTGCGCCCCCAGCGTCTGCAGCGCGGAGCCCGCCCCCAGCGTCTGCTCTTTGCCGGTGATGACAAAGGTGCGGTTGGCCAGGTCGCGGGCCTTTTCGGCTGCGACGACGCGGGCCTGCGACTGGTCGAGAGCGTACTGCGCATTGCGCACCTCGATGCGAATCTGCTTGCGCAGCTGTTGCTGACGCAGCTGCGCCTGACGCGATTCGAGCTCCGCCCGATACTGGTCAGACTTCGCGATGCGATTGCGCAGCGGCAGGTTCAGCGAGACGCCCACGTAGTAGTCCGGGGCGGAGTTGTTGAAGGCGTTGCCCAAGGTGCCGCCGTAGCCGGGTGGCGCGGTGGAGGTGATGGTGGAGGACGGGTTGGACGGGCCGCCCAGGCCGGTGCCGCCGTAGTAGCCGACCAGCGCGAGCGAGGGCAGCAGGGCGTTGCGCGCGGCAGCGTTGGAGATGGCGCGGTTCTGGAGGTCGATGTCGGACTCTGCGAGCTCGATGCGGCTGTGCAGCGCCTCGGCGATGATGTCCTGGGTGGGCGCGCTGGCCGCGGCGGGCGTGCCGGCGGCCACCTCGGCAAGATCGGTGGGACGCACCGGCATGGCTTCGAGGATGGGGTCGTCCAGATTCTTGGTCAGCGCGTTCTTGATCAGCAGCTGCTGAAACTGCAGCTGCGAGCGCGCGATGGTCAGGTCGCCCTCGCGATTGGCCACCTCGGCCTGGTCCTTCAGCACGTCCAGCGCGGGGATCGCCTGGAGCGCGAGCTCCTTCTGCGCGGTAGCGAGCGTCTCCTTAGCGAAGTCGAGCGAGCGGCTCTTCACCTGCTCATCTTCGAACGCGCTCACCAGGTCCCAGTAGATGTTGGCGATCTGCGTGACGGTGGTGATGACCTGCAGGGCAAAGGCCTGGTCGGAGATCTTCTGATTATTGCGCGCGATGCGAAGATACCGCAGGTTGGGGCCAAGCCCGAAGCCGGCCAGCAGCTCCTGCCGGAAGAGGATCTGGTAGTACGTGTCGATCTCCGGATTCAGAAAGATGAAGGGGCTATTAGAGGTGGCGCGGCTGTTGTCGAAGCTAAAGGAAAGGCTGGTGCCGGTGGGAAAGGCCTCGGAGAAACCGATATTCCCGACCAGGGTGTTGGCGCGCAGCAGCTGCGTGCCGTAGACCGCAACATTCGAGAGCGGCTGCGAGTAGTGGTGGAGGTTGGCGTTAGCCGTGATGGTGGGGTCGTAGGAGGCGACGGCCGTGCCCGTGCCGAGCGTGGAGGTGACCAGGCCCGAGGCTCCGGTGCCGGCGCCACCCGCGCCGCCGGTCGTGCCGCCCGCTCCCGCGCCCGCGCCGCCGGTGCCGAAGCCGCCGATGCCGCCGCCCGGCGTATTCTGCACCACGCCGGTGTTGACGCCGCGAAAGACGCCGCCGGCCTTGGTGCGCTCGACATCGGCACGCGCGATGGCCAGGTTGTAGCGCGCGATGGACAGGTCGAGGTTGTCGGCCAGCGCCAGCGCGATGGCGTCCATGGAGCGAGAGCTCGAGCACGCCGTTATGGACCAGGAGGTCGAGTCGCGGCGAGTTGGCCAGGTTGGGCTCTGGCACGCGCGTGGCGCGGTAGGTGTCCGAGGGGGTTCGAGGAGTGCGGGACCTCGAAGTTGAGCGGCAGCCGCGTGGTGCTGGAGCGGGTCGAACTCACGCGGGCCTGCGGCAAGCCCACGCGGGCCTGCGGGGCGGCGGGGACCTCCTGCGCCGGCAGCGAGAAGGTCGTGGACAGGAGCAGAAGAGCGGTGGCGGCGAGGGCCTGGAGCGATCGGGCGGAGGTCATCTTAGGCATGGGTTCCACGATCTTCGGTGCTGTCGATGTTGGCCGTGCCTTGGGCGTCCGGGCGGGCGGTGTCGCGGGTCAGCCAGCCGTCGCGCAGCTCCAGGGTGCGGCTGCCATAGGCGGCGTTGGCTTCGGAGTGCGTCACCTGCACCACGGTGGTGCCTTCGCTGTTGAGCTGGCGGAAGAGCTGCATGATCTCGGCAGCTTGCGCGGAGTGGAGATTGCCCGTCGGCTCATCGGCCAGCAGCAGCGAAGGCCGGTGAATGACGGCGCGGGCGATGCCGACCAGCTGCTGCTGGCCGCCGGAGAGCTGCGACGGGAAGAGGTCTTTCTTGCCGACGATGCGAAAGCGGTCGAGCGTGTCGGCGACCAGCGCCTGGCGCTCGGAGCGGGAGATGTCTTTGTAGGAGAGAGGGAGCTCGATATTTTCGGCAACGGTGAGGTCGTCGAGCAGATGGTACGACTGAAAGACCATGCCGGTCTCGCGGCGGGCGAGGTCCGCGCGGGCCTTGCGCGCGAGCGTGTGGACGGGGTTGCCGTTGAGGTGGAACTCGCCGCGCCAGCTGTCGTCGAGCATGGCAAGAATGTTCAGAAGCGTGGACTTGCCCGCGCCGGAAGGGCCCATGATCGTGACGAACTCACCCGGCTGGATGGTGAGATGGATGCGGCGCAGCACCCAGGTTTCGGTGTGTCCGGTCTTGTACGAGCGTTCGAGGTTCTTGAGTTCGATCATGATAGGGGCTTACTCCGTGCGAAGGGCTGTGTTGGGGTCGACCGAGGCGGCGCGGCGCGCTGGAAGAAGCGCGGCGAGAACAACAGTCAAGACGATGAGGGTGATGGCGGCGAGGAGCGTGAGGGGGTCGGCCGGCGAGACGCCGAAGAGCTGGGATCGAAGCAGCCGCGCCAGGCCAAAGGCGACCGGCAGAGCGAGGGCGATGCCCAGGGCCGTGAGGCGAAGGACGTCTGTCAGCACCAGCCGCGCCACGGCGGCGCGCGAGGAGCCGAGAGCGATGCGGATGCCGATCTCGCGGGTGCGCTGGGCGGTGGTGAAGGCGAGCACACCGTACAGGCCGACACCGGCGAGCAGCGTCGCGAGCAGGCCGAAGGCGCTGGCAAGCAGAGCGATCATCCGTTCGTTCGAGAGATCATCGTCGATCTGCCCGTCCATGGTGCGGAGGGCGACGAAGGCGAGGGCGGGGTCGAGCTGCCCCATGGCTCGGCGGACGGTGGGGAGGAACTGGGCGGGAAGCGTGGCGGTGCGGAGGAAGACGAACAGGCGTGCGGGCGAGTCGTCCTGCGAGAGCGGCTGAAAGACGGTGGCGTTTGCCTTCGTGCGGAGATCGCTGTGCCGGAAGTCACGAACCACGCCGACGATCGCAGTGTCGAGCTTGGAGGTATGCTGGCTGCCGATCTGGCGGCCGAGACAGGTGGGTACGCTGCCGCCACAGAAGTGCTGCACAAAAGCCTGGTTGACGATGGCCACCTGCTGACCGGTGGCGGTGTCGGCGGACGTAAAGGTGCGGCCGGCGACGAGCGGCACTTGCAGGGTGAGGAAAAACGATGGACTGATGAACTCCTTGCCGACCGCGAAGTCGTCATCGGGAGGCGTGACGTAGCCAGCCACGGTCGCGTTGCCGGTGCGATCGTCGCCGTCCAGCTGCGCGAGGCTACTGCCGGCGACGGACTCGACGCCGGGCAGCGTCGCCATGGTGTCGAGCACGCGCTGTTGCAGGGCGGGAACCGCCGCCGGGGCGTAGCCGGAGAGCTTGGGGTTGATGGCGAAGGTGACGAGGTGGGTGGTGTTGAAGCCAACGTCAGTATGCCGGAGCTTCTGCATAGTGCGAACAAACAGCCCGGCGCCGACGAGCAGAATCAGCGACAGGCCGATCTGCAGGGCAACGATGAGCCGGCGGAGGGTGAGGGCGCCGCCGGTGGGGGTGCCGGAGGTCTGGCGCAGGGCGAGCGTGAGGTCGGGGCGGCGGAGCTGGAGCGCCGGCGCGAGTGAGAAGAAGACACTGACTGCGAGGGCAGCGAGAAGGCTGAAGCCGAGCAGGCGCGCGTCGACTATGGGGGCGAAGGCCACTTGGCTTTGGTCTCCGGCCATCTGTTGAATGAGCGCGCGGATGGCGACGGGGGCGACGGCCATCCCGGTGAGGCCGCCGGCGAGGCCGAGGAGCAGGCCTTCGATCAGCAGCTGACGCACAATGCGGCCGGTGGGCGCGCCGAGAGCGAAGCGGAGCGAGAACTCGCGGACGCGGCCGGCGGAGCGGACCAGAAGCAGGCTGGCAACGTTGGTCGAGGCGATCAGCAGAACCAGCAGGGCCATGCCCATGATCGCGAGCAGGGGCGCCTCGAAGCTGTCGCGCTGGTACGAAAAGCCGCGCGCGCCGGGTTTGAGCAGCATGCGGGAGTTGGTGAGGAAGTCGGCGATGAAGTGCGCGGAGCGGTGCCCGAGGGCCTTAAGCTCAGCCGCCCGGAGCGCGTGCCAGAGCGGATTCATCCCAGCCGTGGCCTGCGCGCGGGAGACGCCTGGGCGGAGGCGGCCGAGGATGTTGATCCACTTGTCGGTGTGGTCGCGCAGGCGCGAATCCTTGCCCGGGAGAACCTCTCCCAGCATCGACATGGGCACAAACAGCGCGGGCGTCTCGCCCCAGACGGCGGAGCGGAAGCGCGGTGCGGCGACCCCGGCGACCTGAAAGGGGTGGCCATTGATGCCGATGGTGGAGCCCACCACGGCCGGGTCCGCGCCCAGGTGGTCGCGCCAGAAATCATAGGAGAGCACGGCGACGGGGTTGGCGTTGGGCGCGGCGTCTTCGGCCTGGGTGAAGACGCGTCCCAAGGCGGGCTGAACGCCGAGAACGTTGAAGTAGTTGCCGCTGACCAGCTCGGCGCGAGCGGCCTCGGAGGTGCTGCCATGCCGGAGACCGATGTCGGCGGGGGCGGTGGCGATCAGGCCGGAAAAGACCTGATTGCGGTCGCGGAGGTCGCGATACATGGGCACCGAAAAGTAGGCTTCGGGGTCGCCGCCGTGCGTGGAGGAGTGGCCTTCCCACATCTTGCCGGTGCCTTCGAGAATAACGAGCGAGGCAGCGTCGCGGACGGGAAGCGAGCGAAGCAGGGCCTGGTCGAGCAGCGAGAAGATGGCTGTGGTGGCACCGATGCCAAGCGCCAGCGTGAGGATAGCGGTGAGCGCGAAGCCGGGCGCGCGGCGCAGCTGGCGCAGCGCGTAGCGAAGGTCTTGAAACAGGGTGTACATGAACGTCTCCTATTCCGTACGAAGTGCGGTGATGGGTTCGACCGAGGCGGCCCGGCGCGCGGGGATGACGGCGGCGGTGGCGGCGAGGAGCATGGCGGCCGCGGCGACGCCGATGGCGGTGGTCTGGCTGGCGAGCAGTGGGGCGAGATCGGTGGCGCGGACCTCCATGGCTCCGGCGAGGAAACTGGCGAGGAGGCGGTGGAGCGCGAGCGAGCCGAGGGCGCCAAGGACAAGGCCGAGGGCGGTGAGGGTGAGGCCGTGGCGCAGGATGAGCGTCAGGATCTGGCCGCGTTGCGCTCCGAGCGCCATGCGGACGCCGATCTCGCGGGTGCGCGCGGCGACCTGATAGGAGAGCAGGCCGAAGAGGCCGATAAGAGTGAGCAGCAGGGCGAAGAGGGCGAAGGCGCCAGCGAGCGACGAGAAGAAGCGCGGGGCGGCGACGGTGCGGTCGATAAAGGTCTGCATGGGGACGAACTTGCTCATCGGGACCTCGGGGTCCACGGAGGAGACGGCGGCCGCGGCGGCGCGGGCCAGATTGGGGTCGGGTGCGTTGCCGGTGGCGGCCGTGCGGAGGAGAAAGGTGGTGGGGAACCAGCCGTTGATCATCATGACGGTGCTGTCGGAGAGCTGCGCGAAGGGGACGTAGACGGTCGGGCCCGAGGGCTTGGCGAGAGAGGAGTCGTGGACATCGGCGACAACGCCGATGACGCGCATTTTGTTCCCGTCGGCTAGAACCGTTTCGCCGATTGCGGGGTGGTTGGGGAACCACTTGTTTGCGGCGCGCTGGTTGAGTATGGCGACGTTTTGAGTGAGGGCGGTGTCGGCGGTGGAGATGTCGATGCCAGAGAGCAGGGTCATGCCGGAGGTCTGAAGGTACCCCGGGGTGACGAAGCGCGTCTCGGCGTAGGCGACCTGGTCGGGATGCGCGGCGGGTCCGCCGGAGTTATTGAGCCCTCGGTCGAGTGGCAGGCCGTTGACGGCGGCGACGCTCTTAACGCCGGGGATGGCGCGCAGGCGGTCCTCGACGGCGGTGATGAACTGCTGCGTGTGCTGGCTTGAGTTATAGGCCGAGCCTTTGAGGTTCACCTGCAGGGCGTCGAGGTGCTCCGGGCGGACGCCCGAGGGGATGCTGCGGAGGTGGAGGAAGGTCCCGAGCAGGACGGCGCCAGCCGAGAGCAGCATGGTGGCGAGGGCGACCTGCGCGACCAGCAGCGTGCGGCCGAGGCGCTGCTGCGATGCGCCGGCGCCGGCGGTGCGGGTGGCGGAGATCTGCGTCGTGAGGGTTTGGCGGAAGTTGCCGAGGGCGGGGAGGAGGCCGAAGACGAGCGTGGTGGCGCAGCCGGCGGCGATGGCGAACAGCGTGACGGGGAGGTCGATGGTGGCGGCGTGGAGAGCGGGCAGATCGATCGGTGAGTTTGCGAGCAGCAGCGGCAAGGCGAGGCGGGCGAAGAGGAGGCCGAGGAGCGATCCGGCAAGCGCGAGGACGAAGCTCTCGGTGAGCAGCAGGCGCAGGGTGGAGAGGCGGCTGGCGCCGAGGGCGGAGCGCAGGGCGATCTCCGGGCGGCGGGCGGCGGAGCGCGCCGTGAGGAGGCCGGCGAGGTTGAGGCAGGCCATCAGCAGCACGGCGAGGACGGCGGCGGAGAGCGCGAGGATGCTCGGGCGGGCGTTGGCGACAATGATCTGCCGGAGGGGCCAGAGGCGTTGAACGAGCAGGGGATCGCGCGGGCCGTTCCAGCGGTAGAAGATGGGGAACTGGCGGTAGAGGGCGGTGTTCAGGTTCGCGAGCTCGGCTGATGCGTGCGCGATCGTTTCGCCCGGCTTCAGCCGGCCGATGAGTTGGTAGTTTGTGCCCTTATACCCGGGATCTTTAGGGGAGAGATGTAGGGGCTGCCAGAGGTCTGGGGTATCGGCGGTGGCGAAGCTGGCGGGCATGACGCCGATGATGGTGTAGGGGTCGCCGTTGAGGTGGAGGGTGCGGCCAACGACGTTGGGGTCGGCGTTGAGGGCGCGCCGCCACAGCCCTTCGAAGAGAATGGCGGTGGGGGCTGCGCCGGGGGTGTCGTCGGCTTGTGTGAAGGCGCGGCCAAGGCGGGGCTGAACGCCGAGCGTAGGCAGGTATCCGGCGGAGATGCTTTGCGCCCGGACGGTTTGGCTGGTGGTGTTGCCGCCATGTTCGGTGGGAACGGCGAGGTTCTCGCCGGACGGGCCATCGTCGGCTATCCCAAGTGACGCGAAGCTCCGGGCGTTGCGCAGCAGGAAGTCCGCGGTTTCGCCGGTCTGATCGCTGTTGGGCGGCTCGGCGGGTTGCGAGAAGCCGATGCCGACGAGCTCGGAGGCGTGCGGGTAGGGCAGGGGCTCGAGCAGCGTGGAGCGCACGACCGAGTACACCGCCGTGGTGGCGCCGATGCCGAGCGCCAGCGTCAGCACGGCGGTGAGGGTGAAGCCGGGCGCGCGGCGCAGCTGGCGGAGCGCGAAGCGGAGGTCTTGAAAGAGGCTCGACACAGTGGGTCTCCTGTCTGGTGCGGTCTGCGTTGTTTATTCCTTGCGAAGGGCTTCCATGGGGTCAATGGCGGCGGCGCGCCGTGCGGGAGGAAGGCTGGCGAGCAGCGCCGCGACGACCAGCAGAAGCGCTGCGCCGGCGAGGATCAGCGGGCTCTGCGAGCTGCCCTCCGACCAGCGCGAGGAGGCGTGGCGCATCACCAGCGCCAGAAGAAGGCCGGCGGCGGTTCCGCCCAGCACCGTGGGCACGGTCGAGCGGAGAACCAGCGCCAGAATGGACTCGCGCGGCGCGCCCAGCGCCATGCGAATGCCGAACTCCGGCGTCCGCTGCGCGACGGCAAAGGCGACCACGCTGTAGAGCCCGACGATGGCGAGGGCCAGCGCGGCAACGGCAAAGATGCCGAACAGCAGCGAGAACAGGTGCTGCTGGCCCCACAGCGGCGTCTCGTGAAGCAAGCGCTCGAGCGTGTAAGGGTCAGACCAGAGCTTCTGGTTGGGGTTGAAGGAGCGGATGGACCCTTCAATCGAGCGCATCAGGGCCAGCGGGTCGCCCCGCGTGTGCACCAGCAGCCCGAATCCGCCGAACAGAACGGAGTTGGCCGGCACATACACGCTCGGCTCGATCGGCTTGTCGAGCCCAGCGTTGATCGAATCAGCGACCACGCCGATCACCTGCACCGTCGCCCCGCTCAGGCCGGGCGAGATCAGCGGCGGATCAAAGCCGGGCGGCACCTCCTTCGCGATGGTCTTGAGCACCGGCACCGTGACGGCGTGGCCAATGGGGTCACCCCCCGAGAAATAACGCCTGGCAAAGGTCTGGTTCACGACCGCCACGGGCAGCGCCTCGCGATTTTCGGCGGCGGTCGGCAGCCGTCCGCGCAGCAGCGGGATGCCGAGCATCCGGAAATAGTTCGAGTCGACCAGGCCGAGACGGATCAGCTGTTTCGCCGAGCTCGGCTGGCCCACGATTTCAACGTTTGTCGACCACCCACCATCCGGGAGTGCGTCGCCGGAGGAGACCCCCAGCACGCCCGGCGTGGAGGCGATCTTCTGCTTGAGCTGGTCCAGGTAGGCCGCGCGCTCGGGCCAGGTGCGCAACGTGCCGCGCGTGATGTTGCCGCCGGTCAGCACCGTGTTCGTGGGGTCGTAGCCTAGCGGCTTTTCGAGCAACTTCAGGAACCCGGCGATCGCCGCGCCCGCGACCGCCAGCAGCACCAGCGTCAAGGCAATCTGTCCCCCGATCAGCGTGGACAGCGTTGCGCGCGCGCCCCTGCCGCCGGTGTTGGTGCGGCCGTTCGCCTGCAGCGACTGCGTCACCCGCGGGCGCGAAAAGCGCAGCGCGGGCAGAAGTCCGAAGAGCAGACCGGCAACGACCGCCATGGCCGCCGAAAACGCCAGCACCGGCAGGTTGACGCGGATGACCGCCTCGCTCTGGAAGAGGCCCGGAACGATCTTCAGCGGAAGCTCCGCCAGGAAATAGGCGAGGCCGACGCCGATTGCGGCACCGGCGAAGGAGATCAGCAGGCACTCCACCAGCAGCTGCCGGACCAGGCGCAGGCGCGAAGCACCCACCGCCGCGCGCACGGCAAACTCATGCGCGCGGGCGCTGCCACGAGCCAGCAAAAGAATGGAGCAGTTGGCACAGCCGATCAGCAACAGCATGGCAACGCCAAGAAAGATCAACGGAAAGGTGTGCGCCAGGCCTGGGCTGCCGCCAGTTCCCTTGGTGATGGGATCGAGCAGATATTGCAGCTGCGTGTGGAAGTTCTTCGGGTACATGCGCGGGTCCTGATCCGCAAACCGGTGGATCATCGGATCGACCGCCAGCGAGGCCTGCTCGGCGGTGACGCCGGGCTTTAGCTTGGCGAAGTACACCATGCGCTCGTCCGGGTTGGCGTTCTCGGTCGAGGGAAGAAAGAAGTCCGGCTGCCCGATGGTGAAGCGCTGCGGCATCACACCGACGACGCGAAAGTCGCGGTCGCCCAGCTGCACGTCGCGTCCGACGACGTTGCGATCGCCCTGGAAACGGCGCAGCCAGAACTTGTAACTGAGCACGGCCACATTGTGCTTTCCGTCGTCGGACAGCTGAATGCCGCGGCCCAGCAGCGCCGGAACACGATTGAAGCTGGCGCTGTTCGGCGTCAGATACGCGATGCGGACGTCCTCCGGCAGGCCCTGCCCGCGCATCTCGAGCCTGCCGCCGCCCAGGCCCAGCGTGTCCTCAAAGAGTGGGGTCTGGCGGTAGATGGCCGCCTGCGCCGTGGTGAGCGAGAACCAATTCCAATCCTTCGGGTGCTCGCGATCGCGAAGGATCGGATTGACCGTCCGCTGGTAGTCCGCATAGGGGTAGGCATCGAGCACGACGGCATCGATGACGGAGAACATCGCCGTGGTGGCGCCGATGCCGAGCGCCAGCGAGAGGATGGTGACGACGGCGAACGAGGGGTTGCGGCGCAGCCCGCGAAGTCCGTAGCGGAGGTCCTGCCAAAGCGTGGTCATCATCGGGTCTACTCCTTGCGAAGGGCTTCCATCGGGTCGATGGCGGCGGCGCGGCGCGCGGGAAGGGCGGCCGCCAGCACAGCCGCCGTGAGCAGCAGGGCCGAGACCGCGAGGGTGACGAGGGGGTCGAGCGGACCGATGCCGTAGAGCGTCGATCGCATGAGGCGGCCGACCAGGAACGCTCCCGCCAGACCAAGAACAACACCGGCGGCGGAGAGCCGGAGGGCCTCCCGAACGATGAGCCGGGCGATGTTCCCGCGGGAAGCCCCAAGCGCCAGTCGCAGGCCGATCTCGCCCGTGCGCTGCGCCACGCTGTAGCTGATCAGGCCGTAGATGCCGATGGCCGCCAGCAGCAGAGCCATGCCGGCAAAGGCGGAAAAGAGCTGCAGCGTGAACCGGTCTTCGCCCATTGCCTGCTGCTTGACCTGATCGAGCGTGCGGAGCCGCGCCAGCGCCACGGTCGGATCGACCGAGTGCACCGCCGCGCTGACGCTGCGGGTGATGGTGGAAGGGTCAAGGCCGGTGCGCACAGCCACCGTCACGCTGGGCGAAAGCGACTGCGCGAAGGGCACATCGACCTCGGGCGCTGACTCCCGCAGGTCGCCACGGAGCACGTTGCCGGTGGCGCCGACGATCTGCCAGTCGACCTCCGAGCCCACCTGCCCGTCGCCCGGCAGCACCTGCCGAATACGGAGACGCTGCTTCAGCGGGTCGAGACCCTTCAGGTACCTGCGGACAAACTCCCGATTGACAAGGGCGACGCGCAGCCCCGTCGCAGAGTCCTGTTCCGTGAAGGCGCGGCCCTCAAGCAGGGGCGTGCCGAAGGTCCGAAGATACCCGGGAGCGATGCTGTTGAAGCCCGTCTCCGGCTGCTGCGTCGGGTCGCTGTCACTGCGGCCGCCCACCAGGCTGAACTTCACCCCGCTGCCGACGAACCGTAGCGGCAGGCCGGTGGTGAGGGTTGCGCTGGAGACGCCCGGGGTCCGCCGCAGGCTGCGAAGCATGCTGTTGTAGTAGCTATCGATCTCCGCCGGATGGGCGAAGCGCTTCGCGGGCTGGTCGAGGTGAAAGACGAGCACATGCTCGATATCGCTCACGCCAAGATCGGTGCGGGTGAGCTTGTAAAAGCTGTGGATGGCGAGACCCGCGCCAGCCAGCAGCGACAACGCCAGAGCGACCTCGCTGACGATCAGGCCGCGCCGCAGGCGAAGGCTGCCGGCCGCCGTGCCACTGCGGCCGCCGCTCTTGAGGACCTCGGCGGGATCGATGCGCGAGGCATACCACGCGGGCGCGGAGCCAAACAGCAGGCCGGTCAACGTGGTGACCGCGAGAGCCACCAGAAGCACGTGCGGGTCGAGGTGGAAGTTGGCCTCGGACGGCAGAGTTCCCTCCGGCACCAGGCTGACGATGGCGCGCAGCAGAGCCGCACCGAGCGCTATGCCAAGCGCTCCGCCGGCCGCGGCAAGCAGCAGGCTCTCGACCAGGAACTGCAGAAAGATCGCTGCGCGGCTTGCTCCGACCGAGCTGCGCAACGCCACCTCGCGCTGCCGGGAGGCGCCGCGGGCCAGCATCAGGTTGGCGATGTTGACGCAGGTCATCAGCAGGACGAAGCCAACCGCTCCGAGCAGAAGCCACAGATTGCGAATCCGTTCGCGCGGCAGGAAGTCGTTTTGCAGTGGCTCTACCCGCGCGCCCCAGCCGGTGTTGCTCCTGGGGTAGGCGGCGGCGATATGCCGGGTCACGGAGTCCATCTCGCTCTGCGCCTCGGCCAGGCTGACTCCGGGTTTGAGCCGGCCCATGGCAACCAGCCAGTGAAAGTCGTGATGGATCTGCGCCGGGGTGAACGCGAGCGGAGCAAACAGCTCCGGACCCAGGCGGTCGGCAAAACCGGGAGCAAGCACGCCTGTGACCGTGTAGGCCGTTCCGTTGATCCGCAGCGACCGGCCGACCAGCGAAGGATCCGCTCCCAGCCTGCTCCACAGCGAGTGGGTCACAATCACTTCGTGATCCCGCCCGGGGACGCCCTCGCCCGGAACGAAGCCGCGGCCGCGCAGAAACGGGATGCCCTGCATGCCGAAGTAGCCCGGCGTCACCAGGCGGCCGGGCACCTCTTCCGGCTGCTCGCCAGTCGCGAGATTGAACCGAGTCTCCGACCAGGCGGCGAGCCCCTGAAAGCTGGTGCTCTGCCTCTGCCAGTCGAGGAAGTCTCCCACGGAGATCGCATTGCGCTCCCCGTTGACGCTGGACCACACCATGACCAGCTGCTGCGCCTCGGGATACGGCAGCGGAGCCACCAGCGCCTGGTAGACGACCGTGTACACCGCGGTCGTGGCACCGATGCCGAGCGCCAGCGTGAGCACGGCCGTCAGCGCATACCCGGGCGAGCGGCGCAGCTGCCGCAGCGCGTAGCGGAGATCCTGGGCAAGGTGCGAGATGAGGGTGGCCATGGAAGCTCCTTACTCCGCGCGAAGAGCAGTGGTGGGCTCGACCGAAGCGGCTCGGCGAGCGGGAATGAAGGTGGCGGCAAGAACCGCAGCGGAGAGCAGGGCGGCGGCCGTCAGGAGCGCGAGCACCATGGAGTGGGCAGCGTTGTGAGTCGCGGTGGCGGCAACGAGCGAGGCGACCAGCCGCATGGCGACCCAGCTGCCCGCAAAGCCAATCACCAGTCCGAGCCCAAGGATGCGAAGGGTTTCGCCCACCACCAGAGCGACGATGCCGCCGCGGGTGGAGCCGAGCGCCAGCCGCAGGGCAAGCTCGCGCATGCGCTGGCTGACATCAAAGGCAGCCAGGCCGTAGACGCCGAGGACGACGAGCAGAAGCGACAGTGCGGCAAAGCAGGAGAGCAGAGCGGCGTTCAGGCGGGGCTGCGCGGTGGCGTGATCGAGCTCGGCCGCAAGCGTGGTGACGTGGCTGAGCGTGGCGGGCGCGCCGGAGGTGGCGAGCAGATGGCGAACCACAGGCTCAATCGCGGAGGCGGGCAGGGGCGATCGGACGGCGAACTGCATGTGTGGCCAGCCGCCGTCTTCGGCGGTGTAGACCTCCGGCTGCACGGGGCCGGCGAGCGCGCCGCCGGTGCCATGGACATCGCCCAGCACGCCGACGATCTCTCCGGCATCCAGCAGCCGGTCATCTCCCGGTGGCTGATGGGGATCGGCAGAGGTCGCTCGGAGATGCTGGCCGACAGGATTGCGACCGGGGAAGTAGCGGGTAGCGAGCGCCTGGTTGATGAGGAGGTGGGTGGGGAGCTTTGGGTCGGCATCGTGCGCCGAAAGATCGCGGCCCGCCAGCAACGCGATGTGCATGGCTGCGAGATATCCGGGGCTGATGGACCGGCCCTCGGCGACGACGGCGTCGTGGTGCGGTGTGGGCGCCTCGCCGGCGATGTCAAAGGTGCGGCGAACGGAGAAGGCGGTAAGCGGCAGCGCGGAGATGCTGCCGGCTGAGCTGATGCCCGGCTGGTTCGCAAGCGAGCTTTCCATCTGCGCATAGAGCTCATGCGTGCGCGTCATGCCGTAGTTCCACGGCAGGTCCACCGTAAAGGTCGTTACCCGCGTCGGGTCAAAGCCCAGCCGTGTGTCCAGCAGACCGTACAGATCCTCCAGCACAGCAGCGGAAAGTGTAAGCAGCACAAGCGCCAGGGCGACCTGCGCGACGGCAAAGGCGCGGCCAGCAATGCGGGTGCGAGGCCGGGTGATGCGGTGCGTGGAGGTGAGGGCGCGGGTAGACTGCACCGCCGGCAGCAGACCGGTAAGCAGGCCGACAACCAGGGCCAGAGCGATGGACGCGACCAGCGTGACCGGGTCAACGTGCGGTGTGTCGGCCTGCAGCAGCGCCAGCGGCAGATGGCTGTTCAGCAGCCGCAGCAAGGCTGCGGCCAGGGCCACCCCCGCGAGCGATCCGGCCAGGACAAGCAGCGTGCTCTCGGTCAGCAGCTGCTGGACGAGGCGGCGGCGTGAGATGCCCAGGGCGCCGCGAATGGCGAACTCCGGCGCGCGGCTTGCATTGCGCGAGAGCTGCAGGCCGGCGATGTTGATGGCGGCGACCAGCAGCACCAGCGCGACCGCGGCGGCGAGCAGAAGCAGCGCCCGGCGAATGCTGCCAAACAGGGTGGTTCGAAGGTCAACGAGCTCGAAGCCCCAGGCGGCGTCCGTTTTGGGGTGCTGGCGCGCCAGCCGCTGGGCAAGGCCACCGGTGGCGGCGCTGGCGCTGGCGAGGCTCTCCCCCGGGGCGAGGCGCGCAAAGACGCGGACGAATCGGCTGCCGTCGCCGCGGTAGCCGCCGAAGTTCGCCGGCAGGACATGGCCGGGGTGCCACAGGCCGACGCCGGCGGGCAGATCGAACTGCGCGGGCATGACGCCGACCACGGTCGCCTGCTCAGCGCCGAGCCGGACGACGCGGCCGAGGATCGCGGGGTCCGCGGCGAAGGTGCTGGTCCAGAGGCGATGGCTGAGGACGACGAACTGCGGGCCGTTGACGACATCGTCGGCAGGGGTGAGCGTGCGGCCGAGCAGCGGCGCCACCCCGGCGGTGCGGAAGAAGTCACCCGAGACGGCGGCGGTGGCTGCGGTCACCGGCTCAGGGTGGCCGGGCCACAGCAGCGCGGAGTTCTCGAAGTACCCGTAACCGAGCGCGGCAAAGACTCGGTGGCCGTTGTGCTCGAGCGTGCGCAGGTCCTCGGTGCGCGCGACCGAGACCAGGCCATGGCTCGCAAAGCCCTTCAAATTGAGGTCGCGAACCTCGACCAGACGCTCGGGCTCGGGGTACGGCAGAGGATGCAGCAGCGTGGCGCGTAGAACGCCGGTCATCGCGGCCGTAGCGCCGACCGACAGCGCCAGCGTGAGCAGCACGGTGAGCGAAAAGAAGGGTGCGCGGCGAAGCTGGCGGACGGTGTAGCGAAGATCCTGTACGAGGCCGGTGAGCATGGGGGGCGGGTCCTTTCCTGGCCGTTCGGCTACTCGGTGCGAAGGGCTTCGATGGGTTCGAGATGGGCGGCTCGGCGGGCGGGAATCCAGGCGGCGAGCAGGCCGACGGCGAGCAGGAGCGCGGGTGCGGCGATGAGGGTGAGGGCGTCGTGCGGCTGGACGCCGAAGAGGAAGCTGCGCAGGAGGCGGGCGGCGGCGAGCGACAGCGCGAGGCCGAGGGCTGCTCCCGTAACGAGCAGGGTGGCGGCGCTGCGGAGGACGAGGGTGAGGATGTCGGAGCGCTGCGCGCCAAGGGCCAGGCGGAGGCCGAGCTCGCGGGTGCGGAGGGTGACGAGGTAGGCGAGCAGGCTGTAGAGGCCGGCGAGGGCGATGAGGAGGGCGAGGCCGCCGAGCGTTTCGAGCAGGTGGGCGGCGAGGAGCTGCGAGCCCATGCTGTCGTCGACGATCTGGTTCATGGTGCGGATGTCGGCGGCGGCGAGGTCAGGGTCCTGGTTTTGCATAACGCGGCGGAGCTCTGGGAGGAGGCTCCCCGGGTCGCGGTTGGAGCGGAGGATCAGTTGCACATGGGCCTTGAGGGTGGGTTGATAGAAGCCGTCGGTGGGGCGCAGCTGGCTGGCGTTGAGGTCGACCTCGGGCTCAGCGGGATCCGCGATGCCCTTCTGGTGAAAATCGTCGATGACGCCGACGATCTTGAAGCGACGGTCCGCGCTGCCGATTGAGAAGTGGCTGAGGTCTTCTCCGGTGGCTGTGTAGAGACTGACAAATGCCTGGTTGACGACAGCGACCGGCTGCGAATCGGGGGTATCGCTCGCGTTGAAGTAGCGGCCGCGGAGCATGCGGAAGCCGAGCACTTGCTGCAGCTCGGGACCGGAGGCGCGCAATTGGAGACTCAGAGGATGACTGGCGGCTTCCGGGCTCGCAGGCTTGCTATCCAGTAACAGGGAAAGGGTGACACGGAAGCTTTTGTCGAGCGGAGCGACGGTCGTAATTGCGGAGGACTGGATGCCGGGGAGCGCGCGGAGGCGATCGAGCAGAGGTTTGTAAACGGTGGAGTTGGGATCGAGCTTGGCATATTTGTAACCAGGAAGGTTCGGCGAAATGACGTAGACGTGGTCGGTGCGGAAGCCGAGGGGGACGTGCCTGAGGGCGAGAACGGTGCGGAGGAGGAGGCCGCACGAGACCAGCAGGGCGAGGGTGAGGGCGAGCTCGCCGACAATCAAGGTGCGCTGCAGGCGTTGTTGTGACTTGCCGGTGCCGGCCTGTGCCCCGTCTTGGCGGAGAGCCTGCTCGACGGGAATGCGAGAGGCGAGCAGGCCGGGAACAAGGCCGAAGAGGACGGCAGAGATTAGCGATAAGGCAAGCAGGGCGAGGAGGACGCGGGTGTCGGGAACCAGCGGAAGTTCGGTGCCGATGCCGCCAATAAATTTGGTGCCGAGCTGTGCAGCAAGGCGGTGCTGAAAGAGGTGCAGGGTGGCCTCGGCGAGGATGAGGCCGAAACCGGCTCCGGCGAAGGAGAGCATGAGGGCTTCGACGAGGGACTGGCGGATGAGCCTCCAGCGCGTGGCCCCGAGGGCGGTTCGGACGGCGAGCTCACGGCGGCGAGCGGCGGAGCGGGCGAGGGTGAGGCCGGCAACGTTGGCGCAGGCGATGAGCCAGAGCACGGCGACGGCGGCAAGGAGGGCGAGCAGGGCAGAGCGCTGATCGGCAGAGCTGATGCTCTGACGGTAGGAGACGGCTGCGACGTGCGCCGGGGCGAGCTTTGCGTAGTTTGGATCGGTGTAGAGAGGCTTGAGGGACTGCTGGATGCCGGACAGTTCGGTGGCGACACCAGCGGGCGGGATGCCAGGTTTGCGGCGGCCGATGGTGGAGAACGAGGGCGACTCGAAAATCTTGCGAGCGAGGGCCTTGCTGTCGAGGGTTGCGGGCTGCCACAGCTGGGCCCGGGGCTGGTCGGCAGGGAAGACGAAGTTCGGCGGCATGATGCCGATGACGGTTGTGGGAACGTCGTTGAGGCGGACGATGCGGCCGAGGATGGCGGGGTCGGCGTTGAACTGCGCGCGCCAGACGGCATCGCTGAGGAGAGCAACGGCGGGCCTGCCGGGCTGCTGCTCCGGGACGGTGAAGTTGCGGCCGAGCGCGGGAGCGACGCCGAGCGTGGCAAAGAGGTTGGGGCTGGCGGAAACGGCCATGACCTGCTGGGCAGTCTCCTGCTGCGAGCCGGAGGTGAGATAGGCGGGGCTCGAGTCGAAGTAGGCGAGATCGGCGAGGGTGCGGCTGCGATCGCGCCAGGTGAGGATGTCGGCGAGGTAGGCAAAGGAAGGCTTGCCGGTTGTGTCGATGACCGAGAGAGTGACGAGGTCGCCCGGATGTCTGTACGGCAGCGGTCGGAAGAGAGTGGCTTCGAGGACGGTAAACATCGCGGCGTTGGCGCCGATGCCGAGGGCGAGGACGACCGTGACGCCGAGGGCGAAGCCGGGGGCTCGGCGCAGCTGGCGGAGGGCGTAGCGGAGGTCTTGGTAGAGGCTCGTCATGGGGGCTCCTGGGTGGCTTGGGCTACTCGGTTCGCAGCGCTTCGATCGGGTCGATGGTGGCGGCCCGGCGGGCGGGGATGAGGCTCGCGGCCACGCCGGCGAGCGCAAGCACAAGGGTGACGGCGGCCAGCAGAACGAGATCGTGCGCCGGGTGAAGCACAACCACCGAGGCGAGCACGCGCCGGAGGGCTAGCGTCAGCGCCCAGCCGGCGGCGACGCCGAAGAGCATCAGCCATGCGACACGGGCAAGAATGCCGCGAATGACGCGGCCGCGGGTGGAGCCCAGCGCCATGCGGATGCCGATGTCGCGCGTCCGCAGCTCCACCTCGTGCGCGACGGTGCCATAGATGCCGACCAGCGAAAGTAGCAGCGCCAGCCCGGCAAAGGTGCCGAAGAGCCAGGATTCGAGGCGCTCGAGCGTGAGCTGGTCGTCGAGGATCCCGCGCATGGTCTCGGGAGTGCGGAAGGGCACGGTGGGATCCACCTGGTGAAGCGCTTCGCGCAGGCTGGGGGCGAGGGTGGCGGGCGAAAGCGACGAGCGGACGACAAGGGTCATGTGGGCGAGTTCGTCCAGGGCGTACTCCTCGGGAACGCTCGCGGCGGTCATATCCATCTCGGGCATGGGCGGCCGGTTGAGCGCCTGGCGCAGGTCGGAGGTCACGCCGACGATGGGAACCTTCATCTCACCCCATTGGATCTGCTGGCTCAGCGGATCTTCCCAGGGGGACAGAAATCGGCGCACAAAGGCCTGGTTCACGGTCACGCGGAGCGCCGCCCCGCGGCGGTCGAGGGAGCCGCTCAGGGCGCGGCCCTTGACCAGGTGGCTGCCGATGGCTTCAGGCGTGCCGGGCAGGACGACGCGCATCTCGGCGAGGCTCTCCTGGTGGGGTGGCGCGGGCGGGTGGCCGACGATGCCGATGTCGGAGTTCGATCCCCAGTCCTGGATGGGGACGAGATTGATGATGCCGGCCGAGGTGACGCCGGGGATGGCGCGCACGCGGTCGAGCAGTGGCTGGTAGAAGCTGGTGACGAGGTCGCGGCCGGTGTAGTTGGCGCGGTTGAGGAACAGCTCTTCCGTGAGAAGACCTCGCGGAGAGAATCCGAGGTCGGTCGAAAGCAGCGAGCGCAGATTGCGCAGCAGCAGGCTCGACGAGACCAGCAGGCCGAGCGCGATGGCGACCTGGGTGACGATCAGCGCGCCGCGCAGACGGCCCTGGGCGCGGCTGCTGCCGTTGCCGCTCGAGCCCGATCGCAGCGCCAGCGCCGGCGCGGTGCGGGCCGACTGCCACGCGGGGAAGACGCCGGCAAGGATCCCGGTGAGAAGCGCGACGGTAACGGTCGCGGCGAGCACGGGCAGGTTGAGGTGGACGTCGGCGCCGCGCGCGAGCGAATGAATCAGCAGCTGACGCATCAGTTGCAGCAGCACGGCGGCGAAGAGGACGCCAACAGCAGCACCGGCCAGTGACAAAAGCGCGGACTCGGTCAGCAGCTGTCGCACGAGACGGCCGCGGCCGGCACCGATGGCGGAGCGGAGGCCAAACTCACGCTGACGCCGGATGCCGCGGGCGAGCAGAAGCCCGGCCAGGTTGACACAGCCGATCAGAAGAACGCCGGAGACGGCGACCGAGAGCAGGTGCAGCGCGGGTGTGGTGTCGCCGAGGCCAGCCTGCGCCGCGGTGAGCAGCCCGACGCGGCGGCCAGCCTCGTCGGGGTACGCGCGGCCGAGGTTATCGAACATGTGGTTGATGTCGGCTTGCGCGCGCTCGACGCTTACGCCGGGCCGAAGGCGGCCGATGGTCCGCATCCAATGCGAGCCCCGGGCGTGGACGCGGGTGGCCGCAAGGTGAAACGGCTGGTACAGCGCGCCGGCGGTGCTGAGCGGGAAGCGAAATCCGGCGGGCATGACGCCGATGACGGTGTTGACCTCTCCGTCGAGCTTGAGGGCAGAGCCGACGATGTCTTTGCGGCCGCCAAAGCTCTGCTGCCACAGCTCATAGCTGAGCACGACGACGTCGTTCTTGCCGGGCTGGTCTTCGCCGGGGCGGAAGCTCCGGCCGAGCATCGGCTCCACGGCGAAGACGTCGAAGAAGTTATCGGTGCCGTGGACGACGTGGACGGGCGAGGCGGCGCCTTCGGAGGTCAGGAGGTTTGCGGCGCCAGTGTCGTAGCCGGCCAGCGCGGAGAGCGTGCTGTTGCCGCGCCGCCAATCGAGGTACTGCGGCCACGAAGCCGGCTGGGTATAGCCCTCGGGCGAGTAGGTCTGGAGAACCACGATGCGGTCCGGATCGGTGTAGGGCAGCGGCCGGATCACGGTGGCGTCGATGACGGAAAAAACGGAGGCAGAGATGCCGACCGCGAGCGCCAGCGTAAGAATCGCGACGGCGGCGAAGCCGGGGGCGCGGCGCAGCTGGCGGAGAGCGAAGCGAAGGTCGGAAAGCAGGTCACTGGTCATGGGCGCGGGCCTCGATGTGGACTATTCGGAGCGAAGAACCGTCATCGGATCAACCGACGCGGCACGGCGAGCTGGCAGAAGCGTGGCGAAGAGCGCAAGCGCGAGAATGCCGGCACCGGCAAGGGCATAACTGGCAAGGTCAAACGCGGGCAGCCGGCCGGCTACCGACGTCGCGAGACGGACGAGTCCGAACGAAAGCGCGACCCCGGCGGCAACCCCGAGCAGAGTGACCTGGAGCGACTGGGCCAGCACCAGGCCAAGCACCTGCGGGCGAGTGGCGCCCAGGGCGAAGCGCAGCCCAAACTCAAAGCGGCGCTGCTGCACGGTGTAGGCGGTGACGCCGTAGATGCCGACCGCGGCGAGCAGGAGCGAGACCGCGGCGAAGAGCGAGAAGAGCGTGGTGCGGAACTGCTCCGGCCGTTCGACCGCGCCCAGGTTCTCGCGCATGGTGGTGATCTTGACGGCGGTCTCGGGGTGCGCGCGCACGAGCGTCCGGCGCACGGTTTCAGCCATGCTTGCGGGCGGAAGCGCGGTGCGGACCACGATCTGCATGTCGTCGGCCCAGCCGGCGTGCTGCGCGGCGGGCATGTAGAGGGTGGGCGCGGCGGGCTTGCCGGGCGCATCACTGCGGATGTCGCCGACAACGCCGACGACGGTCTGGAAGTCGGACGAGCTCTCGTCGAGGCCGGTGACGATCTGCTGGCCGATCGGGTCCTGGCCGGGGAACTCCGCGCGGGCGAGCGCCTGGTTGATGACGAGCACCTTGGGCGCCGTGGGGCCGTCCCCGGCGGTAAGGAAGCGGCCGCGCAGCAGCGGGACGCCGAGCGTGCGGAAGAAGCCGGGGGTGACGGGGCGGAAGTCAGCGTAGGGCAGACCCTCAAACGGCGGGCCGAAGACCTGCCTGCCCTTGATGGCGTAGCTGCCGTTGCTGCCGCCGTCCATCATGGGCGCGCCGTAGGCGGCTGCGGCGGAGCGGACGCCGGGGATGCTGGCGACGGTGGCGAGAGTGCTATCGAGCCGGGCGATGCGCGCCTGGGCGAGCGGCAGCAGCTTGGCCCGGTAGGCGGCGAGCTCGGCGGCGGAGGCGTTGTCGGGTGGCCCGGGCGGGATGCGCTCAGGCGTCGTGGCCACGGTGTGGGTGTCCAGCGTCAGCAGATGCGTGGGCTCAAAGCCGAGATCCTGCCGCGACTGCGCGATGAGCTGCCGGGTGAGCAGGATTGCGGCGACCGAGAGCGTGAAGGTGAGAGCGGTTTCGGCGACGATCAGACCGTTGCGCAGACGAACCGAGCCGCGAGGCTCCGTGCCGTGCGCACTGTCGGAGCGAAGAACGGCCGCGGGATCGACGTGCCACGAGCGCCACAGCGGCAGAAGGGTCGCGAACACCATGACAAGGAGGCTGACAAGGGTGGAAAAGAGCAGAACATGGAGGTTGACGTGGACCTCGGACAGGCGGGGGATCTCGGGCGGAGCGAGGCGGACGAGCAGCCGCAGTGCCGGAAACACAAGCAGCATGGCGAGGCCGCAGCCGCCGAGGGCGAGCAGGGCGGTCTCGGTCAAGGCTCGGGCGGCGAGGGTACGGCGCGAGGCTCCGAGCGCGGTGCGAATGGAGAGAGCGCGCCTCTGCCGGGAAGCGCGCACCAGCTGAAGATGAGTGAGGTTGGCGGCAACAATCAGCAGCAACACCAGGACCGAGCCCATCAGCAGACGCAGCGTAGGCCGGACGGGGCCGGCAATCTCGTTTTGCAGCGGAACGGCCTCGAGGCTCTTGTGGCGGTCTTCGGGGAAGCTCTGCTGCAGGTGGGTGGAGAAGGTGGCAAGCTCGGCCGCGAGCTCGGCGTTCGAGACGCCGGCACGGCGGCGCGCGACCGCGTAATCGTTGTAGGCGCTGCGGTGTGGATTGGCAACGTGTGCCGGCTGCTCAAACCACACGGCGGTCTTTCCGGGGAAGGAGAAGCCGTCCGGAAGAACGCCGGCAACGGTGTAGAGGGTGCCTTCGGCGGTGACGGACTGTCCGACAGCGGCGGCGGCCGAGCCGAAGTGCTCGCGGGCGAACGACGCGCTGAGCACAGCGTCTGTGCCGGCCTGGTCGGCTGGCTGGAGCAGCCTGCCAGCGATCGGCTGGACGCCCATGATCTCGGTGAACCTGGGGCTGACAAAGGCGACCGGCACGTAAAACGACGTGCCATTAATGCGGGTGCCATCGGGGTACGCACTGTAATGTGCCGTGGCGTCGAGGCTATGCACGTTGCGGGCGAGATCGTTGTAATCGTCGCCGCCCAGCCGCGGTATCGACCGGCCCTCGTCGTTGAAGCGCGTCTCGATGGCGACGATGCGATCGGCGTCGTGGTAGCCCAGCGGGCGAAGCAGAACCGTGTCCACGACGGTGAAGATGGCGGCGTTCAAACTCAAGCCGAGCGCAAGCGTCGCAAGCACGGTGCACGTGAAGGCGGGCGACTGCCGCAGGCTGCGAAGAGCTTGGCTCGCGACACTCACGAATTCAGCTCCCCGGCCACCTTGCGGTCTTCGCGCACCATCCCGGTCACGGTCGAAGGATTGCGTTCCGGTTCGGCGATCAGCTTTGGCAGATCGCCTTCGGCCACGATCTTGCCGTCGAACAGGTGCACCTGCCGCCCGGCGTGCGCGGCAAAGCGCGGGTCGTGCGTGACCATGCAGATGGTCGCGCCCTCGGCGTGGAGCTCCGCCAGCAGCTGCATCACGGCCTCGCCGTTTCTGGAATCAAGATTGCCGGTCGGCTCGTCCGCCAGCAGAATGGACGGCGCCCCGGCGAGTGCCCGGGCCACGGCCACGCGCTGCTGCTGGCCGCCCGAGAGCTGCGCCGGGTAGTGCCGCATCCGGTGCGCCATGCCGACCCGCTCGAGCGACTGGGTCACGCGATCCTTGCGCTCGGAGGCAGCCATGCCGGAGCGATAGGTCAGCGGCAGCTCCACATTCTCGTACACCGTCAGGTCGCCGATCAGGTTGAAGCTTTGAAAGATAAATCCGATCTCCTGGTTGCGAATGCGCGAGCGGTCGCCAAAGTCGAGCTGCGCCACCTCCTTTCCATTCAGCAGGTACTGCCCGCCGCTCGGCGTGTCCAGCAGGCCCAGGATCGACAGCAGCGTCGATTTGCCGCAGCCCGAGGGACCCGACATGGCGACATACTCGCCGCGCGCGATCTGGAGGTGCACCCCGGAAAGGGCGTGTGTCTCGAGCTCGTCGGTGTAGAAGATCTTGGTCAGGTGCTCGATGTGAATCAGGTTCTCGGCGGCGGCGGCGGAGGTCATGCGGCGGGTCTCCTCGGAGATCGATCTGTGCGGAATCTGTACTGGACCTGTGCTGGTTACAAACTACGGATCGTGACGCTACGGCAGGCGAACCTTGTCGACGGAGTCCCACCGCGACATGTCCGACAGGATCACGGTGTCGCCGGCCTTGAGGCCCTTGAGCACCTGGATGTTGTTCACGGAGGCGCGGCCCACCTCCACCGGCGTGCGCACTGCCGTCTTGCCGTCCGGCAGAACGCGAAACAGGCTGATGGTCGAGTTCTCGTTGCCAAACGCCGGCCGTCCCACATAGAGCACATCCTGCATGCGGTCGAGATCGATGGTGCCGTCGACCGACAAATCGGGCCGCGCGCCCTGCGGCAGCGGCCCAAGCAGTTCTACGTCGACCGTCACGGTTCCGTTCTGCACGGCGGGGTCGATGCGCGTCACCTTGCCCGGAATCACGCCGTTGTGGGTGTCGATCTCGGCCGGCTGGCCAATCTGGATATCGCGCGCCTGGGTCTCCGCGATCTTGAGCGCCGCCTTCAACTGGTCGGGCTGCACCACCTTGGCCAGCGTGGTTCCCGGCGCGACGTGCTCGCCCACCTGATGCGGCAGGTCGACCAGCACGCCCGCGATACCGGCACGGACACTGAGCGCCGCCTGCTGCTTTTCCTTGAGCTCCAGCAGAGCCCGTGCCTGGTCCACCTTGGCCTCCTGCACCGCCATCTCGGTCGCGATCGTCCTTCCGTTCAGGTCCAGCCGCTGCCGCTCGATCTGGTTCCGCTGTCCAAGCTCTTCGGCCTTGCCCTTCGACGCGGAGTACGTCAGCCCGCTGATGACGCCAAGATCGTAAAGGCTCTTGTCGGTCTGCGCCTGCAGCTGTGCCTGGTGTTGGTCGGCGCTGACGGTCGCGGCGCCCGCGCGCTGCGTCATCAGGTCGCTTTCGAGCCTGGCGCGAGTGTTTTTGAGGTCTGCCTGCGCGGCCTTCAGCTGCAGCTGCGCATCCAGCATTTGCTGCTGCACGGCCGGGTCGACCAGGTCCATCAGGATGGTGTCGGGCTCGACGTGCGCTCCAGGCAAAACGCGGATGCGCACCACGGTCGCTTCGGTCTCCGCCGGAATGAGGCGGATCTTGTCTTCGCGCGGAACCAGCGTGCCCGGACCGCGCACCTGACGCAGCAGCGGACCGCGCTTGACGGTGTCGGTCCACACGGCGGCATCGACGGTCGGAATGGCAGGCTTCAGCCGCAGCACAGCGAACGCGGCGGCACCGGCCAGAACGACCAGCACCGCAGTCAGAACCAGATTGCGACGGCGGCGCCGCCGCTTCAGATCGGGACGGGAGATATCCATGCACGAAGAAGGAATGCACGTCGCGAGCCATTGTGGGGATCAGCCCGTTAGCCGGAAGTACTGGGTATTGCTACGCCGCGAGCGCGGCGACGCTGTTCGTTTCCGAACAAAGTGTCCACAGGTGAACACCGCAACCGCCACCTGTTCCGTTCAAACCGGCGCAAGCGAACCCGGAGCATAGAACCGCCGCTGAGGTTTGCAAACGTACGATCCTGGCGCTCTGCGCTTGGACGGTATGGGGAAATGTGCAAAGGAAGACCAGGTCACGCTGCCTGCGAGCTTCAACGCTTGACTGCCGCCAGTACGGTATCGACTTCCAGAGCAATCATCTTTCGCATCTCCGCTGCACTCTCTACAGCGTCTTTGAATCCCCGCATGGCAAACGCCAGGTTACGTGCCAGCTGTGACGGGCTCGCTTTTTGCCTGGTTCCGATCATGCCCTGGGACAGCAGCTCCGTAAGCAGTCCGATGAACTCTTCGTACATGGCCTGGACTGCCGGACGGGCGATGTCAAAGAGATCCCGGGCGTCGGGGTGAACCTCCATCAGCTCCATTCCGTGGGAGCCCCACTCTTCGCAGCAATACTGGAGCTTCCGTTCAAAGCTGCGCATACCCCGTATGGCCTTTCGAAGTTCCGCCAGCTTCCTGTTGTTCATCTCCTCGACCACGGCAGCGAAGATGTCGTCCTTCTTCGGAAAGATCACATAAAGCGCCGGGCGGGAGATCCTGGCCGCTTCTGCCACATCGCCCATCGTTGTGCGGCTATAGCCATAGCGCAGGAACACGCCGGCTGCGGCGGAGAGGATGCCCTGCCGCCGTTCCGCAACACTCTCGTCTGTCAGCTTCCGAGTCATTGCATCTTTACCATGACACTTATCATCATAATGTCAGATTGCGCTAAAGTGCATTGGGAGGTGGTTCTCATGAAGGAAGAGTATCTGGCTACATGGAAGCGTTATCAGGCTGCATGGTCTGACATCAGCGCCGAAGAACGTAGAACACTATTAAGCGGCAGCGTTGCTGCAGATGCCGTTTACACCGATCCAACCAACGAGTGCCACGGTTTGCAGGAGCTGATCGCGAAGATTGAACAGTCCCAGCAGAAGACACCGGGGGCCTCCTTCGAAAATACCAAGTTTCTGACCCATCACCAGCAGGGTCTCTCCAGTTGGACCATGCATAGCAAGGAGGGAGCGACCCTTGCGACCGGAAACAGCTATGCGCGATTCAACGCGGAAGGCCTGTTGATTCAGATGACCGGGTTCTTCGGGCTTCCTGGAAAGTCCAGCTAAGGGTTGCGGCCCAAAGAAGGAGCAACCCATGCCAGCAGTATTCCTCCACGGGGTCCCAGACACGGTGCATGTCTGGGACTCCGTCTTTTCGCGGCTTGCACGCACCGACCTGCTCGCGCTCGAGCTTTCCGGTTTTGATACGGCAGTCCCAGCTGGCTTTTCGGCCAGCAAGGAAGAGTACGTCCACTGGATCATCGGCAAGTTGGAAGCGGTAGGCGAACCAGTCGACCTGGTTGGTCATGACTGGGGATGTCTCTTCACGGCACGCGTGGCCTCTCTCCGGCCGGACCTCGTGCGTACATGGGCGGCCGGAAGTGGACCGGTCAGCGCACGGTACGACTGGCATCCACTCGCCAGGATCTGGCAAACCCCGGGAAAGGGGGAGCAGTGGATGCGTGAACTCGACCCCGGGAAGTTCAGTCATCAGCTGCAGGAGCTTGGGGTGCCGGCTGAGATCGCTCCAGCGATGGCGTCTCGGGTCGATGACCGCATGAAGCAGGTGATCTTATCCCTGTACCGGTCTGCGCTCGATGTTGGGCAGGAGTGGCAGCCCGACCTCGCCGAGGCCACCTCCCCGGGGCTGGTGTTCTGGGGCGAGCAGGATGAGGCATGCCCCATCCGCTTCGCGGAAGAACTCGCACAAGATACACACGCCGAGCGAGTTCTCAAGCTTGATTGCGGTCATTGGACTCCGCTGCAAAAGCCGAGAGAAGTCGCCGAGGCGCTCACCGCTCACTGGAATCGCTGACCCAAAGGGCAGCAGCTTCGGAGCGATACAGGAGGACGACAGAAGGCACGTGGCAGAGATGACCTCTGAAGCAATCACTCAAGCAGCGACTAACATCCCTGACGGTCAACCAGTCGTGATGCTGAACCTGTTTGCATGGAGGTGTAGCTCTTGGCCTTTCGGGCTGAAGGCCCGACCTATCATAGCCTGGGGCGCAAGCCCCAGGTGTTGATTAACAAAGCCTTTTAGGGCTGAAGGCCCGACATAAAAGTTCAGGACTACGTTCGCGGGTTAAATTGCCCTGAACCTGCTGCGCTATCGTCAGCAGTGCTGAGTATGCCGATCAAGAAGTCAAGCCACTCTCGGGACGTGAGGTGTATCACCTGAGATATGGACCCGCGTTTGGCAGGCTGGCCCCAGTTCTCGTTTGTCCGTTTCGGGGTCATTGCATCCCGGGTGTGACCCTTATCATCATAGGTTCAGAGTGCGCTCAAAGCGCCCCAAGATAGAGTTCTCTGAAGAAAGAGGAACTCGCACAAGAGACACACGCGGAGCGAGTTCTTAGGATTCTTCGCGGGCATTCGGCGCTACTTTAGAGACCAAAGAAAGTAGCCGAGGCGCTTACGGCTTACTGTACCCGCTGACCCAAAGGGTAGCTCCAGAACGCTACGAGAGGAGTACAAATGCACCTGATAGAAGTGACCCATGAAGCAATCGATCGTGCTGCGGCGAGCATTCCCGCCGACCAACCCGTCGTCATGATGAACCTGCTGCATTTCAATAAGCAGGCTAGGTATGACCACCAACAAACGGAGCCAATCTCTGGACGTGACGCCTACTACCACAGATATTTGCCCGCCTGGGAAAAGCTGGCCTCAGCGATACCCGGGATACAGGTGGTCTTTCTTGGTGCGGTCGAGGCAGGCCTCGTCGTCGGCCCTGAAGATGTTTGGGATGAGGTGGCGCTCGTGGAGTACCCGAGTATGAAAGCATTCCAATCGATTGCGGAGAGCAAGGACCACCAGGCAGAGGCCGACCCTCACCGGAGAGCCGCGCTGGAAGACTGGCGGCTGATCGCCATGTCAAAGATGACACCACCGAAAGTGTAATGGGGACGGCCAGCCCGAGAGTATCTCGAAGGAACTCGCGCTGCTCCTTGCCGGTCCGACACGTCCTATCCGGACCGAACGATTTCTCGCCTCGGAGAGGGCTCTGGGCTGTATCGACAGATAGCTAAATAGGTTAGTCTCTCCACTTCGCGGCGCTCCGGTCGAGATGACGAAACGTGTCTCTCAGTACCCAGCGGCGTTCCCGAAGCTGTGCCGGTGATCGTGGCCGCCGAGTAGGTCGTGCGTCCGGGGATCGACGGCGATCAGTTCGGAATCTCCCCAAACACCGGGATTGTGCTCGTCGGCCACAGCCAGGCGATTGACGGTGTAGCCCATCGCCTTTAGCTGTGCTTCGACCGCTGGCGAGAAGCTCTTTTCGAGGTCGATGCGGTCCGGCAGATATTGGTGGTGGAAGCGCGGCGCATCGGCCGACTGCTGGATGTTCAGGCCGTTCTCCACGCACGAGAGAAGGTCGTTGGCGACCGTCGTAATAATGGTCGATCCGCCGGGCGTGCCCAGCACATAGCGCAGCTCGGCCGGGTGACCCGGAGTGGCTTTGGTGGTGACGATGGTCGGGGTCATGGCTGAAAGCGGCCGCTTTCCCGGGCCGATGGCGTTGGCAGGTCCCTGGATCAGACCGTACATGTTGGGGACTCCCTGCTTTGAAGCGAAGTCGTCCATCTCGTTGTTCATCAGAAAGCCGAGCGGCGCAAGGGTGACACCGGAACCGAAGCTGCCATTGAGCGTGTAGGTGTTGGCGACGGCGTTGCCCTCGGCATCGACGATTGAAAAGTGGGTCGTCTCCGTGGGCTCGGGTGCTGTGTTCGCCAGCGTGGGCGGCGGCGGGAGAAAGCCCTTCGGGCGGACCAGGCTCTTCGACGGAGTGGGCCTGTCCGGCAGGATCGACCTCCGCCACGCCGCGGCATAGGCCGGGTTGAGCAGCTGCCGCGTTGGAACGGGGGTGAAGTCCGGATCGCCCATGTAGTCCGCACGGTCCATGTAGGCGCGGCGAAAGGCTTCGACGATGGTGTGGACCTGCGGTGCCGACCGGTCCGGACCGAGCGCCGGAAGGTTGTAGGTGGAGAGGATGTTCAGGATCTCCAGCAGCACAATGCCGCCCGAAGAGGGTGGCGGCGCGGTAAGGATGTGGTACCCGTGGTAGTTCCCCTCAACCGGCCGGCGGTCTTTGACGATGTAGGCGCGGAGGTCGGCCGCGGTGATCAGGCCACCGCCCGCCTGCATCTCGCGGGCGATGGTCTGGGCCATCTGCCCGCGGTAGAAATCCTGCGGATGCGCGGCGATGCGGCGCAACGTGGCCGCCAGCAGGGGCTGCCGAAAGCGCTCGCCGGTGGCATAAAAGTGGCCGTCGCGCTGAAACAGGTGCGCCGAAGCGGCGAAGCGGGTGAGATGTTTCGACTGGAGATTGTGGGCCTCTTCGGCGGAAAGGAGGTAGCCTTCGCTGGCGAAGCGAATCGCCGGAGCCATATCCTGGGCGAGCGTCAGCCGGCCGAAGTGCTGCTGCGCGTAGACCAGACCAGCGACGGTGCCAGGCACACCGGAGGCCTTGTACCCCACGGTCGAAAGACCGGGGACGACGTTGCCCTTCGCATCGAGGTACATGTCGCGTGTCGCGGCGGCGGGCGCCTTTTCGCGGTAATCGAGGAAGTGGCTCTTGCCGGTGTGCATGCGGATCAGCATGAAGCCGCCCCCGCCCAGGTTGCCCGCCTGCGGGTACACCACCGCCAGCGCAAATCCGACCGCGACCGCGGCATCGACGGCGTTGCCGCCCTCACGCAGGATGCCAACGCCGGCATCCGTGGCGTCATGGTGAATGGTGACCACCATGGCGTGCGCGGCGCGGGTGGGTTGTTCTGCAGCACCGGGCTGACCGGTGATCTGGGCCGAAGAGGCTGTGGCGAAGCAGGCAATGCAGAGCAGACTCAGGGCTGTGTGGGGCAAGGCGGAGGCTCCCGGGGTACGAGGGTTAGCCCCGAGAATACATGCCGTCCGGGAGAAGGCTGCTCCGGCGAAAGCGCAAGACAGGGGTCTCTCCGCTTCGGACGCAAAGGCGCGTCTTCGTACGCAAAGGCGCGTCCTCGGATCGAGGTGACGGAATTTGGGAGCTCTCACACAGAATGCCGCGACCGGCCGAAGAGCGCCGCACAGGGTTTACCCGCTGCCGGCACGGGCGCGACCCTCCGATCGAGAGGGCAGGAGGTCGAAGCCTGACGTCCCTGCCTGTCATCTCGACCGAAGCGAAGCGCAGTGGAGAGACCCCTGTATTTACGCCGCTTAACGATCAGCCCATGCGCGGCCATCCACGCTGCGCGACGATTCAGGCTTGCCTTGCGACGGGATATCCCTCAGGAGACCTCCATGCCGCCGGTCGCGCCGTACACCTCGCCGGTCACGTAGGACGACTCCTGCGAGGCCAGAAGGACGTAGAGCGGGGCCATCTCGACGGGCTGGCCGGGGCGCTTCATCGGCGTCTTCGATCCGAACTCCGGGATCTTGTCCTGCGTCTGGCCGCCGGAGATCTGGAGCGGAGTCCAGATCGGTCCCGGAGCGACGCAGTTGACGCGAATGCCGCGCTCCGCCACCTGCCGGGCCAGAGCGCGGGTGAAGTTCAGAATGGCCGCCTTGGTCGGGGCGTAGTCCAGCAGCAGCGGGCTGGGATGGGTGGCCTGGATGGACGCCGTGGTGACAATGGTGCCGCCCGGCGGCATCAGGGGCAACGCCTCCTGGCAAAGAAAGAACAGGGCAAAGACATTCACCTGAAAGGTTTCAATCATCTGCTGGGTGGTGATGTCGGCGATGTGCTGCACGGCGTGCTGTTTGCCGGCAACGGCGGCGAGGATGTCGAGGCCGCCGAGCTTGTCGTGCGCGTCGCGGACGAGCCGGCGGCAGAAGCTCTCGTCGGCAAGATCGCCGGGCAGGGCCACGGCCTTGCGACCGGCCTGCTCGATGAGCGCGATCACCTCTTTTGCGTCGGCTTCCTCGCTGGGCAGGTAATTGATGGCGACGTCGGCTCCTTCGCGGGCGAAGGCAATGGCCGTCGCGCGACCGATGCCGGAGTCGCCGCCGGTGACGAGCGCCCTGCGGTTTGGCAGGCGGCCGGTTCCCTTGTAGCTGTTCTCTCCGCAGTCTGGCTTGGGGGTCATCTTCTGCTCAAGCCCCGGTACGTTCTGGGGCTGCTTCTCAAACTCCGGCTGCGGGTACTGCTTGGTGGGGTCCTGCATGGTAAAGAGGTCGTTGGATATGGTTGCCACGATGGGGCTTCTCCTGAAAGTTTCCGGTTTCTTGTTCTTCAGGAGAGATGCCGGGCGGGAGTGCGGCCGTTGCGCGCCGCAGCCGTCAGGATGATAAGCCCGGCTTATGGGGCAACCGCATTTCTGCTTGGACCTGTGGTGATCGCCGGCCGGAGACTTGTTCCTGAGGAGCGATCGTCATGAACGCGCGCAGGGCCTTTTTTCTCGGCATCATTCTCGCCGCCAGTGGTCTGCTCTCTCCACCGCTGGCGCTGCTGCTTGGCCTCATCTTTGGGTTTACGGTGGCGCACCCCTACCCGGAGGAGAGCCACAGTCTGACGAAATTTCTGCTGCAGGCTTCCGTGGTGGGGCTGGGCTTCGGCATGAACCTGTCGGAGGTGGTGCACGCGGGCCGATCGGGATTTCTCTATACCGCGGTCAGCATCACGGCGGTCATGCTGCTGGGCTTGGGCCTGGGAAGGCTGCTGCGCGTCGGTCGCAGGGCGTCTCTGTTGATTACCTGCGGAACGGCGATCTGCGGCGGCAGCGCCATCGCCGCCATTGCCCCCATCATCAACGCCCAGGAAGAGGACCTGGCCATCTCCCTGGGCACCGTGTTCTCTCTGAATGCCGTGGCGCTGCTGGTGTTTCCGGCCATTGGCTATGCGTTGCACCTGTCGCAGGCGCAGTTTGGCCTGTGGGCGGCGCTGGCGATTCACGACACCAGCTCGGTTGTCGGGGCGGCGGCGAAGTACGGTCCGATCGCGCTGACGGTCGGAACCACGGTGAAGCTGACGCGAGCCCTGTGGATTGTGCCGCTGGCGCTGGGCACGGCGGCGCTGACCCGAAGCAAGGCCAGGGTCCAGATGCCCTGGTTTATTCTGCTTTTTCTGCTGGCTGCGGTCGCGAGCACCTCGCTTCCGCGCTTCCACGCAGAGTACGCTGTTCTGAATCACCTGGGCCGCCTGGGCCTGACGGTGACCCTGTTTCTGATCGGCACCGGACTTTCGCGCGAAACGGTGCGACGCGTGGGCGTGCGGCCGATGATCGAAGGCGTGGCCCTGTGGATCGTGATCGCCACGCTGTCGCTGCTGGCGATCCACTCCGGTCTGATCGGCATCTAGGCCTGGAGACGTCCGGACGGTGCGGGAGAGGATCTCATGGAGCGTCGCGAACGGAGGCATCCGGAGCAGGAAACGGTGCGCTCCGCCGGGGAGACCGTGCCCAGGTCCCCTGGGTCGGCCAGGTCGCTTGAGAGCACACGGGTGCAGGTCTTTCGCGCCGCGGCTCGCGAGCTCAACTTTCGCCGCGCGGCCGAGTCGCTGCGGATCTCACAACCGGCCGTGACCCAGGCGGTCCGGGCACTGGAAGACGAGCTGGGGGTGCGGCTCTTCGACCGCAGCCGAGGCCGAGTTCACCTGACGGAGGGCGGCACCGCTCTGCTGGGCTTCGCGGAACAGCAGCGGGCGGCGGCCGAGGAGATGGTCGCGGAGCTGCAGGAGATCGCAGGCGGGCGGCCCGGCGACCTGCGCGTCGGTGCCTCCCAGACCATCGGGCAGTACCTTCTGCCGGAGCTGCTGGCGCGCTTCCTCCTGCAGCACCCGGAGATGCGCACGGCGGCGATGAGCGGCAACACCGACGAGGTGCTGGAGGCGCTGGTCGCCAGTCGCATCGATCTGGCCCTGGTGGAGGGCCCGGGACTTCGGCCGGAGCTCCACCTCCAGCCGTTTATGGAGGACCACATGGTGCTGGTCGTTCCTCCCGGGCACCGCTGGGCCGGCAGGCAGGTCGAGCCAGCGGAGCTCTCCGGCGAGGATTTCGTCAGCCGGGAGCTGGGCTCGGGCTCGCGCCGCGTTATTGAAGCGGCGCTTGAGGCAGCGGGCGTTCGAACCCGCGATCTGCCGGTGCGGATGACACTGGACTCGACCGAGGGCCTCCTGAGCGCGGTCGAGGCTGGCCTGGGGGTCGCGTTTGTCTCCCGCTGGGCGGTGCGCAATCAGCTGACGCTGGGCACGCTGAAGCTGGCACGGGTGCGCGGTCTGCGCATCGCCCGCATGTTTTCGCTGGTCTACCGCTCCGGACCGGAGCCCGGGGGAAGCGCGGGCGCCTTTCGGCGATTTTTGCTGCAGGAGGCCAGCGAGATGGGGCCGCGGCCCACGGGAAGGCCACGCTGACTAGCCGCTGAACGAGCGATTTCCAACTAGCTGCCGCAGCAACTCCGCAGAAGTGGCATTCCGCGGCCGGGTGTCCCGCGGTTAGCCTGCCCGCATGGCTCCGTCCTCCGCTCGATCCGCTGCCGCACCTCCGGAGGCCTTGCCGCCGGACGAGATTGCCGCAGCCTTGACAGCGTACCTGGCCGGGCAGCCCGATGCCGTTTTGCTGGAAGAGGGCCGCGTCCTGTTTGACCTCCGGTCGGCGCAGCACGCGGTCTCGGCCGCGCACGGCCGGTGCACGCTGCAGCTGTGGAACGAGGAGGGCAACGTGGTGCGGCGGGTGCTCTCGCTTCAACCCCGGCCGGGAGGTGTTCTCCGCTGCGTCACCCTGCGATTTGGTCACAGGGAACCGCAGACTCTGGAGTTCGCACCCAGCCGGGAGCGTCGTCCCCGAAACACCGGCGACGCGGCGCGCGCGCGCTACCTGCGACTGCTGCAGCGGGTGCTGCCGGCGCAGTTCCCGGGCGAGCGCGTGGAGGGCCTGACCACCGCCATGGACCTCCAGCGATCCTTCGGTCCGGCCTATGCGCGCGGTGTGATGGTGCGAGGGTCGGAGGCATGGGCGGTGATCGGGGTCAATGCGAGCGAGACCGCATCCACCATCGATGGCCTGCTGACGCTCGGCTTGCTGTGGCTGGGGCACTGCCGCGAGCACGCCGGGGGACGCAGAATCTTCGCCGGTCTGCGGCTGATCTGCCCGGCGGGTGCCTCCACGGTGACGCGATCGCGCTTGGCATGGCTAAACCCGGCGATTGCGCAGTACCATCTGCTCGAACTCGATGAGCACTCGGACGAGATGGTGGTGGTGGATCCGGGCGACCACGGCAACACCGCCACTCGTCTGCTGCATGCTGCGGATGCCGCGGCCGCCGTCGCTCCGGGCGGCCGGTTTGCGGAGGCGATTCCCCGCGTGCTGCGGCTGCTGCCCGCGGGCGCTGCGGTGCCCGCCCCCTGGGGCTCTGCCTCGGACGCGCCAGAGCTGCGCCAGATTCCCGGGTGCCTGGTCAAGGCAAAGGCCGCGCATCGGCGCAACCGTGGGCCCGGGCGGGAGCCGCCGACGATTGAGATGCGCCTGCGATCCTCAGCCGAACTGGTGTTTCTGCTGCATGGGCTGGAGTTTGCGCGCGTCCGCGCCGGCTACGGAGGCGGCTCGTTCAACCGGCAGCTGGAGGTGACGGCCGGCTCCGGCGCCCACGAAACGCCGCTGACGGACGGCAATGAGCCGCATCTGCGGCAGCTCGTGCACGAGCTGTTTCGTCGGCGGGTTGCGGAGGGCGACACGCGCGACCCTGTCTTTCGTGCCGCCCCCGAGGCTTGGCTGGGAAGCCGGCTGCGGCAGGATCTCGGCGCTCTCGACCCAACGCTCGGGCGGGGACCGGTCTACACCGAGGTGCCAGCCTTCGCGGGTGCGGGGCGGGGCGCCGAGCGCGGCATGATGGACCTGCTGACGGTCACGCGGGACCAGCAGCTGGCAGTCCTCGAGATCAAAGCCTCGGAAGATCTGCACATGGCCATGCAGGGGCTGGACTACTGGATTTGCGTGCGAAAGCACCACTTGGCGCACACGGACCCGGCGACCGGCCTCGGGGAGCTGCAGCAGCAAGGCTACTTTCCCGCCACGCGCCTCCGAGCCGAGCCGCCGCACCTGTTTCTGGTCGCTCCCGCGCTCGAGGTGCACCCCGCGACCGAGACCCTGCTGCGGTACCTGGCGCCGGAGGTGCAATGGACTCTTGTGGCGATCGATCAGCGATGGCGCAGCGGCATCCGCGTCGTTTGGAGGTGCGAGAGCGGGCGGCCCGTGTAGGGGTTCTTGACGGACACACACCGAGGAGCGAGCTCGCGGGGTCCAGACCAGAGCAGCCGCTCAGTCGCAGCCAGCACCCATGGCTTCGAGGGTGCGCTCCTCGGCCGGGGCGGGTGGGTCTTCCGGTTGGGCGTGCTCGCCGGCGGCAAAGAAGCGTTCCACCGCGTCCAACACATCCGGCCCGCACTTGCTCTCGAAGATGGCGCGCCGGAGCGCCGCGCCGCCGGGGACGCCATGGGTAAACCAGCTGGCAAACTGCTTCATCTTGCCCACCGCATCGCGTTCGACGCTCCGGTTCGGTGAGGCTCCCAGGACGGAGCCGGCGCCACGCTCCTCCGAGGTGACCTCGGCGATCAGCATCTCGAAGTAGGTCCGGATCATGCGGTAGCGGTCCATCTCCGTTGGCCGGTCGTACTGTCCCGTCGCGGTGTACTGCGCGATCTGGCGGAAGATCCAGGGGTTGGCGGGCGCCGCGCGGCCGATCATCACGGCGTCGCAGCCGGTCTGGTCGACGAGCGCGCAGGCGTCCTCGGGCGTGCGGACGTCGCCGTTGCCGATCACCGGGATGCGGACGGCGTCCTTGACGGCGGCGATCCAATCCCATCGCGCCTGGCCGGTGTAGCCGTCCTCGCGAGTGCGGGCGTGGAGCGCGATGGCGTCGAGGCCGCAGTCTTCGGCCATGCGCGCCAGCTCCACGCAGACGATGTTGCTGTCATTCCAGCCCATGCGGATCTTCACCGTAAAGGGGATGCGGACGGCGGCCCGGACCTGCTCGAAGATGACCCGGATGAGCGGCAGATCCCGCAGGAGCCCCGATCCCCCGTTGCAGGAGACGACACGCTTGGCAGGGCAGCCCAGGTTCAGGTCGACCAGATCGAAGCCGGAGTCCTCAATGATCCGGGCCGACTCCGCCAGGGTGTCAGGGTTGGAGCCGAAGATCTGCGCCGTGATCGGGTGCTCGTCGTCGTAGTAGGTCAGGTAGCGCTTGCGCTTGGACTCGCGCATGCGGCTCAGGCCGTCGGCCGAGGTGAACTCGGTCATGATGAGGCCACAGCCGGAGCGCTGATTGGACTGCGGCGCCTCAACCGAGGCGGCCGCCAGACCGGTCGCGGCGGGGCCATCCCCGGTAAACACCGAGGCGTTCTTGATGAAGCGGCGGAAGACGGTGTCGGTGACCCCCGCCATGGGCGCGAGCACCGTCGCCGGCGCGATCTCGACGCCGCCGATGCGCACGGTCCCCGGCACGCGGGCGTGCTCCGGCATCCGGTGCTCGACGGGCGAGTCCCACTTGCGCTGCTCGAGGGTGTAGTGCTTCTTCAATGTCGCTCGCTCCTGAAAACCAGAAGGCCCCCGCGCTGGCGGAGGCCCCTGGAGGGATAGTTGTGCCCGCGCTATTTGTTGGCGGTGGTGGCGGTGGCTGCGGCGGCTGCCTTGCCAGCGTCGGACTTCTCGAACTTGCGGCGGAAGCGCTCGACGCGGCCGGCGGTGTCGACCAGCTTCTGCCTGCCGGTGAAAAACGGGTGGCAGGCAGAGCAGATTTCGACGACGATATCGCCCTTGTGCGTGGAGCGGGTCTCAAATGAGTTGCCGCATGCGCACTTGACGTGGGTGGCGTGGTAATTCGGGTGAACTCCCTCTTTGGGCATGATGCTGATCCTTTCCAGATGCTGTTTCGCCGGCCAGGTCGCGGATCGCTTGCGACGGTGCGGTCACGTGACATCGAAGATCCTGTCGCGAGGCCCTGGTGCCGGGCGAATATCCTCAGTCTACGTTGGATTCCCACGCCGGGCAATCGGATTCAGGCCTGCGATACTGGGGGGAGCGCCATGCCCGACCCGTGTCCCCAATGCCAAGGCTCCGGCCTGCGCGTGACCACAAGCCCGAACGGCGATCGCTTCGCCCAGGAGTGTCCCTGCCAGCTTGCCATCCGCGTCCAGCGACGGCTGGACCGCTCCGGCATCCCGGCGAAGTTCCGCAACCGGTCCTTTGAGAGCTTCGAGACGGCTGGCAAGAGCAGATCGGTCTACGACGCGAAGGAGTTCGCGAAGCGCTTCGTCGACAACTACCCGTATGGCATCGATGGCCAGGGGGTGATCTTTGTGGGAAACAGCGGCCGCGGCAAGACCCACCTGGCCATTGCCATGCTGCAGGCGCTGATCCTGGAAAAGCAGATCAAGGGGCTGTTTTACGACTACCAGGACCTTTTGAAGCAGATTCAGCACTCCTATAACCCGTCGGTCGCGACGACCGAGCACGAGCTGCTGCGGCCGGTCTTCGAGGTCGAGGTGCTGGTGCTCGACGACCTGGGTTCGACCCGGCCGACCGACTGGGTCTTCGACACCGTCGCCTACATCCTGAACTCGCGCTACAACCGCTATAAGACGACCATTATCACCACCAACTTCGCCTACGCGCCGCCCGTCTCCACGGCTCCCAGCCAGTCAGCCGGAGAGTACCGGGCGGCTGCGCGGGTGGAGTCGCTGGGTGACCGGGTGGGCGAGCGGATGTGGTCGCGGCTGCACGAGATGTGCGTGTTTCAGCAGGTGGAGGGTGAGGATCAGCGCAAGGGCGACCAGCGCGCGCATCTGCGGGGCCTCTAGCCGGGGCGGGGCTACGCGGCACAGGTAAAATCCGGTTCATGAGCGACTCCGCCGGCCCGTCCTCCCCGAGCTCCCCCGTCTTTTCCTCAGGCTCGCGTCCCCCGGAGCGCTCGGGCATGCCGGTGGTGCCGTGGGTCGTGGCCGGGGTCGTCATCTTCGGTCTGCTGGGCCTCTACCTGTTCTCCGCGTCGCACCGCGCCTCCGCGCCCCCGAACGCCAATCAGCAGCTGCCGGCAGATCCCTATGCGGCGAGCCTGGCGGTCTCGAAGCTGGCCATGAGTGAGTCAACCAGCCTTTCGGGCGGCAAGAGCACCTTTATCGACGGCGAGATCCAGAACAACGGCTCGCAGACCGTCACCGGCATCACCGTCCAGGTGCTGTTCCGGAATGACACCGGGATGCCGCCGCAGATCGAAACCCAGCCGCTCACCCTGATTCGCACGCGGGAGCCCTACGTGGACACAGAGGCAGTCAGCGCGGACCCCATCCAGCCCGGGCAGCACCGGGAGTTCCGGCTCATCTTCGAGTCGATCTCCGGCAGCTGGAACATGCAGCTTCCCGAGCTCCATCTCGTCCGCGTCACGGCTAGGTAGCCGTCGCCCGGGCAGCCCGCCGGGAAGGTTCTGCCTGCCCGAATGGGTAGAAATTACCGCGCGCTGAGCGGCGGCTGGTTCAGCCCGCCAGAAGCGATCCTGGAAGTTGTTGAAGCAAAAGAGAGTTGCGCGGGCTGTCAGTTTGGCACGAGTCTTGCTCTACTCCTCGTCGTTGAAGCATGCAATCGCCTGTTGGGGGATGCTTGCATCAGGAGTCACCAAGACCTATGAAGACATCCACAACCTCCCTCGGCCTCGCAGCCGTCTTCCTTTCCTCCGTCCTGGCGGCTCGGGCTCTGGCGCAAAGCTCGCAGCAGGGGCAGTCGACGCCGCACACTCAGACATCGCAGACCCAGATGTCGCAGGCGCAGAGCTCGCAGACCGACGCCAGCCAGAACTCCGACACCACCCCGGCGACCGGCAAGGCGGATGCGACCGACAACACCACCTACGCCACCGGAAAGCCGCTGGAAGGGCAGTCGAAGGAGGGTTTCTGGGGACACATGAACCCGTTTGCCCGCAAGAAGTGGGTCAATCGGCAGGTGGATCCCATCCACGACCGCACCAACGAGCTTGACCAGCTGCAGTCGAAGAATCGCAACGACATCCGTGACGTCGATAGCCGGGCCCAGGCGGGAATTCGCAAGGCAAACAGCGCGGCCGCCATGGCGGATCAGCATGCAGTCGACGCGGGCAACCGGGCGAACGCCGCCAATACGCTGGCCGGCAACGCCAGCACGCAGACTGAAGCCCTGAACGGCACGGTCAGCAACCTGGACCAGTACAAGACGGTCTCGGCGACATCCGTTCCGTTCTCCGCCGGACGCACGACCCTTGGGCCGAAGGCGAAGGCCGACCTCGACCAGGTTGCGTCGCAGCTGGCAAGCGAGAAGGGCTACATCCTGGACGTGCAGGGCTACAGCCGGGCCGGTGTGCAGCACTCGCAGGCGATGGCCGATGCCGTGGTTCGGTACCTTGTCACCGAACATCAGGTGCCGATCTACCGCATCTACAAGAGTGGTCTGGGCAAGGCACAGCAGCAGGCCTCCGCCGATGGCGAAAAGCCGCTCACCAACGGAGTTCGCGTGACCCTGCTGCACAACAGCCTGGCCACGATGGGCAACACCACAGCACGCGCTGGAGCCCCGGCGGCCTACCCGGCGACGCAGGGAAACGCGCCGTCCAACCAGTAGCGTAAGACCACAAGTTTGTTGAGACAGCGACCAAGAGCGCGCTCACAAAGCCTCTCCTAACCAGAGAGAACCAAGGCAGATTGGCCCCTCACGCGAGGGGCCGCTTTTTTTGCCCGGTGCCCGGAGAGTTCGGGCCCCTCTCGCCCGAGTAGCGCTTTCACGCAACCATGCGGAGCGCCTCAGGAGCAGGCAGCAGCAGCTTCGGTGATCATGTCGCGTCGCCGGATGAGACGGTCGGGCTGGCAACCACCTGGTGGATGGCCAGCAGATGCTCCAGCAGCGGCTGCAGCCTGTCCAGCCGAAGTGCGTTCGCTCCATCGCTCTTTGCGTTGCGCGGATCGTCGTGAACCTCGAGAAAGATGCCGTCCACCCCTGCTGCCACGGCGGCCCGCGCCAGCACCGGAATAAACTCCGGCTGACCGCCACTGACGCCGCCGGCGGCCGATGGCGTCTGCACCGAGTGCGTTCCGTCAAAGATGACCGGAGCGAAGCCGCGCAGGATGGGCAGCGACCGCATGTCGACCACCAGGTTGTTGTAGCCGAAGCTGGCTCCACGCTCGGTGAGGCAGACGCGATCGTTCCCGCTCTCGCTGACTTTGTCGACCGCGTGACGCATGTCCCACGGCGCGACGAACTGGCCTTTCTTGACGTTGATTGCGCGGCCGGTGTGCGCGGCGGCGACCAGCAGATCGGTCTGCCGGCAAAGAAAGGCTGGAATCTGCAGGAGGTCGACCGCTTCGGCGACACGGGCGCAGTCCTCTGCGGTATGGACGTCCGTCAGGATGGGCAGGCCGGTGTCCTCGGCGATCGCGCGCAGAATGCGCAGGCCCTCCGCTATGCCAGGACCCCGGTAGCTGCCGATCGAGGTGCGATTTGCCTTGTCGTAGGAGGCCTTGAAGACATAGGGGATGTAGAGTTCCGAGGCGATGCGCTGAATCGCCTCGGCCATGCGCCGGGCGTGTGACTCGGACTCGATCACGCAGGGTCCGGCGATCAGAAAAAGCTGCGGCCCGCCGATCGAGACGCGAGTGGAGCCATGGCCGATGAGGAAGGGCTTCATGGCTTGTATTGCACCACAATCAGGCGTCTTGCGATCGGCGGACGGAGGTTTCGCCGATCTCACGGGTCGCCAGAATCGCCGCCCTGCCCTAGGGAACAGGCACAACGGTTCAGAAGCCACCCGCCGGAATTAAACCGCCCTTACTACTACTGCGGTGACTCAGACGAAGGAGGTGTTGCCGGCCTGGTCTGGTCCTGCTTTTCCTGAGTATGCGAAGCTCCCGCATGCAGCTTGTGGGAGTGGGTGTGAGCGGAAGTGGATCGCCGGGTCCGTCTCGCCTTCCTTTCCGCCTTCAACTGCTCCGCCGTCAGCGGAGTGTTGGTCGTCGAGGTGTGGGGGGTCATGCGTGTGCTGTTTGGGTTGACCACGGGGGTCTGATTCGTCACGGGCGGCGGTGTTTGCGCCGACTGGCCAGGCGCGGTGGACTGCTGCGCGAACGCGGGAGCGACGGAAAGGGTGAGCAGGGCAGCGGCGTACGTCACGAGCGAGCGGCTGGTCATAGACTTCTCCTGGGTGGAACTCCGACCCGCGGTGAGCGATCGGTGGCGCACGGACGACTTCTATGGCAGATGCCGCTGGACAGGCGTGGCGATGCCCAGCGTCCAAAGGCAACTTGCGCCAGCCATCAACGAGCGCGTGGCATTCGGCATCGAAACGAGCAGGTAGCTCAACAGCATGAATGCTGAGAGCCTGGCCAAGGAGAAGACAGACATGGATCGAAGTGCAAGCGCAGTGTGGCAGGGCGGTCTGAAGGACGGCAGTGGCACCCTTTCCACACAAAGTGGCACCCTGCAGGAGACGCCGTACAGCTTTCACGCGCGGTTTGAGAACGGAACCGGCACCAACCCCGAGGAGCTGATCGCCGCCGCGCACGCCGGCTGCTTCACCATGGCGCTGAGCGCGCAGCTGACGGACGCCAAGCTGCCTCCGCAGCGCCTCGAGACAACGGCCGTGGTCACGATGGAGATGGCCGACGACGGTCCGACTATCACCAGGATTCACCTGAAGACCCGCGCAACCGTCCAGGGTGCTGACAAGGAAAAGTTCGATGAGCTGGCGAAGAAGGCCAAGGAAGGCTGCCCGGTCTCGCGGGTGCTGAAGGCGGCGGAGATCTCGCTCGACGCGCAGCTGGTGTAACGGCGTCGACCACCGGCTTGGGGCATCCTGCAGGCCGCACAGGCCAGGGACCCCAGCCAGACCCGGGCCTCGGCCTCGGGTGCAGAGAAGAGCAGACCGCGAATCTCTTTGGGGCAGGCCTGCGGACCGGGTTATGCTTGCGCAATATCCTGTCCGGAGCCCCCGCACGTGATTCATTCCAAGGTCCAGGCGCTTGCCGCCGCCATTTTTTCATGCCTCTCGCTATCGCTCCCGCGCAGCACCTCTCCTCCGACGGCGCGCAGCAGACCTTTGCCTCCCTGGCCGACCAGTACTTCTCCAACGTGTACTTCCGGTACTCGCCCACTGCGGCCACCGCCGCCGGTCTGCACCAGTACGACGGCAAGCTCGAGGACTATTCGGCCGGGTCGGTCGAGCGGCAGGTCTCCGCGCTGAAGTCCTATGAGGCAAAGATCGGCGCCATCGATCCTTCGGCGCTCGACGCCTCGGTCGCCGCGGACCGCGAGATCCTGCTGAACTCCATCCGGTCGCAGCTGCTCTCGCTCGAGACGATTCGCAACTGGGAGAAGAATCCGGACCTCTACTCCTCCGGCCCGACCGGTTCAATCTTTGTGCTCATGGAGCGGCCGTTTGCGCCGGTCAACGTGCGCCTGCGCAGTGCCGTCGAGCGGGAAAGGCAGATTCCGCAGGCGCTTCTGGAGGCACGCAAGAACCTCAAGAATCCTCCGCACATCTTTACCGAGATCGCGCTCGAGCAGATCGGCGGTCTGGTCTCGTTCTTTCAAAACGACGTTCCCGCAGCGTTTGCGGGGGCGGACGACGCCACGGCAAAGGCGGACTTCGCCAAATCCAACGCGGCGGTGGTCCAGGCGCTGAACAGCTACGGTGCATGGATGAAGCAGGACCTCCTGCCGCGCTCAAATGGAGACTTCCGCCTGGGCGCGGAGACCTTTCGCAAGAAGCTGGCGTACGACGAGATGGTCGACCTGCCCCTGTCGCGCCTTTTGGAGATCGCCTTTGCGGACCTCCACAGGAACCAGGCGGAGTTTGCCCGCGTGGCAAAGGAAGTAGACCCAAAGAAGACACCGCAGGAGGTGCTGGCAGAGCTCGCCACCATTCACCCCCCGCCGGACAAGCTGCTTGCGGCCTTCCAGGCGCAGTTTGCGTCGCTGATTCACTTCATCAACACAGACCACATCATCACCATTCCATCGCCCGTCGAGCCGGTCCTCGAAGAGACGCCGCCGTTCATGCGCGCGACGACACAGGCCTCGATGGATCCTCCGGGGCCGTTTGAGACCCACTCCAGCAGGGCCTACTTCAACGTCACGCTGCCCGAGCCCGGTTGGACGCCCGCGCACGTTGCCGAGCACATGGCAGCCTTCAACGTGGGAACGATCACCTCCACCGCGGTGCACGAGGCCTACCCCGGCCACTATGTGCAGTTTCTGTGGCAGCCGCAGTTCCCGTCCAAGATCCGCAAGCTGGTCGGCGCGAACACCAACATCGAAGGCTGGGCACACTACTGCGAGCAGATGATGCTCGATCAGGGCTATCTTCCACCTGGCGTCAAGCCGGAGACGCGCGAGGCACGCCTGATTCGCCTGGGACAGCTGCAGGACGCGCTTCTGCGCGATGCCCGCTTTGTGAACGCCATCAAGCTGCACACCGGGGAAGGTGAGCCCGCGGGCAAGTGGACCACAGAGCAGGCCGTCGACTTCTTCGTGCGGGAAGGCTATCAATCACCGTCGATCGGCCTGGTCGAGACCAAGCGCGGCACCTCTGACGCGACCTATCTTTACTACACGCTCGGCAAGCTGGAGATTCTGAAGCTGCGCGCGGACCTGCAGAAGAAAGAAGGCGCAAAGTTCAACCTGCAGCAGTTCCATGACAGCTTTATGCGGCAGGGCTTCGCACCCATCAAGGTCATTCGAAGGGCGATGCTGCACGACGATTCACCGGTGCTGTAGGTCGGCCGCGTCTGGAGTCGGGTCGCTTCATGCGAGCGGCAGTTCAGTTTCCAGAGAGAGCCGCACTCTCGTTCGCGGCCGTGTCGGTGCCAGGTTCAATCCACTCCTGGTCTGCCAGAACGAGCTCTGGGGAGTCTTTCGCGACCTGTTGCATGTCGTAGCGATGGTCCAGCAGCCCCGAAGCGATCACGCTGCCAATCCCGACCGGCTGCAGAATCCCGTGTGCGGTCGCTTGTTCTCCGTCAGGAGCAGCTCCGCCTTCTTGTGGTGCGCCAACTCGTGCGAACGTCGCACGCGAACTCGTGAGGATTGGATGCACCGGCAACCGGCGCCGGTGCGTCGTCTCAGGGTCGGACTGGTCCGCGGCCGTCTGCCGTCTCCGATGTTTCAGGCATCGGCGTGCCGGCACTTCGGATCGACTTTTCTGCCGACAGCCGTGTCGCCTGCCTGGCGGCACGTTCCACATTCCAGCGCGGGTCCAGCACACCAGACCCAATCACCAGGCCGAACTCGAGGGGATTCAGCATCGCGACCGGCAGGCAGAACCAGGTCCGCTTCACGAAGGACTCGGTGACGCCATAGACCGGTTTGGAGCGCGGCAGGGTTCCCGGCACCTGCGGCAACACAGCCAGCTCAAAGCCCACCTCCGGGTGCTGCTTCGCATACCGGTGCATGCTGCTGGCCAGTTGCTTCGGCGTGGTCATGCCGGCGTCGAAGAGGAGGTTGCGATGCACTGCGCCGGGAAAGAGGACGTCCAACACCTCCCGCGAGAAGTCCGCACAGTTGTTGAAGAAAAAGTTGAACTCGCTCCGGTTGCGGCTCGCGTTCAGCCAGCGCATCAGCCGCGCATCCTGCTCAGGGGTGGTGTGGAGGCGAATCGTGATGATGCGTCTCCGGTACGACGCGCCCAGCATCTCCGGCCACAGCGTCGAGCGCATGTCGCTGCCGAAGCCGTTCATGTGGGCGGCCACGTAGGCGGCTCGCAACCGGTCGACATCGGCCTCCGTCACCCGCGATGGAATCTCCTGCGGAGTGTCGACGGCGAACAGGTACGGCTCCGGCTTGACCGCCAGCCAGTCGTAGCCGTTGATGTGGTGGTATCGGCCAAGCACGCTGCCCGGTTCACCCGCCTGGCAGGGCCGCATATGGAGGTGATCATCCGAGCACAGCGTGTCGACCAGGATCGTGACGTGGCCGGTTCCGCTGAAGCGCCCCAGGAGGTCGATCGACTCCTGCACCAGCAACGTGGCATCGGCGTGGGCCGGCCGTGCCGATGCCGCAAGCAGACAGGGGAGAAGAAGCCAGAGCAGCCAACCGAGCCTGAAAGATGGGGGAAACGATGCCGGGGCGCATCGAAGGTGCTCTTTTGAAGGCGTTTGCAAATCGTATCTCACCCGCGGTGTGCGACCCTTTGCAGGCCCGTCCCGCTTTTGTTAGGCAGAGTCGTACGGAATGCGCGCGCACTCACTTCTGCAGATGATTCGATTATATGCAGCGCAGAGCCTTCTGATTCACACCGGCTTCGCCTCCCACGAAAGGCTCATGCGGCATCCCACTCGTGTTCGCCGTTCCGTGCACCCGGTTTGCTAGGATGAACTCGCACCGGAACCTGGAAGAACTGATACCCGTCATGACTCCTCAGAAAATTCGCAAGGCCGTCTTTCCTGCCGCAGGCATGGGCACACGCTTTCTTCCCGCCACCAAGGCCACACCGAAGGAGATGCTTCCGCTCGTCGACAAGCCGCTGATCCAGTATGGCGTCGAAGAGGCGGTCGCCGCCGGCTGCACCGAGATCATCATCGTCACCAGTCGCGGCAAGACGACGATGGAAGATCACTTCGACCGCAACCCGGAGCTGGAGGCTTCGCTCGCCGCGAAGAACAAGACGGCTCTGCTCGAGGTAGCGCGCGCGACCTCGAAGCTGGCCAAAATTACGTTTACACGGCAGCCGGAGCCGCTCGGTCTTGGCCACGCCGTGTTGATGGCCAGGCAGATCGTCGGCGATGAGCCCTTTGCCGTGCTTCTGCCAGACGACATCGTCGATGCGACGGTGCCCTGCATGAAGCAGATGGTCGAAGTCTTCGACGAGGTGCAGTCCTCGATCATTGGCTCGGAGGTGGTGCCTGGCGACGCGATCTCGGCCTACGGCTGTCTGAAGTACAAGGCCGATCCGCGCAATCCGCAACTGCTCGACATCGTGGATATGGTGGAGAAACCGAAGCCCTCCGAAGCGCCGTCCCACAACGCCATCATTGGCCGATATATCCTGACGCCGCGCATCTTCGAGATGCTGGAGAGGATCACGCCCGGCGCGGGCGGCGAGTTGCAGCTGACCGACGCCATCCGCGCGCTGCTGCAGTACGAAAAGGTGTACGGATTCTGTTATGAGGGCACGCGGCACGACGCCGGCGACAAGCTCGGCTTCCTGAAGGCAACCGTCGAGTTCGCGCTGAAGCGGCCGGACCTGGGACCAGCCTTTCACCAGTGGCTGAAGGAGCTTCCGCTCTGAGGCAGCAGTTGAGCCGTCGGGGTAAGCGCGGGCCTCCAGCCCTCAGGGCGGCTCGGAACCTGAAGCTTCGCCCCAGGCCCGCGCTATACACCTTCCCATAAACCGTCATAAGCTTTCCTCAGGGCCATGCGACGACTCTGGAGCCGGCCCGAGCCCGGGCGGTTGCCCCAGGGGCGTTCTCCGGCGGAAGACGGGAAGGGAGCCGACGTTTGCTAAGCCGTGTCGCCGACAGCCTGTACTGGATGAGCCGCTACCTGGAGCGTGCCGAACACACCACGCGCCTCATCGACGTGAACCTGAACATGATGCTCGACGAGACTCCGGTCAGCGCCGGCCGGCGATGGCAGCGCGTCCTGTTCGCCCTCGGCAGCCCCAGGCAGATCCTCTGGAACGGTAATCCCTACGCCCTGACGCAGGCGCTGACCTTTGACACCTCACTCAAGGTCTCCATCCTCTCCTGCATCATCGCCGCGCGCGAGAACGCCCGGCACGTTCGTGAGCAGATCTCAACCGAGCAGTGGCACCGGCTCAACTCGCTCTACCTGCAGGTGACGCAACCCGGGATGCAAAGCGATCGCCACGCCGAGGCGCTGATGGCTGGCACCGAACAGCCGGGTGAGTTTCTCACCCAGGTCATGGAGGCTGTGCACCAGTTTCAGGGCGTCACCGACTCCACCATGAGCCACGGCGAAGGCTGGCAGTTCATCCAGGTGGGCCGCTTCATCGAGCGCGCTTCCGCCACCGCGCTTCTGCTGGAGGCCTACCACCAGGACGTCTGGGGTCAGCCGGACCGTCCCGCCGACGGAAACGAATTCCTCGACTGGATGGGCCTGCTCCGCTCGGCCACGGCGTTTGAGGCCTATTGCAAGGTGTACACCGCCGACCTGACGCCGGACTGGATCCTCGAGTACCTCTTGCTTGACGCGGAGTTCCCGCACTCCCTGCGCTTCTCAATCGATAGCCTGCAGCACGCGCTCGAGGCCATCCAGGGAGAAGGTCCAAACAGCCGTGCGGAGCCGCTGCGGCGTCTCGGCGGACGTTTGCAGTCCACCCTCAGCTACTCCAGCGTGGACGACATCCTGAACGGCGACGTGGTGGCGTACCTGCAATCCGTCAAGCAGCAGTGCCGGCAGATTCACGAGACCATCTACGAGCTCTACATCGACTACTCCATCCAGGCGGCGCTCGCCGGCTGAACGGAAGCGACGAAAGGAGGCGCCCTTGGACTATTCCATTCGCCATCTCACCAAGTTCACCTACAGCAGCCAGGTCAGCGAGAGCATGATGGAGACCTGGATGCACCCGCGCTCGGATCTCGGGCAGCGCTGCCTGACCTTTCACCTGTCGGTCAGCCCGCGCTGTCGCGTCTTCTCCTACCGCGATCACCACCAGAACCATGTCCACCACTTCGACATCCCCGGCGCGCACTCGCAGCTGGTGATCGTCGCGGAGTCCCTGGTGGAGGTGCAGCCGACGCTGCCGGTGCCCTCCTTTCTCGCGCCCGACGCCTGGGCCGATCTCGACGCTCTGGTCGAAGAGGGCGACTTCTGGGAGATGCTCTTTCCGAGCGAGTTCGCCACGCCCACGGACGCCCTGGATGAGCTGGCCCGATCTCTCGACGTGCGCCGCCGCGATGACCCGCTGATGGTGCTGCACGATCTGAACCGGCAGATCTACGAGACCTTCGCTTATCGGCCGAAGTCGACCAACGCCGACTCGCCGATCGATCACGCGCTGACCACCCGCGCTGGCGTCTGCCAGGACTTCGCCCACATCATGATCACGCTGGTGCGCTCAAAGCTGCGCATCCCCTGCCGCTACGTCAGCGGTTACCTGTACCACGGCGAGTGCGATACGGATCGATCGGTCGCGTCGGCGACCCATGCCTGGGTGGAGGCTCTGATTCCGCAGATCGGATGGGTCGGCTTCGACCCGACCAACTGGCTCATTGCTGGCGATCGCCATATCCGCACGGCTATCGGTCGCGACTACGCTGACGTGCCCCCGACCCACGGTATCTTTCGCGGCCGCGCCGACAGCGAACTGACGGTGGCCGTACGAGTCACACCCGGAAACGGCACCTTCTCCATCGATCAGGAGCTGCCGGTGCCGGAGGACTGGTCCATTCTTGTCGAAAAGGCCCAGGCACTTCCCGAACAACCCCCACCGCTCACGCGGCAGCAGATGATGGCGCAGCAACAATAGACAGCAAGTCATTGGGAGCCGCTGAACAATTCCGCTTATACCGAGATCCCTGCTCGTTTGTCGTCATTCCCGCAGGGGATCTGCGTCTCTTCCCGAGCCGCGATAGTTGATCAAAATCTCTTACACAAGCACAGCGGCCTGCGGAACGGGGGGGGGGGGGGGGAGCCTCTGAAGAATCCCGCTACCCTGAGAGCCGTGCTCTTGTGTGTTGTCATTTCCGCAGGGAATCGGCGTCTCCTTCCGAGCCGCGATAGATAATCAGAGCTTCCAAAATTAGTTCGGGCGTTCAGCCCCTGCTGTGGATGCTCTATCTGGCAAGCAAATCTACAGTAGAGCCTAGGGGTTAGCGGAGAGTACAGAAGCTCCGTCCTTGCGGGCTTGAGGGCCGCCGTAATCTGGCCTGGGGCACAGCCCCAGGTCGCCGGACAAGAAAACAATGCGAGCTGAAGGCCCGTGTTAGCTCTCAGGAGATGCCGCTCAAAGATTCAGCTTCTTGAAGACACGCTCCGGGATGTGCCGGATGACAAACATGATGGGCTGCCACTGAAAGGGGACGTAGACGTTATCGCGCCTGGCGTCGATCGACTTGACGATGGCACGCGCCACCTTGTTCGGGTCGGCGAACTTCTGGCTGCCCTTCATCCCCACCGTCATGGCCGTCTTTACCGGACCAGGCCGAATATTGACGACCGTGACACCCTCACGATCGACCCGGTTGCGCAGCCCTCCGAGAAAGGCCGAAAGCCCCGCCTTCGAGGAGCCGTAGACGTAGTTGGACTTGCGTCCACGATCCCCTGCAACCGAGCTCAGAACGGCCAGCGTGCCGCTGTGCCGTTGCACACAGAAGTTCGCCAGCCAGGTGAGCAGCGAGATAGGTGCAAGCAGATTGGTATGGAGGATCTCGGCCGCCTGCTGGAAGTCCTGCTCGGCGCGCGCCTGGTCTCCCAGCACTCCGTGTGCCAGGTAAGCGATGTCCATGCCGGTCAGTGAGTTGATGGCGTGGGCCAGCATCTCCGGATGCTGGGAGGTGTCATCGAGGTCAGCGACCGCGATCTCAACGAAACTCGCTCCGCGCGTGCGCAGGTCGGTGGCTACGGCTTCCAACTTTCCGCGGTTGCGGCCGACCAGGAACAGGCTTGCGCCCTCGGACGCCCAGATACGGCAGGTTGCCTCGGCGATGCCGGAGGTCGCGCCGAGCACCAGAATCTTCCTGGGATTGCCGGCCTTCTGATGAGGAGAAGAACTCATGTTAGGTGTGATCTCCGGTGACGCGCTCCCAAAAAGAGGAGGTGAGCTGCGGGTCGCGGTAGCGCGCAAACTGCTGCCACTGCGGGTAAAAGGTCTGGAACTGCTCGGGTGTCATGGCGGCATCTTTCGCCGGGTAAAGGCGTCCGCCAAACTCCCGCGTCATGTCGGCCAGGCGCTCAAACAGCGGAAAGCTTCTTCCTGGTTTGATGGGGAAGTCGAGCGCCAACGTAATGCCGGGTTTGGGAAAGCTCATCATGCCGGGCGAAGGCACGTCGCCAAAGGCCTTGAGCACGGCCAGGAAGCTGGCCAGCCCGGACTTCGCGACCTCCTTCAGGATGGAGATCGTTCCCTCGCGCGCATGATCCCACGGAATGACGTACTGGAACTGCAGCAGGCCACCCTTGCCGTACATCTTGTTCCAGGAAAGCACCTTGTCGAGCGGGTAGAAGAAGGGCTCATAGTCCTGCAGAGCAGAAATGCGCTTGTGCACCTGCTTGTGAAAGAACGCGGTGTTGAAGAGCGATACCGTCGCCGAGTTGAGCAGAAAGCCAGGCGCCTCCACCGGGAAGAAGAGCTTCGGCTCGGGCGAGACCGTCAGGCTGTCCGGCACGGGGGAGTGATCGCCCTGCATAAAGATGCCGCGGGCGAAGTTCTTACCGGTCGACGTGCAATCTACCCAGGAGACGGTGTACTCGATCTTCTCCGATTGCCTGGTGAGGTCCAGGAACTCGTCCACACCATGGAACTGGATGCCCTCGTAGTCAATCTTGCGCGAGACGATCGGCCGTAGCCGCAGCGTCGCCCAGGAGATGAGTCCCGTCAGCCCCAGGCCGCCGATCGTCGCCGAAAAGAGGTCGGGGTTCTCGGTGGGCGAGCACAGCCGGTGCGTGCCATCGGACCGCACCAGCTCAAACTGCGTGACGTGCGATCCGAAGGTCCCGGCGATATGGTGGTTCTTGCCGTGGATGTCGTTGGCGATCGCGCCGCCAAGGGTGACGTACTTTGTCCCAGGCGTGACCGGGAGAAACCAGCCGCGCGGAACGGCAAAGTCAAGAATCTGCGCCAGCGAGATGCCGCTCTCCGCAGTCAGCAGGCCGGTCTCCGGATCGAAGCTCATCAGCCGGTTCATGCCGGTGGTGACGACGAGATTGCCCTCCTTCAACAGGCACACGTCGCCATAGCTGCGTCCCATGCCAACCGGCAGGACGCCGTTGTGCAAGCCCTCGGTCGCACGAGGGTAGTCGGTCTGCCAGTGCAGGGGAATCAGCCGGGCCGGGTAGTTCGGATACCGGCCCCAGGACTCAAAGGAGGAGGCGCTCCAGGGCGCGGCTGCCTCTGGCGGGGAAGTTGTCGCTGTCTCAACCATAGCCACCAGAATACGGCCTTCCGCAGCAGGGGTGTGAGAGGCTCTTCAAAAGAAAGAGCACGACGGTGTCTCCGCCGTGCCTTTTTGGGAATGGGATGGGAAAGATGCGGGCGATGGAATCAGGCGGCAGCCCGGCTGCTCTGAGCGGCGGCCAGAGCAGCTTTGGACTGCTCAGTGAGCGCGGTGAAGCCGGCGGGATCATTGGCGGCGATGTCGGCCAGGATCTTGCGATCCAGACCGTTGCCAGCCTTCTTCAGGCCATCGATAAAGGTGGAGTAGCTCATGCCGTTCATCTGCGCGGCGGCATTGATGCGGACGATCCACAGCGAGCGAAACTGCCGCTTCTTCTGCTTGCGCCCGGTGTAAGCGAACATCAGACCGCGTTCAACTGCCTCCTGCGCCGCCTGGTAGAGCTTGGATTTGGTGAGGAAGTAGCCGCTGGCGCGCTTCAGAATCTTTTTCCGGCGATCGCTGCGCTTGGTACTCCGTTTGACACGGGGCATGGTAAATCTCCTTTTACATCGTTCGTGAAAGCGGCTGGAGGAAAGGGCTCCTCTTCACTCGCCTGATTCCGCTTCCGTCTCGGTGGATCGGCGCTTTGCTGATCCAGGGGCCTGTGTTGCGGATGGCGGCCCGTCGCTTGTTCCAAGCGGCTCGAAGGAAGGCTTCGGGTTGGCTCCCCAGCCCTTAAGCGTAGGGAAGCATGCGGGCGACCTTGGGGGTATCCGCCTCGGAGACCATGACGCCCTCGCGCAGCTTGCGCTTGGTCTTCTGCATCTTGGAGGTGAGGATGTGGCGCATCTTGGACTGCCCGCGCTTGAACTTGCCGGTGCCAGTCTTTGAAAAGCGCTTCGCCGCCCCGCTATGTGTCTTCAGTTTGGGCATGGTAGATTCCTGTCGTTCGGGACAACCCTCCAAGTGTACAACAGCTGGCCCTGTCTCCCAAGGCAGGGCCAGGATGAACTTACGGCCGGGGAACTTCCCCCTGCATCGCCGCTGTGACAGCCTGTTGCACGCCATTGGCGACCGCGTGCTGCACCTCGGGGGCGGAGCTGCTTCGGGACTCCCGTCCCGGTCCTCGGAGGGAGCTCGGCTTCGCCTGGAGCGCCCTGCCGACCCGTGCCGCCGGGGAGCTCCGCGCCCCCACCAGGCTCGCCTGCTCGTGTGCGGCAAGAGCGTCTGCCATGCGCGCCGCCTCGGCCGCGCCGTTGTCTCCATCGACTGATCCGAATCCGTCCGTCGGATCCGCCGCAGCGAACGCAACCGGCTCGTCCGGGAGCTGCGCCGTTACACTCTCCCCCGGCGCGGTCGAGGGTTCAGCCAAGCGACGGAGATCGCTCCTGCCGGCGGGCACCATGGCTTGAGCCAGCGCCCGAGCCTTCACCCCGCTGAGCGGCCGCGCCGCATAGCTCTTGTCCAGCAGACCATAGCGGTCTTCGCCGTTGACGCCCCAGTAGGTCCAGTGCAGGGCAGACTCTTCCCCCAGAAAACGGGTGAACTCGGAGAACCACTGCCCCTCGGATCCAGGCGCGGTGCTCTGGAGCTCCGCATCGTTGTTGGGGGCGCCGAACTCCCCGATCCACACCGGGGCGAGGCCGCCTTCGCTCACAAACGCCCAATGCCGCCGCCAGACCTGCCGCAGCGTGGCCGGCGTTGTGGCCTGGCTGAACCATGGCTGCCTGTACTCCGCCGGTCCGTAGACGTGGGCTGAGTAGACCAGCCGCCCCGGAACCGGCAGCCGCACGGGGGAACGCCGGACCCCTTCAAGATTGCCGCCCCACCAGTAACTGTCGCCACCATACGCATCCACGCCTTCGACAAAGATCAGCAGACGGGGGTTCACGGCAAGGATGGCGGCTCCGGCGCGCTCGGCCGCGTGGTGCCAGTCGCGGGCCCCACCGCAGTCCCAGCAGGCTCCCGTGGTCTGGGCGTTGTGCGGCTCGTTGCGCAGGTCCATCCCAATCACCGCCGGCTCCCTTCGGTAACGTTTGGCCAGCGCCGTCCAGTCGCTCAGCCAGGCTTCCTCCGGGTACTCCGGCGTGTACCACAGACCGCTTGCCTCGGCACTGTCGCCGGCCTCGGAGCGATGGTTATCCAGAATAATCTTCAGATCCAGCTTGCTGGCCTCCGCCACGATGCGGTCGAGAATCTCGAGTGAGTTCAGGTTCTTCAGGTCACCGTTGATCGCGCCCGCCTCGCCGGTAAAGGCGATCTCACTCGGGACGGAAGGCGACTCCACCATCTCGTTCGAGAGTGGGAGGCGAACAGTGTTGTACCCCTGCGCCTTGATCGTACGGAGAACCTCGCGGTAGTCGCGGGAGGTCAAGCCGCCCGGAACACCGCGTCGTGTCTCAAATCCGCTCCAGTTCACACCAGCGATCCGCATCTCGCGGTTCCGTTCATCCAGGATGCGGTTGCCCTCGGTGTGCCAGAACTGTTGCCGCCGGCCCAGGCGGGGCAGGGCAGCACGCCTGATCGCCGCGCGTCGATGTAGCCGCGCCCGGATGGGCATGGGAATCGCGCCTGCGGGGATCATCATCGCCAGGACCGCAACCGTGCCGGCGAACACCAGGAAGAACAGGTAGACCAAACGCCGGCTTGCCGACGACAGTTTAGAAACAAGGGGAGATGCCATGATCGTGCTCCGCGGAGAGGCTCTTTTGCTCAGCTGGCCTCTCTCGTGTTCTTCCTTCTCTACGATGTCAGGTGCTGGCAGGTTTTTGCTGAGTCAGAGAAAAGTTTTCTCCAGGCAATCCCAAAACGGGAAATCGGTTCTGTGAGACGGGCAGGGTCAAAGGCATCAGCCCGGCCCCGCGTAGAAAACGCCTATGCACGCTCTCCCTGCCGTACCGCTCCAGCAGGTCGTGCCCGGCCCCTGCCGCCTGAGGGAACCACGCCATTCCCAGACCGACGATTGTCCATCCTTTGACACTGACCATGCGTCAGTTATAAATGACGCATGGTCAGTAAGCCGCCCGCAGTCCGCCGTCGAGCTGTGAACGACTCGCTCAAAGATGCCCGACGCGATGTCATTCTTGCTGCGGCGCAGGATCTTTTCTGCAGGCGGGACTTCGAAGATATCTCCATGAGCGCGATCGCGGCCAGTGTTGGACTGGCGAAGGGGACGCTCTACCTCTACTTTCGTACACGCGAGGAGATCTTCCTCGCGCTTCTGACGCGCGAGCTCAGGGCATGGCTATCGTCCTTAGGCGCGGCCGTGCATCGGTTCCCGGCACCAGGGGATGTTCTCGACTGGATTGCAGATTCGCTTGCCAGCCGCAACGAACTGCTCCGACTCGGGGCGCTGCTGCACAGCGTGCTGGAACGGAACCTTTCTGTAAACACAGCACGTGAGTTCAAGCTGAACTTCGATGCTGGGCTGTCCGCAACCGCGGGGAACCTCGCCCCTGCTTTGCAACTTGCGAGCAAAGCAGAGGCGAGGCAGTTTCTTCGCTGGCTCCAGGTCTGCGTTCTGGGATTGTGTCAGATGGCGTACCCGTCCGCGGTAGTCGAAGCGGCGATAGCAGGGGAACCGCGCCTTGCCCATATGGTTATCGACTTCCGGACAGAGCTGCGCTCCATGCTTGGGGCGTTGCTTGCCGGCATGCGGGAAGGAAGTTCCAACGGCACCTAGGCATCGATCCAAGCTGTGCAAGTGAATCGAGCGCACTTTATGCCCTCAATCAATTCAAGTCTGGAGGAGATCACCATGGAAAAACCAACGACGCCAGTCTGGCTCATTACCGGATGCTCGACGGGGTTCGGCAGGGAGCTCGCTCAACTGGTGCTTGATCGCGGCTGGAATGCTGTTGTAACGGCACGAAGGCCGGACCAGCTGCAGGACCTTGTCGAGGGACATGAAACGAATGCGCTGGCGGTCGCACTCGATGTGACGGACAAGGCGCAGGTAGGTGCCGCCGTCGCTGCGGCGCAGGAGAGGTTCGGGCGAGTCGATGTACTGGTCAATAACGCCGGGTACGGCTACCTGGCTGCTATGGAGGAAGGCGAAGAGGACCAGGTTCGGGCTCTCTTTGAGACGAATTTCTTTGGCCTGGTCAACCTGAGCAAGGCCGTGCTGGCAGGCATGCGAGAAAGAAAGAGCGGCACGATTGTAAACATCTCATCGATTGGCGGGCTGGTCAGCTTTCCTTTGACTGGTTACTACCACGCGACCAAGTACGCCGTGGAAGGCATGTCGGAGTCACTGGCAATCGAGGTTGCGCCGCTGGGAATCAAGGTCATCCTCGTCGAGCCGGGCCCATTTCGGACGGACTGGTCAGGCCGCTCTCTCCAGAAGTCGGACGCGGCGATACCAGACTACAAAGACATGACATCGATGGTCCGGCAGATGTATGCGAATAACAGGGGTAAGCAGGCCGGCGATCCTGTCAGGGCGGCCGAGGCCATCATCACTGCAGTGACAGCAGAGAATCCACCCTTGCGTCTGCTGCTGGGTAAGGCGGCGCTGGAGAATGCTCAGAAAAAGCTCAGTGCGCTGGCAACGGAGTTTGATGCCTGGAAAGAGACAACTCTGGGAGCAGACTTCCCGGCGTGAACTTTGTTTTGCGTGATGCGTTCGTTGCCCTGATAGAGAGGCGAGCACGACAGTGTGGGGCTGACTTCAACAACGGACAAGCCAGCTTAAGCGCATTTTGCAAACACGATGTCGTCGAACGCTCGCGGTCCTCAGCAGTCTGAGGTTACGACCTCCCTGCCGCCGCAGGATAGAACCCACCATGTACATCACGGCGCGCAAGGAGGCGGGGTCCGGGAGTCGATGGCACCTGGTTCTGCCCACGCTAAACCTGCCGGCATGCGGCCGCGTGTGCCGTTACAATCAGCCTCGATGATCGCTCACCTCCGCGGCACGCTCATTTTCAAGTCTCCTGGCCAGATCGTCATTGAGTGTGCGGGGGTTGGCTATGAGGCCGCCGTCTCGGTCACGACCTTTGCCGCTCTGCCGGAGACCGGGGCGACCGTGGCGCTGCATATCTACACCCAGGTGCGAGAGGATCAGCTGGCGTTGTTTGGATTTCTCGACCGGCAGGAGAAGGCGTTGTTTGAGAAGCTGCTGACCATCTCCGGCATTGGTCCGCGGCTGGCGATCACGGTGCTGAGCGGCATCGCGCCCGACCGGCTGGTCGCGGCCATTCGCGGCGGAGACCACGCGACGCTCACCCGCGTTCCAGGCATCGGCAGAAAGACCGCCGAGCGCGTCGTGCTGGAGCTCAAAGACAAGCTGGAGGAGCTTGCGGCTCCGGGGGCGGTCTCGACCGGTGCGCCACCGGCGCTCGGCGCAGCTGGCGAGGATGCGCTCTCGGCGCTGGTCAACCTGGGCTACACCCGGGCGGCGGCAGAGGCGGGACTCGCCACCGTCATGAAGCGGCAGCCGGAGGTGGCGGGGGACTTTGAAGGGCTGTTCCGCGCTGCCCTGACCGCCATGCGGTGAGCGGCTAAAAGGGCGCACCCGGACCCTCGCACCCTTGGAAACCCACGCATGGACAAAGAACCGTCCATGCATGGGGCACCCGAGCCCACGCACGCGCGTCCGATACTCTCGCGCGCGCGGGGGGGACCACCTGCCGCCACAATCGCGGTCGTGATCGCCCGATACTCTCGCGCGCGCGGGGGGGGGGCATTTTGACAGAAAATTGCAGGCGGCCCGTAAGCCGAATTCTGTTTTAGGCGATCATTCCTCTAGGCGCGGCATTGCTGCCGGCGCTCCTCAGCAACCTACCCGCAGGTCTCGTCTGTGAGCGTTTTAACTGGCTCACCCTCCGCGACTGGGCGCACCGGGCCGGTACGCTCGGCGACCGTCTGCGGAGTGGCGGTCGCATCCCTGCCTATTTGGTCTTGCTCCGTGTGGGGTTTACCGTGCCACGCCGCTTGCGCGTCGCGCGGTGCGCTCTTACCGCACCGTTTCACCCTTACCTGCACTGGCTTGCGCCGTTGCGGGCGGTTTGTTTTCTGTTGCACTGGCCGTCCAGCCGCCTTAACGCGACCGTCCCGGACGTTATCCGGCACACTGCCCTGCGGAGTTCGGACTTTCCTCCCCCGGAACTCCTGCTGTGGGTTCCGGCAGCGATCGCCCGGCCGCCTGCTCCGTCAGTGTACCGCCTCCGCCGCCAGGTCGCGGGAACTTTCACTCCGGTTCGGGCGTATTCTCTGGAGAAAGAACGATCTCGACGGAGCCGTGCCGCAGACCGATGTCCGCCGCTCCCCCCGAAGGTGCCCGCAACCCACGATGGAGACCAAGGAAGCATTTCGCATTGCCCTGCAGTCGCTGTGGGCCAACAAGCTCCGGTCGGTGCTGACCCTGCTGGGCGTCGTCATCGGCGTGGCTGCGGTCATCGCCGTCGTCACCCTGGTGAACGGGGCCAACGTCTACGTCACCACCAAGTTTTCGCGATACGGCGCCGATGTTTTTACCGTCTCCAAGCAGCCGGCCATCATCACCAACTCGGAGGATTACGAGCGATTCCAGAAACGGAAGAATCTGCTCTTCTCCGACTATGCCTATGTCCGCGACAACTGCAAGCGCTGCGTTGCCATTGGCGCCGTGCAGTCCACGGTGGGCAGCATCGTGCGCGGAACGCAGTCGGTGACCGACAGCCAGATTCGCGGCTACACCTGGCAGATGCCCGAGCTGCAGAACCTCAACATTGAACAGGGGCGTGGCCTGACAGAGGCGGACGAGGAGCGCGCCGCGCGTGTCTGCATCATCGGTTCCGACATCCAGGACCATCTCTTCCCGGGTGTCGATCCGATCGGCCAGGAGCTGCGCGCCGACGGCACACCCTACACCGTCATCGGGATCGCCGAGAAACAGGGCAGCACCTTTGGCCAGAGTCAGGACAACTGGATCGGCGTGCCGCTGACCGCCTACCAGAAGAGCTACGGCACCGCGAAGTCGGTGACCATGTACGTCAAAGCCGGGTCGGCCGGAACGCCGCTCGAGGCCGCCGCCGACGAGGTGCGAGTTCTGGTCCGGTCGGTGCGTCACGATGCGCCCGGCGCGCCCGACTCCTTCGAGCTCGACACCAACAACACCCTGGTCGGCTTCTTCACCACCATCACCAAATCCTTCGGTGCCGTGGCCGGCGTCATCGCGCTGATCTCGCTGGTGGTCGGCGGCATCGTGATCATGAACATCATGCTGGTGAGCGTGACGGAACGGACACGCGAGATCGGCATCCGCAAGGCTCTGGGCGCGCGGCCGCGCGACATCCTTCTGCAGTTCCTGATTGAGTCCGCGACCATGGCGCTGATCGGCGGAGCCTTTGGCGTGCTGGGCGGCGTGGCCGTCGCGCAGGTGGTCACGCTGCTGGCCGGATTCCCCTCGTCGATCGCCCTTTGGAGCGTTGCCCTGGGTCTGGTCATGGCCACCTCCACCGGTATCTTCTTTGGCGTCTACCCCGCGCGCAAGGCGGCGCAGCTCGACCCCATCGTCGCCCTGCGCGCCGACTAAAAAGTTTGTGAGGGTTTTCACAACGCATGCGACTCGCTGACAGCACCGAGACCGTCCGGATGGCGCTCGAGACCCTGCGCACCAACAAGCTGCGCTCCGGCCTCACCATTCTGGGTATTGTGATCGGCGTGATGACCGTCATCGTCATCTCGTCGGTCGTCAACGGCCTGAACAACAGCGTGGCCGACCTGGTGCAGTCGCTCGGATCGAACGTCCTGTTTGTGTTTCGTTTCCCGGTCTTTGGCCAGCGGCCGACCACCGAGATGCTGACGCGCAAACAGCTCACCTACGACGACGCCATGGCGATGCGCGACCTGCCGCACGTGGTCGCGGTCTCGCCCGTGCTGCAGTATGTGGATGCGGGCGCCCCCGGCCGCGCCGGCAACACGGCCATCAAGGCTGGCGGCAAAAAGATGCAGGGCACCATCCTCGAAGGCGACACCTCCCAGGCCAAGGACGTCTCCGAGTTCAACCTGAGCGAAGGTCGCTTCTTCAACGACGGCGACCAGCAGCGCCGGGCCAAGGTGACCGTGCTCGGCCACGATACCGCCGACGAGCTCTTTGGAGCGCAGTCCGCCATCGGCCAGGAGGTCGAGGTCGGCGGCATGCTGTTTACCGTCATCGGCGTTCTGGACAAGCAGAAGCAGGCCTTTGGCGGCGGCAAGAACCCGCAGGACAACAAGGCCTTCTTTCCCATCACCACCTTTCACGAGCTTCATCCCGAGCAGCTCGACTACTGGATCACGCTCAAATACGACGACCCCAAGAACCGGCCCGTTGTGGAAGACGAGCTGCGCGAGCTTCTGCGCCGCCGCCGCAAGGTGCCCAACGCCGCCGAGGACAACTTCGCCATCTTTGGCACCGATTCACTCACGCGCCTGTGGACCACCATCACCGGCGGCCTCTTCTTTCTGCTCTTCGCCCTGTCGAGTGTTGGCCTGATCGTTGGCGGCGTGGGCGTGATGAACATCATGCTGGTCTCGGTGACGGAGCGAACGCGCGAGATCGGCGTCCGCAAGGCGATCGGGGCCACGCGCCGAACCATTCTGCTGCAGTTCACGCTGGAGGCGGTGACGCTGTGCGCCGTCGGCGGGCTCATCGGCATCCTGATCGGCTGCGCCCTGGCCTTTGGCGTCCACTACCTGATCGCGTCAACCATCTCCGTGCTTTGGATTACGGCAGCCTTTGCCAGCGCCTGCCTCATCGGTCTGGTGTTCGGTATCTATCCGGCGTGGAAGGCCTCCAACCTGAACCCCATCGAGGCGCTGCGGTACGAGTAGGGTGAACGCCGCCGCCACTGCCATCGAGCTCCTCTCCGCGCTCCTGACCGTGTGCGGGCTCGCCTACACTCTGCTCGCGCTGTGGAGCGCCCGCGCCTTTGCCCGCGATCTCGACCGTCGCGCCAGCCTGCCGCCGGCGGCCCCCGGCGTCTCCCTCCTGAAGCCCATCAAGGGCGTCGACGAGGGCATGGAGGCTGCCTTTCGCAGCCACTGCGAACAGACCTACAAGGGCGAGTGGGAGTTGATCTTCGGGGTCGGCAGTCTCGGCGACCCTGCGGTGGCTGTAATCGACCGGCTCGCTCGCGAGTTTCCTTCCCGGAGCATCCGTGTGGTCGAATGTCGCGACCGGCTGGGCGCCTCCGGCAAGGTCAGCAGCCTCGCGCAGATGCTGCCGGAGGCGCGGCACAGCCACATCCTCGTCAACGACAGCGACATCCGCGTCTCGCCCAACTATCTCGCCGCGGTCATGGCCGGCTTCACCGACCCGACCGTGGGCATGGTCACCGCACCCTACTTCGGCCGGGCCCTGGGGCGGGACGGCCGCGCGCCGGGGCTATGGGCGCGGATGGAAGCCCTGGGGATCTCCACAGAGTTCTTTCCCGGCGTGCTCACGGCGCGGCAGCTGGAAGACGGCATCCGCTTCGGTCTGGGCTCCACCCTGGCCATGAGCCGCGAGGCGCTCGCCGCCGCCGGTGGCTTCTTCGCGCTGCTGGACGCGCTGGCCGACGACTACGAGCTGGGCGCGCGCATCGCCGCCGCCGGCTACCGCGTGGAGCTCGCCGGCGAGGTGGTGGAAACGACCGTGCCGCCGTACACCCCACGCGGCTTCGTCGATCACCAGCTGCGCTGGGCGCGCTCCACCCGCGACTCGCGCCGGCTCGGTTACCTGGGCCTCGGCATCACCTACTGCCTGCCCTGGGCGCTCGCGACCGTGCTGGCAAGCGGATTTGCCCTGTGGTCGATCTCGCTGCTCAGCGTGGTTCTGCTGGCGCGGGTGGCGCTGGCACTCACCGTTGGGGTGGGTCTGCTGGGCGATGCGCAGGTGATCCGCGATCTGTGGCTTCTGCCGCTGCGCGATCTTTGGGGATTTTTCCTGTGGGCGTGGAGCTACGCCGGCGACACTGTGGTCTGGCGCGGCGAGCGCTTCCGGCTTCACCGGGGCCGGCTCGATCGGCTTCGTTAGCTAAAATCGACGGGGTGCTCACCTCCATCCAGCGCGCCCGCGTCACCGTTGTGCTGGTGCGCGCGCGCAACCCCGGCAACATCGGCGCGGCCGCCCGGGCCATGCACGACTTCGGATTTCCGGACCTTCGCCTGGTCAACCCGTACCCGGTCCCGATGGAGGCGGCGCGCTCCGCCGTCGATGCCTCGGAGGTGCTGCACGCCGCAGACAGCCACCCAACGCTCGGGGAAGCGCTGCGGGACTGCACGCTGGTGCTGGGAACCACCGCGGTGGGGGAACGCGATCTGCAACACCCGCTCGACTCCATGGCGGCCGCGGGTGGCCGGATTGCGGAGTTCCTCGACGCCCCGGAAGACACCCCGGAAGACACCCCGGCCGAAGCCCTGCCGCGGGTCGCCCTGCTCTTCGGCTCGGAAAAGACCGGGCTCTCCAATGACGAGCTCAGCTACTGCCATCGCCTCGTCACCATCCCCATGCACCCCCACCCCGGGCTGCGGCATCCCTCCATGAACCTGGGGCAGGCGGTCGCCGTCTGCCTGTATGAGCTGGTGCGCGACCGGCCCCTGCCGCCGCGTGGACCGGAGGAGCCTTCCCCGTCGGCCACGGACGGCGTCCCTTCGATCGAGATCGAGCGCATCCGCGATCTGCTCAGCGAGGTCCTCGAGAGCTCGGGCTACCGCCGGCACCACCCAGCAAACAGCGATGCCGCCGCCGTCCGCCGGCTGCTGCTGCGGCTGGCCCTCCGCCGGACCGACGCACCGGTCCTTCTGGGGATCCTGCGGCAGATCCTCTGGAAGCTGCAGCAGCCTGGGAGCTAGTTTCCTGAGCTGTTGCCGGGCGTCCAGGCATCCAATCCATTTGACCCCGCGCCCGCGTCCATCCGTCAGCCCTGGGGTTCATCTCAAGGAGGTCGGGCCATGCAATCGAGACGGCACTGCCGATGGAGTTACCCCCTGGGCGCACTTCTGGTGTGCGCGACGCTCCCAGGCTGTCATCGCGCCGGGAGCCCCGACGCCGCCCAGGCACCCGGTGTGGTGAAAGGGTCTGATCCGGCCGATGCGAACCTTGCGCTCTCCGATGGCAGCCGGCCCGGCAGAGTGTCTGTCCCGGCTCCGGCCCATGCAGGCAAGTTCGTGATCCCGCAGCAGACCGGGGGACCCGCGACGGAGAACACCCCCCGGCCGGCGAAGGAGCTGAGCAGCTCCGCCGCGGCGCCCATCGAGCGCCGTGCTCCCGAGCCGGACGACATCGGCGCCGTCCAGCAGGATCTACCCGCGGCCGAGGACCTCCCCAGCGACAACAGCTACCAGACGGCCGATCTCGAAGTCCCCGGTCCCGGCCTCGTGGATGCCTCTCAGCAACCTCCTCCGCCTCTGCCGGTGTACCCGCAGCCACCCTGCCCGGAGCCGGACAGCCAGTGGACCCCCGGGTACTGGAACCTGGCGCCGGCAGGCTACTTCTGGGTGCCGGGCGCGTGGGTGCAGCCGCCCTTCGTGGGGGCTCTGTGGACCCCCGGGTACTGGGGCTACTACAGCCATCGCTATCGCTTTCATCATGGCTACTGGGCGCGCCACGTCGGCTTCTACGGCGGGGTGGCCTACGGCTTCGGCTACACAGGCCGCGGCTTCCATGGCGGGTACTGGGATGGTGATCACTTCCGCTACAACCGCGCCGTCACCCGGCTCAATCCAGATCGTATCCACAGTACCTACAGCTATCCGGCGGACGCTCGAGCAAACCCCGCTGCGAACCGCATCAGCTACAACCTGGGGAACGGTGGAACGGCCGCGCGGCCCGTACCAGCGGAACTGGCCGCTCTGCGCGAAGGGCGCGTCGCCCCGGTGGAGTCGCAGCGGCGCGAGCGGGCGGTGGCGGCCCGCGCTCCGGATCAGTTCTACCGAGGAACGCACGGCGCGCCGGGAGCGCTTGTGGCTCACCATGTGCTGGCGGCAGAACCGGCCATCGCAACTCCGCGCGTGCCGGAGGCTCCGGGTGGGAGCTCGGCTGTCGCCGCGTCGCGGGGGTATGGGCGGCGTGGACAGCTGCCGGCCGGCAGTCTGCTGACGGTACCGGCGGCCGAACAGTTCCACGGCCAGCTGGCGCATCCTGGCCCGGCTCCGGAGCGGCTGAGGCCCGTCATTGTTCCCCCGCGCCAAACGGAGCTCGCTCAGGCAAGCTCTCCTGCGGGCTCTCTCCAGACCAGCTCGCCAGCTCCCGGGCAGACACCTGCGGGCGCTCCCCGTGTCCACAACCACCATGAGCTCAATCCGCTGCCCCTGCGGTCGGCTCCACTGACGTCGCAACCCGCCGGCGTGGCGCAGCAGCCTGACCATGCAGCGCACCATCTTGACTCAAGAGCAGTCCGGCTTGATTCGAGAGCAGTCCGGCCAGGCGGGACCGGCCCTGCCGCGCAGCCCACACTCGATACCGGCGCTGCATCGCCGCAGGACCCACGATCCTTCCCCGGCCGGCGGCAGGGAGACGTGCAACAGCATCGGCTGGATGCGCAGCGACCCGCCGGAGAGCCCCGGCAGCTGCGCAGGCTGGAGCAGATTCCCGGCCCACATCTCGCCGCGGGCGCGTCCCGTCCCGGTCAAGCGGCGCCAGGCACGGCCGCAGGAGCCCCCGCGGGTCCGTCACGCCAGGGCTACAACCCTGGTACACGTCTTACCTACAACCCGGCCACGAGGAACGGCCCGGTGGATCTGAACCGGTCTATCCCCGCGGGTCTGCCGCCGCGCGAAGGCGACCTCGAGCACCGTCCAGGCCTCTCCGGCCGCCATCTCCCCACGCCGGAGCAGATCCAGCGGAACGCTCAGACGCAGCCCAGCCGCCACCTGGCTGCCCCGGAGCGGTCGACCCCGGTGCAGGGTCTGCCCCGCGGAGCCGCTCCCCTGGTGCAGCCAGTGCGTCCCCTGGCGATTCAGCCTCGGCCGGTCACACCTGGGGTGCACGCGCCAGGGCAGCCCGGGGCCGGGCACTCCCCACCGGCGACCCGTTCCACACCCGTGTCCCCGGCGCCCCACCACTCTCCGCAGTAGAGCGGGTGGGGACCCAGGTCCTTACGCAGAGGATCGAAGCGCCTGGCTTCCGGTTGGTGAGGCGGATGGTAGGGTGAAGCGGGGCCGGCGCCGCTGTGGAGCCGCCTTCCGGAGCTCCCGTGGCTGAAAAGATCCTTGTCATCGGTGGCGGTGCCCGCGAACACGCTCTGGTGTGGGCGCTGGCGCAGTCGCACAACCTGGAGATCGTCTGCGCGCCCGGCAACCCTGGCATCGCGGCACTGGCACGCTGCCGCCCGCTCCAGCTGGGCGACATCTTCGGTGCGGTCGAGATTGCCACCTCCGAGCGGCCCGCGCTCACCGTCGTCGGTCCTGAACTGCCGCTGTCGCTAGGCCTGGTGGATGAACTGCAGGCCCGTGACGCACGCGTCTTCGGCCCCACCCGCGCCGCGGCCATGCTTGAAACCTCGAAGAGCTTCGCCAAGGACTTTATGCGGCGGCACGAGATTCCGACCGCCGCGAACGCCGTCTGCACCAACCTCGATGAGGTCGCCGAGGAGCTCGCGCGCTTTGGCCCGGAGGTGGTCGTCAAGGCGGACGGACTGGCTGCGGGAAAGGGCGTCATCCTCTGCGGCTCCCATGGTGAGGCGATGCGCGCGGCGACGGACCTCTTTTCGGGCGCGGCCACCGGCACCCCCGAGACGACGCTGCTGCTGGAGGAGCTCCTGACCGGCGAGGAGGTCAGCTTCTTCGCCCTCTCCGACGGTCAGACAGCGCTTCCCCTGGCTGCCGCCCAGGACCACAAGCGGCTTGGCGAGGGCGACACCGGCCCCAACACCGGCGGCATGGGCGCCTATTCGACCGACGCTCTGCTGCAGCCCGCCATGGCGGACTGGATCGCCGCGAACATCGCGCAGCGGGTGGTGGACGGCATGCGTTCGGAGGGCGAACCCTTCCGCGGTGTGCTGTTCTGCGGCCTGATGCTGACCGCCGCCGGACCCATGGTGCTGGAGTTCAACACGCGCTTCGGTGACCCGGAGACCGAGGCCCTGGTGCTGCGGCTGGAGACACCGCTGCTGCACCTGCTGGACGCTGCCGTCGACGGCATCGCACCAGGATTCGAGGCCACGCTTCGCCCCGGCGCGGCGGCCTCGGTCGTCGTGGCCACTCCCGGGTACCCCGCGCGGCCGCAGACCGGCGCACCCATCCTGGGTCTGGAGGCCTTTCCCGACAGCTCCGATCCCGACGCCGTGCACGTCTTTCAAGCGGGAACCGCCATGCGCGACGGACGCCTGGTCACGGCCGGCGGACGCGTTCTGGCCGTCTCCGCCGCCTCCGCCAGGGGCCTCGAGGAGGCGCTCCGGAAGATCTACCGGGCCGTCGATCAGATCGAGTTCCCGGGAATGCAGGTGCGCCGGGATATCGGCTGGCGGGCTCTCCAGCGACCGTCGAGTGGACGTTCCCTGCGGTAATCCGCATCCAATCGGGTATGCCGACAGCCGCCCAGGTCATCCAACGCCGAGACTTTCTGAGGGCCGCCGCCGCGACCGGGCTGTCCGCCGCCCTTCCCGCAGCGAGCCGGGCCCAATCGCCTGAAACCTCAAGGGCCGGTGCTCGACAATCAGCATCGGCCCGAGGCTCCGGGCATGATCTACCGCGAGCTCGGAACCACCGGCCAGCGGGTCTCCGCCATCGGGCTCGGCGGCGCCCACATCGGCCTGCAGCCGACGCAGCAGGAGAGCGTGGATCTGATCCGGGCGGCCATCGACCGCGGTATCACGTTTCTGGACAACTGCTGGGACTACAACGGCGGTCTGTCCGAGATCCGCATGGGGGCGGCACTCGCCGATGGCTACCGCGACAAGGTCTTTCTCATGACCAAGCTCGATGGCCGAACCAGGGAGGCGTACAACCATCAGCTTGAAGAGTCCATGGGCCGGCTGCACACCCCCGTCATCGACCTGGTGCAGTTCCATGAGGTCATTCGCATGGAAGATCCGGACCGCATCTTCGCCAGGGGCGGCGCCATGGAGGCGGCGAAGGCAGCCCGGGACGCTGGAAAAATCCGCTACATCGGCTTCACCGGCCACAAGGACCCCGCCGTTCACCTGAGAATGCTGGAGGTCGCGAAGAAGCACGCATTTCACTTCGACACGGTGCAGATGCCCATCAACCTGATGGACGCGCACTTCCGCTCCTTCGCCAAACAGGTCATGCCGGTCGCGCTGGCGGAGGGCATCGGCGTCCTGGCCATGAAGACCTTTGGGGATAGATACATCCTGAAGAGCGGCACGGTGGAGCCGGTCCCGGCGCTTCACTACTCCCTCTCGCAGCCGGTGTCGGTCGTGATCACCGGCATCGACAAGCCGGAGATCCTCGACCAGGCCGTTGCCGCGGCCAAGAGCTTCAAGCCCCTGTCGGAAGAGAGGCAGAAGGCGCTGCTGGCGCGCACCCGCGAGGCCGCGGCCGATGGAGAGTTCGAGCTCTTCAAGACATCCAGTCACTTCGACGGAACGGCCGGCAATCCTCGGTGGCTCGGCTGATCTGCGCCGGCCGAGGGTAGCTTCAGGCGCCGAACAGCAAAAGGGCCGCAACCGAAAACTCGGCTGCAGCCCCAATTAAGCGGAAAGCGGACGTACCGTTTACATCTCCTTCACGCCGTCGACAAACGCCTTCAGCTTGCGAGACCGGCTGGGATGGCGTAGCTTCCTCAGTGCCTTGGCCTCGATCTGCCGGATGCGCTCACGTGTGACCTGGAAGGACTGTCCGACCTCCTCCAGTGTGTGTTCGGAGCCGTCCTCGAGGCCGAAACGCATCTTGATCACGCGCTCCTCACGCGGGGTCAATGTGCGCAGCACCTGCGAGGTGTACTCCTTCAGGTTGACCGAGATCACAGCATCGGACGGGGAGACGGCCATGCGGTCCTCGATGAAATCCCCAAGGTGCGAGTCCTCTTCTTCGCCGATCGGTGTCTCAAGCGAGATCGGCTCCTGTGCGATCTTGAGCACCTTGCGCACCTTGGCGACGGGGATGTCCATGCGCCGGGCAATCTCCTCCGACGAGGCTTCGCGGCCGAGCTCCTGCACCAGCTGGCGGCTGGTCCGGATCAGCTTGTTGATCGTCTCGATCATGTGCACCGGGATTCGGATCGTGCGTGCCTGGTCCGCAATGGCGCGGGTGATGGCCTGCCGGATCCACCAGGTGGCATAGGTCGAAAACTTGTAGCCGCGGCGGTATTCGAACTTGTCGACCGCCTTCATCAGGCCGATATTGCCCTCCTGAATCAGGTCAAGGAACTGCAGGCCGCGATTGGTGTACTTCTTTGCAATCGAGACGACCAGGCGCAGGTTGGCTTCGATCAGCTCCCGCTTGGCCTTTTCGGCGTCCATGTCGCCCTGCACCATCTCGCGCTGGGTGCGCTTCAGGTCGGCCAGCGAGATGCCGGCGTCCTGTTCCACCTGCTCGAGGTCCGTCCGGCAGTTCTTCTGCTGCCTCCGGTACTCCTTCCGCAGCTCTTCGGAGCGGGAAGCGTCGAACTTGGCATCGAGCGACTTGATCTGCCGTTCCAGCGTGCGCATGGCGTCGACGGTCTTGTTCACCTTGTCGAGCAGCCGCTTCTTCTCCGCGTTGGTGTACTTCAACTCGCGCACGATGCGGTTGATGTAGACGTGCTCGCGGCCGATCAGCCAGCGCTGCTTTCGCTGCTCTTTCTGCTTGGTCTTGGCCTCACCCTTGGCGCCGGCGGCCTCGAACTTTTCTTCAAGCGCACCAATCTTCTTCTGGTGCCTTACCAGCGTGTCGATGCGGCTGATGGTGGAGCGCACACGAGCCTGCAGAATCTCCTCGGTCAGCTCCTCCTCATCGAAGGTGACGACCTCCTTGATGTTGCGGACGCCGCGGCGCAGGTCCTCGCCCAGGCCGACGATCTCTCGAATCACGATCGGCGAGCGGGAGATGGCCTTCATCACGCGCATCTGCCCACGCTCGATGCGCTTGGCGATCTCGACCTCGCCCTCGCGGGTGAGCAGCGGAACGGTGCCCATCTCGCGCAGGTACATCCGCACGGGGTCGTTGGTCTTTTCGAGCGTGCCCGGCGAAAGGTCCAACTCAACGTCGTCAGACTCTTCGCCGGCCTCCGGCTCATACTTCTCGCGATCCTCGCGGTCGCGGCGATTCTCGCCCGAGAGCACATCAATGCCCTGGGTGTTGATGGTGGTCAGCAGATCGTCTAGGTCGTCCGGCGTCGTCATGTCGCCGGGGAGCAGGTCGTTGACCTCACCATAGGTGAGATAGCCCTTCTCCTTGCCGGTATCGATCAGCTTGTCGATATCTTCTTCGTACTTATCCAGTTCGTCGGCCACAGCTGTGCTTTCTCCGCTCATGTCATAGGGTTGGATTCGCGCGCCACGCACAAGGCGGTCTCCCGGCGCACGATTCCCTGGTGTTTTCTTGATCGGCGCGGGAAGCGAAGTTGCGGTAAACACCGCGGAGGCCAGCCATGACTCTGGGGGAAGGTCAGGCATCGAGGGCACGTTTCCAGCGACTTACAGGGTACCACAACGATTTAGATGGATCATTCCGCGAAAAGTTTCAGTGGAGCCTCGCGCAGCACCTCCCCGGAAGCTCCACTTTGATGACGTGGGCAGCGCCGGTTGTGGATGTCGCAGCCGTTCGATCCGTACTCATGGCCGCAGTGGGTGCAGCGCATCCGGTAGATCCCCTGGCCATCGCGCGATTCGGACCGGAAGCCGGTGCGCGCCAGCACCTCCTGGCCGTTCGGGTTGCGGTACCCCGGGTCGGTGGTCCGGTGCCGCGCAGCCATCATGGCTCCCCTGCCGCTGCGGTGTGCGACCGCAGCCAGTCCGCCAGTTCAGCCTCGCTTACCTCGCCGCTGGCTACGCCATAGAACATCAGGTAGACCTCCTCCTGGGGGGCTTCGAGCTCCAGGCCATTCTGGGCCAGAAAGCTGAGGCACACCACCAGGGCGGTGCGCTTGTTGCCGTCCGCAAACGGATGATTTCTGGCCAGGCCAAAGGCGTAACCCGCCGCCAGACCGGGCAGGTCCGGAGGCGGATTGCCATAGGCCAGCAGGTTCCGCGGACGGTTGAGCGCTGACTCAAGCAGCCCGATCTCCCGCAGACCCCCCGCCAGGCCGCCAAACTCCGCAATCTGCAGATCATGGATCAGCAGCGCCTCCCGGCGCTCGATCCAGACCGGTTCCGTCACTCGGCCAGCTTCCGCAGGGCATCCCGGTTCTGCCGCATCATGCGCCGTGCGACCTCAATCTTCGCGTCGAAGCCAGGCTGATAGGGCGAAAGCGCGATACCGTCCGGAGTCTCCGCCAGAAACAGTTCATCGCCCTTGACCAGGTGCAGCCGCGAAAGAACCTCCTTCGGCAGAATGACCCCCATCGAGTTCCCAATCGCACTGATCCGAACACTTGCGGCCATGACGCCCTCCTTTGCGGAACCTGCACAGAGACCCAGGGCTTGCCATAATGACAAGGACCCAGAACATCTTCTGCCTCAGTATAACCGATGTAAGAACATCGTCGTGCCCTTTAAGCGAATCGCCGCGAAATCTGCCCCGACATCTTTCGCAGAACCTCGCTGAAGCGAAACATGCGCCAGCAGACCGCCACCAGCAGAAGGGCCGATCCGATCGCAATCAGCGCCTGCCAGGGCAGCGGCATGGACGCGGTGTGGCGCAGCAGGGGCAGCGACAGCAGAAGCGCCCCCGCGCACACCCCGACCAGGCGCTGCAGGTAGATCATCTCCAGCCGCTCGTGATCGCGAAACAGGGCCACGTTCAGGCGCACGATGCGCACCATCTGCAGGCACTCAGTCGCCAGCCACGTCCAAAGGAAGCCCGCGATGCCCAGCACGTGCACCATGCCGGCCGCCACGACGATCATGGCGACGTAGGAGAAGAACATCACCCGCGCCAGCTCCTCATGGGTGTTGGTGGAGAACTGGAACTGGTACTTGTGCTCCTTCAGGCTGATGACCATGGAGATGGCCGCCATCAGGACGTAGGGGTAGGGGCTGAAGAGCTCCGCCCGCTTGTGCATCCACAGCGTAATCACCAGCGGCGAGGCGATCAGCACGCCAGTGTTGACCACCGGGATCAGGAAGAAGATGAAGCGCTCGGAGTAGTCGTAGAGCCGCGACAGGCCCGGCCAATCGGAGCGGCCGAACAGATTGGTAATCTCCGCCCCCATCGACTGCGTAAACACCGCCAGGATCTGCCGGCACATGGAGAAGACCACGCGCATCACCATGAAGCTCGCAACCACGGCCGGTCCCAGGGCACGCTGCAGCACAATCAGCGGTGCCTGGTAGGTCAGAAAGGAGCACAGGGTCAGCAGGCCAAAGTAGCCTGAGGGCCGCAGCATCTCCCGGACGGCCGCTCCGTCCCAGTAGCGCAGGGAAGGAAAGACGTCAGGCGCCGTGCGGCGGATGTCGATCAAAACACAGACGATCGCGGTCGTCATGGTGAGCACCTGAACGCCGGCCAGCACCGGAAACGGCAGGTGCAGCGCGACGCAGCCCAGCAGGCACAGCGTCGTCAGCATGGCCTGGAAGTTGTTCCAGTGCGCTCCACGGTGCGCCAGTCCCACCCCCATAAAGATGCCCGCCACGTAACCGTTCAGAATATTCAGCAGCACCTGCATGGCCAGCAGATACGCCGTCAGCTGCGTGGTGCGGCGGCCGATGTCGAGCTTCAGCCACTGGTCGAGCGGCAGAAAAAACAGGCTCAGCAGAAGCGTTCCGGCAACCAGGATGACGCCGATCAGCAGACGCAGCGCGGTCGACTGCCGGATGCGGTAGCCCTCGAGCTCCCCGCGCCCGTAGCGCACCGCAAGGTCCTGATTCATATAGGTTTGAACGCCGAAGTTCAGCATTCCAAGGGCGCCCACCGCTCCGGAAAGCACGCCCCATTCGCCAAACAGCGCGATGGAGTAGCGCCCGATAAACACCGGCGTGATAACCAGCTGCTGAATGATGGTGACGGCGCGCCCGGTCACCATGGCTCCAAGGTTCTTGAGAATGCGGCTGAAGATGGCCATGAGGTCCGGCTACGAGAGCTCCGGGGCTCATTTTACTTGCCCAGCGGCGAAAGGGGGTCTGCCGCTATCGGGGGACGGGCTCGGCGGCGAGCTCGCGCAGCGCCCGGTCGGCCAGCACCTTCTGCTGGGCCAGCCGCAGCGTGGCCTCGCTGTCGCCGCGGCGGTCGGCCTCGGCCATCATGGCGCGGAGCTCGCGCTGCCGGCGCTCGAGCTCGCGGCGGCGAAGGGTGCCGAGCGCGCTACGAACCTCCACGGCGAGGCCGGGCGCCGGGGTAGCGCGAGCCTCGGCCGGCGGCACGACCATCTCCTCGAGTGCGCGCGCCAGCATGGCCCGGCTCGCGTCGTCCGGCGCCGCGTCCAGCGGGTTCTCCGGGCAGGGCGCACCGGCGAGCGACTCCAGCAGAGCCGCAGACGGCAAATTCTCATAGCAGCCGGGGTGCTCCTGGAGGTGTGCGGCGGCCAGATCGCGGGCCGCGTTGCCCTCAGGCAAGGTCAGAGCGCGCAGAAGAACCCGCTCGGTCTCGCTCAGGCGCTCCTCCGGGCGGTAGGTGGGCACGCTGGCCACGCGCCCGGCGACGGCCTGGCGAAGCTCCTGCCGCAGAATGGCTGACTCGATCCCGAGCTTCTGCGCCGCATCCAGCACAAACTCGTCACGTTCAAGAGCGTTGGGCAGCCGCTGGATATGCGGCAGAAGAAAGTTCATCGCCCGGACCTTGCTCTCCGGCGTGCGCGCGGGAAACTGCTGCCGGGCTCGCTCGATCAGGTAGTCGGCGTGGCGGCGGGCGCCCCGCAGCGCGGCCATGTAGGCCTCGACGCCGCGCTCCCGGACAAAGCGGTCCGGGTCCATGCCGCCTTCAAGCGTGACCACCTTGACCTGGAAGCCCTCCTCGATCAGCATCGCCAGGGATTTTTCGGCGGCGTTGGCGCCCGCGGCGTCTGGGTCGAAGTTCACCACCACGCGCTTGGTAAAGCGCCCCAGCAGCCGCACCTGCGGCTCGGTAAACGCCGTGCCGGAGGTCGCGATGACGTTCTTCACCCCCGCCATATACACGGAGATCGCGTCCATCTGGCCTTCCACCAGAAGCACGAAGTCGTGCGAGCGCATCTCCGCCTTGGCCTTGTCCAGGTTGAAGAGCACGTGCCCCTTGGTGTAGAGCGGCGTCTCGGGCGAGTTCATGTACTTGGCCAGCGGCTTGCCGTCGGGGGTCGCGGCGTCGAGCGCGCGGGCGGTAAACGCGATCACCTTGCCGCCCTCGTTGGCGATGGGAAAGGTCACCCGGCCGCGAAATCGCGCGTACATCGGACCGGGGCTGCCGTCGGCCTGCTCCTTCGCGCTGAACAGGCCGCTGGCGCGCAGGACCTCCTCGGAGAAGTGCGGCCGCAGCTGCTCGCGCATGTGGTTGAAGTCGTCCGGCGCCCATCCGATGCGGAACTGCTGGAGGGTCTGCGGGCTAACGCCGCGGCCGGTGAGATATTCGCGGGCGCGCGTCGCACCGGGCGTCTGCAGCGCCTGCTGAAAGTACTGCGTAGCCGCCTCGTGGAGGTCCACCAGCTGCCGTCGCAGGCCGGCCTCGCGCGCCTCCTCGGGGGAGGCGAACTCGCGCTTGGGGAGGGCAATGCCGCACTTGCCGGCCACGAGGCGGACCGCCTCCGGGAAGGAGACGGACTCGAGCTTCATCACAAAGGTGAAGACGTCGCCCTTCTCATGGCAGCCGAAGCAGTAGAAGTAGCCGTGCGTCGCATTGACAGAAAACGAGCCGGTCTTTTCCTTGTGGAACGGGCACAGGCCGGTGTAGTTCTGGGCGCCGGTCTTGCGCAGGCGGACATATTCGCCGATCACGCGAACGATGTCGGCCTGGCTCTTGACGATTTGTGCGGTGTTCTCGGGCATGGCAACCCTGTTAGGAGATAGGCACCAACGCAACCGGTAAGGCTTGCGGCGGCGAACGCTGCATTGCGGGCTCTTCCCTATCCTATTCCGCGGCTGGAGCTTCGGAGATCAACAGCACACCTCCCCGTCCGGAGCCTCCAACCAGTTCCTGCAGCGCACCTCCGAGCCCGGTCACACCGCGGAAGGTGATATCCTCACGTCGGCAAGTCCACGCTCGCCGTTGTGGGAACAGCTTGCACCTCCCTCCCGAACCGGGGGTCGTGAGATGTGCCGGTCGCGCGGAAATCCTGTGGCGGCTGGAAATGCCCGCTCCGTCTGGACCAGGAGTGCTGCCCTGTCATGGCCAAATCTTCTTCCAATGGTGCTGCTGGCCAGTCTGTCACGCTGGGAGAGATCCTGTCTGCGCTCTCGTTCGCCCTGGATACCACAGAGGGCGCCCGTCCCGGCCACTCGGTCCGCGCCTGTCTTCTGGGGATGCGCGTCGGCAGGGAGATCGGCCTGTCCGAACAGGCGCTCGCCAGCCTGTACTACGCGCTTATGCTGAAAGACATCGGCTGCAGCAGCAACTCCGCGCGCATGAGCAGCGCGTTTGCCGCGGACGACCAGGCCGTCAAGCAGAACTTCAAGTTCATCGACCGGGAAAAGCTCGGCCGGCCCAACAGCGAGGCGCTCAGCTTTGTCTGGAACAACGTCGCGCCCACGGCGGGCGTGTGGAACCGCATCCGCCAGGTCTATCGCATGATCCGTGCCCCCGGGAATCTGACCGCCGAGGTGATTGAGGAGCGATGCGAGCGTGGCGCCATCATTCTGCACAAGCTGGGCATGGGCATCGAGACCTGCGCCGCCGTGTACTCGCTGGACGAGCACTGGAACGGCCACGGTCTGCCCGATCACCTGGTCGCGGGGCAGATCCCCCTTCTGGGTCGTATCTGCGCGGTGGCCCAGCACCTGGATCTGTTCTGCACCGAGTTTGGCCCGGCCAGGTCCATGGATGTGCTCGCCGAACGCTCCGGCACATGGTACGACCCGGACCTCGTCCGCGCGGCCGAAAGCCTGAACCGGCAGGGCATGCTCTGGGGTCAGTGCCTGCCCGGCAGCGACCCCGCCTCGCTGCAACCCGCCGTGCTCGCGCTCGATCCCGGGAGCTCCACCGCGCTTGCCGCACGCGAGATCGATCTGATCTGCAGCGGATTTGCCGACGTTGTGGATGCCAAGAGCCCATTTACCTTTCGCCATGCGGTGGGAACGACCGAGGCGGCGGTCCTCGTCGGCAACGCCATGGGACTTGCGCCCGATCGCGTCGACGTCGTCCGGCGCGCCGCACTTTTGCATGACATCGGCATGCTGGGAGTTCCCAACACCATCCTCGACAAACGGGGCCCGCTCACCAGCGAGCAGTGGGAGACCATTCACCGCCATCCGGTTCTCAGCCAGCAGATCCTCTCCCGCGTCCCCGCCTTCAGCGAGATCGCCGTGCTCGCCGGACAGCACCATGAAAAACTCGACGGCAGCGGATATCCGTTTCACCTCCTTGGCGATCAACTCTCGATCGAGTCGCGCATCCTGACCGTCGCCGACGTCTTCAGCGCCATGATGGAGAGCCGGTCCTACCGGCAGGACCTCACCCCGGCGGAGATCCAGGAACAGCTTCTTTTGAAGGCGCCCCGCCGGTTGGATCCCGAATGCGTCGATGCGGTGCTGTCGGTGCTGGAGGAGCTTGGGAGTCTGCCGCTGGAGGACATCCCGGCAGCTTCTCCGAACACCATCCCGGATATCCCCATGGTGGAGCCGCCGCCGTTCCGCTTCGGAGCGGCCGCGCACCAGCCGCCGCCGGAGCCGGGCCTGGGGTGAACGGAGCTGCCGGCGGCGCTCTCGCAGCCGGTGAACCCACATCTCAGAGTCGAGATGTGGGGCACCCGCACCCTCGGACCCCGACCCGTACGCTCAAATCCCTCCATGGAAAGTGGGCTCCGTGTCATGGTGAGTGAATGATTCATCCTTTCCCAATGCCGCAGGGACAGGGTGCCCCACGTCTCGATTTTGAGACGTGGGTTCAGGGTGCCGAAGGGTTTGCTCGCGAGGTTGGCCCAGCCAACTGGCCCTCGCAACGCCCCCAGAGAACCCCGGGCGAGCCGGGCAGCTAAGATATCCCTGTGGCGTTTACCGAGCAATACGATGTGGTGGTGGTCGGGGCGGGGCACGCCGGCTGCGAGGCCGCGGTCGCCGCCGCGCGCATGGGGCTGCGCACCGCCATTTTCACGCTGAATCTCGACCTGATCGCGCAGATGAGCTGCAATCCGGCCATCGGCGGCATCGCCAAGGGGCATCTGGTGCGGGAGGTGGATGCGCTCGGCGGCGTCATGGGCGAGGTCGCCGACGCGACCGGCATCCAGTTTCGCCTGCTGAACACCTCGCGCGGGCCGGCCGTGTGGTCGCCCCGTGCGCAATGCGATAAAGCGCTTTATCGGGTGAAGATGCGCGAGGTTTTGGAGGCGCAGCCGAACCTGTTCATCAAGCAGGCCGAGGTGACGGACCTGATCGTTGAAGAGACGGAATCAGCCCCCGCCACCATCCGCGGCGAGGCGACGTCCGCACCGCGAACGATCGTCCGGGGCGTGCGCCTGCGCGACGGCCGGGAGATCCACGCGCGTTCGACCGTCGTGACCACCGGCACCTTTCTGAACGGCCTGATCCACTGCGGCGAGCAGCAGTACACCGCCGGCCGCTCGGGCGAGCCCGCCAGCCAACTGCTGGGCGAGGCGCTGAAGCGCCTGGGCCTGCGCGGCTGCCGCCTGAAGACCGGAACGCCGCCGCGGCTGGACGGCCGCACCATCGATTGGAGCCGCTTCGAGGAGCAGCCCGGCGACCGCGACCCGACGCCGTTTTCGCTGCGCACCCGCCGCATCCCGCTGCGGCAGGTCTCCTGCTATATCGCCATCACCACGCCCGAGACGTTGCGCCTGATCCGCGACAACGTCCACCGCTCGCCCATGTACACCGGGCAGATCGAGGCCATCGGACCGCGCTACTGCCCGTCCATCGAGGACAAGGTGGTGCGCTTCCCCGACAAGTCGCAGCACCAGTTCTTCCTCGAGCCCGAGGGCCTGAACACGCACGAGGTCTACGTCAACGGCATGAGTACGTCGCTGCCGATGGAGGTGCAGGCGGCCATCGTTCATTCCATCCCCGGCCTTGAGAACGCGGAGATGCTGCGGCCCGGCTACGCCATCGAGTACGACGCCATCGACCCGACCGAGCTCGACCGCACGCTGCGCGTCAAGAAGTACTCCGGGCTCTACCTCGCCGGGCAGATCAACGGCACCAGCGGATACGAGGAGGCGGCCTGCCAGGGTCTGATGGCCGGCATCAACGCCGCGCTCGCCGTGCGAGGCGAGCCCCCCTTCACGCTCGACCGCACCGAGGCCTACATTGGAACGCTGATCGACGACCTCATCTCCAAGGGCACCAACGAGCCCTACCGGATGTTTACCTCGCGCGCGGAGTTCCGGCTCCACCTACGAGTGGACAACGCCGACCGCCGCCTGATGGGCTACGGCCGCAGGCTGGGCCTGATCGACGACCGGACCTGGGCGGAGTTCGAGGCGCGGGTCGAACGCGCGCGCGTCTTCCGGGAGCTGCTCGAGACCACGCGGCTGCGCGAGGGCGATGTGCCCGAGCGGCTGCTGGCCAGGCTGCCCGGTGACACCGCCGGCCTGAAGGGTCAGACGCTGGCACAGTTTCTCCGTCGGCCGGAGGTGGTGCTCGAGGAGCTCGCGGTTCTGCTTGGGCAGCTGCTGGCGGGCGCCGGGGAGGTGCTGCGGCCGTGGGTCGAGAGCATCCAGGCAAACGGGGGCAATGTGCCCTCGTGGGTGCGGATCGAGCTCAAAACCGTTGAAACCGAGATCAAATACGCCGGCTACCTCGACCAGCAGCGCCGGTCGATGGAGCGGCTGAAGCGCGACGAGGCGCTCGAGATTCCGGAGTGGTTCGACTACACGGCGGTGAGCGGGCTGTCGCGCGAGATGCAGGAGGTGCTCGGCCGTATCCGTCCGCGCACGTTGGGGCAGGCGCGCGGCATTCCGGGGGTCACTCCCGCCGCGGTGGGGCTGATTCCGGTCTTTATCGAGATCCAGCGCAAGCGACTGGCCTCGTAAAAGACCTGGGAGACAAGAGAGCAGACACGGAGAGAAGCAGGGGAAAGCGAGGCAGCGATGGCGGACGGTGTGCTGGAGATGGTGCGGTCGAAGTACGGCTCGGTGGCGTCGAGTGATCTGTCGGGCGAGCACGCGGGCGTGCGGGAGATCGCCGAAGCCTTCGGCTACTCGCCTGACGATCTGCGGTCGGTGCCGGCGGCGGCCAACCTGGGACTCTCCTGCGGCAATCCGGTCGCCAAGGCGCACCTGCGTCCGGGGGAGGTGGTGGTGGACCTGGGCTCGGGCGGCGGCATGGATGTCTTTCTCGTGGCGGCGCAGGTCGGGCCCGAGGGACGCGCCGTGGGCATCGATATGACGCCCGCCATGGTCGAGCGCGCGCGACGCAATGCGCTCGCCGGCGGCTACGCCAACGTCGACTTCCATCTGGCGGAGATCAGCCATCTGCCGCTCGCCGACAGCTCCGTCGATTGCGTCATCAGCAACTGCGTTTTGAACCTCGCGCCGGATAAGCCGGCCGTTTTTCGCGAGATCGCCCGCGTTCTGCGGCCCGGTGGCCGGCTGGCCGTGAGTGATATTGCCCTGAAATGCGATCTGCCGGAGGCACTGCGAGACAGCATGGCCGCGTATGTGGGCTGCATCGCCGGGGCGATCGGCGTCGAGACCTACCAGCAGGAGCTGCTGGAGGCCGGATTCGCGGCCGTCGAGGTGGTCGACACGGGCGCCGACCTGAATGCCTATGCGGCCGTGGAGGGGCAGAGCGGCTGCTGCTCCCCTGCTGCGGAGATGGCGACCCAGCCAGCGGGCGCGAGCCCCTTCGCGGTGCTCGACGCGAGCTCCTCCTGCTGTGCGCCGCCCGCGGCGGCCAGCTCCACGCTGCACGAGGATCTGGCGGAGCTTCTGCGCGAGCATGATGTGAACCGCTATGCGGCCAGCGTCCGGGTCTTTGCCATTAAGGGCTCGGCAGCAGGCGAGAGTGGCTCGGAGATAGACGGCCAGGTCCGCTGAAGGCCGGGTGCAACCGCGATCCGGGAATCCCTCTTGCCAACCCGTATCTCTCGTTCCCGCAGCGGTTTGAGCCCTGGAGACCATAGCATAGGAGGTGCTCTGGCGCAGTCTCACGCGCCTCCACATGCCCTATGTTTTTTCGGCTTCCCGCGCTGCTGTTGGTGCTGAGCCTATGCCTGACTGCGTTTGCGTCCAGGCCGGTTCACCGGCCCACCTCGAGGCACGGGGGCGCTCACGCCACCCGTGCGCCGCGCGCGCATTCGGGGCACGTCCGCTCGCCCGAGTGGGCCGAGCCCCACGGGAAGCGAGTGCCGCTGCGCCTCCGCCGGACGATCTCCGCGCGGCAGGTCGGCCGGCCGATCCGGAGCATGGGACGTGGCCGCGCAAGCTCCCGGAGGGCCGCGTCCGCGCTGAACCGTGGGCGCCGTACGCTTGTGGCGCGGCTCCGATCCGCCAGCCTAGCCGAGGCGGTCGCGCAGCCGCTCATCCTGCCGGTGCTGCGGACCGTTCGCAACCGCTTTGCCATGCCCGCGCCGCTGTTCGGCTCGCACGAGATCCTGGTGCACCAGAACGTGATGGCAGACCAGGCTGGCCTTGAGCGCATCCTCAACGACGACGACCTGCTCGACAAGCGCCGGGAAGGGCAGCTGGTGAGGCTGCCGGTGAGCCGCGCGCTGAACGTGGACCCCCGGCTTCCGCCCGATCGCCGCTTCTGCCGGCCCTGGGTCGCGCAGTTCCTGACCGAGCTGGCGGAAGCCCACTTTGCCCGCTTCGGCACGCCGCTGCAGGTCAACTCCGCCGTGCGCACGGTGGAGTTTCAGCAGAAGCTGATGCGCCGCAACGGCAACGCCGCCCCGGCCGAGGGCGATACGGCCTCGCCGCACCTGACCGGCCAGGCCGTGGATCTTGCCAAGCGAGGCATGTCCCTGGCCGAGATTGCGTGGATGCGCGGAGCCCTGCTGAACGGCATGGAAGCTGGCCGGATCGATGTGGAGGAGGAGTTTCAGCAGTCCTGCTTCCACATCAGCGTGTACCGCGGGCAGCGCCGACCGGCCGGCAGCCCCGGACGGTACCTCGCCTCCACCCCGGCGACCGCGCAGTCGCCATCCGTCGAAGCCTCGTCCGCCGCAGCCTGGACAAGCGCCGCCCGGCCATAACACCTCTCATCGCGCCTCGGAACGCTCCTGCAGATCCTCAGCGGGCGGGGGGCACTCCGGCCTGTGCCTGAACGCGGTGTCCGTTGATGGCATCACACGAAGAGAACAGAGAATGCGACAAGCTCGACAGCCAACTCTGAGCACGTCCACTTTGGCAAACAAGAAAAGGAGTACCTGAAGATGAGCAACATCGGCACCTACGTCGACGAAGCAAAGGCACAGTTTCCCCTGAGCGAAACCGAACAGAAGTGGCGCTACGGCATCGGTTCGGCCGCCGCCGCGGCAGCCATCTTCGCGCCGCTGAACTACACCTGGAAGGGAGTTCTGACCGGAGCCGCGGCCTTTACGATCCTTTCTGGCATCTACGGCTTTTCGCCCATCAAGAAGCTCATCAACGCCTAAACGGGCATGGGCGGGCGGGTAAGACGTTTTTGACCGGCCTGCCCCTGTCGCCCCAATCCGTCCTGACCATCTCTTCGCTCCTTTCCGCCCCATTTGTGTGCGCTGCAAAGGTGGCCTTCGCTGGGAATGGGTTCCTGAGGCATGCCCCCAGAGCGATCTGAGCCACCCGCCACGACCGAGACCCGCAGCCCGGAAGACCTCCTGGTGCGGGCAGCAGGCTCCATCCTGCTGGGTCTGTTCGTCTGGTTTGAGTGGCGCCTGCTGCTGCTCTGTTTTGCCGGTCTGCTGCTCTCGGTCGTGCTCCACGCCGCCGCAAGCTGGGTGGCTCGTCATACCCGGCTCAAACAGCTTCCGTCCTACCTTCTAACCCTGCTTGCGCTGGCGGGTTTGACGGCATTGGCCGGGTTTCTGCTGGTTCCCCGGGCGGTGTCGCAGATCTCCGCGGTCGTCTCGCAGCTGCCGGGTGCCATCGGAAGCGCAAGGGCTTACCTGCAGCAGAGGCCGTGGGGCTCGTCGCTGCTTGACCTGCTCCACCGTGCCATGCTCGGGACGGGTGGCCGTATGACGCTGGTCGCCAAGGAGGCAGTTCAGACGACGGCCGACCTGGTGGTTGTGCTGGTAATCGGTTTCTTCGGAGCGCTCAATCCGGCAAGCTACCGAGAGGGCATCCTGGCGCTATTGCCGCGTCAGCGACGCGCGCCGGCCCGGGCACTCAGCGCAAAGGTCGCCGCCGTGCTGCGCTCCTGGCTACTCGGCCAGCTCATTCCCATGACGGTGCTGGGAGTTTGCAGCTTCGTCGGCCTCTTCCTGCTCCACGTTCCGCTGGCGTTCACGCTGGGGCTGCTGACCGGCGTGCTTATCTTTGTGCCCTATGTCGGCTCCGCCTTCTCCGGTCTGCTGGCCGTCCTGCTTGCGCTGCAGAACAGCCCGCGCACCGCGCTGTACGTCTTTCTGCTCTACTGCGGTGTGCACCTGATGGAAGGCTACGTCCTGACGCCGCTGGTGCAGAAGAGAGCGGTGCGTCTCCCGCCGATTCTGACCATTCTGTTTCAGCTCTTCTTCTGGGGCTTTGGCGGCGTTCTGGGCGTCGCGGTTGCGGCGCCGTTTGCCGCGGTGGTCCTGGTCACGGTCGATATCCTGTACCTGAAACCCTCGCCGGGGGAGCCGGGCAGAGCCCGATCCGGGTCGGGCTGAGTGGACCGCGGCACACATCTCGCCCGCGTCTGGAGAAGCCATGCACTTTATCGAATCCATCGCGCTGAATGGCATCCTGATCGCCATCATCGCCCACGGTCTGGTCGGCATCTCGCTGGTGTGGGACAAGGTGCTGCTGCAGCAGAAGGGCATGCAGAGCCTTGCCTCCTATGTCTTCTGGCTGGGAGCGATCTCCGTCTTCGGCCTGGTTCTGATCTTCTTCGGATTTCACATGCCGTCGTGGAAGACGGCAGCGATCGCGTTTACCGCCGGCCTCTGTGATCTGATCGCGACCTGGTTCTACTACGCCGCGCTCAAAGCCGGCGAAGCCTCTGAAGAGCTGGCCGCCATGGGCGGCTTCGCGCCGGTGGCGACGGTTCTTCTGGCGATCCCTCTGCTGGGCGCGCGGCTCGACGGTCAGCTCACCGGGTTCATCCTGATGACCAGCGGCGGATTTCTAATGTTCTTCGCGGAAAAGGTGCCGCTCAAAAAGATGCTGCCGCGCATCCTTCTGGCGTCGTTGTTCTTTGGCCTCACCAATGTGCTGCAGAAGATCGCGTTCAACGAAGCCAAGTTCATCTCCGGTTATGTGTTTTTCACCTTCGGCACCTTTGCCGGAGCCATGGCGATGTTGATTCCGCCCTCCTGGCGGCGGGAGATCCTCCATCCCGATCCCGGCGGCGAAGAGCAGCCGCGCAGCCGGGTGGGCTACTTCCTGAACCGGTTTCTGGCGGGCGTGGGCTCGTTCCTGGTGGTCTATGCGGTCAGCCGCGCCAACCCGGCCGTGGTGGAGGCGATCTCCGGCGTGCGCTACGTCGTGGTCTTTGTGGGAGCGTACGCCATCACCCGGTGGCGTCCGCAGTGGTTTCAGGAGGACTTCAGCAAGTGGGCGCTCACCATCAAGGCCGCCGGAACCGCGCTGGTTGTCTCCGGCCTGGTGCTAGTGGGTCTTCACGGTGGACGAAACGGCGGCGGTGCCGGGCCCGCGTAGCGCCTTGTGATGGCCCGACTGCACCGTTAGAAGCACACCCGCGCTCACAAACAGCACGCCCAGCCAGCGCCTCCAGTGCACCTGCTCGTGGAGGACGAAGCGCGCTCCCAGGGTGTCCAGAACGAACGACAGGGCCGTGGCCGGGACCGCGATGCTGAGCTGCGCGACCGAGAGCAGCGCCAGCAGAGCGAAGAAGCTGATGGCATCGCAGAGGCCACCGAGGATGATCATGCGGCGCGTCACGATCGACCGCACGAGGCGTCCTAGGCCCGATAGACGGACGCCCCTTACCTCCTCTCCGCTGGCCATGCCCTTGGCACAGAAGACGTCGCCGCAGGAGCCCGCGACGACGGTCAGGAGGATCAACAGCCAGGTCAGGATCATTGGATCCGCTCGACCTCGGCGGCGGCGATCTCGGTCGTGGTATGCGGCGTTCCCGCCACCAGGGCCACGCCGATCGAGATCAGCACCACGCCCAGCCAGCGCTCCAGCTCAACCGGCTCGTGGAGGATGAACCGGCTCAGCACAGCGGTGACGACGTAGGACGAGGCGATGACGGGGACCACAAAGCTGAGATCGGCCCAGGAGAACAGCGAAAGCTGCGCCAGCATGTAAAGCGCACTCAGCACCGTGCCGGGAATGAGGTACGGATTCGCCAGCAGCAGATACAGATAGTGCGGAAAGCTGACGGCAAAGAAGTCCGGCATTCGGTCCATCGCCATCGCCAGCAGCAGGTTGCCGAAGCTGTTGGCAAGCACCGCCACCGCAAGAAACGCAGCCGTCTTCCCCGACGATGCGGACTTCGCCTTCATGGAGGGTTAGATGTGCCGCGCGGGCGCGGTGCGCATCTACACGGTCTCGCGGCGGCCGCTGCCCCAGGAGCGGTAGGCGGCGTCGAGCGCGCGCATGTTGCGCAGGCCGTCCTCGCCCGTGGCGCGGAAGGGCTCACCCCCGTGCAGGGCGGCGGCAAAGCTGTCAAGCATGCGGGTGTAGCCGTCGGCGTTCGAAACGGTGACCTGCTCGACAATCTCGCCGCCGCGCCGGTGCACCATCTCGACGGGACGGTCGACCGACAGAGCGTTCTCCGCACTCAGGATGCCGTCGCTGCCCGTGATCTCGACCGACGTGCGATACGCCGCACGCGCGCTGACGGTGACGCTGCCGAGGCTGCCGGCAGACATCTCCATCTGCAGGTTGGCAAAGGCTTCGACGCGGCCGGATTGGGCGTCCTGCCGGGCCAGCGTGCTGACGCTGCGAGGGTCCTGGTCGAGCACGAAGCGCAGCGCATCGATGCAGTGGACGCCAACATCGCCGATGGGGCCGCCGGTCGCCAGCGTGGGATCGGTGATCCACTTGCGCGGCGCGTTCTGGGCCGGGTAGCAGAACTCGGAGGCGGCCATCTGCGGATCGCCGATGCGGCCCTCAGCCACCCTGTCGCGCATCCACTCGAGCGATCGGTTCCAGCGAAAGTTCTGGGCCACGCCAAACAGAAGGCGGGAGGCAAAGGCGGCATTGACCATGACGCTCGCCTCGGCGGCGTTCATGGCCAGCGGCTTCTCACACAGCACCGCCTTTCCGCTGCGCAGTGCCAAAAGCGTGTCTTCCTTATGTTTGGAGTCCGGCGAGGTGATAAAGACGGCGTCCACCTCCGGTGAGGCGCAGAGCTCCTCCCGGCTGCGAAAGACGTGCGGAATGCCCAGTTCCTCGGCGTTTTTTGTCGCGGCTTCGAGGTCGCGCCGCCACAGGCCGGTGAGCTCCACCTGCTGGGAGGGAGCAAAGGCGGGAACCAGGCGGCGTACCGCATGGTGCCCGAAGCCGAGAATGGCAAAGCGGACGCGGCGGGACGGTTGACTCATAGCAAGACCTCTTCGGGAGAAAGTGTGGCAGGGAAGTCAGATGCGGCGACAGCGGGGTGGCAGCTACTTGGCGTCCCGGGCGAAGATCTGCTCGGCCAGGAAGTTCTGGACCTTGGCCTGGTCACGCAGCATCTCGAAGTAGGCATTTTTCAGCAGCTGCGACCGGCCGTCGTGGATCTGTTCGCGAATGGCCTGTTGCACACCGGGGTCGTTCAGGTCGCGCTGGCCGGCGGGCTCGCGCGCCAGCAGCTTGTAGATGGCGTACCCGACGGGCTTCTTGGTCTGCGCATCGAGCACCGGCAGGATGTCGGTGATCTGGCCGGGCTTCAGCTTCGTGACGGCGCTGTAGACGGCGGGATCGGCGCGAAGCTGAGCCTCGGTGGCGAAGCCCATGTCACCGCCGGCGGAGGCGGTCTCCGGGTTTTCCGAAAAGTTCATGGCGATCATGCCAAAGTCTTCCCCGCTGTCCAGGCGATTCTTGAGAGCCTGAATCTTCTTGCGCGCGTCGGCGTCGTTGGTGGCCTTTGATCCCTGCAGATTGCCGGGCTGCGCCGATGGGATGCTCGTCACCTGCACCTGCGCCAGACGGTAGACCGGTTCGAGCAGGTTGTACTCCGCCTTGTGCGCGGCGTAGTAGCTCGCGATCTCGGCATCGGTGACGGTGATCTTGGAGTTGATCTCCTTGTTCAGCAGCTTGTCGATCGTGATCGATCGCCGGAGATCGTGCTTCACATCGTCAAGCGTGTGGTTGGAGGCCTTCAGGCGATCCGCAAACTGCTCCTCGGTGTACGGCGCCTTCATCTCGGCCAGCTTCGCGTTCACCTCTTCGTTGGTCGCCGTCAGGTTCATCTTGGCGGCGCGCTGCTCCACGATCTCCTCGTCGATCAGCTCGCGCAGTGCCTGCAACCGAAGGGCGGCAGCCTGGTCCCCGGTCGTCGGCTGCCCCTGTGCGCTGCTGAGCTGGGTGGCGTACATGCGGTCCACCTCCGGCCGGGTGATGGCGTGGCCGTTGACGGTGGCGAGCACATCCGCGTTGTGCCCGCGGTGGCAGCCGGAGAGCGGGACGAGCGCAACCCCACAGAAGGCCGCAAGCGCGAAGAGGCGACGAGGGGCGGCGGTCAGCCGGCCGGCGGGGGCGAGATCGGTCATTCGGTGCCGGGCTTCCCTGGAGAGTTGGTGGGGTGGGAGGCGTCGTCCTGTTTGGGAGCGGGGGGTGGCGTCTGCCCCGAAGCGACCAGCGCATTGTCGATCATGCGGTAGACGTCTTCGACCGGATACGCGCCCTGCAGCTTCTCGCCATTGATGAAGAGGGCCGGAGTCGAATCGACTCCCAGCGACTCACCTTGCTTGATGGAGGCCCGAATGGCCGCGGTGTCCTGCTTCTTGATGCAGCTGTCAAGCGTGGCCATGTCGACGTTCTGTGCCTTGCCCGCGCCGCGCGCCGTCTGGTCCAGGGTGTCATTGGCCTTCGACAGGCTCTTCTCCGAGCCACCCAGATCGCCGGCATGCTCGTGCACATTGTCGACAAAGCTCCAGTATCCGGGCGTGGTCTGGGCTGCCAGGCAGTTGGCGTCCACAGCAGCGCGCATCGCCCAGGGGTGCTGGTCGAGCGGGAAGTCGCGGTAGACGATGCGGACCCGGTTGCCATAGCGCTGAAGCAGGGCGGGAAAGAGTTCGGCGTGCATCTTGGCGCAGAAGGGGCACTCCAGATCGTCGAAGCCGACGATCACCACGGGAGCGTCCGCCGGTCCACCGCGTGCCGGGCGGCCCTCCGCGCTCACCATCCGCTTGGGATCCTGGGAGATGTCGTATTTGGTGAACTGCGCCAGCGTCTTTCCGTCGCCGGAGATCAAAAACGCGACCGGCTTGCTGGATTTTCCACCAGCCGTGAAGTTCACCTCGACCTTGCTGTAGCCGGGAACGTCGCTCGGCTCCCGCGGCCCGATCTGGATGGAGTAGTTCGGCGGGACGTTGGCGGTCGATCGGATCAGGACCTCGACGCGGCGCGCGAGCTCGGGAGACAGCCGTGATCCGGCTGCGGGCGCAGCCTGTGCATGGCAGCCAGCAACGGCCAGGGAGAGCAGAAACAACAGCGATCGGAAGGGCCGCGAGGCGTTGGACACAATGCCCTATTATCACACGCAGCACCCGCCAGAGCCGGTCGCGAGCGGCCCGGCCGGGGGCTTCCGCCGCGGCGCGAGCGGCATCCAGAGCGGTCCGGGCGCGGCTTCGAGAGCGGCTACTGCCCCCGCTGCTGGTAGCGGTGCAGCACGTCGTCGAGCGTCACCTCGCCCTCGAGCGCGCCGCGCATGGCACGGTTGGTAACCGGCAACAGCGGCCATCGCTGAAAGTGAGGAAGGGCGCTCGACAGCGGCAGGTCCGGAAACAGGATGGGCGTGCGCTCCGGCCCGATCAGGCTGTTCAACGTCGCCGTGGGCGAGGGCGCGTCCTTGAACAGCTTGTCCAGCTCGATGCGGCGCGCGCTGTACCACAGACCGTCGCGGCAGTGGATCAGAACCGCGGCATCACCGTCCTGGCTACCGTACTGTTCGAGCGCGTGCTCGGCGTCCTCTACCTTCTCGGAACCCTGCAGCACGGGCACCGCCACCGGCTGCAGAGCGTCTTCGAGATGGAGGTACGACTCTTCGCGCTGCTCCTCCATCGAAGGGAGGTCCAGGCCGTCCTGGTGCGTAAGCACCTCAAAGATCGGCACCGGCTGCAGCGAGCGCGAAAGCAGGTAGGCGATGGTGTTGGCGAGGATGACCGGAAGAATGATGGAGTAGTTGCCGCTGACCTCGAGCACCATGAACACGCTGGTAAGCGGAGCGCGCAGAAAGGCGGCAAAGAGCACACCCATGCCGACCAGGGCGTAGGAGCCGATCGATCCGGTGAGGTGTGGGAAGTAGATCTTCTCGACCGAACCGACGGCCGCGCCCAGCATGGCGCCGACAAACAGTGTGGGCGCGAACATGCCGCCCGGGGTGCCACTCGAAAACGAAACCGTCGTCGCGATGATCTTAAAAAGCGCCAGCAGCAGAAGCATCTTCCAGGCGAACTGCGCGTGCATGGCCTGGTCGATGGCGTCGTAGCCCGCGCCCATCACCTGCGGCAGGCCGAAGTAGGCCATGGCGCCGACCATGAGGCCGGCCAGCGGAGGCAGAAACATCTGCTGCCACTCCGGCCCACGGCGCACCAGGGGCCGCAGCCAGCCCAGGAACTTGGCGAAGAACAGCGAGATAAATCCGCCAACAAAGCCGAGAATGGCGTAGGCAGTCAACTCGCGAAAGTCCCGGAGGTTGATCTGCGGGATGCGAAAGATGGGCTCCGAGCCCCAAAAGGCGCGGGCGACCACCACGCTCGACACGGCCGAAAGCACGATCGACCCAAGCACGGCGGCCGACCACTGCCCGATGACCTCCTCGATGACGAACAGAATGGCGGAGATGGGCGCGTTGAAGGCGGCAGCCAGGCCGGCGGCCGCGCCGATGGGCGCAAAGATGCGCAGGCGTTCGCGGCTCATGCCGACGCGCCGGCTGATCAGCGAGGCGACGCCCGCGCCGATCTGCAGCGACGGGTCCTCGGGGCCGAGCGAGAAGCCGCCACCGATGGCCAGCGCCGACAGAAAGAACTTGCCGATCACGGTCTTGAACGAGATGAAGCCGTTGCGGATGTAGAGCGCGGCCTTGGTCTGGTTGACGCCCGATCCGCGCACGCCAGGGAAGACCCACCGCATAAAGATGGCGATCACCACGCCCACAAGCGCCGGGGCGATCAGCAGCCGCGGCTGGTGCGACTGCGGTGAGCTTCCCAGAAGAAGCACGCTGACCCAGTCGATGGCCATGCGGAAGGAGACAACCAGAAGACCGGAGATGACGCCAATAAAGATGGAGAGCAGAAGAAACAGCCGCTCCTCGCGCGCTGGGGCGGCCTTGGCCTGCGCGGTCAGGGTGGCGGCGGCGGTCTCCGGCTGGGCAGTGGTGGCGATGGCGGTCACTTCCTGTTCTGGTCTCTGGTCGCGAGGGCGGGGGAGCTCACGGCTGGTCGGTCTGATTCTGCTGGGCGGCTGCGGCGGCCTCCTGCTCAGCCAGGCGAAGCAGCAGGGCATCATCTCCGGAGGGCGCTCCGCAGCTCTTCGCGGTCGCCACCTCCGTGTCAAAGATCAGCTGGGCGGCGTCGTCCTGGCGCGATCCGTCGGCCAGTAGCCATCCCCGGTTGATCAGCGGCTCCGCCGTGGACCAGCGGCCGGAGATCGCGGCGAGCTGCGGACTGATCGCGATCCCCGGCGATCCGAGGCAGCTCGCCAGCCGGGCGCGCGCGATGGGCAGGTCGGTCAGCAGGCGGGCGACGCGCTCGCGGGAAGAAAGCGCGGGAGAGGGCGATAGGGCGAGCACGCGTTCCACCTGTGCCTGCTGCGATTTCAGACGTGCCACCTCGCTGGGGTCGAGCGGCCTGGCGGCTTCGGCCACGCGCAGCGCGCGATCCAGGCTGCGGCGCGCTTCCCCGAAGTTGCCCAGCGCAAAGCTGATGCGCGCGGCATTCGTCAGGGCGGAGATGCTGTGGGGGTCGTCCCCCGCAGCCCGGCGGTAGTAGTCGAGCGCATCGCGCGGGTCGCCTGCCTGTTCAAGCAGGCCGGCGATCGCCATCTCGCTCGCCGGATTCCGCTGCGCGTTTCCGCCGGCGACGACCAGTTCCGTCCGCGCCTGCTGCAGCTCATGGTGATCCATGAGGTACCGGGCCAGCTCCAGGCGCACGCTGCTGCGGCGGGCGATGCCGTCGCCGTTCCACGTGCCATATACGGCGGCGCGGTAGAAATTAACCGCCTGCCCGGTTTCGCCCTTGGCGGCGGCCAGCCGCGCCAGGCTCAGGTTGATGAAGCCATCGCCCGGCTGCCGGTCCCACAGGCCGGTGAAGTAGTTCCACGACTCCTCGATGTGTCCGGCCTCGCCCAGCGCCTGCGCCAGAAGCAGCTCGTACGGGCGCTCATCCGGCGCATAGGTCAGAGCGGTCCGAAGGGAGACGATGGCGCCCTCCGGCCGGTTGTCCGCCAGGTCCGCCCGCCCGCGATCCGCCCATCGCACGGCCAGCTCCCGCCGGTGCGCGGAGAACGACCGGAACAGAAACAGCGTGGCCATAAACAGCACCACCGTCAGCAGCGTCAGACCAAGAAAGGTGACGGAGTCGCGCAGAAGCAGCGATCGCCGAATGCCCGTGGGCGAGATCCGTTTGCCTTTTTTGGCCGGCGCGGGTGCTTCGGTGCTGGGCGGTGCGGTGCTGGGCGGTGCGGTCGACATCTCCCTTCAGTGTACGAAACAGATTGCGGATCGCAATGCGTCATATTTCCGGCTTGCCGTGCAGTCACAACGGATCCGAAGCAGAGGCTGCGAGGATAGCTCCATGACCAGCGTTCTGACCCTGGAGATGGATCCCGACTCGCAGCGGTGGTTCGAAGACCTGAGGCAGCGTCACTTCCCTCCGGAGCGCAACCAGATTCCCGCCCACCTGACCCTGTTTCACACGCTCGGGCGCGAGCCGGCGATCTCCCGGCAGCTGCAGCAGACCTCCGCCACGCACCAGAGCTTCGTCATGCGGGTGACGGGGGTGCGATCCCTGGGCCGCGGTGTCGCGTATTTTCTGGCCTCGCGGCAGCTCGAAGCCGTGCACCGGGAGCTGGCCGAGGCCTTTGCCGGCGACCTCACCCCGCAGGACCGCCATCCGCTGCGGCCGCACGTGGTGGTGCAGAACAAGGTCTCGCCGGAGACCGCCCGCGCCCTGCTGCAGCAGCTGAACGCAAGCTTTGAGCCCCGGGAGGTGCTGGCGACCGGGCTTCTGCTATGGCACTACCTTGGCGGTCCGTGGGAGCTGGCGGAGCGGCACCCCTTCACGCCCGCCGGTTCCGCGGGAGCAGCCCCACGCATCACAATGAAACCGTGATGCATGGGCACCCTCTGCATCCTTCCCCTCGGGTGTAGGTGCCCCATTCATGCGCGGCACTTTCGCGCGCATGAATGGGCCGCCCCGAACCATTCACACCTCGAAGCCCACGCATCACGATAGGACCGTGATGCATGGGGCACCCGAACCATCTACACCTCGACGCCGACCGCGGCCTGCCCGGCCCTCCGGCCGTCGCGGATCAGATCCGGCAGGCCGACCCCGCGGTAGGCGTTGCCGAGCAGCTGGAGCCCCGGATGCGCTGTGAGGAGGCGATCGAGCTCGGCCATGCGATCCCCGTGGCCCACCGCGTACTGCGGCAGCGATCGGGGCCAGCGCCGCACCACGAAGAACTCCGGTTCGGGCAGCGGCCCGAGCACCGTGCGGAGCTCCCCGAGCGACCGGTCGGCGAGCTCTGCGTCCGATCGCTCCGCCATCCGCTCGGCGGAGCCCGCGCCAAAAAAAGCCCGCAGCAGCTGCCCTCCCCGGGGCACGCGTCCCGGGAACTTCGCATGGACAAAGGTGCAGGCCAGAAGAGCGAGCTTCCCTCCCGGTGGAACCAGGAAGCCGAAGCCCGGCGGCAGCGCGAGCTCGCCGCCAGGAAAGGCGAGCGCAACGGAGATGGCGGAGCTTGCCTCGGTGGGCAGCAGATCGGCGGCGCGGGCGTCCACCGGTTGGAGCAGGTGTCGGGTCACGTGGGCCGGCGTTCCCAGCAGCAGATGGTCGAAGCTCCGCACCGACGCTGCGCCGCCCGGTGCGGCCGTGGTCAGCCGCCACCCGGCGCCCTCCCGCGTGATGGCCAACACGGTGGTGTGCAGGCGCACGCACCCGGCCGGCAGGCTGGCGGCCAGCCGATCGGTCAGCGTGCCCACGCCGGAGCGCAGGGTGGTAAACACCGGCTGTGGCGGTCCCTGGCGAGCGCGAGCCTGCAGGGCGGCGATCAGGCTGCCATGTTCGCGCTCCATGGCCACAAACTGTCCCATCACGGCACGTGCGCTCAGCGTGGCCACATCGCCGCCAAAGACGCCGCTCAACAGCGGTGCGCCGACGCGCTCGAGCACCTCCTGGCCGAAGTGCCGGGTCACCAGGCTACCGATGCTCTCGTCCCCGTCCGGAGCGGCGGCCCGCAGCTCGGCGGCGCGGCCTGGCTCCTCACGAAAGGCCCGCTTGGCGGCTGCGGAGAACAGCTCCGACTGCTCCACCGCCTGGAGATCGGTGGGCACCATCATTCGCATGCCGTCGGGCAGCATGCGCAGCGTGCCGTCGAGCAGGATTCCCGTCTTTCGAGTGGCGTCGTTGGAGACGATGAGCTCGTCGGCCAGGCCGAGTTCGCGGGCCAGCTCCGCCGCCCAGGGCTTCTCGGTCACCCATCCATCGGGGCCGCACTCGATGAGGAAGCCCTCCCGCCGAACGGTCTCGACCACACCGCCAAGGCGGCCGGTCGCCTCCAGCAGGGTCAGCTCGATGGCGGCTCCGGCGCGCACCCTTGCCGCGATCTCGTAGGCGGCAGAAAGACCTGCCAAACCTCCGCCGACGACCGCAATCCGTCTCACAACGCCTGCATTCTAGACGGCTGCGGCAACGGACGGCGCCGATCCGCGCTCGTCCACCTGGGCGCGAAAGGCACCGGTCGCCACCTCGACCAGGGCCTCGATCAGCAGCGGCGAATCGTTCAGGCTTTCGGCACGCGTCAGCGTCATGCCCAGCTCGCGGGCCGTCTCGGTAAAGGCGATATCGATGTCGTAGAGGATCTCCACGTGATCGCACAGAAACCCGACCGGCTGCAGCACGACGTGGGTGTGGCCCTCGGCGGCAAGCGCGCGCAGGGTGTCCTCGACCGAGGGGCCGATCCACGGCGCCCCGGCCACGCCCTGGCTCTGGAAGGCGAAGAACCAGTCGCGCTCCGTCATGCCCACCACCGCCAGGCGATCGGCGATCAGAGCGGCGGTGCGCTTGCACTCGACCGGGTACGGATCGGGCGTGCCGTTCGAGTCGTAGCTCTGGATGCCGTCGGCGGGAACGGGCGCGCCAGGACGGCCGGGCTCGGTGGTCCCGGTCCGGATCGTCCGGCAGGGAACCGAGTGCGCTGTAAACAGAACGGGCGCGCGGCGGCCGGCACGCGCCGTGGCCTCGGCCCAGGCGGGCCATAGGCGATCCGCAAACGCGCCGATCAGCGACCGGTTCTCCGACCATCCGGCCACGAACTCCACCTCAAAGCCGGTCGCCGCTTCGAGCAGCGCCCGCCGGTAGAGCCCGACCGAGGTGCGGGAGTTCTGGGGCGCCAGGCAGATCGCCTTGATGCGGGTGACGCCATCGGAGCGCATCTGTGCCGCCGTGTCGGCGATCAGCGGGTGCCAGTTGCGCATGCCGGTGTAGACGCGGGTGCCTTCGAGCTCCGTTCTTTGGAGCGCGGCCTCCAACAGATGACACTGCAGAAAGGTCCAGCGGGTCAGCGGCGGCGGCTCGGGCCCGGGTGTGTCGGCGAGGCCGATCTCGCCGTAGCGGTGCTGCAGCTCCTCCACCACGGCGGCGGGCATGGGACGGCCGCCGGTCACGCGATGGAGGTACTCGGCCATCTCGCCCAGTACGTCCGGCGTGCCGTGCGCGAGCAGAAGAATGGCCTCCGAGCGGTGCCCGGCACTGGTGGCGGAGGGAGGCGCCGGGTCGAGGGTGGGTGCGGCCTGCTTCATCGCTGGCTCAGCTCCTTCACCCAATGTACGACGTCGATGACCTGCTCGACCGGGGTACCAGGCACGATCCCGTGGCCAAGGTTAAAGATGTGGCCCGATCTTCCAGCGGCAGCCCGAAGCACCTCCTCCACGCGTGGGCGCAGCACCTCCGGCGGAGCGAACAGCGCGATGGGGTCCAGGTTGCCCTGCACCGCGACCGCATAGTCCAGCCCGTGCCAGGCGCGGTCGAGCTCGACGCGCCAGTCCAGGCCCAGAACGTCGGCGCCCGTCCGTCGCATGGTGGGCAGAAGGGCGGCGGTGTCGACGCCAAAGTAAATCACCGGCACGCCCATTGCTTGCACGCGGCGCACCAGATCGGTCGTGGGTGCGAGGCAGAACTCCGTGTAGTCGGCGACCGAGAGCGCGCCGGCCCACGAGTCGAAGATCTGGATCACGTCCGCGCCCGCCTCGACCTGCTGCCCCGCGTACTCCACCAGCACGGTCACCAGCTTGTCCATCAGGGTCGGCCAGGCGGCGGAGTCCGGCGCACCCGGGGCCGCGGAGGCGTACATCAGCCGCTTGCTCTCCACATAGTTGCGCGAGGAGCCACCCTCGATCATGTAGCTGGCCAGGGTAAACGGAGCTCCGCAGAAGCCGATAATGCCGAGCTGGTCTGAATCGTCGCTTCGCGTCTGCCCGGCAAAGTGGGCCGCCACGCGCTCAATGGCGCGCGCCACGTAGCCGAGATCCTCGGTCCGGTCGGTTCGCAGAGCTCGCACCTGCGCGGCGGAGCGGATGGGCTGGTGCACGACCGGACCCTCGCCGGCGACAAACTCGAAGTCGAGACCCATGGGGGTAAAAGGCAGTAGAAGGTCGGCAAAGATGATGGCGGCATCGACGCCCAGCCGTTCGGCCGCGGTAATCGTCACCTCGGCGGCGATCTCGGGCGAGCGGCAGATTTCGAGCAGCGAGTGGTGGCGCCGGACGGCCATGTACTCCGGCATATAGCGACCGGCTTGGCGCAGAAACCACACCGGTGTGCGGTCGACCGGCTGCCGCAGGCAGGCGCGGACGAAGCGGCTGCCTGCGGTTCGCTCGGGTGCGGCCGCCGCAGGGGAGGTGCGGTCCGCAAAGACGCCGCTCAAGGCTCCACCCGGGCGGTAAACTCCTCGATGACCGGGTTGGTCAGAACCTCGCGGGCGATGCGCTCGACCTCGGCTTCGGCCTCGTCGACGCTCATGCCGTCGTCCAGGGTCAGAAGAAAGTACTTGCCCTGGCGCACATCCGACACCCCCCGGTACTGCATCCGGTGCAGGGCATCGGCGACGGTCTTGCCCTGCGCGTCCAGCACCGTGCGCTTCAAAGTGACATAGACATGAGCCTTCATCGTGCTTGATTATAGACAGGCTGCCGGAGTTTCCCGCGACCCGGAGGCTCCCCGCCTGGGCTTCTCCGCCGCCCGGCGAATCCGCTTTTTGGAAGAGATCGAAGAAAGCCCTATGCCGAACTACCTGGAACTGCCCGTGGGCGACAAAGCGCCCCAGATCATCAACGCTGTCATCGAGATTCCCAGCGAAGGCATTAACAAGTACGAGTACGACAAGGAGATGCACGTCTTCCGGCTCGACCGCAACCTCTATTCGCCTGTGCACTACCCCGGCGACTACGGATTTGTGCCCTCGACCCTCGGCGATGACGGCGACCCGCTGGACGTCCTGGTGCTGGTCGACGCGCCTTCCTTCCCGGGCTGCGTCATGGAGGTCCGGCCCATCGGTCTGCTCGAGATGATGGACCAGGGTCTGGGCGACGAGAAGATTCTGTGCGTCGGCAAGGGCAACCCGCGCTACAACGACGTCCATAACTTCTCGGAGATCTACCCCCACATGCTGCGCGAGATCACCCACTTCTTCGCCATCTACAAGGATCTCGAGGGCAAGCGGGTGGAGGTGCGTGGATGGCAGGACGCGGAGGTCGCCCGCAAGGTGGTGATGGCCGCCAAACAGCGCTTCCTCGACGAGGGCAAGCGCTCGTAGCCCCAACACACCAATGGATCTGCGGAATCTGCGGGTGCCCCATTCATGCGCGGTTCCATCGCGCATGAGTGGGCCGCCCCGGACCCCCCACCTGGCCCACTCATCCCGATGAGACCGGGATGAGTGGGCCGCTCGTACCTTTCCTCGATCGATCTGCACCGGATGAGATCTGCGGGTGCCCCATTCATGCGCGGTTTCATCGCGCATGAGTGGGCCGCCCCGGACCCCAACCTCCCCACTCATCCCGATAAACCATGAGTGGGGCACCCGAGTGATCTGCGGCGCTCAGGTCAGGGCGTAGGGCGGGCGTGCCCCCGGGTGCAGCAGCTCCGTTGCCTTCGCGGAGGCTCCCTCCAGCTGGAACTCCGCTGCGTTCCAGCGCAGCGGTTCATGGGTGCGCTGGGCGACCGAACCGAGCAGCAGTGTCTCCACAATCGGTGCCTCGTAACCGTAGCTCGCCATGGCTGGCGGGCCGCCGTGGCAGGCGCGCACCCACTGCAGGTAGTGCTCGGCGTTGGCTCCGCTGGCCGTCTTGCCCAGCTCCGGACGCGTCGTCTGGAAGGGCTCGGGCGTCGCGGCCGCGCCGGGAAAGGTGCGCTCCAGCGTGCCGTCCGGCCGCAGCAGACGCGGTTCCTCGCCCATAAACGCGGTCATCAGAATGCCGTGTTCGCCGTGGTACAGCACGCCCTCGCCGCCGGTGCCGAGCGGCAGGCTGGCGGGGAGGCCGGCTGGCCGTGCCGGTTCGAGGCCACCGTCGTACCAGGTGAGGTCGATCTCCGGCCGCGACGTTCGGGCGGGGAAGTGGAAGTGAACGGTCGAGGCGACGGGGTAGCACTCGGGGTAGAGATCGGTCGTGCTGGCATCGATGCGGTCGGCCACCCCGAGGTCGAGCGCCCGCGAGATGGTGTCAAAGCCGTACTCGCCCATGTCGCCCAACGCGCCGCAGCCGAAGTCGTACCAGGCCCGCCAGACAAAGGGCAGGTAGGCGTGGTTGAAGGGTCGGGCGGGCGCGGGGCCGAGCCACAGGTCCCAGTCCAGCCCCGGCGGCACGGGCTGCGCCACGGTCGGGGTCGGCAGACCCTGCTGCCAGAACTTCGACGCTCGCTTGGTCCAAATGTCGATGCCGTGCACCGGACCGACGATGCCGCTCGCCAGCAGATCGTGCACCTGCCGGGAGGCGGCAGAGTTGGAGTTGAAGATGGAGACCTGGGTCGCGCGGCCCGTCTGCTGGGCGACCCGCGCCATCTCACGGCACTGCCACACGTTGTGGGCCATGGGCTTCTGGCTATAGACGTGCTTGCCGGCGCGCATGGCCGCGATCGCGATCGGCGCGTGCCAGTGATCGGGCGTGCTGACCATCACGGCGTCCAGGTCCCGCTCCTTCGCGAGCAGATCGCGGAAGTCCTCATAGGCCCGGCAGCCGTGGTACTTCGAGCTTCCCGCCTCCCTGGCGTAAAAAGCCGACACGATCTCCTGCGCCACCTCGCGGCCGGCGGTGGGGCCGGTGTTCCGTGCGCCCCAGGTTGCGTCGCCCAGGGTCTCGCGCACTTTGTCGCGCAGCTCATTCGGACCCCAGTCGAGGTAGTCGCTGCTGCCGCGGTTCACGTCGCAGACCGCGACCACCTGGATCTCCGGCAGGCGCAGCGCGTCCAGCAGAACGCGGGTCCCCTGCGCGCCCACGCCGATGCAGCCGACGGTCAGCCGGTCCGAGGGTGGGACGGCGCTGGCCCGTGCCCTGGCCAATGGCAGAGCCGAGCCGGCAGCCGCCAGGCCCATGCCGCGAAGCAGATCGCGGCGGTTCATGCCAGCAGCCCGGACGGACGCCGGGGATCGGGAGAAACGGAGCAGAGGGGCACCATGGCTCCGCAGTCTATATGCCGGGCGTTGCGTTTGTCGCACCCCGCGGCGCAGAATGGGCGCTGCGCTGTGTGCTGTCCGCTGCGCTGCGGCACCAATCTGCTTCAGGAGACCCCATGACCTCGCGAAGAGACTTCCTTGCCCGCAGCTCGGCCGCTGCCTGCGCCACCCTGTTCGCCGGGGGCCTGCGACTGCTCGCCGAGCCGCTCGGCCTTCCGCTCGGGCTGCAGCTCTACTCGGTCCGCGACCAGCTCAAGAACGACCCGCAGGACGTGCTCGATACCATCGGCAGCATCGGATACCGCGAGGTCGAGGCGGCGGGCTTCTTCGGCTACTCGGCCGACCAGGTGAAGCAGGGCATGGAGCAGGCCAACCTGCGCTGCGTCAGCTCCCACGTGCCCTTTGGGCAGCTGCAGGCCAACTTCGACGACATCCTTGCCTACCATAAAGAACTGGGCGTCGGGTATCTCATCTGCTCCAGTCCCGGCCGCAAACCGTCGTCCACCGCCGATGGCAGGTCGCCGCTGACGATTGATGACTGGCGATGGAACGCCGAGCAGTTCAACCAGATGGGCGCGAAGACCAAGGCCGCCGGCATCCAGTTCGGCTACCACAATCACATCCCCGAGTTCGCCGTCGCTGCCGGCGGACCGCAGCCCTACGCCGAGCTGCTGCGCCTGACCGATCCGGCGAGGGTGACCTTTGAGCTCGACTGCGGATGGGCGGTGGTGGGCGGAGCCGATCCGGTCGAGCTCCTGAGGAAGTACCCGGACCGCATCTCCATGTTGCACGTCAAGGACTTCAAAAAAGCGGAAGCCGGCTCGAGGGAGCGCACCGCCACCGAACTCGGCCGCGGCACCATCGACTACCGGCCGATCTTCGAGCAGGCGGGCAAAACGCAGCACCTGAAGCACATCTTTGTCGAGCAGGAGAGCTACGACATCCCCTGGGCGGAGTCGCTGCGGGAGGATGCGGACTACCTGCGCAAGATCCCGGGGCCGGCGGGGAGCACGCAGAGCGCGTAGAAGGCCAGCTGAGGCGGAGAACCGGTCGTCGAATCGGTTGCCAGTTCGGGCACCAACCTTGCCGAGCTCCGGTCATCGGTCCGCCTCCGCTCCAGCCTCACTCCGTCATCTCGACCGGAGCGAAGCGGAGTGGAGAGACCCCTGTATTGATCGCCGGAAGGCTGCTGCTGCTGCCTTCGGTGAAGCCGCGACTGGCCGGCTTGACAAAGGAAAATACAGGGGTCTCTCCACTGCGGACGCAAGGTCGCGTCCTCCGGTCGAGATGACGGGAGGGGAGCGCAAGAGTTGAGGTTTGCCCGGGAGTGAAATACAGGGGTCTCTCCACTGCGGACGCAAGGTCGCGTCCTCCGGTCGAGATGATAGGAGGGGGAGCGCAAAAGCGGGGGCTTGCCCGGGATCTTCTCTGAGACCCTATCTTCCGGCGTGCGGCCGGAACGCTTTCTTTTTGGGCGGAACCGGCTTCTTCAGCTGCGCCGGCTCCGGCAGGGCGCGCTTGCGTTCCACCTTTTTTCCGGCGGCCGCGCGGTTCAGCGCCTGCACCTCGCCGGTGGTCAGCTCGCGAAAGGTGCCCGGTTCAACATCCAACTGCAGCGCGCCATAGGCGATCCGTCGGATCTTTTCGACGTGGTGACCGATCTCTTCAAACATCTTGCGCAGCTGGCGGTTGCGGCCCTCGATCAGCGTCACCTCGAACCATGGGTTATCGCCGCCCCGCACCTGCTCGATCTTTGCCGGCGCGGTCACGACTCGGTCCCGCCGGCCGGCGCGCACCTCGTTCAGACGGCCGCGGTCGATCATGACGCCGTGACGCAGCTGATCGATCGCGGCCGGCGTGGGCGAGCCCGCGACCTTGACCAGGTAGGTCTTCTCGACTCCGGCGGAGGCCTTCGAGAGCGCATTGGCCAGGCCGCCATCGTTGGTCATCAGAAGCAGGCCCTCCGAGAGGTAGTCCAGCCGCCCCACCGGGTAGAGCCGAGGCAGCCGCGAGTGAACCCCGGTCACCTTTTTCTGGGTCTCCTGGCCGAGCAGGCTGGCGACGGTCGGGCGGTTCTGCGGGTCCGAAAGCGTTGTGACGTAGCCGCGCGGCTTGTTCAGCATGAACCAGCGAGGTGCCTCGGGCGTGCCGAGCAGCTTGCCATCCACGCGAACGTGGTCGTTGCGGGGGTCGGCGCGTGTTCCGAGCTCCGTGACGACCTGTCCATTCACCTCCACGCGTCCTTCGAGGATCAGGGCCTCCGAGGCGCGACGGCTGGCGATGCCGGCCTGGGCGAGGATCTTTTGCAGTCGATCCCCCGCGGGGGCGGCGTCCGGGGCAGGCGAGGCGATCTGGCGCGGTTTAGCGGGCATCCTCCCATTATGCCGTCCTCTGCGGCGGCTGGCGGCGGCCTGCGCCGCGGGCGGGAGCCCGGCGCTGCGGCAGGAGCACCACCAGGCGACATCTCCGAGCCAGGCCGGCAGACCTGCCGGGTTAGGATAGATCGATGCGACATCACGGACTTCCAGCGTTCTTTGCGGTGTTGCTGGTCGCACTGGCGGCGGCCCCCCGGATGGGGGCGCAGGCCGTGCCGACCGCGACCCAGGGGCTGGAGCTCTCCGCCTTTGGCGGCGTCGCGGGCCGGTACACCAATCTGCTGGGCGGCAAAAACCTGGGAATCACGGCAGGAGCCGACCTGGCCTTTCCCGCCTATCGGGGATTTCGTCCGGTCGCAGAGCTGCGTGGCAGCTACCCGGTCCACGGTGGAACCATCGACCGGCAGCGCGAGCTTCTGGGTGGCCTGCGGGTGGAGCGTCTCTACCGCAACTACCACCCGTACGTCGATTTCCTCGCCGGCCGCGGGCAGATCGACTACCAGCGGGGCGGCTTCGCTTACGGTCCCTTTATCTATCTCTCCTCCACCACCGCCGTGTACTCGGGTGGCGTGGGCGTGGATGTCGATGTCACCCGCCACTGGTCGGCGCGGGTCGACTTCCAGGTGCAGCACTGGGGCACGCCGTTTCCGCCGGTCGTCGCCTCCCCGTCTGCCAGGCTTACCGCTAGAATGGTGCCTGCGGCTCTCGGGCGTGCCTTTCCCGCCGTGATCGGCGTTCCCCTGGGATCGGCGCCGCAGACGATCTATCCCAAGGTCATCACCTTTGCGGCGGTGTACCGCTTCGACTTCAACCACCGTTACCGGCGGCGGCGGTAGCCGTGGAGCCGCGCACGGGAGCCCGGCGACGTGCGGCGCGCGGCAGCGGTCTGCTTCTGCTGGCGGTCGCCATGGCGCTCTCCGGATGCGACCGCGACGGCGAGGTGAGCCGGGCCGTCACGGAGTTCGCCCAGGGATCGACCGCGCTCGCCGGCGCCTGCGAGGGTCTGCTGACCGAGGCGAACACGGTCGAGTACGACCACTTTGTTGACACACAGGTGTTTGAACGCAAGCCGCTGCTGCCCGGAGAAATGGAGGACCGGGCGGTGATCTCGCCCGCCGAGCTCAGCGTTCGCGGTGAGGCCGTGCTTGCGATCGCCCGATACAATACGGCCCTGGCCAGCCTTGCCAGCGGCCAGCCATCGGCAAAGCTGGCCGCGGATGCAAACACGGCTTCGACCGCCCTGGGCTCGCTCGCCACCCAGGTGCAGACCACGGCGGCCGCGAAGCATATGCTGCCGGCGACCCCCAGCTACAGCGGAGCCGTTTCGGCGGCGGCGGCGGGCGCAGGCGAGGTGCTGAAGCTGATGGAGCAGCGCCGGAGCCGGGCCGCCATTCGCGACAGTCTGCGTCGCAACGATTCCGCGCTGAACGGTCTCTTCGCTCTGCTGGCGAAGGAGTCCAGCGAGGCATGGGAGCGGCAACGCTCCGCGACGGACGCCGACCGGCTGTATCTGCTGACCCGCTACAACGACGAGGTGGCGCGGCCCTCGCCAGAGGCCGTGCTTCTGCTGGAGCTCGGCGACCGGATCAAGGCGCAGCGGCGGCAGGCCGATCTGCTGGCCGGCGAGAACCCGGCCGTCGCGATCGCGGCCTGGCGGCGATCGCATGACGACCTGGTGGCCGTGCTTCTGGCCGGCGGCGCGCGTCGCCCGCAGCAGGCGGCGGAGCTGGCCCGTTCGGTCGAAAGCTTCGTCGCCGCGGTCGGCCCGCTGGCAGCCGACGTGCAAGCGATGCGAAGCTCGATGGAAGAAAGAGGCACCCCATGACGCAGGCGGACCTGGTAAGCACGATTGGCGACGTCCTGACCGAGCTCGACACGGAGCTGATCGATCCCGGCCTGCGCAACCGGCCCGCGGAGTGGCAGCAGGTCTTCGCGATGCGCAAGCACCTGGACGATCAGCAACGGGTGCTGGTCGCGTCGACCATCCATGAGGACAGCTCGCAGTTCACCGTGCAGGCCGACATGATTGTGGCCGCGGCCAACGACCTCGATGGCGTGATCGGCGACATCAGCCGAATCGACCGGGTCCTTCAGACGGTGGCGCAGATCGCCGCCGACCTGGACCAGATTCTGGGAGCTCTGGTCTAGCCACGGGCTGCGTTCAGGGGTTTGTTGCCGCTCCCGGCGGGCACGCCTCTTAAGGCGCTACTTCTTCGGCCGGTGCGCGACGATCTGTTCCTTGATCTTGTCGTAGGTGCCCTGCGGCAGGATTCCCTTGGTGACCAGCTGATTTTTGGCCGTGTAGGGACGGCCGTCGACGATGCGCTTGGCAAACGCGTCGCCCACGCCGGGCAGCTGCTTCAGCTGATCCATGTTGGCCGTGTTCAGGTCCAGCTTGGTCTGATCGGCTGCGATCTTCTGCGAGATGGAGGGCTTCGCCTGTGATCCGGCAGGCTTCGCCGCCTGCGCGGCGGACGGGCTCTGGGCCGTGGTCTGGGTCGTCTGCGAGGGCGTGTGGGTGGCCGTCTGCGCGAGAGCAAAGGGCAGCGACGTGGCGAACAGGGCAGCGGCAAGCAGGCGGTGGACGATCATCGGGATCTTTCTCCGGGGTGCCTGGAAAGGCATGGTGCGGGCCCGGAATCGAGAGTACCACGGGCTGCCGGCGGCGGAGGTTTCCTGCTGCGACATAATCTGCACCGCCGCGATCTGGTCGAACATCTGAGCCAGCAGGAGGGCAGGAAAAGCCATGTTTCTCATTACGGGCATTACGGGCCATGTTGGCGGGGCGGCGGCACGGCATCTGCTGGCGCAGGGTAAACAGGTGAGGACTCTGGTGCGTAACCGGGAAAAGGCCCACTCCTGGGCCGACCAGGGAGTGGATCTGGTCGACGGCGATTGGAGCGATGTGGCGGCCCTGTCTTCCGCGCTCGAAGGGGTGGAAGGCGCGTACCTGATGATGCCGCCGATCGTGGCGCCGTCGCCCGGATTCCCGGAGGCGAAGGCGCTGGTGGCAGGCTATGTCCAAGCATTGAAGACGTCGCCTCCGCCGCGGCTGGCGGCGCTGTCGAGCTTTGGTTCGGAGAAGCCGAGCGGCCTGGGCCTGATTACCAGCACGCACCTGCTGGAAGAGGGTCTGGCGGATGTGCCGTTTCCGGTCGCTCTGGTTCGCCCGGGGTCGTTTTACGAGAACTATCTCTTCGGTCTCCAGGCCGGGCAGAGTGGCACGTTGCCGGTCTTCTACTCGTCGACCAGCAGCAAGACTCCCATGACCGCCACCGAGGACATTGGAGCCGAGGTCGCCAGACTGCTGACGGATGCATCATGGAATGGCAAGAGGATCATCGAGCTTGGCTCCATGGTGAGCCCCGACGAGCTGGCCGCGCAGCTGGGCGAGGTGCTGGGGCGCGAGGTAAAGGCGCAGTCCGTTCCGCGCGAGGCGTGGTCCGGCGCGCTCGAGCACATGGGATTTCCAAAAGGTTCAACCTGGGCCTACGAAGAAATGAGCGACGGCGTCAACTCCGGATGGATCGCGTTTGGGGTTCCGGGCACGGAGCGCGTCGAAGGCACCACCACGGCGAAGCAGGTATTCGAGAAGGCTGCGAAGCAGGGCGCCAGGTGACACGATCGGAGCCCGAATTGCCGCAAAGCGAGGTCACCGAGCCTGCGTTGACAACGTTCTCGGCACCAAGTAGCGTCAGAGCTAGCATGCGCAGCCGCTGGCATCTTCACGGGCACCATCCTCACGCGATCAGCGGGCGGCCTGGCGTGGTGGGTGCGGCAAAGTAGGAAGCGCAAACTCACAGAATTCCGAAGAAGCCCGCTGACGCGAACCTCCGCCAGCGGGTTTTTTGCTGCGCGGGGCCCCGCTTCGGAGCGGCGAACAGGAGATGCATGATCGATTTTGCCAAGATGGACGGGTTGGTTCCCGGCATGGTGCAGGACGCGCACACCGGCGATCTGCTGATGCTCGGCTTCCTCAACGAGGAGAGCTACCGGCGAACGCTCGAGACCGGCTACGTGACCTTCTGGAGCCGCAGCCGCGGCAAGCTGTGGATGAAGGGGGAGACCAGCGGCAACCGGCTGCGCATCGTCTCGGCCGCGACCGACTGCGACCAGGACGCTCTGCTGTTTCGGGTGGAGGTCGAGGGCGATGGGCTGGTGTGCCACGAGGGCACGGTCAGCTGCTTCACCAAACCGATCGAGCTCAAGGCAGAACCGGCTGCTGCCATGGAGGCTGCCCGGTGAGCGAGACCGCGAAGAAGCTGAAGCTTGGCATTCCCAAAGGGAGCCTGCAGGACGCGACGATTGCGCTGTTTGAACGCGCCGGCTGGCGCATCTTCGCCAATGGCCGGAGCTACTTTCCGACGATCGACGATGACGAGATCGAATGCATGCTGGTGCGCGCGCAGGAGATGGCGCGCTACGTGGAGCACGGCGCGCTCGACGCCGGTCTGACCGGCAACGACTGGGTGCTTGAGAACGAGAGTGACGTCGAACGCGTCACTTCCCTGACCTACTCCAAGCAGAGCCGGCAGAGGGTGAAGTGGGTGCTGGCCGTTCCGGAGGACGCGCCCTATCAGCGGCCTGAGGACCTGGCCGGAAAGACGATCGCGACCGAGCTGGTGGAGTTCACCAAACGGTACTTCGCCAAGAAAAACATTCCCGTCAAGGTCGAGTTCTCCTGGGGCGCGACCGAGGTGAAGCCGCCCATGCTCGCCGACGCGATCGTGGAGGTGACGGAGACGGGATCGAGCCTGCGGGCAAACCGGCTACGCATCCTCGAGACGCTCATGGAGTCCGAGACGCAGCTGATCGCAAACCGAAGTGCCTGGGGCGACGGCTGGAAGCGTCAGAAGATCGAGAACCTGAGCCTGATGCTGAACGCGGCCATGGCGGCGCAGGGCCGCGTGGGCCTGATGCTGAACGCACCCCGGAGTCAAATGGACGCGGTTCTGCGCGAGCTGCCCGCGCTGAACTCGCCGACGGTGAGCCAACTGAGCGATCCGGCCTGGGTGGCGGTGAACACCATCCTGGAGGAGCCGCAGGTGCGCGAGGTCATCCCGCGGTTGAAGGCGGCGGGCGCAACCGGCATCGTCGAGTACCCGCTCAGCAAGGTGGTGCTCTAGTGCGGCTCCTGCGGCTGTTTGGCGCGGAGCGCGACGCAGCCGAAGCGGAGATCCGCCGGCTGGAGCAGCGCGGCGAGGTCAACACCGCGCGCGTCGACCCGGCCGTACGCGGCATTCTCGACGGCGTGCGTGCCGGCGGCGACGGGGCCCTGCGCGAGTATGCGACCCGGTTCGACAGCCTCGGTGCGGATCAGCCGCTGCGCGTCACACGCGCGGAGATGGAGCATGCCTGGAGCACGACCACCGCCGATCTGCAGGAGGCGATGCGCACCGCGCGTGAGAACATCCGCAGCTTTGCTGAGCGGCAGATGCCGAAGAGCTGGACCTTCTCGCCGGCAGACGGCGTCGAGACCGGACAGGTGGTGCGGCCGCTGGGAAGCGTCGGCTGCTATGTGCCGGGCGGCCGCTATCCCCTGCCCTCGACGCTGCTAATGACGGTTACGCCGGCGCAGGTCGCGGGGGTTCCGCGCATCGTGGTGTGCTCGCCCCGGCCCGCGCGCGAAACGCTGGCGGCGGCCTGGCTCGCGGGCGTCACAGAGATGTATCGCGTCGGCGGAGCGCAGGCCATCGCCGCGATGGCGTACGGCACGGAGACGATCGACCGTGTGGACAAGATCGTCGGACCGGGAAATGTCTACGTGACCGCGGCCAAGATCGCCGTCTCGCCGGTGTGCGGCATCGACATGCCGGCCGGGCCGACCGAGATCGTGGTGACCAGCGAGACCGGCGACGCGGCGGGTGTTGCGGCTGATCTCGTCGCCCAGGCCGAGCACGATCCCGATGCGCTCGCCGTGCTGATCACCAGCAACGCCGATCTGGCGCGCGCGGTGGTCGCCGAGGTGGAGCACCAGTCGCGCGAGAATGTAACCGCCCGTGAATCGCTCGGGGCGCAGGGCTTCGCATTTGTAACAGAAACGGTCTCCGAAGCGCACAGCCTGACCAACCGCCTCGCGCCCGAGCACCTGACCGTCGACGACGGAGCCGACATGCGATGGGTGCAGAACGCCGGGTCGGTGTTTGTGGGCGACTACACCCCGCAGTCGCTGGGCGATTACGTCAGCGGTCCCAACCACGTGCTGCCCACCGGCCGCAACGGCCGCGTGCGTGGCGGTCTGAGCGTCATGGACTTCGTCAAGCTCATCACCATCCAGCGCTACAGCCGCGCGGGGCTCGAACGCATCGCGCCGCACGCCATCGCTCTGGCGGAGGCCGAGGGCCTGAGCGGCCACGCCGCCAGCGTGGTGATGCGGCTGAAGGCCGGGGAGGCGATCCAGTGAGCGCGTTGTCTGAAACCAACGTGGACGTCGAGCAGGAGCGCGAGCGCACGGCCGCCGCGCCGGAGCCCGCGGGTCCGCAGCCGCGAGCCCGTGTGCTGGTCATGCCGGAGTACCATCCTCCGCTGGCCAGCCGCAGCATGTTGCGGCTCGACTTCAACGAGAACACCTTTGCTGCGTCGCCCCGGGTGATCGAGCGCATGCACGCGATCACCGCCGAAGGCCTGACCATCTACCCCGAGCGCGAGCACGCGGAGATCGCCACCGCAGAGCATTTCGGCCTGGCACCCGATCAGGTCTTTCTCTCGAACGGCGTCGACGAGGCGATCCATCTGCTGTGCCTTGCGTTTCTCGAGAACGGCGACGAGGCTATCGTCTCCACGCCCTCTTTTTTTATGTACGACGTCAGCGTCGGCGCGATGACCGGCAGCCTCGTGCGCGTGCAATCCGATGCTTCGCTCGCGTTTCCGTTTGATCGCGTGCTGGCCGCCATCACGCCGCGCACCAAGCTCATTCTGCTGGCGACGCCGAACAACCCCACCGGGCAGACGATCGCGCGGGAGCAGATGCTCGCGATCTGTGCGAGGGCACAGCACGCGGTGGTCTTTGCCGACGAGGCCTACTTCCACTTCCACGGCGAGACGATGCTGGCTGACGTCGGTCGCATTCCGAACCTGGTCGTCGGCCGCACGTTTTCGAAGGCCTATGGCCTCGCAAATCTGCGGCTGGGCATGCTGGCCGGCGACGCCCGTTTGATGAGCTACGTGCGCAAGGTGGCCTCGCCCTACAACGTCAACGGCGTCGCGCTCGATGTGCTGCCCGTCGCTCTCGCGGACCAGGCCTATCTCGACTGGTATGTCAGCGAGGTGCATCGCGGCCGCGAGCGCGTGGAAGCGGCGCTCGGCGAGATGGGCATCCGCTACTGGCCGAGCGAGGCCAACTTCGTGCTGTTCGAGGTGGGCCCGCGCCACAAGGAGCTGGTGGCGCGCATGCGCGATCGTGGCGTACTTCTGCGCGACCGATCGAGCGATCCCGGCTGCGAGGGCTACGTGCGCATCACGATCGGTGTTGAGGAGCACGTCACGCGGGGGCTCGAGGCGCTGCGTGACGTGTGGCGGGAGATGGCGCTGTGAGCGATCGGGCGGGGCAGCAGAACGTGCGTGTCGGAACCGTCGAGCGATCGACCACGGAGACGAAGATCCGGCTGCGACTGGCCATCGACGGGCAGGGCTCCTACACCGTCTCGACCGGCATCCGCTTCTTCGACCACATGCTGGAGCTGTTCACGCGGCACGGCGGCTTCGACCTCGATCTCGAGTGCAAGGGCGACCTCGACGTGGACCAGCACCACACGGTCGAGGACGTCGGCATCGCGCTCGGCGAGGCGTTCGCGGAGGCGCTCGGCGACAAGCGCGGCATCCTCCGCGCGGGCTACTTCGTTATGCCGATGGATGAGACACTGGCGGTCGCGGCAGTCGACCTCTCCGGCCGCACCGCCTACGCGGTCGACGACCAGGTGACGGTGCCCATCGTCGGCGATCTCCAGACCGAGTTGGTGACTGACTTCTTCGAGGGCTTCGCCCGCGGCGCCCGCGCGAACGTCCACATCAAAGTCCTTTACGGCCGCTCCAACCACCACAAAATTGAGGCCAGCTTTAAGGCCTTCGCCCGGGCCATGCGCGGTGCCTGCTCGCGCGACGAGCGGATGCGGGAGCTGCTGCCTTCGACCAAGGGCCTGTTATAAGACTCCGCTGCAATTATGGCTTACACAAGAAAGAATTGCTTTGAAGATAGACCGAGCACGTGTTTGGCGAAGAGCCAGCGGAATCACCGGTGTTACCACATCAGCGACTCTCGCCATCATCGCTAGGTTATGTATGCCCGATACTTTGGGTCGGTTCCATCACGAATCGCCTACATTCAGGCCCATGCGACGGCGTTTACTATGCTCTATCGTCTGTGCTTCTTCGGGTGGCCCGTGACAACTCTTCTCTCCCTACTTGGTCGGGGCGCGCTTCGCATCCTAGGCACGTTGCTGAGCCTCGTAGCACTCTTCTACACGCTTTCCATCTTAGGTGCCTGGTGTGGGCCGTTCGGGTGTTAGAACGGTGCCAACCCTGTTGGCTTATCAGACGCCCCGTTGCTTGTGCCCCCTGAGCTACACTCAGGTATAGATCACCGAGGAGGATACCTGAATGCCGCGTACAGCCAAGCTCTTCATGAATGGCCGCAGCCAGGCCGTCCGCCTGCCTCGCGAATTCCGCTTTGAGGGTAACGAAGTCAGCATTCGCAAAGACGAAAAAACCGGCGACGTCATTCTGTCTTCCCCAGAGACCAATTGGAACGAGTTCTTCAGGCTCATCGGCGAGCTAACCCAGGAAGAGCGAGATGCTTTTGAAATACCCCGGGATCCCACACCGCCTAAGCTGCGGGACCTGTTCTGATGTCCCGGCACCTTCTCGATACCAACATTCTGAGCTTTTTAGCTAAATCGACATCATCGGCGCTCGAACATCGCTTTCGCACTGTTCCGAAGACCGATCTCGTGTTGTCTTCGATCAGCGAAGCAGAGGTGCGCTTCGGACTCGCACTGCTTCCTCCCGAGGCCAAATTGCACGACATCACCGAACTCTATCTGCATGGGATAAGAATCGAGTGCTGGGATTCGCTTTGTGCCCGACGCTACGCTCTGCTTGCTGCACAGCAAAGAAGTAAGGGCGCATCTCTCAGCCAACTCGACACCATGATCGCTGCCCATGCACTCGCGCACAACTTCGTTCTTGTCACTCACGACGCAGCCTTCGCGCGCATCCCCGGCCTGCCGGTCGAAGACTGGACCGACGGCCCAAAGCCCGCATGATCGCCGTCATCGACTACCGGGCCGGCAATCTGACCAGCGTCGTCAAGGCGCTGCGCTACCTTGGCGCGCCCGGAATCACGGTCACGCAAGATCCCGCCGAGGTCCAGGGTGCCGACCGGATCGTCCTTCCCGGGGTGGGTCACTTCCGGTCCACGCAGCTTCTGCACGACTTGCAACTTACGGAGGCGACGCGTGAGAGCATCTCGCGAGGCACACCCTTTCTTGGCATCTGCGTCGGCCTGCAGTGGCTCTACCAGGGCTCGACCGAGGCCGAGGCGACCGATGGCCTGTGCCACTTCCGCGGCCGCTGCGAGCGATTTCCTGCCCAGGTCGAAGGCCCTGCCGGCCCGGAAGAGCTCAAGTCGCCGCACGTCGGCTGGAACTCGCTCGAGCGCATCCGGCCCGGTTCGCGGCTGCTGCGGGGTGTGCCGGAGGGTGCGTTTGTGTACTACACCCACTCGTGGCGCGCGCCGGTATCCCCGGACACCGCCGCCGTCACCCACTACGGCGGCCCCTTCACCGCGGCGGTCGAGCGCGGCAACGTCATGGGGGTGCAGTTCCATCCGGAAAAGTCTGCCGGAACCGGTCTGCAGGTCTTGCAGAACTTTCTTTCGCTATGACATCTAAAGTTTCAGGGGGAGATGCCGATGAGTGCAACAGAGCTGATACAGGGAACAGTCGAGATGGTCAAGCCGCAGGAGGCCACGAACTGGACCGGGATGGAGTTGATCCCGTTTGAGACGATCGCCGAGCGCTTCCTCGACCTCGAACACGAGGGGCAGACGGCGACGCTGACGGTCGGCTTCGGCAAGCCGTTCGAAGTGCCAGGGAAGGGTTGGGCGTGTCCCTACCGCATCGCGGCGCTGGGCCGCGATCACGTCACGCCAGCGGGTGGAGCGGACTCCGTCCATGCCATCCAGATGGCGATGCACATGGTGCATAACGAGCTAAGCGGTATGGCGCGGCACCACACGATGAGCTTTCTGGGCACCGACGACTTCGGCTTCGGTCGAGTGGGCGGCAGCGAGGCGTCCATTGCCAAGTGCCCGGTGATGGGCATGAGCGTCAGCTCCTAGACCTGTTTGCATCGAGGTGGAGCTCTCGGCTGTTCGGGATCAAGGCCCGACATAGAAACTCGGACTACACCTGCAGAAAAACCTCTCTGGATGGCGAACTCGCCGGCTGGGGAACGGCGCAAGCCGAGGAGGAGCGAAAGGTTTGCTGACGAAGCGCGTGATTGCTTGCCTGGATGTGCGAGGCGGGCGCGTGGTCAAAGGCGTGCAGTTTGTCGACATCGTCGACGCCGGTGACCCGGCAGAGCTCGCCCAGCGGCACGCCGCCGCGGGTGCCGACGAGATCGTCCTGCTCGACATCACGGCCACGCACGAGGGCCGCGGAACGCTGCTCGAAACCGTGCGGCGCGCCTCCGCGCAGCTGTTCGTCCCGTTCACCGTGGGTGGCGGCATCCGCTCGGCTGAGGAGGCCGCGGCGGTCTTCGACGCGGGCGCCGACAAGGTCTCGATCAACTCCGCCGCGCTGGCCCGGCCGGAGCTGATCGGCGAGATCGGCGGGAGCTTCGGGGCACAGGCGGTGATCGTTGCCATCGACGCCCGACGCGCCACCGCATCGGCCGACCCGGCGGGCGAGGCGGAGGTCTACGCAAGCGGTGGCCGGGTGCCCACCGGCCGGCGCGTGGTTGACTGGGCGCGCGAGGCCGAAGGACGCGGCGCGGGCGAGATTCTGCTGACCAGCATGGACGCCGACGGCACCAGGGCCGGCTTTGACTGCGAGCTGACGGCCCGGGTCAGCGAGGCAGTGCAAATCCCGGTCATCGCCAGCGGCGGTGCGGGTTCGGCCGCGCACTTTGCAGAGGTCTTCCGTCACACCCCCGGCGGTGGCCGCGCGGACGCCGCCCTGGCCGCCAGCATCTTCCACTTCGGCGTGACCGACTCCCGCGCGCTGAAACGGGAGCTCCAGGCAGCCGGCATTCCCGTACGCCTTCCCTGCTGACCCACCCCTTTTGCACACAGGGCAGTGCATCCAACGCGTTGGAGACCCCATGCCGAATCCCCAAAACCCCTGTCAGGAGTCCGCCTCACCGGAGGCAGCGGCCCGCGATCTGCCGTCCGCTTACCATCACGTGTATGCGCTGCTTCACACGCTGCAGCATCTGGCAGCGCAACAGGATCACCTGTGCACCCTGCTTGCGGAGATCCGCCGCACCGGCAGGCTCAGCGCCAGCCTCCGCCGCGAGCTCGCGGCGCTGCTCGAGAACCTGCCCACGGCCGCCCTGGAGGCCGAGCTCTACGCCGCCCTGAACGCCGTTCAGCCCTGAGGCTGCCCAAAGAACACTTGCGGCTCGGAAAAGGACGCAGATTCCCTCCGGGAATGACAACAAACGCAAGAAGCGGGATAGATCAGAGGCTCCCTACGACTTGTTCCCGCTGAGACAATAGACCCGCATGCTCATTCCCTCCATCGATCTTCTTGGCGGCCGCATCGTTCAGCTGGTTCAGGGCGAAACCCTGAAGCTTGCCTTTGACGATTTCGAGTACTGGATCGAGCGCTTTTCCCGGTACCCCCTGGTGCAGCTGATCGATCTCGACGCGGCCATGCGGCAGGGCGAAAACCGCGCTCTGATCGAGATGCTGTGCCGGCGGCTGCCGTGCCAGGTGGGCGGCGGCCTACGCTCGGCGGAGGACGGGCGGGCGCTGCTCGATGCCGGGGCCCGTCGCGTCATCTATGGCTCGTCGCTCTTTACGGACGGCGGCGTCGACCGGGAGTTTGCGGCGGGGCTGAGGCGCGCTCTGGGAGAGGAAGCTCTGGTCTTCTCCGTCGACACCAAGGCTGGCCGCGTGGCCGTGAAGGGTTGGAAGGATTCGGTTGCGCTGACGCCGGAGGAGGCCGTGACCGCGCTCGAAGACTTCTGCGGCGCCTTTCTCTACACGCACGTGGATACCGAAGGCATGATGCGAGGGTTTCCCCTGGATGTGGCAGCCGTTCTCCGCGCGACGACCTTCCGGCAGCTGATCGTGGCCGGCGGCATTCGCGAGCGCGCCGAGGTGGATGCGCTCGATGCCATCGGCGTCGACGCCGTGGCCGGCATGGCGGTGTACACCGGGGCGATGGAAGCCTGAGAGCGGGACCTCCGCTCCCTCCTTCGGGGAGATACAATCGCCGGGACTGGTACCAGGGGGAGAGACGATGGCGGAGAGCAGGATCTCGCGGCGGCGATTTGTAGGCGGAGCGGCGGCAATGTCGTTGAGCACGAAGGCTTTGCTGGCCAAGCCAAAGCTGGCCCCGGCACCGGAGCAGCCGCTTCTGATGGTGGGGACGCAGACGGAGACCGGCACCAGCAAGGGCATCTACTCCTACCACTTCGACCCGGGGCCGGGCGATCTGGCCCGCGAGGTGCTCGCGGCCGCGAGCGACCAGCCGACGTTTCTGGCGCTGTCGCCCGACCGGCGCCTCGTCTACGCCGTCAACGAGATAGCCACCTACCAGGGCACGGGAGGAGGATCGCTCTCAAGCTTTCTTCTCGACCGCAAGACGGGGATGCTCCACGGCGTCAGCCAGGTGGCGACCGAGGGTGCGGCCCCGTGCAACGTCTCGACCGATCACACGGGCCGTTGCGTCTTTGCGGCCAACTACACCGGCGGCAGCGCGGCCTCGTTTACGGCGGACCGCGATGGACATCTGAGTCAGATCGTTTCGCTGACGAAGTTCACCGGGCACGGCCCAAATAAGGAGCGGCAGCAGGGGCCGCACGCCCATCGCGTGACCGTCTCGCCAAAGAATGGATTTCTGCTGGTGAACGACCTTGGCACGGACAGAATCCACATCTTTCATCTAAATCCGGCGACGGCGGCGCTTACCCCCAACGATCCTCCGGCGTGGGACGCGGCGCCCGGCGCAGGACCGCGTGCCCTGCGATTCCATCCCAACGGCAAGTGGGCCTACTGCGTCAACGAGCTGCAGTCCACCGTCGACCTGCTGCTGTGGAACAGCCTGGCCGGAACTCTGGTGAAGGTCGAGGAGATCAAGATGCTGCCAGCCGGTTTTTCCGGCGTGGCGCGGGCGTCGGAGATCGTGATTGACAAGGCGGGACGCTTTGCCTACGTCGCGGTTCGCGACGACAACTTCCTGGCCGGGTTCAGCATCGATTCCGCGACGGGCAAGCTTACCCTGCTGGGTCACAGCTCGTGCGGAGGAAAGATCCCCAGGCACATCGCGCTCGACCCGAGTGAGCGCTGGCTGCTCGTCGCCAATCAGGAGTCCGACAACATCGCGATCTTTGCGCGCGACCCCAACACCGGCCACCTGGGCGAGACCGGAAAGAGCTTTCCGGTCTCTCGGCCGCAGTGCCTGCTGTTTGTGTAGCGCGATCCTAGCCGGTGCTGAGCGGAGCTCCAGCACGCTGCTCTACACCGGTTCGTAGTTGCGCAAGAAGCTGTATCAACATGTAGCCAAACAGTTTGTCCTCTCGACCGGAACGAGACGGTCTCTTGTCTCGTAGAGCAGAAAGACCCCTGCATTTTGCCGCAGAGGACAGAACATCAGTCGCCCGGCGAAATACATCGTTTTCTCTCCACTTCCCCTTCGGCTACGCTCAGGGTCCGGTCAAGATGACAAAACGTATTCGTCATACAGCCTAGAAGCTGTAGTGCAGCGCCAGTTCAATGATCCGGGGCATGTTGCGGGTGCCGTTGATCAGGCCAAAGCTCTGGGTGTGCGTCGAGTCGTTGTCGGGGTTGCCGTAGCTGGCGATGTTGAAGGCGTTGTAGGCGCTGGCGCGGAAACCGACGGTATGGCTCTCCGCGATGTGGAAGTCTTTGAAGGCGGAGAAGTCGGCCTGGAGATACCCGGGGGCACGCTCGGAGCCCACGGCCGCGGTCCCGAAGTTGAGCGTCGTGGCCGGGCCATAGGCGCATACCCCGTCATCAGGACCCGAGCACGGCGTGGCCGAAGGGTCGGTGCCAAACCAGTGGTCGACGCTGCGGTTGCGGATGACGAGCTTGCGGTAGTGGTTCGCGCGCGCCTGTCCGTAGCTGTTGGTGTTCGATCCGTTGCCCGGACCATTGATCGTGACGGGAAAGCCGGAGTACGCGAAGGCGCTTCCCGAGATCGACCAGCCGCCGGCGATCAGGTCGACCGCCTTGTTTACCTGGCCGCCGAACTGCTTGCCCCGGCCGAAGGGAACGGCGTACAGGATGTTGGCGTTGAAGTTGTGACGGACGTCCTGGCCGGAGGGTCCGTAGTCGGCGCGGCTGTCATAGCCGTCCTGAAACGCCCCGTTCTGGCCCGCGATGTTCGCAAACGTGTAGTTGCCAGCCGAGTTCGTCATTGATCGCGAGTAGGTATAGTTGGCGGTGTAGGTGAAGCCATAGCTGCCACGGTCGTTCAGCGTCACCTCGCCGGCGTTGAAGTTCATCATGGAGTTCGATTCGGTGACGAGTAGGTTGCCACCCTGGCCGACGAGCGCGGCAAACGGAGCGGCGTCCGAGGCGGGGATGTCGGCTCCGTCCGGCAGGGCCGCGATCGAGCGGGCCTGCGCCAGGGTGAGCTGGTTGCCGTTGCGGTAGTCGGCCAGGTGCTGTCCCGTCTCGCCCACATACCCGGCGGAGAGCGTAATTCTGTTCGAGAGCTGGAACTCCGTGGTGAGATTGAACTGGTGAATCAGCGCGGGCTGGATGTGTTGTGGCCAGGCGCCAAAGCCGGCTCCCTGGTTCGAAATGGAGTTGACGGTGAAGCCCTGGCGGACATCGAGCGGTGTGCCCGGGCTGTAGGCGGTGTTGTTGGCCGGATCGGCGGCGACGGGCGAGCCCGCCTGCGGGTTGGCGTAGGCGAGAAACGGGCTCTGGTAGGTCAGGCGCTGGTTGTTGGCGTCCCCTTCAAAGAAGGAGGTGATGCCGTATCCGCCGCGGATCACAAATCGGGGAAGGGCCTGGAAGGCGAACCCGAAGCGCGGCTGAATCTGATTCTTCGTGGCCTGGTAGCAGGAGATGTTGTCGCAGACGATTGAGCCAGCGGGAGCTCCGGCGGGGACGGCGCCGGCGTACTCGACCGTGCCGGCCTGCGGTCCAGACAAAAGGACGTTGGCAAGCCGGTTGTGCACCTCGTTCCAGCGCTGGTCGTACTCGTAGCGAATGCCGAGGTTCAGGGTGAGGCGGTCCGACAGCTTCCAGTCGTCCTGGAAGAACTCGGCGGTACGCCACTGCCGGTTGCCCACGAGACCGCTGCCTGGAAGGGCGATGGACTCCGAGTTCGCCAGGCCGAGCAGGAAGTCCGCTCCGCTGTAGCCGGTCTCCGTGCCGTTGCCGGTAAAGGTGCCGTTGTAGCTGAACTGGCCCAGTGAGCCCTGGGCCCCGGTCAGGGCGTAGTTCTGCTGGTACCGGAAGGCCTGGATGCCGAGGCTGAGCAGATGCCGTCCGCGCTGCAGCGTCAGGTTGTCGCCGTAGAAGAAGGTGTTGTCGCGCAGAATCTGCGGCGCGCCCGCCGTTCCGACCGAGCTGAAGTTATCGCCGATGCCCTGGCTGGAAAAGCCCACATAGGTCTGGCTGCCAAACGGGATGCCGACCGTCTTGTTGCCGGTCAGTCCGAACAGGCCGCTGGGATCGGTTGGAATGCTGTTGTCCCAACGGACGCGGGTGAAGCCGATGCGGGCCTCGTTGACGACGGAGGGAGAGAACGTGTGCACCCAGGTGCTGCCAAAGATCTTCGAGGGGTACACATTCTGTGCCGGAAAGAAGACCGGGAGAACGGCGCTGTTGCTGTCAAAGGCGTTCGACTGCGCGTAGAAGCCGGTGATCTTGTCGGCGCTGCGCGGGTCCCACTCGATCTTGACGTCGCCCTGGTTGTTGACGCGGGCGCTGCGGGTAAATCCCTGGTAGTTGTTCTGGACCAGGCCGTCGGTCGGAGCGGCGTTCGGCAGGGGATAGATGTCGGGATGCGCGAACAGGTAGGCCGCGACCGGGTTCACCACGGGGATTCGATTATTGGCGTAGGGGGCAAAGTTGTTCTGCGTGTTCAGCAGCTGCTTGGGAACGGCAGAAAAGTCGCCCTGGCGCATGGCGGCGGTGAAGACGCTGGCGGAGCCGGTGCCGCCGTTGTGCTCGCGCGCACCCTCGTAGTCCACAAAGAAGAACAGCCGGTTGTGCTTGATGGGGCCGCCCAGCGTTCCGCCAAAGATGGTCTGGGTATACGGGTTGATCGGAATGATCGGCGTCTGGTGCTTGTTCGACCAGGAGTTCGCGTTCAGCTGCTGGTTCTGGAGGTACGCAAAGGCGGATCCGTGAAAGGAATCGGTCCCCGACTTCAACACCGTCACGACGTCGCCGCCGTTCACATTGCCGTAGCTGGCCGGCGCGTTGGCGGCGATGACGCGGAGCTCGGCGATCGCATCGGGCGAGGGGTTGTAGGCGATCAGGTTGTTCTGACCCTCGTTCATGTCCACGCCGTCGAGGGTGTAGTTGTTGGCCTGGGCGCGATTGCCGTTGATGGCGACGATGCCGTTGTTGTACGTGTTGCGCTCGAGGGCGTTCGAGCCCACCAGGCCGGACGGGTCGGTGCTGATGGCGCCCGGCTGAAAGAGCGTAACCGAGGAGAAGTTGCGGCCATTCAGCGGCAGGGCGCCGATCTGCTCGGAGGTGAGCGACAGACCGATGGTGCCGTCCGTGGTGTTGAGGATGGGGGCAAGCGCGGCGCTCACCTCCACCGACGTGTTGGCGCCCGGGGTGACGTGGGCGTCGATCTTGGCGGTCTGGTCGATGCCCAGGCGGAAGACGGGCGTCGCAAAGGAGCTGAACCCAGGCACAGTGACCTCTACCTTGTACGGCCCGACCGGAAGAAACCGGACCGAGTAGACACCGGCTCCGTTGCTGGTGGCGGAGCTGCGAACGCCGGTGACGGTGTTGATAACCTGGACCGCCGCGTTCGGAACGACGGCTCCCGAAGGATCGGAGACCGTTCCCGTGACCGATCCGGTGACCGTCTGGGCCTGCACCGCCGGGCTCACGAGCAGCAGGGCTGCCCCCAATGCGCCAAGGCGCGCGCTGAATCGATAACTCATGGATTTGACCTTTTCTTTGGGGGGCTCTTGCTGGCGCTGATACCGTGCCGGCCAACGGGGGGCTGCAGATGCCTGGGTGACCCCGCGTAGGCTAAGTTACCACGACGGGACGGCATTTGGCCGGCGCGCAGCCCCCTTCCGCCGCCGGGAAGCGGCCTGCAAACTCCGGAGGCACGACGGTCGGGGCTGCCGGCCGGAGACAGCGACTGCCGGAACGAGCCCGGCCGTCACGCTTCGCGCTCAAACACTCCCGTGGGCCAGCCCCGGACCTCCGCGCCGCGAAAGATGCTGCGGTTCACGGCTCCGCGAAACAGGGCGTAGAAGTTGCCCGCCTCGAAACCGCTTCCCTGGCTTACCTGGTTGAGCTGCTCAAGCTGCCCGGTTGAGAGCCTGAGGTCGAGTGAGGCGATGTTGCTGGCCAGCTGCTGCGGCGTGGTGGCGCCGAGAATCAGCGAGGTGATGCCCGGCTGCGCCAGCGCCCAGGCCAGGGCGACCTCGGCCATGGGTCTGGCCGCCTGCTCGCTGACCTCCCGCAGCACGTCGAGGATGCGCCAGTTTCGTTCGGTAAACATGCGAAAGGGCTGGTTGTTCGAGTCCAGCCGGCCGCCACCCTCGAGGGGGTTGCCGTCGCGGTCGCGGCTGTACTTGCCCGTGAGAAACCCCGCGCCGAGCGGGCTCCACGGCGTGACGCCGAGGCCCATCTCCTGTGCGGCGGGGATGTGCTCCTGCTCGATGACGCGCTCGGCCAGGGAGTACACCAGCTGCATCGCGATGGGCCCGGGCACCAGGTGCGTCTGCGCCAGGGTCGCCATGCGGGTGGCGTACCAGGCAGGCACGTCCGAAAGGCCGAAGTAGCGAATCTGGCCCGACCGCACCAGGTTCCCCATGGACTCCAGCAGCTCCTCGGCCGGGGTCACGGCATCCCACACGTGCACCCAGTACAGGTCGAGGTAGTCCGTGCCGAGCCGGCGCAACGATCCTTCGAGAGCGCGGTAGAGATTTTTGCGGCCGTTTCCGCCGCTGAAGGAGTATTTGCTGGCCAGGACGACGCGGTCGCGCAGCCCCCGTTCGGCGACGAAGCCGCCCACCAGCTCCTCGCTGCGACCGCCGCTGTACACGTCGGCGGTGTCGACGAAGTTGCCGCCCGCATCGACATAGTTGTTAAAGATCTCGCGGGAGACGGCGTCCTCCGACCCCCAGCCCGAGTTGCCAAAGGTCATGGTGCCGAGCGCGAGCGGACTGACGGGAAGGCCGGAACGGCCCAGGGTGCGACGGCTGGAAAGCTGCATCGTGGACCTCGAGGGAGAGAGCAATGCTGAGTCTAGCTCAGGCGGCTTCGCGGCTTCACCGGCCGGGGCGCATGCCCGCGCGACTCCGCATCGACGTGGCTGGGAGAGTACTGGGTCGGGCGTCGCCACAGCAGGCGAAACAGCCGGTCGACCTCCTCGATCGCCGGATCGCCTGCCGCAAAGACACGGTGTCCCTGGCCGAGCGCCTCGCTGAGCTGGCGAAGAAGCGGCAGCTTCGACGGCAGGGGCACTGCCGCCGGTCCGAAGTAGCGGAAGTCTCGGCTCAGCAGCGTGCGCCCGTTGCGATAGAAGGGGTAAGCGCCGAGGTCGCGCGCGAGATAGGCCGGGTCGGCGTGCAGTGCGGTACGGCCGGAGTGGCTGAGGGTGCCGTTTTCCCGGTGAAAGCGATAGATGCAGTCGGGCCGGTGGCGAAACGGGGAGCGCGCGGCGTAGTACTCCCGCGCATCGTGCGTTCCACTGACGACCGCGGCGTAGATCACGGCGTTGGGCGGGTAGCCTTCGCGGTCGGCGAGCGCGTGGCTGGTCAGGCCCACAATGCGGTCTCCTGGCTCGGCGGTGCGCCGGATCGCCGGCTTGCAGATGGAGAGCGTCAGCAGCGGCTCGGCACCGTCTGCCGGAATGGGCGCGCACGGGGCTCCCCCACGGTCGCTGGTCAGCTTATAAAAGTAGGTGCGGGGCATCGCGGGAGGAGGTACGGCAGTCAGGCCGATCCGGACTTACCCTTCCCGAACAGGTATCCGAGCAGCAGTGTCGCCAGCGGCAGGGCTGTCTTCGTAATCAGGAGGTCAAAGGTGTAGCTGAGCGAATCGCGCCACTGGTCGAGCAGCAGTTTGTGGCTTTGAATCGCGGCCTGGACCGCGTCCGGCGACATCCCGGCCAGGTTGGGTGGCGCAGGCTGTTTCGCCAGGAAGAAGGCGACAATGCCGGTACCGGTCAGCAGAATCCAGCCGCCGACCCAGGCAAGAAAGGTGACGCCCCACCGTTCCAGGAACGACGGCGGCGCAATCTCAAGGTTGCCGACCGCGGCGGTCGAAACATGAAGGATCTCGGGCTGAACCGATTGGCTCTGCTCCATGCCGGCTACGGGAGAACCACGTCCTTCTGAATATTGCCGGCTGCATCCGTGATGGAGATGCGCTTGCCGAGATTGTTGTTGACCTCGGACTTCAGGTACTTGTAGCTGGCCACGGCTCTGCGGATCACATCCGCCTTGCTGCTGCCTTCGGCCAAGTCCGACAGTGTCTTGTTGAACTGGTCGTCCATATCAATCGTGAATCGGGGCATGGGGGCCTCCTGGGGGCTACGGTGTCTCAGATGCTGCAATCGTACTGCAAGTCGCAGTAGGTCCATGATATCGAAGGAACGGGAACTCGCATGCCCCGTGAGTTAGAAACTGTCAGCTATTTGGTAACACTTCCGTGCGCCCTTAGGATGGCCACGGACCACTGAGACACACTAGGATGAGTTACAGGCGAAGATATGGCGAATAAGACAGCGGATCACAGCAGCGGTGAGGCACAGCGGCTCCTTTCCCGCCAGCGGGAGGCGGAGGAGACCGCCTTCGAGCTCAAACTGCGCCCCCACTATCTGCGAGAGTTCATTGGGCAGGGCCGCGCCAAGGAGCAGCTCGCCATCGCGCTCGAAGCGGCGAGGACGCGCGGCGAAGCGCTTGACCATGTGCTGCTCTTCGGTCCGCCCGGGCTGGGAAAGACGACCCTCGCCACCATCATCGCCAATGAGCTTGAGGTGGGATTTCAGCAGACCTCCGGACCGGCGCTGCAGATTCAGGGCGACCTGACGGCCATTCTGACCAATGTGCGCGAGCGGCAGGTGCTGTTTCTGGATGAGATCCACCGCCTGCAGCCGGTGCTGGAAGAGAAGCTCTACACCGCGCTCGAGGACTACAAGCTCGACATCATGATCGGCCAGGGGCCGGCCGCGCGCACGCACGTCATGGAGCTGAAGCCCTTCACCTTTGTCGCGGCAACCACGCGCTCCGGCCTCCTGTCTTCGCCGCTGCGGTCGCGCTTTGGCATCCTTCTGCGGCTGGAGTTCTACACCGACGACGAGCTGCGCTACGTGGTCGAGCGCTCGGCGGAGGTGATCGGTGTTCCCATCGACCGCGACGGCGCCGCCGAGATCGCCATGCGCTCCCGCGGCACGCCGCGCATCGCCAACCGCCTGCTGCGCCGCGTGCGTGACTTCGCCGAGGTGCGTGCCGCCGGCCGCATTGACCGGCCGACGGCGCTGGCCGCGCTCGATCTGCTGGAGGTCGACTCCCACGGCTTCGACGAGCTCGACCGCCGGCTGCTCCGCACCATTATTGAGAAGTACGACGGCGGTCCGGTCGGCCTGAACACGCTGGCCGCCGCGCTCGGCGAAGAACAGGACACGCTCGAGGAGGTATACGAGCCCTACCTCATCCAGCACGGATTTCTGAACAAGACCCCGCGCGGCCGCGTGGCTACGCGCCTGGCCTACGAGCACCTCGGCGTAGAGCCGCCGCAGCGCATGGGCGGGCTCTTCGGCTGAGGCAGGGAGGTGCGGGCTGTAGGCACACGCACTCCACCCTCAGCGGAACTGCTTTCGCGCAGTTTTCCTGAGGGTGAAGTTCCTGTGTTCTGAGACCGCACTCAGGTCCGAAGCAAGCGAAGACCCTGAACCCACGTCTCAAGAGCGAGACGTGGGGCACCCTGTCACTGCGGCATCGGGAAAGGACGAATCACCGCCCACATCTCTGGAAGGTTCGAGGTGCGGGTGCCCCACATCTCGACTCTGAGATGTGGGTTCCTTCCACTCGATCTGCGAGATCACAACATCATGAAATCTGCTCCCAAAGCTGGATTGCCACCAAAGGAATTACGGCGCGGTTGAAGCCGTTCCCTTCTGGACTTCAAAGTAAATCAGAGTTTCTTTAGCGAAGCTCTGATTACGTGTGTTCGTCGCAACAGTTCTGCTTATTGGGTTGTCACTCCCGCAGGGAATCTGCGTTTCATTCCGGGCCGAACTGAAGTCAGCGTGGGGAGGCTGCCGAAGCTGCGGCGGCCGCTCCCGCGGTCTCCTGGCGAGGGTTGGAGACGGCACGGAGGCTCAGGCTCGCGATGCTGGCGGGGCTGGAGTTCGGCCGCATCTGCAGGGTCCCGAGGACCTCGGTCGCCAGGGGCGTCTGGTCACGCAGCCGGAAGACGAGAACGCCAGGCGCTACCTCCTTGGCGGAGAGCAGGCTGAAGCCGCCGGTCTGTCTCCGGAGCTCGATCTGTGCCTCGGCCGCCGGCGTGCTCGCGACGCTCGGCAGCACTTCGGCCAGCGCGGCGTCCTTCGCCTGGTTGAAGGCGGCAAGCCAATCGTATAGAAGATGGCCGGCGGGTGTGCTGGGGATGAGGCCCACCTGGTCTCCGAAGCGGGGCAGGCGCACGACGATGGTGGCGTGAACGGGGCTGACGTGGTCTCCCCGGCGGGCCGGCACAGGGGCGTCGGCCGGGTCTCCGAGAACGATCGTGTCGATCTGGGAGGGATCGTCCTTGTCGTCGCCGGGCGAGGCCGCGCCGGGTGGGCCGCCCGGAGAGCGTGCCGCGCCGGAGCGGTCTGAACCGAGATGGGCGTGCGCCGTGTGAGCCAGGGCATAGCTGACCAGAAACAGCAGGCCGACCGCAGCCGCAGTGGCGAACACGATCGCTCCGGGACGGAGCCGCTGACGGCCCGTCAGGTAGAAGTTAGGGCCGGAGTAAGGAGAAGCGCTGGTTGGAAGGCGCGATGACATGGGTCGGGGTCCTTGGGGAAGGTGAGGACATGTACTTCGGCGACAAACCCTATCGTACTCCGCGTTGCATAAGCGCTTATGCATATGGTAGGTTCGTCCCGTGAAGCGCGGCCTGGGCACCCAACTGCGACACCTGATCGACCTGCTCGACGGAGCGGTGTCTGACGCCTATGCACGCGAGGGTATTCGCTACCGGCCGCGCTATACCCCTGTCATGCGAGCCCTGATGCGGCACGATCCATCGACGGTGACGGCCATTGCGGAGATGGCGGGCATCACGCAGCCTGCGGCGACGCAGACGGTTGCGCTCATGATCCGCGAGGGGCTCCTGTCCACAGAGCCGAGTGGGGAGGACAACCGGCGGAAAATCATCCGGATGACCTCCTTCGGACGAGATCTGCTGCCGCAGCTAGAGGCCTGTTGGATTGCAACACAATCCGCCGCAAACAGCCTTGATGCGGACCTTCCGTTTCCCCTGTCGGAGCTGTTGGACCTGGCCATCGATGCACTTGCGAAGACACCGTTCGCCGACCGGATCCAGACAGCGCGCTGCGGCAGTGTGAACCGGCCAACTCGTGTCGAAACGACAAAATAAGGGGAAGACGATGACTTCTACACCCATTCTTCGCGTGATGGCTGTCGTGCTGTTGTGCGCAGGTCCCCTGCTTGCACAGGACCGGAACTTGGCCGTCAAGATTCCGGACACCCCAGCGGGACACACCTTGGGTTCGTGGCTCGATGCCTTCAACAGCGGCGATCGATCCAAGGTGGAAGCCTACGTGAAGGCCATGGATCCGAAGGAGTCCGTCGATCAGATGATCGCCTTCCATGACGGCACCGGGGGATTCGATCTCCTGTCGGTCGAGAGCAGCGAACCGCTCCACATCCGCTTTCTGGTGAAGGAGAAGGCAAGCTCCACCCGGGCGATCGGCAACCTGTCGGTGCAGGCTGGATCGCCTGCCGTCGTCCAGACGTTCGCCATGCGGGCGCTGCCTCCCGGGGTGACACCGGTTGCTGTCACAGTGGACTCCGCGATGCGGGAGCGAGTGATTCAGGCGATCGCAACGAATCTTCGCACGACCTATATCGATGCAGATGTCGCTCAGCAGATGATCCACTCCGTCGAGACAAAGCTTGCCCAGGGAGACTACAACGCCATCACGGATGGGGACGCCTTGGCCATGCGTCTTACGGACGACCTGCAGGCGGTCAGCCATGACAAGCATCTCCGCGTCATGTTCCACCCCTACAAGCTCCCTGCGCGACGCGAGCCCACTCCGGAAGATACGGCGCGCTTCCATCAGCAGCTCCTGCGCGATAACTGCGGCTTTGAAAAGGTCGAGATCCTGCCGGGGAACATCGCGTACATCAAGTTCAACCAGTTCGCCGATGCGTCCTTCTGTGGACCGACCGTCGTTGCCGCCATGGGGCTGGTGGAGCACTCCGACGCTCTCATCTTTGATCTGCGCGAGAACGGCGGTGGTCAGCCGGCGATGGTCACTCTGATCGCCAGCTACCTCTTTGACCACCCCACCCACCTGATCGACATGTACAACCGTCAGGAGAACTCGACGGTGCAGAACTGGACCCTCTCCTACCTCCCGGGTCTCCGTCTGACGAAGCAGCCGGTCTTTGTGCTCACGGCGCACCGCACCTTTTCCGGTGCGGAGGAGTTTGCCTTCGACCTCCAGAACCAGAAGCGTGCAACGATCGTCGGCGAGGTAACCGGTGGCGGTGCTCATCCGGTCTCCGGCCATCCCATCGGGGAGTACTTCGACATGGCGGTGCCCTTCGCCAAGTCGCTCGATCCGGTGAAGGGGACCAACTGGGAGGGAAAGGGGGTTAGGCCAGATGTCGAGGTTCCAGCAGCGGAGGCGCTGGCCACCGCGGAAAAGCTCGCCCGGGCGAAGCTTCAGGCGAAGTGATCCCTCGGTTCCGGCCGGCGGATGCGACCTGGCCGAACAGACTGGCCGACCACAGCCGCCCGCCAGCTTCGAGATGCGCCCTTCGACCTGCCTTCCAGACTGCCTTTTCAGACGCCAGCGCGCATCCAAACTAGTACCAGGAGCCCTGCGCGGAGATCAGAACGCACGGCATCGGTCACCAGAAGAAGGAGCAATCATGGCAACCGTAACAACCAAGGATGGCGTGGAGATCTTCTACCGCGACTGGGGCACGGGGCAGCCCGTGGTGCTGATCCACGGATGGCCGCTGAGCGGCGACATGTGGGAGCGGCAGGCGAACTTCCTCGCCGAAAACGGCCTGCGCGTCATTACCTATGACCGTCGCGGCTTCGGCCGGTCCGGCCAGCCCTGGAGCGGCTACGACTACGACACGCTCGCAAGCGACCTGAACGACCTGCTCGAGCAGCTCCAAATCCAGGGCGCCACGCTGGTGGGCTTCTCCATGGGCGGTGGTGAGGTGGCCCGGTTTCTGGGCCGGTACGGCTCCTCGCGGATCGCTCGCGCGGTGCTGGTCTCCGCCGTGACGCCGTTCCTGAGAAAGGGGAGCGACAACCCGGACGGTGTGGATCCGTCAATTTTTGAGAACATCGACAAGCAGCTGCGGAAAGACCGCCCTGCATTCCTGAAGGACTTCGGACCGAGCTTCTATGGGCGCACCACCTTGCATCACACCGTCTCCGAGGCTGATCTTGAGTGGACCCAAAGCATGGCGCTGACCGGATCTCTGCGGGCGACGCTGGCGACTGCTCAAAGCTGGGCGGGCACGGACTTTCGCGACGACCTCGCGGGCGTCTCCATCCCGGTCCTCATCATTCACGGCACCGGCGACAAGACCGTGCCGATCGAGGCCTCCGCCGAGCGCTCGGCGAAGCTCCTGCCGAACGCCACCCTGGTCCGGTACGACGGCGAACCGCATGGTCTGTTTCTTACCGCGACCGACCGCCTCAACCAGGATCTGTTGAGCTTCGTTACGGGATCTGCGAGCTCGTCGGACCGGTAGTGTCGCTGGAGTCGTTGTGCTCTGGTCCCGCCCCGCAGGGACCGGAGCCCGTCGGGTCGGGGCGTTACTGAGCGGCTGCGGCATCCTCGCCGTAGGTCGCAAATGGCACCGGTTCAAGGCTGACCGGCATGGTTCGCAGTTTGCTCAGGTCGGCCTGCACCTCGGCCCAGCGGCGTGCGTCCTTTTTGGTCGCGATTGGGGCGTCGGAGTCTGCGTAGAACGCAAGGATATCGCTCTGGACGCCGGGTGGAATCGACTGTGCCGGCGCGGCGGCCAGCCGGTGCAAAAGGCGGGCGTAGGTCTGGTCGGTCAGGGGATACCCGCCGGCCCGGACCGGGGAGCCGGTATCGAGATCGCGGTTGGGCAGCGGGTGCCGGGGGTCGGGGGACTCGCGCGGCACCGGCTGCGCGGCTCCGGGGCGTGCGGGCAGAGGCTGCCCCGGGGGAGGGTCGGAGCCGGCGTCGGCAGCCGCGGCCAATTGCGCGGAGGGCCGTGTCGTCGGCGGCGGCGTAAAGCGCGCCAGGACCGATCGCAGCGCCGCCTCCGATCGAGCCACACTGCGGTGGTACTCGGCATCGGTCGCCTCTGTCGGGCCCTTGACGGCCAGCAGCTTCAGCGCGCCCACCTTGGGCAGCACAAAGACCAGGCCCGCCAGCGCGTAGGTTCCGACCCCCGCGTGGGCCCGGTACCGCGGCCAGTCGTTCTCTGCCGAGACCTCCGCGATCTCGCGCTCGATCGCCTGCAGCTCCGGGCTGGCGGGCTCGGGCGGCAGTTTGTGCCGGTGCAGCACGGTCACGGCGAAGGCCACGCGTGGAATGAATCGCCGAACAGCAAAGCGGTAGCCGCGCACGTTGACGCGGCTCGCCCGGTGGACGGTGAAGTCCTCGCGCAGGCCATAGGTCTGGTAGAACGCCAGGGCGAGCTGCCGGGTGGGCACCTCCAGACCGACGTGGCGCAGGTAGTGCACCGGGGCGAAGCGATGGTGCGCGATCTCGTTGATGTCGAAGGCAAACTCGGTCTGCACATGGGCATGCTCGTCCTGCGCATAGGTCACGACGCGACCGTACTCCGCCCCCAGCCTGGGAAACTCGACCGGAACGGCGAGGTTAGTCGCGTCCGAGTGCCCGACGGAGTCGCCGATGTAGTGCGAGAGCGCGCCGACGGCGAAGGCGAGCTCGTCGGCGTTGCCGGCGTTGCGAAACAGGTTGACGACAAAGTCGCCGGAGCGCACGTAGTGGGTCAGGTCCGAGTAGAAACGGTCGCCGAGGGGGTAGTAACCGATGTCCTGGATGACGCAGCCGCCATAGGCGTACGCGCGCGCGTGCTCCAGTTGTGCAGGCGTCAGGGTGGGATAGCGGCTGAGCAGCAAGGGAACGATGGACCGCTTCCACGTCAGGTCGATCAGCTGCTCGTGCGTCAGCGTGGAGTAGGCGGCCATCGGCCGGTCGAGACACGGCAACAGCAGGAGAGCAAGCAACCAGCGGGTGAGCGGAAAGCAGATGCAGCAGCGGAGCCGTCGGACGATCATCGCAGCCCAGTATCGCAGCCGAGGGACGGTTCAGAAGGCGGGCAACCGACGCTCCAAACGCATGCAGGCGTTCAACTTTCGTGGGACAGGCCAGATCTCATCCGCACTGGCCGGGAAAACGCAAACCAGCGTCCCGAGTATGGGCTCCGATCCAGTTAGTTGCATATAAGCTTCCCTGCACTTCCGGGATCTCTACTGATTGCGATGGCCCTTTCCGGTTCGCGTCACCTCCTGCGGAGGTTCGTTCCGGTCCTGCATCGTATCGGCCGGCGGATTGCCCTGGGGCGACGTGTGCACGTCAAAGGTGCTTTCAAGGTGCGCGGCGTGGGAGTGCGCGTGCGCTGTGTCGTCGCCCGGGACGTGGTCGTGCGAGTTGGACTTGACGTGGTGCGCATCCGCCTCGTGCATGGCCTGCTCGGAATCTTTACTCACGTGCTGCTTCTTCTGGTCCGCCATCCAATCTCCTCTTTCCGCTCTCTTCAAATCTGTGGCGACGCCGGCTGAATGTCGGGCGCCCGTGCCTCACCGGCTACTTCGTCTCCTGCTTTGTGTCCTCGAAGACCGCATCCACATCCTGTTGCGTGGGCCTGGCGGAGCTGGTATCGACCGGCGTATCGCCGAAGTCCTGTGCTCCATAGCGATAGTCGGTGCCGCCGGTCGCCTGCTCCCCTTCGGCGCTCCCGAAGGTGCGTTCCTCCTCATCCAGGCCCCACCCCTGCTCGTGGGCGTACTCCCCGGCGAGACCTCGGGTGTGCTGGCCGAAGCCCCGCGGCTCTTCGGGTTGCTTTGCGTGCTCGTCTGCCATGGCCTTCTCCCCTTCCTTCCGTCAGATGGACGGGATCGAGCCGGGGTTAGCTCGCCGGATCAGCCACTGCCGCTCACGCCCTCCCGAGCTTGCCCTGCACCTCCCCAAGCTTCTCCTGCACCTCCTGGTCGACCGCGATCGCGACGTTTTCGTGCTTGATGTCGAGCCGCAGCCGGTTGTAAAGGCTCATGTAGAAGTTGGCGATGAACACCAGGGCAAACCACGCGATCAGGTATCCACGCCAGCCGGTGTAGAGCAGCTGGAAGCCGGTAAGCAGCAGAAAAAAGGCCGCGACATAGTGCGAAAAGCAGTATTCGCAGGTGAACAGGTAGAAGAACTTGCGCTGCGGAAGGCTGCGGCAGTCCTGGCTTTTGCGCTTGCAAAACTCACGCGGTTCCCGAAAGACCTCTTCGTGCGTGACGGTCCAGGCGGCGCAGCCGATCGGCAGCCCCAACAACATGAGGTACGCGAACTGCCGGATGAGCGGAGTGGCCAGCGGTGTGAGTTCCATGGGATATACCTGGAACTAGGATGCTGCGGCACGCGGGACGACACATCGAAGGAGGCCGGTGACAGAGACGATGGATGCGACGGTGGTGCACACAGCCCTGGCCAGCACCCGCTTTGCCGGGCGCTGGACACACCTGCCGACCACCGGTTCCACCAACGCCCTGGCGATGGCGGCTGGTCTTGGGGGGGCGCCCGAGGCGGTGTGGGTGGCGGACGAGCAGACCGCGGGCCGGGGCCGCGGCGGCCACAGCTGGCACTCGGCCGCGGGAGAGGGCCTGTATGTCAGCGCCCTGGTGCACCCGGGGCTCCGAGCCTCCGAGGCCATGCTGCTGCCGTTGCTGACCGGCCTGGCGGCACAGTCTGCCGTGCGACAGGCGACAGGGCTTGCGCCCGACCTCCGCTGGCCCAACGATCTGCTGTTGAGCGGAAGGAAGTGCGGCGGCATCCTGGTCGAGACCAGCCTCGGATCGGCCGCGACACCGGCCGAAACGCTGCGCTTTGCGGTGGTCGGCGTGGGCATCAACGTCCACCAGCGGGAGTTTCCCCCGGATCTTCGGGATCTGGCCACGTCGCTGCGCATCGCCCTCGGAGAGGGCTCCGCGCGCGAGCTCGGGCGGGAGCCCCTGCTGATGGCGCTGCTCCGTGAACTCGATGCCGAGCTCGGCCGCGTAGCGAAGCCTGGTGGCCCGGAGGCCCTTCTGCAGCGCTTCGCCCAGGGCAGCAGCTGGGTGTTTGGCAAGCGGGTGCGGGTGGGCGAGGATGGCGGATATACTGGCGTGACGGCGGGGCTGACCGCGCACGGCTTCCTGCAGGTGTTTGGCGACGATCAGACGCTCCACACCGTGCTCTCCGGCGGTGTGCGCTCGCTCTGATCTCGAATCGCCCACCCAGGAGAGCTCCTGCCCATGCTGCTGGCGATGGATGTCGGCAACACCAACGCGGTGCTCGGGCTGTTTCGGCTGGACTCCGGCCCGGGGCAACCCGATCTGGTCGCCAGCTGGCGCATCGGCACACCGTCGGGCGCCACCGCCGATGAGTTCGGGGTTCTTCTGCACAGTCTATTTGCCCTGCGCGGTCTGCGGGTCGGCGACATCACCGGGGTCGCCATCTCCTCCGTGGTTCCACCGCTCGACCCCATGCTGCGCGAGGTGGCCGAGACGCAGCTGCGGCTGCCGCCCCTGTTTGTGGAGCCGGGGCTCGACACGGGGGTGCCGGTGCTGACCGATCATCCGGAGGAGGTTGGAGCCGACCGCATCGTCAACTGCGTGGCCGCGATCGAGCGCTTTGGCGGACCGGTCATCGTGGTCGACATGGGCACCGCCACCACCTTCGACGTGGTCTCGGCGGCTGGCGAGTTCCTCGGCGGCGCCATCGCGCCCGGTCTTGGCATCTCCGCCGAGGCGCTGTTTGGGCGCGCCGCCCGCCTGCCCCGCGTCGAGATCCGCAAACCGGCCAAGGTCATCGGCACGGGCACGGTCGACAATCTCCAGATCGGGCTGTACTACGGCTACATCGGCCTGGTGGATGGCATTCTGGAGCGCATGATGGCCGAGCTCGGAGCTGGCGTCAAGACCGTGGCGACCGGCGGTCTGGCCGGCCTGATCGCCGGCGGCTCCCGATATCTCGACACCGTCGATGAGATGCTGACGCTGAACGGCCTGCGCATCCTGTACCGGCGCGCTCTCGAGCGGTCCGCCGGCGCTGCGACCCGGTAAGAGCGCAACACGGGCTGGGGAGAGCTTACGCCCTTCTGTGCGCTCGACCTCCCGGCCAGCTCCGGACGTCTGCCTGATCTTCTGAAGCGTAGGACACGGTGGGGGCGTCTGATACGACAGCTTTGAGAAAGGGACCAGCGCCTTCGACCGGCCCGCTGGACGGTATACTTCGGGTTCGTGCGCACCATACGACCATTGCCAGGCCTCATGCTCCTGGGGCTGCTTCCGGCACTCTCCGGATGCCTTTCCCACACGCGCATCGTCCAGCGCACAGAGATGCCGGAGATCACCTTTAGCACCAGTCTCGATGAGCTGCTGAAGCAGATGAACAGCCGCTACGACGCCATCCAGACCATGAACGCCTCCGTGGAGATCACGGCCAGCGTAGGTGGCAGCCGCACCGGACAGATCAAGGAAAGCCCCTCCTTCAGCGGATACATCATCCTGCGGAAGCCGCGCGAGCTGCGCGTGATTCTGCAGCTGCCGGTGCTCGGCTCGCGCGCCATGGATATGGTGAGCGACGGAAACAACTTCAAGCTGTACATCCCGCCTCGCAACAAGGCGATTGAAGGGAATGAGACGGTGACCACGCCGTCCAAGAACGGCCTCGAAAACCTTCGCCCGTCGGTCTTTCTGGATTCGTTTCTGATTCCCGGCCTGGCTCCGGGGCAGATCATCTCGGAGACCTCGGACACGCACCTGATCGATTCCATGGACCGCAAGAAGCCGATCATCGAGGAGCCGGACTACGAGCTGGCCGTGCTGGCCCAGCCCCAGCAGCAGGTCGCTCGCACCCTGCGCGTCGTGCGCATCGGCCGCATCAATCTCCTGCCCTTCAATCAGGACATCTACGACGCCGCGGGTCATATCATCACCCGCGCGGACTACAGCGGCTACGGAACCTTCAACGGCGTGGAGTTTCCCACCAGAATCGTCATCCGCCGCCCCCGCGACGAGTACACGCTCACCATCGTCATCAAGAAGGTCACCTTCAACGACAAGCTGGAAGACGATCAGTTCGAGCTGAAGATTCCGGACAGCGTGCCCGTGCAGGTGATGAAGTAGCGCGCAAGCCCGAGTGGGAGGTTGTAATGGTAAAGCAGGTCTACCGACCTCCCCATCCAGGCACCGGAGACAACGGCCCGGCCGCCATATTCTCAGGACTTGCTGCTTGTCGGCTGGTGCGGAATCCGGATCAGCGCCGCACTGGCGGCGGGCACGGCGATGCTGGCGACCGCGTGCGAGATAGCGACCGTCTCCTTCGACGCGGACTGCCACACGCCCGACGGAGCGACGGCCGATCCGGCGAAGGTGACACCGGTCTTCGCCGACACCTCCGGCGCTCGAAGGCGAAGCACGGACGCGGGATGGCTCTGCGCGCTGGCAGTCACAACGCCCGTGTCGAGGCTCACCTTGACCGCGGCCGTTGTGTCCTTGTTGATCAGCACCGCCACCGTGTCGCCGTTTGCCCCGTCGCGCAGCGCGTACGCGCTCATGGAAGGCGGGCTGCCCAGGTCAAAGTTGCTGCCGATCATCTGGACCGGTGCCTTGCCGGTCGAGCGCGTGGCCTCGCGAAAGGCCAGCATCCCGTAGAACTCCGGCTCGGCAGTGTAGTGACCATGTTCGTCGTCGCCAATGGGCGAGTAGGAGCTGACGAACCCGAGCTGGTTGACGCCCGTCTCCAGATTCACCCCCGCCCCGCCGTTCGCGGCCACCAGCAACATGAAGTCGAGCACCCACAGCGCCGCCGCAAAGGTGTCGCTGACCCCCGGCCGCCCGCCGCCTGAGAATGAGTTGACCTCGCAGATCCGGTACGGCAGCTTGCTCTGCTTCGAGACCGATTGGAGCTCCGTCAGCATGGTCTTCAGGCGCGGGTCGCCCGCCAGCAGCTTCGCGATGGTGCTTCCGGGGTTCTGCCCCTCGCGGTAGTAGTGGTGGGTCAGCAGGCTGAGGTTGCGCGGGTCTTCGATCGCCAGCTTGCGCACCCAGGAGGTGCTGCCGGCCGCGTCCGGCCCGGCCAGCGGAAGGTGCGGCAGTTTGAGCAGCAGCTGGTCGCGAAAGGCGACGAACTCGTGGGCAAACTTCGTAAAGTCGTACGGCTTGGGGCGGTGCTCGATGCCGAAGAGGTCCGGCTCGTTGCCGATCTCGATGGCCAGGAGCCGGTCGCCCATGATGCGGTCGAGCTCGGTGGCCTCGGCAACAGCCTGGGTGGCGGTGCCGCTGCCCAGGTTCACGCTCCACAGCAGCTTCCAGTTCGTGGCGCGCAGAAATCCCGCGAGCTCGCGCAGCGCGGCTTCGTTCACCACGGTGCCCTTGGGCGCGGAGACCACCTTTCCGGCGCGCACGAAGCTGGCGAAGTCCGCCGTGTTGCCGCCCACACGAATCACGCCCTCGGGCCCCAGGGTCTTCACGAGCTGCACATAGGTCGCGTTTGAGGCACTCAGCAGGCCGGGCCGGGCGACGGAGGAGATCTCATATCCCAGGCCGGTAAAGTCCGGCGGAACGGTGGCGAGCACCTGCCCGGGACTGAGCGTCAGCGAGGCTCCGGCGGCCGCTGGCGGCCCCTGCGCAAAGGCGAGGCTGCGGCGAAGGATGGTGGCGGCGGACATCGCAGCGGTGTGGCGGAGCAGCGATCGGCGGCTGAGCGGCATCGGCGTCGTGTCCTCCTCAGAGTAGGACGGTACAGCAAACCGGGACCCCGTGCAGGACGAGTCTTACAACGCGCCGCTTCCAAGCAAGCCCTTCACCGGGGTACCGGGGTACCGGTGTACCGGGTGCCCCATTCATGCGCAGCTTCATCGCGCACGAGTGGGTTACGGCCTCCCCATCCCACCGCGCCGGGTGCCCCATCTATGCGCAGCTTCACCGCGCATGAGTGGGGCTATCGCTCCCCCATCCAGGTCAGCGCCTCCGCCAGGTAGCCCTTCATCTCCTTGCGCGGCACGATCGCGTCCAGAAAGCCGTGTTCCAGCAGAAACTCCGACCGTTGAAAACCCTCGGGCAGCTTTTGCCGGATGGTCTGCTCGATCACCCGCGGTCCGGCGAAGCCGATCAGCGCTCCCGGCTCGGCAATGTTCAGGTCGCCCAGCATGGCGAAGGAGGCGGTCACGCCGCCGGTCGTCGGGTCGGTCATCACCGAGATGTACGGGATGCGCTCGTCGTCGAGCCGCGCCAGGCCGGAGGAGATCTTGGCCAGCTGCATCAGCGAGGCGATCCCTTCCATCATGCGCGCGCCGCCCGAGGCCGCGACGATCACCAGCGGGGTCCGGGTCGCGAGCGATCGATCGATCGCCCGGGCGATGGTCTCGCCGACGACCGCACCCATCGATCCGCCGATGAAACCGTACTCCATCACCGAGAGCATCACCGGCGTCGACCTGGTGTGCGACGTTCCGTAGCCGTCCTGCGCCGCCGCTGCCCGGACCGCACTCGGCGCCGGCCCAAGATCGCCCAGAGCGTTCATAATGGCGTCGTTCAGGCCGGTCTTGCGCTGGGCGTCTTCAAGCCGCTTCTTATACGGCTTCAGATCGGTGAACTGGAGCGGATCGGTCGACCGAAGGTCCAGGTCGACCAGCTCGTAACCCGGTTCAAGCAGTTCGGCGATGCGGGTGCGCGCGTCAATGCGAAAGTGATGCCCGCAGTTGGGACAGACCTGCAGGTTGGCGTCGAGATCGGCCTTCCAGATGGGCTTGCCGCACTGCTCGCACCGCACCCACAGACCCTCGGTCTTGACCGTCTTCTCCGGGTCGTTGATGATCTCGTGCGCGTCGCGTTTGAACCAGGTCATGGAGGTGCAGGTGCCTCGGCAAGGATGCACTCTATTGTACCGGGCTCCCCGCGCGCGAGAGTTGCGTCCATCGCGCGGTGGGGTGCGACAGGTTTCAGGTGACCTCGATGTCTCCCTCAGCGCAGCACCCAAAGCCCGTCCTTTCCCTGACCACTCCACCCCTCCCTGTCTTCTCGACCGAAGCGCGGCGCAGTGGAGAGACCCCTGTATTTCGCACGGTTGCGACCGGTCCTTCCAGCTCAGCGCGTCGGGGGAAAGCCCTAACTCAGCGTCAGCTCCAGCGTCGTCACGCTCGCCGGCGGAAAGCTGTGCCGGAGCCGTCCGGCCTGTGGCTCGCCGGTTTTTGCCGCCACCGGATGCACCGCGTCCGGATGCGCAAAGTCGTTGTGGTCATGGACGTCGCCGCTCTGCAGCACCGTCGCCCGGCGCACCTGGGCGATGGCCCCCGCGCGCACCGCGATCTCGGTCGAAAGCGCCCGGTCGAGATGGGGATTCACCACCGAAAGCGTCAGCTCCTTGCCCCGCATGGAGGCCGAGCCGCTCAGACCTGAAAGAGTTCGCACCGCCTTCAGCGCGCCCATGTAGCTGTCGCCGCCCACCGGAACCGCTGCGCCCGCGAGCGGGTTCGCGATGCCTTCGGCGGTGAAGTCGGCGCGCACCGCCGTCGCGCCCCGGTGCGGCAGGTACATCTGAAAGACGTGAAAGGTGGGGGTCACGGTGAACTGGTCGCCCCGGGCCAGCATCAGCGAGTGAATGCAGTTGATCGACTGCGCCACATTGGCCATGGCCACCTTGTCGGCGTGGCGCTGAAAGATGTCGAGCGTGATGCCGGAGAGCAGGGCGTCGCGCATCGTGCTCTGCTGCGACAGGTTATAGGTCGGGCCGAGTTCCGTGCCCTTGCCGTACCAGGCCCCCCACTCGTCGACCACCAGCTTCACCCCATGGTGCTGGCCGGACTCGCGAATGGCCCCGAAGTGGTCCGTGATCACCTGCTCCATCATGGAGCCGCGCGTCAGCAGGTCGTAGTAGGCGGGCGTGTCGAAGTTCAGGGCATCGCCCGCGGCGAACTGGGTCGGGCTGCCCGAGGTGTAGTAGTGGACCGACAGGCCCCAGGGGGAGCGGCCGCCCGCGAGCGCGCGAAACAGCCGCCGTGTCCAGTCCACGTCGTCGCCGTTCGGCCCCACGGCCACCAGCTTCAGCGGCTTCGCATAGCTGGGCAGCCAGGCCGTGTAGCGACGGAACTCGCCCGCGTACTCCTCCGGCGTCTGGTTGCCGCCGCAGCCCCAGCTCTCGTTGCCCACCCCCCAGTACTGGACGTTGAAGGGATCGCGGTCGCCGTTCGCGACGCGCTCGCTCGCCAGGGTGTCGGGTGCGGGCGGAGCGGCGGAGTTCGACGGCAGATCGCCCCCTGGAGCGTTGCAGTACTCGACAAACTGGTAGAAGTCCTTTGCCGGCAGCGACCGGAGATCCGCCGCCAGGTAGGGCCGGCAGCCGATCTCCCGGCAGGTCTCCATAAACTCGTGGAGGCCGTAGCGATTCGGCTCCTGCTGGCCCCAGAAGCCTGCCCGGTTCGGCCGCTTGGCCGGCGGTCCAATGCCGTCGCGCCAGTCGTAGCTGTCGGCGAAGCAGCCGCCCGGCCAGCGCAGCACCGGCGCCTCGACCGCTTTCATGGCCTTCAGAAAGTCCAGCCGGATGCCGTTGCGGTTCGGCACCCTGGACCGTTCGCCCACCCAGACCCCGTCGTAGATGACGCCGCCAAGCTGTTCGATGAAGTGCGAGTAGATCTCGGGCGCAACCGTCCCGATCGGCTCCGCCGGAACGATATCGATGCGGGCGTCGGCAAGCGTCGAGCTCGCCTGCGCGAGGGAGAGCCGGCCGAGCGCCAGACCGGTGGCAGCCAGGGCGGAGCCTTTGACGAAGGTGCGGCGGGTGGGATGGGGGTTGGGCATAGGCGGTTCGACCACCTTACCGGGCACCGAACGGTGCGAGCAACAGAAAAGGGGCTGGCCGTCTGATCCGGCGGTCGAGGTCCGGCGGTCGAGGTCAGGCGGCGTGTGGATCTGCGGGGAAGACAGCCGCACCGCCTCCAGAGTCGCACCGCACCTTCATTCCGACACAGGCACGGTATTCCATAGGCGCGGAACAATAATTCTTCCGATTTTCATAGGAGATGACTGGACAGACGCGGTCCTCTCCTTTTTTACAGCGGTTTGTCTTGCACTTCGCGCCCGGGCTGACTTGGTCCGTGAATTGCTTGTACGCCTGCATCGACTAACAAGTTCCTTCTGCTGCTACGGTCCCGGTGACCGCAACAGCCGATCTATCGCTATCACCCGCTATCGCCCGGAGAGCCAAGTTCCTCTATGAAGAAGCGCTTCCTCGCCCTTTTTGCCCTGGTCCTCATGTCGGCGGGCCTCGTTTATGCGCAGTCTCAGAACGGCAGCATCTCGGGCGTGGTCACCGACGAGAGCGGGGCCGTCGTTCCCGGCGCGCAGGTGGTCGTCACCAACGTGGCGACGGGCGCCAAGCGCACCACCGTCTCGACCAGCGCGGGCGCGTACACCGTGCAGCAGCTGCCTCCGCAGGACTACACCATCGACATCACGGCTGCGGGCTTCGGTCCTTCGCAGGCCAAGCTGAATGTCACGGTCGGTTCCTCGAACACCGTCAACGTCAAGCTGGCGGTCGGGACCAACGCCGTCTCGGTCGATGTGGCGGCCAACTCGCTGGCCGGCATCAACCTGGAGAACGCCGAGAACTCCCAGGTCATCAACACCACCCAGATTCTGGAGCTGCCGACGCAGACGCGCAATCCCTACGATCTGGCGGCTCTCTCCGGCAGCGTCTCGAGCGATCCTTCGGCTACCTCCCGCGGCGTCGGCCTGAACGTCAACGGAGCCCGCTCCTCCTCGACCGAGATCCTGCTCGACGGCATTGAAAACACCTACCTCTTCGGCGTATCGGTCGCGACCACGGTTCCACTCGATGGTGTGCAGGAGTTCCGTGTCATCACCTCCAACTATGGCCCTGAGTATGGGCGCGCGTCCGGCGGCGTCGTCAACGTCATCACCAAGGCTGGCACCAACGGCTTTCATGGGACCGCCTATGAGTTCTACCGGCCTTCGACCTTTGCCTCGAACTCCTACTACAACAACGCCAACGGCATTCCCCAGCACCGCTTTGTTCGCAACAACTTCGGCTTCTCCATCGGCGGCCCCATCAAGCGCGACAAGCTCTTCTTCTTCAACGACACCGAATGGCTGCGTGTCCGTTCGAGCAACGTCACCCAGTACTACATCCCCACCTCGCAGTTCATCGCTGCCGCCGACCCCAGGACCCAGGCCTTCTTTACCCAGTTCGGCGCCGTCTCGGGAGCTCCGACCGGAAAGGTTCTGACCCTGGGGCAGATCGGCACCGCCCCAGCGGCCGGCGGCGTCACCTCCGCCTTTGCTACCGACCGCACCACGCTTGAATCGACGCGCCCGGGCGTCTTCAATGACAGCTTTCCCGTCCTCCAGCAGGTCAACGTCACCGTTCCCTCGAACGCCGGCGGCGGCGTCCCGCAGAACACCTACAACATCCTCGGCCGGGTGGACTTCAACCTGAGCGACCGCACCCAGATGTACGGCCGCTACGTCGTCTTCAACCAGGACACGCCGATCGGTACGGGCAACGTCAGCCCCTACGCTGGTTTCAGCACCGGCACCACCATCAAGGCCCAGAACTTCGTCTACGGTCTCACCCACAGCTTTTCGGCACAGTTCACCTCGCTTCTCCAGATCGGCCTTCTCCGCATTAATCAGAATCAGCCGCTCGGCGCCAACCCGGCCGGACCCACGCTGTTCATCAACTCCGGTGCGGCCCCGACGGTCGCCAACAACCTGCTTGTCTTTCCCGGCTACAGCGAGGGGAACGCCGGAAACGGCCTACCCTCGGGCGGACCGCAGAACAACATCGTCATCAGCCCGCAGTTCAACTACACCCGCGGCCGCCACACCTTTACCTTCGGCGGGCAGTACACCTACATTCGCGACAACCACACCTTCGCTATCTACGAGAACGCGCAGGAGGCGCTACTCACCTCCGGAACCAACGGCTCCCTGGTCAACTTCCAGAACGGCGTCTTCAACTACTTCCAGGCCAATCTCGATCCCCAGGGCAAGTTCCCCTGCTCGCGCGACCTGACCACCGGCGTGGTAAGCCAGACGGCCGCCTGCACCCTTGTCACCCCTATCTCTCAGCCGAACTTCAGCCGCTCCAACCGCTACCATGAGGGGGCCGGCTACTTCAACGACACCTTCAAGGCCACCCCCCGGCTTACGCTCAATGCCGGTCTGCGGTATGAGCTCTACGGCACGCAGCACAACAAGAATGCAGCGCTCGACTCCAACTTCTACTTCGGCACCAGCGGCACGCTTCAGGACCGCATCCGCGCCGGCAAAATCCTGCAGGTCAACGCCACTCCGCCCCCTGGTGTGCAGAACCCCGGCGGTAAGCTGTGGAACGTCAACTACAAGCAGTTTGCCCCGCGTCTCGCCTTTGCCTACGACCTGACGGGTGATAGCAAGACGAGCCTCCGCGGCGGCTACGGCATCAGCTACGAGCGCAACTTCGGCAACGTTACCTATAACGTTGCACTCAATCCGCCCTCACAGCTGGCCATCAGCTTCACCAATCAGGACGTGGGTGCCCCCATTCCCATCAGCACCGGCGTGCTCGGCAGCTTCAGCGGCGGTTCGGGCGTCACCAAGGCCATTCCGCCCGGCACCGTCCGAGCGGTCGATCCGCGCATCAAGCCCGCCTATAGCCAGTTCTACACGCTCTCCGTCGAGCGCCAGATCACTCCCAGAGTCTCCGCCGGCATCGCCTACAGCGGATCGCGCGGCATCCACAACTACTCCATCGCCAACTACAACCGTTCGTACTATGGCGAGATCTACGAGCACGATCCTCTGCTCTACCAGCCCTCGCAACTGAAGAACTCTAACCGGCTCAATCCGCAGTACACCTCCATCAACATTCGAGGAGCTGACGGCGACAGCTACTACAACGGCCTAAACCTGAAGTTCACCGGCAGCAACCTGCTGCGCACCGGCCTGACCGTCACCAGCAACTACACCTATTCGCACTCGACCGACAACACCAGCTCCACCTTTACGGACGGCGGTTCCAACGCCGATGTCGGCAGCGTCGCCTACTTCGATCCGTATAACCACCTGCTTGATCACGGCAACTCCGACTTCGACGCTCGCCACCGCATCTCAACCTCCTTCATCTGGGCGGTACCCTTCGCCCGCAACACCACCGGCTTCACCCGGTCCGCGCTCGATGGATGGGAGATCGGCACCATCTTCTCCGCGACCACCGGAACCCCCTTCACCATGTACGACTGCGGCCTGATCGCCATCACCGCCTGCCCGCGCGCGCGCTTCAGCCAGACCCCGAACTACGCCCGCACCGGCAACTCCACCCCGGTGCCGAACTCCCCCGACACCTTCGCCTATATCAACTTTCCTGATTACTACGTCCCCGGTCCGCCGGATGCGAAGGGTAACCCCACCACCGTCCGCAACACCGCCGCCTACCCCTCCTACCTCGATCCGGTCTCGAACGCAGGCAGCTCCCCAACCGCCAAGAACCCATCCCGCATCGGAGCCTCTGACCTTCCCACCATCGTGAACGGCATCGATACCTTCCCCGGGGGCATGACCGCACGCAACGCCTTCCGCGGGCCCGGTTCCTACAACCTCAACATGGACGTCAATAAGAACATCAAGTTCAGTGAACGGTACGGCCTGCAGCTTCGGGGCGAGGCTTACAACGTTCTCAACCACGCCAACAGCTACCTCAACCTCGGCGGAGCCAACGACGTCTCGAATACGCCCTTCGCACAGGTCTATAAGAACCAGGGCTATGGAGTGGGCAGCAACCGGCAGCTGCAGCTCGCGGCGAAGTTCATCTTCTAGGGCGAAGCGCGGCAGTTTGCCGGGCCGCTTCTATCTGCGGGCTGAAAGCCCGCGCTCCCCTTGCCTGGGGCGAAAGCCCCAGGTTTCCGGACAACTCCCAACTGCGGGCTGAAGGCCCGCGCTAAACCCGTCAGCTAACCCCTTAGTTCGGGCGGCTTTCCTCCGCGGGTGCGCCGCCTCAGTGCCCGCAGTGGTATGGGTGTCCGGCCAGGATGGTCATGGCCCGGTACACCTGCTCGGCCAGAACCACCCGTGCCAGGGCGTGTGGCAGCGTCATGGGGCCGAGCGACAGGAGCAGATCCGCAGCCGCGGTCGCCGCAGTGCTCCATCCATCCGCCGGTCCAATGGCCAGGACCACGGACCGCTCGCCGCGATCGCGCAGGTCGCCCAACCGACTCGCGAACGCCTCCGACGAGAGCATGGCGCCGCGGCTGTCCAGCAGCGCCAGCCGGCTCCCGGGCCGCCCCGGCCGGCTCTCGCGCAGCCCAAGCACGGCTGCTTCCTCGGCCAGAAAGAGCTCCTCGAAGGGGGTGTACTGCCGGATGCGGCGAACATACTCCGCGGCCACGCCAGCCATCAGGTCGCCCCGCTTCGGCCGACCTCCCGTGACTGCTGCCAGGATCAGACGCATGGATCGGTCGCAAGCGGTGGTGCACTCCTGTTCGTCCACTCTTCCGATTTTTGGTTGAGACTACCGAATTCCATAGAACCCATTCCGTTCCGGGGCACCGCAGCGATGCGGTGCTCCCATAAATCGTAAATTCCACAGACTTTGTCTCACGACGGGCAACCTGGAACCTTTGGCCGACAAATTGCTAAAGCCACAGTACCTCCCACCCTGGTTGCACCGTCCCGGTGCCGGTTCGGGAGATCTTCGAGGAGAAGACGTTTCCATGAAAAAGTGTTTTGGGCTCTTCCTGGGTTGGATTGCGGTTCTGATCGCGGGAACTTCATTGAGCTTTGGCCAGGCCATCTCGGTCAACGGCGGTTCCATCCAGGGTTCCATCACGGATTCGACCGGAGCCGTCGTTCCGGGGGCCAACATCGTCATCACAGGCACGTCGACCGGCTTTACCAAGACGCTCACGGCCGATCAGTCCGGCTTCTACAGCGTGGGCCCGCTCAATCCCGGACCGTACACGGTCAACGTGACCGCCCCGGGCTTCCAGAAGCTGGCCGTGCAGACTGTCGTTCGCACCGGCACCGCCACCAGCGGTAACTTCAAGCTCACCATCGGCGAGTCGACCCAGACCGTCGAGGTCAACGCCGGAGCCCTCCAGGTCAACACCGAGCAGGCCGGCGTCAGCGACGTCATCACCAAGCAGCAGATCGACAGCCTCCCTGTCAACGGCCGCAACTTCCTCGACCTCGCCCAGATCGAGCCGGGCGTCATCCTCCAGTCCGGCGAGACCTTCGACCCTACCAAGGCCGGCTACTCGGCGATTTCGGTGGGCGGCGTCTCCGGCCGCACCACCCGTATCCTGCTTGATGGCCAGGACATCACCGACGAGACGGTCGGAACGACGATCTTCAACGTCTCGCAAGGTGCAATTCACGAGTTCCAACTGAATCGGTCCACCCAGGACGTCTCTGGCGACGTGACCTCGACCGGCCAGGTGCTGGTCTCGACCAACTCCGGGACCAATAACGTTCATGGCCAGCTGTTCTATAACTTCCAGGATCACCGTGCCCTCTTCGCTCGCGCGCTCAACGGCCAAGATCCCCAGTTCCAGCGCAACCAGTTCGGTGGCAGTGTCGGCTTCCCGATTCTCCGGGATCGTCTCTTCCTGTTTGCCAATGCCGAGCGCATCAAGCAAGACTCCTCCTCGGTGAGCCCGGTTTCGACCGGCTCCGGCGCCCACTTTGGAGCTATCGCGGCGGCGAATCCCTTCATTCCCTCGCCGTATCGCGAAACCTACTCTACGGCCCGCGCCGACTATAACGGCCCGCTTGGCGGCCACTACTTCGCCCGCATCAACTACAACGTCAACGCTGTGTCCTCGAACTACGGTCTCGGTTACGCTCTCTACGCGAACCGCGACAACACCCCGGGCGTTGCCGGTGGGGCGGACTTCCAACTCGGCCGCTTCACCCACTCTTTCCGCGTGAGCTATGAGAAGTTTCACAACCTCATCAGTGACGAGACGGCGGGAAATACTAGTCTTTATCAGACCGTCCCCGGTGTTTTTGTCCGTTTTTCAACTCAGGGCCTGATCTCGGGTCCCAACTACCTTGCGCCGCAGGGTACCTTCCAGAGCGATAAGCAGTTCCGCTATGACGGTAGCTGGACCAAGGGCAAGCACAATATCCGGTACGGATACAGCCTAAATCGAATCCTCGGGGGCGGGTACGCTGCCTTTTTCGGCCTGAGCCCCTATCAGACTGAGACGGAGGCCACCCTGCTGACAGGCGTTGTGGACGCCACCCGGAACCCATATGGCTTCGGCTGCAAAGGCGTGGTCGGCGCGGCCCCGTGCCCGAACGATCCGGCCAATGGGTATCGCACCAGCACTGCCGAGATCGGTAACGGTCAGGGCTCCTTTACGGAGAAGCCAGCTTTTGGTCTTCCTGGCAGTGGTGTAGAGGACTGGCGCGAGGGCGCATACGTCTCCGACAACTGGAAGGTCACTCCTGAGTTCAACCTCATCGCTGGCGTCCGCTGGAGCGTTGACACCGATCGCGCAAACCAGGACATCGCCAATCCACTCTGCTCTGACGTGGATACGGCGAACGTCACCGCTCCTTGCACCGGCTCCGCTTCGCTATTGGGGCAATGGAATCCATCTTTGGCAGCGGCTCACAGTCACCAGCCTTATGCTAACTTCGGACCGCAGATCGGGTTCAATTACAGTCCGCGCAACGGTAAGACCTCCATCCGCGGTGGCTTCGGTATCTTCTACGAAAGCGACGTCTTCAACAACACCACCAACGCCCGCAACGCTCTGATCAAAACAGGTGCCTTCTTCTCCCGCCAGGTCTTCTGCTCGGGGGGCGGTAAGTATTCGGTTACCTTCCCGGATGGCTCCGTCGTGAACAGCGTCAACGGCGTCTCCATCAACCAGCTTTGCTTCTCGCCGGTGGCGATCTCTGGTCCGGCGTTCCTGCAGCTGCAGAAGGACTATCAGGCAAACACCAGAGCGAACTCTCAACTGGCGAATGGAAGCTACGTAGGTGAGACTCTGCAGGGTGACGGCATCTATGGCACACCCTATCGCACCCCCTACTCCGAGCAGTGGAATGGCGGCATTCAGCAGGAGCTGTTCAAAGGTTCTGTTCTGAGCATCGACTATGTGCACAACTCCACTCTCAAAGTAGGTCAGACGGTGGATCAGAACCACGTCGGCGCAGCGCGCTATCTAAACACCACTGCGGCGACCAATGCGATTATTGCGACCACTCAAGCAGCGGGTTGCAGTGGAGGCGCGTCGGCAGCAGCGATCAACTGCGCCATCGCTGCCCACAAAGGTCTGGGAGACTTCGCCAATAATGGTCTCGACTCCGGCAGTCAGTATCTTGGCGGTACGCCCGCATCCTACAATGGACTGACCACCGCAACTGGAGCTGCGTTCCCCGGTGCCAACCCGCTGCTCGGCACTGGCCGCTTCATTCTCCCCATCGGCCGGTCCGGATACGATGCCCTGCAGGTCGTTTACAAGCAGGTCACGGCGCACCCGGCCCCTGGAATCGACCAAATGAACTTCCAGGCGTCCTACTCCCTCTCCCGGATTGTCACCTCATCGGCAGGTGGAGCGGACCAGTTCTTCAGCTCGGGCTCATGGGATAACGATGATCCGAACCGGTATATCGGACGGACGTCGCTCGACCACACCAATCAGCTGTCGATGGGTGGTGCTTTCACCCTCAAGTACGGTCCGACCATCGGCCTCATCGGCCACTTCTACTCTGCGCCGCCTCAGACGCTAACTCTGGATTCGAGCACAGCGACAGGCAGCATCTTTCAGACCGACATCACGGGTGACGGAACCATCGGTGACATTGCGCCGAATACTGATCCTGGCGACTACATGCATCGCATCAAGGCCAAGCAACTGGCAGGGTATATCAGCAGCTTTAATGCCACGCAGGCCGGCCGACTGACGCCAGCCGGTCAGGCGCTGATCAACGCGGGTCTCTTCTCACCTGCGCAGCTCAACGCCATCGGAGCCGTTATTCAGCCGATTGCGCAACTTCCGCAGGCGCAGGCGCTGAACAATCCGGCCTTCCGGTCGCTCGACGTGAACTTCTCCTATCCTGTTCGCCTGAACCGCTTTCATGAGGGGATGAGCCTGGAACCTTCAATCGTTTTCTACAACGTAGCTAACTTCTCCAATTACAACGCCGCGCTGCCGACTGGTGTTCTGCTCAACCAGGCTAACGCGAACGGACCGATCAACAATTCGAGCAACTATCTAACAGGTCCTAACAGCTACGACGTGCTCAACTCCAACCGCGATCAGCGGGGATCGGGAACCTTCGATCAGGGTGCTGCTCGCTCGACGGAGTTCCAACTGAAGTTCAACTTCTAACCGCTCCAACCCGAATAAAGAGGGGAGCCCCGAAAGGAGCTCCCCTTCTCTTTTTTGGTCTGCAGAGCAAGCGAAACGGTCAGACTGCAGCAGTGTCGTCACATCCAACCCCGTCGAACCCGCTTTACCTCACTTATTGGCTTTAGCGGCCACTCTTTCTGGAAATGTTGCGGGTTTGGCTTTACGGGCTGCGGCTTTGGCGGGCTTCGCTGCTTTGGAAGGGGAGTTTGGCTTCGGCTGCCTGGGCTGCTTCACGAGGGAGGCAGGGACTGCTGGCTTTGGTTTCTTTGCCGCAGCCTTCTTCTTGGCCAGAGCCGGCGCGGGTGCTTCGGTGGCCTCGCCCTTCTGACTCATGGCCTGCTGCCGTCGGCGCTTCGGGGCGAGCTGTGCTTCCATAGCGTCGCGCAGCTCGGCGGTCAGCTGGTCGGTCGAGACCGTCACCGCGGACTTGCGCAGCCGTTCCAGACCGTAGAAGGCGCGCTTTTCCGGCGAGAAGATGTGCACGATGAAATCCACATAGTCCAGCAGAATCCACTCGGCCTGGCGGCGGCCCTCGACCGCATTGGGGTAAATGCCGAAGTCGCGCTTCAGGCGCAGCTCAATCTCATCCGAGATGGCGTCGTTCTGGCGCTCGTTGGTGCCGTTGCAGATGAGGAAGTAGTCTGACAGGCCGCTCTCGCCGGGGTCCAGCGCCAGGATGCGGATGTCTTCCGCCTTCTTGTCTTCGCAGGCTGCGGCTGCCGCCAGCAGCAGCTGATAGCTTTCGATCGAGGGCATGAGTCTCCTTGCGGTTGCTGGTAGTGAGATGCGGCGAAGAGGGCAGGGCGGGCTTCCGACCCGCGGCTCAGGGTCATTCCGGCAGCCTGGGGCTTCGGCCTCAGGCAAGGCTAGCGCGGGCCTTCAGCCCGCGGTTTCGGAGTCGCCCGGCAACCTGGGGAAGCTCTGATCAACAAGGGCGGCTCGGAAAGACGCAGATTCCCTGCGGGAATGACAACGAAAAGACAGGGCTCCTGGTGCTATGCGGATTGTCAGAGGCTGCCTAGTTGAGGGCTCTGCCCCACGCAGGGGTAGCGCGGGCCTTCAGCCCGCAGTCTCGAGTCGCCTGGCAACCTGGGGCTCTGCTCCCGGCAAGGGTAGCGCGGGCCTTCAGCCCGCATCGGGGGATTGCCCCGGCAAGCAGGTTCGCGCCGACTCGCACAGGCGAACCTTTTCCGTCCACAAGAAATCCGCGGAAGCTCTGATTAGCGATCGTGACTCGGAAACGAACGCAGAACCCCTGCCGGGAATCGCAACAAATCGAGCAGAATGCGCGCTAGAGGCGCAACAAAACGAGCAGAATCCTTGCCACGGGCGAATCCGAGGCTTCCGAGGCCCTCTCTGTCCATCAGACGAACTGCCTGTACAGCTGGTGTTGCTGCAGGAAGCGGCCGACCGCCTCTGGGATGAGGCCCGGGCAGGGATCGCCGGCCGCGAGCCGCTGCCGCAGTTCGGTCGCCGACACCGGTTCTTCGACCGACGGCAGCAGGTGCACGCGGCTGCGCTGGGCCGGTGTGAGCCCGAGTCTGTCGATGCGGTCGAGCGGGAACCCCGGGCGGCTGGCAACGACCCACTCCGCCAGATCGAACAGCCGGGCAGCGTCGTGCCAGCGTGGCAGATCCAGAAAGCTGTCGGCACCGGCGATGGCAAACAGCCGGTCCCCGGGGTGCTGCTCGCGCAGGCGAGCCAGCGTGTCCACCGTGTAGTTCGGCTGGCCGTCCGGCCGGGGAGCGTCGACGGCGGAGGCCCTGAAGCGCGGGTCCGCCTGGCAGAGGAGCTCCGTCATGGCCAGGCGGTCGCCGAAGGAGGCATGGGCGCCCGTTTTTTTTAATGGCTGCCGGCCAGCCGGCGCGAACAGCACCCGGTCGAGCTGGAAGCGGTCCGCCGCGGCGCGCGCGACCGCCAGGTGACCCCGGTGCGGCGGGTCGAAGGATCCGCCAAACCAGGCAATCCGGTGCGGCGGGTCGAAGGAGCCACCAGACTCTGCGGGCCGATCCGGCCGTGGCTCCGTCATGAGAACGCGGCTACGAGATGGCCCGGCCGCGGGCGTTCGGGGCGGGCGGCGGGTAGTTCGGCTTGGGCTTCTTGGGCGCGTCGGGCTCGGTGCGGATCTCGACCGTCCGGTGCGTCGCCACCGCGTCGGCCAGAGCGTACTTCAATGCGTCGACCCCCTCGCCGGTGACCGCCGAGATGGCAAAGAACGGCAGCTTGCGCCGTTTGGCGGAGGTGCGGAGCCGCTTCAGCTTCTCGGGATTGGCGATCTCGACCTTGGTCGCGACCAGGATGGTCGGTCTGGCGGCGAGCGCCGGGTCGAAGCTGCGGAGCTCTTCGGTGATGACCTTGAAGTCCTCGACCGGATCGGGGCGGCCGCTCGCGTCCGAAACATCGACCAGGTGCACCACCACGCTGGTGCGTTCGATGTGGCGCAGGAATTGGATGCCCAGGCCCGCGCCCAGGTGCGCGCCCTCGATCAGGCCGGGAAGGTCGGCGACGACAAAGGACTGCTCGTGCGGCCAGTCGCCGACCGAGACGACGCCCAGGTTCGGCTCGAGCGTGGTGAAGGCGTAGTTGGCGATCTTGGGTTTGGCGGCCGAAAGCCGCGAGATCAGGGTCGATTTGCCGACGTTCGGGTAGCCGACCAGGCCGGCGTCGGCCAGCAGCCGCAGCTCCAGGCGATAGCTGCGTTCCTCGCCCGGGCGGCCCAGCTCGTGCTCGCGCGGCGCCTGGTGGGTGCTGGTGGCGAAGTGCTGGTTGCCGCGGCCGCCCCGTCCTCCCCTGGCGATGACGATCGTCTCGTCCGGATGGGCGAAGTCGTGGATCAGCTCGCCGGTGGTGTCGTCGTAGAGCAGCGTGCCTACCGGCACCTTCAGGATGCTCGGCTCGGCCGCCTGCCCGGAGCAGTTGGAACCCAGGCCATGGCTGCCGCGGCCGGACTTGTGCTCCGGATTGAAGCGGAAGTGCACCAGCGTGTTGTGCGAAAGTGACGACTGCATGAGGATGTCGCCACCATGGCCGCCGTCGCCGCCGGACGGGCCGCCGCGCGGGACGAACTTTTCCCGGCGAAACGCCATGCAGCCGTTGCCGCCGTCGCCCGCCTTGACCCGGATCTTTGCTTCATCGATAAACATAGCCAACCTCAAGTGTAACGAACTCTCGCAGGACTTCAGGCTGGTCGGTCGGGGGCTGAAGCCCGGGTTCCAGGCACCCTCGGTTAACGCCCCGTTCACGCAGACGTGAGACGCTTGTTCGTATCCAAAACAACAGCTCGCGACCTCCGCTTGAGACCCGTTTCGTGCGCTCTCAACGAGGTCGGGAGTCTGTTCAGCCTTCCTGTATGTCGTTGTAAGGAGAATCTGCATGTCGCACCCGCTGTTGCAAAGAGTGGCCGTTGCCTGTGTCGTTGTCGCCGCTCTTCCCCTCGCCGGAGCCTGGGCGCAGTCCACCACCCAGGGCGGTCTGGCTGGAACCATCTTTGACGCCACCAACGCCATCATTCCCGGCGCCAGGGTTGTGATTCGCAACGACGGCACCAACGCCCAGCAGGTGCTGCGCTCGAACGCCTCCGGCTACTACAACGCGCCTCTGCTGCCCCCGGGCAGGTACACGGTTACGGTGACTGCGCCCGGCTTCGGAGAGGTCCGTTCCAACGATGTGGTGGTGCAGATCAACCAGCTGACGCAGGTAGACGAGCACCTGAGCGCCGGTGCGGAGTCGACCGTGGTCGAGGTGACCGCCGCCGCTCCGGTGCTGAACTTCAACTCGCCCGTCTATGGTGGTCACCTGGACACGCGCGAGATCGAGAGCATTCCTATCAACAACCGGCGATGGAGCTCGCTCGCGCTCACAACACCCGGTGTCACCAACGACACCTCGGGCTTCGGCCTGCTCAGCTTCCGGGCCATCAGCCCGCTGCTCAACAACGTCGAGGTGGACGGCGCGGACGACAACCAGGCCTTCTTCTCCGAAGAGCGCGGCCGCACGCGTGCCGGCTACTCAACCGCGCAGGTCGCCGTTCGTGAGTTCCAGGTCAACACCGGCGTGTACTCGGCGGAGTTCGGCCGGGCGGTCGGCGGTGTGGTCAACTCGGTCACCAAGACCGGCACCAACCAGCTCCATGGCGAGCTCTACTTCTACAACCGCGACTCCAGCTTCGCGTCCTTTCAGCCCTATGCGACCAACACCACCTTCGACAGCGCCACTGGAACCTATGTCACCGCACCGTACAAGCCGAAGGACAAGCGCAACCAGTACGGCTTCGGCCTGGGTGGACCGCTGATCAAGGACCGGCTCTTCTTCTTCTACGCCTTTGACCAGTTCAAGCGAAACTTCCCCGGCACGGCCAAGGCCAACAATCCCACCGCCTTTTTTGTCGCGCCGGATGCGGCTCTCGCGACCGGTTACACCTGCAACACCGCCACCGGAGCGATTACGACGCCAACCAAGGCGGCCGCCGCTTCGACCGTGGACAAGGCCAGCTGCCTGCTCGCCGCTCGTTTGGGAACAACCTATAGCTCGGCCGCGGCGCAGTACAACACACAGCTGCAGGGCCTGCTGGGCGATCTTGGCAGCGTGCCGCGCTTCGGCGATCAGACCATCAACACCCCGAAGCTCGACTGGCAGATCAACGGCCATCATCACCTGAGCGGCCTCTACCACCGTCTGCGATGGGATTCGCCAGGCGGCGTGCAGACCCAGGCGACCAACAACTACGCTGTCGACAGCTTCGGCACCGACTTTGTGAAGCTGGACTACGGGCTGGCCGAGTTGGAGAGCATCTTCGGCACGCGCTGGGCCAACGAGCTGCGCTACCAGTACGGCCGCGAGCTCAACGACGAAGGCCGGCAGAACCCGAGCCAGTACACCACCAACAACTTCACCCCGGCGAGCGGCGTGCCGGTCCAGGTCGGCGTCATCTCCTCCATCGGCTTCAACGCCGGAACGCCGTATTACAGCTTCCGCGTCGCCTATCCGGATGAGCGCAAGTGGCAGATCGGCGACACCGCCAGCGTTGTTCTGGGCCGGCACAACATCAAGTTCGGCGAGGACTTCGTCCACAACTACGACCTGGTCAACAACCTGTACCAGGGCAACGGGGTGTATAGCTACAGCAGCACCACCAACCTGCTGGCCAACTACTTCAGCGACCTGATCAGCAAGCGCGCGACCTGCGATGCGGGCGGCAGCGGAGTCGGACCGTACCCCTGCTATGACAGCTTTACGCAGGGCTTCGGACCCGGGGTATTTGCTCTGGCCACGCAGGACTACGGTGTCTTTGCCCAGGACGACTGGAAGGTCAACCCCCGGCTCACGCTGAACCTCGGCGTTCGCTACGACTACGAGAAGGTGCCCTCAGCCTTTACCGCCTTGGCTCAGCCCGCGCTTCCGCAGACGCTGAACCACCCCAGCGACAAGAACAACGTCGCTCCGCGCATCGGTTTTGCGTGGGATCCTTACGGCCTGGGCAAGACCGTCGTCCGCGGCGGCTATGGCCTCTACTACGGCCGCATCTTCAACGCCTTTCTTTTGAACACCTACGAGAACACCGGCTCGCCTGCCGGCCAGAACTCGTCGACCTATACGCGCACCATCACCGGAGCTCCCCTGCTCCCTGGCATCGCGTCCGCGCCCGCAAACAACCCCAACGCGGCACCGCCCACCGCGCAGTTCTTCGCGCCCAACTACCAGAACCCGTACGCCCAGCAGTTCGACCTCGCCGTGCAGCAGGAGCTGGGCAACGGAACGGTGCTGTCGGTCAGCTACCTGGGCGCGCTCGGCCGGGAGCTGCCGAACTACCTGAATGTCAACCTCAGTCCGAGCAACCGCTACACCTTCAACTACGCCGTTGCCGCGGGTTCGGATGGCACCTGCGGACCCCTGGCCTGCGGCACGCAGATTCCGGTCAGCATCTACTCCAACCGCACGCAGACCGGCGCCTCCGCCGGCACGTACGGCTACAACACGCCGTACCCCACCTACGGCGCGATCACGGAGGCCTTCAGCAACATCAACTCCAACTACCACGCGCTGACGGTCGACGTGACCAAGCGCGCCTCCAAGTACATCTCCTTCGACGCCAACTACACCTGGGCGCACGCGCTCGACTTCAACCAGAACCAGTCCAGCTCGCCCGGGACCAACAACTGGTACGACCCGTTCGCGAACGGTCGCGCCAACTACGGCAATTCCAACCTGGACGTGCCGCAGCGCGTCGTCGGCTGGGCCATCCTGACCGCTCCCGGCGTCAGCGGCCACGGCCCGCTGAGCTATCTTGCCAACGGCTGGTCGCTCAAGCCGCTCATTCAGGCGCAGAGCGGATTGCCCTACTCGGTCAATCTGAACGGCACTGTCCCCAACCAGTGCCAGGCCGCGACCTGTCTCGAGGCCGCGAGCTCCGGCCTTATCGGAACCGGCGTTTCTTACATTCCGCAGCTCGGCCGCAATACCCAGCGGCTGCCGCGCGACATCATCGTCGATGCCCGCGTGCAAAAGGAGTTCACCTTTGCGGAGAAGTACAACCTGCAGCTGTTTGCCGAGGCCTTCAATCTGGCGAACCATCAGAACGTCACGGGTGTAAACTCGACCGGCTACTCCCTCCAGACCACCTATCCCACCCTGCCGAAGGGTATGCTGGCGACGCCGCAGAATACCGCTCCCACCTCAAACCTGGTCTACCAGCCCACCTTCAACACCATCACCGCTGCAAACTCCAACTACGCCTATGGCACACGGCAGGTCCAGCTGGCTGCCCGACTGGTCTTCTAGGCTATATGCCGCTGCAGAGGGAAAGAAGTTCCAGTCGCCAGGGGCGAAATACAGGGGTCTCTCCACTTCGCTGCGCTCCGGTCGAGATGACAAAGCATATATGGTGATACAGCCTGGGGAGACTCTGATCAAACCCGCTTGCCGCAGGAGTTCTGTTCGTTTGTTGTCATTCCCTTAGGGAATCTGCGTTTCTATCCAGCCGCAATCACTTGTGAGAGCTTTCCTGGAAAGATTGCATGGGGTGTCGCTCTCGGCTCTTCGGGCTGGAAGCCCGACATCATAGCCTGGGGCGCAAGCCCCCGGTGGCGATCCACTAAATGCTTCCAGGACTGAAGGCCCGACCTATCGACGCACAATTAAACCTTCAGGTAAACCGCTCCATATGATCGGGTTGACGTTCCCCTGAAATCTTCTGAGCCCTGGCCCCGTGTTTTCCCATACGGACCGGACGAGCAGGAGCCGGGCGGGGAAGTAGAAAGCGTCGCTGTACATTCGCCTTTTCTTCTCCTAAGCTGGGCATATGAACCGCACCCCACAGCGCCCGCTCACCGCGACCGGTCTCCGCCGCGAGCTAAGCTCCCGCAATCTCGATCGAGCAGCCGATTACCCGCATGAGCTTACCTACGGCGGCGTTCCTTCCGTGGTGTACACCCCGGCCGAATCTCTGGCGACCCACGGAAACTTCCTGCCCGCGAGTTATCGCCGCATCGTTGCGGATGTCACCTGGAGCCGCAGGCTGGGAAAGAGCTACTCCGCTTCCGCGCGCATCCCTCGTCGCGGCGACCGCGTGCACCGTGGCGAGCTTGACTGCGCGGCGAGCTCCGATGCGCTGTTGATGAATCTGTTCTGCTATCCCGGCGTTCTCCGCCGGCCAGCGGTGTGTGCCCTGCTGGGCGTGCCCCCGGGCCTGCGGCCGCAGTTTGGCGTGAGGACGGAGATCCCGCTCCTGCCCGGCCACCGTGCCTTGCCGGACCGGACCGAAGCCGACCTGCTGCTCGGAGATCTGCTGATCGAGGCCAAGCTGACCGAGACCGGCTTTGGTCAGGCGCGCCCGGCGCTGCTGACCCGGTATCAGGCGTTCGAGACCGTGTTCGATCCGGACGAACTCAGCCGGACCGCCACCGGCAGCTTCCGGCACTATCAGCTGCTGCGAGGAGCGCTAGCAGCCCACGGAACGGGCGGCCGATTTGCTCTTCTCTGTGACGCTCGCCGCCAGGACCTCGCCCAGGCGTGGTTTGAGGTGCTCCGCGCCATCCGCTCCGCGGACCTCCGCAGCCGTCTCACAGTCGTGACCTGGCAGGAGCTGGGATCGGCTGTGCCGGCCGTGCTCAGGCGTTTCCTGGCAGAGAAGTACGGCATCCTCCCCGCCGCCGCAGGTCCCGACCAGTGGTAGAAGGATGACTTAGCGGGGCGACGCTGGGGGCGGTATGGGTTGGGCTTCGTCTGTGTGAACGGTCGTGGTGACATGCGTCTGCTCGAAGGCGCGGTTATCCACGCTGACCACGATCTGGCGATGAAAGAGAAACAGGACGCGGATTTTGAACTCTGTCCCGAAGCTGGCCGGAAAACAGACATTGCCCGCCTGCGGCGCATAGATGACCGTGAAACCGAGGCCGGGAACGTTGGTGCCCAGCAACATGCGCACACCCACCGGCAAGCTGCGGCTGAGCGCGGTGCGGACGACGACAGGCTGAAGCTGTTCGGCATCGATCCAGGCGTCACCCTTCCATCCGTAGTCGCTCTTGTCCTTCGGCCGAAAGACGATGTGATAGGTGTCGTGGCCGTTTTTGGATTCGTGGCCCCTGAGCTCGAAGGCCAGATCCTTCTGCTGCTCCGTGGTGAGTGGGAACAGCCCTGCCTGGATGCCGTCCTTGCTCTTCGAATCGGCGGTAAAGTTGTGCCGCATGCTCTCGACCAGATCGATGTCGGTGTCGTTGACCGGCACGGGGGCGTTGTTGGCGCCGGCGTCGAGAACGGTGCGCTTGTCGCCGACGTTGATGGAAATGTTGTCGTTGTCGTTCTCCTTTTGCAGTTGCCGGCCTTGCGGCTGGTCTTTGCTGGCCGCGGGCAGGGGAACGGCGGTGTAATGGACCGTTCTGCGGCCGTCCCGAACCTGGCCGGAGAGGGAGATCAAGGTCCGCACCTGACCGTGAGCGGAGGGCGCAATCCGGGTATCGGTCACCTCTTCACACATCACGGTGCCGCCTTTGCGGGACTGCACGCGGGCGTGCTGGAGGTAGACGAAGTGGGCGCGGGCGGCCTCGGCCCGATCCTGGTTGGCGGCGACGCGGGCCATAATGGCCTCGGCGCTCAGCGGCGCGGATGCCGATTGCGTTTGGGCGGGCGCACGCAAGGGTCCCTGGCCAGCTACAAGAGCGAATAGCATGCACCAAAGCAGCGAGGTGGGCATACCGGAACAGTACGCGCCGAAAGGGGGCCGGGTTCCCCCGGGCTGGCACGAGGCTGTTTCCATCCTTCAGGGGAGGGCGATCTATTTCTTGCGACCCGTTGCGGCAGAAAAGAAGCAGATCCTCCGCCGGGAACGTTAGCAAAGGCAGAACCGTCGCGACGAGGGAAGGGATCAGACCTCCTAGGCTCCCACCGCGGCTTGCAGCGCCGGCTCCATCAGCACGTCACTCGGTGGCTGGTGAGCGAACTCCGGCAGCGCCGAGGTGCTCTCCACCGCGCGGCTCGGGAAGTAGGCGTGGCTGACATACTGCGCCAGCATGCGGTGCGTGTTGAAGAAGCTTCCATTCAGGGCGATGCAGTGCTGCTGGAGGCGTGCCCAGCGAGCACGATCGGCGTACATCGGCGCGATGTGGTGCTCGAGCTTGCCGTACAGGCTGGCGGCCTCGTCTGCCTCATTTTCAGCCTCTTCGATCGCCCATCCGGTGACGTCTTCGGCACAGCCCTCCATCCACCAGCCGTCCATCGTGCTGAGCGAAGGAACCCCGTTCAGAGCTGCCTTCATGCCGCTGGTGCCCGAGGCCTCATACGGGCGCAGCGGTGTGTTAACCCACACGTCGACACCCTGGGTGAGCAGAGCGCCCAGGCGCCAGTCATAGTTTTCCAGGTAAAGCACACGGAGGCGGGCGGAGCGGACCCCGGCCGCGGCGGAGAAGACCTCGCGGATCAGTCGCTTGCCCTCGCTGTCCGCAGGGTGGGCCTTGCCTGCGAACAGGATCTGCAGGCCGCCGATGCGCTCCGCAAGCTCGCTCAGTCGCGGGAGATCGTGGAACAGGAGGCTGGCGCGTTTGTAGGTGGCCACTCGTCGAGCGAAGCCAAGGGTCAGCACCTCCGGGTTCAGACGTTCGCCGGTCCGGCGCTCCACCTCCCGGAGCAGCCGGTGTTTGCCGAGGCGATGCGTCGCGGCAATCTGCTCCGGAGCGATGCCGTACACCGACCGGAGGTACTGATGATCCGTGCGCCAGGACGGAATCTCGTCATCCAACAAGTCCGTACAGGCCGGCGAAAGCCACGTTGGGGCGTGCACCCCATTGGTGATGGCGTGAATCGTCTCCCGCGGGAACATGTTTTGCGAGACCTTGCCGTGCTGCATGGCGACACCGTTACAGAAACGCGAAAAGCGCAGGGCGATCATCGTCATGTTCATGCAGCCGTTGTGCATGCCACCTGCGCGCTCGATGATGCGGGCGCGATCATGCCCGAGCACGCTGTACATCTGATCGGCTCCGAACTGGTCGTGACCGGCCGGAACCGGCGTGTGCGTGGTGAAGACACACTGCGCCTGCACGCGATTGAAGTCAGCCTCGGTTGCCGCCGCCAGCGGCTGCCCATACCTCTGGCCCAATTCGTCTTCGAGCAGGCCAATAGCCATCAGGGCGGCGTGTCCCTCGTTCATGTGGTGCACCTCCGGCCGGCAGCCGAGAGCGTGCAGCATGTGAACTCCGCCGATGCCAAGCACCGTCTCCTGTGCCAGGCGGTAGAAGCTGTCACCCCCGTAGAGATGATCGGTCAGGCTGCGATCCCAGGAGTCGTTTCCTTCGACGTCCGTGTCCAGAAGAAACACGGGGATGACGTGGCCAGTGACGCCGCGCACGTCGAAGCGCCACGCCTGAATCAGCACGCGACGGCCATTCATCCAGAGTTCGATGACGCGTCCGGCACTCGGCAGTCGAGCCTCGGGGGACCACGGCACGTCGCTCTCGGTCTGTCCGCCCTCCCGGTCGAGATGCTGCCGGAAGTAGCCGCGCCGGTGCACCAGCGAGATCGCCACCATCGGGGCTCCGGTATCCGCCGCCGACCTCAGGGTGTCTCCCGCAAGCATGCCGAGACCGCCGGAGTAGGTCGGAAGGTCCGGCGAAAGCGCGATCTCCATGGAAAAGTAAGCGATGCTGCGGGCCGAAAGATCGGCAGTCGAGACAGAGGTCCTGGCGGGAAAGTGCTTCAGTGAGGTCATGCGAAAGGTCGTCCTTTGTGCCGTCCACAGAGGTCCGGCTCTGACGCCCCTCTCTCCGGGGGCTGTCAGCTTGGCAACAGCATATCGTTTGTCCCCGGCGCAGACACTCCCCGAATGAGGTATCCCTGGGTACTTTCGGGTGAGTCTTCGCCCCGGACAGCTCGATGTGGTCTCGCGTCCCCCAAACGGGGGATATCGTGTTGGCCGGATGCCCCGCTACTCTCACAGCACGAAGAGTCACGAGGTATCCCCTTGAATCGCTTGCAGGTTTGCCTTCTCCTATTCTGTCTTTCCGCTGCCGCGGGCGTCGTTCCCGCAGTGGCCGATCCGATCCCCTTCTACAACACTGGCCTGGCGGCTGACGGCTCCCCTCTGGCGGCAGGGGCAGCTGACCCGCACTACACGCTGATCTATGCCTCCGATCCGAATGCGCTCGCAGCCTACGGAACGGATCCCAACGGCGCCTGGACGACGACCTCCGGAGCAGGCTGGATCAGCCCGGGGTCGAGTGGAAGCCAGGGTTGGGCGGGCGGGTACTACGTCTATGAGACAACCCTTGATCTAACCGGTTACGACCAGAGCACTGCCAGACTTTCAGGGCTCGTCTCTGCCGATAATGCGGTTTCTATCTACCTCAACCAGGGCGGCCCCGCACTGTTCACCAGCAACGCCGGCTTTAACACGTTGACCCCCTTTGAGATTGACGGAGGCTTTGTCGGTGGTCTGAACCTGGTCGACTTCGTCGTGTACAACGACTCGGGCCCAACCGGTCTGCTCGTTGCGGACACCATGGCACAGGCCGAAACCGCCGAGCCTGCCTCTTTCCTTCTCCTGGGAAGTGGTCTGGCGGCGGGTATGTTCTTCGTCTTTCGGCGTCCCCGAGCCGTGCTGTCCTGACCTCCTGGGTGGGCGGGGCGACGCACCGGGAGCGGGAGTCGGCATCGCGCCTCTGCGAACCGGATAGAGCGAGAAGCCGCGCCTGCGAGTCACTGATATCGCTTTTCCCCTGCGGGAAGCGCAATGGGCAGCCGATTTTCTGCCGGGGGCAGCGGGCAGGTGGCGTAGGGGGTGTAGGCACAGGGTGGATTGACCGCACAATTAAAGTCGAGTTGGACGGTGCCGGGTGAGCCGAGACCGCGGGAGGGCAGCGGTGTGCTCAGGAACCGGCCCGCGCCATAGGTCTCCGAGTGGCTGGTGAGGTCGCGAAAGATGAAGAAGAGCTGGTCCGGGCTCTCCTGAATGGGCTCCAGCCGGTAGGCTTTGCCGCTGAGCCGGAACTCCGCGACTCCCGGGGCGACCTCCTGGCTGATCTGGCCAAGCACGTTGGGGATGGTCACGGTGTGTCCAGAGCGCGACGGCATCCATTGCGCCAGAACGCGGTAGCGCGGGTCCGGTGGGTACCAGCGCAGGCCACGGAAGCGCAGCCGCGACTCAGCCCGAGCGTCGCGAACCCGCAGGTAGTGCCGATCTCCCCGCTGGATAACGGTGAGCAGCAGACCGCCCTGATGCATCGCGACCGGTGAGTTGCTGTCTGCCGAAGTTTCGGCTCTCCCGGCCACAACCGCGCCGGTCTTTGCTGCCAGACCGCCGATCCGCAGGTTCGGGTCGTGCTGCCCCAGCAGAACGCGCCCGTCCGCCTCTGTACGCAGCACCAGCAGGTGGGCCGGCCCGTGTTGCAGGCGCACCCCGTTTTCAGGGGCTGAGCCCACCGTCGTGTCGCCGGGCCGCAGCCATTCGAGCGCCACCAGGGAGAGCCAGCCGTCAGGCTCGGTCAGTTGCGCCGCGCGCTGTTGCCTCCACTCCGCCAGCTGCCCGATGGAGGTTGCGCCGCCGGCGGCACCCTGCTTCTGCCCCGCGGCTGCAGCGGTCCACAAAAAAACAGCAAGTATGACGTGGATAGGACGCAAGCTTTGCCCCTTTCAAAAGTTACTATCGTGAGATGGCACATGATGCAAGTGACAAAAGCGGCGCAAATCCCCTGGACAGCCAGGACCCGATCAAGACCAAGAACTTCAACAAGATCATTCTTGTGGTCTTTGTCTGCATGGTCCTCGCGTTGATCCTCAGCATTGTTCTGATCAAGTTTGTCTGATCAAGTTTGTCTGATTGCGGCGACCGGCGGAGGTGAGGAGAGACGATCTCCTCAACCGGTCGGCCCCCAATGACAAGCTCAAGGAACTGTGGCGCTTCGCCGCGCCGCAGCGACCTGTTTGGCTATAAGTCGATACAGACTACGGAACGAGCGATTCGAAGGTCCGGAACCGATGCTCGAGCTCCCACTGCTCCGCCGCCCGCGGGTTTGCCCGGAGAAAGTCGCTGCAGGCGCCCCCAGGGTTCTCTGATCCAAGACTCGCGGACGCGCAGGCGGCCTGGACGACGGTGAACCGGTCCGGCTGCTTCCACAGGCTGCTCCCCGGCAGGAAGGCGTGCTCGAGCGACGTCCTCGCCATCGTCTTCAAATCCCCGTAGGACACCCCAAACTCCTCGACGGCGCGCACATACTCATGGGTCAGATCGATGCGGCTGACCCCCTCGTCATCGGTCGAAAGCGCCACGGGGACGCCCGCCGCGCGGTACTCGGGGAAGGAGTGTTCGTTGGTTCTCACCCCCAGAATGACGTCGTTCGAGGTGAAGTTGATCTCGACCATGATGTGGCGCTCCGCCATCTCCTTCAGCAGTGCCCTGGGGTCGTCCTCGTACATCACATCCACGCCGTGACCGATGCGCTCCGCGTGGGCGATGTCGATCGCCTCGCGGATGTGGAATCGCAGTCCGGCCGGTGGCACCAGGCCCGGCGCCAGCTCGCCCGCGTGCAGGGTGATGTGCACCCTGGGGTACAGGGTGTGGAGGAATCCGATCATGCGCATTTGCCGGCCGTACTCCGCCATGGCCTCTCGCCGGTCCTCCGCCTGCACGAAGTTGATGCCGACCACATCGGGGTCAGAGCTTGCCACCTCGAAGCCCAGCAGGGTCTGCGCGAAGACCTGTTCCGGAGGGAAGGCGCGCAGGACCTGATAGATCCAGCGCACTTTGACAGAGCAGCCGGGCAGGGCATCAGGCTGTCCGCAGTGCTCGATGCGATTGCGCTGCGCCTGAGCCGTGGCCAGCTCCGCGCGGTTGGCCGCGACCTCTTCCCGCAGACCGCGCCGCAGAAGCTCATCGCGCAGCTTTGCCAGCGTGGCCGGGTCGGTCCCGGCGAGGTCCTGATCGGCCTGGGAGACGCCGGAGTTGGGCGCTCGCCGCTCCGCCCCATGCTCATCCACCCGGTCGCTTTCGGGCCAGCCGATCTCCCGGCCCAGGCGCGCAGCCCGGCTGAAGTCGGGGCTCTGCATGACTTCGACATACTGCTCGTTCTGCGCCGCTGCGCGCGTGGCGACCTCATCCAGCCACTCCCCCGCGTGGTGCTTGGAGATGCCGTTCATGCGGTCGAAGCTGGTGAAAAAGTGATCGTGCCCACTCACCCCTGCGCTGGGAACGAAGGCTCGCATGGAGAACGAGTCGATCAGGCCATCGTAGATCCGGAAGTCCTTGAGCGCAGCGGCGACCGGGAGCGCCCCGGTCGCGCACTCCGGCGAAGCGGTCTTCGGGCCCGGCGGCGTTCCCGTCGCCGGGCGATCGGGCTTGAGCAGACTCAGGTGCACCGGGTCAAAGCACAGGCCGTCGGCGACGGCGTCCGCAATCATGGTCTCTGCGTACACCGCGCCTGAGAGGTGCAGATGGAGATCCCCGCCCTTCGGCATCCGCTCCAGAAAGGCGTGGAGATCGAGCGGGCTGCCCTTGGCGCGATCAAACGCCCGCGCTGCCCGCTGCTCAGCGGCTGCCGCGGCCTTGCTTGCCGGTGGGTCTCCGTTTGCCGCTGCGCCAGACTGTGTGCGCGCCAGGGCAGGCTGAACGGTGCACACCGCAAGCAACAGCATCGCCCACAACGCGGTTCCGCGCCTGCTTATCGCACCTCGCGCCATCGGACAGACCTCCGCCGCTGCCATGGTGCTTATCGGCAACACCAGGCAGAACTTGAGCATATCGCGGCGGGAAGTTGTGGCACGGTTGCATCGACCCGCCGGTCCGCGCACCGGACGGGCAGGCTTGGCCGATCCGGCAGGGCATTGCTATACTCAGGCTGCGCTTCCCCATCTCCTCCGTGGTCGTTTCGAGTCCCGGCGTTTGAGAGGTCGGCGTGAGCGCCGGCACCCTTGGCATGCCGCCGCGCTCGATTCCCCGCCAAGGCCAGATAGCTCAGTGGTAGAGCGCGGCCCTGAAAAGGCCGGCGTCGGCGGTTCGATCCCGTCTCTGGCCACCATCTTTTCCAAGAGTGCTTCACCTGCAGGTGCAGTCCTGAGTTCCTATGTCGGGCCTTCAGCCCCAAAAACCTTTTTCGGTCGCTACCTGGGGCTGCGCCCCAGGCTGTCACAGGTCGGGCTTTCAGCCCGAAAAGCGGGAGCTACACCCACAGGTCGCCCACTCAAAAAGATCCGTCCAGAGAGCTCCCTTCAGGATGCAGAGGGCACCGATCGAGGCTGCCGAGAGCCGTCCGACCCGCGGATCTCCGGCCGTTGTGCTGGTCGGAGAATCCGTTGCTGATCCAGGCCGGACGGCAGATGCCTATCGCAGGTGCGGATTGCCCTTGGTAAAGGTGCCTGGGGGCGAGAGCGAGTGCCGCACCGGCGGGGCTGTCAGGTCGCGCTGATTGGATTCAAAGATGGCCGCGCCCTGGCTGATGAGGTAGTCCCCGGTGCGTGCCGCCAGCGCCTGGATCGTCAGCCCTGGATTGGCGGAGCCCTGGGTCGGCATTACGCTGCCGTCCATGATGAAGAGGTTTGGCACGTCCCATGTGCGCCCGAACTTGTCGCAGACGCCTGTGGCAGCGGTCGCTGACATCCGGCATGCGCCGACGAGGTGGGCGTAGCGCGCCTCCTGGATGACCTCCTCCGCGCCAGCCGCCCGCATGATCTCCATCGTCTTTTCCTTGCCGAACCGGATCAGCTTCTTGTCGTTGTCGTGGAGCGCAAAGGTGACGTTGGCGACGGGAAGGCCGTGCCGATCCTTCGCGTCGGGGCGGCCGTTCTTTCCATCCGCCAGCGTCACGCTGTTGCCTTCCCACGGCAGGATCTCGCCGAGCAAACCCAGCGCCGCCCAGTGATTGAAGTCCATCATCGACCGCCGCAGCGACCAGCCCCACTGATCCTTGGCCGCCATCATCTGCTTGGCAAAGGCAATCGGCAGCGGACCGACGGTCTGGACCGCGAAGCCTCGGGCGAAGTCGCGCCTGGGGTCGGTCTCGTAGAACTCCTCCGTCAGGGCGTGCGCCGGGGGCGCCTTGTACATGCGAATCAGCCGGTCGAAGCGGCCGAGGATGACATTGCCAGCCTGCGCCATCAGGTACTTGCCGAGCGTACCGGAGGAGTTTGCCAGGCCGTTCTCATGTCCGGGGCAGGCGGAGTTCAGAAGCAGCCGCGGCGACTCGATGGCATAGCCGGAGACGATGACGGCCTTCGCCTTCTGGAAGTGCTCATTGCCTTCGCGATCGAAGTAGAAGATGCCGTTCGTCCGGCCGTCCTTGCCCATCGAGACGCGCGAGACCATGGAATGATCCCGCACCTCTGCCCCGTGCTCGAGCGCGTTGGGGACGTGCGTGATCAGCGTCGAGGCCTTGGCGCCGACCTTGCAGGCCTGGATACAAAACCCACGGTAGATGCAGTGGGGGCGGTTGCCATGGGAGGCGGAGAGAATGGCGACCGGACCGCCCGCCGAGACGCCGATGCCGAGCCGGGAGCATCCATCGATGAGCACATCGCCGACGCCGCCCATGGGGTGTGGAGCGTAGGGGTAGCCGTGCGGCTTGCCCCAGGGGTAGTACGCCGGCCCGGCGACGGGCATCTCCATCTCCAGCAGCTGGTAGTAGGGTTCAATGTCGGCGTAATCGATGGGCCAGTCCGCGCCCACGCCGTCCCGGGTATAGACCTCGAAGTCCGAGGGGTGGAAGCGCGGCGTAAATGCCGCCCAGTGCACCGACCCGCCCCCCACTCCCTTGCCGGAGTTGTTGCTGCCGAGCGCCAGCGGGTCCTTGCCGCCGGTGATGCGCAGATCGTTCCAGTAGAGCTCGTGCGATCCTGCCTCGTCCGAGACCCAGTCGCGCTCGGTATCCCAGAACGGACCCGCCTCAAATCCGGCGACCTTGAAGCCGGCGCGCGCCAGGCGCTGCAGAAGTACGCCGCCGGCGGAGCCGACTCCCACGATGACGTAGTCCAGCTCCTCGTCGTCGCGAAACCTGCGCGTGGGCGGCGGGATCTGCTGCATGGGGCCAAGGTGGTGCAGGCCGTCCTTGGGCTTGCTGAATGCGCCAAACAGCGGCTGTTTCGAATCGAACAGGCTCAATGGGTTCCTCCCTGGCCGGGGCGGGTCTGCTCGCCCTCCTTGCTCTCCTGCGCCGCGGGCGTGTCGGAGAGGGTGTCGGTGGGCGCCGTCCACTGGTAGCGCTGTTCGTTCACCTCCCAGGGCTCGGGCTCGCCCTCCTCCAGCCGCATGTAGCCGCGCGGGTACGCCGGTCCGCCGAAGCCGACCTCGTCCCACGCCCATGGGTGCGCGTAGTAGGCGCCGCAGGCGTCCGAGACCAGCATCGACCAGAAGCGCTTCACGCTCATCCGCTTCCACAGATCTTTCGCCCCGGCGGGCTCTTCCGCGTGCACGGACTGCAACAGCTTTTCCTGTTCGATCGTCTCGACCTCGTGAAACGGCCGGCCGTGCACCTCCTCGGCCATCTGCCGGAAGGCCTGCGCGGCCAGCCGGTAGGCGTCGCGATCGGACGGCATGTCTTCATAGCGATAGCCGTCGATGCGATCGTCTGCCAGGCGGCTGTCGAGCACCGGCAGCAGCGGGATCCGGCGGGAGGGAGAGCGATCCTCCTGCGGAAGGATACGGTCGAGCACCGCCGTCATGGTGGCGGCCTCTTCAGGGGAGAAGAAGCGGATCGGCTGCGCTGTGGTCAGCCGCTTCAGCACCACCTTGCGCGTCGCGGCGTCCCAGTAGCGCTGCTGCGACAGGGTGGAGAAGCCCGGGTAATATCCCGGCTGATCCTTCTGGAGGGTGCGTCCGGTGGCCGGATCGGTGACCGGCTCGCGCTTTGGTTCAGACATGGTTAGCTGCGCTCCCGTCGCATGAGGTAGGCCATCATGCCGAGCATGCCGCAGGCCGCAAACAGCATGGGCGCGAAGATCGGGGGGCCGTAGAGGATGTTGTAGAGCGGCTTTTTCGCTCCCGCGGGACGCCGCAGGATGCCGCGAACGTGGTATGCCGTGCCCACCATGCCGTCGATCGCGGCGATGGCGGATGCGACGGGAAGCAGGGTATTTGCAACCCGCTTCGACTTGATGGACCCGAGCGCGGCGGCGGTCAGCAGCGGGGTGATGAGGAGCGGTGACCACTGCACCTTGAACTTGAAGTTGTCCTTGTAGTGCGAGTACCAGGACTCCGCCCCGGAACACAGCGTCCACACGGCAGTGACGGCGCAAAGGTGCTTCTGAAAGCGGCCGGTGCGGATGTCCTCGCGCCAGCCGGGCCGGCGCAGCTTCGCGGCCGAGCGCACGGCCTCAATGGTCTTGCCCTTCCAGTCTGCATCCTCTTCGCGCTGCAGGTAGGAGGCGATGACGCCAAGGTAGGCGCTGGTGCCGAGCAGAAGGGGAGCAAACAGCGGAGGTCCCATGACGATGTTGGTGATCGGCATGCGCCAGCCGCCCGGCTTGCGGGCGACGCCGCGGATGTGGAAGCAGAAGCCGACCACGCCATCGGCAAGTGTCGCGAAGCTCAGCCATCGCAGGGCGCCCGTCGCCACCCGCCGGCTGAAGACGGCCGCGCCGCCGGCCACGGTCAGAAGTCCGGTCAGGATCACCGGCGTGTACATCACGGGATTCGAGTAGCTGCCCTGGTAGTGCTCGTAGCCGACCTCCATGCAGGAGACGGCGCTGGCACCAAAGACCAGAAACGACATGGACCGCTGAAAGGTGCCGTGCTGCAGATGGTCCAGCACGATCTCGGCAGGCCGTTTGAGGGGCGGGGGAATCAGCTCGACTATCGCCTGGGGCGAGGTGTCAGGGAGGGAACTCAAGCGGTATCTCCGAAGGCCAAGGGGCGTTCTGCTGGTTTTTCTGTCCGTTCCGCACAGGACCCGCGGGATCGAAGGAAAGGGAAGCGGGACGGGAGCGGGGGAGACGACGCAGCAGACATCATCGATCGGCTACGCCCTCCCACCGCCCCTGCTGCCTTTAGACGATCTGCCGCACCATCTCACCGGCCGCGGTCATGGCGATCTTCACCTTTTGCGGTTCGCCGCGCACCAGCGCTTCGGCGAACTTCGCGGCCTGCTTGACGGTGATGTGCGCCGGCAGCATGGCGGCCAGCGGATCGACCACGCACTCGATGATCACCGGTCCCGGGATGGCCAGGGCCTCGTCGAACTTTTGCCCGGCGGTCTTGGGGTCGTCAACCCGCACGCCGGAGGCGCCGACGGCCTTGGCCAGGGCGACAAAGTCGATCGGCATCAGCTGCACCTGGTACTCGGGGTTGCCCTCAAAGACCATCTGCTCCCACTTGATCTGCCCCAGCTCGTTGTTCTTGATGATGACGAACTTCACTGGCAGCTTGTAGGTGACGGCCGTGATGATCTCGCCCATCAGCATGGTAAAGCCGCCATCGCCCACGATGGCGATCACCTGCCGCTCGGGAAAGGCCACCTGCGCCGCGATCGCGTAGGGCATGCCCCCGGCCATGGTGGCCAGGTTGCCGGAGCAGGAGTGCTTTTGCCCACGTTTCGCCGGCATGTAGCGCGCCCATACCGTGGTGTTGGTGCCGCTGTCGGAGGTAATGATGGCGTTTTCCTTGGTGCGCTTGCCCAACTCCCAGCCCACCACCTGCGACTTCATCGGCATGGACGGATCAGTGCCCTCCCGCTCAAGCCGCTGGTTCCACTCCTTCATGTCCTTCTGGGCGCGTTCGAGGAATCGGCGGTAGCTGTTGCGCTTCAGCAGCGGAAGGAGCTCCTGCAGGCTCTTCTTTGCGTCGCCCACCAGGCCCACATCGGCAGGGAAACGCAGGCTGATGCGCTGCGCGTTGGAATCGATCTGGACGCATTTGCAGTCGTCCGGCTTGGGCATGTACGACATGTAGGGGTAGGAGGTGCCGACCATGATCAGCGTGTCGCAGTTGTTCAGCACGTCTTCCGATGGCCCGGTGCCCAGCAGGCCGATGCCGCCCGTGGTGTAGGGCGAATCGTCCGGGACCGAAGCCTTGCCCAGCAGCGCCTTGACAATGGGCGCGCCCATCTTTTCGGCCAGCTGCAGCAGCTCGTCGGTGGCCTCCATGGCGCCCTGCCCGGCAAAGATGGCGATCCGTTTGCCCTTGTTGATGAGCTCGGCCGCCCGCTTCACGTCGGCTTGCTGCGGGTAGTTGCCCGTCACGGCGCGGACGGTGTTGGTGTGGTCCTTGACGTTGCGGTCCGAGCGCTGCTTGTCGCTCAGCTCCTGCAGCTGGACGTCGATCGGAATGGTGATGTGCGAGACCTGGCGTCTTTCGATGGCGGTGCGTATGGCCAGATCGGCCGCCGGCCGCATGTGTGGAGCGTCCATGATGCGCTCGTTATAGGCGGCGACGTCCATGAACAGCTTGTCGAGCTCGACATCCTGCTGTCCAAAGGTGCCGGTGATGTCGCGAAACTGCATTCCGGTGATCGCGAGCACCGGCTGCTGATCCATCTTGGCGTCGTAGAGCCCGTTCAGCAGATGGATGCCGCCGGGTCCGGAGGTCGCGAGACAGACACCCAGCCGGTTGGTGAACTTGGCATAGGCGCAGGCCATAAAGGCGGCAGACTCCTCATGCCGCACGTGGATGAAGCGGATCTTGTCCTGCTTCTTTCTGAGCGCCTCCATGACGCCGTTGATGCCGTCCCCTGGAAGTCCAAAGATCGTGTCGACGCCCCAGGCGATCAGGCGCTCAACGAGTATGTCGGATGCATTCATCAGTCAAATCCCTCCGGAGCAACCTGACGCGCATCGCTCCCACCTCCCATGGGACGCATGCCCTTCTGCGAGAGTTGCTGCCGCTCCTGCGGACAGCGACGGGCCGGCAGCGAAGGAGGGAACCGCTTAGCATGGTCCTGGATGCGTTTTCTCCCAATCCGACCTGCCCTGGCGATGTCCGTTCTCCCCATGCTTCTGCTCCAGCTCCCGCTGCGGGGGCAGCGAACCGCGGAGACGGAGGTGTGCGTCCGCGATGGCGCCGGTCTGCCGATTGCAGGCGCCGATGTCGAGGCTGGCCCCGGCACGATTCGGCAGACGGACGCCTCCGGCTGTGTCGGCGTGCCGGTGGGGGGCAGTCCGGCCAGCCGCGTCACGGTTCGCGTCACCCGGCCCGGGTTTGCCGCCGTCGTTCGCCAGATCACGGGAACGCCCGGCGCGGTTGAGACGGTGGTGCTTCGCCCGGCGCCGGTGGACGAGCAGGTGGTGGACGTGGACGCGCGTGCTCCCACCGAGGGTGACCCAGGCGCGACCGACCGCCTGCTGCTGACGCGCCGTCGCCTGGAGGAGGCGCCCGGCGTTACACTCGACGACCGCCTGCGGGAGGTCGCCGGCTTCCAGATCTTTCGCCGCACCAGCTCGCTGGTCGCGAACCCGACCACGCAGGGCACCTCCCTGCGCGGGCTCGGCTCCACCGCGGCCAGTCGCACCCTGGTGCTCAGCGACCAGGTGCCGCTGCTCGATCCCTTTGGGGGATGGGTGCACTGGGACGAGATCCCTCAGCTCGCCATCCAGCGCATCGAGCTCACGCGCGGCGGTGCCTCCAACCTGTATGGATCCAGTGCCATCGGCGGCGTGATCGACGTGATCCCGGTCACCCCGCAGTCGACGGGCTATGCCCTTGATCTCGCGGGCGGCTCCCAGGCGACCTCGTCGCTGAACGGTCTGGGCATGCTTGCGGCCGGTCCATGGCATGGTCTGGCCGCGAGCTCCATCGTGCACAGCGTCGGCTATATCCTGGTTGCCCCGGCCGCGCGCGGTCTGGTCGACACTGCCTCAAACGTCCACTCGGAGAGCGGCCGGGCGGAGCTTCGGCGCGACCTGGGGTCAACGGCCAACGTCTTTCTGCGCGGCAATCTGCTGAACGAGGCCCGCGGCAACGGCACCCCGGACCAGCGCAACGCCACCCGTCTGTGGCGATACGCGACCGGCGGCGACTGGTCGCCAGATGGGTCCAACCGGCTGCTGCTGCGCGCCTTTGGCAGCCGGGAAGGCTACCGGCAGAGCTTTTCGAGCGTGGGCGCCGGCCGGAACTCCGAGCTGCTGACCCGTCTGCAGAGAGTTCCCTCCGACCAGTTCGGCGGGTCGGTGCAGTGGGCCCGTTCCGGCGGTCCCTGGACCTCGGTCGCCGGTGCCGATCTCCAGGACACCCGCGCGACCGATGTGGAAGCCCCGGTGCGCGGCGGAGTGGCGCTCCTTGCGACCGCCGTCAGCGCACGCCAGCGCCAGACCGGCGGATATGGCGAGCTGCTGGGGCAGACGCGGCCCCTGGACCCCGCGGGCAGAGGGCTCTCCGGACTTCGGGACTGGCGCGGCGGCTGGTCGGCGGCCCTCTCCGGACGCGTCGACCGATTTCGCTCCTTCGATGCCCGGCGGAGCGGCGGTGCGGGAGCGGCGGTGCTGCCGGAGATCGCCGAGACCGTCTTTGACCCGCGCCTCGGCGTCACCCGGCAGCTGTTCCCGGCGGTCTCGGTCGATGCCTCGGTCTTTCGTGCCTTTCGCGGGCCAACCCTGAACGAGCTCTACCGCACCGGCCAGGTGGGTCAGCAGATCACCGAGAGCAACCCCCGCCTGCGCTCCGAGCGCGCCACCGGCTGGGAGCTTGGCACCGTGATTCGTCCAGGGGTGCCCGGATCGGTCCGCGTGAGCTACTTCTGGACGGAGATCAACCGGCCGGTCGCTGCGGTGACCGTCAGCTCCACCCCGACCACGCTGCTGCAGATGCGGCAGAACCTGGGACAGCTACGCTCCCGCGGGGTGTCGGTGGAGTGGCAGCTGCGGCCATGGGAGTGGATGTCGCTGACCGGCGGCTACCAGCTGGCCGTATCGACGATCACAAGGTTTCCTGTCGACCCGACCCTGGTCGGCAGGTGGACGGCCCAGGTGCCGCGCAACGTGGCGGCAACTCAGGCGCGGCTGACGCATCCGCGGTGGGGAACGCTGCTGCTCGAAGCACGCCTCTCCGGCCGGCAGTATGACGACTCCGCCAATCTCTACCAGCTCCACAGCTACGCGGAGTTCAATGCCTACGCATCGCGCCGCCTGTGGGGGCCCATCGAGATCTACGGATCGGCTGAAAACCTGCTGGATCGTCAGATCGAGGCCGGACGGACGCCGGTGTTGACGTTGGCCTCGCCGCGAACCGTTCTGGCCGGCGTGCGGCTCCGGTCGCGCAGTCCGTGAGGCCCATTCATCACAAGAGAAGCCGGGATGAATGGGACACCCGCCGGGGTTGGAGTTCAGGGAGGAGTGGGGGTCGGCCCACTCATCACGATAGGACCGTGATGAATGGGGCACCCGCCTTTTTCGGAGTTCAGAGAGGGGTGGGGTCGGCCCACTCATCACGAAGAAGCCGTGATGAGTGGGGCACCCGCTTCTTTTGGAGTTCGGAAGCGGGTGTGAATGGAGCCACCTCCGTCGGGTGCCCCATTCACGCGCGGCTGTCTTGCGCGTGAGTGGGCCGCCACCATCGCCTCCCTACCCAAGTCCCACACCCGACGGATCTGAGCTATCGCCCCAGAACATACGGCACCGCGAAACGGCCGATCTGCACCACGGACTTCTCCCCCGGAGGCCAGATGCGGAAGGCCTCCACCCGGCTGCCGGGCGGCAGCTGCCTGGCCAAGGCTGAGCCCCGCTCCGCCCCGCTCGCGGCGTCGTAGAGGTGCACGTCCAGGCCGCCCTCGACGCGCTTCCATCCCAGCACATAGGCACCGGCAGGCAGCCGCACCGTGCCCACCGTCACAGGGCTTTGCACCAGCAGGTAGTGCGAGTACTTCCCATCGGCCGAGTAGCCGGCCGTGATGAGCACGATGCCGGCGATCACCCGGCCCTGGCTATCGATGATGCCCGAAGCGGTGCGCATCTCGGTCTCGATCCGCTCCTTTTCGACCGGTGCGCGTGCGGGCAGAGCTGCTTCGAGCTCCTCGGGCGTGGCCGCGCGCCAGCTGCCGGGCGCGTGCGGCAGGGGAAACGCCGGCGACCGCAGCAGGGGAGCGGCGGCCATGGCCAGCAGAAGCGAACGCCGGTTCACGCCTCACCATAGGGCAGGTGCACGATGCCGCGTTGAATGGCGACAGTCGCCGCATGGGTGCGGTCGGCCACGCCGAGCTTGCCCAGAAGGCTGTTGACGTGCGACTTGACCGTCGTCTCCGAGATATTCAGGTCGCTCGCAATCTCCTTGTTGGCGCGGCCCGCGACGATGCGCTCAAGCACATGGAGCTCGCGCGTGGTGAGCTCCTGGCTGGCCACGCGGCCGGCCAGCTTTTCGGCGATGGGCGCCGGGATGCGCGCCTTTCCGGAGTGCACGGCATGGATGGTCGAGACCAGCTCGTCGATGGTCATCCCCTTTAGCAGGTAGGCCTTGGCGCCCGCCTGCAGCGCGCGGTAGATATCCTCGTCGCCGTCAAAGGTCGTCAGCACGATAAATCGGGCCTGGGGAAACTCCGTCCGGATGCGGGCGATCGCGTCCGCGCCACCCAGCCGAGGGAGCTGCAGGTCCATCAGGGTAATGTCGGGCTGGAGCTCACGGTAGCGTTCGATCGCCTCGAGGCCGTCCGAGGCCTCGCCCACCACCTCGATCTCCGGCGTTCCCGTCAGCAGCGCGATCAGTCCCTGGCGCACGACATGATGGTCGTCCACCACCAGAATCCGGATGCGGTCTCCTTCAGCCATTCGGTCCGCCGTCCTCTCTTCCGCGCGCGGCCACGGATCAGTTCAGCATACCTACAGCGCAGTCCTAAGGGATACCACCGTTCCCTCGCCGGGCGCACTCCGCAGGAGGAGCTCGCCTCCAATCGCAGCGGCACGCTCGCGCATGCCGCGCAGGCCGAAGTGTCCCTCGGGGGCCGCGCCGGCGAAGCCCTGCCCGTTGTCCGTGACCGTCAGCAGCAGATCGCGCGGGCTGTAGCTGAGCTCCACGTCGAGGCGGGTGGCGCCGGCGTGGCGCAGCGCGTTATTGATCGCCTCCCCAGCGATGCGCAGCAGCTCGCCCTCGAGCGCCGGAGCCAGAGCCCGGTAGCTGCCGTGCACCCGGAAGCGCGCCGTCAGACCGGCTCCCCGCCCATTCGCCCGGTCCGCAGCACGGTCCACGACCCGTGCCAGCCGGGTTGGCAGGCTGTCCGCAGCCGCGGTCGCGCGCAGCTGCCAGATGCTCTCGCGGGCCTCGGCCAGGCCCTCGCGCACCAGCTTGCGGGTGGTGTCGAGCTGCGCGGAGGCTCCCGGCACATCGGACCGGCCGAGCCTCTGCGCAGCCAGCTCCAGCTGCAGCGAGACGGCCACAAAGTCCTGCGCCAGGGTGTCGTGGATCTCGCGCGCGATGCGATTCCGCTCCGCCAGCACAGCATCGAAGCGCGACCGGATCTGCCGCAGCCGAAGGTAGTAGATCGCCCACGCGAGGCCTCCGGCCGCCAGAACGCACAGCAGGTAGAACCACCAGCGGCGGTAGAACGGAGGCAGAATGCGGAGTTCCAGGGCCGCGCTGGCGCTCGTCCAGACTCCCTCGCGTACCGAGGCCTCCACGGTAAAGGTGTAGCGGCCCGGCGGAAGGTTGGTGTAAAACGCGGTTCTGCGGCTGCCTGCGGCGATCCATCCCGGGTCAAAGCCCGCCAGCCGGTAGCGGTAGCTCACCCGCGAGGGCGCGCGCAGGTGAATGCCCGCGTAGGAGACCGCCAGGCGGTCGTGCCCCGGCGGAATTGTCAGGGGAGCCGCACCCAGCGGCTGCGGCCGGTCGTCCACCTCCACGGCTTCGACGATCACCGGCGGCAGGGCGTCCGGCGGGAGCGGCTCGGCGGGGTCGGCGATGGCGACCCCCCGCCGGGTCGCGAACCAAAGCTCGCCATCTCGCGCGCGCAGGGCGGCCGGGTGGCCCAGCGCAGAGAGATCCTCGGTGCGCAGGCCGTCGGCGTAGCCGAAGTGCGTCAGCGGCAGGTCACACCGGGGCAAAGGCGGAGTCTGGGACTGCCGTGGCGCGGCCCCCGAGGCAGCGCAGCGCAGCAGCGCCTCGATCGCCACACGGTCGACCCCGTGCCGCGTGGTGAGCCAAAGGTCGCCGCGGCCATCCGGCAGCACCGACTCCACGCTGGCGGGCAGGCCGTGCCCGGTGAACCGGGTGAAGCGCCCACCCGCCCGCAGTGTCAGGCCGCCGTCTCGCGATCCGATCCAGAGCCGCCCGGCACCATCCGAGGCGAGCGAGGTGACGACATCCCCGGCCAGACCGTCGCGCGCGGTGAAGGCTCGCACGCCGCCATCGGCCGCAAGCTCAGCCAGGCCGCCGAGCGTGGCGACCCACAGGCCGGCGTCACTTCTGGCGTCCGGACCGGGGTCGGGTCCGGCCGTCCCGGGCAGACGCAGCATCGCGCCAATCAGATCGCCGGGCAGGCCGTTCTCGCGAGTCCAGGTGCGGACGGGCTTCCCGCCGCGCCACAGCGCCAGCCCGCGTCGCGTGCCGACCCACAGACTGCCATCCGGCTCCGCCAGCAGTGATCGAACGAAATCATCCGGCAGACCGTTGCTGGAGGTCACGGTGGTCACGCGGCCGTTTGCCTCCAGGTGGCTTAGGCCGTCCGGAGTCCCCACCCATACATCGTTGTGCCCCCCTGCCGCCAGGCTCAGAATGATCTGGCTCGCCAGACCGCTGCTCCCTGCCGGCCGCACCACCAGGCCCCTTGGCAGACCGCGCGGAGCCCGGACGAAGCGCCGCAAGCCGTCCTCGCGCGTGCCCATCCAGACGTCGCCATTGGTCGTCTCGGCCAGCGAGGTGACGGCGTCGTCCAGCATCTCCGGCAGCGTGCCAAAACGCTGCGGACGCAGAACATGCAGCCCTGAACTCGCGGTGCCCGCCCACACGTCGCCCTCAGAGTCCACCGTGACGGCGAGAACATTGTCGCCCGGCAGCTGCGGCTCAGCCTTCGGAGCGTCCGCGGCGTCCGTGGGCGACAGGCGAACGAGCCCGGCGTTGGTCCCCACCCATACCCTGCCCAGCCGGTCCCCGTGCAACGACTCCACCCGCGTTCCGGGCAGATCGGCCCCGATGCGCCATGTGCGGCCCGGCTGCCCGGAGGGCAAGAGCTGCAGCACCTCACGCGCCGTGCGCAGCCACAGCGCGCCGCCGGGTCCATCGGCCATGCCGGTCACCGCAGCGGGAATGGTCGTGCCGGACGCGCGTACGCCGCCGCCGATGTAGCGCGAAAGCGACCCTCCCGCGGCGAACCACACACTCCCATCCGCCACCTGCCCCAGCGCCGCGGCACCTCCTGGCGGCACGGGAATCAGGGTCGTCACGACCGTGCCGGCTACCCGCGAAAGCCCTCCCGTGGTCAGCAGCAGCAGCGATCCGTCCCCCGCCGCCGCCATCGCCCGGATGGGAGCGTTCGCGACCGGCGGCCCGAGGGTGGGCGCCTGAAACTGCCCCCGGGCGTAACGCACCAGGCCGGCCGAGCCGCCGATCCACAGCCCGCCTGCGCGATCCTCCGCCAGGCAGCAGAGATCATCGCCGGGCAGCGCCGGCGTGTTGCCGTGGGTCAATACCTGAAACGAGTAGCCGTCGAAGCGAGCCAGACCGCCTTCGGTCGCGATCCACAGGAGGCCGTCGCGCGTCTGCAGCACGGCATGGACGCTGTTCTGCGGCAGGCCTTCCTCGATCGACCACGCCTGCCGGGCCCAACTCGGGCGAACGGCCGGCGCGGTGTTCGCGGTCGAGCTCCGCGAAGCCGAAACGGAATCCGCGGCGGCCGGAGACGCCGCCGCAGCCCAGGTCAGCGACAGCAGCAGGCCACAGCGCCAAAGGGAGTTCGGCAATCGCGGGGAACGACGAGACATAGGTGCGGAGGTCGCGAGGGGGAAGGCTGGTGAGGAGTATACCGTTCGTGTCCCCCGGCGCCCGGCACCTCCGCGGCGGTGCCGCCCTCCTCCGGAAGGACGAGGTGCTTCTCCGCCGAATGCTTTCTTGCCCGTGCCTCTCCCGTTCCGCTACTGTGCATCTCGGACCTGCACTGCGGCAGGCCACCCAGAGCCATGCCCCGTCTCGCGCAACAGATCGTCTTTCAGGCCCGGCGGCACGCCGCGCCCCTCCGCGCGGCGATGGGTCTGGCTCTCCTTGGAGTAGGCTGCTTTCTTCTGCCCTCGGCGGTGAAGGCGGGCACGGAGGCGGATGCGGCTGCGGCGGCGCGCACGGCGTACAGCGAGAAGGTGGCCGCCGGGTATAACGACCACTTCAGCGCCAACCAGCACTTCCTGCCCTCCAACATGACCACCGACAACGGCGAGTTCATCAATCCGAAGAGCTTTCCGACCGCCAAATACTGCGGGCACTGCCACCAGGAGTCGCACCAGGAGTGGCGCGAGTCCGCCCACTCGAACTCCAACCGCGCGCCCTGGTACCTGACCAACGTCAACCTGCTGAACACCACCAAGGGCGTCGAGTATTCGCGCCACTGCGAGGGCTGCCACGACCCCATCGCGCTGGCCGCGGGCGTTCTGACCCAAGGTTCGGAGAAGCGCCGGCCGTTCGACGCCGACGGCGTCACCTGCACCGTGTGCCACGCCATCCAGAAGATCGACACGCGCGGCACCGGGAGCTACGTCCTGGGCGTTCCCGCCGTGCTGGTGGATGAGGATGGCAAGCCGATCACGCGGCCGGTCTCGGATGGCGAGATCCTGGCGCACCTCGACCGCCACTCCGCCGCGGTGATGAAGCCCTTCTACAAGAGCTCCGAGTACTGCGCGGCGTGCCACAAGGCGGCGCTGCCGCACCAGCTGAACGACTACAAGTGGCAGCGCGCCATCTCGCTCTATGACGAGTGGCAGAACTCCTCCTTCGCGAAGGAGTCGCCGCTGCCCTTCTACTCGAAGCCGGTGGTCTCGACCTGCCAGACCTGCCACATGCAGCGCGACCCTTTGAAGCTGGCCGACTCCGGCGCCAAGCACGGCACGCTCGCCTCGCATCGCTGGCTGGGCGCGAACACGGTGGTTCCGCAGTTCTACAAGTTCGACGACCAGGCCGCGCTGATCGTGAAGTTCCTGCAGAATTCGGTCTTCAACGTCGACCTGTTCGCGCTCGAACAGGGGGAGCCCGCCGACGGCAGCTCCGCCCCGGTGATCGCTCCGCTCGGCAAGGTCGCCTACACCCTGAAGCCCGGCGAGCTGGTCACCGCCGACGTGGTCATCCAGAACAAGGGCATCGCCCACTCGCACGTGCCCGAGCAGCGCGACATGTATGAGTCCTGGGTCGACTTCACGGTCAAGGACGCGGCCGGAAAGATCCTGCACGAGAGCGGGTTCCTGAAGCCGGACGGCGACCTCGATGAGCGCGCGCACTCCTTCACCAACCGCCTGATCAGCCCGCAGGGCACGCTGAACCGCGACCATGAGGTGTGGAACACGCGCATCGTGGCCTACAACAACACCATCCAGTCCGGCCGGTCGCAGCTGGTGCGCTACTCCTTCCACATGCCGCCCGCGCCGTTGGGTCCCATCACCATCACGGCCACGGTGCGCTACCGCCGCTTCGACCAGCACTTCATCGACTTCGGCATGAACAAGCACTACCAGCAGCCGGTGGTGGATATGGCATCGGCCACGCGCACGATCCGCGTCGGCGCGAACGCCCCCACGGCCGCCCTGCCTGACGAGAACAAGGAGTGGATGCGATGGAATAACTACGGCATCGCTCTGCTGGACGCGCAGCAGTACGCCGCCTCGGTGGCCGCCTTTGAGCACGTCGCCAGGCTGCGTCCGGACTACGCCGACGCCTACACCAACCAGGCCATCGTCGAGATCGGGTGGGAAAAGTACGAGGAGGCAAGGCCGCATCTGCAAAAGGCACTCGAGCTCGACCCCGGCAACGCCCGCGCCCTCTACTACCGTGCCCTGGTCGAACGCAACGAAGGCAGCCTGGACGCTGCGATCGCCGATCTCGAACTTGTCGTCCGCGCCTATCCACGATCGCGCGATGCCCGCCGCGAGCTCGGCTTCTCCTTCTACCAGCAGCACAAGTATCCCGAGGCGCGCGCGCAGTACCTCGCTGTCCAGTCGATCGACCCTGACGACCTGGCCGCGCACTACATCCTGGCCATCCTCTACCGCCGCCTGGGCGAGAAAGGGAAGGCCGCCGAGGAGGCTGCCACCTTTGCCGACCAGAAGGACGACCCTTCCGCCAGCACCTATGCGCTGAATTACCTGCGCCAGCACACGGAGGTCGCCAACGAGAGTGTTGTGTGGCACGCGCATGAGCTCGACGCGCCCAAGGCGACAGTGAACGGACCCCTGCCGACCCACTTCACGGCCACCCAACAGTAAGCTCCGCGCGAGCCCTGAGAGACACGACAGCCCTGAGAAACCTGAGAAAGTAGTCCCGATGAGATCTCAAACCGTATTTCAGATGGCAGGCGGATGGGGAGTTGCCGTCCCCGCCGTCTTCGCAGCGCTTGCCATGGCGCTCGGGCCGGGGGCACCGGCCGTCCGGGCCTCCTCCGCCGACGATCGCGCCGCGGGAGCCGTTCTCTACCATGAACGCGGCTGCACCTACTGCCACGGGGCAGAGCTGGCGGGTTCGGAGAAGGGTCCGAGTCTCCAGGCGGTTGGAAAGAAGCTGCACCAGGACGCGATCGAGCACCAGATCGTCGCTGGCGGCGGTGGCATGCCCGCGTTCGGAGACAGCCTGAAGCCCGACGAAGTGAAGCAGCTGGTGGAGTTCCTGGCCGCCCAGAAGAAAAAGGGAGCAAAACCCGGAGCGAGCTGACCCGGGCTTCGCCACTCGAGGCGGAGTCCGAGAGGCTGGATCGCTCGCCTGTTGGGATCGGCAGGCCAGAGCGTCCTAACTGCAGACGGAGTCCTGAGTTATCCGTCGAACCTGCAGACCTAGAAGCTTTTCTTGATCACTACTTGGGGCTTGCGCCCGAAATCGTATATGTCGGGATCTGGCTGTGGATACTTTTACGTGCGGAGCGCTGGACTGAAGTATGAGCCCGTGCATTCCTTCACCGACGCGCGCCTTCGGTTTCCATTTCGTTGAGCCCTCGTTCTGACCCCGTAAAGGACTGACGCGGAACGACTTCGAGCTGCGCGAGAGCCGCATTCCCCGCGTCCTCAAGACCGTGGAAGAACACGGTCCAACGATAGCCGGCACATCCGTTGGACCGGACGCGGTAGCTGCCGACCTTTCTGCTCCAAACGTCTTCAGCAACAGGCCGCCCAGCGGGCAGGTATGGAACGTCGTTCTGCTGGATCTCTTGAATCCTGTGTGGGCGAAGCAGGCTCGTGCCCGAGACCAGCTGAAAAGATTCGTGCAGACCATGCCAGCCGACCAGAACATGGCGCTGGTCATCATGGGTGCTCCCTCGAGATTGGCCGTGCGTTTCAGTCTCGGCGTCCCCGGAATCCGGGAGTTCCTTGCCGGCTCCGGGCCTTCATCCAACGGAACTCCTTCCGTGTCCTCGATCCGCCTGGCCGATAACCAGGAGCTCGCAGACGATGGGTTTCGGGACAGCGATGTACCAAACCAATCGATCGAACGGATCGGCCCAAAGCAGGAACTGAACCTCGGATCGGATTCGGGTGCAGAGAGAGCCTCGAAGCATCGCCAGCGGACCGAGCTCCTGCTGACAACCTTCTCAATGTTGGCGGACTGGTTGGGTCACTATCCAGGCCGCAAAAGTGTGTACTGGATCAGTGAAGGGTTTCCTCACCTTGTAGAAAACACCGCAATCGTCGGAGCTTCGCAACTGGGGCGCCGTGAAGGTCTGTTCGGGAAACAGCAGCGCGAAGTGGATAAGCTGCTACAGAATGCCCGGATTGCTGTTTACCCGATCGACATCAACGGCGTCCAGGTGGATCGGCCCACGGTCGAAGAGTGGGACAGGGTCTCGGATTTACAGGACTTTGCCGACCAGACCGGCGGGGTGTTCCGCAGAAACGACAACGACATCGCGGGCATATTGCATGAGGAGTTCGATCGCAACCAGGATTCTATACCTTGACGTACACGCCGAGCGGAAAGGATTGGAACGGGCAGTACCGCAACATCTCCCTTTCGGTGAAACAACACAACTACCATCTCGCGTACCGGCATGGGTACTACGCGATCGACGTTCCGGTCAAAGCCCCCACTCAAGCTGACTTCAACCAGGCGCTGGGCCGCGGCGCGGACCCAGTCAACGACGTTACCTTTGCGGCGCACCTGGCGACAGATGCTCACCACATCGCGATCGACTACGTCATCGACTCCAACAGTCTGCAGTTTGCCACCGCTGCGGACGGAGGCCACACCGCGGATGTCGATCTGGTCGTGGACCAATTCGACGCCTCAGGCAAACTGCTGGCGAAAGCCAGTTCGCAGGGCGAGGCCCGCGTTGCCCTGAAACAATGGCCAAGGATCAATCAATCCGGCCTTCCCGGCCGCATGCTGATACCGCTGGAGCCGAAACTTGCCTTTCTCAAGCTAGGAATCCGTGATGCGAGTACAGGACGGTTCGGCACCCTGGAGGTGTCGTTGAGCAACGGTGCTTCTCCACACTGAAACAGCACCTCTGCAGGACATATGTGGATGGCCGTGGGTGCGGTACACGGGCTGCGGTAATAAGGCGGCGCGGCGTGTTGCTACCCCGAACAACACTAGAGCGGTTTAGCTGACGGTGTGTAGCGCGGGCCTTCAGCCCGCCATCGTCCTTGCCGGGCAACCTGGGGCTTTGCCCCAGGCTAACTTAGTTCCGGCCTTCAGCCCGTAGATGGGGTGCCCTACACCTTCAGCAAATCTGCCGTAGGCTGTATCCACAATATCCGTTTCGTCTTCTCGACCGGTCCCTGAGCGTAGCCGAAGGGGAAACGGGAGACCCCTGTATTTCGCCTGGCAACTGGAGTTCTGTCCTTCTGCGGCAAATACAGGGGTCTTTCCGCTCCACGAGATGAGACACCGTCTCGTTCCGGTCGAGATGACAACCTGTCTGGATCTATGTCGATATCGCCTGGCCATGCGGAGCAATGCTGCCTGCTGACCCAGGCACCTCGCACACGCCGTCCTCTCATCCGGCGTGAGAGGCGCCACTCAGAGCGGAATCTTTCGAAGTTGGGTTAGCGGGTGTCAGCCGCCGCTACACCTCCAAAGGGTGCCCGGCCACCATCTCCTCTCCGGCGCCGGAGACCACATCCGAGCGGTCGCCCAGCCGTTCGGCAAGTGCCTGCTGCATGGTTCGGGCGCGGGTCTGCCAGGTTCCATCCAGGCTTGCGCGCCAGCGGTCCTCGGTCCCTCCATCCCGAAATCCGATAGCTTGGAGCTCCTCCAGGGCGGCCGCCATCTCCGGGGCAGAGTCGACCAGCCTAACCAGCGGTTCCTTGCGCAGAAGCTCCTCGAAGCCTCGGGTCGCGATCATTGGCCGGGTGGCGGCCAGGTGTTCATAGAAGCGTGTCGAGCTTCCAGAGTAGGTCGGCTCATGGCGAAGGTACGGCAGCAGGGCCACATCGAAGGAACGGGCGTACGCCGAAAGCTCCCCGTAAGGCTTCCTGCCGACCCACCTGGCCGAGGGGTGCTCCATCACGCGGCTCCGCGCTGCCCTCTGCGCCTCGTCCGGGATCTCCATCGTCGACGGTCCGACAAACGCCCAATGAAAGCCTTTGGCCTGGTTGACGAGTTGCTCCAGAAGAATCCAATCCATATTCCCGGCAAGATTGCCGATGACGCCTGCGATCGGTCGAGGAAGGCCAACGAGGTCGGCCGGCAGCTCCGCCGGTTCCAGCAGGGGAGCCGGCAACACATTTCCGGCACGGGTTGCGTTTGGAACGACCTGGATCTTTGCGGGGTCACAGCCGCACTCGCCGGTGAGGTACTCGGCCAGCCTGAGAGAGTTCGGGCAGACCAGGTCGGCCGACGCGCAGATGGACCGGTCGAGGTTGTGAACGAGCCGCGCGTCCGAGCCAGCATAGGAGGCAATGCGGTCAGTCAGCCAGTAGATCACCGGTCCGGGCCACCGTCGGGCCACCGGCGCGAGGTACGGTGTGGTACAGATCAGAGGCGACTGAGAGGGGTCTGCGCACTGGCCGGCCATACGCCGCACAAGCGGCCGTCCGATATCGACGATCTGGGAGATGGGCGGACGCGCATATCCGCGGTGCAGGGGAAAATGGCGGATGCGCAGCGGCGGGTCGGAGCGGTGCTCCTCCCACTCCGTACCGCCCCACGGAAGCCCCCGACGCTCCGGCTGCCAGCCGAGCACCGGGACCGACTCTCCCAGGGCGGAGCCGAACTCCACGTCGAGGGCATCCGAGATTTGCAGCAGGTGCCAGGTCACTGAAAATGCTCCGATCGGTACTGCCTTGGGACCTCGAAATCCGTCGTAGGAGGCGCTACACCGCGGTCGAGAGCAGCGCCAGGGGGCACGCTCTCAGGCGGCTCCGGGCATGGCGCCCGTCTGCGTATCGGAGGACTCGGGTTCGTGCAGGAGTGTTTCCTTGGATCTCAGGCCCTCCTGCAGGAGGTGAAGTGCCGACATCATCAGGGCTGGTGCGGCGCTTTCGGTCACCCGAGTCAGGCTCAGGTGACCGCGCCGTCCAAGCGACAGCGTCATCTCCCACGAGACCTCCCCGGCATGCGGCATCAGGACCTCTTCAAACGACTCACCCTGCAGATACATGACGACCGAGCCGAAGCGGAGATCGGTACAGGCCCCGCGCACCACGTTCCAGCACTGCCGAACGGTCTCCGCCGCCACGAGCGTGCGTTCGAGCTCCTGGAGATAGATGTCCTCCTGAATGGCGCGCAGCATCCTCTTTTTGGAGAACATGGTGCGGCGTGCGGCTGAGAACTCGACGTAGCCCAGGCAATTGACACCCGCGAAGACAAGCGAACAGAAGACAAGAATCGTCAGCGGGCGCAGGTTGCGCAGGCCGTCGACGTTCAGGAGAAGAGCCAGAAAGGCGGCGATGCCGCAGAACCCGTACAGGACCAAAGCAGCATCGCGCGGCTTGAATCCAAGCGCCAGCACCATGTGGTGGATGTGTCCGCGGTCGGCGCCAAAGATGGGTCGCGATCGCATGAAACGCCGGCTGATGGAGAGGCTCACGTCGAGCAGAGGCAGGGCCAGCGCCATCAGCGGCGCCGCCATGCCCAGAAGGCTGCCAGAGTGCTGGCTCCAGATCAGGCCGAAGCAGCCAAGCAGAAAACCGATGGTCAAGGATCCGCTGTCTCCCAGGAAGACGGAAGCCGGAGCAAAGTTGTACCGCAGAAAGGCAAGCAGGCAGCCGACCAGCGGGGCGGTGGCCATGGCGAGACCGGTGTTGCCCTGGAGAATGGCAGCGATCAGGGTCACGCCTGTGGCAAAGAGCCCCACGCCTGAGGCCAGGCCATCCAGGCCGTCGATCAGGTTGACCGCGTTGGTGCAGCCAATCAGCCACAGGAAGCTGAGCGGAAGTGTGATCCAGGCGGACTCGGCACCCCCGTGAGAGATCGTGAGCCGTGCCCCAAGCGCCACCGCCACGGCCGCAGCCACAGCCTGCCCGCTGAGCTTTTGCCAGGGCTTCAGGCCGATAAGATCGTCAATCAGGCCGGTGAGGAAGACGACAGCGGCCGCCGGGAGCATGGACTTCAGCAGATGAGCATGCTGAACCCACACCTTTGCTCCGTGTGGAGCAAAGAAGAGCATGATGGCCAGCGCGGCAGCATAGGAGATCGCGATCGGGATGCCGCCAACCCGCGGGATGGGCTGAACGTGCAGCTTGCGGTCGCCGTCTGGGTGGTCAACGATGTTGAGGCGCAAAAACAGGTTTCGCACCAGTGGCGTCGTGATAAAGCAGAGCAGAAAGGCAAGAAATCCAAGGACAATAATCGCATTCATAGAGACTCTCCCTCGGGTGTGCCGTTGCCGGGGCCCGGGTCGTGCTCAAAAAAGAGGTGCAAAGGTTAGGCCTCGCTCGCGGTGTATGCGAGCTGCGGGTTGTGGGTGGGAACGGGCGCGAGCCCGAGCAGGTTGCAGAGGTGCGCGACTCCCAGGGGGAGGTCGAAGTGTCGCAGGTGCGCCTGTCGCGCCCGCGCGCCCGCGGCAGTCACCTCGTCGCGATGCTGGTTGAGATGGAGCAACAGCTCGGCCAGGCCGGAGGAGTCACCCACGGGCACGTGCCAGCCGCAGCCAAAGCGCCGAATGATGCGGGCCGGGGTCGCAGCGGCCGGGCCGACAAAGAGGATCGGGCGACCTGCGGCCAGCAGGCCGTACACCTTGCTCGGGACCACGGACCCGCAGACCGCTTCGTGCTGGGTAACCAGACCGATATCGCCGGCCGACAGACTCTCCCCCAGAGAGGTCCGCTGAACATAGGGTCGCATCTCGACCGCCGAGATCCCTTCGCTTGCGACAAAGCGCGCCAACTCCTGACGTCGACCGCCCGAACCCACAAACAGGAAACGGACCTCCGGAAAGGGCCGAAGATGACGGAGAGCCCCGGTGACGGTGTCGAGATCGTGGGCCAGCCCGAGGTTGCCGGAGTACAGAACCACCAGCTCGGAAGCATCTCCCGGCCGGGGCTGTGGCCGGATGGAGGTGCCATCGGCCCAGTTGTCCGCGATGTCGATCTTGGCAGCGGGGATCCCGCGAGCGACGAGACGATCCTTCATGCACTCGCCGAGAGCGATGATGCCGTCGGCCCGGTGCCGGGCAAAGTCCGCCAGCCAGCCGGTCACGCGGTCCACCAGACCGCCGCTCCGGAGATAGCCGAGATCGACAGCAACGTCCGGGTACATATCCATCTCCCAGATGAAGTGCCTTGAACCGCGCAGGCTGTGGATGGCCGTTCCCAGCAGCGACAACAGCGGGGGTGTCGTCAGCGTCAGAACGAGGTCGGGGCGGGGGAGGGTCAGGCCCTTCCACGCCGCTGAAACGTAGAACGAGGCGTAGGAGAGAACCCGGCCCAGCCAGCCACGGCCAAACGGAAGCGATCGAACCCGGTGTATGGAGACGGGCGGCGGTGCGTCGTCCGCGGCCACGGCATATCCGCCGTCCGCGCTGATCGCGTAGACCTCGTGCCCGTTCTCCGCCATCGCCCGCGCCAAGTCGGTCAGCAACTGACTGGTCGCGGCCGAGTCCGGCCAGAAGAACTGATTGATCAGAAGAACTCTCATACGGCTACGTGGCGCTCCAAAGGTTCCGTCTCGAACTCTGCCAGCCCGCGAACAATGCGCTGCTTGACATGGATAGCTGGATTTCCCGCAAAGATGGCGAAGGAAGGAACGGTTCCCGAAACGACGCTTCCCGCTGCGGCGATCGCTCCTTCTTCAAGAACAGTTCCTGGCAAGAGCACCGACTTCGCCCCGGCCCAGGAGCTGTCTTTCAATTCGATTGGAGCAATCCTGAGCCCAAAGCGGGGGTCGCTCCAGTCATGGTTCCCGGTACAAAAGTAAGCACCCTGGGAGATGCAGCAGTTGTTGCCGATCCGGACCGTGGTGAGGTTATCGATCCAGGCACCCTCGCCGATCCAGCAGTCATCGCCAACGACGAGGTGCCAGGGGTACTTGACGTTTCCATCGTGGCGGATCACGACGCGATCTCCGACCGTTGCGCCGAAGCTGCGGAGAAGCGCTACCCGAGCCCGGGATCCAGGCACCAGGCGCGATCCGAACAGGGGCAGACCCACAAAGAACCAGAGGCTCCGCCACAGCACGGAGCGGCCCGGGGAGTACCACGAATTGTCGTAGTCTCTGAGACGAACTCCGCTCATCCTCTTCCTCCCGTCCTCGGGTCCTGCACCGTGTCGATCGTGATGTCGCGGGGAGTTGGACCACCATCCAGCCAGAGGTATAAGTCGTTCATTTTGCGGCCGATAGACTGCCAGCTAAACCGCTCGGAGATCAGGTCCGGACCACGCTCGCCACGCTCCCGGTTCGTCTCGGGGCTGTTCTGAAGAAGCTCTTGTAGGACTGACGTGAGGGCCTGCACTTCGGATGGGATCTCCCAACCGGCGCCCGCTTCGGTGATCTCGGGCAGATGGCAATGGGTGGTCACCACCACCAGCAGACCCATGCCCATGGCCTCGAGCACCGAAACGGGCAGACCTTCGGAGTACGACGGCAGCACAAAAGCCTCGGCGGCGGCAAAGGCCGACCACTTCATCCCCCCGTATAGCATCCCCGTAAAGGTGATCGCGTGACCCGCTCCTCCAGCGGCAATCCTCCGCTCGAGCTCATGACGAGTGCCCTCCGAATCGGGTCCGGCGAGCACGAGGTGGGCGTCCGGAAACTGGCGCGACACCGCGCTCCAGCTCTCGACGAGCAGATCCAACCCCTTTTTGAAGTGAATTCTTCCGAGGTAAAGGACAATTCTCTTCCCATGGAGAGTAGGGAATTGCACAAGGAAGGTCTCGGGTCCGGGCGACGGCGGAATGGTGACCCCGTTCGGCAGAATGGCGATCGGCTGCCGGGCCCCAAAGCGTCGGTAGTCCAGGACCTCGGCCGCGGTCAGGGCGTGAAGGCAGTCTGCCTCGCGCACGTTGCGGTGCTCGGCCAGAGCGGCATAGACCTGCTTTTTGAGCCGCTTGTTGCGAAGCGCCCACGGCTCGAGCATCCCGTGGGCAGAGAGGATATACGGGCGGCGGGCTCGACGCGCAGCGGCGGCGGCGGCGGAGGTGCTCTCCTCCCACAGGCCGTGGATGTGGACTCCGGCGGCTGCGCCGATCTCCGCTTCGAAGCGCTGCCGGAGAGACCGGTCGCGCAGCCAGGTCAAACGGCTGGACGGCCATCCCGTCACGGTATGTCCAGCTGCCGCGCAGGGTTCGCCGGGAGCGTGAAAGGCCGCGATCGGCGTCTGAAAATTCGCCTGCGCGGCGACCGCCGCGGCGAGCTCCGGAACAGCCGCGCTCAAACCTCCAAAGCTTGGGTCGAGGTGCGAGACCACCTGCAGCCACGCGGGCCGAACGACCTCCGGAGCAGGAGCCTGAACTCCGGCATGCGGAGCCCGGTCCCGGGCCGGGGCGGATCTGGTCTGCGGTGCGATGGTCAGGTTCACGGCGGTGGTGCCTGTCTCTTTCTGTGTGTGTGTGGGGTTTGGACGGGTGTGCCAGGGTGTGGGGCGAAGGCCGAAGACGGGACCCGCACCCTGCTCGGGGAGGAACTAAACGCTAACGGCGAGTCGCGGCGATGCGATCCACCTCCCTGCCGAAGTTCTCCGGGGAGAAGCTCTGGATGCGCTCAAACGACTGGGCTCCAAGCGAGGCGAGCCTTTCCCGGCTGAGACTGGAGACGAGCTCCAGGCAGTGCTGCAGCTCGTGCTCGCGCGTGGGATCGAAGGTGAAGCCATTTCCGCCGTGCAGCACCAGGTCTTCGACGCAGCCACAGCGGTCGGAGACGATGACTGGCAGACCGCAGGCCATGGCCTCATTGACGACCAGACCCCATGGTTCGCGGGTACTGGGCAGAACGAAGCAGCCGGCATGAGCATAGAAGCGCGGCAGGCTGGCGGAGCCGTGATGCCCGGCGAAGAAGACGGCGTCGCCATGAGCGGACTGACTGGCGCTCTGGCGGAGCGCGGCGGCGAGCGGGCCATCGCCGACAAGCACCAAAGGCCAGCTTCCACCGCCGTCCCGGTAGCCGAACCAGGCCTCCAGCAGCGCGCCGACGTTCTTTTCCTCGGCCAGCCGGCCGACATAGAGGAAGTACGGGTCGCTGGGCAGCCCGCCCTGCTCCGGCGGGCTCTCCCGCCGCTCTGCGGCCGATCGCTCCGAGAGCCGGGCGTTGTCGACGACGTCGTAGAAGCGAGCGATGCGGTTGGGCGGAAACCCGAGCTCGCGAAGGTACCGGACGTGCGGTGTGCCCCCGGCAATGGCCCAGCGAAAGAGCGCGCGGATGGCGAAGCTCTTCAGTCGTTCCTTCCACCAGACCCGCTTGTGATCGGCCGCCGTGCTTTCGGTCATCAAAACGCTCTCCCGGCCATGGATCCGCGCCCAAATCGCGGCGGCGAGGGCGGGGACGGTGTAGTAGCCCGGCACCAGAACCACCTCGGGATCCAGGCGGTCGAGGGCTCGCCAGAGCCTGTGCGCCAGTTGAAGTGGGCCGGCCTCGGACCACGACCTCCCCGGCATCAGAGTCACGACCGGCAGGTCGGCCGGCAGCTCCTCGCGAAACTTGAGACCGGCGTGAACACCGATGCCTCCCACCATCTCGATGCCCGCAACGGCGCCCGCGAGGCCGGGCGTGCGCAGCAGGCCTTCGAAGCGCGCGACGTGGTAGGCGTACCAGTCGATCCAGATGACGGCGACGCGGCACCGCCTTCCATTTGGGAAGGGGGAGACCTGGGGAGTGGAAGCGGTTTGCAGCTGAGTGCTAGGCACGGTGGATACCCTCGTAACGGAGAACCCGGTTGACGGGACGAACTGGCATGGGTGGGCGACGGCGTGCCGGCGCGCGCATCGCCCAGCGCCAGCTCAGCCAGCAGGGAAGCGACAGAAGAATGGTCCGGAAGATCACGGCCTCCATCGTCTGCATCACCAAGTAGATCGAGAGCGCCGAGAGCACGGTGTACTGACTTGCCCAGGGGCCTCCGCGGGTGACGGCCTTGCGCCAGACCTTGCCGTAGGTCCAACCCAGCACAGCCATGAACGGAATGCAGAAGTACCAGACCTCTACCCACAGATCGGCAACAATGCCCGGGGCGGAGCCGACTGCGCCCACCCATCCCAGGGCGTCCCCGAAGCCCACCCCGGTTCCCGCATTTTCCAGCAGCTCGGGAACTCCGAAGTCCTGGTACTTCGTGGGCCAGATGGCGCTCGGAATGGGCCTGACCAGAATTTGCGCGAGATACCGGCGCATCCAGAAGTAGTGGTCGCGGTGCTGCGAGGAGAGGATCGATCCGGCACCGTAGATGTACTCGTTGCCCGTATCCGGCTTCTCCACAATGTCGCTTACATCGGTGGTGACGTTAAACGAGGAGCCGAGATAGATGGAACCGCGGTTGGTCACCAGAAACAGCACCAGCCATCCCAGCGCTACGCCGGCGACTCCCATGATGAGGATCGGCGGACGCTGCCGGCGGTTGAGATACCACGCCATCATGACGACGATGACAATGGCAAAGGTCGGTCCGCGGCGTGCCATCAGAAGCGCCTGCGCCAGCCAGGGCATGCCGAAGAGGCAGGCAAAGCCAAGGCACCAAAGCTTCGGTCCGCCTCTGGCCAGGGAGCTGACCGCGAGCATGACTCCGACAAGAAGCAGAAGCGAGCCGTCGCGAATGTAGCCGCTGTCATCCCATCCGCCCGAGTAGGAGGCGGAGAACGCATTGACGAAGCCACCCACGTTGTGGATGGTGATGCCCCAGCACAGCAGACCCAGGCTGCCGGCGAAGACTCCGCCGAGCAGCAGACGGCGGCAAGCCTCGGGCGAGAGCAGAGGGGGTACGGACCGATCGGGCGCAACCACCGGCCGGCGGAGCCGAACTCCGGTCGCCAGACAGGCGAGCACAAATGCGGTGATCCCAAGGACGTTCAGCTGTTGCACAAACACCAGCTGGTCGGTATCGAAGTAGCGGGTCAGACCGCCGGCGGCCAGCAGCTTTGACGGCATCCAGGCGTACAGGAAACCGAGCATGGGCCCGATAAAGACAAGTGGGTGAAAGACATCGCGACTGCCGTCGAAAGCGACGATCGCTCCCAGGGCGGCGATGGCGGCGGCGGCCCACAGCAGGGCTTCAAACATAGGCTCGCTCCCTTTGCCGTGCGGCGGCCTCCTGCTCCAGCACCTGAGCTTCTTCCTGCCCCGGCTGATCGAGGAGCTCCCTCGTCGCCCGGGCGACGCCGGAACGGAAGCTTGCCCAGGTGAACTGCTCGGCACGCTGCCGGGCCCGGGCGCGCATGGGGCGGAGCGCCTCGGGATGCGTCGCTGCCCAGTCGATGTGGCGGGCCAGCAGGTCCGGTCGGCGTGGCTCGACGACAAACCCCTCAACGCCCTCGGTGATCAGGTCCGGGGCCGCGGTGTGGGTGGTTGAAAGAATCGGCAGACCGGAGGCAAGCGACTCCAGCAGCACCTGCCCGAAGCCCTCGGCGACCGAAGGAAACACAAACAGATCCGCGGCCCGGTAAGCCGCGCAGAGCTCCGCCGGGCTCACATCCGGCCGGAGGGTGACCTGATCGCCGAATGGCCGGAACAGATCGAGCGAATCGACGACGCGGCCACACACCGTCAGGTGGACGTGCTCGGAGCGGAGCAGGCGAAGCGCCTCCAGCAGGTACTTGATGCCTTTACGCTGATTGATGCGGCCGACAAAGAGCAGCTCCAACCGCCGGCCTCCGGAGGTCCTGGTCTGGTCTGGCGAGAAGCGCTGGCAGTCGACCCCGTACGGAATCACACGGATCGCCTCGGACCGAGCCCCGTGCTCTTCAAGCGTCTTCCTGGTAAACGTGGAAGCGACAAGGAAGCTCTTCGCCATCCGGGTCTCGGCGACGAGGTGCTGGTAGTCCGCCTCGGGCAGCGAAAGCTCCCACTCCTTGCGGAGGGACTCGGCGCAGTCCGGATGAGCGTCGAGCTCGGCGCGGAGGATGCGGCGCATGCTGGCCGGGTGGGGATGCAGCTGAAACAGCACACCGGGTCTGCCATAAGCGCGAAATGCGTCGTAGCCGTAGTAGCTGTAGCTGAGCAGGCCGGCGCCGGTGGTTCGCGCAAGCTTTCCGGCAACGGCTCCCAGGCGAGCGTCGGTCGCCCGCATCAGGCTGCGCCGCCAGCGAAAGGGCGCGCGCGGCAGCTTGTCGACGAGCAGGGTGAGCAGCCCGCGCACCCACAGGGTGTGGACCCGCTGCGACGGCAGGCGCGGCTCGGTGCGCTGCAGCAACAGAGCTCGCAGGCGGGACGGAAGCAGATTGCCCAGGGCACGGGCCCAGGGGCGGTCGGCCGGCCAGTAGAGGTCGGTCACAAGGGTCTCGAGCTGACCGGTCTCGGCCAGGGCACGGGCGACCTGGTAAGCGTCGCGGGCGCCGCTTTGGACAACCACCACGCGAGACGAGGAGGTCGCCTGGCCCGTCGGCGCGGAGGCATGCCGCGCGAAAGGAGGTCCGGTGAGCGATGGCGCACTCCACTGCGAGTTGACAGCCGATGCGGGCCCCCCGATGTTGCTTGCCTCTCCGTCGGTTTCCATTCTGCCTCCCTTCCCGTGCGCGTCTCCGGTCATCTGACCGGTCTCGTCCGAAGACCTTTAGAGCAGTTGATCAAAACAATGTTTCAAACTGGCAGCCGACTGACTCCAGGTGAAGGCGCGGGCACGCCTCCGGCCGGCCTCCGTGAGCTCCGCGCGAGCGCGGCTGTCGCCGAGCAACTCCGCAAGCGCCCGACTGTGATCTCCGGGCGACTCCGGGCCGACCAGCACCGCTGCATCACCTGCGATCTCGGGCAGCGACGAAGCATCGCTGGCGACGACCGGCGTACCACACGCCATGGCTTCGATCACCGGGAGCCCAAAACCCTCGTAGCGCGAGGGGAACCAGACCACGGCGGCGGCACTGTAAAGCGCATGCAGCGCATCGTCGTCTACAAAGCCGAGCAAGCGCAAGTCCAGGTCGTTGTCCCTGGCAATCTGGGCCGCCTGGATCGCGTAGGCGGGGTTCGAATGGTTGACGACCGCGACGGTCAGGTCCGGATGCTGCCGCTTGAGAAGGGGCAGTGTCTGGAGAATCAGGTCGGCGTTCTTGCGAAAGTGAAGTCCTCCCGGAACCAGCACAAACGGTCTGCTGCGCAAACGGTGCTCGGCCAGGAACTCTTTCCCGGCTGATGGAACGGGCTCGAAAAAATGAGGCGAAACGGCGTTCGATACCACACGGATGCGGTCGCGGATGGTAGGAAAGAAGTGGCTCAGGCGATCCGCCGAGAACTGCGACACCGTGTGAAACATGTCCACATGCCGGGCCAGTTTGCTGAAGAGCAGGCGCCATTTCAGCTGTTGCATCCAGAAGGATCGATCGCGCTTGTGGGCTGACTCCTCAAAGTAGGCTGCGTCATGAACGGTCACGGCAAGTCGTGCCGTGACGGTCGGCACATACGATTCCGCGGTGCAATAGACGATCTGGGCTTCGGGCCAAAAGACCTCCGCGCGAGGTCGGTCGAGGGCAAACCAGCGCGCCTGCTGACGCGAGGTATCCAGAACAAAGGAATCGTAGCGGTACCCAGTCCAGGGCTCCCCAACCAGCGGCAGAATGCGCTCCTGGTCGCCGCGGTCGGCCAGCACACGCAGCCGGATATCGCCGCGGCGGGCCAGGTGTTCGGTCATCTGACGGGCCACGCGACCGGCTCCGGTGGAGGCGTGGATATTGCGCAGGTGGACGTAGGCCAACAGATTGATGGTGGGAGACAGTTCGGCCAGCGCACCCGAGGCGCGGCGCTCTCCCGAGGCCGATCGAGAGGGGACAGCGGCAGCATTGGGAGGAATGATCTCAGACGGCATTGATCCTCCCTTCACGCGCTTGCAGCACGCGTCGGACTGCCTGGATGGGCATGAGTGCCAAGCGGCGGAGGACGGCGGGGGCAGGCACCCAGTGGTTGCGCCTTCCGAGCAGCAGAAGAACAGCCAGGGCGGCGGCGGCAATGCCGACCATGAGGCCGGTAAGAGGCCATTCCATCCCGGGCCGGGTCGCCCGGAGCGCGCCGGCCGCGGCCAGGAGAGAGATGCTGATCGAGCTGGTCAGAAAGACGCCGAGCATGCTGGCCGGGACATGGTCCTTGCGCGCCAGCACCGCGAGCACAAGGGCTGCGGAAAGCAGGTGGGCGGCGAGGTAGATGGTGAGCGCACGGGCGGCGCTGCCGCCGTGAAACAGGAGAGCGGTCGCCGCAACGGCGACAAACACCGCCCAGACGGTGTTGATGATGCCGGTCCAACGGATGGAGACGATGGAAAGCCGGGCGGCGGCCGGGGCGTTGCCCATGTGGGTCACGGCGACAGCGAGGGCCAGGACACAGGGGGTCGCCGCTTCAGAAAAGCTTGCCCCATACACGTGCAGAAGAAGCGGAATGGCGATGATGCCTGCCGCAGCCAGGGCGAGCGAGGCGAAGCTGGCCGCAAAGGTGCACAGCGCCATCACGCGCTCCGGTGTCCGCTCGCGCTCGCCGTCCGGGTCGGCCATGATCGCGTACGACCCTTCCGTCAGCAGCGATGGTCCCAAACCCACGATGTTGCGCATCTGGCTCGCCACGGAGAAGAAACCCATCTGGACCAGGGTGGAGTCGGCCCTGGCGACCAGCGTCATCAACCACCAGCCAGACAGGTTTGCCGCCACGAGACCGGCCAGTTGCACGAATCCGAAGGTCCAGACCTCGCGCAGCATGGCACCGAGCGAGACGGTTGGGCGCGTGCTCTCCGAAACCGAGCTCTGCGGAACCGGCGCAGTGTCTTGCCCCTTCGGGGGTGTCGGCGCGAACAGCCCGAGAGGGCGAGCCAGAAGAAGACACACGAGGACAGCGCACGCGGTGATCGAACCCTGCGAGATGATCATGCGGGTCGGCGAGTGAAGACTGGCGGCGAAGGGCAGCAGAAGGATCATGCCGGTGCCGACGAGCACCGAGAGCAGGATCAGAGCCTTGAGCCGGCGCTGACCGGTGAAGAAGCCGCGGGCGCACTCCAGAAGAATGATGCCCACGGCCGACAGCGCCGCCCATCGCAACAGACCCGTCAGGCCCGGCTTGCGGACAAGGTGAGCCAGCGGAACGGCACCAAACCAGAGAGCCAGGGCAGCCAGGGCGGCCGAGGCCACTGAAACGATCCCCAGAACGCGCGCCAGGATCGGGTACCCCGCCGTGCCGTACTGGTACTTGCCGGAAAAGCGCGCCGCCGTCGAACCGATCTGACCGGCGGCGTAGGTTGAGATGTTGTTTGCCGTTGAGATCGCCAGAGAGTAGGCACCAAAGGTGGTTCGGCCACCAAAGCGCGCCGCAAGGATGTTGGCCAGGAAGCCGAGACCTCGCTCGACAAAGATTCCCGCCCCCAGGGCCGACGTGCCGCTGACCAAGTGGCGCGCCACGTGGCGCGGAACGGCTGTGGTGGGGGCGACCTCCGTCAGCGGAGGGACCGGAGCGTGCGGAAGTGCGACGTCGAGCGCTGGATCCCCTGCGTCGAGCAGCCCCGGTGGAACGCCCATTCGGGCGTTCTGGCCAGCACCGGAGCCGGCACTCAGGCCAGCGCCCTGGGGAACAAGAGCCGAGCTCATCGCTGCAGGGCCTTTCCTTCGCCGGACTCCGCCGCCTGCTGGTAGCGGTAGTAGGACTTGTAGTAACCGCCACGGCCCTCGCGCTGAGGATCAAAGCCGTTCAGGATGGTTCCGACCATGCGCACGCGGTCGTGCTCAAACAGATCGCGCGCGGTAGCCGCCTCGTCGCGGCTGGTGGAGCCGGCACGCAGCACCAGGATGGCACCGTCTGCGTGGCCGGCGAAGATACGGGCGTCCGCCATGTGCAGCATGGGCGGCGTATCGATCAGGACCAGGTCGAACTCCTGCGACAGCCTGGCCAGAAGCTCGCTCATCCGCTGGGAATGGAGCAGTTCCACGACCTCCTCGTCTCCGGTTCCCGAGGAGACGACCGAGAGATTGGGAATGGCGGTGGGCTGGCAGAGCTCGTCGACCGGGCAGTGCAGCAGGTCCACCTCGCCGCGCAGTATATTGCGCAGACCCCGGTCGTTCGGAACCGAGAACGCCCGGTGCAGGCCCGGTTTGCGGAGATCGCCATCGATCAGAACTACGCGGCGTTTGGAGCGGGCAAGCGCAACCCCGAGGTTTGAGGTGACGGTCGTCTTTCCTTCGCCCGCGTTTGGACTTGAGACCACGTACATGCGCGCTCGACCGCCGGCGGTGTCGGCCAGCAGAATGGAGTAGGTGGCGTTCCGGTAGGCTTCGGCCACGATCGAAAAGTTCTCATTCCAGCCTGCGATCGACAGGGCGTTCTTCTGATCCTCGACGCGCTCCCGGGCCTGTGCCGCGGCTCCTCCCCGGGTCAGGGATCGTCCGGCCTGGACGGTGGACACGATCATGCCCCTGGATCCGCCCGCCGCCGCAGGAATGACGCCGAGCTCATGCACGCGAAGAAACTTCGCCACCTCCCCGGGAGCCCGGAAGACCTCCGTGTTGCGCTCGCGCAGAAAGGCGTAGGCAATGCCCACCAGACACCCAAGAACGAGGCCTACGATGGCGGACAGGCCGCGTCGCGGGCTCACGGGAAGTTTCGGGCTGCGGGCCTCGTCGACGACGCGGATCGTGGAAACCTGCATGGCCGAGGCAAAGCCGGCCTCCTTTGCGCGCTGCAGCAGGGTCTGGTAGAGCTGCTGCTCGCTGTCGACCTCGCGGCGCAGCAGGTTCACCTTGCTGGTCGCGCTGAGCTCACTCGAAACACTGGCTTCGGCCGTCTCATACGCGGACCGGAGAAGATCTTCCCGGTGCTTGGCGGCGTTGTACTCGTTCTGCACGCGGGATGTGCTCGATCGGCGCAGCGCCGTCATCTGGGTCTGAACCTCGCGGATCTGGGCGCGGAGGTGAATGACCCGTGGATTTTCCTCCGTGAGCGGCGGCACCAGAAGAGCGACCTGAGCTTCGAGATCGGCCAGTTTGCTCTGCGCGGCGAGGTAGGGCGCGCTGTCCTGCACGCTGGGAAGGGTATCCGCGCTGGCGGACGTGCTGAGGGCCGCCTGGGCCTCCTTCTCCATGCGATCGGCCTGCGCCCGGATCAGCTCGGCCTGCATCTGGCGCAACCGGTCCTCGGAGACGGAGTTGCTCTCCTGACTCAGAACCAGCCCATTGCCGCCGGTCGCCTGTTCGAGCCGCTTTTCGGAGTCCTCATACTTGGCCCGAACGTCCGCAAGCTGCCGGGTCAGCCACTCGCTCGTTTTTTTCGCTTCCGCGCCACGGACGTCCTGGTCCTGGGTCTGGAACTGACTAACAAGGGTGTTGCAGAACTTGGCGGCAAACGCCGGATCCCAGGAGTCGCAGGTAATCTCAACCAGGCGGGTGAGGCCGAGCGGCTTCACCTTGACATGGTGTGCCGTGTCGAGCACCAGATCATGGTAGGGAATGGGGTTGCCGCGGGTGAGGTGGAGCCCCCGTGCCAGGCGCGACAGCAGGTCCTCGCGGGCGACGGTTGCGGGATGGGGCTCGGACTCGATCTGTCGCACCGTCTGCTCAAACAGGGTGTCGCTTTGCAGCAGCTTGATCTGGGTCTGGATGTAGGTGTCACTCGGCGCTCCGGCGGCATCTCCGGTAGGCGCAACATCCCGCCGATTCATGAAGTCGCCGTTGAGGCTCTGGATGTCGAGCGAGGTACGGGCCTGGTAGACCGGAAGCGCGCCGAGGGTCAGCAGCAGACCGAGCGCCGCACCAGCGACGGCGAAGATCAGGATGGCCTTGCGCCAGCTGCGGAGCACCTTGAGGTACTCCTTCAGCAGGTTGGGACGTGCGGTCGAGGCCGCCTCCCCCGGGTAGCCCCGGAGCTCTCCGTAGGGGTCCTCGGCAGGCGGGAGATATCGATCCATCTGAGCTGGAGCGGGCAGGCGGGAGTACCGTATGTCGTGGTCGTCCTGGGGATAGCGATCCATAGATTCACCTGAAGAGATCAAATTTGGGTGCCGCGGAATGAGCCGGGATTCTCTTTCTCCTCGGCTTGCCTCCCCGGCAAAAATCTAGTGCGCGTAGATGGCCAAACCCATCGCGGTCTGCAAAACGGTGTCAAGAGCCCGCCGGCTGGTGGTCTTGGCCGCGCTGTTCGGCACGAAAAGAACGTCGTTCGCGTAGAGCTGCACGTCCGGGGCCTTGCCGTCGAGGATGCTTTTGACGTCGACCGGGACCTCCGTGACCTTGTTTGGATCGCCATCGGTCGCGCGCAGGATGTGAGATTTCTTCGAGGCGGCGTCCGGGGCCAGGCCCTCGGCGAGTGACAGTGCCTGCAGCAACGAGAGCGAGTGGTGCGAGGAGAGCGGGAAGCCGCCCGAGCGACGCACCTGACCGACCACGTACACCACCTCCGCGCGCGGAATGGAGATGATGTCGTTCGGCTCGATGACGATGTTGTCAGAAGGGTGCTTGGCCCCGAGAAGATCGTCGATCGAGACCGAGGCGGTGCTGAAGCCCTGGGTCGTATCTTCCTTGGTGTCCGGAAGGGGGATCCTGCCCCAGCTGTTTTCGCGAGTAATGAAGACCTTGTCGCCGGCATCGGCGCGCACGCCACCGGCCAGCGAGATCACCTCGACCAGCCGCTTCGGACCTTCCAACTGATGGACACCCGGAGCGTTGACGGCCCCGATGATGGAGACAGGGCGATTCTGGTTTTGGAGCAGGGACACCGTGATCTGGGGATCGGTGATGTAGCGCTGCAGCTTCCCGGCCAACACCTTCTTGAAGCCTTCGAGCGTATCGCCGCTGGCCTGGAAGTGTCCGGCAAGCGGGAGGTCGATATAGCCATCGGGGTCGATGCCGACCGTGCGATCGGTGATCTCCTGCAGATCGGCGACGCGGATCGAGACCGAGTCGCCCGGACCCAGAACGTAGTCCGGGTCGGTTGTGTGGGTGCGAGCTGCGTGGGTGGGCACGGGTGAGGGCGTGGTGGTTGCCGGGGAAGCCGCAGATGTGGTTTGAGGGGTCGGCATCGCTGCGCCGGCAGGAACCGGCTCAGCGGCCAGAAGTGGGACGGCGGCTGCGGCGAAGAGCACCATAGTGGCTGCGGATCGAGATGGGAGGGAGCGCATCATAGACATCCTCTTCCTAAAGGTGACGCCAGGCCGGGACGGTTGGATGTCGATCCGGCGAAAGGGCCAGGGTGCTGCTGCTTGAGCTCTGCCCTCTGGTCGATGGGGATCTTGTCGGCAAAATACGCCGGAACTTGAGCCGGAGGCGACAGATATCTTCCCGATCGGCGGGCGGCCGTCTCAAGGCAGTGCGATGTCTGAGGATCACGCATTGGAGGCTCGCTGATCGTGCGTCTCGTGCGGTTGGGCCGCCCCACGTCGTCCGCGGCGGCTTCGATCTGTCCCGGTGGTGCGCCTTCGGTCCGGTCCGTCCGTGGACCCTGTCGATCTTCCCGGATCCCTGAAGGAGGAAGGGCCTCCCAAGCTGGTTGCGCCGGGCTCGCAAGCCTGGTGCTGCCCGCATTGGCTGAGAGGAGGGAGCCAAAAACAAACGTTCGCCTCCAGAATACCGTGATCTGAGCGCAACGGGATGCAACAAAAAGGTAATGTCCGGGCAGTGACGCCCGGGGCAGAGAGGCCAGCAGCGCCGCGCCTGTCGCCCGGCCTTCCGCCGATGCCGCTTCTCTGGCCCACAGAGGCCTCCATGATCTCATTCGCATCGTTCTTGCCGGTGAACTGTTGCAACCTGCGGACCATCGGCGGCGATCCGGAGTTGCTTTTCCGAGTCTTGTCCCAAAGTGGGAGTGTCTGGGTTCCTCTCCTGGCGATCTGCCCGGGAACGCCCGCGACTTCTATCCAGTTGTGGGCATTTCCGAAGTGGTTTGGGACGCTTGAAGCGGCTCCAGGCCAGATTGGGCCAAGGTCCGCCCCTCCCTGCCCGACCGGATGGGCTCCTCGGGCTCCGGTTGGTCGACAGGGTGGAAAGCAGTTTCCCTCATCCGGCTCTCACTTTTCCCTTCGGTCGCGTCGGCATACCCGACATTTTTCCAGGCGTGTGCCAGGAAAGCTGCATCCAACCTCTGATTCACGGAGGGAAAGCAATGGGTAAGTTGATGCGATTTCTTGGTCTCGCCAGTCTCGGGGCGGCCATCTACCTCGTTCTGAACGACCGGTTTGCCGGGCAGAGCGGAGTCAATGGCGAGAGTGCCGGCAGCTGGGGAGCCAAACAAAGGATGAGTGGAACGGGCAACCAGCTGTCAGGCAAGCTGAAGAAAGGGGTTGGCGATCTCGTTGGAGACGATAAGCTCTCCGGAAGCGGCGTCGCCGATCAGGTCACCGGTACGCTCAAGGACGTCGCGGGCAAGGCAGCGACTGCCGTTCAGGGTGCCGTCGACGATCTGAAGAGCTAAACCGACGGAAGCGGAGAGGGGATGAGCTTCAGGTGCCCGGGGCGACCGGGTGCCTGCATCTCCGTTTGTGCCCTGAAATGCCTGCTTGGCGGGTATATGGCCTCATGACCAGATATCGGGAGAAAGAAAGAGCCCATGAACACGATGGAACCCGCAAAGACCGAGGCTCGGGTTGAGACCGGCACCTTCTTGAATCACATCTGGGATCCACGAACGGCCCGGGTGCTGCTTACCGCGCTGCTCTTTGTTCTGGTCCTTGCCTTCCTGCGAGCCGCGAGCGAGACGCTGACGCTGTTTCTTTTCGCCATTCTTTTCGCATACTTCCTGGCTCCTCTGGTAAGCAGACTGGAAAAGCCGCTCAGGGGCCGCGGCAAAGCCATCCTGGTGGTCTACGTGCTATTGGGAGCTGTGATTACCGGAGTTGGATTTGCCGTGGGCCCAACGGTCGGGACGGAGGCCAAGCAGCTCGCAACCAGTCTGCCCACCCTGCTCGACCGGCTTGGCTCAGGAGAGTTGATTGCGGAGGTCGCGCGCCATTACCACTGGACCGGATCGCGGCAGCAGCAGATCCAGAGCTTCCTGATGGACCACCGCGCCCAGATCCTGGCCTACGGGAGCTCGCTGGCCGGCAAGCTGGCCACCCCCATTCAGCACATCTGGTGGCTGATCATCATCCCCATTCTCAGCCTCTTCTTTCTCCGGCAGGGCACCACCATCGCCATTGAGACGGTGCAACTGGGACGGTCGCTGCAGGAACGGGCGACCATTCGCAGCCTTCTTGGCGACATTAACGTGATGCTCGGCAGCTATATTCGAGCGCAGATCATTCTGGCCACGCTGACGCTGGTCGCCTACACCCTTGTGCTGAGTCTCCTTCGGGTTCCTTACGCCTTCATTCTGGGGCCGTTGGCTGGATTTCTTGAGTTCATTCCGGTGGTCGGGCCGGCCGTCGGTGCCTTGGCAATCGTTGTGATCGCGGTACTTGCCGGATACCCCCATGCGATCTGGCTGGTGCTGTTTCTGGGCACCTGGCGCCTGGTGCAGGACTATGTGAGCGCGCCGAGAATCATGGGGCAATCGCTCGAGATCAACCCTCTGCTGCAGATCTTCGCCGTTCTGGCGGGGGGCGAGATCGCCGGAGTGGTCGGGGCCCTGGTGTCCGTTCCGGTCGCCGCGACGCTGCGGATCATCTGGCGCCGGATACAGGTCGACACGGGCGCGACTGGCTGACGACGGCCAGGCCTGGCCCGTGTTGTCCTAGAGGTCGAGGCTTCTACAAGGTATGTAGATGGAAGTCGGAGAATACGACCTCCGTGCCTGCAGGAGCTTCGATCATGAGCCCCAGGCGGAGTCCGCGATCCCATGCGGGCAGCCGCGACGCGTCCACGGGGGCTCCGGCGGGTTCAGGCGGCCCACCGTCGACGGTGAAGGCGAAGCGCAGCTGTGCCTGGCCACCGGAGGTGACCTGCAGCTGCAGGCTGCGGGCGGCTTCGGGCAGCGGGGCGGACCAGATCACCGAGGCTTCCGCTCCTCCGCGTCGCCACAGCTGAAGGGTGCGGCCGCGCAGGCCCAGGCCAATGGTGTTGAACGGGTCACCAACCACGGCCAGGCCGGCCCAGCCGCTGGCCGCGGAACCGGCGGTCGGTCCGGGTGAAGGTAGGGATGTGGCGGCAGCTTCGGCCGGCACCAGAAGGGTGACGCTGCAGGTGTAGTCCGGGAGGCCGGGTGCGGGAATGGCCACCATGGCGGACTGCCCTGCCTTGGGAACGCGCAGACAAAGTTGGCCATCTCCGGTTGCGAGGGAGGGGTGGGTGTTGACCGGCCACTGCCAGGAGGCGCCCAGGTGCGGTGCCGTGAAGCGGTCGCGGAAGTCGATCGGCGGATTGACGCTCGAATGTCCGGGGCCGCGGCCGGCGTTGATCACCGGCCAGCCATCCTCGCTCCATCGGATGTGGTCCAGCACCGCCTCCCGGCCGACGTAGATGGTGCCGCCGGCCGGGTAGGCATGGTACAGGAGATAGTCCTGACCGGCGAGACCATGGACCGCGGTGCCGTGTCCCGGGCAACGCCAATGGTCGTTGGCATCGATCAGGGGATTGTGCGGGAACTTTTCCCAGGGGCCGAGCAGATGGCTGGCACGAGCGACGCCTTCAGCATACTGGCAGGCGTGTCCGCAGCAGGTGTTGCCGGCGTAGAACATATAGAAGCGATGGCTGTGCCGGAGGATGGAGGGGCCCTCGACGACCCCGGCCTCCCATGGGGCGTCGTTCGTGATCAGCTGGACCGGAGCTCCGGTCAGGTGAAGCAGATCCGGGGTGAGGGGCTGGGCGTGGATGGGGGTGGGTCGCCCCACGGAGTTGCCGTCGGTCTTCCAGATCAGGAAAGGCTGCCCGTGCTCGTCGCGCGCGAAGCAGGGGTCGATCGAGCCCTCGGGCTCGTTGAGGATGGGACCGTGATCGGTCCACCGTCCGCCGGGCCTGGTCGCCGTGGCGACGGCGATGGACAGCGGACCGCCGCGCTGGCGGGCGACGTAGTAGCAGATCAGCCGGCCGCGGTCGTGCGTCAGCTCCGGAGCCCAGAAGCTGCCCTCGGCCCAGCGCGGCTGGTCGAAGAAGATAGCCCCTGCAGGCACCCAGTGGACGAGATCGGTGGAGTGGAAGAGCGGAAACTGCGGGCTCCACTCCCCGGAGGTCGCGGCTGCCCACAGGTGCTGTCCCACCCGGATGATCGAAGGGTCGGGGTGATCGCCGGGGATGACCGGGTTGATCCAGCTGATTGGGGCGGCGTCGGCCTGTGTGGTCGACGGCCTGGCGGGGTCCGCAAGCTCGGGGTCGACGGAGAGGTTGAGAAGGGCCGAGCGCATCCGTACGCCGTTGGATGCGGCTTTCGGGCGCGACTCCGCTCCCCCAAAGGTGGGAGTTGCGCTGAGCTACCATGCGGGAATGGTCCTTCGTGTCCAAACGGCTCCGATCGCCCGGGGCCTCGGCAGACACGCTCCCCAGAAGGGAGCCGGTGGAGCGCTCGCCGCGTTTCTTCAGGGTCATGAGCCTGCCGGTTGCCAATCCTGTTGCAGCTCCGGGATGGACCTTCCGCCTTCGGCGTTCCCGGGGCCGTACACGCCTGGGCGAGGTCTGCGATGATCGTCGGCCTGGGAACGGACCTGATGGAGATCGGGCGGATCGAGAGCAGTCTTCGCCGCTTTGGAGACCGATTCCTCCGCCGGATCTTTACCGAGGGGGAGATCCGCTACTGCCTGGCGAAGCACCGGCCGGCGGAGAGCCTGGCGGCGCGCTTTGCCGCCAAGGAGGCGGGCGCCAAGGCACTCGGCACGGGCATCAGCCACGGTGTCAGCTGGCGGGAGATTGAGGTGCGGCGTTCCCCGGGGAAGGCGCCGTCGCTCCACTGGCACGGCCGCGCGGCGGAGCGGGCGCGGACGCTGGGCGGAGACCACGTCAGCCTGAGCCTGACCCACGGCCGCGAGATTGCCTCTGCCGTGGTGGTTCTCGAGGCGCTGATGGGGCCATTGCAGGCCGGGTCTGAGGCGAAGTCGCCTCCGTCTGCTCATGTATCCTCAAAATGAGCCGATAAGAGCTGCAGACACATCCGTTTAAGGCCGGGAAGGGACGCCTGTGTGGGCGAAATTCCCCGAGACAAACCCGGGCAGAGCTGAGGAGTTGAAGGAGATCTATGCCAAGTCAGCAGGAGGTACGGTGGTCGCAGCTCAAGGTGGGGTTGATCGTGCTGATCTCGACCGTGATCCTGGTTACGCTACTGTTTCTGATGACGAGCTCGTCCGGGCTGGGTCTGTTCTCGCACAAGTTGACGGTCACGAGCTACTTTGAAAATTCGGCCGGGCTGAAGGATGGGGCGGCGGTCAACCTGGAGGGTGTGACGATCGGCACCGTCAAGAAGGTGGCTGTGACCCCGGACCCCAACCGGAAGCTGACGCCGGTTCAGGTCGTCATGAAGCTGGACACGAAGTACATCAAAGACCTGCACAAGGACACCAAGGCGGCGCTGAGTACGGTGGGCGTGCTCGGCGACACGGTGGTTGACCTGAACAGCCAGTACGCGACCGGGCCGCAGCTGCAGGACGGTGACGAGCTCAAGACGCTCGAAACGCCCAATCTGCAGGACGTGGTGAAGGCCAGCCAGGGAACGATCGAAAGCCTCAACGTCATCCTGGCGAAGATGAACAACATCGTCGACAACCTGCAGAACGGCAAGGGATCGGTTGGGCAGCTGATCAACAACCCGGACCTCTATAACAAGGCCACAAAGACCGTCGACCAGCTCTCCATCCTGACCACCAACCTGAACAGCGGCAAGGGAACAGTCGGCAGGCTGATCAACGATCCCGGGCTGTACAACCGCCTGGATGACACGGTCAATCGGCTGAACGCGGTCGTCTCCGGGGTGCAGAGCGGAAAGGGCACGGTGGGCAAGCTGCTGACCGATGACACGCTCTACACCAACTTGAACTCGACCCTGGCCAACGCCAACCAGCTTCTGTCGGACGCGAATGCGGGCAAGGGCGCGATCGGTCTTCTGGCCAAGGACCCCAAGTTCCGGCAGCAGCTGCAGGATACGGTGACGCAGGTCAATAGCCTGGTGACCGGCATCGACCAGGGCCGCGGAACGCTGGGCAAGCTCGTCACCGACGATCAGGCCTACACCAACCTGAATGGTCTGCTGACGGAGAGCACAAAGCTCGTCACCACCATCCGGGCGGACCCGAAGAAGTACCTGACGATCCATCTGAAGATTTTCTAGGAAGTGGGGCAAACGTCGGCTGGCGCCCGCGAAAGGCCGCCGACACCCCGCTTCTTCGCAAATCCGCTCGCGCAAGAACGAAGATCGTGTGACACTCAAAGCACACGTAATTCAGCTTTGCGTCGATCGTCGTCTCTCGGTAGTTTCGGCGATCGAACTTCCTGTCTTTCTCGTCCGGGCGAAGTCGCCTTTGGCTGAGAGAGTGCGGGAGATCAGTTCAATTTCAGGGAGCGCCATGCGTATTCGGATCGCAGCACCGTCGTTGCTTGTGCTTAGCGGAGTTCTGCTGGGCGGGGGCGTCAGCCAGAACCTGGCGGGAGATAATCCGGCCGGACCCACGAAGGAACCGAAGAAGCCGGTGATCTTCGATCTGAAGGCGATCGACAAGTCAGTGGACCCGTGCACGGACTTCTACCAGTACGCCTGCGGCAACTGGAACAGGGCGAATCCGATTCCGGCCGATCAGGTGCGTTGGGGAAGATTCAATGAGCTGGCGGACCGGAACAACTACCTGCTGTACCAGGACCTGAAGGCGGCGGCCGACGCGCCCAAGTCTCCGCTGCAAAAGAAGTACGGCGACTACTTCGCGGCCTGCATGGATGAGGATCGCATCAACGAGCTCGGTGCCAAGCCGATCGAGCCGGTGCTGCACATCATCGACGGTCTCGAGGACAAGACAAAGGTCGCCGCTCTCAACGTCGAGACGATGAAGCGCTTTGGCCAGGCGGAGCTGTTCTATGTCGCCGTGCAGCAGGACCAGAAGGACTCGTCCAAGCAGATTGCGGGCACCGGCCAGGGTGGTCTGACGCTGCCGGACCGCGACTACTACCTTGCCGACGACCCGCGCAGCCAGAAGATTCGCGAGCAGTATGTGGAGCACGTCGAGAAGATGTTCGCGTTGCTCGGCGACTCGCCAGAGAAGGCGAAGTCCGAGGCCGCGGACGTGATGCGGATCGAGACCGCGCTGGCTAAGGGCTCCATGAGCCGGGTTGAGCTGCGCGATCCCGCCAAGCGCTACCACATCATGACGGTCGAGGAGCTCGCGAAGCTGTCGCCGGACTACAACTGGCGCACTTACCTGGATGGCATCGGGCTACCGGAGGTCAAGACGCTGAACGTGGCCTCGCCCGGCTACGTCCAGGCGGTAAACGAGCAGTTGCAGGCCGAAAGCCTGCCGGCGGTCAAGAGCTATCTGCGCTGGCACGCTCTGCACTCGGCGGCACCGGCGCTCTCGAAGCCCTTTGCGGAGGAGAACTTCCACTTCTTCAACCAGATCCTGCAGGGCCAGAAGGAGGAGCAGCCTCGCTGGAAGCGGTGCACCCGCGCCACCGACCAGGCGCTCGGCGAGGCGGTCGGCCAGGAGTGGGTGCGGCAGAACTTCCCGCCCGACGCCAAGGAGAACATGGAGAAGCTGGTGCACGCGCTCGAGACCGCGCTGGCGCAGGACATCAGCCAGCTGCCGTGGATGAGCCCCGAGACCAAGGTGCAGGCCAAAGAGAAGCTCGACGCGATTCGCGACAAGATCGGCTATCCGGAGAAGTGGCGCAACTACTCCAAGCTCGACGTTTCCCGCACCAACTACCTGGCCAATCTCGAACAGAATGCGATCTTTGAGCGCGATCGCAACTACGCCAAGTATGGCAAGCCGGTCGACGAGAAGGAGTGGGGCATGACGCCGCCCACGGTCAACGCCTACTACAACCCCCCGCAGAACGACATCAACTTCCCGGCCGGCATCCTCCAGCCACCATTCTTCGACAACAGCATGGATCCGGCGGTGAATTTTGGTGGCATCGGTGTCGTGATCGGGCACGAGATGACGCACGGCTTCGACGACCAGGGATCCAAATACGACAAGAATGGCAACGTGCGCGCCTGGTGGACTCCGGAAGACAAGGCGAAGTTCAACGAGCGAACCGAGTGCGAGGCGAAGGAGTACAGCGGATTCCAGGTCGCTCCGGGGCAGAACCTGAATGGGCACCTGACGCTGGGGGAGAACACGGCCGACAACGGCGGCATCCGCATCGCCTACCAGGCGCTGATGAACACGCTAGCCAAGCAGGGCGCGGCGGCTGAGCCCGACTACAGCGATGGGAAGCGCGATGGCTACACGCCGCAGCAGCGCTTTTTCATCGCCTTTGGTCAGATCTGGTGTCAGAACGCGACCGAGCAGAGCGCGCGCGTGCTGGCCAAGACCGATCCCCACAGCTCGGGGGAGTGGCGGGTGAAGGGCACGGTACAGAACTTCGACGAGTTCGGCAAAGCGTTTGGCTGCAAGGTGGGCCAGCCGATGATGCCGGAGCACTCCTGCCGGGTCTGGTAAGAGCTGGCGAACAGACTGGCGTCCAGACCGGCGAGGTCGACGCGACATCATCGCCAGGACCGTCCTGAAGCTTTCAGATGCCTCTCCTTCGCCGCTGCGGGGGAGAGGCACTGTAGCCTCGGGGGAGCTCCAGATCGGTCCGGGCGGCTGCTTCCGCGAGCGCAAGTTACGGCTGCGCTGATTGGCACAAAGCGCCGCCAGCTTCTACAATTGCACAGGCAACATTGATCCCAGGCAGAGCACGGAAGCACGGCCATTGAGTCGCACTCTGGCTCCTCCCTGCCGAGGAGTAAGGAATACATGAAGTTGAGCAAGATTGGCCGGATCTCCGCGGCCGCAGTTGCAGCGATTGCCCTGGGTCTGGGAATGACAGCATGCGGCGGCGGCACCATCGGCTACCTGTATGTGTTGGGAACGCAGTATGGCCAGATCTCCGGCCTCAAGATCGACGACTACACCGGCAACCTGACTCAGACGGTCGGTTCCCCCTACTCTGCCGGCGGGGCCAACCCGGTCTCGCTCGCCATCCGCCCCGGCGGCCGGTATGTCTACGTGGTCAATGCGGGAAACTCCACCACGGCGGGCGGGCTGGCGGTGTTTACGGTGGGTGGTGACGGCATTCTGACCTATCAGACGACCTATACGACCGAGGGTGGCACCCCGGTGTGGGTCACGACCGATTCGGGCGGCAACTTCGTCTATGTGCTCGACCGGCTGGACCCCACCAATACGCCGGCAAACATCGCCAATGGAACGGCGACGGGCAACGGCGACGTGACCGTCTATGGTGTGAACAGCAGCACGGGCCGGCTGACACTGGTGCCGAATCAGCAGCAGCGCACCCCGACGGGCACGCAGCTGACCTACTTTCCGGTAGGTCCGAACCCCACCATGATGAAGACCGCCGGAAGCTGCCTGTTCACGCTGGACTCCGGTGACAAAACCATCTTTCCGTACACCACGAGTGGACAGAGCGGACAGCTGACGCTGACGGCCAACTCCAACGTGGCCACGGGTGCTTCGCTGCCGACCTCCATCAGCGTGGGGAGCAGCAACCTGTTTCTCACCGATGCCGGAACCAACCAGATTCTGCCCTACACGGTCGGTCAAAACTGTGCTCTGAACGTGCAGACCGGCGGAGCGGTGCCGAACATCAGCGGAACCTCAAATCCTGTCAACTCGTTGTTTGTCACCGGCAACTCCATCAACTTTCTCTACGTCATCAACCAGTCCACGACTAACGGCAACCAGGCCAACAGCACCATCTCGGCCTTCTCTGTGGATACGAGCACCGGCCGCCTGCAACCGACGGGCAGCCGCAACAACCCGTACACCGTCGGCTCCGTGCCCGTCTGTATCGTCGAGGATCCTTCCTCGAAGTACATCTACACCTCCAACAACGGGGACGACTCGGTGTCGGGCAAGCAGTTCAACAAAAGCAACGGAGAGCTCCAGAACCTGGTGCGTGGCACAAGCTTTACCGTGACCGGCAGGCCCTCCTGCCTGGCGGTCACCGGGGCGATCTACTGATGGCTACGCGCGAGCAGGGGATGGCACAAGGCCGGCAGGCTCCAACAGAAGCGATGGGTGAACGGGACGGGCGGGCCGGAAGTGGCCCGGGAGCAAGGAAGCGCATGAAATGGAACAGGCTTGGCCGTGGAGCACTGGCCACGGCGGCGTCTCTCGCGGTGGGCCTGGGGCTCAGCTCCTGCAGCCGCGACTACACCCTGGCGTACGTTTATGTGACAGCTGCAACGGTCGGCGCGGCAGCCACCCAGGCTGGCGTGATCAATGCCTATGCGGTCGACTACCAGACGGGCGCTCTGACGCAGCTGGCGGACTCACCCATTCCTTCCGGCGGCCGCAACCCGGTAACTCTGGTCGTCACGCCGGACTCGAAGACGATCTTTGTCCTCAACCGGGACGATTCGACGATTGTGAACTTCGCCATCGGCACGGACGGCAAGATCTACCCGCAGCACACCTATAACGTGTCCGGCAGCTTTCCGGTGGCCGCGGCGGTCGATGCCGCGGGCAAGAACCTGTATGTGGTCTGCACCTACCAGGTGGGGTACACCACGGCGTCCCCCGGCCCTGGCAACATAAACATCTTTCCCATCACGCAGAGCTCCGCCAGCGGCACAACCGCACAGATCAGCAACCTGGGGACTCCGACGGTTGTCAACGTCGGCAACAACCCCGTGGGTGTGGTCGCAAGTGCCTTCAACAACCTGGTGTATGTCCTGGACCAGGACACGACCGCCGCGGGCGCTGCCGCTGGTATCGTGCTGGCCTACAACCAGAACCCGTCCAATGGAGCTCTGACCCCCATCGGATCGGGCTACCCGGCGGGAACCGTCCCAAGTTCGATCGCCATCGATCCGACGTCGAAGTTCCTTTACGTCTCCGACCAGTCGACCAACCAGATCTACGGCTTCGCTCTGCCGAACGGCGTTCCGACGCCCATGGTGGCCTCGCCCTTCGCCACCGATCTCCGGCCCATCAAGATGACCGTCGATCCTCGGGGGATGTTCCTCTACGTCGTCAACTACAATGCCAACACGGTCGGGACCTACAGCATCTCGCAGGCCACGGGCTCGTTGACGGCTTCGGTCGGAACTGGCGGCACCGGTCCCACGCAGGTGGGCACGGGTCCGACCTGCGTGACGATCGAGCCGGCGCTCGGCATCTACCTGTTTACCTCGAACAACCTGGATCATTCGGTCTCAGCCGAGCAGCTCGACCCACATAACGGCACGCTCAAGGCGGTGCAGAACACGCCCTTTCAGGCCGCTCAGCTGCCGACCTGTGCGGTGGCGGTGGGCAACACCACCTATGGCCACGCCAACCAGGTAGTCACTCCGTAGGAAGCAGGCTGCGGCCTCCGAGCAGGACCCAAAGCCCCGCCTTCGAGCGGGGCTTTGGCGGCGGTCGGGGAGAGGGCTGCTCGGGGGGCCGCTCCTGGTTTGCGTTGCAGGGTCTCTGACGTCGACTCCGAATGGAGTTGGGCTGGAACCTGGGGCTTCGCCCCCAGGGTAGCGCGGGCCTTCAGCCCGCCCGAATGGAGTTGGGCCGCGACCTGGGGCTTCGCCCCGGCCAGGATAGCGCGGGCCTTCAGCCCGCCCGAATGGACTTGGGCTGGAATCTGGGGCTTCGCCCAGGCTATTTTCTGTCGGACTTTTAGCCCAAAGAAGGTCTGATCCAACCTGCTTGCAGCAAGAGTCCTGCTCTTTGTTGTCATTCCCGCAGGAACTTTGCGTTTCGTTCCGAGCCGCAATCGTTAATCAGAGCTTCCCTGAAAACCGAGAGCTCACCTCCATGCAGACCGGTCTAGACCGAGGTCGGTTTGGGAAAAGTCTCGGGCCGGCGATGGCCGAAGCGGTCCAGCAGCGCTCTTCGGGCAGGGCGTTCCACAAAGCGCACGGTGGCCAGGGCAAGCGCGAGGATGAACGCATAGGAGATCCAGGGGTCGAGGCGCTCAACGTGGAGCCGCTCCGGCAGGCGGAAGATGTGGATCAGCTCGAAGCCATTGAAGTGGAGCAGGTAGAGCGCAAACGTCGCCTCGCCGAACAGCACCAGCGGTCGAACGGAGAAGACGGAGGCGACCGGGTTCGGTCCGGCCAGGCCAAGCAGAAGCACGCAGAAGAGCGGCAGCAGCAGAGCTCCGTGAAGAATGACATACGGCACCCGAGGGGCGACCAGGTAGAAGAAGCTGCCGATGGCCAGAAGCGCACCGCCCGCGAGCAGAAAGCGTTGCTGGCTGCGCAGGGGCAGGCAGGCATGGAGCCGGGCAAGAACGGTTCCGGAGAGAAAGGTGCACAGGTACACGGGCGGGGTGTACTTGAGCACCCGTATCCACGTGGCGCCGGTGTAGCGGTCGGCGGCCGCCGTGAGGTGGTCCGGGTTGGTAAAAAAGTACCAGAGGTGAGGCGTGATGCCGATAGCCCAAAGGCAGAGGATCACGGCGGCCAGACGGAGCGGCCGGTCGAGCGCGCCCAGATAGACGGTCCACAGGCGCAGCAGGTAGGGAAACAGAAGGTACAGCAGAAGATCGGCCGAAAGCGTCCAAGCGACGGTGTTCCAGAAGGTTGCGAGCGACGGGCTCCACCCCTGCAGCAGCAGAGGCGTTAGCACGAGGCCGGCGAAGAACTCCCCGTGGGGGCGTGCCTGCCACTCGCCTGCCAGCATGGGAAGCGAGAGCAGCAGCACAAAGGCGTAGGTGGGGTACAGGCGGGAGAACCGGGCCAGCCAGAAGTCGCGCTTCCGCAGCGTCATCGCCCGGTCCGCGTAGTGGTAGGTCAGGATAAAACCCGAGATCAGAAAGAAGGTGCCGACGAAGATAAAGCTGTTGTCGATCACCGGATGGAGCCAGCCGACGTGCGGCGGCGTGAAGTGAAAGAAGAGGATCAGCATCGCAAGCACCGTGCGGATGCCGGACAGGGCCGGCAGCTCGGGTTTGCGGCGCTGCTGGCCGCCAGCATGGGCGGATGTGGCCGGTTTCGCGGCAGTTGCGAGCATGGGGGAGGTGGCGGGAACACGCAAAGCGAGCCCTCCGGTGAGTGTACTCGCTCGGTCACGGTGACTCACGGAGGGCTGCCTCGTGGGGAGGGTTGCTCTCCTTTTCTAAACCCGCAGATCGCCCAAAGGTTGCGTTGCCGGAGGCTGGGCGCTCCCCCTCCAGCAGGGCACGCTTGCGCTCAAGACCCCAGCGGTAGCCGGTGAGCGCTCCGCGGGCGCCTACCACGCGGTGGCACGGTTGAAGCACGGCCAGCGGATTGGCCGCACAGGCGGAGGAGACTGCACGCGCCGCCGACGGCTGGCCGAGGCGGCAGGCCAGGCCGGTGTAGGTCAGGGTCTCGCCGCGGGGAATCGTCTGCAGCGCCTTCCACACCCGGAGCTGAAAGGCCGTGGCCCGCAGGTCCAACGGAAACGTGACCGCCAGGGGGTGCTCCGTCAACCGCGAGAGCACCGTCCGGACGGCCTGGTGCAGCCACTCCCCCGGTGTGCCGGTTTCCGCCTCCGAATCGGCCGGCGGCGACCGGCGCAGATCGGCTCGCGGGAAGCGGGTGTGCAGATCGGCCAGGAGGTCCACCTCCGTGTCTCCGAAGCTGACCGCGCAGACCCCGCGCGCCGTTGCCGCGACCAGCATGTCTCCCAGGGCTGAGCTGGCCAGGACGTAGTGGATGAGCTCGCCGGGAGCGCCGCGCCGCAGGCTGGTGGGGGTCATGCCCAGCGTGGCGGAGGAGCTCTCATACAGGCGCGAAGGGGAGGAGAAGCCGGCCTCCTGCAGGGCACGGGTGACGGGGGCAGGCGAGGAAGCGTGCTCCGGCCGCGGAGGGGCCCGGAGCTCCCGCCGGAAACGGTCCAGTCTCGCCGCTCGCCGCATCTCGGACGGGCTCACCCCCAGCAGGTGCCGGACGGCCCGGTTCAGCAGGGGCAGCGGAAGGCCTGTGTCCGCCGCGAGACGGCAGAGAGCCGCCAGAGGAAGCGTCTCACCGCCAGGCTGCCCGGCCAGCAGCGCGCCCACAGCGGCTGTCGCTCGTTCCAGCGCCCGCGCCGGGGGGAGGGCGTGGCCGGGATGGCACCGCAGGCAGGCGCGAAATCCGGCCGCCACAGCTTCGGTGGGGGTGCGGAAGAAACGGACGTTGCTTCGCCGTGGACTTCGGGAGGCGCACCCCGGGCGGCAGAAGACGCCGGTCGTCTCCACGGCATAGACAAAGGGGCTGCGCGGGGCGGCCTCGCGTGCGACGACCTGCTGCCAGAGCAGATCGCAGTCAAGGGGAGCGCCAGGAGGCGATGACGCAGCGCCCTTCGGCGCGGTCGGAGGATCAGAGGATGGCATGGCGGCAAGGCGTCTCATGTCCAGTATGGTGCGGTGCCGGCGCTCCTGTCAGCACTCCGGTTGCGGATCTGCAATTCGGGTTGCGCGGCGGCTTCGGGGGAGGGATGTGCCATGCCCCCTGTGCGAGATCGTTTGAAGCGAAGTCTCGGCCGGCGACGCGAGCAGGGAGGCGCCGCCCCGAGGCGGCAACCCTTCGGCGACCATTGGCCCTCCCACAGATTGAGGGTCGACGGAGGTTCCGGCAGCGCTGCTTTGATCCGTTCTTTCAGGCAGGGTACCGCACCCCCTCGCACGCGGACGATCGCCGGGTTACCGAAAAAAGAGGAGAACGGATGAGATTGAGATCAGAGTGGAGATGCCAGCGCGGGACAGCAACTCCCCTGCCGGCCGCGGCGCTTTGCCTGTCGCTCGCCATGCTTTGCCTGCCACCTGCGGCGGCATTCGGGCAGACCGGCACGGGGCAAGCGGCACCAGGGCAGCCGGAGAGCATGCCCCAGAACGGCCAGACGGGCGCTTACCGTAACGGTTCCATGCGGAGACGGCGCGAGGCCATGCGCATGGTTCCCGCGCAGGCCGCGCTCGACCATAACCTGGACTCCAACCAGGCGCAGATGGGTCATAGCGTTACGGCAAAGCTGGCAAAGACGGTGCAGCTGCAGGATGGGGCGAAGCTTCCGGACGGCACCGAGCTGACCGGGACGGTGGAGCAGGACGACCTGGGCGAGACAGGGAGGTCAAAGCTCGCGCTGCGCTTCACCGAAGCGAAGCTGCCGGATGGCACGGTCGTGCCGGTCAAGGCAACGATCGTCGGAATAGCCGCTCCCGAGACACGGGGACCGGAAGGGTACCCCATGAAAGCAGGCCGGGAGATGCCGAACAGCTGGACCGACGGCACGCTGCGGGTGGACCAGCTGAATGTGAACCATGGCATCGACCTCCATAGCCGGATCAGCAGCCGCAACTCCGGCGTGTTTGTCTCAAAGACCGGCGACAGTCTCCACCTGAACCAGGGTACGGAGCTCGAGTTGGCGATTGCAGCACGCCGCGGCGGCCGCGGCAACGGCCGTATGTATGGGCAGGGCGGCGCCGCCGGAAACCAGCGGTAGGAGAGCGCTCGACGGCCTCCGGCCATCCTGGCCGGGGGCTTTCTGTTTGCGAACCCGATCCCTGGGGTAGCATCGCAAACAGACGTCAGGGACCTCGCACCCTCGAGCTTGGGAACCGCGGGCCTGACGCGATGGGGAGGGCACACGGGTGAGGTCTGTCACAGTTGCAGGGATGGCTGGAAGCCGGATCGGCGGAGTTGCCCAATGGGTGCTGCTGTGCCTTCTGGGATCGGCGGCGTACGCCCAGGGCGCCGGCCAGGGCATCACGCTGAACGGGGACGCGACCATCCTGGTCGAACCCGGGCAGCCGGTGCCGATCCGCAGGGCGGCCGAGGACCTGGCTGCCGACATGGGGAAGGTGTTCGGCACCCGGCCCCGAATCGTGACCAGCGCGTCGGAGGCCGGCCCGGTCAGCATCGTGCTGGCTGAGGAGGCGAAGGGGGCGGCGCCGCCCACCCACGCCCCCGAGCCGGAGGCGTTTTCGATCACCACCGGCAGCGGCGGCGGCAGCGGACCGAAGGTCATCCGGCTGGCCGGCTCCGGCGTGCGCGGAACCATCTATGCCATCTACCAGTTCTCGCAGGACTACCTGGGCGTCGACCCCATGTACTTCTGGACCGACCATGAGCCTGCCAGGCACCGCTCGATCAGCCTTCCGGCCTCGCTTAATCGGCAGTTTCCGGCACCGGTGTTTCACTACCGCGGCTTCTTTATCAACGACGAGGACCTGCTGACGGGATGGGCACCGGGCGAGGCCAAGGACCACACCGGCATCTCGCTGGCGGTCTGGAACAAGATCTACGAGACCATCCTGCGGCTGAAGGGCAACATGGTCGTGGCCGGCACCTGGCCCTTTCCCAACGACCCGCAGGACCCGCTGATCGCCGAACGCGGACTTCTGCTGAACCAGCACCACGCGGAGCCGCTGGGAGTGAACTTTTCCCGCTGGCCGCACGACGTGCCCTACAACTTCACCGCAGACCCGCAGTACATCGAAAACGCCTGGAAGAACGCGGTGGCCGCGTACCCGGCAGGACAGGAGATTCTGTGGGAGATCGGCCTCCGCGGACTCTCGGACATGCCCTATGCGGAGCTGGACCCGTCCGTCAAGGGGGACGAGAAGGCCCAGGGGCGGCTGATCAGCAAGGCCATCGCCGAACAGATCAAGATCGTCCGTGCCAGGTATCCGAAGGCCGTCTTCATCACCGATCTGTGGATGGAGGGCAACAAGCTGATGCGGCAGGGAGACCTGGTCATCCCGCCCGACGTGATCACCGTCTGGGCCGACACCGGCTACGGCGACATGCGCGACGAGGGCCAGGCCAGGGCTGGCCAGGGCGCCTATATCCACGTGGCGATGTACAACAGCAAGGCCAATCAGCTGTCGGAGCTCACCCCGGTTGCCCGCATCTTCTCTTCGCTGGGCCGCTTTCAGAAGGCCGGCGCGACCTCCTTTCTGCTGGTGAATACGAGCGACATACGACCGGTGCCCATGGGCGCGCGAGCGGTGCTGGACTTCGGCTGGAAGGGCAGCGCCATCGGATCGAGCGATACGTTCTACAAGAGCTGGTCCGCCGAGGAGTTCGGCGAAAAGGCTGCCCCGGAGATCGCGGCCGTCTACGAGAGCTACTTCAAGGCGCCGGCGGAGCTGCCCGGAACACCGGCCGAGCCGTATGGCGACAACTATTACCACACCGTGGCGCGCGAGATGCTGCGCGGCACCATAGTTCAGTACCCGGAGTACCACTTTCCCGGCCAGGCGCCCTTCTGGTTCAAGCCGGCCGTGGGTCCCCTGCCGTACGACCCCAACCGCGCCTTCGAACAGGCCGAGACCGAGGCCAGGCGGTGCGGCGACGCCCAACCACGGTGGGATGCGGTGTGGAAGCAGGCCCAGGCGGCCGAACCGCTGGTGGCGAGCGACCGGCGAGACTTCTACCAGGCCGGTGTGCTGACCATGATCACCATCGACCGCGAGAGCAACCAGATGCTGCTGCAGCTGTCGCAGGCAGTCATGGCCCTCCATGGGGGAGACCGGGCCACGGCTGAGTCGAAGACGGAGGCGGCTCTCGCGTCGCTGGACGCGATCAAGGCCGCCGAGCGGAAGGCGGAGTACGGCAAGTGGAAGAACTGGTACCACGGCGACTGGCTGACAGGGGTGGAACGGACGCGCGAGGTGGTGGAAAGCTTTGCGGCTTACCTGAAGAACCCCGACGCCACCGTTCCGCCGCCGATCGACTGGAGAAACTGGGAGGCCTACTACCACATCCAGCACTACGAGGGCATGCGAACGGTCGACACCCACTGAGGCCGGCTCGGCCTCGGGAATCCCATCGGAGCGCAGCCGGGAAGCGTTGGCCCGGCGCGATCCCCCCCGGAGAGCGGCCGGTCCACTGATCGGTGCGAATCCTTCGTGCGGAGAGCGGGCCTGCCGTCGCCTACTCCTCGTTGCCGCGCAGCCGGGCCAGGTCGGCGAAGTCTTCGAGGGTGGTAGTGTCGCCCTTCACCTCGCCGGTCGCGGCCAGCTCGCGCAAGAGCCGCCGCATGATCTTGCCCGAGCGCGTCTTGGGAAGAGCGTCCGTGAAGCGGAGATCGTCGGGCCGGGCGAGCGCGCCAATCTCCCTGGCCACCCACTGCCGCAGCTCCTGGCGCAGCTCCTCGCCTGGTCTGGAGCCGCTCTCGAGCGTGACAAAGGCGGCGATCGCCTGCCCCTTCAGGTCGTCCGGACGGCCGACCACGGCGGCCTCGGCCACCTTTGGGTGCGCCACCAGCGCGGACTCGATCTCCATCGTGCCCAGCCGGTGGCCGCTGACGTTGATCACGTCGTCCACGCGGCCCATCAGCCAGAAGTAGCCGTCGCGGTCGCGGCGCGCGCCGTCGCCAGAGAAGTAGGTGCCCGGCACCTCGGAAAGATACGTCTGCCGGTAGCGCTCGGGATCGCCGTAGATGGTGCGCGCCGCCGCCGGCCACGGCTGCCGGATGACCAGGAGGCCGCCGTGCCCGTCCGGCACCGGGTCTCCGCTGGCCGAAACGATCTCCGGCACCACGCCAAAGAAGGGCAGCGTCGCCGATCCCGGCTTGGTCGCGACCGCCCCGGGGATGGGCGCGATCATGATGGAGCCGGTCTCGGTCTGCCACCAGGTGTCGGCGACGGGGCAGCGCTCGTGGCCGATCTCGCGGTGGTACCAGATCCAGGCCTCGGGGTTGATCGGCTCGCCCACCGTGCCCAGCAGCCGCAGCGACGCGAGCGAGTGCCGTTTGACCCAGCTGTCACCCCACTTCATAAACGCGCGGATCGCCGTCGGCGCGGTGTAGAAGACGGTCACCTGGTGCCGGTCGACAATTTGCCAGAAGCGGTCGGGCTCGGGGAAGTTGGGTGCGCCCTCGTACATCAGCACCGTCACGCCGTTCTGCAGCGGACCGTAGACGACGTAGCTGTGGCCGGTGACCCAGCCGATATCGGCGGTGCACCAGTACACGTCGCCGGGGCGGAGGTCAAAGATGTACTTTGACGTCAGATACGTGCCGACCGAGTAGCCGCCGGTGGTGTGCAGCAGGCCCTTGGGTTTGCCCGTGGTGCCGGAGGTGTAGAGCAGATAAAGCGGGTCCTCGGCGTCCATCGGCTCCGGCGGGCAGGGTTGCCCACGAAACTCCGCGACGGCGTCGTTCCAGGGGAGGTCGCGCCCGGCCTCCATGGTGACGGGGGAGCCGGTCCGCTGGAGCACCAGCACCTTTCGCACGGTGGGGCAGGCGGCGAGCGCCTCATCGACCGCCGGCTTCAGCGGGATCTCGGAGCCGCGGCGCCAGCTTCCGTCCTGCGTCAGAACGGCCACGCAGCCGGAGTCGTTAATGCGGTCGACCAGAGCGTGCGCTGCAAAGCCTCCAAAGATGACCGAATGGACCGCTCCGATGCGCGCGCAGGCCAGCAGCGCCATGGCCAGCTCCGGGCACATGCCCATGTAGATGGCGACGCGGTCGCCCTTTCGCACGCCCATCCGGTGCCGCAGCACGTTGGCCAGCGCCTCCACCTCGCGGAGCAGATCGCGGTAGGAGATGCGCCGGACCTCGCCCTCAGGCTCCCCCTCCCACAGCAGCGCCGTCTCGTCGCCGCGGCCGGCATGGACGTGGCGGTCGACACAGTTGTGGCACAGGTTCAGCTTGCCGCCGGAGAACCAGCGCGCCTCGCCGACCGCGCCTTCGACCACCGAGCTCCAGGGGGCGATCCACTCCAGCTCGCCGGCCGCCTCGGCCCAGAAGCCCGCCGGATCGTCGACGCTCCGGCGGTACATGCGCTCGTAGGTGGCCAGGTCCGGGATGTTGGCGGACCGGGCGAAGGCCTCCGGCGGAGGAAAGATCCGGTCCTCCCGCAGTGTCGATTCCAGATGATTGCCCGCGCTTCCGTCCTTCACAGCAGTTCCTCCGGTCCAGTTCCCGTCGACTGAAACGCTACGCTACGGATTGCCGTGGCAGCAAGGTGGTTGTCAGTCTTAGACGCAGCGTGATATCACCGCAGATACGCGGCAGCTTGGATCGCCGCGGAGGCCCCGTTCCACAATGGCTCTTTCTTTTCTCGACCGGGAGCGATCGCTCGCACCGGCAGGCTACAGCCGCTGGCTGGCTCCACCGGCCGCCCTGGCCATCCACCTTTCCATCGGTCAGGTGTATGCCTTTTCGGTGTTCAAGAACCCGCTGATCGAGTCCTTTCGGCCGTTCGTCGGCGCCGGCAACCTTAACAAAGACATCGGGTACACCTTTTCGATCGCCATCGCCGTGCTGGGCATCGCAGCGGCGCTGTTTGGGGCGTGGCTGGAACGCGTGGGTCCACGACGCGCGATGTTCTATGCCGCTGTCTGCTTCGGCCTGGGCTTCTTTATCGCCGCAGCGGGCGTCCCCTCGCACCAGCTCTGGCTGTTGTACCTCGGCTACGGCGTCGTCGGAGGCATCGGCCTGGGCCTGGGGTATATCTCACCGGTCTCGACGCTGATCAAGTGGTTCCCGGACCGTCCCGGCCTGGCGACAGGGCTCGCCATCATGGGCTTCGGCGGCGGCGCGATGATCGGCGGTCCGCTCGCCAGCCAGCTGATGGCTCACTTCCGCTCCGCCGGGCAGCCGGCCATTCCCTACGCCATGATGTGCATGGGCGCCATCTACTTCGTCTTCATGCTCTTCGGTGTCTTCACCATCCGGGTGCCGCGGCCGGACTGGGCCCCGGAGGGCTTCGTGCCCAGGGCCAGCCACAACGCGCTCATCTCTTCGCACAACGTCGCCGTCTCCGAGGCGTGGCGCACGCCACAGTTCTGGCTGCTGTGGATTGTCCTGTTCACCAACGTCACCGCCGGCATCGGCATCCTCGAAGAGGCATCGCCGATGATCCAGGACTTCTTCCACGGGGAGGTCGGCCCGATCGCGGCGGTCGGCTTCGTCGGTCTGCTGAGCATCCTGAACATGGGCGGGCGCTTCTTCTGGGCCTCCATCTCCGACTACATCGGCCGCAAGGGCACCTATCTCATCTTCTTCCTGCTGGGGCCGCTGCTGTTCTTCTTTCTTCCGCTCACCAACAGCCTCCACATGAACTCCGTTCCTTTGTTTGTGCTGATGGCGGCGGTCATTATCTCCATGTACGGCGGCGGCTTCGCCACCATTCCGGCGTACCTGAAGGACCTGTTTGGCGGCTACAACGTCTCCGCCATCCATGGCCGTCTGCTGACCGCCTGGTCGACCGCCGGCATCCTGGGGCCGCTGATCGTCAACGGCATCCTGGACCACTATGTCAGCCATAAGCTCGGGCGGGAGCAGGCCTATCCGCTCATCCTGCACATCATGACCGGCCTCCTGCTGGTGGGCCTCGTCGCCAATCTGCTGGTGCGGCCGGTGGCGGCGCGCTTCTGGATTCCGGGCGGAGAGGAGCTGACCCCAGGCGGAGAAGAGCTGACTGCGGCCGGTGCGGCGCACTGATGTCCCCCGAAAGGCAGAAGATCGATATGAAGGACTCCGTACCCGTTCGCCGCTCCTCTCCGCTGCTCATCGCCGCTGCCTGGCTGGTCGTGCTTGTACCGACGGGGTGGGGGCTTAGCTACACGGTGCGCAATGCGCTGAAGCTGTTTGCCCCGCCGCACACTCCCGCGGCGGGGAGGCCGGTCAAGTAACGATGCCGCGCAGGCGGTCAACGCTCCGGCACGCAGCGTTGGCAGTCGCGGCAGAAGGTGTGATTGAGCCGGTGCGCGGCGATCATCAGGCCACCGCCGAGCATCGTGATCCCCACCTCCACGGCGTGCGATGGCAGCCGGTCTCCGAAGTAGGCCGCCAGAAAGATGGCGGCGAGACCCGCTGCCATCAGGAAAAGGATGAGAAATCGTCCATGCGTGCGGAAGCCGCGGAACAGGGCGACGCCGCCAATCGCCGCGATCCCGACCGCCAGGGTGCGATGGGTCTTCTCCTCGCCCGGAAGAAAGTGAGCAAAGACGGCGGAGAACGACAGCAGAACCGGTGTGGCGATGCAGTGCACCATGCACAGGGCGGAGGCCCAGATACCGAGCCGGTCGGAAAAAGGAAGCGCTGCTTTGCTGGTTGCAATCATGCGAGGGAGTCTCCTGAGCCGAGCAAAGAGGGGCGGGATCTACCCTCCTCCTACCTCTAATGCTATTGCACTCGCATTAGTGTAGCTCTCCCCATCCTCGACCGCAACGGCTCCCAGGCGGGTCCCTGGCAAGGAAAAACGGCGGAAGCTCGAAGCTCCCGCCGTGTCGATGGTGCAGACCGTTCTGAAAGACCGGACTCGTTTCTACTGAACCACCTGAACATCGCCGTGGTTGTCGCAATGGCCGTTGTGTGGGTGGTGGAGGTGACCTTCGACCAGGTAGTCCACATGGTCGCCGTGCGGAACGGCCTCGTGGCCGCAGTCCGCGCCGTGGGTGTGCGCGGCGTCGTGTCCGCTGCAGCCGTGACCGTCGGTGCAGGCGTCCGGGTTGCTCTTGCTGACCTCCAGCACATGCTCGTCCACGTGCCCCTCATGGGCGTGGTGGAGGTGGCCGTTGTGCAGGTAATCGACGTGCCCATCATGCTGGATGGCGGTGTGCTCGCACTCCGGGCTGTGGGTATGGGTGTGGTTTCCGTGGGTAGGGTGATCGAGTGCCATGGTGTAAGACCTTTCCTGAGGCGAGGTTGCGTCCGGTTCAGAGGACTGGGAATGGGGTTCGGAGACGTGGGCGACGCTGCTCGAGACCAGGTCGAGCATGTGCTCATCCGAGAGGAAATACAGCATGTGTTTGCCGTCTCTGCGGCGCCGGACGATGTTGTCCGCGCGCAGGACGCGAAGTCGTTGCGAGATGGTGGTGATGGCCTCGCCTTCGAGGTCGGCGAGCTCGGAGACGCAGGCAGGCCCGGCAGCGAGCCGGTACGCCAGCCGAAGCCGCGCCGGTTCGCCGAGGGCCCGGAAGATGCGCGAAGCCCGGTCGAGCACCGAGTCATCGACGGTCGCCTGCGCCTGGGGCCGGCCTCCGTGCTCCCCCGCCGAGCACGAAACGTGAAGGTCGTTCGGGTCTTCGCCGGCTTTTGCTCTCTTCGCCACCTCTTCATCTTAGCAACGCTTGCACATATGTGCAAGTGTATGTGCTCGAGATGTCAGCAGTGCGAGCAGTAGTGCCTCCCCTGCAGGGCCAGCCATCCGGCGCGCAGAAGCAGGGGCACAAGCACCAGGGCGGCGACGCTGTCGGCCCAGTGGATGCCGAAGAGCCGCTGAACCAGCAGGCCGAGCAGCACAATGGCAGCCTGATAAGTGCAAAAGTCCGTCTGTTTTGCATCCGTGACCATCGCGTGGCTGTGGAGCGCCTGCCCCACGCGGCGCTTTTCCCGGGAAAGCAGGGGCATGGTGACCAGGGCCGCGGCGGTAATGGCGATTCCGAGCCTTCCGGCTTCGGCCTGCTCATGCCGGTAGAGGTGCAGGCAGGCGGCTCCGAGCACGTAGACGCCGAGCGCGACCAGGCAGCAGCCTGCCAGCGTCAGGCTGAGCCTTTCCGCATGGTGGCGCCGCTCGTGGTTCATCTCATGCGACATGCGCCACCAGATGGCGAGCGCGGAGAGTACCTCGATGACGCTGTCCAGGCCAAAGCCGGCGAGCGAGGTGCTGCCGGTGTGGACGGAGCTCCACAGCGCCACCCCTGCCTCCGTCGCGGCCCAGAGAATGGTGAAGACCTCCAGCAGCTTGCCATAGCGCGCAAAGGAAGATCGCCGTGAATCACTCAGAGCTGCTGACGTCATGCGGTCACCGTTTGATCTCTTGGAAGGTGAGGCGTGGGTGAGGCGCGAGAGCGAGCGGGCGATGGGTCAGGAGTGTCTCGCGAGTAGAAAGTTGGCGAAAAAGATCAGGGCCGCGCCGAGGAGCACGGCAGAGACCATGAGCCGCCGGGAGCCGTCGGTGGCGCGGATCTCGGGAAGGAAGTCGCCGGTGGCCATCTGGAGAAAGAAGCCGCTCGCCAGCACCAGCAGCGCCACCGAGCCTCGGACGGAGAGCACCCACCAGACCGTCAGCAGGCCGCCCAGGAAGGGGGCGATGGCGTCCGCGACGAGAAAGGCATAGTCGACGCGGGTTGGTTTCTCTCCTCCCGTGGTCAGGATGACGGTGTTCATGCCGTCGCCCAGGTCGTGTGCCGCGATGCCAAAGGCGACGGCGTAGCCGGCCGCGTGGGAGGCGGCATAGGCCGCTCCGATGGCCATGCCGTCGCGAAAGCTGTGGAAGATCAGCATCAGGGCCCCGGTGCGTCGCGCCATACGGCGTCCGGAGTGGGAGGCCTCCCACTCACGCCCCAGCCAGTCCAGACCGCTTTCGAGGATGTGGAAGAGCAGAAAGGACAGGAGGGTCCAGCCCAGAACCCGCCCCGGCGCCAGCCCGGCCTTCTCCCCCAGAAGAATGGCTTCGGGCAGCAGATCCAGAAACGCTGCGCCGAGCAGAAGGCCCGCCCCCACCGCAAGCAGCAGAACAATGTGTCGCCGAAACCGGATGGCAAGGACGCCGCCGAGCAGCGTGGAGACGACGGGCACGGCGAAGAGGAGAAGCAACACATCCATGATGGTAGTCCATTCGCAATAGTGAATCCTGCGAAAGGCTCGGATTATCTTGAAACCGGATTAGCTAGAGAAGCGGCCGACATCCGGCCCTGCGCCGTCGCGAGGCAGCTTCAGCCCGGCCGGCAGCTCCGCAACCCGGGGCAGCACCGACCGGCGGGAAAGCGATACAGTCAACATGCGGGTCCGAGATGCCGTTGAGGCTTCTGGTCCAGATCGATGGGAGGAGGGGAGGATGCCGGTTCAGAACCGCAATACGCGTCAAAAGTTCGCGATCAAAGCGGCGTTCGAACACCTCCAGCGGCCGCTCTCTCCGGAGGAGGTGTGGCGCGAAGCCTCGTCGCACGTGCCGTCCATCAGCATCGCCACCGTCTACCGCAACATCCATGCCCTGATCGGCGATGAGTGGCTGGTGGCGGTCGAGCTTCCCGGGCAGACCTCGCGGTACGAGATTGCCGGCAAACGGCATCACCACCACTTCCACTGCCAGAGCTGCCTGAGGGTGTTTGACCTGGATGGTTGCGGGGTCGAGGCCAGACATACGCTGCCCCAGGGCTTCCGCAGCAAACGGCATGAACTGACCGTCTACGGGACCTGCGATGTTTGTGCCGGGTAGCCCCGCGGAATCTACCGGAGCTTGACGCTGGGTCTGACCGGCAGGGTGAAGTGAAAGGTCGTGCCGCGGCCCTGCACGCTGGTGGCCCAGATGCGGCCGCCGTGCTGGTGGATGATGGAGCGGCAGATGGCGAGACCGAGACCGGTGCCCCCCATGGCGCGCGAGTCGGAGGCGTCTACCTGGTGAAAGCGCTCGAAGATGTGTTCGAGCTTGTCGGCGGGGATACCGCGGCCGTGGTCCTCGACCTCGATCACCGCCTCCCCGTCCTCTCCCGCGTGGGACTGCAGCTGGATCTGGCTGCCGGCGGGCGAAAACTTGATGGCGTTCGAGATCAGGTTGGTGAGCGCCTGCAGGATCCGGTCGGGATCGGCCCAGACCTCGACACCCGCCGGCCGGCAGACCATGCGGATGTTGGCCTTGGCGGCGGCGGCCTGCTGCAGACCGGCGGCACGCGTCAGCAGATCGTCCATGGAGCACATGGTGCTCTGCAGATCGGACTTTCCGCTGGAGATGCGCTCGAGATCGAGGATGTCGTTGACCAGGCGGACCAGGCGATCGGTGTTGCCAAGCGCGATCTCGAGCATCTGCTTCATCTTTTCGGGGCGTTTGTCGAGCGCTCCGCCGGTGACCAGGCCGAGTGCCGCGCGCAAGGACGTGAGGGGCGTCCGCAGCTCGTGCGAGACGGTCGAGATGAACTCGTCCTTCATGCGGTCGAGTGCCCGTCGCTCGGTGGTGTCGGTGAAGGCGATGACGACGCCGACGGCCTTCTGTTCGCCCGACGCACCCTCCGTGGCCTCGATCTGCGGCCGGGCGACGTACTCGACCGGAAAGCTGGTGCCGTCCTTGCGCCAGAAGGCTCCATCCGAGATGCGCACGGTCTTCAGGTCGGCCAGCGTCTGCAGGATCGGGCAGTCCGGAGTGACGGAGACGGAGCCGTCCGGGTTGACATGGCGACAGATGGTGTCGAGCGCTCCGCCGAGCAGCTCCTGCGACCGGTAGCCGAGCATCTGCGAGGCTGCTGAGTTAATCACGGTGACGTTGCCGTTGAGATCGATGCCGAAGATGCCGTCGCCGACCGATTCCAGGATGGAATCCGACTGCCGTGTCAGCGTGCGGACGCGGCCTTCGGCGCGCACTTGCTCGGTGATGTCGACGCCGAAGCCGAGCACGTACGGCTCGCGATCCGGGACCTCGATCAGCTTGTTGCGGTACGCGACCACCAGCACCTCGCCGCTCTCGTGGCACAGGTGAAGCAAACCCTGATCCTCGCCGGTGGCGGTGACGCGCGCCAGGTACTTCCGCAGTCCCTCGCGCGAGGACTTTTCGACAAAGTCGATCAGCGGCCGACCAACGATCTCCTCAACCGAGCGGCCCAGACTTTCGGCGGCATGGGTGTTGACCGACAGCAGATTTCCCTGGAGGTCGTGGGTGCAGACCATGCCGAGCGAACCTTCGACCAGCTGGCGGTAGCGCGCTTCGCTCTCGCGAATGGCGATCTCCGCCTGGCGCTGGACGGTGACATCGACGCCCGTGGTGATGATGAAGGCGAGCTGGCCGTTGGGGTCGAGCAGAGCGTTTGCGGACCAGCTGATGCGCCGCGTGCTGCCGTCGCGGTTGATCCAGCGGTTCTCAAAGACGGCCGGAAAGCTTCCGGAGCGCAGCCGTTCAAACTGCTCGATGGCCCCGGAGATGTCCTCTTCGGGGATGATCTTGTCCCAAAGGTATCGACCGACGAGGATGGAAAACTCATACCCAGCCGCCAGTTCACAGGCTCGGTTGAAGCGAACGATGCGGCCAGCGGTGTCGAAGACCGCGACGAGCGCACCGGCGGTGTCGAGGACGGCGGAGACGAAGTTGCGTTCGACGGTCAGGGCGGATTCGACCCGCTGCCGGGAGCGCGCCGCGCGCTCCACCTGGCGGATGCGGCCGAGCAGCTCCAGCCGGGTGATCACCTGCCGGCTCAGCATGGCGAGAGCGTCGGCCTCGGCGGCGGAAAGCCGGCGTGGCTGGTAGTCGAGCACAAACAGCGCGCCGATGCTGACGCCGCCGGGCGTCGTCACCGGCGCGCCGGCGTAGAAGGCGAAGCTTTCCCCGTCGATGACGATGCCGTTCGGGCCGAACTCGGTGTCATGGCGGGCGTCGGCGATCTCATACAAGGTATCGCCGAGGATGGTGACCTCGCACGGGGTGCTGCCCAGGGGAAGATCTCCCGCCGGGAGACCGATGTGGGCCTTGAGCCGGACGCGATCGGCACCGAGCAGCGAGAGCGCGGCCGCGGGTGTGTCGCAGACCTGCGCGGCCAGCCGGACCAGATCGTCCAGTACGGGATCGGACCTTTCTCCCAGCGCCTCGTACTGGTTGAGGGCCTCTACCCGCAGAGCCTCGTCTTTGACCAAAAGTGTGTTCATTCGGGCATGATGATCTTAGGCGGGAGGGCGTCCGCGGCGCTCTGCGACTTTTGGGGGATGTGGTTGCGTCCTCAAGGCTTAGGCAGCGTGCAGCAGGCACCCGGGGCGGCTGGTTCGTCGGCGCTGGCATCCATGGCGACCTTCCACTGACCGTCGGCCTGCTTCTTCCAGACGGTGATGTAGCGGCCGTGCAGAACGATCGGCTGCCCGTTTTTGTCCTGGGAGTGGCCTTCGTAGTGGCCCCAGGTGAAGCCCATCGCGTTCGAGGGTCCCATCTGCGCCCCTTCGGGCTGCCAGCTGAGCTGGTATTGCTCGGGGGTCCACTGGGCCTGGGCGGCGATGTTTGCCCGGCCAAGCACCGCGGGCTGGCCGTTGTTCAGGGTCACGGCGTCGTCGGCAAACCACGAGGCAAACGCCTTTCCCCCGCCCTTCGCCACGGACTGGTCGAACTTGCCCTCCAGCTCCATGAGGAGGAGGATGCCGGGCGTCAGGGTTGGCTGCTGGAAGGGCGTGACCACAGGATGATTGGGCGAGATCGGCAGATATCCCGGAAGGGAGGGGAAGCCGCCGGCCGGCTTCGGAGCGGGCGCGGCCTGGACTGCGGCTGGCGTTCCGGCTGGGGCGCCGGCTTCGGGCGTTCCGCCGGGAAGCAATCCGGTCTGGGCAGCGGTCAACACGCCAGTTTGGGTTGTGGTCTGGGTTCCTGTTTGGGCGCCGGGCTGAGCACTGGTCTGGGTGCCGGTCTGGATTCCGGTGGGGGGTCCGGTCTGGGCTCCGGTGGGCGGTAGTCCCTGGGCCGGGCACAGAAGCGGGAAGACGGAGCAGCATGCCAGGGCGAAGGCGGCACGCACGAGGGAGCACCGGCTGCGACGGTCCGCTGTCAGGAAAAGGGGTTTGGTGAAGGATCTGAGCATGAGGTCTCCGCGCGCCCGGGTCTCGTGTGTGATGGCAGACGGTCTCTTGGGGCAGGTTTCCGTCGGTCCGGTCTCCGTCGGTCCGGTTTCCGATCAGTCAGGTCCGCTGCCCCCCAGGCTGTTTCCAGTATCGCTCTTATCGCTTCACACGTTTGGCTGTGCGTCGCCGGCCCGCAGCCAAGGTCTGACAGGCAGAGGCCCGGTTGCATTTACGGAGCAAGAGGTGCCGGGGCTGATATGCTCGGCCCGGGAAGACATGGGGGCGGACGCGTGATGCGGCGAGACTGGACCGTGGTGCTGCCGGCGGCTGCCCTGGCCGCGGCTGGGGCGGCGCTACAGGCGTTGGCGCACGCGCGTGGTCTCCTGGTGACGGCCGAGGCACTGCGCTGGGCGGCGCTTGCGCTGTTTGCCGTCTTCTGTGTTCGCCGCCGCAGCCTGACGCCGTGGATCTTCTGGTCGATGCTGGCAGGAGCCGAGATCGGCTTCGACCTGCCGCACTTTGCGGTCGAGCTCCGCGTCTTTTCGGACATCTTTCTCCGGCTGATCAAGACCATCGTCGCTCCCCTGATCTTTGCGACGCTGGTCGCCGGCATCGCGGGCCACGGCGATCTGAAGGGCGTCGGCCGCATGGGTCTCAAGGCGCTTATCTACTTTGAGGTGGTCACCAGCCTGGCGCTGGTGATCGGTCTGGTGGCCATCCATCTGTCGCGCGCGGGAGTGGGGCTGACGCTCCCGGTCGCGGCCGGTCCGGTACCCGCTGCTGCCGCCGTCCCCTCGACGCACTGGGACACGTTTCTGCTCCACGTCTTTCCGGAGAACATCGCCAAGAGCGTTGCGGAAGGACAGATCCTGCAGGTGGCCGTCTTTGCCGTCTTCTTTGGAATCGCGCTGGCGACGCTCGGCGAAGGGCAGAGGGGTCCGGTGCTGCGGCTGTGCGAAAGCCTGAGCGAGGTGATGTTTCGCTTCACCAACCTGGTGATGTACTTCGCCCCGGTGGGGGTTGGCGCAGCCATGGCGTATACGGTCGGGCACATGGGGCTGGGCGTCCTTGTCAACCTGGGCAAGCTGCTGCTGACGCTCTACGGGGCGCTCGCGGCCTTTGCGCTGCTGGTGCTGCTGCCGGCAGCGCTGCTGTTCCGGGTACCGGTCCGGCGATTTCTGCGGGCGGTGGCGGAGCCCGCGACTATCGCCTTTGCCACCTCCACCAGCGAGGCCGCGCTGCCCCGCGCCATGGAGACGATGGAGGCGCTGGGTGTGCCGCGGCGCGTGGTCTCCTTTGTGATTCCGGCGGGGTACTCCTTCAATCTCGACGGCTCCACGCTGTATCTCGCGGTGGCCAGCATCTTTGTGGCGCAGGCTGCCGGCGTGCACCTCAGCGTGGGCCAGCAGCTGCTGATGATGGGGACCCTGGTGCTCACCAGCAAGGGGGTGGCCGGCGTGCCGCGCGCGACGCTCGTCGTGCTTCTGGCGACCGCCGCCACCTTTCACCTGCCGGTTGAGCCCATCTTTGTGATCCTGGGGATCGATGCTCTGATGGATATGGCGCGGACCATGATCAACGTCGTCGGCAACTGTCTGGCGAGCGTCGTGGTCGCGCGCTGGGAGGGCGTGTTTGAGACCGAACTTCCCGATCCGGTGGTTCTGGAAGGAGCGGGCCGGTGAGGACTGGAGCGGTGCAGCAGGCGTCGCCGAGACGCGGCAGGGCGTGGGCGATGGGATGGTGGCTGCTGCTTCTGCTGGCGGGAGTCAATGGCATCCTCGCCCTGCGGTATCTGCTGCCCAGCGTTCCCTTTGCACCGCCCCTGCCGAACGTCCGCCTGCACCACATCGCGCTGGCCATTCACGCGAGCGCGGCCGCCGTGGCTCTCGTGATCGGACCGTTTCAGTTTCGCAACGGACTTCGCGCCCGCAGGCTGACGCTGCACCGTCGCCTGGGCTGGGTTTACTGCGGGGCGGTGCTGGTGGGCGGCGTGGCGGCGTTTCCGCTCTCCCTGCGGGCTGCCTTCGGCTGGGTCTCGACGGCCGGCTTCATGACCCTCGCTGTGCTGTGGCTTGGGACGACAGCGATTGCTCTGCGGCTGGCGATCACCGGCCGGATCGCAGCCCACGGCCGATGGATGCTGCGCAGCTACGCGCTCACGGCGGCGGCGATCACCCTGCGTCTTTACCTGCCGCTATCGCAGGTGCTCCGCCTGCCGTTTGACGACTCCTACCGGGCGATCGCGTGGCTGTGCTGGGCGGGAAATCTGCTGGCGGTCGAGCTGTATCTGCATTTTCGGCAGGCCGGAAGGGCCGGCCCGGAGCAAAGCAGCCTCAGGTTGAGCCGGGCCGGGCGTTCCGAGTGATCCCATGAACGTTGTGCGGATAGCACCGCGAGACGATGGAGGCGGCGGCGCACTGAGTTGATAAGATACAAGGTTGTGGATGTCGGGGAGAGCACGTCCCCTGACACGCAATGCAGGCGGCCATGGGCGAGTATCTCAGCAGAATCAGATCTCCGCAGGATGTGAAGCGGCTCGGGCCGGTCGAGCTCGAGCGGCTGGCCGAGGAGATTCGCGAACGCCTGATCACCAGTGTCGCCAGGACGGGCGGCCATCTCGGTCCGAATCTGGGCGTGGTCGAGCTGACGATCGCCATGCACTACGTCTTCGACACGCCGCAGGACAGCTTTGTCTTCGACGTGAGTCACCAGGCCTATGTCCACAAGCTGCTGACCGGGCGCGAGGACCGCTTCCACACGATCCGGCAGCCGGGCGGCCTGAACGGCTTTATGCTGCGGACCGAAAGCGAGCACGACAGCTACGGCGCGGGGCACGCCGGCACCGCCCTGAGCGCGGCCCTGGGCATGGCGGCCGCCCGCGACCTCGCCGGGGGCAAAGAACACGTCGTCGCCCTCGCCGGGGACGCGGCGTTCACGAATGGCATCAGCTTTGAAGCGCTCAACAATATCGCGTCCACGACCAAGCAGCTCATCATCGTTTTGAACGACAACGAGTGGTCGATCGACAAGAACGTCGGCGCCATCGCCGAGTACTTCCACAAGATCGCCATGAACTCGACCTTTTCGAGCCTTCACGATCGCGCGGCCGATCTGGTCGAGAAGATCGGCGGCAAGGCGGCGCGGCACGTCGCGAAGAAGGCGGAGGAGGCGGCGAAGGGCATCGTCGGTCGCGGCATGATCTTTGAGGAGTTTGGCCTCAGCTACTTCGGCCCGGTCGACGGCCACAACCTGCCCCTGCTGATCGACACCTTCCGGTTCCTGAAGGAGCAGACGAAACCGGTCGTGCTCCATGCCATCACGCAGAAGGGCCGCGGCTTCGAGCCCGCGCTGGCCGGGCAAAAGAAGTTTCACGGCCTGGGCCCCTACGACCCCGCCACCGGCGAGACCAAGCCAGCGGTGCAGAAGACCTATAGTGAGGTCTTTGCCGAGAGCCTGGTGAAGCTGGCGGATCGTGACGACAAGGTGGTGGCCATCACCGCCGCCATGCCCAACGGTACGGCGCTCGACCTGTTCCGGCCGCACCACCCGGCGCGCTACTTCGATGTGGGCATCGCGGAGGAGCATGCCGTTCTGTTTGCGGCGGGCATGGCCACCAAGGGCTATCGCCCGTTCTGCGCCATCTACTCCACCTTTCTGCAGCGTGCCTACGACCAGATCGTCCATGACGTGGCCCTGCAGAATCTGCCCGTCGTCTTCTGCATGGATCGCGGCGGGCTGAGCGGCGACGACGGCCCGACGCATCACGGACTGTTCGACATCAGCTATCTGCGGAGCGTGCCCAACCTTGTCCACATGGACCCGACCGATGAGGACGAGCTGCAGGACATGATGTACACCGCGCTGCGGCACGGTGGGCCGTCGGCCATTCGCTACCCGCGCGGCACCGGCCCGGGGGCTGTGGTGAAGCGAACGCCCGTGGCGATCGAGATTGGCCGGGCGGAGGTCGTGCGCGAGGGATCGGAGGTCGCTATCTTCGGCCTGGGCGCCATGCTGCCGGAGGCGATGCGCCTGGCTGCACTGCTCGAGGCCGAGGGGGTGCAGGCGGCGGTCATCAACCCGCGCTTTGCCAAGCCGCTCGATCTTGCCTGCATCGAGCGATTTGCGCGGGAAGCGAAGCTGCTGGTCACCATGGAAGATCACGTCCTGGCAGGCGGCTTCGGAAGCTCGGTGCTGGAGGCGGTCAGCTCCATGGAGTTCACGACGCCGGTGATCCGGATCGGCTGGCCGGACAGCTTCGTCGAGCACGGCAAGCCAGACGAGTTGCGGGCCAAGTACGGTCTGACCGCCGAAGCCGCTCTCGTTCGAGTGCGGCCCCATCTGGTGTCGCTGCTGCGGGAGCGCCTGATCCGGGTGTAGCGTCAGAGCCCAGGTGCCTGAATCTGAAGTTCACAGGAAGATTGTCTTTTCTGCGCGAAGGGAAGGCCAGCCTGCTGTCGGGTGAAGACAACGATTGCCTTAAAGCTAAGACTTTCGGATTGCAACGGCAGCCCCAAACGTGGGTAGCGCGGGCTGAAGGCCCGCGCTCACTCAGTGTCCCTGGAGCTGAACAAACTCGCGGGTGGCTCTGGAACGGATGCCCAGGCCCCTATTGCCTCGGCGGAGACAGCCCGTCCACAAAGCGCGGAAGCAGCTCCCGCGTTCTTCGATGCCGATACCGGAAGATGGACCCGATCTGCCATCGGCCGCCCACCCGGTTTGCCAGGTCGCCGAGCCGGCCGCCGCGAAACTCGTACGTCACATGGTCGGAGACAAGGCTGCCCGCCTCGCCCGAAGGCCCCAGGTGCGGCTGGACGCGGTGGCAGTGCTTCCAGTAGCGGAACGGACCCCGGCTCTGCAGGTCGCAGAAGTGGTCGTTCCAGACAAACTCGGCAATCTCTGCGTGCCAGCTCAGGCGAAAGGGCAGAAAGGGGACTGCGCGAAAGGTAAGGAGCATCGTTGTTCCGGGGCCGGCGATGACGATGCCGGGCGGTGTGGGATCAGCGGCCGGTGGCGGCGGCGCCAGGTTCGCCTGTTCGATCCGCGCGCGCTGCCACCCTGGCATGAGCGGAGGAAGATTGCGCGGATCGGAGAAGAAGAGGAAGACCTGCCAGGGAGGAAAGGGGACCCACTGCTGATCCTGATAAACGTGCCGCATCTGGGTACGATGTAAGCGCAATCGGAGACGGCAGCCGAAATCAGCGCGCCGTCTCTGCTGAAATGTTTTGCCCGGAAGTGGTCAGGGCATCAAAACGGTGTCGATCACATGGACAACCCCGTTCGCCTGATATACATCGGCCGTGGTGATGGCGGCGGTGCCGCCCTTGGCGTCGGCGATCTGGATCCTTCCGTTGACAAGGGTGAAGGTGAGGTCCTCGCCCTCGACTGTCTTCAGCCTGGCCGTGCCGTGGCCTTTCTTGATGTCCTTCCTCAGCTTTTTGGCATCGATCTTTCCGGCGACCACGTGGTACTTCAGAAGGTTCTGCAGCTCCCCTTTGTTGGCGGGCTTCGTCAGCGTATCGACCGTTCCGGCGGGCAGCTTGTTGAAGGCCTCGTTGGTTGGCGCGAAGACTGTGAGCGGGCCTGCGCCCGAGAGCGTATCCAACAGACCGGCCGTCTTCACCGCGGTGACGAGCGTGGAAAGATCGGGTGTGCTCGAGGCGTTCGCCACAATGGTCTTGGTGGGGTACATCGGGGCTCCGCCCACATCCGGGTCCGGCGTCTGAGCCGTCGCATTCCATGCGCAGAGCGCGATCACCGCCGCGCCAAGTGTTCCCAGCAGAGTCTTCTTCACCCATTCCCCTTTCGTCGCGCCGCTACCGTCTTCCCGATTTCGTGTCCCGGAGCGGGAGCGTTCGAAGGAGTGCGGAGACCCTTGGGACAGATTCGAGCGCGCGACCAACAGGTTGGATGGCGGAGATCGAGGGGAAGTCTGTCGAGGTGGCGCGTCGGTTGCGCACCGTGCGTCTTGCAGCCTGAAGGCTCAAAGTTGAGTCAACCTCCCCATTGGGCCTCCGTTGACAAAGCCCAGGGCAGACCGTCAACTGGGACACAGAACTATGCCTATGACACAGCACAGGAGTGCGGGGTCGGCCGGAGCTCCCCTGCACTCCCAGGCCGCCGGAGACCGGCGATCGGAGCCCGCGGCCGTCCACGATCGGGGGCTGTGGCTGATTGGCCTGTTCAAGCTGGGCAAAGCGATCTTCTTCTTCTTTCTAGGCATCGGTGCGTTTCACCTGATGCACCGCGACCTGGCCAACGAGGCTCTGCGTCTGGCACACGCTCTGCGCTTCGATCCGGAAAGCCGATTTACCGCGCTTCTGCTGGACAAGATCGACCTGATCGACGCTCACCGGCTGCGTGAGATCGGATTTGCGACCTTTGGCTACGCCGCGCTGTGTCTCACCGAGGGGACGGGTCTGCTACTCGAGAAGACCTGGGCGGAGTACTTCACGCTGGTTCTGACGACCTCGTTTCTGCCCTGGGAGATCTTTGAGCTGGCGCGGCGGCCGACCTGGTTCCGGCTGGTGGTGCTGCTGATCAACCTGGCCGTTCTGGCATACCTGATGTGGCTGCTGCGCCGAAAGCGGCTCAGGCACCAGGGCGCTCAGGTGCGATCTTCGCTTTAGCTTCGCCTATCAGATCGTTGGCAATGGCGCAATGGTGGTATGCGGAACGAACCGCCAGGGTCAACACTACCGGCGGTGCCACCAAGGAATTTTGCTTCTATTAGCAGTGTTCGCTCGATTTCTTTCCTTTGTTTCCACTTTTGTCCTGTGAATTTCCACCATGTGAAGGCATTTTGCCCTTGCATGCAGGGGACGCGCGCGTAAAGATGTGGATCGAAGTGGTCCAAAAGGGAATGAAAGGGAGTGAGCGGCACCACTCCTGGACGGATTCTAACCCTCACGGTCCTCTCCGCAGGAGATCGACCGATGTTTCGGGGCAATCACCCAACCCGCGTGGACGAGAAGGGCCGGCTGAAGCTGCCGGCCGACTTCAAGTCGCAGCTGACGCTCGGTGGGGAGGGCAAGGCGATGTTCTACATCACCAGCAAGGACGGGGAGCGCGCGGAGCTGTGGCCGATCGCGGCCTGGGAGGAGATTGAGGCGAACCTTGCCAGGATTCCCAGCACTAACCCGGCGAAAAGGAAGTTTCTGGATGTGACGAACTACTTCGGGGCGATGGCGGAGATGGACGCGCAGGGACGGCTGCTGCTGCCGCAGATTCTGCGGGAACGGGCCAGCCTGACGGCCGATGTGGTGGTGTTTGGAGCGCAGAAGTACCTGGAAGTGATGAACCGGCCGGTGATCGAGAGCAAGGATCTGACGCTGAACGCGGACGATCTTTCGAGCCTGTCGGAGCTTGGGATCTAGCAGTTTGGACGGAGCCCCCCAGGGGGAGCGCAGAGGCGGTGGAGTGATGGCAGGACCGCGGCATGTGCCAGTTCTTTTCGATGAGGTGTTGCAGTATCTCGATGTGCAGCCGGGCGGCGTGGTGGCGGACGCGACGCTGGGGCTGGGCGGGCACTCCGCCGGGATCGCGCGGAGGCTGGGCGCGGCGGGACGGCTGATCTGCTTCGACCGCGACCCCGAGGCGATGGAGCTGGGCCGGGCGCGGCTGCAGGAGCTCGCCGCGGAGCTGGGGCCGGAGGTGCCGGCGCTCGAGTTTGTGCCCAGGGCGTTCTCGGAGGCGGCGGAGGTGATCGCCCCGGGATCGCTCGATGGCCTTCTGGCGGACTTTGGCGTCAGCAGTCTGCAGCTGGACGAGGCGCATCGGGGATTCAGTTTTCGGTCGGACGGACCGCTCGACATGCGGATGGACACGCGGAGCGGAGAGACGGCCGAGCAAGTGGTAAATCAGGCGGGCGAAGAAGAGCTTGCCAATCTGATTTACGAATTCGGAGAGGAAAGGAGGTCGCGGAGAATCGCCAGAGCCATTGTGCGGGCCCGGCCGATCGCAACCACGGCGCAGTTAGCTCAGGTTGTCTCGGCCGCGGCCCACGCGATGAAAGGCGACAAGATCCATCCGGCGACACGCACCTTTCAGGCGCTTCGGATTCGGGTGAATGACGAGCTGGGCGAGATCGGATCGCTGCTAGGGAGCGCGGGATCTCTGCTGAGGCCGGGGGGACGGGTGGTGCTGATCAGCTTTCACTCGCTCGAGGACCGGCTGGTGAAGGACGCGTTTCGAGACGCGGGGCAGAAGAAGCAGCTTGAGGTGTTGACGAAGAAGCCGGTCGTGGCCGGCGAAGAGGAGCAAAGAAGGAATCCGCGGTCGCGCAGCGCCAAGCTGCGGGCGGCGAGAAAAGTTTAGAAGTACGCGTCCTGGTTTCCCACAGGAACAGGTTCTGGGTTGCACCAGTTATGGTGCATGGTTGAGCAGGACGCAAAACAGATCGGGCTGGGGTTGTCCCACCGTGCTTTCAGGCGAAAGACAACCCGTTTCAAACAGTCCCTTCCTCCCATAGCAACCCCAGCCCGGTTGTTTGAGGAAGGGGGAAGAGCGGGGCCGGACGGGCTCCAGGGTTTAGGCCCAGGGTTTAGCAGGACGCAGCAGAGACGAGGCAGAGCGATGGCAGCGACGGCGATGGCGGGGCACGGGATGGAGCGGATGGCGGTGGTGGCGCGTGCGGTGCGGACGCCGGCCCAGAGCCTGGCGGAGCGCAACAGCGCGCTCTATGAGGCGCAGAGGAAGGCCCGGCGCGGACCGACGCCCGAGGTCTTCTTTGCCAAGCACATCGACAACAGCCGCATCGTGAAGGCGGATGACCCGGAGCGCCGCCGCGAGATGCGGCAGTTCACGGTGGTGATGACGGCGCTGTTCTGCCTGGTGATGGTGTACGTGTGGCAGCACTTTTCGGCGATCGAGGTGGGCTACCACGTGGAGACGCAGAAGCAGCAGGTGGAGCTGCTGCGCGAGTCCAACCGCCAGCTGCGGCTGCATGAGGCGCAGCTGACCGACCCCGAGCGGATCGACGCGATGGCCAAGCAGCTGGGGCTGAGCACGCCGCAGCCCGGCCAGGTGGTTCGGCCGGATGGTTCGATGGACCCCGATGCGCCGGTGCTGGCGCAGGCACGGCCGGCGGCCTTCCGCTAGCTGGATCTGCTGCGTGGAGGGGCGGGTGGGCCCTTCCGGCGCGTTGCATGAACTGAGAACGAGTGGGATGTGGGGCAAGGGATGAAGCAGCAGGGAACACGCCAGCCGATGACGGGTCCGATCCGCCGGGTCCGATTTGCGTATGTGACGCTTTTTTTCTGTGGCTGGGTGGCGCTGATCGGGCTTCGGCTGGTGTGGCTGCAGGTAGTGCGGCACGGCGACTTTGTGCATCGCGCCGCCATGCAGCAGCAGAGGACCTTTGAGGTGGCGCCGCGGCGCGGTGTGCTTTACGACCGCAACCTGCGCGAGCTGGCCATGACGGTGCTGGTCGACAGCATCTATGCCGTTCCGAGCGAGCTGGGCGAGAATCGCGAGCAGGCCGCGGGCATGCTGGCGCGCATCGTGCACACCGACCCGCAGGATCGTTTCACCAGCGAAGCGCAGATGATGGCGCGGTTCAACGCCTCGCGCAACTTCGCCTGGGTGGCGCGGCGGGTGGACAAGGAGACGGCGCAGCGGGTGCGCGAGATGAATCTGAAGGGCGTGTACCTGCAGAAGGAGTTCAAGCGCTTCTACCCGAACGGAGATCTGCTGGCGCACGTGCTGGGGTATGTGGGCACCGACGACACCGGTCTGGGCGGCCTGGAGCGCGAGTTCGACGACGACATGCACGGCGCGCCCGGGCACATGCTGACGGCGGTCGACGCCAAGCACCATGTGCTGGGGTCGGACGAGCAGCAGCCGCTGCCGGGTGAGAACCTTGTCCTCACGATCGACTCCAACATCCAGTACATGGCCGAGCGCGCGCTCGACGCGCAGGTGGAGAAGGTCAAGGCGCTCCACGGCACGATCGTGGTGCAGGACCCGCACACCGGGCAGATTCTGGCGCTGGCCGTTTCGCCGCGCTTCAACCCCAACGACAAGAAACACATGGACGCGAGCGTTCTGACCAATCTGGCGGTGAGCGATGTGTATGAGCCGGGTTCGACCTTCAAGCTGGTGACGTATTCGGCGGCGCTCGATGGAGCGGGCGTGCAGCCGAGCGACATCGTCGATTGCCAGGGCGGCGCGATGACGATGTACGGCCGGACGCTCCATGACGATCGCAGCGACCACTTCGGCCGGGTGACGGTGCAGTATGCGCTTGAGCACTCGAGCGACGTGGGCGCGGCCAAGATGGCGCTGAAGCTGGGCAATCAGAAGTTCTACGACTACATGCGGTCGTTCGGCTTCGGCGACCGCTCCGGCATCGAGCTGCCGAGCGAGACGCGCGGCCTGCTGCGCGCGCCCAAGCGCTGGGGTGCCACCAGCATCCTGTCGATGGCGATCGGGCAGGAGATCGGCGTGACGCCGGTGCAGCTGGTCACCATGGTCAGCACCATCGCCAATGGCGGGGTGTATATGCCGCCGCACGTTCTGCTTGAAAGCTCGGACAACCTGAAGGGCGATCCGCGGCTGGTGCCGATGGCCTTTCACCCTGCCAACGAGCTGCCGGAGAAGCTTCCGGATGGAGCGCACCGCGTGATCTCGGAGCTGACCTCGGCCAAGATGCGCAGCATGATGCAGGGCATTGTGACCGAGGGCACGGGCAAGGAAGCGGCGCTGAACGGCTACTCGTCGGCCGGAAAGACGGGCACGGCGCAGAAGATTGACCCGGCCACCCACACCTACTCGCACACCAAGCTGGTGGCCAGCTTTGCGGGCTTCGCGCCGGTGTCGAATCCGGCGATTTCGGTGACGGTGGTGATCGACAACCCGACGGTAGGCGCCAGCAAGTATGGCGGCGCGGTCAGCGCCCCGGTGTTTGCCGAGGTGGCGCAGCAGGTGCTCGAGTACCTCGGCGTGCCGCACGATCAGCCGCTCAAGGCGAAGAAGGATGTCGCGCCCACGCCGAAGGAGGTCGCCGACGACCACCCGGAGGACAATACGGCCGACCTCCAGGCGATGTTCGACCAGGTCAACAGCCTGCCGGCCGATGACCCGCTGCATGGCGGGGCTGCGGCGGCCGAGCCGGTTGAGCCTCGTGCGGCAAGCCCGGCCCCGCGACATCTGGCCTCCGGCACCGGCGGCGAGATTCTCCGTCTGCTGCCGAAGCGCGTGCTGGACGCCTTTGTGGCGAGTGGCGGCACCAATTCGTCGATGCCGGATGCGGCGGAGGGCAGGACCGCCAGGCTTTCTTCTCCGCAGATCATCCCGGTGGCCGAGGCGCGAGAGCACGGGGTGGTGGTCGACTCTGGCCGCCGCGTCGCGGTGCCCGCCTTTACCGGCGAGGCGATGCGCGAGGTGGTGGAGAAGACCGGCGCCGCGGGGCTTCGAGTGAAGCCGGTCGGCAGCGGCCTGGCGCGCGAGCAGATTCCGGCGGCGGGAACGATGGTGCCGCCAGGGACCGAGATCGTCGTGCGATTTACGCGGTAGAAGGGTGAGCCGCTGAGCTCGGCAGGTGGCTCGATCGACAGAGATGGGCCGGTGAGTGAAGTGCGCAATACAGGGGTCTCTCCACTGCGGACGCGTGGGACGCGTCCTCCGGTCGAGATGACGGGTTTGGAGTGGGATGCGTCCTGCGGTTACGACGACCGATCTGCTTTGGTCTTAATAAACCGCACCCGGGGGTTTGAAGAAGAACGCAGATCCCCTTCGGGGATGAAAAGAAGAGACCGCAGCTGCGAGATGTCATCTCGACCGGAGCGAAGCGCAGTGGAGAGACCCCTGTATTTCGCACTTCGTCAGCCGTCCAGAGCACATGTCCTACTACGTGGTGTCACAGACGGTGATCAGCCCGATTGCTTGTCGAAGAAGCTGGCGCATATCCCGCCGGGCTTCGCTCGACACCGTCAGGAAATCTGCTGCTGCCTTGTCTCCGCGGTTCCGGGCCGTCTACTCCCAGCGCAGAAGCGTCGTGCCCACGGTGTAGCCGCCGCCGAAGCTTGCCAGCAGAACGGTGTGCCCGGGCTTCAGCCTGCCTTCTTCAAGCGCGGTGTGCATGGCCAGCGGAATGGTGGCGCCCGTGGTGTTGCCGTAGCGATCGATGTTGATGACGACGCGATCCTCCGGCATGCCGAGACGCTCGGCGGTGGCGGTGATGATGCGGCGGTTCGCCTGGTGCGGGATGAGGCAGTCCACCTCGGCGCCGGAGAGACCGTTGCGGGCGAGGACGCGTTCGCTCAGCTCGGCCATCTTGCGCACGGCCGTCTTGAAGACGGCGCCGCCCTCCTGGTGCACGAAGTGTTGGCGGCCTTCGACCGTAGCGATCGTGGCGGGGTGGAGGCTGCCGCCGGCGGGCATGTAGAGCGACTTGCCGCCCGAGCCATCCACCTCATGGATGAAGTCGACCAGGCCGATCTCGTTCTCCGCGCAGGGCTCGAGCAGAACGGCGCCCGCGCCGTCACCGAACAGGATGCAGGTGGCGCGGTCGGTGTAGTCGATGATGGAGCTCATCACGTCGGCGCCGATCACGAGCACGTGCCGGTGGGCTCCGCTCTCGATCAGCTTGGCCCCCATCTGCAGAGCGTAGAGAAATCCGGAGCAGGCGGCCGAAAGATCGAAGCCCCAGGCGCCGTGCGCGCCGAGCCGGTCCTGCACCAGGCAGGCGGTGGCGGGGAAGAACATGTCCGGCGTGACGGTCGCGACCAGGATGGCCTCGACCTCGCTTGCCGGCAGACCGCGCCGTTCCAGGCACATCCGCGCCGCCTCGGTGGCGAGATCGCTGGTAGCTACGCCTGGGTCGACGATGTGCCGCTCGCGGATGCCGGTCCGCTCCTGGATCCAGGCATCGTTGGTCTGCACCATTCCCTCGAGGTCCGCGTTGGTCAGCAGGCGGGGCGGCACATAGGTTCCAACCGAACTGATCTTGGCTCGGGTTTTGGCTCCCGAGCTCGCTGCTAACGGCAAAAGCACACCTCACCTGAGGGGAAGTCAGCTGATCCTGCACGCTCTGTGACCCCGTTGCGGATCTCGGAGCGTGACCTCCTGCCCGGGCAGCGTTCCCAGACCATTAGAGCACCTCGCCGCGGCGGCTCAGAACGGCAGGGCCCTTCACTGTTCGGAACCGGATGAGTCGTTGTTGCCCTTGTCGTTGTCTTTGGATTTGTCTCTGGACTTGCCAGGAGTCTCCGGGTGCTTGGTCAGCGGCGCGGTGATGTCGTCCATGTAGTCAGGCGTACCGTCGGTACGCACCAGCCGGGGATAACGGGCACCGTCGTGGTAATCGATGTCGGCGGGGATGACATAGGACTCCCGCTGAATCATCAGGTGGATGGGCTCGCTCTTGCCCTTGGCCTCGTCGATGGCGTCCTTGAGAACGTCGGCCGAGAAGATGTTGCCATCGACTGCAAGAATTTTGTCCCCTGGGGCGAGCTTGGCCTTGTCGGCCGGACTTCCCCAGAGCACGTCCGAGATCACGCCCTCGGCGCTGGGCCGCAGACCGATGGAGTACCAGGCGTCCACGCCACCGCCGCGACGGCCGCCAAGCTTGCTGAAGACCACCTCGGCAGCGTTGGGTTTATCGGTGTAGACCAGCTTGTAGCCACCCTGCTCGATGCCGCGGAGATCGGCGCGCGGATTGATCTCGTCGATGCGCTCGTGGAGGAAGCTGCCCCAGTCGTATTTGACGACTTCGTTCAGGTCGCGGATCAGCTCATCGCGGTTGTAGGTGACGATCAAAGGTCCGGTGTTGCCGCCCTTGCCGAGGAAGATGCGAACGAAGTCGTTCAGCGACTTCTTGTTGTTCGTCATCTTGCGGATGGTGGTATCGGCGTCGAGCCACAGCAGCTCGCCTTCCTGGTAGTAGTCCTGCGACCGGCGCCAGTTTACCCAGGCCTGGTTGCCGCCGCGGATGAGGCTGGCGGAGATGGCGGTGTCGTCGGTTGGCCGCCACTCGCGGCCGGGCTTGTGGTCGAGCTGCGCCGCTGAGAGCGCCAGGATGTCACGGTACTGCGCCTGCGACTTCAGGTCGGAGCGCGCCGCCAGCACGTTGCCCAGGTACTGCGTCATGCCCTCATAAACCCACAGCAGCTCGCCGATCATCGGCGTCGCGAAGTCGGTCTGGTAGAGCCCCGCCGGCCGCCGGTACTTGCCGTTCCAGGAGTGGGTGTACTCATGCGCCAGCAGGTCCGATTCGGCCAGCTGGTGTGCGTCGTCGGCAAAGCCCTTTTCGCCTACGCCGTTATCGGAGGACTGCCCGTGCTCCAGGCCTTCGCCGCCGGCGCGGTCGGAGAGTGTCAGCAGGAAGTGGTACTCGTTGTAATGGTGCGAGCGGTACATCGCGTCGGCCTCGCGCACCAGATTGTTGATCTCGGCAAGGGTGGATGGACGCAGATTCTGATCGCCGTCGTGGTCCGCCACCACGTCGATGAAGTGCTTGGGGTGGATCTCGGGTGCCAGGGGAAACTCGTGAAAGTAGCGACCAGTGATCACGGGCGAATCTTGGAGCTGCTCGACGTTGGTGACCGCGTACCTGGTCGTGACGGCACCCGGCTCGGCGGTGTGCTGCGCCTCATCCACACCGGTGTTAACCGGTGCCTGCACCGGGCCTTCGGGCGTCAGCGCTGTGCCAGTGCCCCATCCCTTCGGAACGGTGACCGAGGGCTGAATGGCGATGTCGCGCACGGGGATCTTTGCCGGGTAGAGCAGCAGACGCTCCCACTCCAGCACCGACATGTTATCGGTCACGCGCGAGGTCACGATCGCGTCCAGGTGAGCGTGAAGCTCGGTGACGCCCTCCGGCACGGTGAGGTGGAACTCGTACAGGTTGACCTCGTCGCGCTTCCACGGCAGCTTCTTGCCGTTGGCCGTGAAGGTGACGCCGGCGATCTCGGCTGCGGGGCCGGACGGCATGTGTGTGCCGGGGATCCACTCGGGCGTGATCAGCGCCAGGGGGCCGGGCTCCACCGGAAGCACCACCTCCGCGTGGTACATGCGGCGTGCGCCATCGGAAAGGTCGGCCGTGATCTGGATCGGCGGCTTCTGGGCGCGGGCGCCCGCGGCGAACAGGGCGAGTGGAAGAGCGGCAGCAGCACAGACAAGGGATCGAGACCGGACGTTCTTCAAGGGGCTTCAGGACCTCATAGAGTTTCGGGGGTGAGATGGGGACGGAGTCCGCCGCTAGAAAGTTGCGGGAGTCGAGGCTAGAGAGCGGATTCGATGGCTGCGATCAGCCGCGGGTCCTCCGGCGGGACGTTGGGGGCGAAGCGTGCCAGCACCTCGCCCTGACGTCCGAGCAGGAACTTTTCAAAGTTCCACAGAATGCCGGGCGCGGGGTTGGTCGCGCTGCCTGCGCCAGTGCTCCGGAGGAATCCGTCGAGCTCCTCGCGAACCGCCGGGTCGGTGCCCTGGGCCTCGGGCTGCGCCTGGATCAGCGCGGCGTAGAGCGGGTGCGTGCCCTCGCCGGTGACGGCGATCTTCTCAAACATGGGAAAGGTGACGGAGAACCGGGTGGTGCAGAAGCTCTGGATCTCCGCGCTGGTTCCCGGCTCTTGGCCGCCGAAGTCGTTTGCCGGAAACCCGAGGACCTCGAAGCCACGGTCGTGAAATCGCTGGTAGAGCTGTTCGAGGCCCTCGTACTGCGGCGTGTATCCGCACTGCGAAGCGACGTTGACCACCAGCAGCACCTCGCCGGAGAAGTCAGCGAGCGAGGCGGCCTCGCCGTTGATGCGACGCAACGGGATATCGGTCAGCGGAACGGTCGTGGTTGGCATGGATCAGCGGCTCCGGGGATCTGAGATTGAGGTGGTGACACGAAGATTATAGAGTCCAACCTCGCCCGGGGCGGGCGGGGGTCTGAAGCGGCAGCCGCCCTGTTGTTCGAGGCTGACGCCGCGTTGCACTCCTGCCTGCAGCCGGCGTTGCTGCCTGGCAGCATAGGGAGTGAAGGCGAAAGACAGGGGTCTCTCCGCTTCGGACGCGCGGAACGCGTCCTTCGGTCAAGATGACGCTCTGCATGGGACTTATCTGAAAGGTGTTCTCAAAGAGAAGACCTGGGAGTTGAGAAGACCTGGGACTCGGAATGCGTTTTCAAGGTCTTGATCAGAGCTTCCCTTGGTCTTACCCGAAGCGATCACGCGGTCCTGTTCGCGTCAGCGGCGTTCCCGATCGACTGCTCGAGCAGCTGCTCGGCTTCGGCGGCGTCGCCGGTGCCAAGCACGCGGTAGGTCTTCTTTGGCAGAAGATCGGCGTAGTTGACGAAGAAGGCGACCAGATGGCGCAGCATGGTCTCGGGCAGCTGCGCCGCTTCGTGCAGCGCCGCATACTCGTGACTTGCGTTGGCCACCGCCAGCAGGCGATCGTTGCGCCGCACCGCGCCGTTCTTCGCCATGACGTCCTCCGCCTTGATCACGCCGATCAGCCGCGCCGTGAGAACGCAGCCCGGAAAGGTCGGCTGCTCTGAGAGCACCAGGATGTCGATCGGGTCGCCATCGCCTCCAAGCGTCGATGGCACATAGCCGAAGTCAAAGGGAAAGGTCATGCCGGCAGGAAGCACCTTGCCCAGCCGCATGAGGTGCCGCTCGTGGTCGAAGGTGTACTTGTTGCGGCTGCCGCCGGGCGTCTCGATCACCGCCTGCGTGGCGCCGTCCGGGGTGCGGGCGGGCAGGCCGGAAGGATCTCTGAGCCACGCTGAAGTCTCCCCGGGATCGCTCATGGGCCTTCGATGCGGGGCCGCAGCAAAATGGCAGCCCTTAGGCCCGCCGATCTGCGATCGGAAGCGCTAGGCCCGCCGGATCGACCGGAGCCGACCGACGGCAGTCGGGATCATCCGGATTGCCGCCTCGACCTCGCTGGCCGTCGACATGCGCGAAAGGGACAGGCGAATGGAGGCGGCGGCGCGCTCCCGCGGCAGCCCCATGGCGGTGAGCACGTGCGACGGCTCGGCCGCGCCGGACTGGCAGGCCGAACCGGCCGAGCACGCCAGACCTTCGAGATCGAGCGTGATCAGCAGCGCCTCGGCATCGACGCCCTCGAAGAAGAGATTGGCCGTGTTCGGCGTCCGCGCCGCCCCGCCGCCGTTGACTGCCGCACCTTCGACCGCGGCCAGCAGAGCCGTCTCCAGCCGGTCGCGCAGGCTGGCGAGGTGGCCTGGCCCATCCTCCGCGGCATCCTCCTGCATCCACCGGCAGGCATGCTCGGCGGCCGCTCCGAGGCCCACCACGCCAGCGACGTTCTCTGTTCCGGCACGCCGTTGCCGCTCGTGGGAGCCGCCGTGCATCTGCGGTTCCAGACGGGTGCCCTGCCGCACAAACAGAGCGCCTGTGCCCTGGGGAGCGTACATCTTGTGGCCGGCGATGCTGAGCAGATCGACCTCGCCCAGGGGACCGTCCGGCCGCAGATCGAGCGTCAGCTTGCCGGCGGCCTGCACGGCATCGGTGTGGAACAGGGCACCGCCGCCGTGCGCGATGCGCGCCAGCTCCGCCACGGGCTGCACGACGCCGGTCTCATTGTTTGCGAACATGATCGACACCAGGCGGGTGTTGGGCCGCATCGCCGAACGCAACTGCCGGGGCGTGACGACGCCATCGCCGTCGCAGGGCAGCACCGTCAGCTCCACCCGGCCGGGAGCCCGGGCCACCAGCGCCTCCGCCGCGTGAAGCACGGCGTGGTGTTCGATGGCGGAGGTGATCAGGTGCAGCGGCCGATCGGTCGTGACCGGAAACACGCCAAACAGGGCCAGGTTGTCGCTCTCGGTGCCGCCCGAGGTAAACACCACCTCCGAGCCGCGGCAGCCGAGCAGGCCGGCGACAGATTCCCGGGCGCCCTCGACCGCTCCGCGCGCCCGCTGCCCCTGCTGGTGCGTGGAGCTTGCATTGCCGAAGCGCTCGGTCCAGAAGGGCTGCATGGCGACGAGCACCTCTGGCAGCAGCGGCGTCGTGGCGTTCGCGTCCATGTAGATGCGAGGCATAGTGTTCAGTCTACGTCGGCCGCTGTGGAGCTGATGCTAGAAGTGGTAGGCGATGCCGACAGCGGGAATCGAGACGAGCTCGTAGCGGTTGGTCTGGAGCACATTGCCGGGAAGGGAAAAGTCGGGCGCCTTGACCACCATGCCGCGATATTCGATCCGCACGTCGAACGAGGGGCTGAGCTCGTAGGCGAGACCTGCGCCGAACAGACCGCCGATGCGGGTCTGGCTCTTGGTGTCGAAGGTGGTGCTGCGGAAGTCACGCAGCGGCGTAAATCGCAGGGCACCCACGCCGATCTCACCGAAGGGATTGAAGTTGCGATAGGTGCGGCTGTAAACATAGGCCACGGTGAACTCCTGCTGCCGGGTGTGCACGCGGTAGTTCGTCTGGGCCGAGGCCAGGGTCTGATACTTGGCGACGTTCTGGGCGAAGGAGTAGTTCGCCTCGAGGCCGCTGCGTGGCGTCAAGAGGTAGCGGTAGCTCGCCAGGGCGCCGATGGGGATGGTGCTGCTCAGACGGATGCCGCCGGGTCCGTGGACCTCCGGCGTGAAGACCGTGGTGACGCTTAGGCTGACATCCTGCCGGCTCTCCTGAGCCAATGCCACGCTGGCTGAGAGCATCAGCGCGGCCAGTACCATCCTTTTGATCATTCGTTCCGCCAAACCCTTTCAGAGTCGCTTTCAGGATCATGGAGCGGCGCCGGGCGAGTCAACATCCGGCCGGCAGCTCACAGCCGCGCTCCTTGGGAGGGGCTGCGCCAATTGTACCTGCGTTGCCGCGCTCTGGCTCTGAATGGGAAAGGGGGCCGGCAAGGATGCCGGCCCCCCTTCGACCTGTTTGCGTTTCGACCTCAGCCCTTACTGGGCCGAGGGCGGGGTTCCAGTCTGGGTTCCGGTCTGGGTCCCGGGCTCGGTTCCGGTTTGGGTTCCGGGCTCCTGCCCACGCTGCCGGTGCTCGTGCATCCTGCTCTGCATCGCGTCGAACTTCGACTTCTGCTCATCGGTCAGAATGGCGCGGACCTTGGTCATGGCGTCCTGCTGAATCGCCATCATCTTGGGCCGCCGGTCGGCAGGCGAGGTGGTCTCGTTGCGCACCGCGCCCATCTGCTCGCGGGCGTTTGCGTCGATGTTCTGGACCTCCTTGACCTGGTCCGGCGTCAGCTTCAACTGCCGGGTCATGCGCTCGATGCGATGCTCCCCCATGCCCTGGCCGCCGCGATGGTGCCCTCCCGGCATGGGCGCGGTCGAAGCGTCACCCTGGGCGGCGGGCGGCGTGGTCTGGTCGGTCGGGTTGCTGGTCTGGGCGAGCACCGGTGCAGCCGCTATCAGCAGGCCACCCAGCGCGATTGTCAGCATCTTGCTCGTTGCGTTCGTTGCCATCTCGTTTCTCCTCGTGCCAGATCGGATCTGGCGACTCTCTGCCGGTATAGACCCGTGCCGCGGAAAATGTTCCGCGCGCTCGCAGGATTCCGATACACCGGTGGAGCCTAGCCGCGTTCCGGCTGGAAAAAGTAGGGGTCGCCCTGCGATCGGGCATACGCCTCGATCGCCGCCACAAAGGCCTCGGCCGCGTGGGAGAGCGCTGCTTCACGGCGAAAGACCAGCCGCAGCTTGCGCTCCATCTCGAGCTCCGGCACCTCCACGCGGACCAACCGGCCGCTTTCGATCTCGGCGCGAGCGGTGAGCCCGGGCACCAGCGCGACACCGTTGCCCATCTCGACGAAGCGCTTGATGGCTTCAAGCGACGGGAGCTCCACCGCCATGTGAAGGGGCGTGCGGTGGCGCTGAAAGGCCTGGATCACCTTTTGCCGCTGCGGCGAGGGCACGTTGTGAGCGACAAAGATCTCCCGGCCCAGCTCGCGGATGGCGACCCGGCCGGCGCGGGCCAGACGGTGCTTGGGGTTGACCACAAAGGCCAGCTCGTCGCGAAAGACCACGACCGACCGGATTTGCGGGTCGGGCGGCCGGAAGGAGACCACCCCCAGCTCGACCGAGTGGAGCAGAAGCTCATCCGCGATGCGACTTGCCAGGGTCCGCTGGACGGCGAGCTTGACGCGGGGATGCGTCCGGCGGAACCGATCGAGCAGAGGCAGAAGGTAGAGGCAGGTGTACTCGTTCGCGGCGACGCTCAGCCGGCCGGTGTGCAGCTCGCGCAGCTCGCTGAGCGCGACCGTCGCCGCTCCCCGCAGATTCAGCAGCTTGTGCGCGTACTCCAGCAGCACCTCGCCCGCGTCGGTCAAGGCGCCGTCGCGTGAGGACCGGTCGAGCAGCACCTCACCCAGCTCGGCCTCGAGCCGGGCGATGCTCTGGCTGACAGCCGGCTGGGTGCGATGCAGGCGCGCGGCGGCGCGGGAAAAGCTGCGCTCCTCGGCCACCGCCACAAAGGTCTCCATCTGGATCAGGTCCATGGCGAGATCCTCGTCCGGGGCTCTGCCCGGCTGATGACCGTATTACATCTGGTGATACGAAGCGTGACTCGCATAAGAGGTGATTATGATGAGAACACACCGCAGAATCCGGAAACGGGAAGCAAGGACGCCCATGCCCGCAGCAGACCACATCGTCTTCTTTGACACCACGCTCCGCGATGGCGAGCAGTCGCCCGGCTGCACCATGCACCTCGACGAGAAGCTGCGCATGGCGCGATCGCTGGCGGCGCTTGGTGTCGACATCATCGAGGCGGGCTTTCCCATCGCCTCGGCCGGAGACCTCCAGGCGGTGCAAGCCATCTCGCGCGAGATCGGCCGAGGAGGGGATTCTCCCCGCATTGCCGCGCTTGCCCGATGCAAGCAGGCCGACATCGAGGCTGCCGCACGGGCGGTCGAGCCGGCCACGCGCTCGCGCATCCACACCTTTCTTTCCACCTCCGACCTCCACCTCGCGGCCAAACTCAAGATCACGCGCGAGGAGGCGATCGATCAGATTGCGGAGATGGTCGCGCTTGCCCGCACCTATGCCGACGACGTCGAGTTCTCCCCCGAGGATGCGACCCGCACCGATCCCGACTTCCTGGTGGAGGTGCTCGAGGTCGCGATCCAGGCCGGAGCGACCACGCTGAACCTTCCCGACACCGTCGGCTACTGCATTCCCGAGGACTACGGCGCGATGTTTCGCCGCGTGCGCGAGCGCGTGCCGGGCATCGAGGGCGTGGTGCTGTCGGCGCACTGCCATGACGACCTTGGCCTGGCGGTTGCCAACTCGCTGGCCGCGATCACCGCGGGCGCGCGCCAGGTGGAGTGCGCGGTCAACGGCATCGGCGAGCGTGCGGGCAACGCCGCGCTCGAAGAGCTCGCGGCCGTTCTGACGGTGCGTCGTGACCGCCTGCCGTACCACCACTCGATCAGGATGCCGGAGCTCTACCCGACAAGCCGGCTGCTGGCGGGCTGCATCTCCTTCGGAGCCGCGCCGAACAAGGCGATCGTCGGTGCAAACGCCTTTGCGCATGCCGCCGGCATTCACCAGCATGGCATGATGGCCAACCCGCTCACCTACGAGATCATGACGCCGGAGTCGGTGGGCGCGCCCAAGAGCTCGCTGGTGCTGGGCAAACACTCCGGCCGCCGGGCGCTCGAACAACGCCTGGCGGAGCTGGGCCACCCGCTTGCCAAAGAGGAGCTGAACGAGGTGTACGGGCGATTCACAGAGCTGGCGGATCGCAAGAAGACGATTTACGACCAAGACTTGGTGAAGCTGCTGCGACCGGAGCCTCTCCCGATGCGCGTGGGCGAATCCGCAGCTCGCTAAACCCGTGGTTTCCGCGATCCGTTTCGCTGGATGACAGCGTCGTTTTTGGAGGAATGAGTGAAGCTGAAATTGACTATCTCGCCAAGGATTTCGATCGAAGCTACCCCCAAAGAACGGCCTGGAACGGCACCGGGAGCTGATGCCGTTCTACTTGCGGTCTGCTGTCAGTATGTCGATCTTGCCCCCGTGTTCACCGAGGATCTGAAAGAACCGGCGCACATCGCTCTCCATGACGGAGATCCGGTTTTCGATCCGGGTCTGTCCGTTCTGGTTCAGAAGAATGCCGATGATGGCCGTGATGGTAGGAAAGAGCGCCGCGACGATGACTGCAACAAGGATCTGGATGTTCGTCACTGGGGGAGTCCTTTTGGGCTTCGAGTGTACCATGTGGCGATCTCGAACTCAGGCATGCGGACTGGGTGGATGAACCGGTGCCGTTCCTTGCAAGTCTCTGCTGTTGCCATGAGGAGTAAGTACAGCCGATGAAGTTACAGATCGCCATTCTTGCCGGCGACGGCATCGGTCCTGAGGTCACCCGCGAGGCCGTGCTTGTGCTTCGGGCCGTGGCGGAGCACGGTGGCCATCACTTCCGCTTCGCTGAAGCTCCGATCGGCGGCGTCGCCATCACCTCCGAGGGCACGCCGCTGCCGCAGGCAACGCTTGAGCTTGCGCTGCGGTCGGACGCCGTTCTGCTCGGCGCGGTCGGCGACAACCGGTTCAACCACCTGCCGCCCTCCGAGCGCCCCGAGGCAGGTTTGTTGCGGATTCGCCAGGAGCTCGGCGGGTTCGCCAATCTGCGTCCCGCAAAGGCCTACGCGCCGCTGGTTGCGAGCTCGCCGCTGCGGCCTGATGTGATCGACGGCGCGGACCTCCTGTTTGTGCGCGAGCTGCTCGGTGGTCTCTACTTCGGCGAGCCCCGCTCCTGGAACCGGAGCTCCGGTGAAGCGATCAACACGATGCGATACACGCGTGACGAGGTCGATCGCGTGGCGCGCATCGCCTTTGAGCTCGCCGGCAAGCGCCGCGGCAAGGTCACCTCGGTCGACAAGGCCAACGTGCTTGAGTGTTCGCAGCTCTGGCGCGCCACCGTGAACGACGTCGCCACGGACTACCCGGGCGTCACAGTCGAGTATCAGCTGGTGGACTCCATGGCGATGCACCTGATGAACCGGCCGCGCGACTTCGACGTGGTGCTTACCGAGAATCTGTTTGGCGACATCCTGTCGGACGAATCGGGTGTGATCACAGGATCGCTGGGCATGCTGCCGTCGGCGACGCTCGGCGGCAAGGTGAATCTGTACGAACCAGTGCACGGCTCGGCGCCGGATATTGCTGGCCAGGGTAAGGCGAATCCGCTCGGCGCGATGCTGACCGCGGCCATGCTGCTGCGGCACTCCGCCGGGCTCGAGCGAGAGGCCGCTGCCGTCGAGCAGGCTGTCGACGCGGTGCTCGACGCGGGCTACCGAACGCCGGATATCGCGCGTGACGGCGCGGGACAGCTCCTCACCACCTCCGGCATGGGGGAGATGGTGCTTGAACGGCTCACGCCGCTGCTGGCCGCGAACCCAGCGGCCAAGGGGAGCTAGCCGATGCGCTTCGAACGGTGGCCGCGCGGTGACATCCGCGGCAAGATGCTGCTTGTCAACGCGGGCATCCTGGTCGGTCTGCTGATTGAGCTCTGGCGCGGCATGCCGCTGCCTGCCATCCTGCTCGCCGGCATCGTTCTTTCTGCTCTGGTCAACCTTGTGATGGCCTTTTCCACCCGCAAGCCGCGGAGTCCCAGGCCCTAGATTCCCATGCGTCTCCCACTCCATCTCGCCGTCGCCGGGCTCGCTGTAGTCGCGGCACCGCTGCGCGCGCAGGTGCAGGACGAGCCACCGACACCGATCCAGAGTCCGGCGCTTCCGCTTCACCGCAAGCCGCGCGCGCAGGACCTTTCCTGGATGTGGCAGTACACGGAGCCCGCGCCGGACGGACGAGAGAACCTCCTCACCGCCAACCCGCGCTTCCTGCCATTTCTCCAGGCCAATCTCACCGCGCCCCAGAGCTTTTGGAACCATGGCGAGCCGCTTCCCGAGGTCGCACAGGAGTTTCTTGCCGCTTCTGGCACCGTCTCCGGCACCGGCAATCGATATCTCACCGCCACCGGCTGCGTTCCCCACTTCTGTTCCTCCCGCGGCCTGCTGTGGGTCGACACCGGCCTCACGGAGCCGCTCGTCGTCTTCGCCGCCCTCAATTGGATCAGCGAGAATCGCTCGCCTGGCGAGCCCGGCGCCGCCTTTACCCTGTGGATCTTTCCCAATCGCGCGCTCTCGCCCGCGCACCTTCCGCCGGCCCTCGTCCAAAGCATCGCCGGGTGGACCGCGCAACCAGCCCCGGGCTCCAAACAGCTCCAGGACATCACCCGCGTCTTTCTTGTTGATCCCAGCGGTACCCCCCACACCGTCGCCCCCACCATGGTGGGAGCCCACAACACACTTCCCGCCGAAACCACCGGCGAACCAAAGGCACAGCCATGAGCACACACCCAAACGGAAGCGCAACCGGCACCCACCCCGCTCCCCGCACGCTGTTCGAAAAGGTCTGGAACGCCCACCTGGTCGCCGAGCCTGCCGGCGAGCCCGCGCTGCTCTACGTCGACCTTCACCTGGTGCATGAGGTCACCAGTCCGCAGGCGTTTGAGGGTCTGCGGCTGGCCGGCCGCACCGTCCGCCGGCCGGACCGGCACCTGGCCACGGTCGATCACAACGTGCCCACATCGAGTGTTCAGGATCGCCTGCTGATCGCCGATGCGATCGCCGCCCGGCAGGTGGATGCGCTGCGCCGCAACTGCCGCGACTTCGGCATCGAGCTCTTTGATGTGCAGGACGCTGCGCAAGGGATCGTGCACATGATTGGGCCCGAGCTGGGCGCGACCAAACCGGGCATGACGATCGTCTGCGGCGACTCGCACACGTCAACCCACGGGGCCTTTGGCGCGCTTGCCTTCGGCATCGGCACCTCCGAGGTAGAGCACGTCATGGCCACGCAGACGCTGCCGCAGGCCAGGCCCAGGACCTTTCGCATCCACGTCGAAGGCGAGCTGCCCTTCGGCGTCACCGCCAAGGACATCATTCTCGACATCATCGGCCGCATCGGTACCGATGGCGCCACGGGCTATGTCATCGAGTACGCCGGACCCGCCATCCGTGCACTCTCGATGGAAGGCCGCATGACCGTCTGCAACATGTCGATCGAGGCGGGCGCGCGGGCCGGCATGATCGCGCCCGACGAGACGACCTTTGCGTATCTGAAGGGGCGACGCTTCTCGCCTTCGGGCGCGCTGCACCATAGCGCCTCTGCGGCCGGAGCCTCGGTTGCGAGCGAAGCTGTGATTAGCGCGGCTGGTATCCCGGGTGCCGGGCGCCCCACGTCCGGACCTTCGGACGTGGGTTCCCAACCCACCGAAGATCCCGCATGGGAAGCAGCCGTCGCGCACTGGCGAACATTTGTCACAGACGAAGGAGCAATCTTCGACCGCGAACTGACTATCAATGCCTCGGAGCTCGCCCCACGCGTCACCTGGGGCACCTCGCCCGGCATGGTCGCCTCGATCGACGCCTGCGTGCCCTCGATCGACGACGCGCTCTTGGAGGCCGACCGCAAGAGCTTCGCGCGGGCGCTCGAGTATATGGACCTGCGGCCGGGGGTTCCCATGACAGAGATCGCGGTGGATGTGGTGTTTCTGGGCTCCTGCACCAACGCCCGCATCGAGGATCTCCGCACGGCCGCCGGCATCGTGCGCGGTCGTCGCGTGGCTGCCACCGTGCGCGCCATGGTGGTGCCGGGATCGCAGCAGGTGAAGAAACAGGCCGAGCAGGAGGGGCTCGACGAGATCTTTCGCGCAGCCGGCTTTGAGTGGCGCGAGCCCGGATGCTCCATGTGCCTGGGCATGAACCCCGACATCCTCCAACCCGGGGAGCGCTGCGCCTCGACCTCCAACCGCAACTTTGAGGGGCGCCAGGGCCGCGGCGGACGCACCCACCTTCTGTCGCCCGCGATGGCCGCGGCGGCGTCGATCACGGGGCACCTGACGGACGTGCGCCGGTGGAGCTCGCAGGAGGGGGCATCGCCCGGCGCCTCGCTGGATGTCGCGGAGATGCTGATCCAGGGAGGGTCCCGCTGATGGGGCGAAGCTCTCTGATCACCTCACCCGAGATCGTGCGCACCGAAGCCACCCGCATGGCTTACATCGAACTTCATATCCCGCGCACTGCCATGCAGCAGATGTTGCCGCTGGCTCTCGCGGAACTCTTCACCGCGCTCGAGGAGCAGCGCGTTCTGCCTACGGGACCCTGGTTCGCTCATCACACGCAGCTGCCGGAAGATCACTTCCGCTTCAACGCCTGCGTTCCGATCGATGTGGAGTTCGCCGCGGACGGCCGCGTTCAGGCGGGAGAGATGCCGGCCATGAACGCTGCCCGCACGCTCTACCGCGGACCGTACACCCAGCTTCCGGACGCCTGGGGCGAGTTCCGCGCCTGGGCCCTGGCGCACCGGCTCGCGACCGCGGCCGAGGTCATCGAGCGCTACACCGTCAACCCGCACGACACCTTGAACCCGAACGATCTCGAGACCGAACTCGTGTGGCCACTGCTTCCATCAGCGCCTGGCGGCTCCGACCTCCAAACCAGCACGGCAACTGACAACAGCACGACAACCAACGCCAGCACGGCAACCAACGCCAGCACGGCAACCGACGCCAGCACGGCAACCGACGCCAGCACGTCAACCAACGCCGGCATGGCCACCGAAAATAGCACGGCAAGTCCGCCGCCGCGCTGAAGGCGCGGGCTACTCGCAGCCTGGGGCGAAGCCCCAGGCTGCAAACGAAATCCAATCTGCGGGCTGCAGGCCCGCGCTAAGAGCCCCGGCAAGTCGGAGAGACCCTCATGACCCCCATCCACACCATCACCTCCGCCGCCGTTCCACTGCCGCTGCCCAACATCGACACCGACCAGATCATCCCCAAGCAGTTCCTCAAACGCATTGAGCGCACCGGCTATGGCGAGTTTCTCTTCTTCGATTGGCGCCGCATCCAGGAGGGTCCGGACGCGGGCAAGCCCGATCCAAACTTCGTCTTGAACAAACCCGAGTACGCCGGCGCGGAGATCCTGCTGGCCGAAAAGAACTTCGGCTGCGGATCGTCGCGCGAGCACGCCGCCTGGGCGCTGAACCAGTTCGGCTTCCGCGCCGTCATCGCGCCCTCCTTTGCCGACATCTTCTTTTCGAACGCGGGCAAGAACGGCATGGTGCTGGTGCGTCTCTCGGACGAGGAGGTCGCCACGCTTATCACGCGCTCCACCGCCAATCCCCAGCACCGGATCACCATCGACCTCGCGGCCCAGACCGTCACCGACGACCAGGGCTTCCACGCGCACTTCAGCATTGACCCTTTCCGCAAAGAGTGCCTGCTGAACGGCCTCGACGACATCGGCCTCACGCTCCGGCACGCCGCCGAGCTCGACCGGTACGAGCAAAGCCACAACGCCGAGTTCTGGCTGGCTCCAAAGGGGAGCGCATAGATGGATTCGTGGATGACACATCGCCGCCGTTGTGCCGGGCCTTCAGCCCTCGGTTGTTTGCTCGGAATGGACCTGGGGCTGCGCCCCAGGCTGTTATCTGCCGGGCCTTTGGCCCTGAAAGGAACACAACCTCTTACGGCCTATTGCGCTGGAAGGGCCGAGAGCAAGGGGTCACCGCTCGCCCAAGCGCCAAGGGCGCGATACATCGCAGCCTAGGCCGAAGGCCTAGGTCCACCGCCCGCAAAGCAGACGAGGGCTGAAGGCCCGGCACATCGAGCAGTCCCACTATCCGAAAGGAAGGCTTCCAACTTTGTCCAACACCGTTCCTGGCAAGACCAACTCCCGCGTCCTCACCGAAGGTCCCAACCGCGCGGCCGCGCGCTCCTACTTCCGCTCCGTCGGCTTTTCGCGCGAGGACCTGGCCAAGCCCATCATCGGTATCGCCAACACCTGGA